>NZ_NSJY01000005.1:0-1156659 GCF_002289535.1 Bradyrhizobium sp. UFLA03-84 | reverse complement strand
CCGCGTGCTTTACTGCGGCGTGGAGTGCGCTGCTCAGCACTCCGCCGAGGCTCAAAGTAATAACATGGGCTCCTTGAGTTGTTGCATGAGCGATTGCTCTCGCCACCGGACTTTGATCGAAAACCGCAACACTTTCGATGCAACGTATCGGCACGAGCGTGGCCAACGGAGCCGCGCCGGTCATGTTAGCTGTTCTCGGACTTGCGACGACACTTCCAGTCCCTGTGCCGTGCCCTGGATTTGATCCATTCTCCATCGGATCAATAGGAGGACTACCTGGTTCGATTAGGTTCAGAGATCGCGGATCCCTGGCGACGTCAGGCGGCATTTGGGAGTGTGCCGGCACTACCCCGGTATCCGGTTGGAAGATAGAGATGCCTTTACCTTGGCTCGCCCTTCCGAATGAGCTTGCATATTCCCAAGCCGCAGGAACGTTGGATTTTGCGAGTGCCCAATCCGCATTAGAAGGCTTTTCGTTGTCCGGTGCCCAGCACCAGACCGTCCAGTCGGCACTTTCCGGGGTACCAGCAGGCGGCGGCAAGCGCTCGCACTCGAAGTAAGATGTTCCGAGATCCGGCTGCACCGTCTCAGCCTGGATAAGATTCCGAATTACGTTGGCAATTTCGAACAGGTCGGCGCGGTCTGGCCTAGGGACGCCAGGAACAGTCAACAGTCGGAATTTGACCAGACCGGTACTCTCCGGAAAAAGCGGCCCCAACTCCACCTGAATTGAGAGTGCGTCCATAATTCGGCGAGCAATTGCGTCATCATCAGCGGGGTAATCGATCTCAACGACTAGTCGAATAGGTATCGCAAGGTCGCGGCTACGGGCTTGTTCAGAGCGCCATTCTGACAATAGCGTCTCGACGTCAAGTGCATCGGTGAAGGTATTTTGCGTCCCGAGTGTCATCGAAACACCTGCTGAAAGTTAGTTCAAAGTACAATACCGCGAACACGAATATCGAAACCATACAAGGACATACGTGCAACTGCAACGTGCAAAGAGTCACGACAGGATCGGCATTAATTCACATTTCTGCCTGTTGGCGAATTGTTCGCGTTCGCTGTGACGGATTACAGATTCCATCTTCCCAGGACTAAGCGGACGCAGCAGGCAGAGAGAATGTATGGCAGCCACAAGCGGGCATTGGACGTCTCGCTGGGACCCTTGGACCTCGTGCTTGATGCCGGGCTCGGCGGGCACGCTCACCGGAGATCTTCGACATCCGAATCCACGGCTTTCCCGGTACACGCTTGCCGGAGCAGGCCTCGCCCGAACCGGACGTACACCGCGGGGGGTCGCTCGACGCATCGCTTCAGGAACGCGTAGATGCTGCGCGTCGATCTCAGCGGCGCGTTGAGCATTGGTGGCCGCAGTCTCGGCGTGCCGTGGATGGCGGTCGTTGCCGCCATTCAGGTGGCCCAGGCTTGCCGGGCCGTCAGCGACGGCGGCTTCTTCGATCTGACAGATGTGACGCTAGTCAATTGTAGTTGTGCGACAGGCTGCTGGCACGCGTTGGCCAGGCCCGGGAATCCTGCCTTTCCTGCTGGCCAGGAGCAAATACGGATCGCATCGCCAATGACGGAAATGCATCGATACATCACAGCAAATCGAGGCCGCGAATGCGTCGCCGAGGAGGGTTGCGTGCCGCGAAGTGACGTCTTCGTTCAGTCTGCCGGCGGCCCGAACTCGGCAGGTTCGCGTCCTGCGGGCACCGAGGCCAAGACCGAGACGGAGCCGGAGGAATGTGAGAAAGTTTGAGGGCTCAGGGTGTCGGTCGACTTCCATGGCCAGGATTCGCAAAGGATCGCCGAGACCCTGAACGCAGGGCGTGAGGGCCGTTCGGACGAAGCGAGCCGAGCGTCGTCATGCCAGACTATCCCAAGCCTCTCCCTGCCCCTGAAATGCCGTGTGTTTGGCGATCAGAGCGAGGATCGACACGAGCACAGTCCAGTGGTACAAGCGTCGGACTTGATGCGGATGTAAGCCGCTGTTTTCGCTACAGTTTGTCGGGCGGAGCTCCAATCCTTTCCTGGGCACCACCCATTTTCATAAGCGATTGAAATCGCTCAGCATCCGCGAGGTGCGTGCGGCTGCAGAGCGCTGGCCGCATTCTTTCGTCACCCAGAAACTCGAACCGCGGCCGAATCCAGGTCGCTGGCGACGAGGCCAATCTGAGGTGTCGAACCCGTGATCTACCGGGCCGCTCAGTGAACCGCGCTTGGACCGCAGGCGAGGGCTTTACTGGACAACTAGGACAACCATAAATGGTGATCCTGGGGGGCTGCCATGGCTAACGGCACGAATGCCAAACTTCTAGCGGTCGAGACGCTGCAAGAAACATTGAAGCGTACAAATTCTGAGGCGCGTGCTCGCCTACCCTTCAGCGCAGAATAATGACGTCGGAAGTGATCGCTGAGTTCAAGGGCCTCTTCATGACGCAGGTTAAAGAAGCCGAGTCGCTTCCAGAGCATGGCCACTATAGCGATCCCGATGATGACCAGGACGAGGAATCCGCTACACCCGAAATAGCTGAAGTCGATGCCACCCCAACCATAGCGTTACAGAAAATAGGCTTTAACGATTTTGTTTCGCGTCTGACCTTGTGCGCTGAGGTCTATGGTGACTTGGTCTTCGCTCGAACCAAGGACAAGCGCATCGATCGTCATCTTCGAAATCTGCAGATGATTAAGGCAGTTCAGACATACGGCTTTCTGATGCATCTGCGGTCTAATGGGTGCAGTGATAAGGACTTTCGCGAGATACTCAAGCTAACGGAAAGCTTCGTTCTCCGGCGCCACGTATGTCGAGAACGATCAAATGATACAGAGGCGCTCTTCGCAAGGCTCTGTGCCAATTCTCCAAAGAGCCCAGTCAAGCCCACCGAGGCCGCCTATCGTGAACTTTGTCCAACGGACGAAAAATTTCGTAGCGATTTTGCGGATGCTCATTTTTCGGCAAACCTTATTGATCGGGCACGGTATTGCTTGGAGAAAATTGAAATGTCGAAGCATGGAGCACACGACGAACTACAGGTGCTAGGATCTGACGACGTTCACGTCGAACACATCATGCCGCAGAAAATCAAGACGAAGAAAGCGAAAGACGAATTCGGCGATTGGGTCTCCTATCTCGGCACTAACTCTGAATCCGCGCATTCACGGTATGTTGACAGGATAGGAAATCTCACACTCTTTGCTGGGCCTCTCAATATTGGAGCATCTAACAACCCGTTCGGACGAAAGAAGAGCGCCTATAAGGATTCCGCCATCAAGCTCACACAGGATCTGGTGAAGCTATCGAACTTCAAGTTCAGCAACATCGATGCTCGTTCAAAATCTCTGTCCGAAATAGCAGTTTTGCTTTGGCCTCGCCCATAATGAAATCTCGTTTTTGAGGATGGGCGAGGCAGCGGATTGCTCTTCAATCCGCCTGCGCGGAGCGCGCCTCACACAACCCGCCGCCCCGTGCGGCGGGCGATCGGCCGCTGCACGAAATACATCGCGATCATCGAGATCATCGAGCTCGCCACGACGACGTAGCCGATCCGGTCGAAATGCAGCAGCGAGCCGTCCGGGTTCTCGGCGACGATCGCGGCTGCGACCACCGAGCCCAGCCCGCCCGACAGCTGCTGCACCGAGGCCGAGACCGCGCTGAACGATCCGCGCTGGCTGGCGTCGGGGATCGCCGACATCAGCGCCTGCGACGGGATCATGCGCGAGAAGATGCCGACGAACATCAGCACATTGACGATGATTGCGGTCAGCAGCGAGACGTGGCCGAGATTGGTATAGGTCAGCACCATGATCACGGTGACCACGCAGCCGAACGCAAAGACCGGATACTTGCCGAACGCATCGCTGGCGCGGCCGACCAGTGGTCCCATGATGATGCTGAACAGGCCGGAAACCAGGTAGATCGTCGGCAGGTGCACGATATCGATGCCGAGATTGTGCACGGTGAAGGCGCTGCCGAACGGCATCAGCATGAAGCCGCCGGTCGCCAGCAGCGTCGTCACCAAAAAGGCGAGCGTGTAGCGCGGCTGCCCCACGGTCGCGATCAGATGGCGGAACGGATTGCTGTCGTGCTGCAGCTTGAGGTGCCCGTCGACGGGCTCCATGAACAGCGCAATGGCGGCGATCGCCACGATCGACAGGCCGACGATGGCGACGAAGCAGATGTGCCAGTTCCAGTGATTGGCCAGGAAAAGCCCGGCCGGGACGCCGAGCACCTGGCTCGCGGCGAATGCGGTCTGCAGCACACCCATCGCGCGGCCGCGCAGTTGCAGCGGGAACAGGTCGGTCACGATCGCGAGCACGACGGAGCCGATCACGCCGCCGAACAGGCCGGTGACGATGCGGCCGAGCAGCAGCACTTGGAAATTCTGCGCCAGCGCGCACAGCACGGTGCCGAGCATGAAGCCGACATAGAAGAACAGCAGCAGCTTCTTGCGGTCGAAGCGATCGGCAAAGCCGGCGGCGAGGATGCCGGAAATGCCGGCGGCGAAGGCATAGGCCGACACCGCGACGCCGAACTGCCCGGCCGTGATGTTGAGCGAGGGCATCAGGATGGCGCCGAGCGGCGACATGATGATGAAGTCGAGGATCAAATTGAATTGTGTGAAGGCAAGCAGCGCGATCAGGAACGATTGATAGCGCGTGAAGCCGCGTTCCTGCGGCTCGTCGTCGATCGGCGCGGCGATGGTCTGTTCCGACATGAGGCTCATTTCAAGGGTAAGTGCGGGCTGGCAACAGATGGGGTGGGCGCAACGGGATTTCATGAGGCGCCAAGGCAACAGTTCCATCAAAATCAATTGCATATCGCGATGTTCGGTCGCGCGCACCGCGCGTCTGACACGCAAAGACGATTGTTTCGGGTTGTGTCGCGCAATGTCCGCAACGGGTGAGTGGTGTACTTCACAACCCTGAAAGGGTATGCACGCAAAGGATGTGAATCGAATCTATGCATCTAAAGGTTCCGTCTGTGGCGATCCCGCAACAGATCGCTGCAAATCGTCTCAAGCTTGAATGGAGCTGATCAGCCGACGCTGAGAGCGGGGCAGGGGGAGCAGGAAGCGCAGGCCGGGGGCTCGGCTTCGCGCCGATGGTGGAGATGGGCATGGTTTCATCGCGGCTCGCGGCGATCCTGTCGTGCACTCTGGGTGGCGGCTATCTTCTGTCGGTCTCGCAGGCGTTTGCCGCTTGCGACAATCTCGCGCCGGTGAGCGGTCAGACGGTGACCTGCTCGACTACGGCTCCGAATCCCTCGCTCGCAGGCGTGCAGGCCGCTGCCGGCAGCTCGAACGTCACGGTGAACGTGTTGCAGGGCGCGGGCATCACGCCGGGCGCCGGCGCAACCGCGATCGGTCTCATCTCCGGCAGCACCGCGACCAACAACGGCACGCTGACCATCAGCGGCGGCGGCACCGGAATCTTCGGCAGCGGCAATGGCAACGTCTTCACCAATGGGACGTCCGGCCTGATCACGACCACGGGCGCGGGCAGCAATGCGATCGCCGCCAGCAGCAGCGGCAACACGCTGATCAACAACGGCACCATCACGACGCAGAACGGCACTTCGCGCGGCCTCGCTATCGTCGGGCTGACCCAGAACGGCAACAACACGCTCATCAATACCGGGACGATCACGACCCAGGGACCGCAATCCTATGGCCTGTACGTCCAGACCGGCGACAACAACAAGTTCATGAACAGCGGGACGATCACGACCTCCGGCGCGCAGGCGCGCGCGATCTTCTCCGCCGGGCAGTTCGCCTCAATCACCAATACCGGCACCTTGCTGACGACCGGCAGCGCGCTGGGAGGGGTGGCGAACAACACCGTCTTTATGCAGGGCAACGCCAATGTGCTGACCAATAGCGGCATCATCGAAGCGCGCGGCGCCGGTTCCGATGCCGTGTTCTCCAACACCGCGGGATCATCCTTCACCGCAACGATCCAGAATCTCGCCGGCGGCCAGATCATCAGCCAGGCCGGGCCCGCGATCCGCACGCTCAACGGCGTCACCACCATCGTCAATGCCGGCCTGATCGCCGGCAACAGCGGCACGGCGCTCGCCGGCGGCACGGGCAATGTGACCTTCATCCTGCAGACCGGCTCGCAGATATCAGGCCTTGCCGATGGCGGCGCCGGCAACAACCAGGTGCGGCTGCAAGGCAGCGGCACGGTGACCAATCCGTTCACGCGCTTCCAGACGCTGACGATGGAAGGCAGCGACTGGACCTGGGCCGGCACCGGCACCTTCGCCAACACCTTCATCAACAGCGGTTCGCTGACCCTGCAGACATCGCTGACCGGCAATGTCTCGATCGCGGCCGGCACCAGCCTGCTGGCCGGCAACGGCGCCAATCCGTCGATCACGTCGTTTGCCGGCGGGCCGCCGGTCACCGTCACCAATGCCGGCGTGATCAACCTGACCAATGGCGGCGCAACGGCCGCGAACAGCCTGACGATTGCCGGCAACTATGTCGGCAATGGCGGCAGCCTTTTTCTGCGCAGCGTGCTAGGTAGTGACGGTTCGCCGTCGGATCGACTCGTCATCTCCGGCGGCAACGCGTCGGGCTCGACTGCGGTAGCCGTCAGCAATGCAGGCGGCGCGGGCGCGGAGACCACCGCGGATGGAATCATGGTGGTGCAGGCCGTCAACGGCGGCACCACGGCGCCGGGTGCATTCGGTCTCTCCAGTGCGGTCGTTGCCGGCGCGCACGAATATCTGCTGTTCCGCGGCGGTGTCTCGGCCGGCAGCGCCGACAACTGGTATCTGCGCTCGACGCTGCTGCCGGGGACGGCGTCACCTGCCCCTCCGGTCGTGTCCGGCGGGGGCATGTCGCCATCAGGGCTGCCCGCAGAAGATCTGTCGTCGCTGACGCCGCCGCCGGCGGGCGCTGCGCCGGTCGAACTCTACCGTGAGGAAGTCTCGGTCTATTCGGCGTTGCCGCAGGTGGCGCAGAAGCTCGGGCTCGCGACGCTCGGCACCTTCCACCAGCGCCAGGGCGATCAGGCCTTGCTGACCAGCGGCGGCGAGCAGCCGGCGGCGTGGGCGCGCGCGTATGGTTCGCACAGTTCGCAGAGCTGGGCCGGCACGGTCAGCCCATCCTTCGACGGCACCATGGCCGGCGTGCAGGTCGGCGTCGACATCCTGCGCTTCCAGTCCGCGCCCGAGCACCACGATCGCGCCGGCTTCTTCTACGCCTATGGCTGGGCCAGCGGCACCATCAACGGCTTCGCGGTCGGGATCGACGGCGTCCGCACCGGCACGCTCTCGATCGACAGCCAGAACATCGGCGGCTACTGGACCCATATCGGTCCCTCGGGCTGGTACGTCGACGCCGTGCTGATGGGCAGCTTCTACGGCGCAAGTCCGCAGTCGGACCGCCAGGTCGGCGCGCGGGTGTCGGGCACGGGCGTCGCGGCGTCGCTGGAAACCGGCGTGCCGATCCCGGTGAATCGATTCATCGCGATCGAGCCGCAGGCGCAACTGATCTGGCAGCGCCAGTCGTTCGACAGCTTCAACGACCTCTTCTCCAGCGTCGCGCCCGGCAGTGCCGATACGCTGACCGGGCGGCTCGGCGTCCGCATACCCGCTACTGTCATCGTCGGCACCACCGAACTGCGTCCCTATCTCGAGGCCAATCTCTGGCACACGGCTGCGAATGACCGCAGCATCGCCTTCGCCACGACCGACTTGATCGGCGTGCAAAGCCGCGGCACCGCCGTCGAGATCGGCGCCGGCGTCTCCGCGCAGCTCAATCGCACGATCAGTGCCTATGCGAGCGCGGGCTACACGACGTCGGTGGACAGCCTGCATCGTGAGGACATCACCGGCCGGTTCGGCCTCCGCGTCAGCTGGCAATAGAGTGGTCCTGGTCGCGATCGGCCAGCCAAGCCATTGTCTCCGTTGCGCAATGGCGCTACACCCCGTGCCAGCGGAATGAGGGAGGGCGTCCCTCCCCTTTTGATGCCCGCTCGCCTGCCGGGGAATTGAACGATAGCTTGTCCCGAGAGCGATTCGACGAGGTTTTTGACAGCATGACCATCCGCCTGCATCGCGGCGACCTGCCCGATCTCACGCGCTACACCGATTCCGTTGCGATCGACACCGAGACCATGGGGCTGCATCCGCATCGTGACCGGCTCTGCGTAGTGCAGATGTCGAACGGCGACGGTACTGCCGACGTGATCCAGATTCCGAAGGGGCACACCGATGCGCCGAACCTGAAGGCGCTGCTGGCCAATCCCAAGATCACCAAGATCTTTCATTTCGCGCGGTTCGACGTCGCGGTGCTCTACAACACGTTCGGCGTGATGCCGGCGCCGGTCTATTGCACCAAGATCGCCTCGCGGCTGTCGCGCACCTATACCGACCGCCATGGCCTGAAGGATCTGGTGCGCGAGGTGCTGAACGTCGAACTGTCGAAGCAGCAGCAGTCGAGCGACTGGGGCGCGCAAAGCCTGAGCGAGGCCCAGCTCGCCTACGCCGCCTCCGACGTGCTGCACCTGCATGCGCTGCGCGACAAGTTGAACGTCATGCTGGCGCGCGAGGGACGCAGCGAGCTCGCGCAGGCCTGCTTCGACTTCCTGCCGAACCGCGCCAGGCTCGATCTCGACGGCTGGGAGGCCGAGGACATCTTCGCCCATTCGTGAATTCGCCCGTTAATGATGGGCGCCGAATTCGTCGCAGCAGGGCCTGTTCCGCCCCGTTTCGGCCAAACTGTTCACGCGTTGTCCCTCGCGGGGGCGCGACGCGAGGTCCGGGCTGCATATTCGGGCGGCTCCGGCTAGAATAGGGGCATTTCGCGCCTCTGGAGCTCAGGTGAATTCGGTTCAGAATCCAGCCTATGTGACGGGCCTCGAGGCGCGCTTTGCCGCTGCCGCGCGGCACAGCCGCATGGTGCGGATCCTGCGCGTCGCCGTGCCCGCGGTGGTGGGAGTGGCGATGGCTTCGATCATCTTCGTCTCGGTCTACAATCCCTTCCGCGAAATGATCCCCAAGCTGCCGGTCGAGATGGACAACCTCGTGGTCTCCGGCACCAAGATCACGATGGAATCCCCGCACATCGCCGGCTTCTCCGCCGATGGCCGGCCCTATGAGATGTGGGCCAAGGCGGCGATCCAGGACGTCACCGATCCGGACCATGTCGAGCTGAAGACGATCCGCGCCAAGGTCGCGCAGCAGGATGAGTCGACCGTGACGATGGATGCGCGCACCGGCTTCTTCGACAACAAGAAGCAGCTGCTCGACCTGCGCCAGGATATCTTCCTGCAATCGTCCACCGGCTATGAGGCCAAGCTGACGCAAGCCTTCGTCGACATCAACAAGGGCAACGTGTCGTCGGACGAGCATGTCGACGTCAAGCTGCTGCAGGGCACGCTGACGTCAGACCGACTCAGAATCTACAACAGTGGCGAGCTCGTGCGGTTCGAAGGCAATGTCGTGATGTACCTCGACAAGCTCGGCGACAACAATGCAAGCGCGCCCGCCGAGGCCGCGTCGCCACCACCACCTCCTCCTCCAGCGCCGCCGAAGGCGCGCAAATCCGCCAACACGAAATGATTTTGATGATCAGACGCTTTCCGCACGGCATCGCAATTGCGGCCTTCCTGCTCGCGCTGTTCGCAGTGAATTCTGTGTCCGCGCAGGGCTCGATGAGCGGCGTCCCCAACGCCATGCAGGGCTTTTCGCAGAACCGTGACCAGCCGATCCAGATCGAGGCCGCCGCGCTCGAAATGCGCGACAAGAAGAAGGAGGCGACCTTCTCCGGCAATGTGAAGGTCGTGCAGGGCGACACCACCATGACCTCGAAGATCCTGGTGGTGTTCTACGAGGACAAATCGACCCAGACGCCGGCGCCTGCGCCTGCGGGCACCAAGGGTGCCGCCGCCAAGGGTACTGCGCCGATGCAGTCGGCGACCCCTGGCCCCGGCGGGGCGTCCTCGATCAAGCGGTTGGAAGCGAAGGGCAATGTCGTCGTCACCCAGAAGGACCAGGTCGTCACCGGGGAGACCGCGATCTTCGACACCAAGACCAATCTGATCACCATGCTCGGCGGCGGTGGTGGCCAGGTGGTGCTGACCCAGTGCCAGAACGTGCTGCGCGGCGACCGTCTGCTGGTCGACATGACCACCGGCGTCTCGCGGGTGGAATCCGACAGCGGCAAGGTGCAGGGGCTGTTCATCCAGTCGCAGGGCGGACAAAGCGGCAAGGGTGGCTGCGGAACGCCGGCCGCCCCCGGCACCGCTCCGGCGCCCTCGCCGCTTCAGCTCCTGCCGGGCGGCAAGTCGAAATAGGGCGCCAAGTAAGCTTCGCGTAAGGTTGAGCAGAATCAACTAGTTAGATAATATTTTGCGGCCGCGAGGTTGAAGCGCGAGGGGCGAGACTGTATCTACTGCTGCGGTTCGGCCGAAGATCCGCCTCGAGGGGGAATCTCGC
Source organism: Bradyrhizobium sp. UFLA03-84 (assembly GCF_002289535.1). NCBI lineage: Bacteria > Pseudomonadati > Pseudomonadota > Alphaproteobacteria > Hyphomicrobiales > Nitrobacteraceae > Bradyrhizobium > Bradyrhizobium sp. UFLA03-84. The sequence goes on along the minus strand of NZ_NSJY01000005.1, from coordinate 1,146,209 downwards.
TGGCCGGGCAGGGGCATCCACTCATCCAAGGCGCGGGTCACCGCGCTTTGCCGTATTATTCGAGCATGATCCGCGCAAACGCGTCCGCGCTTGTCGCGCGGGAAGGCCGGCATCCGGTTTTCATGTTCGCAGGTTGGCGTGCGAATCGATTGGTCCGCAGGCAAGGTCGCGGGATCACCGTGAAAGGTTGAAGCGAAGCGGGGATGGTGGATTTTCTCGGCATGTTCCGGCGGCGCTCTGCGAAACGCAGCACCGGATTTGCGCGTGCGCACGACGACATCACGGCGCTCGGCGACCAGTTCGGCGAGATGCTGACGTCGCCGGTGCGTGACGCGCCGCCGATGGCGCGCGCCGCTCCGGTTCCCGCCGTCGAGCTGCCGCGATCGCAACCCGCGGCGGCTCCGGCGCGCGCGAGGCCGGCCAGAAACAGTGCCCCGGCGGCGCCGCAGCTCATCAAGCGGCCGGGCTATCTGGCTGTGCATAGCGTGGAAAAGAGTTTTGGCAGCCGCCAGGTCGTGCGCGGCGTCAGCATCTATGTGCGCCGCGGCGAGGCGGTCGGCCTGCTCGGGCCGAACGGCGCCGGCAAGACCACCGTGTTCTACATGATCACGGGCCTGATCAAGGCCGATCGCGGTGCGATCGAGCTCGACGGCCATGACGTCACCAAGCTGCCGATGTATCAGCGTGCGCGCCTCGGCATCGGCTATCTGCCGCAGGAAGCCTCGATCTTCCGCGGCCTGTCGGTCGAGCAGAACATCCGCGCCGTGCTCGAGGTCGTCGAGCCCTCGAAGAAGAAGCGCGAGCACGAACTGGATTCGCTGCTCGACGAGTTCAACATCACGCGGCTGCGCAAGAGCCCGTCGATCGCGCTGTCCGGCGGCGAGCGCCGCCGCGTCGAGATTGCGCGCGCGCTGGCGACGCGACCGAACTATATGCTGCTCGACGAGCCGTTCGCCGGCATCGACCCGATCGCGGTCGGTGACATCCAGGACCTCGTCCGCCACCTCACCAACCGCGGCATCGGCGTGCTCATCACCGACCATAACGTCCGTGAGACACTCGGCCTGACCGACCGTGCCTACATCGTCTATGCCGGTGAGATCTTGACTGAGGGAAGCCCGGAGGAGATCGTTAATGATCCGGATGTACGTCGGCTTTACCTTGGCGAGGAATTCCGGCTCTAGCCCAAAAATTGCATCCGTCAAGCCGTGTACAAGCTTCACGGACTAAGATAAGCAAGAATCGAGCCAACTTTTAAGGTCGATCTTGCCTCCATGGCGCTGACGCAAAGACTAGAGTTCCGCCAGTCGCAGTCGCTGGTGATGACGCCGCAGCTGATGCAGGCGATCAAGCTGCTGCAACTGTCGAACCTGGATCTGTCGACCTTTGTCGAGGAAGAGCTGGAGCGCAACCCGCTGCTGGAGCGGGCAGCCGACGGGCCGGAACCGCCGGTGGCCGGCGAGCCTGCGATGGAACGGCAGGACTACGGCGATTCCGACGGTTCCTCGAGCTACGGCGACGATGGCGACGGCTCCGACATGGCTGCGGGCGCCAGTGGCGAAGCCGCCTTCGAGCCCGGCCAGGAGGAGTGGCTGAACCGCGACCTCGGCACCCGCGCCGAGATCGAACAGACGCTCGATTCCGGTCTTGAGAATGTGTTTTCCGAAGAGCCGGCGGAAGCGGCTGCGCGCGCCGCACAGGATGCGCCGCCTTCCGTCTATACCGAATGGGGCGGCGGCGCCTCCAGCGACGACGAATACAATCTCGAAGCCTTCGTGGCCGCCGAGCTGACGCTCGCCGACCATCTCGCCGAGCAACTCGCGGTGGCCTTCTCGGCGCCGGCGCAGCGCATGATCGGGCAGTATCTGATCGACCTAGTCGACGACGCCGGCTACCTGCCGGCCGATCTCGGCCAGGCTGCCGAGCGGCTCGGTGCGTCGCAGCAGGCGGTCGACGAGGTCGTCGCCGTGTTGCAGAAATTCGATCCGCCGGGCGTCTGCGCCCGAAACCTGAGCGAGTGTCTTGCGATCCAGCTGCGCGAGCTCGATCGCTACGACCCGGCGATGCAGGCGCTGGTCGAGCATCTCGATCTGCTCGCCAAGCGCGACATCGCAGGCCTGCGCAAGCTGTGCGGCGTCGACGACGAAGACATCACCGACATGATCGCCGAGATCCGGCGGCTCGATCCGAAGCCTGGACTGAAGTTCGGCACTTCGCGGACGCAGACTATGGTGCCCGACGTCTATGTCCGTCCGGGTCCCGACGGCGGCTGGCACGTCGAGCTCAACAGCGACACTCTGCCGCGCGTGCTGGTCAACCAGACCTATTACTCTGAGCTGTCGAAGACGATCCGCAAGGACGGTGACAAGTCGTACTTCACCGACTGCCTGCAGAACGCGACCTGGTTGGTGCGCGCGCTCGATCAGCGCGCCCGCACCATCCTGAAGGTCGCGACCGAAATCGTCCGCCAGCAGGACGGCTTCTTCACCTATGGCGTCGCGCATCTGCGGCCGCTGAATCTGAAGGCAGTCGCGGACGCGATCCAGATGCATGAATCGACAGTGTCGCGCGTCACCGCCAACAAATACATGGCGACCAATCGCGGCAGTTTTGAATTGAAGTATTTTTTCACCGCGTCGATCGCGTCCGCCGACGGCGGCGAGGCGCATTCGGCCGAAGCGGTGCGTCACCACATCAAGCAGTTGATCGACGGCGAAGCGCCGTCGGCGATCCTGTCCGACGACACGATCGTGGAACGTTTGCGCGCCTCGGGCATTGATATCGCCCGCCGCACCGTCGCGAAGTACCGCGAGGCGATGCGGATACCATCCTCGGTGCAGCGCCGCCGTGACAAACAGAGCATGCTCGGTAATGCCCTTTCGGCTCCTGCCTCCTCGCCCGACCGCTCGCGCGATACAGCCCCCGTTTAGGTTACTTCCTGAGGATGGCCCCGTCCAAGTACGGACAGGTCCATGCGCTCGTTGCGTTCGCGTCAAATCGCGATAGTCTCGACCTTTCCAGGCCGAGCATCGTCAGAAAGGAAGGCAACCGGAATCCAGCGACCATCATGCTCCTGCAAGACAGACCGAGGCATCCCAGCAATTGAGGCATCAAATGACCCTTCGAATCTCGGGAAAGAGCATCAGCATCGGCGAGGCGCTTCGTGCGCGCGTCAGCGACCGCACCGACGAGGTCCTGCGAAAGTATTTTGATGGCAACTATTCCGGTCACATCACCCTGAGCAAGGATGGCTTCGGCTTCCGAACCGACTGCGCGATACATCTGGATTCCGGCATCACGCTGGAAGCCGAATCCAACGCCGCCGACGCCTATGCCAGCGCCGACGCCGCGCTGTTGATGATCGAGAAGCGTCTGCGCCGCTACAAGAGCCGGCTCAAGGACCGCTCCGCCCGCAAGGCCTACGCCGCGACCGCCGCCCTTGCCGAATTGAACGGCGTCGGGCTCGACGCGCCGAGCTACGTCATCGAGGCGCCCGAGAACGAGGACGAGGTCACCGAATACAGCCCGGTCATCATTGCCGAGGCAACCACCGCGCTGAAGCGGCTTTCGGTCAGCGAGGCGGTGATGGAGCTCGATCTGACCGGCGCCTCCTGCCTGGTGTTCCAGCATGGCGGCAGTGGCCGGTTGAACATCATATACCGCCGTACGGACGGCAATGTCGGCTGGGTCGACCCGCCCGCGGTGAGCCCCTGAGGATAGTTGGCAGATGGCATTGACGTTCGAAGCCAGCCCTGCTTATGGTCCGCCGCCTCCAGGAATAAGGGGGGCGGAACAGGGTTCGCAGGTGTTGGCACCGCCGATACGTTGGAGTAGAAGCCCTGCCAAATGGACCCGGGCTAAGCCCGCATCCCACCTCATCTTCTTGACGCCGCCGCTGTAAAGCCTATTTCGCAACCTGACGGTCATTCACCTCGGAACGTCCCAATGCCGATTACCGATCTGGTCGCACCCGAGGCGATACTCCCTGCTTTGAAGGTCATCAGCAAGAAGCAGGCGCTGCAGGAACTTGCGGCGCGTGCCTCGGCTTTGACCGGGCAGAACGAGCGCGCGATCTTCGAAGTGCTGCTGCAGCGCGAGAGGCTCGGCACCACGGCGGTCGGCTATGGCGTCGCCATCCCGCACGGCAAGCTGCCCAAGCTGGAGAAGCTGTTCGGTTTCTTCGCCCGCCTCGAGCGCCCGATCGATTTCGAGGCGATGGACGGCCAGCCGGTCGACCTGATATTCCTGCTGCTGGCGCCCGAAGGCGCCGGCGCCGACCACCTCAAGGCGCTGGCGCGCATCGCCCGCCTGCTGCGCGACCAGGACGTCGCCAAGAAGCTACGCGCCTCGCGCGACGCACAGGCGATCTATTCGGTGCTCGCGCTGCCGCCGGCGAGCGCGGCGTAATCACCCGCGTCAGCGGATTCGTTCGCGCAACTGTCTTCAGGAATAGTTGTTGGTCGCGCGTTCGCGCGCGCTGATGCGTTGTGGACGCCTCAGCAGATCGTCGGCAGCAGTCGGCGAACTTCGTCGAGCAGATCCGGAACGGCCTTCTCGTCGTCAGCAAGATGCCTGAGCAGTGCGCTCTGGAACAGGCCGTCGAACAGCGCGTAGAGCGCGGCCGGTGACGATGCCGGCTTCTTGTTGCCGAGCTCGGCGTAGCGTGTGGCGATGCGCCAGATCATTGCTTCCAGGCTCTTGTCGATCTCGAGCACGTCCTTGCGAAACGCGGGCTCGAACATCGCCTGCGAGCGCAGGTCGTACCAGAGCCGGTGCATGCGGGCTTCGTCCCGCAGCGTCGCCGCGAGCTTGGCGAGGAAGCCTTCGGTCAGTTCGTCGCGGCTGCGTGCGGTCGTCACCACCTCGTCATAGCGCGTCACACATTTCGCCTTGTAGTGGCGGACGCAGCAGCAGATCAGATCGAGCTTGTCGCTGAAGTAGTAGTGAAACACCCCGTGCGTGAATGCGGAGTTCTGCGCGATCTCGCGCAGGCTGGTACGCGCGAAGCCGAGCTCACCGAGCGTCTCCAGCGCAGCTTCCGCAAGCTCGACGCGCCGTGCGTTGAACTTCTCGTCGCGCAGCGCCTCGCTCGCCACGGCCACGCGCTGGGCCGCTCCTGTCGCCTGCCGCGCCATCCGGTGCCTTTCTTCTGTTGCTTCGCTCGAGCAACTATACCGCGGCGATCGCGGCGTGCTCCATCCCTTCACAATCATCCTCTTTGACACTTGTCAAATTCAGACTTGACAAGTGTCAAGTTCCTGGACGAGGGTTGGCCCAATAATTTGGACAACCGTCAAGACGGCTGACCAATCGACGAAACAGGAGGAAATGCACCGCCCGGGGCGCGCCCATGCTGCGCCCCGCCGACGTCGGCCGCGATCACTGCTGTGCTCCAAATGCGCAACGCCCGGCCCGCGCAGCCCCCAGTCCACGGCACCGATCAAGATCATCAAAGCAAAGGGAGGACTACGTCATGAGTGGGAAGAGCCTTGAAGGCAGGAAAGCCCTGGTCACCGGCGGCGCCCGGGGGATTGGCGCGGCGATCGCGCAGGCGCTGGCGCGGTCCGGTGCCGCGGTCATGATCGGCGACATTCTCGACGACGCCGGCAAGACCAGCGCCGCCGAGATCGCCAAGGCCGGGGTGAAGAGCGGCTTCGTCAAGCTCGACGTCACCGACGACGCGCAGTGGGAGCGGGCCGCCGCAGCGACGGTAGAAACCCTCGGCGGCTTCGACATCCTGATCAACAATGCCGGCATCGAGATCACCTCGCTCGTCGCCGACATCAAGGCCGAGGACGCACGTCGGATGTGCGACGTCAACATCGTCGGCACCGTGCTCGGCATGAAGCACGCCTTCCGCGCGATGCGGCCGGGCGGCGCGGCGGGCAAGGGCGGTGCGGTGGTCAATATCGCGTCCGTCGCGGCGACGATCGCCTTCCCGAGCATCGCCGTCTACTCCGGCACCAAATCCGCGGTCGACCGCATGACCCGCGTCGGTGCGATGGAAGCCGGCAAGCTCGGCTATGGCGTGCGCGTCAACTGCATCTATCCCGGCCTGATCCCGACCGACATGGGCCTGCAGCTCGCCAATGACATCGTGAAGATCGGCCTTGCGCCCGACGTCAACGCCGCGGTCGGCTCGGTGGTGGAGCAGACGCCGCTCGGCAAGCTTGCGGAGGTCACCGACATCGCCGACGCCGCGGTGTTCCTGTGCTCGAACGATGCCCGCTTCATCACCGGCATCGGCCTGCCGGTCGACGGCGGCATGGGCATGTAGCAACGAAGCCGACAACAAGCATTTCGGAGGATCGCAATGAGCGAGAAGAAGCCCGTCATCGTCTATGGCGCGTCCGGCTACACCGGCCGGCTGGTCTGCGAATATCTGCGCGAGTACAACATCCCCTTCATCGCCGCCGGCCGCAGCGCCGACAAGCTCAACGCCGCGATGAAGTCGAACGTGGCCGGCATCGAGACCGCCGACTACGAGGTCGTGACGGTGCCGCACACCGCCTCGGCGCTGACTGAGTTGTTCAAGGGCGCCTCGGTGGTGCTCAACACCGTGGGCCCGTTCGCCAAGTTCGGCGTCGAGGTGGTGCAGGCTTGCCTCGCTGCCAAGTGCCACTACACCGACACGACCGGCGAGCAGGACTGGCTGATCACGCTCGAGCAGGAGTTCGGCACAAAGTTCGCGAATGCCGGCTTGCTGCTGGCGCCGGGCATCGCGCAGATGTACACGACGGGCGAGATCGCCGCGCAGCTGTGCCTGGAGACGCCCGGCCTCGACACGCTCGATATCGCCGTGTTCTGGGGCGGCAGCCCGACCATCGCTTCGACGCAGACCATTCTGGTCAACGCCGCGATGGCCAAGGCCTACTACCTCGAGCAGAACAAATACGTCGAGCATCAGCCCGATGCCGGTCTCTACAACCTCGCCATCCCCGGCCAGCACGAACTGGCGCTGGCGCTGCCCTGGGGCGGCACCTCGCACCCGGTGTGGTTCAAGCGCGATCCGCGCGTCGCCAACGTGAAGGTGCTGGGCGGCGTGTTCAACCGTGCGCTGATGCTGGGCGTGCCGCAGATCGTCGCCGCGGCGCTGGACGCGACCAAGGACATGAAGCCCGACGAGCGCTACGCCGCGTTGGCGCAGACCGCGGCCGGCGTGATGAACACCATGCCGCCGCGCGAGAACCCGCGCGTCAACAAGTCGCTGGATTCGGTGTACGCCTCCGGCCCGCTGGGGCGCGCGCACTGCGTCATCTACGGCAACAGCAACTACAAGCAGACCGGCATGTTGCAGGCCTTTGCCGCGGCGTACCTGCTGCAGCAGCCGCCCAAGCGCGTCGGCTTCGCCTCCGGCTGCCAGGCCTTCGGCCATCACGAGCTGCTCGGGCAATTGCGCAGCTTCGGCCTGGTCGGCAAGCCGGTCCTGACCGTGCACGATTGAGCTTGGGCCCCGATCGGATCGGGGCTCGACACTCCGTTCCCTGAAGCGTTTTCGTCAGGCGCACCGGTATCCGCCTTGCTCGAAGACGTCTATCCGCGGGTGACGCCGTCGCGCGTCACCCGCGCCCTCTCGCGAGGCCCGCCATGCGCTTCATCGATTATCTCGACAAGGGTGCCTCGCTCGGCGCCGACGCGCCGTGCCTCACCATGGATGGCCGCGACCTCAGCTATGGCGAGGTGCAGCGCTTGAGCTACCGGATCGCGCGCGGGCTCGAGCGATCCGGCATCGCGCCCGGCGAGAAGGTCGCGATCCTGTCCGGCAACGATCCGCTTCCCTTCGCCTGCGTGTTCGGCATCTCGCGCGCTGCCGCGGTGTGGTGCCCGATCAATCCACGCAACGAGGCGGCCGAGAACAAGTTCATCCTCGACCAGTTCGATTGCAATCTGCTGCTGTTTCATTCGAGCTTTGCGCCGATGGTCGAGGCCGTGAGGCAGGACCTGCCGAAGCTGCGCGCGCTGATCTGCCTCGATCAGGAAATGCCGTTCGCGCCGTCGTTCGACCGCTGGCTGTCCGGGCTTGCGGACGATCACCATCAGCGCGAAACCGTCGACGATCTCGCGATGATCCCCGGCACCGGCGGCACCACCGGCAAGCCCAAGGGCGTGATGCTGTCGGGCCGCAACATCGAGGCGATGACCGCGCTGACCCTGATGGGCTATCCGTTCAAGGGCCGTCCGGTCTATCTCGCGCTGGCGCCGCTGACGCACGCCGCGGGGGTGCTGTGTTTTCCGATCATGACGCTGGGCGGCCGCGTCGTGATCATGCACCACCCTGATATCGGCGAGTTCTTGGCGCTGATCGCGCGCTATCGCGTCACCCACACCTTCCTGCCGCCGACCGTGATCTACATGCTGCTCGACCATCCCGGGCTCGACGCGGCCGATCGCAGCTCGCTGCAATGCTTCTGGTATGGCGCGGCGCCGATCTCGGCGACGCGGCTTGCGGAGGCGTTGCGCCGGATCGGGCCGATGGCGCAACTGTTCGGCCAGACCGAGGCGCCGATGATGATCTCGATGATGCCGCCAGCCGATCACTATCATGCAGACGGCACGATCGCGATGGAGCGGCTGTCCTCGGCCGGGCGGATCGGCCCGCTGGTGCAGGCCGGCATCATGGATGGCGACGGCAAGCTGTTGCCTGCGGGATCCCGTGGCGAGATCGTGGTGCGCGGCTCGCTCGTCATGGACGGCTACTACAAGAACCCGGAGGCCACGCGCGAAGCGTCAGTGCATGGCTGGCACCATACCGGCGACATCGGCTACATCGACGGCGACGGCTATCTCTATATCGTCGACCGCGCCAAGGACATGATCATCACCGGCGGCTTCAACGTCTATTCGATCGAGGTCGAGAACGCGTTGCGGGCCCATGAGGCGGTGCAGGATTGCGCCGTGATCGGAATGCCCGACGACAAATGGGGCGAGCGCATCGTCGCCGTGGTGCAGCAGCGCGCCGGTCACACCGTCGATGCGACGGCGCTGGCGGCGTTCGTCAAGCAGCAGATCGGCAGCATCAAGACGCCGAAGCAGATCGAGGTCTGGGACGATCTTCCGCGCTCCAAGGTCGGCAAGGTGCTGAAGCCGGACATCCGCGCGCGGCTGGTGCAACGCTAGCCCGCGCGATCCGGGCATCTATCTCTTGCCGTACTCGGTGAACACATAGTCGCGGTTCTGCACCACCGTGTGGCAGGCATAACCGCATTTTGCGTCGTTTTCCTGCGGCGGATTATCCGTCGTGTTGGCAGGCCTGAACACATCTGTCGCCGCGTCGTACTCGAATGCGCCGTATCCCCAGCCGCCGCTATCGGCGAACCTCTTGCTGTCCTTCAACATGAAATCGACGTCGTGCTGCGCGCCTGGCACGGTTGGTTGGCCGGGATATGCCTCTTGCTTCTTCGGGACCCAGTGAATCTTCGCCATCTTGGCGCCATCGGGGAACGGCTTGCCATTGCCGGGTACGCCCTCCCGGTAGGCACCGATCATCGCGGGGTTGCCCAGGATCACGGCGATTACGCCTTCGTTCTCGCTGATCGCGATCACCGACCAGTCCTCGTATCCCCTGAACTCGGAGAACGCGAGCCCATTCGGCACTTGCAGGCTGTACTTGTCTTGCGCGGAAATTGCGACACCAGTCGCCAGGACGGAAATCGACACCGAAGCAACGAGATTGATCAGCCAGCTCTTCTGCATGGTCGCATCCCTCCTTTGATCGATTTTGGTGGTGCATAATTGTTGCTGGAAATTCCCCTGTCGCATTCCGTTTCACGAGAACCAATTACAACACGGAACTGCGCGGAGCGAAATGGAGTCGCGACCGTGGCCCGCTGCCCAGGGCTGCGCACAAGAGCTGCTCACATTGACCGAGCCTTGGCCTGGCGTGATCGAGCATACGCGCGCCCATTGACAACCCGGCGGTGACGCCGGAAGACGGACGTGCGCAACATTGCGCATGCGAACCAGGGATCACTGATGTCCCGCGATTTTCGCCTTGATCGTGTTCCCGTCGACGTTCTCGCCTACGAGCTCGCCGAAGAGCGGGCGAGTGCGCTCGGTCGGATGGGGCGCGCCCTCGAACGAGCACTTGCCAAGCTGCGCGAGTTCGATGCCGCGCATCCGCACGCTGAAGCCACGGCGCCCGCGCATCAGGCACGGCGCATCCTGGTGCGGGAAGCCGGCCATGCGCTCTGGATGTTCGTGGTGCAGCGAGAGGCGTGCGGGCTGCGCAACAACCGCATGCTGATGCGGGACTATAACGTGCCCGGCGAGGTGCAGCTCAGCATGGGGCCGATGCTCACCACATCAAATACATCACCATAAAAAATGCGCGGGCCGCCTCGGTGTCGAGGCAGCCCGCGCGTATCAGCGGATGCTAAAGCTAACAATACGTCAGTGGACGCTGACGGCTTGCAGCTCATTGCTCCAGGCGTTTGCGATCGCGGCTTCGCGGCTGTCGGTCAGCATGATCGGCGTGCCGTCGGCGGCATGCAGTGCGAACAGCTTGAGGCCGGGCGCGATCTTCGGCGCCTGCGGAAAGAGATCGGGCACGTCCTCGGAACGGACCTGCTTCACATAGGCGATGTGGCCTTCGCCCAGATGAGCCAGTGCTTCCGGCGTGACGCTGTCGGATTGGAAGATGATACTCGCTTCACTCATGGTCTCGACTCCTCAGTCAGATAAGCGGTCGAGTCCGCTCGTTGTTTCTATTATTCGTGCTCATTGATAGCGATTGTCTTAATGACCCGTTCAGGTTCCGGCCTGGCCAGGTCAATCGACAACAATCCGTTCTTCAGATCCGCGCCCAGCACCTGCATCCCCTCCGCCAGCACGAAGGTGCGCTGGAAGTGGCGCGCGGCAATGCCGCGATGGATGTATTGCCGAGCCTTGTCGTCCTGCTGGCGGCCGCGGATGACGAGCTGATTTTCCTCAATAGTCACATCGAGTTGGTCACGGGTGAAGCCCGCCACCGCTAGCGTGATGCGAAGCCGTTCAGGCTGCCCGTTGGTACGGTCGCACCGCTCGATGTTGTACGGAGGATAGCCGTCAGCGCCCTTCACGACGCGGTCGAGCGCACGCTCGATCTCGTCGAATCCCAGAAGGAACGGACTGGACAACGATGGAACACGAGACATTACAAAGTCCTCTCGAAGCGACTTTGAGGGGCCCTTGCGGCGCCCCATGCAACCGGCGGGCCGTCTGGCCTCCGGTCAGTGATGGATATGGGGGCGATCTGGATAGCGTTCAAGCAGCCCCGAAACCAGCCTAAACGCCCGCAACATGAGGGCAAATTCTTCTCGATCGGTTACCCTGCGACCCGCTTCCGTCCGTCAGCGGTAAAAAGATGCAGTTTGTCGCGCGGGGCAACGGCCCGGATCCGCTCGCCGATCGCGGGGCCGGTGGCGCCGGGAACCCGGACGATGACCTCGCCCGGCGGCAGCTCGCCCGGATTGGCGGCAACCCCCTGCTCCTCGCGCTGGCGGCTGCCATAGACGAAAGTTTCGGCACCGACATGCTCGATCGCCTCGACGGTCAGACCGAGCGCGACGCCGCCGGATACCGTCTCGCTGGAGATCACGAAATCCTCCGGCCGGATTCCGACGATGCCGGCGCCGTCCGCGCCCGCGATCTGGGACGTCAGCTCGTCCGAGCGCAGCGGCATCAAATTCATCGGCGGGGCGCCGATGAAAGAGGCAACGAAGGTGGTCGCAGGCCGCTGGTAGATGTCCAGCGGATTGCCGATCTGCTCGACCTGGCCGCCATTCATGACGACGAGGATATCGGCCAGCGTCATCGCCTCGAGCTGGTCGTGGGTGACGTAGATCGAGGTGGTGTTGAGCCGGCGCTGCAGCTTGCGGATCTCGACCCGCATCGCGATGCGCAGCTTGGCGTCGAGGTTCGACAGCGGCTCATCGAACAGGAACACCTTCGGCTGGCGCACGATGGCGCGGCCCATCGCCACGCGCTGGCGCTGGCCGCCGGAGAGCTGGCGCGGCTTGCGCTCCAGCATCGGCGAGAGCTCGAGCACGCGCGCGGCTTCCTCGACGCGGGTCTTGATCTCGGCCTCCGCCATGCCGCGGTTGCGCAGACCATAGGCCATGTTGTTGTAAACGCTCATATGCGGATAGAGCGCGTAGTTTTGGAACACCATCGCGATGTCACGGTCGGCGGGCTCGACCTGGTTGACGACGCGGCCGCCGATGTCGATCTCGCCGCCGGTGATGGTCTCGAGCCCGGCGACCATGCGCAGTAACGTGGACTTGCCGCAGCCGGAGGGGCCGACCAGCACGCAGAACTGGCCGTCGCCGACGTCGACATCGACGCCCTTGATGGCCTCGAAGCCGCCGGGATAGGTCTTGCGGACGCTGCGCAGCGTGACGTTGGCCATTATTTTTCCGTCTCCACCAATCCGCGCACGAACAGTTTCTGCATCACAACGACGACGAACACCGGCGGCAGCATCGCCAGCAGCGCGGTCGCCATCACCACCGGCCATTCGGTCAGCGCGTCGGTCGTGGTGATCATCTTGCGGATGCCGACCTGGATTGTCTGCATGTCGTCGCGCGTCGTGATCAACAGCGGCCAGAGATATTGATTCCAGCCGAGGATGAAGAGGATCACGAACAGCGCGGCCATGTTGGTGCGCGAGAGCGGCAGCAGCGTATCCCAGAAGAAGCGGAACGGGCCGGCGCCGTCGATGCGCGAGGCCTCCAGCAATTCATCCGGCACGGTCATGAAGAACTGCCGGAACAAGAGCGTCGCGGTGGCCGAGGCGATCAGCGGCAGCGACAGGCCGGCATAGCTGTCGAGCAGATGCAGGTCGGCGACGATCTTGTAGGTCGGATAGATGCGCACCTCGACCGGCAGCATCAAGGTGATGAAGATGATCCAGAAGATCGCCATCCGGAACGGAAAGCGAAAATAGACGATCGCATAGGCCGAGATGATCGAGATCGCGATCTTGCCGACCGCGATCAGGAGCGCCATGACCAGCGAGTTCAGCATCATGTTGAGGACGGGCTCGCGGGTCGAGCCGCTCGTGCCGACGAACAGTGTCTGGTAGTAGGTCTCGAGGAAATGGCCGCCGGGCAGCAGCGACATCTGGCCGTTGGCGATGACGGCGTTGTCCTGGGTCGAAGCGACGATCGCCAGATACACCGGGAAGGCGACGATCGCGATCCCGATCCACAGGATGATGTGAGCCAGATAGCGCTGGAAGCCCTCTTCCTCGACCATCAGTAGGTCACCTTGCGCTCGACGAAGCGGAACTGGATTCCCGTCAGCACGACGACGATGACCATCAGGATCACCGACTGCGCCGCCGAGGAGCCGAGATTTCCGCCGAGCAGGCCGTCGGTATAGACCTTGTAGACCAGCGTCTCGGTCGCCTTGCCGGGGCCGCCACGGGTCATCGTGTCGATGATGCCGAAAGTGTCGAAGAAGGCGTAGACGATGTTGATGACCAGCAGGAAGAAGATGGTCGGCGACAGCAGCGGGAAGATCACGGTCCAGAACCGCCGCATCGGACGCGCGCCGTCGATCGCGGCGGCTTCGATCACGCTCTTCGGGATGCTCTGCAGGCCGGCGAGGAAGAACAGGAAATTGTAGGAGATCTGCTTCCAGGCCGCTGCGAGGATGATCAGGGCCGCGGCCTGGTCGCCGTCGAGCAGCGGATTCCAGTCAACGCCCATGGCGCGCAGATAGCGCGACAGCACGCCGAGCGAGGGATGCAGCATGAACACCCAGAGCACGCCGACCACGGGCGGGGCCACGGCGTAGGGCCAGATCAAGAGCGTGCGGTAGAGCGTCGAGCCGCGCAGCGGCTTGTCGGCCATGACGGCGAGCAGCAGCGCGAATGACAGCGAGGACACCGCGATCGCGAACGAGAACGCGAAGGTCCTGATGATGGCGGCGAAATAGGCCGGATCCTTGAACAGTTCGAGATAGTTCTCGAACCAGACGAAGCTGGTGGACAGGCCGAAGGCGTCCTGCAGCAGGAAGGACTGGATCACCGCCTGTGCGGCCGGCCAGTAGAAAAAGACCAGGACGATCGCGAGTTGCGGGGCAACCAGCGCGTACGGCAACAGCTTTGATTGGAAAATCGCTTGCTTTTGCATGATCTCTGAAGAAATGGCAGGCCGCTCGTCGCGGCCTGCCGTTGATGGCCTCAAACCATCATGTCAGCGGACGGCGGTCTTTTCAAACTGCCGCAGCATCTGGTTGCCGCGCTCGACGGCGGAGTCCAGCGCCTGCTTGGCGGTCTTCTTGCCGGCCAGCGCCTGCTCGATCTCTTCCGACCACATGTCGCGCAGCTGCACCATGTTGCCGAGGCGCAGACCGCGCGAATTCTCGGTCGGCTCCTTGTTGGTGAGCTCGAGCAGCGGGGTCTCGAGATAGGGCTGGTCCTTGTAGAAGCCCTCTTCCTTGGCCTTGGCGTAGGCCGCCTTGGTGATCGGCAGATAGCCCGAGGCCTTGTGGATCCAGACCTGGCGGTCGGTGTCCGAGAGGAAGGTCAGGAACTTGGCAACGCCCTTGTATTCCTCGGCCGACTTGCCGCCCATCACCCAGAGCGAAGCGCCGCCGATGATCGAGTTCTGCGGTGCGCCCTTGACGTCGGGATAATACGGCATCGGGGCGGCGGTGAAGTTGAACTTGGCCTGCGCCTTGACGTTGCCGAAGAACGCCGACGAGGTCAGGTAGATCGGGCATTCGCCGGAGGTGAAGCGGCCTTCGCCGGTGTTGGTGCGGCCGGCATAGTCGTAGGTCTTGTCCTTCTGCAGCTCGACCAGGTTCTCGAGATGCTTGACCTGCAGCGGGCCGTTGAATTCGAGCACGGTGTCGAAGCCGTCGAGGCCGTTGGCCTTGCTGGCGAGCGGCACGTTGTGCCAGGCCGAAAGCTGCTCGAGATTGACCCAGGTGACCCACGAGCCGGAGAAGCCGCAGGTGGTGTAGCCGGCCGCCTTCAGCTTCTTGGCATCCTCGAACACCTGCGGCCAGGTCTTCGGGATCTCGGCGATGTTGGCCTTCTTCAGCGCGTCGAGATTGACCCACATCACCGTCGACGACGAATTGAAGGGGAACGACAGCATCTCGCCCTTCGAGGTCGAGTAGTAGCCGGTGATCGCGGGCAGATAGACGCTCGGATCGAATTTCTCGCCAGCATCGGCCATCAGCTTGTAGACCGGTTTGACGGCGCCGGTGGCGGCCATCATGGTCGCGGTGCCGACCTCGAACACCTGCATGATGTGCGGCGCGTTGCCGGCACGGAAGGCGGCGATGCCGGCGTTCATGGTGTCGGCGTAGCCGCCCTTGTAGGTCGGGATCACCTTGTAGTCGGACTGCGAGGCGTTGAAGTCGTTGGCCAGCTTGACGATGACGTCATTGTTGGCGCCGGTCATCGCGTGCCACCACTGGATCTCGGTCACCGCAAACGCAGGTGACGCGAATGCAAGCGTAGCAGCGGCGACAGCAGCAGCGCCTAATCGTCGAAAAATCATCAAAGCCCCTCCCGGTTGGAACACCATCTTTCGTTGCGCGCGTTATCAGCGCCGGATGACGTTCAAATGACCGTATAAACGAAAGTCATCGTAGGGGGGAAGCCGCGACAAAGGGAAGCGGTAAAAAAGGCGAAGATCGCCGCCGCCGGCGCCGTGCGGTGCAGCGCCGGACGCGACGCTGCACCGCAGGGCTGACGGATGGTCGTGTCAGCGCTTGCGCTGCGGACCGCAGACCACGCCCTTGTCGACCAGGCCGTTGATCTCGTCCCGGGAGTACCCGAACTCGCCCAGCACTTCCGCAGCGTGCTGGCTGAACTTCGGCGGCGTGCGGCGCAGGTTCGGCTTGGTGCGTTCGAGGCGGATCGGCGAGGCGACGCCCTTGTACCAATCCTTCTCGATGACGTCGCCGCGATGGATGGTGTGCGGGTTGGTCAGCGCCTGGTCGATCTTCTGCACCGGGCCGGCAGGCAGGCCGGCGGCGAGCAGCCGGTTGCACAGCGGCTCGGCCTCGTGCTGGCTGAACACCGCGGCCAGCTCGGCCCGCAGCGCATCGCGGTTGGCGATCCGGTCCTTGTTGCGGGCAAAGCGCGGATCGGTGCCGAGCTCGGGCTTGCCGATCTCCTTGGCGAGCTTGCGGAAGGTGCCGTCATTGCCGACGCCGATGAAGATGTTGTCGGTCTTGGTCGGGAAGATCGCGTACGGCACGAGGTTGGGATGCTCGTTGCCGGTGAGCGACGGCGGCTTGCCATGCATGAAATAGTTCGCGGTGTGCGGATGCATGATCGCAAGCCCGGTCTCGTACAGCGTGGTCTCGAGGAACTGGCCGAGCCCCGAGCGCTGCCGCTCCGACAATGCCATCAGGATGCCGATCGTGGCATAGAGCCCGGTGGTGATGTCGACCAGCGGCACGCCGATGCGCATCGGCCCGCTCTCCGGGGAGCCGGTCGCCGCGATCATGCCGGTCATCGCCTGGATGATCGCGTCATAGCCGGGATTGCCGCCGCGCGGGCCGTCGGCACCGAAGCCGGAGATCCGGCAATGCACGAGGCGCGGAAATTTCGCGCGCAGCACGTCGTTGCCGATGCCCCATTTGTCGAGCGTGCCCGGCTTGAAGTTCTCGATCAGCACGTCGGCGGTCTCGAGCATCTTCATCAGCACCACGCGTCCGCCTTCGGAGGCGAGGTCGAGGCCGATCGAGCGCTTGTTGCGGTTGATGCCGACGAAATAGGCCGCGTCCTCGTCGTGGAAGGGAGGGCCCCAGTCGCGCACCTCGTCGCCGGCGGGCGGCTCGACCTTGATCACGTCGGCGCCGTGGTCGGCGAGGATCTGGGTGCAATACGGGCCGCCGAGCACGCGCGTCAGATCGATCACGCGCAGTCCGGTCATCGCGCCCGTAGCCGCTGGGGTATTCATGGAAGCAACCTTCGCTCAGTTGGGATCGAAAACGAGGGTCCCAGAGCTAACGGTCTTCGGGCGAGGCAGCAATGCTTCCGTCGGCGCAGGCCCATGCAGCAGGCGGCGCGTGCGTTCGCCAAGCGAACTGAAGGGAGCGCGCTGGCATCTCGAATGCAAACAAAATAGTCCGCCACGCGGCAAGGCGTGACGGACCATTGGCGGGAGCAGAATTAGACGACGCTCAGCTTGACGTCGACATTGCCGCGGGTCGCGTTGGAATACGGGCACACCTGGTGCGCCTTCTCGACCAGCGCTTCGGCGTCAGCGCGGGACAGGCCGGGCAGCGAGACGGCGAGTTCGACGGCGAGGCCGAAGCCGCCTTCCGAGCGCGGACCAATGCCGACCGTCGAGGTCACCGCGGCGTCGGCGGGAACCTTGGGGCCGCCCTGCGAGGCCACGAACTTCATCGCGCCGATAAAGCAGGCGGCGTAGCCGGCCGCGAACAGCTGCTCCGGATTGTTGCCGGCGCCGCCGCCGCCACCGAGCTCCTTCGGGGTGGTGAGCTTGACGTCGAGCGCGCCATCGAGCGTTGCCGCATGGCCGTCGCGGCCGCCGGTTGCCTTGGCGCTGGTCTTGTAGAGCACGTTCACAGACATCGTGGTCTCCCTCGGGTTTGGACTTGCTGGTTTGGTGTGGGTTTTGAAATCGACGGCCCTACGTATTGCATCCAATTGAATTGTGCACAATATAAATTCCGAGGCCTCACATTTAATTGTTCGCAATTGAATCCGCGGTCATGTGAGCCCAAAATGACCCGCAAACGAGATGGATTCGATGGGAATCATGGTCAGGAAACAGACGGCGGCGGATCAGGCGCTGCGGCTCGATAACCAGATCTGCTTTGCGGTCTATTCGACCGCACATGCCTTCAACCGCGTCTACAAGCCGCTGCTCGACCGGCTCGGGCTGACCTATCCGCAGTATCTCGTGATGCTGGCGCTGTGGGAGCGCGACGACGTGCCGGTCAAGGACCTCGGCGAGCGGCTGTTCCTGGATTCCGGCACGCTGACGCCGCTGCTGAAACGGCTGGAAGCGGCGGAGTTCGTCAGGCGGACCCGCAGCACCGAGGACGAGCGCGTGGTGCTGATTGCGCTGACGCAGCAGGGCCACGCGTTACGCGAAAAGGCCAAAGCCGTTCCGCAATCGATCCTCGCGGCGTCGGACTGCACGGTCGGGGAGTTGCTGGCGATGAAGGACGAGATCGTCGCGCTTCGCGACCGCTTGAATGCGGTGCTTGGGGAGTAGCGGCCGGATGTGCGGCGGCTAGAGGCGCTTCCTGGCGAAGGCGCGGCCGCTATGGGATTTGAGATACTTCTCGAATGCCAGGGCTTTGTATTTGTCCGGAAATGCGCAGTACCAGACGAGTTGCCAAGGCTTGAATTTTGAGGTGTGGGCGGACTTGCCGGCGTTGTGCTCGGGAATCCGTCGTTTCAGATCCTCGGTGGCGCCAACGTATTCCTGATCAGGGAAGTTGATGCTGCGGATGATGTAGACGTACCACATTCGCATCCACGAATAGCCGGAGTACCGACCAGTCCGTCTTCGCCCTTCGGGCTACGCCGGACACCACGCCTCGCCCTTCAGGCAACTCGTGGCTGCGCCACGCGTAGCCCGAAGGGCGAAGCGTGGTGGAGCCAGGCGGGATCGAACCGCCGACCTCTTGCATGCCATGCAAGCGCTCTCCCAGCTGAGCTATGGCCCCTTATCCAGTGGGATGATCCTGGGGGATCGATCCCGGTCCGCACGGCTTAGACTCGCGCGGCAGCACCGTTGATCATAGATCGGCGCCGATCTCAAGTCTCTTCTATCAAGTCTCTTCGTCGCCGCCGACGTCACCGATGATGTCGGTGACGTCCTCATCGCCCTCTTCCTCGTCGGCAATGAAGGTCGAATCGTCGTCGTCATCGTCGTCGATGGTTTCATCGACCTCGATATCGTCCTCGGATTCGGGAACCTGGGCCTTGACCTTGCCGGTGTTCTCCTCGGCATCGGCTTCCTCGAGCGAGACCATCTCTTCGGCCTCGGCGGGCTCCGGCATGTCGGCGGCGGTCGCAGGCGAATTCACGGTGGCGCCACGGCCCCGCGCGGGGGCGACGGGCGCAATCGGCACGACCTCGCCGGTGTAGGGCGAAATCACCGGATTCTTGTTGAGGTCGTAGAACTTCTTGCCCGTGGTCGGGCAAATGCGCTTGGTTCCGAGCTCGGACTTGGCCAACGTGGTCATCCCAGAATTTTGCTGAAAAACGGTGCTTCACTTGGCTAGTTGAGCAGCCGCTGTCAATAGCGGTTTGCGCGCAAGTGACGGGCGCGTGACGCGGTGTTGCCTATGTGATACCTGCCGCGGCGCGAGAGGACACAATCTTGGCCCATTCTGACACCCAAACCCCGCTGGAATCCCGCGCCTGCGGCCCCCTGGCCGGCAAGGTCCGCGTTCCCGGCGACAAGTCGATTTCCCACCGTGCCCTGATCCTGGGAGCGCTTTCGGTCGGCGAAACCCGGATTTCCGGCCTGCTGGAGGGCGAAGACGTCCTCAATACCGCCAAATCCATGCGCGCGCTGGGCGCCAGGGTGGAGCGGACGGCGCCGTTTGCCTGGTCGGTGTCCGGCGTTGGGGTCGGCGGTTTCGCCCAGCCCGCAGCCCCGCTCGATTTCGGCAATTCCGGCACCGGCTGCCGGCTGGTGATGGGCGCGGTGGCCGGCTGCCCGATCGCGGCCATCTTCGACGGCGATGCCTCGCTGCGGTCGCGCCCGATGCGCCGGATTCTCGACCCGCTGGAGCTGATGGGCGCCCGGACCAGCGACATCAAAGAGGGCGGCAGGCTGCCGCTCACCCTGCACGGCGCCCGCTATCCGGTGCCGATCGTCTACAAGACGCCGGTCGCCTCGGCCCAGATCAAGTCCGCGGTGCTGCTGGCGGGCCTCTCCGCGCCCGGCATCACCACGGTGATCGAGCAGGAGGCGAGCCGCGACCACACCGAGCTGATGCTGAAGCATTTCGGCGCCGAGATCACCACGGAGAGGGAAGGCAGCCACGGCCGCAGGATCTCGTTGAACGGCGAGCCGGAGCTGCACGGTGCCGAGGTCGTGGTGCCCGCCGATCCGTCCTCGGCATCGTTCCCGATCGTCGCCGCGCTGATCGTCGAGGGCTCCGATGTGGTGTTCTCCGACGTGATGACCAATCCGCTGCGCACCGGCCTGTTCACCACGCTGCGCGAAATGGGCGCCTCCATCGAGGAGAGCGAGGTGCGCGGCGATGCCGGCGAGCCGATGGCGCAACTGCGCGTGCGCGCCTCGAAATTGAAGGGCGTCGAGGTGCCGCCGGAACGCGCGCCGTCGATGATCGACGAATACCTGGTGCTGGCGGTTGCGGCTGCCTTTGCCGAGGGCGCCACGATCATGCGCGGCTTGCAGGAGCTGCGGGTCAAGGAGTCCGATCGTCTCGAAGCCACCGCGGACATGCTGCGCGTCAATGGCGTCAAGGTCGAGGTCTCCGGCGACGATCTGATCGTCGAGGGCCGCGGCCACGTGCCGGGCGGCGGCCTCGTCGCCACGCATATGGATCATCGTATCGCGATGTCGGCGCTGGTGATGGGCTGTGCGTCGGATCGGCCGGTGAAGGTCGACGACACCGCCTTCATCGCCACAAGTTTCCCGGATTTCATTCCGATGATGCGCGCGCTCGGAGCTGACTTCGCATGATCATCGCCATCGACGGACCCGCCGCCTCCGGCAAGGGCACGCTCGGCAAGCGGCTTGCCCACCACTATGGCTATCGCCACCTCGACACCGGCGTGATCTACCGCGCGGTGGCCTATGCGATGATGGCACAGGGCGCCGACCTCAATGATGAGGCGCTCGCAGTGGCGGTCGCGCTCGAACTCGATCCCGAGAAATTCGGCAATCCGGTCCTGAAGACCCAGAAGGTCGGTGAGGGCGCCTCGGTCGTCTCGGCCTTCCCCAAGGTGCGTGAGGCGCTGGTCAGTTTCCAGCGCCAGTTCGCCGCCGATCCGCCCGGTGCGGTGCTGGATGGGCGCGACATCGGCACCGTGATCTGCCCCGATGCCGACGTGAAGATCTTCGTGGTCGCCGATCCCCGCGTGCGGGCGCGGCGGCGCACCTTGGAAGCCCGTGCGCGCGGCGAGGACGCCGACGAGGAAGCGGTGCTCGCCGACATCCTCAAGCGCGACGAGCGGGACAAGAACCGCGCCGTTGCGCCGTTGCGGCCGGCCGCCGACGCCCACACGCTGGACAATTCCAATCTCGACATCGAGGCCGGCGTGCGCGCCGCCATCGCCATCGTCGAGGCAGCCCGCGCCCGGCGCTGATCAACAAAAAGCGCGATGACCGAGGTCATCGCGCCCCTAGCCCGCGAGCGGCGGCTGGATCAGTCCTTCGACCAGTAGCGGTCGAACGGCAGTTCCTGTTCGGCCATGGTCAGCGGCGGCTGCGCCGCCTGGGCGGCCGCGGCAGGCCCGGCCGATACGGTGCCGGGTATCGCGGCGACGGCATTTCCAAACGTCAGGACGGCAAAAGCCGCCAGCACCACAAAGCTTTTCATTGGTAATCCCCCTGTTTCTAACGGTGCCATCGTAAGGGGCAGACGGCTTAAAGGCGGGTTCCAGCCATGCCCATCCGCGCCGCATTTCGCGCGATGCGGTCAACAAGGCGTTGCAGCGCCAAGCGGCGCGATCAGCCTTAAGCGCCCG
This sequence comes from Bradyrhizobium sp. UFLA03-84, assembly GCF_002289535.1. NCBI lineage: Bacteria > Pseudomonadati > Pseudomonadota > Alphaproteobacteria > Hyphomicrobiales > Nitrobacteraceae > Bradyrhizobium > Bradyrhizobium sp. UFLA03-84. The sequence goes on along the minus strand of NZ_NSJY01000005.1, from coordinate 1,124,554 downwards.
TAAATCAGGCGTTTCCGGCTTGCCCAAAATGGCCGCGGGGGCTATATCAGCGCCGTTCGGAGCACCATCGACCCTGTCGAGGCCGTGTCCGGGCGGGCCGGCGCCGGGTTTGAGCCATCCTCAAGCAAAACTGACGCCGCATCTGGAGGAACGCCCGCTCCCAGGCCTTGAAGTCGATATTTTTGCAATCACGCTCCGGATCATCAGAACGTACCGAACGTGCAGTCTTGCTGCCGGCCCGCTGTTGCACCTCCTGCAATGAGCGGTCGTCAGGGTTTGCGGAACCCTGACACTTCACGCGCGGTGCGCCCATCAACCCGAATGGCCGGCGAGATCCCGCATCTGGAGAACAAATGGTTTCGAATTCTGCGTCTTCTTACACCCCGACCCGCGACGATTTCGCGGCGATGCTTGATGAGTCCTTTGCCGGCGGCAACCTGCAGGAAAGCTCGGTCATCAAGGGCAAGGTGGTTGCAATTGAGAAGGACATGGCCGTCATCGACGTCGGCCTGAAGACCGAAGGCCGCGTCGCGCTGCGCGAATTCGCCGGCCCCGGCCGTGAAAGCGACCTGAAGGTCGGCGACGAAGTCGAGGTGTTCCTCGACCGTATCGAGAATGCGCTCGGCGAAGCCGTGCTGTCGCGCGACAAGGCGCGCCGCGAGGAAAGCTGGGGCAAGCTCGAGAAGGCGTTCCAGAACAACGAAAAGGTCAACGGCGTCATCTTCAACCAGGTTAAGGGCGGCTTCACGGTCGACCTCGACGGTGCGGTGGCCTTCCTGCCGCGCTCGCAGGTCGACATTCGTCCGATCCGCGACGTCGCGCCGCTGATGAACAACTCGCAGCCGTTCCAGATCCTCAAGATGGACCGCCGCCGCGGCAACATCGTGGTGTCGCGCCGCACGGTTCTCGAAGAGACCCGCGCCGAGCAGCGCCAGGAGCTGGTGCAGAACCTCGAAGAGGGGCAGGTGATCGACGGCGTGGTCAAGAACATCACCGATTACGGTGCGTTCGTTGATCTCGGCGGCATCGACGGCCTGCTGCACGTGACCGATATCGCCTGGCGCCGCGTCAACCACCCGACCGAGGTGCTGACCATCGGCCAGACCGTGAAGGTCAAGATCATCAAGATCAACCACGAGACGCACCGTATCTCGCTCGGCATGAAGCAGCTGCTGGATGATCCGTGGCAGGGCATCGAAGCCAAGTACCCGCTGGGTGCCCGCTTCACCGGCCGCGTCACCAACATCACCGACTACGGCGCGTTCGTCGAGCTCGAGCCGGGCATCGAAGGCCTGATCCACGTCTCCGAGATGTCGTGGACCAAGAAGAACATGCACCCCGGCAAGATCGTTTCGACCTCGCAGGAAGTCGAAGTGCAGGTGCTCGAAGTGGATTCGGTCAAGCGCCGCATCTCGCTCGGTCTCAAGCAGACCATGCGCAATCCCTGGGAAGTGTTCGTCGAGAAGTTCCCGGTCGGTTCGGTGGTCGAAGGCGAGGTCAAGAACAAGACCGAGTTCGGTCTGTTCCTGGGTCTCGAGGGCGACGTCGACGGCATGGTCCATCTCTCCGACCTCGACTGGAAGCTTCCGGGCGAGCAGGTCATCGACAACTTCAAGAAGGGCGACATGGTCAAGGCCGTGGTGCTCGATGTCGATGTCGAGAAGGAGCGTATCTCGCTCGGCGTCAAGCAGCTCGAAGGCGACCCCTTCGCCGAGCCGGGCGACGTCAAGAAGGGCGCGGTCGTGACCTGCGAAGTGCTCGAAGTGAAGGAAAGCGGCATCGAGGTCCGGATCTCGGGCACCGAGTTCACCACCTTCATCAAGCGGTCCGAGCTGGCCCGCGATCGCAACGACCAGCGCGCCGAGCGCTTTGCCGTCGGCGAGAAGGTCGATGCCCGCGTCATCCAGTTCGACAAGAAGGCCCGCAAGGTGCAGGTCTCGATCAAGGCGCTGGAAGTCGCCGAAGAGAAGGAAGCCATCGCGCAGTACGGCTCCTCCGATTCGGGAGCGACGCTTGGCGACATCCTCGGCACCGCGCTGAAGAACCGCGGCACCGACAAGTAAGCGTTTGCACCGTTCACGCGAACAAGAGGGGCCCCGGCGCAAGCCGGGGCCCTTTTGTTTGGGGGCAGCGCGCTCCTCCGGGCTACCTTTTCGCGCCTGCGACGGGCCTTGTTTTCTTCATATTGCGTCGCAATTGATGTATTTGGCTAAGCTGATAGTGACGCTGCGACTGCAAAACGCGCGGACTTCGCGCTGACCATTTCTGGAGAGACCGATGTCGCTGGATTCGGACGTGATCGTCGACCGTCGCCGTATCAGGCGCAAGCTGACGTTCTGGCGCGTCGCCGCTGCGGTCATTGCGATCGCGGCCATCGTCGGCGTGGGCGTGATCGCCGCCGGCGGACGCGGTGGCTTGTCGACGTCGAACGCGATCGCGCGGATCAATATCGATGGATTGATCCGCAGCGACCAGCAGCGCGTCGAGGCGCTGGAGCGGCTCGGCAAGTCGAGCTATGCGGCGGTTGTCGTGCACATCAATTCGCCCGGCGGCACCACCGCGGGCTCCGAGCAGCTCTACGACTCGCTGATGCAGTTGAAGGCGAAGAAGCCGCTTGTCGTCGTGGTCGAGGGATTGGCCGCCTCGGGCGGCTACATCACCGCGATCGCCTCCGATCATATCGTCGCCCAGCAGACCTCGCTGGTCGGTTCGATCGGCGTGCTTTTCCAGTTCCCCAACGTTTCCGAATTGCTCAAGACCGTCGGCGTGAAGATGGAGGAGATCAAATCCTCACCGCTGAAAGCAGCGCCCAACGGCATGGAGCCGACCAGCCCCGAGGCCCGCGCCGCGATCGAGGGTCTGGTCAAGGACTCCTATGCCTGGTTCCGTGGATTGGTGAAGGAGCGGCGCGGCATGGATGACGCCTTGCTGGAGAAGGTCGCTGACGGACGCGTCTTCACCGGCCGACAGGCGGTCGATCTCAAGCTGGTCGATCAGCTGGGAGATGAAAAGACCGCAATCGCCTGGCTGGTTGCGGAGAAGAAGGTCAAAAGCGACCTGCCGGTGCGCAATTACACGCTCAATCCGCGATTCAGCGACCTGACCTTCCTGCGCACCGCGGCGTCGATGACGCTCGATGCGTTCGGCCTTGGCGCCATCGCGCGGCGGATCGAGCAGGGTGGCGTGGCCCAGGCCGTCGACCGGTTCGGGCTCGACGGCATGCTGGCGCTGTGGGCGCCGGGAGGAACCGACTAGTCGGGTGCGCGTGGCGATCAAGGTATTCCCGCTCTGCGGGAATCGCGACATGCCCCAATTGGGCTATTTGTCACGCGATTTCACGGCGTCCTAAATCGATTTAGCGTCTTGACAGTGCACGGCATTTTCACGGAAATGGGTTTCCGCAAGAGCCCGGATCCCATTTTCGATGATCAAATCCGAACTTGTTCAGCGTATCGCCGAGCACAACCCGCACCTCTATCAGCGGGACGTCGAGAACATTGTGAATGCGATTCTCGATGAAATCGTCGCGGCGCTGGCGCGTGGCGACCGTGTCGAGCTGCGCGGTTTCGGCGCATTCTCGGTGAAGCATCGCCCGGCGCGCGCCGGTCGCAATCCGCGTACCGGCGAGCACGTGCCGGTCGACCAGAAGAGCGTGCCGTTCTTCAAGACCGGCAAGGAAATGCGCGAGCGCCTCAATCGCGACGAGGCCGAGGCGGGAGCCTCCAAGATCGACGCGCCCAAGGCCGACGCTTAGGGCTGAGGCCTGAGCGCCGCCTCCGGCGTTGCCGTGCTGCGGGCGATGGGCCCGCACCTTCTCCATCGCTGCGAGAGATGGTCATGCGAAAGTTCTTCACGGCAGTGGTCGTCATTCCGCTCGGACTGATCTTCATCATCTTCGCCGTCGCCAACCGTCACTGGGTGACGGTGTCGTTTGATCCCTTCAATTCTGTGACGCCGACGGTTGCGGTCACACTGCCGCTGTTCGTGGTCATCATCGCTTCCGCGATCCTGGGTGTGATCGCGGGGGGCATGGCGACCTGGTTCAAGCAGGGGCGCTGGCGCCGCGCCGCGCGGCAGCACGAGGCCGATGCCCGCCACGTCCGCGCCGAGCTCGCCGACCTCAGGGCGGCAGCCTCCCGGGACGACGCGCAGCGCCGCCCGGCCGCGGCCCAGCTCGGCTTTTACGGGCCTAATGGGCGAGACAAGCAGGGCGCGACGTTGTAGAACCCGCCCCGTCGGACCAGGGTTCACCCCGGTTCCGGCCGCCCGAAAACCTGTTTTGAGACCCGTTTCGAGACCATGCCCCTGCTCGTCAAAATCTGCGGCCTGTCCACGCGCGAGACGCTCGACGTCGCGCTCGATGGCGGCGCCGACATGGTGGGGTTCGTGTTCTTTCCGCCGTCGCCGCGCCATATCAGCCTCGAGACCGCGCGTGAGCTCGGCAAGCAGGCCAAGGGCCGCGCCGTGAAGGTCGCGCTGACCGTCGATGCCGACGACACCACCATCGAGAACATCATCGAGACGCTGCGGCCGGATATCCTGCAACTGCACGGCAAGGAAACCACCGCGCGGCTGCGTGATCTCAAGCAGAAATTCGGCCTGCCGCTGATGAAGGCGCTGCCGGTCGAAACCGTGGCCGACCTCGCGCCGCTGCCGGGTTATGCCGGCGTCGCCGACCGCATCCTGTTCGATGCCCGCGCGCCGAAGGATGCCACGCGGCCGGGCGGTCTCGGCGCCCCGTTCGATTGGCACGTGCTGGAAAATCTCGATCTCGCGCTGCCCTACATGGTCTCCGGCGGGCTCAACGCCGAGAACGTCGCTGAGGCGGTCCGCGTCACGCGCGCCGGCGGCGTCGACGTCTCGTCGGGCGTCGAGCGCGCACCCGGCGTCAAGGATCCCGAGCTGATCCGCGCCTTTATCCGCGCCGCACGCGCAACCCAAGAACTGATGGTTCGATGAATCAAAACCTGCCCAACTCCTTCCGCAGCGGCCCCGACGAGCGCGGGCATTTCGGCATTTTCGGCGGACGCTTCGTCGCGGAAACGCTGATGCCGTTGATCCTCGATCTCGAAAAGGCCTATGCCGACGCCAAGGCCGATCCGGCGTTCCAGGCCGAGATGAATGTTTATCTGAAGGACTATGTCGGCCGGCCTTCGCCGCTCTATTTCGCCGAACGGCTGACCGAGCATCTCGGCGGCGCGAAGATCTATCTGAAGCGCGAGGAGCTCAACCACACCGGTTCGCACAAGGTCAACAACGTGCTCGGCCAGATCATGGTCGCGCGCCGGATGGGCAAGAAGCGCATCATCGCCGAGACCGGTGCCGGCCAGCATGGCGTGGCGACGGCGACCTTGTGCGCGCGGTTCGGGCTCGAATGCGTGGTCTATATGGGCGCGGTCGACGTCGAGCGGCAGCAGCCGAACGTGATCCGGATGGAGATGCTCGGCGCCAAGGTGGTCCCGGTGCAGTCCGGCGCGCGCACGCTGAAGGATGCCATGAACGACGCGCTGCGCGATTGGGTCACCAACGTGCACAACACCTTCTATTGCATCGGCACGGTGGCCGGCCCGCACCCCTATCCGATGATGGTGCGCGACTTCCAGTCGATCATCGGTCACGAGACGCGCAAGCAGATGCAGGAGGCCGAGGGTCGCCTGCCGGATTCGCTGATCGCCTGCATCGGCGGTGGCTCCAACGCGATGGGCCTGTTCCATCCATTCCTCGACGATCCCTCGGTCGAGATCTTCGGCGTCGAGGCGGCCGGTCACGGGCTGACGCAGCTGCATGCGGCCTCGCTTGCCGGCGGGCGTCCCGGCGTGCTGCACGGCAACCGCACCTATCTGTTGATGGACGCCGACGGCCAGATCGAGGAGGCGCATTCGATCTCGGCCGGCCTCGACTATCCCGGCATCGGCCCCGAGCACGCCTGGCTGCACGAGACCGGCCGCGTGAAATATCTCTCGGCGACCGACGAGGAGGCGCTGGCCGCATTCCAGCTGCTGTCGCGGCTCGAAGGCATCATCCCGGCGCTGGAATCCGCGCATGCGATCGCGAAATTGTCCGAACTCGCGCCGCAGCGGCCGAAGGATCATTTGATGGTGGTCAATCTCTCGGGCCGTGGCGACAAGGACGTTCCGCAGGTCGGCGACATCTTGAAGGCGAGGCAGAAGTGAGCACCCGTATCGACGCACGTTTCGCCGAGCTGAAGCAGCAGGGTCGCTCCGCTTTCGTCACCTTCGTGATGGCCGGCGACCCCGACCCGAAAACTTCGCTCGACATCCTCAAGGCGCTGCCGAAGGCCGGCGCCGACGTCATCGAGATCGGCATGCCCTTCACCGATCCGATGGCCGACGGCCCGTCGATCCAGGCCGCCGGTCTGCGTGCGCTCAAGGGCGGGATGACCTTGCGCAAGACGCTGGCGATGGTCCGCGACTTCCGCAAGGAGGACAACGCCACGCCGATCGTGCTGATGGGCTATTACAATCCGATCTACATCTACGGCGTCGACAGCTTCCTGGCCGATGCCAAGATCGCCGGGGTCGATGGCCTGATCATCGTCGACCTGCCGCCGGAGGAAGACACCGAGCTCTGCATCCCCGCGATCAAGGCCGGGCTGAACTTCATCCGCCTGGCGACGCCGACCACCGACGACAAGCGCCTGCCGGCGGTGCTCGCGAATACCTCGGGCTTTGTCTACTACGTCGCGGTCACCGGAATCACCGGCAGTGCCGCGGCCGATTCGAAGGTCGTTGGAGCGGCCGTGGCGCGCATCAAGCGGCACACCGCGCTGCCGGTCTGTGTCGGCTTCGGCATCCGAACTCCGGAAGCGGCGCGTGCGATCGCCGAGAACGCCGATGGCTCGGTGGTCGGCACCGCGCTGGTCGATGCCCTGAAGGGCAGCCTCGACGCCGAGGGCCGCGCCACGCCGAAGACCGTGAGCGCGGTGGCGGACCTGGTGTCGGCGCTGGCGCAGGGGGTTCGGGGCGCCAAGCAGGCCGCTGAATAAGCCACATTTTGCGGCAACAAGGCCGCAGACGGCGGCTTGCCGGGTTCGCCCGGCCCGCCATATATCCAGCTGGTGCGGGACCGACCCGCATTTCGGAGCGAACCATGAACTGGCTCACCAACGTTGTCCGGCCGAAGATCCGCAATATCCTGCGGCGCGAGACGCCGGAGAATCTCTGGATCAAGTGCCCGGATTCCGGACAGCTCGTGTTCTACAAGGACGTCGAGGCCAACCAGTTCGTGATCCCCGGCTCGAACTACCACATGCGTATGGGCGCGGTGGCGCGGCTGAAGTCGATCTTCGACAACGAGACCTGGTTCGATGTCGCGTTGCCCGATGTCGCAGCCGATCCGCTCAAGTTCCGCGACGAGCGCAAATATGTCGACCGCATCAAGGACGCCCGCGCCAAGACCGGGCTGAACGACGCGGTCAAGGTCGGCTACGGCAAGCTCGAGGGCGCCGGCGTCGTGGTCGCGGTGCAGGATTTCGATTTCATGGGTGGCTCGCTCGGCATGGCCGCCGGTGAAGCGATGGTGCGCGGGCTCGAGCTCGCGGTCGAGAAGAAGTCCCCGTTCATCGTGTTCGCTGCTTCCGGCGGCGCGCGGATGCAGGAAGGCATCCTGTCGCTGATGCAGATGCCGCGCACCACCGTCGGTGTGCAGATGCTGCGCGAGGCGCGGCAGCCCTACATCGTGGTGCTGACCAACCCGACCACCGGCGGCGTCACCGCCTCCTACGCGATGCTCGGCGACGTCCAGATCGCCGAGCCCGGCGCGCTGATCGGCTTTGCCGGCGCACGCGTGATCGAGCAGACCATCCGCGAGAAGCTGCCGGAAGGCTTTCAGCGCGCCGAATATCTGCGCGAGCACGGCATGGTCGACATGGTCGTGCATCGCCATGACATGAAGGCGACGCTGGCGCGGCTGTGCCGCCTGTTCACCAAATCGCCGGCGCTCGAAACCGCATCGAAGCCCGCAACTCCCGTCACCGAACCGGCCCAGATCGTGACGGCCCCGGAGACGGTGCCGGCCGCGCCGCACGCGTGACCGCAAGCGCCGCCCCATCTCAGACCGCGTTCGAGGCGCTGATCGCGCGGATATCGGCGCTGCATCCCAAGCGCATCGATCTCAGCCTCGATCGCATGCGCGGCCTGATGGAGCGGCTCGATCATCCCGAGCGCAAGCTGCCGCCGGTGATCCATGTCGCCGGCACCAACGGCAAGGGCTCGACGGTCGCCTATCTGCGCGCGATTCTGGAAGCGTCGGGCCTGCGGGTGCACGTCTTCACCTCGCCCTATCTGGTGCGGCTCAACGAATGTTACCGGCTCGGCGCCGTCGGCGGCGGCAAGCTCGTCGGTGACGACGAGCTGCGCGCGACGTTCGAAGATTGCGAGCGCATCAACGCCGGCAACCCCATCACTATCTTCGAGATGGAAACGGCGGTCGCGTTCTGCCTGTTCGCGAAGCATCCGGCCGACGTCGCGCTGCTCGAGGTCGGCCTCGGCGGCCGGCTGGACTCCACCAATGTGGTCGAGACGCCGCTGGCTTCGGTGATCACGCCGGTCAGCATGGACCACATGGAATTCCTCGGCGACACGCTGGCCCTGATCGCCGGCGAGAAGGCTGCGATCATCAAGCGCAAGGTGCCAGTGGTGTGTGCCGAGCAGGCGCCGGACGCGATGGCGGTGATCGAGGCGGAGGCGCACCGCATGCGCGCGCCGCTGCATGCCGCCGGCCAGCAATGGCATGTCGGCGTCGAGCGCGGCCGGCTGGTCTATCAGGACGAGCGCGGCCTGATGGATCTCGCCGCGCCAAAACTGTTCGGCCGCCACCAGTTCGACAATGCCGGCCTTGCGATCGCGACATTGCGCGCGATCGAGACGTTCAAGCTCAACATCGCTGCCTTCGAGGCCGGCATCGTCAATGCGGAATGGCCGGCGCGGATGCAGCGGCTGGTCTCAGGCAGCCTGGTCTGCCAAGGGCCGCAGGGCTCCGAGGTCTGGCTCGATGGCGGCCACAATGCCGAGGGCGGCCGTGTCGCGGCCGCCGCGCTCGGCGATCTCGAGGAACGGGTGTCGCGGCCGCTGGTGGTGATCGCAGGCATGATGGCCAACAAGGATGCCGGCGCTTTCCTCGCCAATTTCGCCGGACTGACGCGCCACATCATCGCGGTCCCGGTGCCCGGCCGCGACAACGGCATGGCACCGGACAAGCTCGCCGATGCCGCGCGTGCGCTCGGCATGCGTGTCGAGATCGCGACCGGCGTCGACACCGCGCTGCAGCGGCTCGCCACGCTGGCCTACGAGGTGCCGCCGCGCATCCTGATCACCGGCTCGCTGTACCTCGCCGGCCCGGTGCTTGCGGCCAACGGCACGCCTCCTGCATAAGTGGTCGCGCGTCCCGGATGCGGTGCGCATGTGGGAGGACGAGACATCATGCGTTTTGCTGCGATCGCCGACATCCACGGCAATCATCTCGGGCTCGAAGCGGTGCTCGCGGACATTCGCGCGCAGGGTATTTCCGACATCGTCGATCTCGGCGACATGGTGAGCGGGCCGCTCGATGCGCGGCCGACCATCGACATGCTGATGGCGCTCGATGCGGTCCATCTGCTCGGCAATCACGACCGCTATCTGATCGACCGTCCGCACGAGAAAATGGGCTCCTGGGAGCGGCGAACCTTTACCCAGCTCGAACCCAAGCATTTCGATTGGCTGCGCACGCTGCCGGCGAACGCGGTCTATCGCGACGAGGTCTTCCTCTGTCACGCAACGCCGCAGGATGACGAGACCTATTGGCTCGACACGGTGCTGCCGGGCGGCGAGGTCCTGATGTCCCCGCTGGAAGCGATCGAGGCGAAAGCGGCTGGCGTCGCGCAATCGCTGATCCTGTGCGCGCACACTCACCTCGCCCGCGCGGTGCGGCTCGGTGACGGCCGACTGATCGTCAATCCCGGCAGCGTCGGCTCGCCCGGCTATCGCGCCGGCAAGCCGCATCCGCATGTCGTGGAAGCCGGCTCACCCGACGCGCGCTACGCGATCCTCGAACAGGTCGATGGCGACTGGGACGTCACCTTCCGCCACATCCCCTACGATCACGCGGCGATGGCCGCGCTGGCACGACATAACGGCGAGGCCGAGCTCGCCTCCGCGCTGGCGACGGGATGGATCAGGTAAAGCAAAACGGCCGGCTTTCGCCGGCCGTGTCGCAAATCAGCTAATTCAAAGCGGATCAGACCGCAGCGGTGATCCACTGCTGCAGCTTGGCCTTCGGCGCGGCGCCGACCTGACGGGACGCCATCTCGCCGCCCTTGAAGATCATCAGGGTCGGGATCGACATCACGCCATACTTCGACGCGGTCTTCGGGCTCTCGTCGACGTTGAGCTTCACGATCTTGACCTTGTCGCCCATCGCGCCGGAAATCTCATCGAGAGCGGGCGCGATCATGCGGCAGGGGCCGCACCATTCGGCCCAGAAGTCGACGACCACCGGCCCGGTCGCCTTGAGCACTTCGGCTTCGAAATCGGCGTCAGAAACCTTGCCAACGGCCATGTGAGTACCTCGTTCAGTTGAGACAAAAGGGCGCGGTGGAGAATCGCGCCCGGGAGCATGCGGCAAACGTATGAACGCCCCCTTGCCGGGTCAAGCTTGCTCACGCCGACATGAACTTATGCCAGCCCGGCGTCCAGCGCGGAGGCGGAAATCTCCATCATTTCAGGGGTTTCGGTCCAGAGCAGAGCGGCGTGGATGATCCTCTGGGGATAAAGTTTTGCCAGCACCGCGCGGTACAGCGCGAGCTGCCGGATATAACCCCTGGGAGCCTCGGCGGCAGTCCTCGGCGGGGCGTGGTTGGTCTTGAAATCGACGATCAGGACCTCGTTCGGCGTGACCACCAGCCGGTCGATCTGGCCCGAGACCAGCGCCTTCGGCTGGCCCGGCCGCTCCAGCCGGCCGACGATCGAAACCTCGGCACGGCTGCCGGGGGCAAACACCGGCGCGAAGCGCAGATCGACGGTCAGGGCGACCACCTGCCGGGCCAGCGCCGCGCGCTCTTCCTCGCTCCAGCCATCGGCGTTACGCGCGAGATAGCCGAGCGCCGCGCCGAGCCGTCGTTCCAGCGCGACGTCGGGCAGCGATTGCAGCAGGCGATGCACCAGCGTGCCGCGTTGCAGGGCGCGGGCGCGCAGCTGCACTGATTCGCCTGATCGTATCGGATGGCTGTCGCCGTCAGCCGGATCGGAGGGACGCAGCACGCCCGCGGCGGCCGCCTCGGGGGCGGCCGCCTCACGCAGCCAGGACGGCAGCGCGACCGGTGCCGCGGCCGTTGACGCGGCCGCGCCGGTGAGATCGGCGACGTCATCCGGCCGCGAATAGCGCATCACCTTGCCGGCCGGCGTCTCCTGCTCTTCGAGCTTGAGCCCGGCATTGGCGAGCCCCCTGGTGATCAGATCGTACCAGGAGGATTTCCGCACCGTGTTCATGTTGCCGGGCATGCAGCCGCCGACGATCAGCCGGTCGGCGGCGCGGGTCATCGCGACATAGAGCAGGCGGCGATATTCGTCCTCGGTGTCGCCGAGCATCGCCTTGCGCGCGTCGGCGACGGCGGGCGGATCGTCGGCCTTCTTGCCGGCCCATACCACGACGCCGGGCGCGTTCGGCGCGGCATTGCCCTGTGGCAGATGGATCAGCCGCAGCCGCTGGGTGTCCGACGGCGAGGTCGTGGTGTCGACCAGGAACACCACCGACGCCTCGAGGCCCTTGGCGCCGTGCACGGTCATCACGCGCACCTCGTCGCGCGAAATCTCCATGTCGCGCTTCACCTCGGTGTCGGCGGCGCGCAGCCAGGCGACGAAGCCCTGCAGCGAGGCCGGCGCCTTGCGCTCATAGCTCAGCGCGAGCTCGAGGAATTCGTCGAGCGCGTCGTTGGCTTCATGTCCGAGCCGGCGTAGGATTCGCGCCCGCCCGCCGTCGCCGCCGAGCAGCCAGGCATAGAACGCGAACGGCGTCTCCTGGGTGAAGCGGCGCTCGCAGGCTTCCAGGCGCCGCAGCGCCGCCGAAAAACGTTCGTCGGTCGGCGCCTGCGCGGTCAGTGCCTCGCGCAACGAGCCGCGGCGCTCGTGCGCTAGCTTGAACAGATCGTCGTCGTCGAGGCCGAACAGCGGGCTCTTCAGCACCACCGCGAGCGCGAGATCGTCCTGCGGAAGCAGCAGCGCGTCGGCGAGGTTCATCAGGTCGATGATCGCGATGTGCTCGGTCAGCTTCAGCCGGTCGGCACCGGCGACCGGAATTCCCGCGTGCTTCAGCGCCTGGATCACCGCGTCGAAGGCGTTGCCGCGCCGCCGCACCAGGATCAGCATGTCGCCGTAACGCAGTGGCCGCCGCCCTCCGGCGCTGCCGGTCATGGTGCCGCTGCTGACCAGGCGCTTGATCTCGGCCTGGATACGCCGCGCCAGCTTCACCTCGGGGCTGGTCATCGCGACGCCGTCGAACGGCGCGCGCCAGCCTTCGATGTCCTGGCGGTCGTCGGCAACAGCGAGATCCCACAGCTCGATCTGGCTGGGGCCGGCATCGGCCATCGCATTGTGAATCGGATAGCCGTTCTCGACCGCATGGATGCTGCGGAAGATCTCCTGCTCGCGGAACACGTGGTCGACCGAATGCAGGATCACAGGCCCCGAGCGGAACGAATAGGTGAACGACACCGGATCGAATTTCAGCCCGGCCTCCTCGAACCGCCGTTTCAGCTCGCGCCGGCGCAGGTCGAACTCACGCGGCGCCGCGCCCTGGAACGAGAAGATCGATTGCTTCTCGTCGCCGACCGCGAACACCGTACGCACCAGGCCATCGCGCGCGCCGGCACCGGAGGTGAATTCCGAGATGATGTGGGCGACGATGTCCCATTGCCGCGGGCTGGTGTCCTGCGCCTCGTCGATCAGCACGTGATCGACGCCGCGGTCGAGCTTGTAATGCACCCAGCCGGAGGAGACGCGGTCGAGCATATCAAGCGTCTTGTCGATCAGATCGTCATAGTCGAGCAGGCCGCGTTCCAGCTTCTCGCGCCGGTAATGCGCAGCCGCTGCGGTCGCGATGTGGATCAGCGCCTCGGTGCGGTCGCGCGCGACCACGGCGCGGCGCCGTTCGATCAGCGGACCGAGCCGGTCGATCTCGGCATCGAACCTGTTGCCCGCGACCGAATTCTTCTTGATGAAGTTGTTGGTGATGACGGACGCGCGCGGCGCGCGGTCGTCGGTCAGGAACACGCCGAGATATTCGTCGACCTGGGCCGCGTCGGTGAAGGTCAGCGCCGCCCGCAGCCGCTCGGCCTGCTTCTGATCCGCCTTGCTGCTGGTGTCGAGCAACGTCGCCATCTCCTTCCAGCTCGACCGCGGCAGGTTCGGCCCGTCGACGATCTCGCGTTCGACGTCCTCGATGCGATCCTCAGTGGAGACGCCGAGCGCGGCCGACATCTGCGCGGCGGCGGCCGTGGCGTTGCCGGCGGCATCGGTCCAAGCCATGAAGTGATCGCGGCTGAGGCAGGCCTCGCGGACCACCTCCTTGAAGGTGACGTCGGCGGCATTTGCCATCGCGGTCCGTAGCGCGCGGCCGATCGGACTGTCGGGAATCCGCGACGCTTCGAGGAACACGGCGAGATTGGCGCGCTCCATCATCTCGTTCTGGTCGCGGTCGTCGAGCACGGCAAAGCGCGCCAGCACATTGGCCTCGAACGGGAACTGCTGCAGCAGGCGGGTGCACAGCGCGTGGATGGTCTGCACCTTCAATCCGCCGGGCGTTTCCAGCGCGCAGGCAAACAGCTTTCGTGCCTCGCGCCGCAGCGTGGCGCTGGGATGCGCGATGCCGGCCTCGCGGATCGCGGCATCGAGCCCGGCATCGTCGAGCGTCACCCAATGGCCGAGCGTCGTGAACACGCGCTCGGCCATGTTGGCCGCGGCGGCCTTGGTGAAGGTGATGCAGAGGATCTTCTCCGGCGGCACGCCTGACAGCAAAAGGCGGATCACGCGCTGCACCAGCACATGCGTCTTGCCCGAGCCGGCATTGGCCGACACGAAGGTCGACGCCTTTGGATCGGACGCGCGTGCCTGCGCGTCGCGTACCGCCGGCGGGATCGGACGGGGCGCTTTCACCATTCCTCGATCCCCAATCCGCCGGCCGCGGACCATTCCTTGATCCGCGCGAGGTCGTCATAGGCACCGTAGCGGTTCGCCCACATCGAGAGGTTCAGCGAGGTGTAGGGCTGCTGCTCGTCGTCGAAGGCGCGGATCAGCGCTTCGAGCTTGCGCCGCGCGCTGTCGGCGGCTTCATCGGGTGGCTGCGGCGTGTCGCTGGTCTTGATCTTCAGTTCCAGCGAACGCTGCTCGCCCGGCGGGTTGTTGCCGCTCAGCCTGACATAGACGAGGTCGCCGACCGAGCGTCCGGCCGGAATGTCGGCGAAGCCGCCCTCGCGCAGGATCGCCGCTTCCAGCGTCAGCTGCGGCGACAGCCCCATGCGCACCTGCTTGCCGGTCGGCGGCTGGCCGGTCTTGTAGTCGAGGATCGCGAAGCTGCCGTCGTCGCGCCGCTCGATGCGATCGGCGCGCGCAGAGAGCACGAATGTCCTGGCATCGTCGAGCGGAATGCCGATCTCGCCGCGGATCTCGGCCTGGATTGCGTCGATGCTGCCGCGCCGTGCCTGCTCCCATTCGGCAAACCACGCCGCGATGCGCTGGAAGCGCGGCCACCACAGCGCACGCGCCTCCGGTCGCTCCATCAGCGGCGCAAAATGCCTGGCCCCGATATCGCGCAGCGCGCCCTTGATGTCGTCAGGCAACGCGTCGGCATAGGTTTGCGTGAATTCGCCGAGCGATTCGTGGATCGCGGAGCCGCGATCGGCCGCCGACAGCGGCATGTCGACCGGGTCGAGCGGATCGAGCTTGAGGATGTAGCGCGCATAGATCGTGTAGGGATCGCGCAGCCAGTCCTCGATCGCGGTGACCGACATCTTCAGCGGCCGTGCCTCGCGCGGTGGCCGCGGCTCCGGCTGCGGCATCGGCTCGACCTTGTCGGGCTGGTCGAGCTCGGCGGCATATTTCACGTAGATTTCGCCAGCCGATGTCGCCGCCTTCCAGCGCGCTTCGCCCGCGACCGCTTCGAGGCGGTGCAGCAAGCGCGAGGCGACCGCCGGCGCGCCGCCGACCTTGGCGGCATGGGTGAGGATCACCTCGTCATGGCCGAGCAGTTGCGCGAAGTCGTGCGCGGACAGGCCGATGCGCCGCTCGGGAAGATCGAGCCCGAGCTCGTGTCGCATCGGCCGGCTCAGCCACGGATCGATCCGTGGCGCCGGCGGCCAGACGCCCTCGACCAGGCCGCCGAGGATTACGCGATCGGATTCAGTCAGACGCGCCTCGAGATGGCCGAAGATATTGAGCTGCGCCCGCGCCGATTCCGGCCGCCGCACCATGCGGTCGGCGAACGCGGTCTGGAACACCTCGGGATAATCTGACAGGGGCGTCATCAGCCCACTCGGCTGCTGCTTGGCGAGCAGCTCGTCGAATGCGGAGGCCAGCGACGCGCCAGCGCGCTCCTCGAACACGATGGCGACGCCGTTCTGGTCGGCCGACAGCGCAATCAGCGCCTCGCGATGGCGCGCCGCCAGCTCGGCGAAATCATGCGGTTTTGACGACGCCATGCGTTCGAGCGGCGCCAGCGCGGCCTGCAATCTGGTGATCAGGTCCTGGGCCTGGTTGAGCTCGTTGTCGCGCAGCCGCGCACGCGGCTCCATGGCGTGCAGCGACGAGGTCTCGCCGCCATGCAGCTTGACCAGTTCGGCGCGGAAGCGTGCGAAGTCGCGCGCAAGTCCGCCGGTCCCCGGTTGTGGTCGCGTGCCGCGCAGCAGCGCGATCTCCAGCACCTCGATCGCGCGCTTCAGTGCGTTATGCGCGCCGCCGAGCCGGAACAGCGGATGCTTGAGCAGCGCGAGCAGCGTCGGTGGTTCGAGTCCTTTGGCGGCGGCCTCCGCAGTGAGGCGGGCGAACACGCCGGCCGGCGTTTCCATCAGCGCGTCGCCGCCGGAATCGTCGAACTCCAGCTTCCAGCGGGTTAGCGAAGCCATCACACGGCGCGCCAGCGCGCGATCCGGCGTCACCAGCGCAGCCGACTTGCCGAGATGCCGGGCTTCGCGCATCGCGACCGCGATCGCCAGCGCTTCCATCTCCGGGTTGGGCGCCTCGACCACGGCGAGGTTGGTCATCCCCGCGGAAATCCGCGCCGCGATCTCGGGCCGCTCGAGCCGGTCGTGCCATTGTGCCGTGGCGGTCGACGGACGCATCGTCTCCGACACCAGCACCTCGCGGCCGAGCGGCGCAGGAGCGGCCAGGCTCTCGACGTCGCGACGCTTGATGCCGAAGCGATCGAGCAGCGCGTGCATCGCGAATTGCGGATGGTTCGACGACGGCGGCAGCGTGAAGCGGCCATCGTCGCCGCGCTCGCCGCCGATCGAGTCCCAGGAGTCTTCGTCCAGATCAGTGTCGAGCCCGGGCAGCACCACGGCGCCGTTCGGAAGCTTCGCCACCGCGTGCAGGAATTTGGCGGTGGCCGGCATCGAGCCGGTCGAACCGGCGGCGATCACCGGGCCCGTGGGGTGCGCGGTCAACCGCGCCGCTTCCGCCTCGATCAGGAGGTCGCGGCGCGCCGCGGGCTCGATCCGGCCGATCTCCTTGAGGTAATTCGGCCAGGCGTCGCGCGCGATGCGCAGGAATTCGAGCGAGTGCTGCCAGTATTTGTCGAGCTGATCCGGCACCAGGCGGTCGAGCGCGCGCCAGTCGACGCCGCGCGTCACCATGTCGTCCATCAGCCGCGCCAGGTCGCCGGCGAGTTGCAGGGTCGAGGCCGGGCCGCCGACCACCAGCGGCGCCGACACCGGCGTCTTCGCCCAGGCCGCGACCAGATGCGCCAGCGTCAGCCGGCGCTCCAGCTCGCCGAGGCGTGGCGGGATTTCCAGCGGCGCGGCGCCGCCGACATCGTCGCCCTGGTCGGCGAAGGCGAGCTCGTCCTCATCGATCTCGCCGAGGGCTACGATGCGCGGCAGCACGGCGGCGTCGGAATCGAGCACGTCGAGGAAGATTTCGCGCGCCAGCCGGCCGGCGCGGCGGGTCGGCAGGTACAGCGTGGCGTTGGCGAGCTTTGCCGGATCGTTGCGCGCCTCGAATCCCGCCACCAGGCGGCCGTCCACCAGCGCCGCAATGACGGTGCGCAGGAACGGCGCGGAAACGGGAACGCTGAAGACGCGCATGGACTGCCTTGTTCGAATCAGGCGCCAATATAGGAAGCGGCGGCGGTCGTTAGCCACCCCTGCCGGTCAGCCATGACTGCTCAATGTCTCAGGTGGCCAGCGCAGCGATCGACGGCATCCAGGAACCAGCGCAGTGCCGGATCCTGCGCGGCGCGGCTGGTATGGATCAGGTCGATGGCGAAGGCCGGGATCTCGATCGGCGGCATCACGACGGCAATTTCGGCGAGATGCGTGAAGCGGCGGGCGACGCGCTCGGACAGCGTGGCGACGAGATCGGTGCCGGCCACGGCGAACGGAACGGCCACCACATGCGCGAGCGTCAGGGCCAGGCGCCGCTTCAATCCATGGCGTGCCAGCAGCGCGTCGATCACGCTCGGCAGGCCATCGCCGCCGGCCGCCGAGAACAGCGCGTGCGGCAGGGTCGCGTAGTCGTCAAGGCTCAGGCGCTCGGTTGGCTTCGCGCGCGCGGCGTCGCGGATGCAGACGAAGCGTTCCTCGAACAGGCGGTGCCGGACGCAGCGCGGCGTCTCCGGCAGATGGCCGCCGATCAGCGCATCGAGCTCGCCGCGCTCCAGCTTTGCCAGCGCCACCGTCGCATCGGTCAGCGGACGCACGGCAAGGTCGATCCCCGGCGCTTCCGCGCGCAGCAAGCGGGTCAGCTCCGGCACCAGGACGAGATCGCCATAGTCGGTTGCGGCGATGGTGACGCGCCGTCGCGCGGTCGCCGGATCGAAGCGCCGGTCGGGCGCCAGCGCGCCCCGGATCTGCTGCAACGCCTCGCCGATCGGCCCTGCCAGCGCCAGTGCCCTTTCGGTCGGCTGCATGCCGGCGCCGGCGCGCAGGAACAATTCGTCCGCAAACAGCGCGCGCAGCCTCCGCAACGCGCTGCTCATCGACGGCTGGGCGAGGCCGATGCGCTCGGCCGCGCGGGTGACGTGGCGCTCCTCCATCAGCGCCTCGAAGGCGACCAGCAGGTTGAGATCGACGGCAGATAAATTCATTACAGCAATAATGGCGATAATAATAATCGATTTCAACAATGATCTGGATAGGCCTAGGGACGTCGCAGGCATGACGACGAGGCCGGAAGATTTGGGACACTCATTCGCCAGACTGATGCCGCGCGGGCCGACCTTGCTGATCATCGGCGTGCTGGCGGGGCTGGCCTTGCCGGCCCTGGCGGACGGCGTGCGCCCGTTGATGGCGGCCGCGATCTTCCTGCTGGTGCTCGGCACCTTCCTCCAGGTCGACGGCGCGGCGTTCCAGCGTGCGTTGCGGCGTCCGCTGGTCTGGCTGCTGCTGCCGGCGCTCGCGATGCTGGCCTGTCCGCTTGCGGTCGGTTTCGCGGCGCGCGGCGCCGGATTTGCGCCGGAGCTGATCGTCGCGCTGGTGCTGTCGGTCTGCGCGCCGCCGTCGAGCGGCACCGCGGCGGTCGCGCGCATGCTCGGCTTCGACGCCACCGTTCCGCTCGCCGTGACGTTGCTGTCGATGGCGCTGGCCCCGGTCACCGTGCCGCTGATCGCGGCGGGATTTGCCGGTCTCGCGCTCGATCCGCTGGCGCTCGCTGCACGACTGGCGCTGCTGGTCGGCGGCGCCGGCGCGCTGGCGTTGCTGCTGCGCCGTCAGGCGGCTGCGCAGTTGGTGCGGCATGGGCGTCTCATCGACGCCCTCGTGCTCGCCTCGTTGCTGCTGTTCGCAATCGCGACCATGGCCGGGGTGCGCGCGCAGATCGAGGCGCAGCCGATCGCTGCCGCGACTTGCGTCGGCCTTGCCTTCGCCTGCAATCTTGCCTTGCAGGGGCTGGGCGCGCTGCTCACGCCGGGGCCGCTCGCCGAGCGGTTGACCACGGGCCTCGTTCTCGGCAACCGCAATGTCGGACTGGTCTGGTCGGCGATGGGCGCCGCGGTATCGCCGATGACGGCGCTGTTCTTCGCGGCGACACAGTTTCCGATCTACATGACGCCGCGCCTGATCGAGATGTTGGTTCGCCGCACGCGAAAGGAGAAGGCCGCACCATGAGCGAGACGACCCTGACCGAAGATCTTGCCGTCCGCTTCGCGCGCATCGCGCTCGGCCATGTCGGCCGCGAATATCCGAACAAGCCGGATCATGTGCTGGCGGGGCCGCAGGACGCGCGCACGCCGCGCGAACTGCATCCGGTGTTCTTCGGCAGCTATGACTGGCATTCCTGTGTCCATAGCTACTGGATGCTCGCCCGGCTGCTGCGCCGTTATCCGACCTCCGATGCGGCGAAAGATATCCGCGCCTTGTTCGACGCGCAGTTCGTTGCGGAGAAGATCGCGGCCGAGTGCGCCTATCTCGCGGCCCCGACCGCGCGCGGCTTCAAGCGGCCCTACGGCTGGGGCTGGCTGTTGAAGCTCGCGGCTGAACTCTCGCGGCTCGACGATACGCGGTGGCGCGAACGAATTGCTCCGCTTGCCGGGATCTTCGCGCAGCGCTTTCGCGATTTCCTGCCGCTCGCCACCTATCCGGTGCGGGTCGGCACGCATTTCAACACTGCGTTCGGGCTGCGCATGGCCGCCGACTACGCGGTGGCGACGAACGACGATGCGCTCAGTGCGCTGCTACGCGACACGGCGCTGCGCTGGTACGGCGTCGATCAGGATTGTCCCGCCTGGGGTGAGCCGAGCGGCGACGATTTCCAGTCGTCCGCGCTGATCGAGGCCGAGTGCATGCGCCGGCTGCTGTCGCCTGGCGATTTCCTGTCCTGGTTCGACCGCTTCCTGCCGCACCTCGCGCAGCGCGAGCCGGCAACCCTGTTCCGGCCCGCCACGGTGACCGATCGCACCGACGGCAAGCTTGCGCATCTCGATGGACTCAATCTCAGCCGGGCGTGGTGCTGGCGTGCGCTGGCCGGCGCGTTGGCGGAGGGCGATGCACGTCGCCCGATCCTGCTGGATGCTGCGCGACGCCATCTCGATGCCGGCCTGCCGCATATCGCCGGCGACTATATGGGCGAACACTGGCTCGCGAGCTTTGCAGTGCTCGCCATTGACGCGGAAGACTGAGGGCGGTGCTTAAAGCGCGATCAGATCAGGGTTGGGGATCGTCATCGCGCTTTAGTTTCTTGTCCGAGCATGATCTTTCGGAAAACCGCTACGCACTTTTCCGGATCATGCTCTAAGCGACGCTTTCCAGGAAGGCTTCTTCCGCAGCCTGGATCGCGTCGGGGGTCCCGACATGCATCCAGACGCCGTCGAGGCGCAGGCCGAACAGCCGCTCCTGATCGTTGGCGCGATCGAACATCTTTGTCAGCGAGAACTCGCCGGCCGGAGCATCGGCGAACAGCGCCGGCGACATGATCGCGGCGCCGGCATAGACGAACGGCACCACCTGGTTTTCCCGCCGCTTGCGCAGCGCGCCGTCCGGCAGCATCGAATAGTCGCCGCGGCCGCTATAGCCGATGCTCGAGGCGGTCGGCGCCATCAGCAGCAGGATATCCATCCGCGCGGGATCGAAGGTCTCGGCCAGCCGCGCCAGATTGGAGCGTACACCGTCGATCCACATCGTGTCGGCGTTGAGATGGAAGAACGGCGCATCGCCGAGCTGCGGCAGCGCCTTGACGACGGCGCCGCCGGTGCCGAGCACCTGGTCGCGTTCGTCGGAGATGATCACGTGCGGACGGCTGCGGGTCTTGACGTGCTCGATGATCTGGTCGGGCAGGTAATGCACGTTGACGACGGCCTCGGTGACGCCGGCGCCGGCGAGCTTGTCGAGCACATGGTCGAGCAGCGGCTGACCGGCAACGCTGACCAGCGGCTTCGGCATCGTGAGGGTCAGGGGGCGCATGCGCACGCCGAGTCCCGCGGCGAGCACCATGGCCTTATGGGGAGTGACGGGCATTTTCCGGATATTCTCGGTCATCATCTCTCATGCGCCGATCCTATCACGGCGATTCGGCAAGCACATCAACCAGACGCCATAGTCATGAGACATGACGGCCGTAAGACGGCAAAAATGACGACGATGGCCTAGACCTCGGCTTGCGCGCCGCGTCTGGCAGTTTTCTTCTTCTTGTCGCCTTGTTTGAGGAAGTTGACGCCGATCTGGTCGCCGTTGACCCATGCCAGCTCGCAGCGGCGATAGGCCAATCCTGTGGACGACAGCAGCAGAAAAAACTCCTTCAGGGCGAGGCCCTCGACCGAACCCTCGACGGTCAGCTTGGCGCCCGTCTCGGACACGTCTTCCATGGTGCAGTCGCGCCGCCAGGTGCCGTCAATGCCCATCATGTGCGCGGCTATGCCGCGCTCAAACGTGACACGATCGCCCCTGCGTCGTTCCGTCGCCATCGTGTGGTCCCGCTCCCGATTCGGCCGCGCCATGGATGAGGCGCAGCCTCGGTAACCTTAGGGGACCCAAGGCTAACAACCCGTAAACTAAGGTACTGGGGGAGGGACGTTGGCTGTGTACCAGATGCGGAAGGTCGTCAGCACCGGATGGGCCAGCGAGCGCTCCAGATAGGTCCAGATCCGCGGCTGATGCTTGAGATACTGCGGCTTGCCGTCGCGGCGGTTGAGCCGCGCGAAGGTGCCGAGCAGGCGGGTGTTGCGCTGCGCCGACATGATCGCATACAGCTCGGCGAAGCCGGCCGGGTCGAAGCTCTCGTCGGTGGCGCGCCGCGCCTTGATGTAGCGGGTCAACAGCGACAGTTCGAGCTGCTCGGGCACATCGATCCGTGCGTCCTGCAGCAGCGACACCACGTCATAGGCCGCGGGGCCGAGCAGCGCGTCCTGGAAGTCGATGATGCCGACACGCAGGATGCCGGTGCGCTCGGCAAGCCAGATGATGTTCGGCGAATGGAAGTCGCGGATCACCCAGGTCTGCGGCGCCGCGGCGGGCTTTTCCAGGAGGCCGCGCCACATTCCGAGGAATTCGGTGCGCAGCTCCTCGCTCGGCTGCACGCCGCGGTCGGGCAGGTACCATTCCAGCATCAGCCCGATCTCGATCAGCCAGGCGTCGATATCGAACACCGGGATGTCGTAGCTCTCGTCCGGTGTCACCGGCAGCTGCGCCGGCAGCGCCTCGCGATGCAACGCGGCCAGCATGTCGACGGCGGCTTCGTAGCGCTCGGCAATCGGTCGCGGCGGATCGCCTTCGATCACGCCCTCCGCGCCGAGATCCTCGGTGATGAGGAAGCCGGATTCGAGATCGGTGTGCCGGATCGCCGGCGCGGAGAAGCCGTGCTTGCGCAGGCCGTTTCCGATCGCGACGAACGGCCGGACGTCTTCGGCGAGATGCACCGCCGCGCTGTAGGACCTGCCGTTGTAGATCGCCGGACCGTCGGGACGGCGCGGCGAGTTCATCAGGATGACGCTGCCGTCGTCATTGCGCAGCCGCGCATAGGAGCGCGTCGAGGCGTCGCCCGGCATGCGCTCGCGCCGGGCGTTGAGGAAGCCCGCGCGCTCGAGGAATCGGCGCAGCTCGTGCAGCCGCGCGACCTTGGCCGCTGCTTGGCCATAGCCGGTGATCTCGGCGGCGCGCGCGGCCGATCCGAGCGCCGGGCGGTGGCTGAATGCAATGTCGATGCGATCGGCAGGCATCGCATCCGGCGCGCGTTCCGGCCACTCGATCAGCGCCACGATGTCGTCGGGCAGCGGCGACAGCCCGATCTCCTCGAGCTCGCTGGCGTCGTTGATGCGGTAGAGATCGGCATGGACCAGTGGAAACGACGGCAGCTCGTAGCTTTGCGCCAGCGTGAAGGTCGGGCTCGGCACTTCCAGCGTGTCGTCGGCGGCGAGGTAGCGGATCAGCGCGCGGGCGGCCGCGGTCTTGCCGGCGCCGAGGTCGCCCGACAGCGTGATGACGTCGCCGGCGCCGATCAGGAGCGCGAGGTCGGCCATCAGCTCTGACGTCGCGGTTTCGTTCGCGAGCGCCACCGAGAATGTCGAGGTCGCCGTCATTCCGCAGCGTTGCGATGTGCGGTCTGGTCGATCGGGAAGTCGCAGGTCACGGTCGTGCCGCGGCCGACGGTCGAATCGACGCGCACCCGTCCACCATGCAACTCGACGAAGGAGCGGACCAGCGACAGGCCGAGGCCCGCGCCGCGATGCCGCGAGCCGTGCGAATGGCTCTCGAACCAGTTGAACACCTTGTCGCGCATCTCGGCCGGAATGCCGGGACCGGCGTCGGTCACCGCAA
Source organism: Bradyrhizobium sp. UFLA03-84 (assembly GCF_002289535.1). Taxonomy (NCBI): domain Bacteria; kingdom Pseudomonadati; phylum Pseudomonadota; class Alphaproteobacteria; order Hyphomicrobiales; family Nitrobacteraceae; genus Bradyrhizobium; species Bradyrhizobium sp. UFLA03-84. Next base: position 1,101,105 of record NZ_NSJY01000005.1, on the reverse strand, counting down.
ACACCACGCTGTGCTCGGTGCGGTGCGCGCTGATCGTGACGGTGGCGTCATGCGGCGAGAAGCCGACGGCGTTGGCGAGCAGATTGTAGAGCACCTGCACGACGCGCCGCTCGTCGCCGATGAAGGCGCCGATATTGGGCTCGATATCGACCTTGAGCGCGATGCGGTCGGTGGCCAGGCGATCCTGGATGCCTTCGGCGGCGGCCTCGATCGCCTGGCCGATATTGACCAGGCCGAGCTCGAGCTTCATCGCGCCGGCGTCGATGGTCGCGAGATCGAGAATGTTGTTGGTCAGCGCCAGCAGCGCGTTGGTCGATTTGGTGACGTAGTCGAGATATTCGGCCTGCTTTGGCGTCAGCGGCCCGGTCGAGGGGTCGCTGAGGAAATGCGCGAAGCCGATGATGGTGGTGAGCGGCGCGCGCAGCTCGTAGGAGACGTGGTGGACGAAATCCACCTTCATCTGGTCGGCGGCTTCCAGCGCCTCGTTGCGCTCGCGCAGCGCCCGCTCGACATTCTCGGTGTCGGTGATGTCCTGGAAGGCGAGCAGGGTCTTGCCGTCCGGCAGCGGGATGGTCATGCAGTTCAGCACGCTGCCATCCTTGCGCTCAAGCTTCAGCGCGACCTGGGCGCGGTTCTCGATCGCGGTGATCGATTCGCGCAGCGTCCGCCAGGTCAGCGCGTCGTCGAACAGCGGCCGGCACAGCGCTTCCACCTGCTCGATATGCGGCTCGCCCTGCAGCGCGTCGGCCGGCAGCTTCCACATCTTGGCGAAGGGCGGATTGAACAATTCGGCGCGGCCGTTGCTGCCGAACACTGCAACCGCTTCGCCGAGATTGTCGAGGGTCTCGCGCTGAACCCGGGTCAGGCGGTCGTAGCGGCGCGCGAGATCGAGGCTCTCGGTAACGTTGTCGAACAGATAGGTGACGCCGCCTTCGAGGTTCGGCGTGGTGACGACGCTGATGGCGCGGCCGTCGGGCAGGAACCAGGTGTAGGTCTCGGATTCGACCGCGCGATAGGCCTCGTGCAGCTTGGCCTTCCAGGCGCGGAAATCCGGCTGCTCGGGCAGCTTGCGGTTGGCGCGCAGCCGGTCCAGCACGCTGGAATCGTCGGGGTTGCTGTCGAGGAAGGCCTGGTCGAGGCCCCACAGCCGCCGGTACGATTCGTTGTAGAAGGTGAGCCGCCGGTCGGTGTCGAACACCGCAACGCCGGAGGACAATTGGTCGAGGGTGCGGCGGTGCGCTTCGACCATCCGCGCGATCGCCGCGCGCAGCGCTGCGGCCTCGCTGGCGTCGATCGCGATCCCGGCGCTGCCGCCGCTGAGCTTCAGCGCCTGGACGTCGTAGATCCGCCGCTCGCCGCTGACGACGATCGGCAGCCGTGCGGCATAGCTCGCATTGTCGTTGAGCGCGCGGGTCAGTTCGCCGCGCTGGTCGCTTTCGAGCAGTTCGAGATTGCGCTGCAGCGCGTCCGACACGCTCTTGCCCTCGGTGGCGCGGACATAGGCCGCGTTGGCATAGCGCAGATTGCCCTCGAGGCTCTTGGCCCAGATCGGCCACGGCGCGGCGGCGGCGAAATCGCGCAGCAGCTCGGTCTCCTCCTGCAGCGTCTTGTAGCGCAGGTTGGACTCGGCGAGTTCGCGGCGCAGGCCGCCGAGCTCGCGGATCCGCACGATGGCCTGGCCGCCGATCGCGCGGCCCATCGCCTCGATGGCGCGGCCGGCCGAGGTCGAGAGGTTGAGCAGGAACGCCTCACCCTTCTCGCGCAGCGCGTCGACGGCGTGGTCCATCTGCAGCGCCGGCTCCGGCGGCAGCCAGGTTCCGAAGGCGAGGATGCGTTGCGGCGAGCCCTCCTGGGACATCACCAGCGAGATATCGCCCGAGATCTGCGGCCGGTTGTCGCCGGCGGCCCAGGAGATCAGCACCTGCGGCTCGACGAACAGCAGCGCGCGCAGCCGGTCCGATTGCGCCTGCAGGTCCGATATTTCGGACTGCAACTGCTCCTCGTTGCGGGTCGCGCGCAGCCGGGTGCGCATCAACAGGATCGCGGCGACGGCGGAGAAGCCGACCAGCGCGAACGAGGTCGCGAGAACCGCGACCTCCTGGTGATTGAAGCCGAGATGATCCGACATCGCCTGGGCGACCAGGCTCTCGGCCGCGAACGCGGTGCCGGCCGGCAGCAATGCGGTAATGGCGAGCCCAATCATGCCGTCGCGCGCCAGTGAGGTGCATGACAGCAGGGTTCGACGCATTGCCGCGACTACGCCCGACATATGTTGCCCCAGAACGCACAAACCTTAAGGCATGATCCGGAAAAGAGGAGACCGGTGTTCCCTCACGGCAAACGTTTCGCGTTTGTCCGGGGATCATGCCCAAGCAGGACCCGACAGCCCGACGAAGACCCCCCGTCGCGCTCGAATCAATCCAGAATAATCCCAACGGGACTCGGCGAGTAAGAGTCCAGACCGTGAACGCTGAATCCGCTGTGAAAAAATGCGTCCGGTGGTGTGGATTTTACGCGAATTGACTCCGTAATCACGCGGAGAGCGCACGCGAAGCGTGATCTCCCGGAGTCGTCCGCACAGTTCGCGCTAGCGTCCGGTCGAGCCGAAGCCGCCGCTGCCGCGATCGGTCGACGACAGCACGTCGACTGGAACCAGTTCAGCCCGCGTGACCGGCGCGATCACCATCTGCGCGATGCGCTCGCCGCGCCGGATCGAGAACACTTCCTTGCCGTGATTGATCAGCAGCACGTTGATCTCGCCGCGATAGTCGGCGTCAACAGTGCCGGGCGAATTCAGCACCGTGACGCCGTATTTGGCGGCCAGGCCGGAGCGCGGCCGGACCTGCGCCTCGTAGCCCGGCGGCAGCGCGATCGTCAGCCCGGTCGGAACCATCTCGTAACGGCCCGGCAGCAGCAGCAGCGGCGCCGACCGCGGCACCGCGGCCAGGAGGTCGAGCCCGGCTGCGCCGTCGGTCTGGTAGATCGGCAGCAGCAGATCTGCGCCATGCGGCAATTGGTGGACTTCGACCTTGATGGTGGCGCTCACGATCCGGTTCCTACTTCTCTTGCGATCCGCGACACCAGCGCGGCCGCGACTTCTTCCTTGGTCATCACGGGCCAGGAGTCGACGGTGACCTCCTTGCCCTCGCGCGAGAGCAAATGGACGGTGTTGCGGTCGCCGCCCATCACGCCGGTCGCCGGCGAGACGTCGTTGGCGACGATCCAGTCGCAGCCCTTGCGCGCGAATTTCGCCTTGGCGTTCTCGATCAGATGCTCGGTCTCGGCGGCAAACCCGATCACCAGCGGCGGCCGCTTCTCCTTCAGCTTCGAGATCGTCGCGAGGATGTCGGGGTTCTCGACCAGCTGCAGCGGCGGCATGCCGGCCGCGGTCTTCTTCAACTTCTGGCTGCCCTCGCTGGCGACCCGCCAGTCGGCGACCGCCGCCGCAAAGATCGCGACATCGACTGGCAGCGCGGCTTCCACCCGGTGCAGCATGTCGCGCGCGGATTCCACGCGCATGACCGAGATGCCCTGGGGGTCGCCGAGTTCGACCGGGCCGGTCACCAGCACGACCTCGGCGCCGGCGGCGCGCGCGGCGGCGGCAATGGCAAAGCCCTGCTTGCCGGATGAGCGGTTGGCGATGTAGCGCACCGGGTCGATCGCCTCATGGGTCGGGCCGGCGGTGATCAGCACGCGCTTGCCGGCGAGCGGGCGCGGCTGCGGCGGCCGCAGCATGCGGTCGGCGGCGGCGGCGATCTCGACAGGCTCGGCCATCCGCCCGACCCCGGCCTCGCCGGCTTCCGCCATCTCGCCGGCATTGGGGCCGATGGTATGGACGCCGTCGCGGCGGAGTTGCAGCACGTTGCGGCGGGTGGCGGGGTTGTTCCACATCAGCGGGTTCATCGCCGGCGCCAGCAAGATCGGCCGGTCGGCCGCCAGCAGCGTGGCGGTGGCGAGGTCGTCGGCATGGCCCTGCGCCATCTTGGCCATCAAATCGGCGGTCGCCGGCGCCACCACGATCAGGTCGCAGTCCCGCGCCAGCCGGATATGGCCGGCGTCGAACTCGCTCTCGGCGTCGAACAGGTCGGTGTAGACGCGCTCATGCGACAGCGCGCTGGCGGCCAGCGGGGTCACGAACTGCTGGGCCGCCTTGGTCAGCACGCAGCGGACCTGGATGTGCCGCTCCTTGAGCCGCCGGATCAGATCCAGCGCCTTGTAGGCCGCGATCCCGCCGCCGATGATCAGGGTCACTCTGGGCTCGCCGGCCGCGCTGGCGGCCCATGGAGCCGGGGCTGCAACCGTCAGGGAACCCACGCCGGGCGCCCCGGCGGGCTCCGCACCGCCCTCTGCGAGCTCGCGAAGGATCACCCGGACCTCCTCCTCGACCGAGCGCCCGTTCTTGGCGGAGCGCAGCCGCAGATAGCTCTTCAGCGCGTCGTCGAGTTTGCGGATGGTCAGGCTGGCCATGGCGTGCCCTCAGGCATCATGCTCGAATATGATAGCGATGCTATCACATCATGCATGCATTGCAATCAATGCGACCGGATGGCGAAGAAGATTGCGATCAGGGCGGCGGCAATGACCCAGAGGCCGACGGTCTGCACCCGCGCCTTGCGGGCCTCGGCGCGGGCCATTTCGTCGATCGAGTCCGACGACAGCATGTGACCCTCCCGCGTCATGGTCTCCAGCTGCTCCAGCACGGTGACGGCGCGGCTGGCGATCGACGGCAGATTGGCGAGCACGCGGCCGAGTTCGCCCGCACCCGACAGCGCACCCTGGATCCGTCCGGCCGGTCCGAGATTGTGCGTGATCCATTCGCGCACCACGGGATCGGCGATCTTCCAGATGTCGAGCTTGGGGTCGAAGCCGCGCGCCACCCCCTCGACCACCACCATGGTCTTCTGCAGCAGGATCAGTTCGGGCCGCGTCTGCATGTCGAACAGGCCGGTGACCTCGAGCAGAAGCGTGAGCAGCTTCGCCATCGAGATTTCCTCGGCGGTGCGGTTGTGGATCGGCTCGCCGATGGCGCGGATCGCCTGCGCGAAATTCTCCACCGAATGGTGGCCCGGCACATAGCCGGCCTCGAAATGCACCTCGGCGACGCGGCGATAGTCGCGGGTGATGAAGCCGAGCAGGATCTCGGCCAGGAAGCGTCGCTCCTTCGGTCCGAGCCGTCCCATGATGCCGAAATCCACCGCAACGAGGCGGCCGGCGTCGTCGAGGAACAGATTGCCCGGATGCATGTCGGCATGGAAGAAGCCATCGCGCAGCGCGTGGCGCAGGAAGCTCTGGATCACCTTGCGACCGAGATCGGGCAGGTCGACCTGGGCCTGTGCCAGGCGCGCGTGATCGTTCAGCGCGATGCCGTCGATCCACTCCATCGTCAGCACGCTGTGCGCGGTGCGATCCCAATCCACCGCGGGCACGCGGAAGTCCGGATCGTCGCGGGTGTTCTCGGCCATCTCGGACAGCGCGGCTGCTTCCAGCCGCAGGTCCATCTCCATCGCGACCGAACGCGACATCGTGTTGATGACCTCGATCAGCCGCAGCCGCCGCGCCTCGGCGGAATGCGCCTCGGCCTTGTGCGCGACGAAGAAGAAGTCGCTGAGGTCGCGACGGAAGCGCGCCGCGACGTTGGGCCGGAGCACCTTGACCGCAACCTGCTGCCGCACGCCGTCGTGCTCGACCTCGCCGCGATGCACCTGCGCGATCGAGGCTGCGGCAACCGCAGGGCCGAGATGCACGAAGGCCTGCGCCAGCGGCCGCTCCAGCGATTGCGTGATGACGGCTTCGGCCTCTTCCTGCGCGAATGGCGGCAGCCGGTCCTGCAGGCTTTCGAGATCGCGCGCCATCGCGACGCCGACCACGTCGGGCCGGGTGGCGAGGAACTGGCCGAGCTTGAGATAGGCCGGCCCGAGCCGGGTCAGCGCGCGCGATAGCCGCGGGCCCGACTTGGCGGAGCGGCGCTCGATCAGCCGCGCCATCTTCAGCGCAAGCTGTCCGGGCGGCGGCACCAGCGCGGGATCGACGACGCCGAACACGCCTTCGCGCGCAAACACGAAACCGGCGCGGGCGAGGCGCGCGATGTGGGTCAGTGCAGAGATCACAAACGCCAGCCCGAATGCAGCGCCACGATGCCGCCGGAGAGGCTCTGCCATTTCACGCGGGCAAAGCCGGCGGCGCTGATCATCTCGCCGAACGCGTTCGGCCGCGGGAATTTGCGGATCGACTCGACGAGATACTGATAGGACTCGGCATCGCCGGTGACGGCGCGGCCGAGCGGCGGGATCACCTTGAAGGAGAACAGGTCGTAGATCCTGTCGAGGCCGGGCACGTCGACGGTGGAGAATTCCAGGCACAGGAAGCGGCTGCCCGGCTTGAGCACCCGATAGGCCTCGCGCAGCGCGAGGTCGATCTGCGGCACGTTGCGGATGCCGAACGCGATGGTGTAGGCGTCGAACGTGCGGTCGGCGAAAGCCAATGCCTCGGCGTTGCCCTCGACGAACGATACGCGGTCGTCGAGGTGCTGCTTGGCGGCGCGCTCGCGGCCGACCGCGAGCATCTCGGTATTGATGTCGCAGACGGTGGCATGGAAGCCGGTGCCTGCAGCCTTGGCGGCCCGGAACGAGATGTCGCCGGTACCGCCGGCGACGTCGAGCAGCGCGAACGGCCGGTCGCCCTTCGGCGGGTCGAGCGTCGTGATCATGACGTCCTTCCAGGCCCGGTGCAGGCCGCCCGACATCAGATCGTTCATCAAGTCATAGCGCGACGCGACGCTGTGAAATACTTCGTTCACCAGCGTCTGCTTCTCGCCCAGGGGCACGTCCCTGAAGCCGAAATGGGTGGTTTGATCCGGCCGATCCATCACTCAGAACTCTTACCTCTTTGGTCGCGCTTTCTCCACGCGAACCGGTGCCCGCTTCGCTCGAAAACGCTCCAGCCAAACCATAGCGCGGCGGCCGCAATGGCGCTATCACGTCACTTCCAAAAGGTGAATGCCTGCCATGCCGGAATTACCCGAAGTCGAGACCGTCCGCCGCGGCCTGCAACCGGCCATGGAGGGGTCCAAAATCCTCAAGGCCGAGGCCCGCCGCAAGGATTTGCGGTTTCCGTTTCAAAAAGACTTTATCGCCCGGCTCGAGGGCCAGACCATCACCGGGCTCGGCCGTCGCGCCAAATATCTGATGGCGGACCTGAATTCCGGCGACGTGCTGCTGATGCATCTGGGCATGTCGGGCTCGTTTCGGGTGCTCAAGGACGAAGGCGGTGCGACGCCGGGGCAATTCCACCATGCGCGCAGCGATGATCGCACGCATGATCATGTCGTGTTCCACATGTCTTCAGGCGCGGCCGTCGTGTTCAACGATCCCAGGCGCTTCGGCTACATGAAGATCATCGCCCGCAACGCGATCGAGGACGAGCCGCTGCTGAAGGGGCTCGGCCCCGAACCGCTCGGCAACGAGTTCGACGCGGCGATGCTGGCGCGCTCCTGCCACAACAAGAAGACCAGCCTGAAGGCGGCGTTGCTCGATCAGCGCGTGGTGGCGGGACTTGGCAACATCTATGTCTGCGAGGCGCTGTTTCGCTCGCATCTGTCGCCGCGGCGTCTGGCCGCCACCCTTGCGACCAAGAAGGCCGAGCCCACCGACCACGCCAAACGGCTGGTCGACGCGATCCATTCGGTGCTCAACCAGGCGATCAAGGCCGGCGGCTCCTCGATCAGCGACCATCGTCTGACCAACGGCGATCTCGGTTACTTCCAGCATTCGTTCCAGGTCTACGACCGCGAAGGCGAGAAGTGCCGCACATCGGGTTGCGAGGGTATCGTCAAGCGCTTCACCCAGAACGGCCGTTCGACGTTCTGGTGCCCCAAGTGCCAGAAGTGACATGTTCGAGACGCCGCGCATCGAGACGCAACGCCTGATCCTGCGGCCGCTCGCGCTGTCGGATGCTCCGGCGATCCAGCATCACTTCAACAATTGGAACGTGATCAAGACCCTCGCCACGGTGGTGCCGTGGCCCTATCCCGACGATGGTGCGGAAAGCTTCATCAAGCGGGAGCTGGACAAGATCGCCGCCGGCGAGGAGAGCTATCAATGGGTGCTGGTGCTGCGTGCCGGCGATGGCGAGGCGATCGGCAACATCAATTTCCGGCCGCGCGCCGACGGCCGCAAGGGCAATCGCGGGTTCTGGCTCGCCGAGCCCTACTGGAATCAGGGCCTCATGACCGAGGCGATCGCCGCAGTGAATGATTTCGCCTTCCTGACGCTCGGCCTTGATCACTTCCATGTCTGCAACGCGCCGTCCAATGTCGGCTCGCGCCGGGTCAAGCAGAAGACCGGCGCCGAATTCGTCGGCTTCGTCGAGCTTCCGCATCACAATGGCGAATCCTGCGCGGAGAAATGGAAGGTCACGCGCGAGAGCTGGCTGCGTAACCGGCGCTGACACCGCATTTGCGAATGCCGCCATGATGCGTGCGGCGGCTTGACCGCGCGTGCGAGGCTGGCGAACATAGCTGCTATCGCTCCTTCAAGAACGAGAACACGATGGCGATGAACGGCAATTGGCGCGATCGCGCCGCGACCACCTTCCAATGCGAGAAGCAGCCGGCGACCAGCAGCCGCGGCATGGTGGTGAGCAATCACCCGCTGGCATCGAGCGCCGGCGCCGAGATGCTGGCGGCGGGCGGCAATGCGATCGATGCGGCGATCGCCACTCTGTTCGCGCTGACCGTGGTCGAGCCGATGATGGTCGGCATCATCGGCGGCGGCATGGCGCACATCCGTCTCGCCGACGGCAGCCATCGCTTCATCGATGGCCAGAGCACGGTGCCGAAGGCGGTGCGGCCGGATACCTACACCTCGAAGCCCGGTTCGGCGCATGACGTGTTCGACACCGTCGGCAACGAGAATCTGAACGGGCCGAAGGCGGTCGCAGTGCCGGGCTCGCTCAAAGCCTGGTGCGAGACCCTGCGCCGCTTCGGCACCATGAGCCTTGCCGACGTGATGCAGCCTGCGATCAAGCATGCCGCACGCGGCTATGCGGCGACGCCTTACCTGCACGAATGCATCACCGACGGCGCCGCGGAGATGCTGAAGGACAAACCGATCGCGGCGATCTATTTGCCTGATGGCACGCCGCTGAAGCCGGGCGAGCGCGTGGTGCAGGCCGAATATGCAGAGACGCTGAAATACATCGCCGACCACGGCGACAACGCGCTTTATCAGGGGCCGCTCGGCGACATCCTGGTCGAGTACATGAAGAAGAACGGCGGCTTCATCGCGCAGGAGGATCTTGCGACCTACAAGACGGTCGAGCGGGCGCCGATCCGCTGCGATTACCGCGGCTGGGAAATCCTCGGGCCGCCGCCGCCCGCGGCGTCGGGCGTGCACATCACCGAGATGCTCAACATCCTCGAAGGCTACGACATCGCGCGGCTCGGCTTCAGCACGACCGAGACCATTCACTACCTCGCCGAAGTGCTGAAGATTGCGTTTGCCGATCGTGAAGCCGCGAGCGGCGATCCCGCCTATATCAACGTGCCGGTGGAGCAGCTCACCTCGAAGCCCTATGCCGAGGAGCGCCGCCGCGCGATCGATCCCAATCGCGCGCAGGCCTGGGGCGCCGGCGTCACGCAACTGGAAAGCGCGCACACCACGCACATGACCGCGGCCGACGCGATGGGCAATGTGGTCGCGACCACCCAGACCATCAACAATCTGTTTGGGGCCAAGATCCTGATCCCGGGCCTCGGCACGGTGCCGAACAACTACATGAACCTGTTCGATCCGCGGCCGGGACACGCGCTGTCGCTGGCCGCCGGCAAGCGCGTCACCACCTCGATGTCGCCGATGATGGCGCTGCGCGATGGCAAGCTCGTCTACGCGCTCGGCCTGCCCGGCGGCAAGCGCATCTTCCCGAGCGCGATGCAGGCGCTGATCAATCTGATCGATCACGGCATGGACCTGCAGGAAGCGGTCGAAGCGCCGCGGGTCTGGACCGAAGGTAATGCGCTGGAAGTCGAGCGAGCGGTGCCGGAGAACGTCCGGGCGGCACTCGCTGCGAAAGGCCACCGCGTGCAGGTCGTGCCGACGGTCGCCGGTGGCATGAACGCAATCCAGTTCCACGCCGACGGCACGATGTCGGGCGCGGCCTGCTGGCGCGCCGACGGTACGCCGGTCGGTATAGCCGGCGGTCTCGCCCGCGCAGGCGTGCGGTTCGCGTTGAGGTAACGCCGACTATGCTGTTCGGCAGGTTGAACCATCCACAACGTCGTCCTGGCGAAAGCCAGGACCCATTACCCCTAGTCTCATTGTTTTGCGACGCTGGGGCCGCGATACGGTTTCATCGCTGAGTGCGGTGGTTATGGGTCCTGGCTTTCGCCAGGACGACGTGTGGGAAGAGCGCTGGCTGAATCACAGGACTCTCCGATCACCCGCACGCGCGGACGATGACGGCTTGAGTTACTTCCTGACGCAGATCACGCGGACCACGGCAGCCTTGGCGTCAGCGGATTCGCTCGCCGCGTTGACGTCGTGCGCCTTCAGGAAATTGCGTACCGTGTCGGCCGGCACCAGCGTCGCCTGCGCCGGTGGCGACGCGTTTGCCGGACCGGCAACGATGACGGGCTTCAGCAATGCAATGCCGGCAAACTTGCCGCCGCTGTCGAGCGCCGCCGCGCCGGAGAACCCGAGCGCAGGTGGCGGTGACAGTGCCTGATCGCCGGTGCCGAGTTGCGCGACCGCAGCCTTGACGCTGCTCGCGGCCGCGCCGCCGCCCTGGGTCTGCGGATCGGCGATCCCGGTGATATCGAGCGCGGTCTGCGTCGCCCGGCCTGCGATGTTGAGCGGCTTCAACTCACGCGCGCCGTAGATGCGCAGCAGAGCGAGATCGTGATCCTTGTCTTCGGCCACCCGGTCGGCACTGCCATAGCCCGGGATCGTCAGCGCGATGCAATCGCCGGTCGCCACGCGATCGGCGACAATGGCACCGTCGTCGCTGACCACGACGCCGGTGCTGTATTCCACGGTCTTGCGCGGCGGTGGACCGGCCTGCACGCCTGACGGAAATGCGTTGAAGGCGCTCGACATCGCGATCACCACCGGCTCGACGGTGGTCTGCATCGCCTGGTCATAGAGGATGGTGAGGATGCGGACCTCGTCGCCCTTCAAGGTGCCGCGCAGATAAAACTTCTTCAGCCCCTGCATGCCCGACAGCACGAAGAAATCCGGCTTCACCACGGTGTAGTCGATGGTACGGCCGGCCGGCTCCTTCTTTTCCTGCTCGGCAAGCTTGGCGGTGGTCGGGCTCGCTTCCTTGCGCCGGGTCAGCAGCACCTGGACGGTGCCGGTCGGCGAGGTCCACTTGGCGCCGGAGGCATCGCTGGTGAGCTGCGGCACCAGTTTTGTGGGAATGCCGAGCCGCGCCCCGGTGGCCGGCTCGGTGACGATCCGCCAGCCGACGCTCTCCTGCTTGCGCCGTGCAGTGTCGGCGAGCGCGCCGCGCTCCTGCGGGTTCAGCACGCCGGTCGGCTTGCCGCCGCGGTTCTTCTGGAATTCCTTGATAGCATTGACCATGCGCTCGCTGACGTCGCCGGTAATCGCCCCGTTATATTCGCCGACCCAGGCGAGGTCGGATTGCAGCGCCAGCCGCTCGGCCTGCGCCATCGCGATTGCGGTATCCTCCGGCTTCTGCAGCGCGGGGCGAACCGGCACCGTCGTCACCGTCTTCGGCTTGGCCCCGGCCGTCGATGGCGGCGTCATCTGGGCGTGCGCCATGCCCATCCCTGCGACCATCAATGTTGCCGAAAGCACCGATCTCATGACAAATCCGGGGGAAATGACTGATACCATTGACGTCGACGCAATTAAGCACATCTGCTTGGTCGGCAACAACCGCGCTCCGGTTCAGGGAACAGCGCGCAGGATATCAAGATGCTGAGTGCCGACGAACTTGAACGCTATGCCCGCCACATCGTGCTGCGCGAGGTGGGCGGCCCCGGCCAGAATGCGCTGAAAAAGGCGTCGGTGCTGGTGATCGGCGCCGGCGGCCTCGGCGCGCCGGTGCTGATGTATCTGGCTGCCGCAGGTGTCGGCCGTCTCGGCGTGATCGATGACGACATTGTCTCGCTCTCCAATTTGCAGCGCCAGATTATCCATACGACGTCCGACATCGGCAGGCGCAAGGTCGACAGCGCGGCGGCGCAGATCCACGCACTCAATCCGCACGTGACGTTCGAGGCGCATCCGACGCGGCTCACCGCCGACAACGCAATGGACCTGATCGCGCGTTACGATCTCGTGCTCGACGGCTCCGATAATTTCGAGACCCGCTATCTCGTCGCCGATGCCTGCTTCCTCGCCAAGCGGCCGCTGATAACAGCAGCGCTGGGGCAGTTCGACGGCTCGCTGACCACGATCCGCGCCCACGAGAAGAATGCCGAAGGCGTCTTCAACCCGACCTATCGCTGCCTGTTCCCGGAGGCGCCGCCGCCGGGCACCGTGCCGGCCTGCGCCGAGGCCGGCGTGATGGGGGCGCTGGCCGGGCTGATGGGATCGATGATGGCGCTCGAGGCGATCCGCGAGATCGTGGGCTTCGGCGAGGGCCTGGTCGGCCGCCTCCTGATGGTGGATGCGCGCGCGATGCGGTTCGAAACCCTGCGCTACGCGCGCGATCCGCAGAACCCGCTCAATGGTGATGCGCCCGACATCACCGACCTCAGCGGGCATCGCAGCTGATTGCCGCCGCTAGAGCCTTTCCCGTTCCGATGGAATCGGAACGGGGCTCTAGACTCTTGTTGTGACGCGTTTTCTTCACGCGAACCGGTATCCACTTCGCTCGAAAACGCTCTAGGTGGTCGCCGGCTTCTCGCTGTCGAGATGCGCCATCTGCTCGGCCGCATAGCGCGTGCCGGCGGCGATGTCCGGCGGAAACGCTTTTGCCAGCGCTGCGAGATGAGCCTGCGTCAAGGCCAGCCTGGTCGCGCCGAGCGCTTCGGTCAGACGGTTGCGGGTGCGGGCGCCGATCAGCGGCACGATCTCCTTGCCCTGCGCGGCGACCCAGGCGATTGCGACCTGCGCCGGTGTCGCCCCGATCTCGGCCGCAATCGTGCGCAACTGCTCCACCAGTGCGAGATTGGCATCGAGGTTGGCGCCCTGGAAGCGCGGCGTCATCAGCCGATAGTCCCTGCCGGTCTTGCCGGAATCCTTCGACCAGTGACCGCTGATCAGCCCGCGCGCGAGCACGCCGTAGGCTGTGATGCCGATGCCAAGCTCGCGGCAGGTCGCCAGGATGTCGCGTTCGATGCCACGCTCGATCAGCGAGTATTCGATCTGGAGATCGACGATCGGATGCACGGCATGGGCACGGCGGATGGTGTCGGAGCCGACCTCGGACAGGCCGATATGTCTGATGTAGCCTGACTTCACCAGATCGGCGAGGCCGCCGATCGTCTCCTCGATCGGAACGTTGGGATCAAGACGTGCCGGGCGGTAGATGTCGATGTAGTCGGTGCCGAGACGTTGCAGCGAATAGGCGAGGAAGTTCCTGGTCGCGGCCGGCCGCGTGTCCATTCCGGCGAATTCACCCGCGGGGCCGCGCAGTGCGCCGAACTTGACGCTGATCTGGAGCCGGTCGCGCGCGACATCCTTCAGGGCTTCGTGCACCAGCATCTCATTGTGGCCCATGGCATAGAAGTCGCCGGTATCCAGCAGCGTGATGCCGGCATCGAGCGCCGCATGCACCGTGGCGATGCTCTCGCCGCGATCGGCCGGGCCATAGACCTCAGACATCCCCATGCAGCCGAGGCCGATCTGCGAAACCGTGGGGCCGGTGGAACCGAGCTTGCGTGTGTCCATGATGGAGTTCCCGAAGCGTTGCAGCGGATGATCCGCCGCCAAACGACGCGGCTGATATGGGCCGGCCGGGCTTCCGGGATAAGCTGGACAATCCAGAATGGGTTGTTCACTATATCGAACAATGCAGGATTTCGACCTTCGCGACCTCGACGCCTTCGTGGCGGTGGCGCGCACGCGCAACTTCCGGCGCGCCGCGCTGGAAAGCCGCGTCTCGGTTTCGAGCCTCAGCCAGCGCCTGCGCGACATGGAGGAGCGGCTCGGCGTCCGCCTGATGAACCGCACCACCCGCAGCGTGGCGCTGACCGAGGCCGGCGAGCTGCTGCTCGCCCGCGTCGCACCCGCAATGGTCAATGTCGCGGATGCGATCACGGAGGTGCGCGGCCTGCGCTCCGAGCCATCGGGCCGTCTGCGCATCAACGCGCCGCCGCCCGCGGTCGACCTCGTGCTGGCGCCGATGATCGCGCCGTTCCTCGCCAGATATCCGCAAGTAGATCTCGACCTCGTCTCCGAGAGCGCGTTTGTCGACATCGTCGCGCAGGGCTTTGACGCCGGTGTGCGCTATGGCGAGCATCTGGCGCAGGACATGGTGGCGGTCCCGCTCGGCGCGCCGCAGCGCTACGCGGTCGTGGCGTCGAGTGACTACGTCGCGAAGCATGGCAGGCCGATGCATCCGAAGGATCTGCTGGCGCATGCCTGCATCCGCAGCCGCTTCAGCAACGGCGTGATGTTCGACTGGGAGTTCGAGAAGAACGGCCGCGTGGTGAAGATTTCGCCGCCGGCCAAGCTGACCGCGACCCATCTCGGCCTCGCGCTGCGCGCGGTCCATGACGGCGTCGGCTACTGGGCGACGTTCGAGGGCTATGTCCGCTACGGCGTCAACTCCGGCGCGCTGGTCAGCGTGCTCGACGACTGGTGCCCGCCATTCGACGGCCCGTTCCTCTATTATCCGAGCCGCCGCCAGCCGCCGCCCGCGCTCGCCGCCTTCGTGTCGTTCGTCGCCGACTGGCGCAAGCAGGCACGGCGGAAGACGAGGAAGTCGAGCTAGATCCACACCGTCGTCCCGGCCTAGTGCGCGCACTAGGCCGGGACGACACCGAATGCGTGATTACAGCGTGCCCGGCAGTCGCCGTGACTTCATCCGGCTACCTTTGCCGGGCGTGCCGAGTTGCCTGGCCGGCCGCACTGGCGCCTTTGCATGGGGTTGTTTTCGATATTTTGGCAGTGCTGTTACTCCCTCCCCCTCCAGGAGAGGGTGAAGGGGCACTGTGTGACCTCAGAGCATGCTCGGCAGCACGCGGTCCGGCGGCTTGTGGGCGTCGAGGAAGGTTCGGATGTTGATGATCACCTTCTCGCCCATCTCGACGCGGCCTTCGATGGTGGCCGAGCCCATGTGCGGCAGCAGCGTCACCTTGCCGGCCCTGGCAAGCCGCACCAGCTTCGGGTTCACCGCGGGCTCGTGCTCGTAGACGTCGAGGCCGGCGCCGCCGACATCGCCGGCTTCGATCAGCTTGATCAGCGTGTCCTCGTCGATCACCTCGCCGCGCGCGGTGTTGACGATATAGGCCTCTTTGCGGATCAGCTTGAGCCGCCGCGCCGAGAGCAAGTGATAGGTCGCCGGCGTGTGCGGGCAGTTCACCGAGATGATGTCCATCCGCGCCAGCATCTGGTCGAGGCTTTCCCAATAGGTCGCGCCGAGCTCGTCGGCGATCATGGGCGCCACCGGACGGCGGTTGTGATAGTGGATCTGTAGGCCGAAGGCGCGGGCGCGGCGCGCCACGGCCTGGCCGATGCGGCCCATGCCGATGATGCCGAGCCGCTTGCCGCCGATGCGGTGGCCGAGCATCCAGGTCGGCGACCAGCCGGCCCAGTGCTGCTTGCCCTCGGTCAGGATCGAGGCGCCCTCGATCATGCGCCGCGGCACCGCCAGGATCAGCGCCATCGTCATGTCGGCGGTGTCCTCGGTCAGCACCTTCGGCGTGTTGGTCACCGTGATGCCGCGGGCATGCGCTGCGGCAACGTCGATATTGTCGACGCCGTTGCCGAAATTGGCGATCATCTTCAGCTTGCAGTCGGGCTGGTTGATCACGTCCTCGCGGATCATGTCGGTCACGGTCGGCACCAGCACGTCGGCGGTCTTCACCGCCTCGGCAATCTGTTCCGGCGTCATCGGCGTGTCGTCGAGATTCAGTCTGGCATCGAACAGCTCGCGCATCCGGGTCTCGATCGAGTCCGGCAGCTTGCGGGTGACGACGACGAGAGGCTTTTTCTTCACCGACATGTCCTGCTTTCATGAGGCGCGCGGCTCGCCAAAAACCGAGCCGTTGAGGCCTCATTAACCCGGTTGTTCGACACTGCTGATAGCCGCGCTGTCCCGGCGTTTCCTTCGCGTTTCCTAGGGTTCCCCGATACTTGCCCCGGCTTTCGTCAGGGGAAATTCGGGTGTTCTGGCTCTTTGGCGTTCCGTCCTCTCTAGCAGAAGGCCGGGCCAAGACAAGAACCCCTCGGACGTGTGGTGCGGGAGTGGACGGCGCAGGCACAGCGGCCTGAGACTTTAGGCGTGGGTCTGGATTTGGGTTTGGGTTGCAGCTCGCCGAATGCGGGTTTGGCATCTCGGCAGGAGACGAGTTGATGGTCTGGCGTTTTGGTTCATTGGTGGCGCTGGTCGGGAGCATGCTGAGTGCGTCGGTCAGCCCCGGGCACTCCGCCAAGGATTTGAGCCCCACCACCAGCGGCCTGCCGATCCCGCGCTATGTCAGCCTGAAATCCGATCATGTGAACGTCCGCGCCGGCCCGACCAAGGACAACGACGTCGCCTGGGTCTACACGCGTTCGGGGCTGCCGGTCGAAATCACCGCCGAATTCGAGAACTGGCGCCGGGTGCGCGATTCCGAAGGCGCCGAAGGCTGGGTCTATCATTCCCTGCTGTCCGGTCGCCGCACTGCGGTCGTCACGATGAAGAACAAGGACGATCTGGCCTCGCTGTACGATCGCCCCGACGCCACCAGCGCCATCGCGGCGCGCCTGCAGGCCGGCGTCGTCGCGCAGGTCAAGAAATGCGCCAACAGCTGGTGCCGGGTCACCGGCAGCGGCTTCGACGGCTGGATCGAGCAGCAGCGCCTGTGGGGCGTCTATGCCGACGAGAAGGTGGACTGACGCAGTCCTGAAACGAAATTGGCCGGGACGAGCCCGGCCATCACGTCTTAATCCCTAATAGATCGGGTCAGCGCTTCTTGCGCAGCCGCACCACCATGTCGACGCGGGCAATCTCGTAGCCATCCGGCACGTCGGGCATCTTCGACAGCACGAGGTTCGGGTCGGGGATGTCGACCAGCTCGTGGTTATGCTCGAGATAGAAGTGGTGGTGCGCCGACACGTTGGTGTCGAAATAGGTCTTGGTGCCGTCGACGCTAACCTGGCGCAGCAGGCCGGCGTCGGTCAGCTGATTGAGCGTGTTGTAGACGGTTGCCAGCGACACCGGAACCTTGGCCAGCGTGGCTTCCTCGTACAGCATTTCAGCGGTCAGGTGGCGAGCGCCCTTGCCGAACAGCAGCCAACCCAGCGCCATGCGCTGACGGGTCGGCCGGAGCCCGGCAGACTGCAGCATCTCGTTGACGTCATGCCACGGGCAGCCGGTCAGGGCAGGGTGGTGCCCAGCGCCCCGGGCAGCCGGGTGCACGGCATCGTCATTCACAGCCGGTAGTTCCTCGTTCATGTCCACTCTATGCACCCAACACAGGCAATATTCCTCATAAATATAAAAAGGATGCTCACCAGATGCAAGTTTTTCGCAACTAGAACGAATCCAAGCAGCGGTAGAAACCTAAGGAGAGCCCGTAATTTATCAATGGATTGCCGCTTTGCCGCCCAGTTAACCCTATGTTAGAGAGCGCGCGGACCACATATGCGCTTTCGGCAGAGATAACAGGCCGGTTGCGTACCCAGGTAGCGCCGAGATGCGGGACGGGTTATTCCGGTTCCCGTGGGTAGATTAAGGTCCGACCAGGCAAAAGCGCTTCATCGGGACATCAGAGGTGGAAAGAGGATGCTGGATCGGCGCGGTGGTTACGAATACGAGGATTTGCTGGCTTGCGGACGGGGCGAGCTGTTCGGTCCCGGCAACGCCCAGTTGCCGCTGCCGCCGATGCTGATGTTCGATCGCATCAGCGAAATATCGGAAAACGGCGGCGAGTTCGGCAAGGGGCTGGTGCGCGCCGAGCTCGAGGTGAAGCCGGATCTCTGGTTCTTCGGCTGCCATTTCAAGAACGATCCGGTGATGCCCGGCTGTCTCGGCCTCGATGCCATGTGGCAAATGGTCGGCTTTTACCTTGGCTGGATCGGTGGCGAAGGTCGTGGCCGCGCGCTCGGCCTCGGCGAGCTCAAGTTCTCCGGACAGGTGCTGCCGCACGCGCGCAAGGTTGTGTACAACATCGATATCAAGCGCGTGATGCGGTCAAAGCTCGTGCTTGGAATTGCCGACGGGTGGCTTTCCATGGACGACGAGATTATCTATCGCGCCAAGGACTTGAAGGTCGGATTGTTCAAGCAGGGCACGGCGCCGTCTTGAGCAGGATCATCATGCGGCAACATAAAGGCAGGGCGAGGCGAACATGAGGCGGGTTGTCATCACGGGGATGGGTATTGTCTCGTCCATCGGTAACAACACCCAGGAAGTGCTTGCGAGCCTCTACGAGGCGAAGTCGGGCATTTCACGTGCGGAGAAGGCCGCCGAGCTTGGCTTTCGCTCGCAGGTGCACGGTGCGCCGACGCTCAATCCCGCCGAGGTGATCGATCGCCGCGCGATGCGGTTCCTTGCCGAAGGTGCTGCGTGGAATCACGTCGCCATGGAGCAGGCGATCCGCGACTCCGGCCTCGAGGAGAAGGAAGTCTCCAACATCCGCACCGGCATCATCATGGGATCCGGCGGACCGTCGACGCGCACGCTGGTGGAGGCCGCCGACATCGCGCGCGCCAAGGGCCCGAAGCGCGTCGGTCCGTTCGCGGTGCCGAAGGGCATGTCGTCGACCGCATCGGCGACGCTCGCGACCTGGTTCAAGATCAAGGGCGTGAACTACTCGATCTCCTCGGCCTGCGCGACGTCGAACCACTGCATCGGCAACGCCTACGAGACGATCCAGATCGGCAAGCAGGACATCATCTTCGCCGGCGGCTGCGAGGAACTCGACTGGACGCTGTCGGTGCTGTTCGACGCCATGGGCGCGATGTCCTCGAAATACAACGACACGCCGGCTACGGCCTCGCGACCCTACGATCTCAATCGCGACGGCTTCGTCATCGCCGGCGGCGCGGGAGTCGTGGTGCTCGAAGAGCTCGAGCATGCCAAGGCGCGCGGCGCGCGGATCTACGCCGAGGTCGTCGGCTACGGCGCGACCTCCGACGGATACGACATGGTGGCGCCGTCGGGCGAGGGCGCCGAGCGCTGCATGCGCATGGCGATATCGACGGTGAACACGCCGGTCGACTACATCAACCCGCACGCCACCTCGACGCCGGCCGGCGATCCGCCGGAAATCGAGGCGATCCGCAAGGTGTTCGGCACCGGCGACAAGTGCCCGCCGATCTCGGCGACCAAGGCGCTGACCGGCCACTCGCTCGGCGCCACCGGCGTGCAGGAAGCGATCTACTCGCTGCTGATGCTGAACAACGGCTTCGTCTGCGAGAGCGCGCATATCACCGAGCTCGATCCCGTGTTCGCCGACATGCCGATCGTGCGCAAGCGGATCGACAATGCCAAGCTGACCACCGTGCTGTCGAACTCGTTCGGCTTCGGCGGCACCAACGCCACGCTGGTGTTCAGGCGGCTTGACGCGTGATTTCGTCTCTCCTCGCCTGCTGAGGGAAGGTCCGCAGCCGGCGTATGGGATATTGCAACGATCCGGAATGGGGTGGGAATGATTATTGAACCGCGCGTGCGAGGCTTCATCTGCACGACGGCACATCCCGTCGGCTGCGCCACGAATGTCCGCGAACAGATCGCCTACGTTCTGAAGCAGGGCCCGGTCGCCGACTGCCCGAAGCGCGTCGCCGTGCTGGGCTGCTCGACGGGCTATGGCCTCGCGAGCCGCATCGTTGCGACCTTCGCCGGCGGCGCCGATACGATCGGCGTGTCGCTGGAGCGCGAGCCTTCGGAAAAGAGAAGCGCCAGCGCCGGCTGGTACAACAACCGCGCTTTCGAGATCGAGGCCGCGAAGATCGGACGCTCGCCGCTCACGCTGGAGGGCGATGCCTTCTCCGACGAGCTGAAGAAAGACTTCATCGAGCGCGTGCGCGAGAAATTCGGGCAGCTCGATTTGCTGGTCTACAGCATGGCCGCGCCGGTGCGGACCGATCCCGACACCGGCAAGACCTATCGCTCGGTGATCAAGCCGCTCGGCGCCCCGGTCGAGATCAAGACGCTCGACACCGAGACCGGCGAGGTGTTCCAGACCACGCTCGAGCCGGCAAACGAGGAGCAGACCGCGGCGACCGTCGCTGTGATGGGCGGCGACGACTGGAAGCGCTGGATCGACCAGCTCGCGGATGCCGGCGTGCTGGCGCCGGGCTTCCGCACGCTCAACTACACCTATATCGGCAGCGAGCTGACCTGGCCGATCTATTGGAACGGCACGCTCGGCCGCGCCAAGGTCGATCTCGACAGCAAGGCGGAGGCGATCCGCGGCCGGCTGGGTGCGGATGCGGCTCGCGTCGTGGCGCTGAAGGCGGTGGTCACCCAGGCGAGCTCGGCGATCCCGGTGGTGCCGCTCTACGGCACCGTGCTGTTCAAGGTCATGAAGCAGCTCGGGCTGCATGAAGGCTGCATCGAGCAGATCGATCGCCTGTTCCGCACCCGCCTCGGCAAGGACGTCGCGCTCGACGATGCGCAGCGCATCCGGGTCGACGATTGGGAGCTTTCGCCTGAAGTGCAGACCGAAGTGTCGCGGCGCTGGCCCCTGCTCACCACCGAGACGCTCGGCGAACTCGCGGATCTCGGCGAATACAAGAGCCAGTTCCTGCGCCTGTTCGGCTTCGGCATCGACGGCGTCGACTACACCCAGGACGTCGATCCGCGCGTCGTCCCGGGCTAGGTCTGCGCCGGGAAATCCACTGCCCGTAGCCCCGTTGGCTCCATCCGGGCTACATCCCATTTACCCCGCCGCGATCTTCTCCGCGCGCTGGAATGCCGGCCGCGCCACGCAGCGTTCGATATAGGCGTCGAATGACGGCCGCGGCGGTACCATCTTGAAGATGCGCACCGCAAAGTTCAGTCCGGCGCCGATCGCGATGTCGGCGGCGGAGAACTGATCGCCGAGGATCCATGGTCCCTTCTGCAATTCGGCATCGAGCACGTCGAACACCTGCGCCGCGCTGCCCCATGCCGCGGTGCTGGTCGGCACCTCGAGCTTGGTGAAGAGCTGGATCAGCGCCGGCTCGACACAGCTCGGCGAGAAGAACAGCCATTGCAGATAGCGTGCGCGTTTGGGGTCGGTCGTCGCCGGCGCGAGCTTCGTCTCCGGATAGCGATCGGCGATATAGGCGCAGATCGCCGCCGCCTCGGCGAGCTTTGCATCGCCGTCGGTCAACGCCGGCACCTTGCCCATCGGATTGATCCTGAGGAACTCCGGCGACTTCTGCGCGCCGGTGGTGATGTCGGTCAGCACCCGCTCGTAAGCCAGGCCGGATTCTTCCAAGAGCCAGATGGCGGAGAACGAGCGCGAGCGCGGCGACCAGTACAGCTTGATCATGGGTGAACCTCCGACGTGCGGTTTGCTCTCTTCCACCGGTAATACTTCATCATCAGCCCGTTCAGCGGGTTGATGTTCTCCCCTTCGTACAAGAAGCCCTCGCGTTCATACCAGCGCCACGCCTTTTCGTTGCCGCGCGCGCATTTCAGCCAGATCTCGTCGGGCATCTGCTCGCGTGTGAAGGCAAGCAGGTGACGCCCGATGCTCCTGCCCTGATAGTCGGGAGCGACGAAGAGCTGATCGAGATAGTGGCCGGAGATGTGCAGCGCGAGCATGCCGGCGAGCGTACCGTTGTCATCGGCGACGAACAGGCTCCAGCCTTGCGTGATCTCGTGGCGCACGCGCTCGCGCAGATTGGCGAGCAGGGCATCATTGGCCTCGGCGAGGCCGGTCGTGACCCAGCTCTCCATCCAGACGCGGGCGATCTCGTCATATTCGTCCGGCCGCGCGGTGCGGATCACCAGGGGCGTCATCGTCGATCTCTCGGGCTGCGATGCGTCTCGCGTGAAAACGCGGCGCGTTATCGTGGCTCTCAGCCTACAGGAGGATGACGCCGCGGGCGAGTTTCGCCGTCCGGCTGATGCGCCGGGCGCGCCGGACCAAACAAAAAGGGCGGCCTTTCGGCCGCCCTTCGTCGTTTGGTTTCAAGCAGGCTTACTCGCCGGCAGCTTCGCGCGGCGCCGGAGCGTCGCTCTTCTGCTTGGCCTCGAGGTCCTCGCCGGTCTCCTGGTCGACCGCCTTCATCGACAGGCGGGTCTTGCCGCGATCGTCGAAGCCGAGCAGCTTGACCTTGACCTTGTCGCCTTCCTTGACGACGTCGGAGGTCTTCTGCACGCGGCTGGCCGCAAGCTGGCTGATGTGGACGAGACCGTCCTTGGCGCCGAAGAAGTTCACGAACGCGCCGAACTCCATCACCTTGACGACGGTGCCCTCGTAGATCTGGCCGACCTCCGGATCGGAGGCGATCGACTTGATCCACTTGATCGCAGCCTTCATCGCCTCGCCGTCATTGGAAGCGACCTTCACAGTGCCGTCGTCCTCGATGTTGACCTTGGCGCCGGTCTTCTCGACGATCTCGCGGATCACCTTGCCGCCGGTGCCGATCACTTCACGGATCTTGTCGGTGGCGATCTTGAAGGTCTCGATGCGCGGAGCGTATTCGCCGAGTTCGGCGCGCGCCGCGGTCAGGGCCTTGGCCATCTCGCCGAGGATGTGGATGCGCCCTTCCTTGGCCTGGCCAAGCGCAACCTTCATGATCTCCTCGGTGATGCCCTCGATCTTGATGTCCATCTGGAGCGAGGTGATGCCCTGGTCGGTGCCGGCGACCTTGAAGTCCATGTCGCCGAGATGATCCTCGTCGCCGAGGATGTCTGACAGCACCGCGAAGCGCTGACCCTCAAGGATCAGGCCCATGGCGATACCGGCGGTCGGCCGCTTCAGCGGCACGCCGGCGTCCATCAGCGACAGCGAGGCGCCGCAGACCGAAGCCATCGAGGACGAGCCGTTCGACTCGGTGATCTCGGAGACCACGCGGATCGTGTACGGGAATTCGTGATGCGGCGGCAGCACCGGATGGATCGCGCGCCAGGCGAGCTTGCCGTGGCCGATCTCGCGGCGCTTGGTGCCGCCGAGGCGACCGGTTTCACCGACCGAGTAGGGCGGGAAGTTGTAGTGCAGCAGGAACGTTTCCTTGTACGTCCCCGACAGCGCGTCGATATACTGCTCGTCCTCACCGGTGCCGAGCGTGGTCACGACCATCGCCTGGGTCTCACCGCGGGTGAACAGCGCCGAGCCGTGGGCGCGCGGCAGCACGCCGGCTTCGGCGATGATGTTGCGCACGGTCTTGACGTCGCGGCCGTCGATGCGCTTGCCGGTGTCGAGGATGTTCCAGCGAACGATCTTGGCTTCCAGTTCCTTGAACACCGCGGCAACGCGGAGCTTGTCGTATTTCGGCTCCTGGCCTTCCGGGAAGAAGTGCGCGAGCATCTTCTCCTTGACGGCGCCGACCGCGGCATAGCGTTCCTGCTTGACCGGGATCGCATAGGCCTTGCGCAGGTCCTGCTCGGCAAGACCAAGCATTTCCTTCTCGATCTCCGAATTGTCGATCGTGGTGACTTCGCGTGGTTCCTTGGCGGCCTTCTCGGCGAGCTCGATGATCGCGTTGATGACCGGTTGGAAGTGGCGGTGGCCGAACATGACCGCGCCGAGCATCACGTCTTCGTTGAGCTCCTTGGCTTCCGATTCCACCATCAGCACGGCGTCGGCCGTACCGGCGACGACGAGATCGAGCTGGGTCTCGGTCATCTCGTCCAGCGTCGGGTTGAGGATGAATTCGTCATTGGCGAAGCCGACGCGGGCGGCGCCGATCGGGCCCTTGAACGGGGCGCCCGACAGCGTCAGTGCGGCGGAGGCGGCGACCAGCGAGACGATGTCGGGATCGTTCTCCATGTCGTGCGACAGCACGGTGACGATCACCTGGGTCTCGTTGCGCCAGCCATCGACGAACAACGGACGGATCGGACGGTCGATCAGGCGGGAGACCAGCGTCTCCTTCTCGGTCGGACGGCCCTCGCGCTTGAAATAGCCGCCGGGAATGCGGCCCGCGGCGTAGGTCTTCTCCTGGTAGTCGACCGTCAGCGGCAGGAAGTCGACGCCTTCGCGCGGCGCCTTCGCCGCGACGACGGTGGCAAGCACCACGGTCTCGCCGTAGGTCGCCACCACGGCGCCGTCGGCCTGGCGGGCGATCTTGCCGGTTTCAAGTTTGAGGGGACGTCCACCCCAGTCGATCTCGACGGAATGCGAATTGAACATTTCGGTTTCTTTCATGGTTTCACGAAAGACATGGCGCCCTGAAACACAAAGACCATGCCAAGACGGCGAGATGCTGATGCGCGCTCGCGATCAGCATCCGGCGATCCTGCCATGGTCCCTGGATTTCGGATGGCATCCATCCTTTCGGTCATCTGGGCATCTTGCCCGGTCCAGCGGCCGGATTGCTGCTGGACGCTAGTTGGCATGGCGCGATTGCCATGCTGCGCATGATCTTCTTTCGACAATTCGAAAGTCCGGGTTTACGGACGACCATACGAAAACGCGCGCGAACCCTCGCGCGCGTGCTTCTCAAATCAACGACGGATGTTGTGCTTTTCGAGCAGCGCCTTGTAGCGCGCCTCGTCCTTGCGCTTGATGTAGTCAAGCAGGGAGCGGCGCGTCGACACGAGCTTCAGGAGGCCGCGGCGTGAATGGTTGTCCTTCACATGGCTCTTGAAGTGCTCAGTGAGGTTATTGATGCGTTCCGACAGGATCGCGACCTGAACCTCGGGCGAGCCGGTGTCGCCGGCCTTGTTGGCATTCGTCTTGATGACTTCCGCTTTGCGTTCGGCGGTAATCGACATCGTCAGTTACTTTCGTTGTTGCGAGCCGGACCGGCAGTCAGTCCGTTCAGGTTGAACACGCGCTTGGGGATGAGTTCGCCATTGCCAATTTCAGCAAGCGCGAGAAGCCGGCCTGCCACCGTGACATAGACTGTGCCGCTGGTATTGGGCGCATCCCGTCCGCGCAATAAAACGGCCTGGCCCCTATGGAGCCTTGCCGCATCAGCCCGTGTGACGGCCAGTGCCGGGATGTCGTCCAGCGCGGTCTCAACGGGCAAAAGCGCGTCGGCGAGGCTGCCCTCGCCAGACGCGGCTCTATTGCATAAAGCCTCCAACTGTTCCAGCGGAATCATGTCCGCCTCGGTAAACGGACCGACCAGGGTCCGCCGCAGGGCGCAGATATGGCCGAAACAGCCCAGAATCCGGCCCATATCGCGGGCCAGGGCCCTGACATAGGTTCCCTTGCCGCACTCGGCCTCGAACACGGATTGTCCGTTATCTCCATGTTCCACAAGGGTTAATTCGTGAATCTCGACCGGACGGGGCTTCAGTTCCACGGTCTCGCCGTCGCGCGCCAGATCATAGGCCCGCTCGCCCTGCACCTTGATCGCCGAATATTGCGGCGGGATCTGCTCGATTACCCCGGTGAAGCGCGGCAGCAACTCGCGGATCGAATCGGCGGTCGGCCGGTTCTCGCTGGTCCGGACCGGCCGGCCTTCGGTATCGTCGGTATCGCGCTCCTCGCCCCAGCACACCGTGAAACGGTAGCGCTTGCGGCCGTCCATCACGAACGGCACCGTCTTGGTGGCCTCGCCGAGCGCGATCGGCAGGCCGCCGGAGGCGAGCGGATCGAGGGTGCCGGCATGGCCGGCGCGCTTGGCCTGGAACAGGCGCTTGAGCACGGCAACCGCCTGCGTCGAGGTCATGCCGATCGGCTTGTCGAGCACCACCCAGCCATGGACGTCGCGCTTGTCGCGGCGCGGCTGCTGATTCTGCCTGCCCTGCTTCTGGCGCGGGTCGTTGTTGGTGCGGCGCGCATCGTCGCTGCGCGGCCCGGCAAAAGCATCCCGCTCAGCGTCGCGCGCGTCGGCATCCTTCGCGTCGATAACGCTGTTGGTCGTCATCACAGTCATTCCTCGTCGTCCGAATCGGGTGCAAGGTCTCGCTGCACCGCAGGTGTTCGCAGTAGTTTCTCGATGCGCTCCGCCTCGTCGAACCGCTCGTCGACGCGGAAGCGAATGTCGGGTGCAAATTTCAGGTTGACGCGGTGCGCGATCTCGCCGCGAAGGAACTTCTTGTTGCGATCGAGCGCAGAGATCACCGTGTCGGTGTCGCGGCCGCCGAGCGGCATCACGTAGATCGTCGCGAGCTTCAGGTCCGGCGACATACGCACCTCGGGCACGGTAATGATGTGGCCTTCGAGATCGGGATCGTGGACCTCACCCTGTGACAGAATCTCGGCAACCGCATGGCGAACCGTTTCGCCGACGCGCAGCTGACGTTGCGAGCCGCCGGGGCTGGAACTCTTCTTTTGACGGGGCATGACCTTCTTCCAAAACCGTCGCGCCCGCAGGCCGTGGCCGCGGGCATCAATGTCCTGACTTTGCTTTCAATCAGACAATGCGCTGGTGGCCGGACCAAAGTCCGGCCACGCCGTCGCATTTTCAATCAAATGGATCCAGGCGCTTTGTAAGATTTGGACTTACAGAGAGCGTTGGATCGTCTCGATGCGGTAACATTCGATCACATCGCCGACACGCATGTCGCCGTAGTTCTCGAATGCCATGCCACACTCCTGGCCGGACTGCACTTCCTTCACTTCATCCTTGAAGCGCTTCAGCGTCGACAGCTTGCCTTCGTGCACCACGACGTTGTCGCGGATCAGGCGAACGTTGGCGCCGCGTTCCACGGTGCCGTCGGTGACGCGGCAGCCCGCGACCTTGCCGACCTTGGAAATGTTGAACACTTCCAGGATCTGCGCGTTGCCCAGCATGGTTTCGCGCAGCGTGGGCGCGAGCAGGCCGGACATCGCCTTTTTGATGTCATCCACGAGGTCGTAGATGATGTTGTAGTAGCGGATCTCGATGCCGTTGCGCTTGGCCGCGGCCGCCGCTTCCTTGTTGGCGCGGACCGAGAAGCCGATGATCGCGGCGTTGAAGCCTTCCGCCAGCGTGACGTCGGACTCCGAGATGCCGCCGACGCCGGCATGCAGGATGCGGGCGGCGACCTCGTCGGTGCCGAGCTTCTCCAGCGAGCCCAGGATTGCTTCCAGCGAGCCCTGCACGTCGGCCTTGACGATCAGCGGGAACTCCTTGCGGCCCGCGGTCTTGAGCTGCGACATCATCTGCTCGAGCGAGCCGCGCATGCCGGAGATCGAGGCAGCCGCGTTCTCGCGCTTCTGGTGCGCGCGGTAGCTCGTGACCTGGCGGGCGCGGGCTTCGTTCTCGACGACGGCGAGACGGTCGCCGGCTTCCGGCGGACCGTTGAAGCCGAGCACCTCGACCGGCACGGACGGACCGGCCTCTTCGAGATTCTCGCCCTGGTCCGAGATCAGCGCGCGGACGCGGCCCATCTCGGCGCCGGCCACGATGATGTCGCCGACGCGCAGCGTGCCGCGCTGCACCAGCACGGTCGCGACCGGACCGCGGCCGCGATCGAGCTTGGCTTCGATCACGGTGCCTTCCGCCGGACGCTCCGAATTGGTCTTCAGGTCGAGGATTTCGGCCTGCAGCGCGATCATCTCGAGCAGCTTGTCGAGATTGGTCTTGTTCTTGGCCGAGACCTCGACGTCGACGACGTCGCCGCCGAGCGATTCGACCTGTACCTCGTACTGCAGCAATTCGGTGCGCACGCGCTCCGGCCGCGCATCGGGCTTGTCGATCTTGTTGATCGCCACGATCATCGGCACCTTGGCCGCCTTGGCGTGGTTGATCGCCTCGATAGTCTGCGGCATCACGCCGTCATCCGCCGCGACCACCAGCACGACGATGTCGGTGACCTTGGCGCCGCGGGCGCGCATCGCGGTGAAGGCGGCGTGGCCGGGCGTGTCGATGAAGGTGATCTTGGTGCCGGTCTCCGGCGAGGTCACCTGATAGGCGCCGATATGCTGGGTGATGCCGCCGGCTTCGCCCGAGACCACGTTGGCGTGGCGGAGCGCGTCGAGCAGCGAGGTCTTGCCGTGGTCGACGTGACCCATGACGGTGACGACAGGCGAACGCGGCTCGGTATCGGTGGAATTGTCGACGACGTCGAACAGGCCTTCTTCCACGTCCGACGCGGCGACGCGCTTGACGCTGTGGCCGAGCTCTTCGGCGATCAGCTGCGCGGTGTCGGCATCGATCACGTCGGTGATCTTGTGCATCGCGCCCTGCTTCATCAGCATGCGGATGACGTCGACCGCACGCTCCGACATGCGGTTCGCCAGTTCTTGGATCGTGATCGCTTCCGGGATGGTGACTTCGCGGATCAGCTTTTCCTTGGGCTCGTTCGACGCATGGCCCTTCAGGCGCTGGGTGCGGCGGCGGAACGAGGCGATCGAACGCTCGCGGACGTCGTCGGCGTTGAGCGCAGTGGTCAGGGTGAGGCGGCCGCGCTCTTTCTGCGGACCGGGCTTGTGGGTGGTCTTCGGAGCCGCGACGGGGCGCACGGCGCCGCCGGGGCGGCGCACCATGCGCGGACCTTCGTCTTCGTCGGGCCCGGCCGCAACCGCCGCCGGTCTCGGCGCAGAGGCCGGTGTGCGCGCGGTTGTCGTGGTCGTCGGGCGTGCTGCAGGTGCACGGGCGGCCGGAGCAGATGCAGCAGGTGCGGGTGTCGCGGGCCTGGCCGGTGCAGCGGCGGGCGCCGCGCCGGGCTTGGCCTCGCCTTCGCCGAAGCGGCGCTTGGCCTCGACCTCGGCCTTGCGCTTGGCCTCTTCCTCGTGGCGGTGACGTTCCTCTTCCGCCTTGCGGCGGGCCTCGGCGGCCTCGCGCTCTGCCTTCTCCGCAGCTTCGCGGACGGCACGGCGCTTGGCCTCCTCTTCGGCCTGGCGGCGCTCCTCGATGTCGCGCTGCCG
Organism: Bradyrhizobium sp. UFLA03-84; assembly: GCF_002289535.1. Lineage (NCBI taxonomy): Bacteria > Pseudomonadati > Pseudomonadota > Alphaproteobacteria > Hyphomicrobiales > Nitrobacteraceae > Bradyrhizobium > Bradyrhizobium sp. UFLA03-84. Next base: position 1,072,085 of record NZ_NSJY01000005.1, on the reverse strand, counting down.
TGCATCGGCCAGCGCGCTGGCACGCGCGGAACGCTCGTCTTCAGTGAGGGTCGGCAGCACCACGCCGGAGCGGGTGTTGCGCTGTTGCTGGCCGGGAGGCGGGCCCGAAGGGCGGCCCTGCGGAGGCCGGGGGGCGGGCGCCACAGGCTTTGCAACCACGGGTTCGGGCGCATGCGCCTCGCCGGGACCTTCGCCACCGACGCGGCGCTTGCCGCGCTTCTCGACCACGACCTGCTTGGTCCGGCCGTGGCTGAAGCTCTGGCGCACGGTGCCCGTCTCGACGCGCGGCTTCAGCGACAACGTCTTGCTCGGGACACTCAGAGTCTTGTCGCCAGGGGTCTTGGTATCAACCATTCAGCAGTCCTAATCTCGTTTCGCTGTGCGGTTGCCGCACAAATCCTTCAACGTGTCGTCGTTTGCTGAGCATGATCCGGTCGGAAAGACGGCGTCCGCCTTCCTGGATCAGGCTCTGGAATTTCTGGCCGCTTCGGCGGTCTTGTCGTCGTCGGCCATCCGGTATCGGACCAGCATCTGGCAGCGCGACAGGAACGTCTTGCTCGCTGGGCCCGCGAGCAGCGCAGCATGTATCACATTTGACCGCCCAAGTGCCAAATCCAATTCTTCCGACGTCAAAACATTGACGACGGCGATTACCGGCGATTCACCACGTTTTTCGCCCCTTTGCCTGACGATCGCGTCCAATTTGCGGATTCCGTCCGCGGCGCCGTCGGAAGCGTGGATCAGGGCTGCAGTTTCGTTCCGGTTGAGTGCGTCCTCGACCTTGCCGAAGCCCGCGACCACCTGGCCGGCCTTGGCGGCCATCGCCAGGGCCTCGGTGGCGCTGCGCACCAGGAGTGCGTCGGTGTCGGCGGGAAGGGTCGGCGCGACACGGACATCGCGCTTGAATCCCTTGCTAAATTGGTGACGGCGGACCGCTTCCGCAACGCTGCGCCGCGATGCGGAAATCCATAGTCCACGGCCGGGCAGCTTGCGCTTGAGATCCGGGATCACCTCGCCCGTGGGCGCGACGACGAACCGGATCAGCTCGTCGATCGGACGCACCTCGCGGCTGACCGCGCACATCCGCGTGGTCGCGGACTTCTGCGTCCGCGGCCCATCGTCGAGATCGGGGTCAGCCTGAGCGAGCATCCGTAGGCCATCTCCTTACGACGCCGCTTCTGCGTCGGCGGCCTCGGCCTCCTCGGCAGGCTTGGCAAGGTCGGCCTCCGTGATCCAGCCGGCCTTGAGGCGGGCCTGCATGATCATGGCCTCGGCCTCGTCGCGCGAGATCTCGATGCCATCGAGGAACCCGGCATGCTTGGTCGGCTCGCCGCCTTCCTTGCGCTCGGTCCAGCCGACCAGGTCGTCGGTGGCGCAGCCGGCGAGATCCTCGACGGTCTTCACGTCGTTCTCGCCGAGCTTCACCAGCATCTTGCCGGTGATGCCGGGAACATCCTTCATGGCGTCCTCGACGCCGAGTTCCTTGCGCTTGGCTTCCAGCTCGGCCTCGAGCTGTTCCAGATATTCGCGGGCGCGGGTCTGCAGCTCGGTCGCGGTTTCCTCGTCGAAACCTTCGATGCCGGCGAGTTCCTTGACATCGACCAGCGCGAGTTCCTCGACCGAGGTGAAGCCTTCGGAGGCGAGCAGCTGGCCGACCACCTCGTCGACATTGAGCGCTTCCATGAACACGCGGGTCGAGTTCTCGAAGTCGGCCTGGCGGCGCTCCGACTCTTCCTGCTCGGTCAGGATGTCGATGTCCCAGCCGGTCAGCTGCGAGGCGAGGCGAACGTTCTGGCCGCGGCGGCCGATCGCCAGCGAGAGCTGGTTGTTGGTGTCGGGAACCACGACCTCGATGCGCTCGCGGTCTTCGTCGATCACGACCTTGGCGACTTCAGCGGGCGCCAGCGCGTTGACGACGAAGGTCGCGATGTCGGGCGACCACGGAATGATGTCGATCTTCTCGCCCTGCAGCTCGTTCACCACGGCCTGCACACGCGAGCCGCGCATGCCGACGCAGGCGCCGACCGGGTCGACCGAGGAATCGCGCGAGATCACGCCGATCTTGGCGCGCGAGCCGGGATCGCGGGCGACCGCTTTGATCTCGACGATGCCGTCGTAGATCTCCGGCACTTCCTGCGCGAACAGCTTCGCCATGAACTGCGGATGGGTGCGGGACAGGAAGATCTGCGGACCGCGGGTCTCGCGGCGGACGTCGAAGATATAGGCGCGGACGCGGTCACCGTTGCGGAACACTTCGCGCGGCAGCATCTCATCGCGGCGCACGATCGCCTCGCCACGGCCGAGGTCGACGATCACGCTGCCATATTCGACGCGCTTGACGATGCCGTTGACGATGTCGCCGATGCGGTCCTTGAATTCCTGGTATTGCCGGTCGCGCTCGGCCTCGCGCACCTTCTGCACGATGACCTGCTTGGCGGACTGCGCGGCGATGCGGCCATATTCCAGCGGCGGCAGCGTGTCGGCGATGGTGTCGCCGACCTGGGCGCCCGGATTAGCGCGCTGGGCGTCGAACAGGGAAATCTGGTTGGAGGAGTTCTCGACGACGTCGACCACCAGCATGTGGCGGGTCAGCCGCAGCTCACCCTTCTTGGCGTCGATCTCGGCATGGACGTCGGTCTCGCTGCCGTAGCGGGCGCGCGCCGCCTTGGCGATGGCGTCTTCCATCGCCGCGATCACGATGGAGCGGTCGATCGACTTTTCGCGCGCAACTGCGTCTGCGATCTGCAGCAGTTCGAGTTTGTTGGCGCTGACTGCCATGGCTTAGTCTCCTTCGAATGGATCGATCTCGCCGCGGCGCGCGCGCTCGGCGGCCAGGCGGTGCTTTTTCGTGTTGGTCGGGGCCGGCTTGTTGCCGGGCTTGTGACCAGCCTTGTGATCGGATTTGGGTTTCGGCTTCTGGCTCTTCGCCGGATCGCTCTTCTTGGCGTGGGCCGGCTGCGGTGGCGCGAGGCCGAGCTCGCGGCGCAGCTCGCGCTCGGCGGCCTTGCCGCGGCGCATCGATTCCTCGATCAGCTCGTCGGTCAGCACCAGCCGCGCGTCCGAGATGTCTTCCATCACCAGCAGGACTTCAGCATCCTCGGTCGGACGCGGATCGTCGCGCGTGATGCGCACCGCGTTGCCCTCGACGCCGGCGAGCAGGCCGCGGAACCGCTTGCGGCCCTGATGCGGCACCGCCATCTCGATCTTCACGAGATGCCCGGTGTAGCGCTCGAAGTCGGAGCGGCGCACCAGCGGCCGGTCGATGCCGGGCGACGAGATTTCCAGCCGGTAGGCGCGCTCGATCGGGTCGGCGACATCGAGCACCGGCGACAGCGCGCGCGAGATCGCCTCGCAATCCTCGAGCTGCATCGAGCCGTCGGGACGTTCCGCCATGATCTGCACGGTGCAGCCGGCATCGCCCGAGACCTTGATGCGCACCAGGCGATAGCCCATGCCCTGCAGCACCGGCATTGCGACCGCGGCGACGCGCGCCGCGACCCCGGGCTCGACGACGAGCCTGGGCTCGGCGAGCAGTTCGGTGTCCACGGACGTGGCGGTCGGATCGGTCATATCAAGTGTCAAAGGCTGTCTGGATCTAAGGGTTGTCTGAGGTCTGTTGTGTTGTTCAGGTGGCCTTAAGGGGCCGCTAACGCTACCCAAACTGGATCCGGCCTGGCCGGGTCCCGTCAGGTAATAAAAAAGAGCGGGTCCCGGGGGGCCCACTCTCCTACGCGATCGTATGAGATACCATAAGTTGCGCTGGATATAGCCCTTTTGCCGGGGTCCGGCAAGGCCTCCTGTCCCGGCTGAGGGCGATTTTGGCACTCTCCGGGTGCAGGTTTGACCTAACCCTCCGTTTACGAACAGGACCATAGATTGCCGAAAATCGGCAGAAGTCGCCGGTTGGACAAGGCCCATGACGACAGCCCCCGCGCTGATCCCGGAACTCGACGACATCGTTCGCCGCGGCGACCCCAAGCGCCGCGCCGAGGCTGCACGGCGGCTCGGCGAGCTGTTCCTGCAGGGCGCCGCGAGCTTTCGTCCCGACCATATCGACCTGTTCGACGGGGTGCTGACCAGCCTGGTGCCGCACGCCGAGCTTGCGGCGCGGATCGATCTTGCCGAACGGCTCGCGCCGCTCGCCAACGCGCCGCGCCATCTGGTCGGGCAACTCGCCCGCGAGGACGAGGTCGCGATCGCGGGCCCGGTGCTGCGCCGCTCGCCGGTGATTGACGAGAAGGTGCTGGTCGAGATCGCCAATGCCAAGGGCCAGGGTCATCTGCTGGCAATGGCCGAGCGGTCAAGGCTTTCGACCGCGCTGACCGACGTGCTCGTCCGTCGCGGTGATCGTGACGTGATCCGATGCGCGGCCGGCAATGCCGGCGCCGCATTCTCCGACACATCCTTTACGACGATGGTGCGTCGCGCGAGCCAGGACGGCGTGCTGACACTGCGGATCGGACGCCGTGACGATCTCCCGCCCGCGCATTTGAAGAACCTGCTGGCCGGCTCGATCGACGTGATCCGCCGCCGGCTGCAAGTCGTCGCCAAGCCGGAACGGCAAGCCCAGATCAAACTGGCGATGAGCGAGATCGAGGGTGTCGTCGCGCAGGTCGAGGGCCGCGATTTCGCCGCCGCGCAGCGCACGATCCTGGCGTTGCATCGTGCCGGCGAATTGAACGAGGCCGCGGTGGCAGGCTTCGCAAAGGCCTTCAAATACGAGGAATGCGTGGCCGCGCTCGCCGCGATGACCGCCGTGAAGATCGTCACGCTCGATCGCCTGATCGCCGGCGACCGCTACGACCCGATCCTGATCGCCAGCAAGACGGTCGGCTTCGAATGGCCGACCGTGCGCGCGCTGATCCTGATGCGGCTCGGGCCGAACCGGGTGCCGTCGCCGGCCGATATCGAAGGCGCGCGGGTGAACTTCGTTCGCCTGATGCCGTCGACTGCGCAACGCGTCGTGGACTTCTGGAAGTCGCGATAGTCGTTCGCGTCGAAATCCATTTTTCCGCGCGGCGACAAATCGATTGCCTCCATCAAGGCGCTTTCCAAGCCTCCACGCTGACAGCTATGCTTTCCGCAAGGCGCGACACAGCGCCAACGGGGAGATCGCCATGCTGACGGACGCCGACATCCAATCGCACGCCGAGCGGATTCGCGACGACGGATACACCGTGATCGAGTGCGCCGCCTCGCCGGATCTGGTCGAGGGATTGAAGACGGCGGTCGAGCGGATCGAGCGCGAGCACAATCTCGGCCTTGCCCGGACATCGTTCGAAGGCTTCAAGACGCTGCGCATCAACAACCTCCTGACTTATGACGATCTGTTCTGGGAGGTGCCGCTGCATGAGAACGTGCTGCCGGTGGTCGAGCGCGTGCTGGACCGGGAGTGCCTGCTGTCGTCGTACTGCTCGCTGGTGCTCGGCCCCGGCCAGGAGGCGCAGCCGATCCATGAAGACACCCAATTGATCCCGCTGCCGCGGCCGCACATCCCGATCACCATCAATGCGATCTGGGCGCTGTCCGATTTCCGCGACGACAACGGCGCGACGCGGATCATTCCGGCGAGCCACAAATTCGATTCGTCGCCGGAATACGGCAAGGACTACGACGCGGTCACCGCGACCATGCGGGCGGGCAGCGTGATGCTGTTCGACTCTGCGCTGTGGCATGGCGGCGGCGCCAACACCAGCGACACCAGGCGCTTCGCGTTTTCCTGCGCCTATTGCTGGGGCTGGATGCGGCAGCAGGAGAATTTGCAGCTCGGCATTCCGCGCGAGACCGCGGCGCGCTTCCCGCGCCGCCTGCAGGAATTGTGCGGCTACAGCGTCTACAAGGGCCAGTTCGGCCACATCGACAACCACGATCCGATCGAGCTGCTCGGCCGCGAGCGCGGCAAGCGCATGGTGTGGGAGGCGACCGACGTCAGGAAGGCGCGGGTGGCGGAAGCGAAGGGATAGTCTCCTGCGTCATTCCGGGGCTCGCGTAGCGAGAGCCATGATGCGCAATTGCGCATCTGAGAATCCATTTCTCCGTCGGCACATGTGGCCTGATGGATTCCAGGTTCGTGCTTCGCACGCCCCGGAATGACACCGTCAAGGCAATCGCCTGAACCTCAGATACGCGGCCTTACGCCCCTCTCGCTCGGCCTTGGCGCCGTAGCGCGTCATCGTATAGTTCGGCCACGGCTCGAGCCAGTCGATTGCGCGCTCGGCGAGCCAGGCGAAATCCGGCGAGCGCATCAGATGCGCAAGCGTCCAGGCGCAGTAATCGTCGATGTCGCTGACGAAGCGGAATTCACCGCCCGGCGGGAGCAATCGCGCCATTGCAGCGACCGTGGCATCCTGCACGAAGCGCCGTTTCCAGTGCCGCCGCTTCGGCCAGGGATCGGGATGAATGAGGTCAATGCGTGCGAGCGAGCGCGCCGGCGCCCAGGCCAATAGCTCGGCGGCGTCGCCGGCGAACAGGCGGATGTTGCCGATATTCTGCGCCTCGATCTGGGTCAGGATCTTCGCCATCCCGTTGACGTAGGGCTCGCAGCCGATGAAGCCGGTCGTGGGGAAGGCCTGCGCTTCCGCGATCAGATGCTCGCCGCCGCCGAAGCCGATCTCGAGCCGGACATTCTCGATGCCGTCATCGAACAATTCGGTCAGCGCCTCGGGCGCGGGCGCCGCGATGTCGATTGAAAGATGCGGCAGCAGATTGTCGATCAGGTCGGCCTGGTGCGAACGTAGCTTGTGGCCCTTGCGCCGCCCGAAGAACGAGCCGCGCGAATGGGCCATCGCGCCGTCCTCCGGGGAATCGCGATCGCTGGTGTCGTTCGGAGCAGGTGTCATCGCAGCGTCTGATACAGCCGGTAGAGCAGGCGCGCGCGCGGCTCGATCGAGGAGATGTAGAGCTGCTCGTAATGGGTATGCGCACCCTTGCCGTCGACGCCGAGGCCGTCGAGGGTTGCAGTATGCGGTGCGGTGAAATTGCCGTCGGAGCCGCCGCCGGTGAACACATCGAGCAGCTCGAAGCCCAGTTCAGTGGCAAGCTCGCGGGCGTGTTCGTAGAGCGCTGCGCCGGCATTGCTCTTCTCATAGGGCGGACGGTTCAGTTCCCCGGTCACCTTCACGCTGACGCCCTCGGTGCGCGAGGTGATGCCGAGGATCTTCGGCACCAGCTCGTCGGCGTCGGCCATGGACGGCACGCGCATGTCGACTTCCGCATAGGCCTCTTCGGCGATCACGTTCGGCTTGGTGCCGCCACGGACCACGCCGACATTGACGGTGACGCCGCGCTTGAGATCGTTCATCGCCTCCAGCGTCTGGATCACATTGCCGAGTTCCCGGATCGCGCTGCGGCCATCCTCGGGGCGCGTGCCGGCATGCGCCGGTGCGCCCTTGATGTGCACATCGAAGCGCGCGACGCCCTTGCGCCCGGTGACGATCTTGCCGCCGTCGCGCGCAGGCTCGGTCACCAGCACGTATTTGGCCTTGCGGCCCTCGGCCTCGATCAGCGCGCGCGAGGTAGGGCTGCCGATTTCCTCGTCCGATACGTAGAGCTGGGTGATGCCGAGCGGCGGGCGCGCGTCATCGGCGCAGATCTGCCGGAATGCATGAAAGGCGAGGTAGGCGCCGCCCTTCATGTCGTAGATGCCAGGGCCGAACGCGCTGTCGCCTTCGATCTTGAATGGTAACCGTTCGATGAATCCCATCGGATGAACTGTGTCGAGATGGCTCAACACCAGAATCCCCGGGGCGTCCTGCCCCCAGGACGAGCGCGTCACCAGGTGATCGCCGCAGCCCTCGCGCCCCGCAACGCGGTCGACCGTGGCCGGCAGGTCGCGATATTCGGACGCGACGAGGTCAGCCAGTCGGTTGACCTGGTCCGGCCGCTCGGTCGGCGATTCGATCTCGACCCAGCGGCGAATGCCGTCGAGGATAGCTGCGGTTTCGAACGGGTTGCTGGACATGCTGTTGTCGACGCCTGTGAATTTTGGCCTGTGAATTCGCTTTGTCATTCAGCGCACGCGCCAAGGCACGATCCGGAACAGCGCGCAGCGGTTCTCCGAAAGAATCATGCTCAAACAAGGAGCTGAAGCGCGACGACGATTCGACCGGAACTCGTCACGCCTCAGCGTGCGCCGGAATGACATATTCCAGATTTGACGATCTCTCAAACGGATAAGGCAGGATCAGACCTGTTCAGCCGCCTCGCGCGCCGCGATCTGCTCGACCAGTTCGACGATGCTGCGGCGGAGCTTGGCGTCCGCGATCCGCGTGAACGCACGGGTCAGGGCCAGGCCTTCGGCGGTTGCCAGAAAATCGGACACATAGGCCGGCGAGGAGCCCTCGCTGAAGCCGTCAGCGGTCTTGACGCCGCTCGGGCCGCCGTCGAACAGGAAAGAGACCGGCACCTGCAGGATTTCGGAGATCTGCTGCAGCCGGCTCGCGCCGACACGGTTGGTGCCCTTCTCGTATTTCTGCACCTGCTGGAACGTCAGGCCTAACGCCTCGCCCAGTTTTTCCTGGCTCATGCCGAGCATGATGCGTCGCATACGGACGCGGCTGCCGACATATTTGTCAACAGGATTGGGCGCTTTGGTGGACATCTCCAACTCTCCTAAGGGATTGCGCGCCCGGGGGGTGAGGCAAGTTGGACGTGGAGTATGCCTCAGGCGCCGGTGCCGTCAAATCCTGCAAGGAGGATCGGGACGAAATGCGGACAATTTGCGCAAAGGGGCTGACTTGGCTTGTGATTTCGCGTGGACCCGTACAATGCGAAGTGCACGGTCGATCTGTCAACTGGTGGAATCGCGCTGAGGTAAATTTCGACGTTTTTTCGGGTTCGGCGACAACCGGCGATATGCAGGATCAGGCTTTTCGCCTGACAAAACGTCTCCGCAATACGATTGCGAGGGCAACCAACACAATCACAGCGGCCGGGATGTTCCCGGCACGCGCGTAGATCGTCGGCGCGATCGCTGCCGGCAGGCCGGCATCGAGCACACCTTCGGTGCCGAGCCCGAGTCGCGCGACGATCCGCCCGAGCGGATCGATGACGGCCGAGATGCCCGTGTTCGCGGCACGCACCAGCGGCAGGCCTTCCTCGATCGAGCGCAGCCGGGCCTGCTGCAGATGCTGATAGGGGCCGGTCGAGATTCCGAACCAGCCGTCATTGGTGACGTTGACGATCCAGCCGGGACGATCGTCGCGGCTCACGACATTGCCGGGGAAGATCGCCTCGTAGCAGATCAGGGGCAGCGCGCGCGGTGCATTCGGAATGTCGAGCGGGCGGCGGATCGTGCCGGGAATGTAGCCGCCCTGCACCTTGGTGAGCTGCACCAGGCCGAGCTTCTCCATCCAGTCCTGGAACGGCAGATATTCTCCGAATGGGACGAGGTGCAGCTTGTCGTAGACCGCGAGCACGCTGCCGTCATGGTCGATGACGTAGATCGAATTATAGGCGCGCGTGATGCGGACGTTGGGCGGCAGATCGGGTGCGCGCACCGAGCCGGTGATCAGCACGGTTCCCTTCGGCAGGAGATCGGCGATCTGCGCCATCGCGTCGGCCTCCTTGGTCAGGAAGAACGGAAACGCGGATTCCGGCCAGATCAGGATGGTGGAGTCGCTCACGCCGGTCGAATGCGGCCCGGACGCGCGATCCGACAGAGTGAGATATTTCTGCATCACCGCCGCCTTGGCGGAGTAGTTGAACTTGGCGTCCTGCTGCAAATCGGGCTGCATGATGCGCAGCTTGACGCCGGCGACTATGCTGGTCGGCTGCTGGGCGAGGCGGAATGCGCCGAATGCCAGCATCGCGGCGAGGACCAGCACCGCCGCCACCGGCGCGCGCCACGGCTTGCGGCCGCGTGAGGCGCCGTCGATCAGCACGGCCGGGCTTGCGAAGATCGCGACGCTCAGGAACGTCATGCCCCACAGCCCGATCAGCGATGCGGTCTGCGCGAGCGCAAGCGGCTCGGTCAGCGCATAGCCGAACGCATTCCACGGAAAGCCGCTCAGCAGATGGCCGCGCAGCCATTCCGAGATCGTCAGGCCGACGGCCAGCGCCAGCACGCGCGAGACGTCGCGCGGCCAGATCAGCCGCGCCAGCGCGAAGCCGAAAGCGGTGAACAGCGCGAGATAGGCGGGCAGGCCGAGCACCGCGAACGGCGTCAGCCAGGCGAAGGTGTCGGCATCGACGAAGAAGGCGTAGCCGATCCAGTACAGTCCCGGCACGAAATAGCCGAGGCCGAACCAGAAGCCGGACAGCGCTGCGGCCGGCACGCCGCGCCAACGCCCGGCAGCAGCGCCGTCGATCAGCCAGACTGCGATGGAGAAGGTCAGGAACAGCACCGGCCAGGCGTTGAACGGCGCCATCGCCAGCGAGGACAATGCGCCGGCTGCGAGCGCGAGCACCGCGCGCTTCCATCCCCAGGTCAAAATGATCGCAAGCCCGACCGAGCGGAGTTTGTCTGACAGCCTCACTGCGGACCGGCTCCATCGCCGGGCGGCGGCATGTTGTCATTCGCCTGCGGGTTTCCGGAGTCCGGTGCCTGCTCGCGGCGCCGCTCGCGTTCCTTGCGCGGCGCCGGCCGCTCCTTGCGTGTCGTGACCCGCACGCGCTTGACCCGCCGCGGATCGGCGTCGAGCACTTCGACCTCGTAATTGCCGGGACCGGAAATCACCTCGCCGCGCACCGGCAGGCGGCCGACGAACGAGACGAGATAGCCGCCCAGCGTCTCGACCTCCTCGCCGGCCTCGCCGGTCACGAAATCTTCGCCGATCACCGAACGGACATCGTCGAGGCTGGCGCGCGCGTCGGCGATGAAGGAGTTGTCCGGCTGGCGGACGATCGACGGCGGCTCGTCGGAATCGTGCTCGTCGTCGATTTCGCCGACGATCTGCTCGACAATGTCCTCGATCGACACCAGCCCGTCGGTGCCGCCATATTCGTCGACCACCAGCGCGAGATGGATCCGTGAGGCCTGCATCTGCGCCAGCAGGTCGATCGCGCGCATCGACGGCGGGATATAGAGCAGCTTGCGGATGATATGGGCGTCCGCCAGCGGCAGCGCGAGATCGACACTGCGCAGGTCGAGCCCGGCCGGAAACGGCTTCTTGCGCTTCGTCTTGGTCGCATCGGTGACGCGCGCCTTCGCGGTCATGAAGGCAAGCAGGTCGCGGATGTGCACCATGCCCTCGGGATCGTCGAGGGTTTCATTGTAGACGACGAGCCGCGAATGCGCCGCGCTCTCGAACAGGCTCATCAATTCGCCGAGCGGAATGTCGCGCTTGACCGCGACGATGTCGGCACGGTGCACCATGACGTCGGCGATCCGCCGCTCGTTCAGCGACAGGATGTTGCGCAGCATGGTGCGCTCGATCGCCGAGAAGCCGACATCGTCGGGCGTCGAGGCGTCGAGCACCACCTGCAGATCGTCGCGCACCGAGCCGGCCTTCCAGCCGAACAGCGTGCGGATCGCGCGCACCAGCCAGCCCTCGGCGGCCGGGCGCTGCACCTCACCTTCGTGCACGACGGCGGGCAGGTTGCTCACGTTGCGCGGATTGTCGTGGGTTGGGTCGGAATCCGGCATGTCAGGCGATCCGATCCGCATAGGGGTCGGGAATGCCGAGGGAGGACAGGATCTCGCGCTCGAGCGCTTCCATGTCCTCGGCATCGTCATCGTTCTCGTGGTCGTAACCGATCAGATGCAGGAAGCCATGCACCGCAAGGTGGCTCAAATGATGGTCGAACGGTTTCTGTTCGTCATCGGCCTCCCGCCGCGTCGTCTCATAGGCGATCGCGATGTCGCCGAGCATGCGCGGGGCGTCGTCGGGGCCGCCACTGCCTTCCGGCTGCAATGCCGGAAACGACAGCACGTTGGTCGGCTTGTCGATGCTGCGCCAGTTGGCGTTGAGGGTACGGATCCCGGAATCGTCGGTCAGCATCACCGCAAGCTCGGCATCGGCGACGTCGGCATCGGCGATTGCGGCGGCAGCCTCGATGGCGCGATGGATCACCGCGTCGGCATCAGGCTCGGCCTGCCAGCATTCGGCGGTGACGAGAACCTCGGTTGCAGGAAAAGCGGACACGTTCGTTTCAAAATCTGCGTTATGGCCGGAACCCGCATCGCGCGGGCTCGCGGCCGAAGCTATTGGTCTCAAGATCTGGCGTTTGCCGGCTTTTGCGGCAATCCCTCATAGGCGGCCACGATGCGCGCCACCAATTCATGGCGGATGACGTCCTCGGCCTTGAAGTGCACCTGCGCGATGCCCTCGACACCATCGAGCAGCTTCACGGCTTCCGCGAGGCCGGAGGTCTGACCGTTCGGCAGGTCGATCTGCGAAGGGTCGCCGGTGACGATCATCCGGCTGTTCTCGCCGAGGCGGGTCAAGAACATCTTCATCTGCATCGACGTGGTGTTCTGCGCCTCGTCGAGGATGATCGCGGCATTGGTCAGGGTGCGGCCGCGCATGAAGGCGAGCGGCGCGATCTCGATCTCGTTGCCCTGCAGCGCGCGCTCGACGACACGGGCATCCATCAGATCGTACAGCGCGTCATAGATCGGGCGCAGATACGGATCGACCTTCTCCTTGAGATCGCCGGGCAGGAAGCCGAGCCGTTCGCCGGCCTCGACCGCGGGCCGCGTCAGGATGATGCGATCGACTTCCTTGCGTTCGAACAGCTGAGCCGCATGGGCGACCGCGAGCCAGGTCTTGCCGGTGCCGGCCGGGCCGATGCCGAACACGAGTTCATGCCGCTTCAGCGCGCGGATGTAAGAGTCTTGCGCCGCGGTGCGGGCGCGCACCGGACGCTTGCGCAGATTGATGGTCTCGAAGGTCGGCTTGGCGGTCTTGTTGTCGAACTCGAACAGCGAGCCCTGCGCGATCACGGCACGGATCGCGCCCTCGACCTCACCCTGATCGAGGTCATGGCCTGCGACGGCCTGGGCGTAAAGCGTCTCCAGGACGCGCCGCGCCGCGTCGCAGCCGTCGCGGGAGCCTGCGATGGTGACGTGGTTGCCGCGGGAATCGACCACGACGCCGAGCCGCCGCTCGATCAGCGCCAGATTCTGTCCATAGGGGCCGACCAGCGCGGATGCGGCACGGTTGTCGTCGAAATCAATGACGACCTGAGTTTCAGGGGGTATTTGCATGTCGCGGTCAGGTTTGCGGCTGGGAGCAAGCGAAGGCGAATCCGATGCGCTTTTGGGCAAGGATTTCAGGCTCCAATGGTCTGCGAAATGAGGCCGGGTGCGGATTGCGTTGCGAGTTCGCCGATCAGGCTGTAGCGCTCGAGGCTGTCGATCCGCACGGGGCGGACCTGGCCGATGATGTCGGGCGATGCCATCACATGGGCGGGCTGCAGATAGGCGGTACGGCCGACGATCTGGCCCGGATTGCGCGCGGCGCGCTCGAACAGCACATCGACCGTTGTGCCGATCGCAGCACGGTTGAAGGCCGATTGCTGGCTGTCGATCAATTCCTGAAGCCGCCCCAAGCGCTCGTCCATCTCGGCTGCTGACACCGTCTCCCGCATCTCCGCCGCCGGCGTGCCTGGCCGTGACGAATACTTGAATGAATACGCCGCAGCGTACCCGATTTGCGTGACAAGCGCGAGGGTGGCGGAAAATTCTTCCGCGGTCTCGCCGGGAAAGCCCACGATAAAATCTGATGAAAAAGCAATGTCTTGCCGCGCCGCCCGGAACCGGTCGATGACACGGCGGTAGTCATCGGCGGTATGTTTGCGGTTCATGGCTGCAAGGATACGGTCCGACCCCGACTGCACCGGCAGGTGCACGAACGGCATCAGCGCGGGCAAATCGCGATGCGCCGCGATCAGCGAATCGTCGACGTCGCGCGGATGGCTGGTGGAATAGCGCAGGCGCGTAACGCCCGGAATCTCCGCGAGGCGCTGCAACAATTTGCCGAGCGGCCAGGTGCGGCCGTCGGGGCCTTCGCCATGATAGGCATTGACGTTCTGTCCGATCAGCGTGAATTCGCGCACGCCGTTGTCGGCGAGCTGCTTCACGTCTTCGATGATCCTGGCGACCGGACGCGAGACTTCCGCGCCGCGCGTATAGGGCACCACGCAGAAGGTGCAGAACTTGTCGCAGCCTTCCTGCACCGTGACGAAGGCGGAGATGCCGCGGGCGCGGATCGCATCCGGCTTCGGCTGCGGCAGGAAGCCGAACTTGTCCTCGACCGGGAATTCGGTCTCGAGCGCGCGGCCGTTTTCCTTGGCGCGCTTCAGCAGTTCAGGCAGGTGATGATAGCTCTGCGGCCCGACCACGATATCGACGGTCGGTGCGCGGTGGATGATCTCGGCGCCTTCGGCCTGCGCGACGCAGCCGGCGACCGCGATCTTCATCTCGCGGCCCGCCCGCGCGGCCTCGTCCTTGGCGACGCGGAGCCGCCCGAGCTCGGAGTAGACCTTCTCCGACGCCTTCTCGCGGATGTGGCAGGTGTTGAGGATCACGAGGTCGGCGTCTTCGGCGCTCGCGGTCTCGACAAAGCCCTCGCCGGCCAGCGTGTCCACCATGCGTTGCGCATCGTAGACGTTCATCTGGCAGCCATAGGACTTGATGTGCAGCTTGCGCGGCGTCGTCATGGAACCCTGAATACGAAAAGGAAACGGCGCCATCGGGGCGCCGGGGCTGAAATATAGCCTAAACCGGGGAAAATCCAGCGATCGAGCCGTGTTTTTGGCCGGCCTGGGCGATCAAATCGGGCAATTGGCGCATATCGGCGAAGGTTATGGCCGCGCCGGCCCGGCGCAGCATGGCCTCGTGTTCCGCCGTGCAATGGCTGCCGCCGTAGAAACCGAGCACGGTCATTCCGGCGGCGCAGGCGCCGGTGACGCCGGCCACGCTGTCCTCGATCACGACGCAGCGTTCCGACCGTGCGCCCATCTGTTCGGCCGCAAACAGAAACAGATCTGGCGCGGGCTTGCCGTGCTGGACCTGGGTGGCGGAGAAAATATGCGGCGCGAGCTGGTCGTAGAGCCCGACGCAGGTCAGGCCGTGATGGATCTTCTCCGGCGTGCCGCTGGAGGCCACGCATTTCGGCAAGGTGAGCGCTGTGATCGCATCGCCGACATGCGCGATGGCGTTGAGATCGTCGGCATAGAAGCTCAGCGTCGCGTGCTTGACCTCGGCCTCGAACGTATCGGGCAACGCGCGGCCGATCTCGCTTTCGACGATCCGCCGGGCCTCGCGATCGGACACGCCGAGGAAACGCTTCAGCACGCCGTCGGGGGTGATCGGAAAGCCGTGCCGCGTCAGCGTGTCCGCATGCGCGCGACAGGAGATCACCTCGCTGTCGACCAGCACGCCGTCGCAATCGAAGATGACGAGATCGAAGCTCATGGTCTTTCGATGCGTGGCGCGCGCCTACGACTTGCTGTCGTCGTCGAGCGGGACGCAATAGAGCTCGAGCCGGTGATCGACCAGCTTGTAGCCGAGCTTGCGCGCGATCTCGGCCTGCAGCTTCTCGATTTCCTCGGAAGTGAATTCGATTACCTTGCCGTCGCGCAGATTGATCAGATGGTCGTGATGGCTCTCGGGCATCTGCTCGTAGCGCGCACGGCCCTCACGGAAGTCGTGACGCTCGATGATGCCGGCATCCTCGAACAGCTTGACGGTGCGATAGACCGTCGAGATCGAGATCTTGTCGTCGACCGCCACACAGCGGCGGTACAGTTCCTCGACGTCGGGATGATCCATCGCCTCCGCCAGCACCCGCGCGATCACGCGGCGCTGTTCGGTCATGCGCATGCCGGTCGCGGCGCAGCGCGCCTCGATGCCGGTATTTTTCTGCGCAGGCGGGATTTTCACCGTGGTCATGGGTTTCAGGCCGTATTCTTCAAACCTTGGGTAACAGAGCAGGGCGCTGTTCTGCCATCGCGCCGATGTTACGACAAGTCGCGCCGCATCAGAAGCGCGTTCAAATGTTCCCCACCGGGCTGCTTGTAATAGCGTTCGCGGCGGCCGATCACGGCGAATCCGGCCCTTTCATACAGCCGTCGCGCCGGCGCATTGTTCTCTTCCACTTCGAGGAAGATGGTGCGGATGCCACGGCCGGCAAGGTGGCCGAGATGGGTCAGCAGCAGGTCGCGCGACAGGCCGCGGCCGCGTTGATTGGAATCGATTGCGATCGACAGGATTTCCGCCTCGTCTGCCGCCATTCGCGAGACCGCAAAGCCGATCACCTTGCTTCCCTGGCGCAGCCGGTGCACCAGCGTGTTGCGCTCGGTCAGCATCGTCTCGAATTCGCCCTCGCCCCAGCCACGATGAAACGAGGCGCCGTGCAACTGGGCGAGCCGCGCCGCGTCCCGCAGCGATGCGGGCTCGACCGCGGGCGGACCGCCACCCCACCAGCGCGACAGCCAACCGGTCATGTCGATGGCGGCGCGCTGATGACGAGGCGATCCTTCGGCGGCTTCGCGTCGGGTGCGCGCAGATAGAACGGACGCGGCGGCGCAGTGTCGGGATCCACGGCGGCGCCGACCCAGGCGACCCAGGTGATATCGGGTGCCGGCTGCCTGTCGACCTTGACCGGCGGCGGTGCATCCGCAGGCCAGCGCTCGGCGAGAATGTTGGCGGCGTTGCCGACCAGATGCAGCGCACCGAATTGAGAGGCATCGAGCGCCTCCGCGATCGGCGCCACCTTTGGCTTGAGCATCAAGCTGCCGTCGCCGCCGACGAGCTGGAAATAGACGTGATCGTGCCGCGCATCGATCGCCGACAGGATCGGGCTCTCGCCATTCTCGGCAACCACGGGCGCGGCGTAGGCAGCGAGCGTCGACAGTCCGACGATCGGCTTCGAGGCGGCGAGTGCGATGCCGCGCGCCGCCGAGAGGCCGACGCGCAGGCCGGTGAAGCTGCCGGGGCCGGTGGTGACTGCGATGCGGTCGAGGCCGGCAAAGCCGATGCCGCTCTCCTTCATCACCCGCGCGATCAGCGGCATCAGCGCCTCGGCATGGCCGCGCTGCATCGCTTGCGATTCGATCGCGATGGTGTTGCCGGAGGTGGTGTCGAGCACCGCCGCGGAGCAGGCGTCGAGTGCGGTATCAATGGCGAGAATCATCATGGGGCAAACGTCAGGGCGAACGGAAGGTCAGCACCATTTCCGATTCGCCGGCTCACCGTTCGTCCCCCCTCTTGGGCGGGCAAAGCGCAATGCTGTGCCCACCATCAACCGTGTCGTATCGAAGGTGGGCTGCGCTTGGCGACCCACCCTGCGCAAATTACATCGGCCGGACTTCCTGCACGTCGGGCACGAAGTGCCGGAGCAGGTTCTGGATGCCGTGCTGCAAGGTGGCGGTCGATGACGGGCAGCCGGCGCAGGAGCCCTTCATGTTGAGATAGACGATGCCGTCCTTGAAACCGCGGAAGGTGATGTCGCCGCCGTCATTGGCAACGGCCGGACGGACCCGGGTCTCGATCAGGTCCTTGATCTGCTCGACCGTCTCGGCGTCGGCCTCGTCGAAGAACTCGTCTTCCTCGTCACGCGCATCGTCGCTACCCGCGGTGCCGTCGGCGAGCAGCGGTGCGCCGGACATGTAATGCTCCATGATGGCGCCGAGGATCGCGGGCTTGAGGTGCTGCCAGTCGCCGTCCGCTTTGGTCACGGTGATGAAGTCGGCGCCGTAGAACACGCCGGTGACACCGGCTACGGCGAACAGCCGTTCGGCGAGCGGCGAGCGTGCGGCGGATTCGGCCGACGAGAATTCCATGGTCCCGCTGTCGAGCACCAGGCGGCCCGGGATGAATTTCAGGGTGGCGGGATTGGGTGTGGCTTCGGTCTGAATGAACATTTGCTCTCTCCGGCGTCGCCGGTTCAAGGCCGGCGCGTTGGGTTCCCCTACCAAATGGCAACTAAAAAGCCGCCGATCAAGCCGCAAAACCGCGGTTCCGGGCCGCGATCCATGCCTTGGGAGGGGTTTCGAGGTCGATAACCCCTATGACAGGGCATCGATCTCGGCGTCGGTCAGGCCGCCGGGCACGATGGTCACCGGGATCGGGAACGTGCCCATGGTCTTGGCCATGGTGGTGATGATCGGCCCGGGGCCCTCCGCGCCGGGATTGGCGGCCAGCACCAGCATGGCGATATCGACGTCCTTGTCGATCACGTCGAGGATCTGCTCGGTCGGGTCGCCCTCGCGAATCGCCCGCTCCGGGGTGATCGCGGCGATCCCGTTGGCGCGGCCGGCGGCGCGGTCGAGCGCCTCATTGGCGGCCTCCTCGGCCTCCGCGCGCATGATGTCGGCGACCCCGAGCCATTGCTGGTTCTGATCCTCGGTCTCGATCACCCGCAGCATCACGACGCCGCCGCCGACCCGGATCGCCCAGCGGCTGGCGTAATACACCGCGCGGTCCCATTCCGCAGTGTCGTCAACGATGACGAGGCATTTCGGCTTGTGACCTGTCTCGTAGCTTCGTCGCTGGGTGGTCATGCATGTCCCGGTGCTGAACCAAACCAACCCATGCTGCCACACTCCCTCCCCGTTGGGGAGAGGGAGCGCGCAGGCTGCCGGTGACGTCAGCGCTGGCGAATGAAGCCGACGATATCCTTGGTGAGGCGCATGGTCTCGTCGGCGATGCCGCGGGCGCGGTTGGCGCCGTCGACCAGGATCGAGTCGACATGGCCGGGATCGGCGACCAGCTTCTTCATCTCGGAGGCGATCGGCGCCAATTTTGCAACGCAAACCTCGACCAGCGAGTTCTTGAAGCTGGAGAACTGCCCGCCGCCGAACTGCGTCAGCACCTCCTGCTTGGAGATGCCGGCGAGCGCTGCGTAGATGCCGACCAGATTGTCGGCCTCCGGGCGCGTCTCGAGGCCCTTTTCCTCCGACGGCAGCGGCTCCGGATCGGTCTTCGCCTTGCGGATCTTCTGCGCGATGGTGTCGGCGTCGTCGGTGAGGTTGATGCGCGAATTGTCCGACGCATCCGACTTCGACATCTTCTTGGTGCCGTCGCGCAGGCTCATCACCCGCGTCGCGGGCCCCGTGATCAGCGGCTCGGGCTGCGGAAAGAACAGGCCGTCGGCGAAGCCATGGCCACGGATCGAATCGCCGAAGTCGTTGTTGAACTTCTGCGCGATGTCGCGGGACAGCTCGAGATGCTGCTTCTGGTCCTCGCCCACAGGCACATGGGTGGCGCGATACAGCAAGATGTCGGCCGCCATCAGCACCGGATAGTCGTAGAGCCCGACGGAAGCGTTCTCGCGGTCCTTGCCGGCCTTCTCCTTGAACTGGGTCATGCGGTTCAGCCAGCCGATCCGCGCGACGCAGTTGAAGATCCAGGTCAGCTCGGCATGGCCGGCGATCTGGCTCTGGTTGAACACGATGTGCTTCTTGGCATCGATGCCCGCGGCGATGAAGGCCGCGGTCACCTCGCGGGTGTTGCGCGCGAGCTCGGCGGGGCCGCCCCAGACCTCGACGCCCTGCGTGATCGCGTGCATGTCGACGACGCAATAGATGCAGTTATGGGTCTGCTGCATCTTCACGAAGTTGACGATGGCGCCGAGATAGTTGCCGAGGTGCAGATTGCCCGTCGGCTGGACGCCTGAGAAAACCCGTTCAACGAACGCCATGGTCTCGATTCCCGGAAAAGATCGCTTTTGCGGCGTCGTTTGCCACTTAAGCCCCGCGCGCGCAAGTCAGGCGGGGCGTCTTTGCCTGATGGCGTTAACCGCCGCGCGCCAGCCGGTGACGCCGAAAGCTTGCAAAAACAGCCCGTAAGTGGCGATGCCGGCCGCGATCAGCACGAGGAGGGCAGCCGCCCGCGCCAGACCGTGCGCGCCTTCGGCCGGCAGCGCGCCTTCCGCAAGCCACAGCAGGGCGCCCATCGCGAGCGCCGCGACCAGGATACGCGGCAGCCGGCGGCGGGCATCGGCATCGATTGAAAAGCCGAAGGTCGCGGCCCCCTTGCGGATCAGCGCCAGCGCATTGCTCCAGGCGCCGAGCGCGATCCCTGCGGCAATGCCGCTGGCGCCGAAGAGATGGCGGAGCAGGAAGGCCGCGGCGATCGCCACCACGACCGCCTTCAGCGTCGCAAACAATGGCGTCAGCGTGTCCTCGCGGGCAAAGAATGCCGGCGACAGCGCCTTCACCAGCACATGCGCCGGCAGCGCGAGCGTCAGCCAGATCAGGGCCTGTGCGGTTGCCGCGCTATCCTCCGCGGTGAACGCGCCGTGCTCGAACAGCATCCGCACGATCGGTCCGCTCAGCACCATCAGACCGAGCGTCGCCGGCAGCGCCAGCCCGGCCGCAAGCTCGAGGGCGCGCGATTCCGCATGCGCGATCGCCGCATGCTCGCCGCTGCGCACGGCGCGCGTCATCTCCGGGATCAGCACGGTACCCATCGCGACGCCGACAATGCCGAGCGGCAGCTCGAGCAGGCGGTTGGCGAAATAGAGCCAGGACACCGCCGATGGCGAGGTGGACGCGATCACCGCGCCAGCAACCATGAGCCATTGCGGCGCGCTGCTCGCGACCATGCCGGGGACCGCGCGGCCGAGAAAGCCGCGCATCTCGGGATCGAAGGAGACGCGCAGCGGCGCCGCGAGCTTTGCGCCGCGCAGCGCCAGCATCGACAGTTGCAGGAAGCCGGCGACGCCGATGGTGGCCGCCATGACAAGCGCGGCCTGCACCGGATCCTGCTGCCGCATCAGCAGCACCGCCATGACTGCGATCAGCGTGATGTTGAACAGCAGCGGCGAGAACGCCGTCAGCGCAAAGCGCCCCTGCGCGTTGAGCAGCGCCATCATCACGGTGACCGGGCCGGCGAAGGCGAGATAGGGCAGCATCAGCCTTGCATCGTCGACGGCGAATTGCAGCGTGTCGCGGCCGACAAAGCCGGGCGCGATCGCCGCGATCACCAGCGGCATCAAAACGCCGATCACGAGCGCGGCCGCGATCACGGCGGCGCTGACGGTGCCGAGCACGCGACCGGCAAACGCGGTTGCCGCGTCCATGCCGTCCGCATCGCGCGCCTTCAGCCATGCCGGCACCAAGGCAGCGTTCAGCCCACCCTCGGCCAGCAGCCGCCGCACCACGTTCACAAGCTGGAACGCCGCCAGAAACGCATCCGCCACCGGCCCCGCGCCAAGCAGCGCCGCGATCACGGAATCGCGCACGAAGCCGAGCAGTCGCGAGGCCAGCGTTCCCGAGGAGACGGTGAGGAAGGAGCGGAACATCGGATCTGTATAGCAGCCGCTTCCCTTGCTGGCGCTAGGTGTAACGTGATAGGTCGCGGCTCTTGTTGGGTGGCGTTAACACAGGGCAGGTCTATGGCTGACGCAAAATATGACGTTCTCGGGATCGGCAACGCGATCTTCGACGTGCTGGTGCAAACAGATGAGGCATTCCTTGCCCGTCACGGCATGACCAAGGGCTCGATGCAGCTGATCGACGAGGCGCGCGCCACCGCGATCTACAGCGACATGGGCGTGGCGACCGAGATGTCGGGCGGCTCGGCTGCCAACACCATCGTCGGCGTCGGCAATCTCGGCGCCCGCGCCGCCTATGTCGGCAAGGTCAAGGACGACCAGATCGGCAAGCTTTACGTCCACGACATCCGCGCCGCCGGCGTCACCTTCGACACCGCGCCGGCCAAGTCCGGCCCGGCCACCGGCTGCTGCTACGTGCTGGTGACGCCGGACGGCGAGCGCACCATGAACACCTATCTCGGCGCCGCGCAGGACCTGACGCCCGACGACATCGTTCCGGCGCAGATCGAAGCCGCCGGCATCATCTATCTCGAAGGCTATCTCTGGGATCCGAAGAACGCCAAGGACGCTTTCGTGAAGGCGGCGACGATTGCGCATGGCGCCGGCCGCCAGGTCGCACTGACGCTGTCGGATTCGTTCTGCGTCGATCGCTACCGCGACGAATTCCTCGATCTGATGCGCAAGGGCATCGTGGACCTGGTGTTTTCAAACGAGTCCGAGTTGCACTCGCTGTACCAGACCTCGGATTTCGACACCGCGCTGAAGCAGTTCGGCAAGGATACGAAGCTCGGCGTCGTCACCCGCAGCGAGAAGGGCTGCGTCGTGATCTCCGGGAATGAGGTTACTTCGGCGTCGGCCTCTCCGATCGACAAGCTCGTCGACACCACAGGCGCCGGCGACCTGTTCGCGGCCGGCTTCTTGGTCGGTCTCGTGCGCAATGTCGGTTACGAAAATGCCGGCCGTCTCGGCGCGCTCGCCGCCGCCGAGGTGATCCAGCACATCGGCGCCCGCCCGCTGGTGTCGCTCAAGGATCTGGCGAAGGCGAAGGGGCTGCTGGTTTAAGGCGCGGCTCACTTTCTTCACCTCTCCCGCCTGCGGGGGAGGTCGGCGCGTAGCGCCGGGTGGGGGCTCTCTCCATAGAATGACTCATGGAGAGAGCCCCCACCCCGAACCTCCCCCGCAAGCGGGAGAGGGAGACGAAGCATCACGCCGTCTTCGCCGCCTTCAATCCCAGCCGCTTTTCCACCGCGTCGCGCATCACGAACTTCTGGATCTTCCCGGTCACCGTCATCGGGAATTCCTCGACGAACTCGACATAGCGCGGGATCTTGTTGTGGGCGATCTGGCCCTGGCAGAAGTCGCGGACCTCGTCTGCCGTGAGCGTTTCGCCTGACCGCACGCGAACCCAGGCGCACAGCTCCTCGCCGTAGCGTTGGTCGGCGACGCCGAAGATCTGCACGTCCTGGATCTTCGGATGGCGGTAGAGGAATTCCTCGATCTCTCGGGGATAAAGGTTCTCGCCGCCGCGGATCACGAGGTCCTTGATGCGGCCGACGATGTTGCAATAGCCCTCGTCGTCGATCACGGCGAGATCGCCGGTGTGCATCCAGCCATTGGCGTCGAGCACCTCGCCGGTCTTTTCCTTCTCGTCCCAATAGCCGAGCATGACGCTGTAGCCGCGGGTGCAGAGCTCGCCGCGTTCGCCGCGCGGCACCACCTTGCCGTCGAGATCGACCACCTTGACCTCGACATGCGGATGGACGCGGCCGACGGTGGAGACGCGGCGCTCCAAGGGATCATCGGTAGCGCTCTGGAAGCTCACCGGGCTGGTCTCGGTCATGCCGTAGGCGATCGTCACCTCGCGCATGTTCATCTCGGTGTTGACGCGCTTCATCACCTCGATCGGGCAGGGCGCGCCGGCCATGATGCCGGTGCGCAGCGAGGAGAGATCGAAGCGAGAGAACTCCGGATGATCGAGCTCGGCGATGAACATGGTCGGCACGCCGTACAGCGTCGTGCATTTCTCCTGCGCAATCGTCGTCAACGTCGCCAAGGGATCAAAACCTTCGCCGGGATACACCATGGTGGTGCCGAGCGTGACCGAGGCAAGGTTGCCCATCACCATGCCGAAGCAATGATAGAGCGGCACCGGAATGCAGATGCGGTCCTGTTCGGTCAGCCGCATGGCGCGGCCGGTGAAGTAGCCGTTGTTGAGGATGTTATGATGGGTCAGCGTCACGCCCTTCGGCGAGCCGGTGGTGCCGCTGGTGAACTGGATGTTGACGGGGTCGTCGAATTGCAAGCTCGCGCCGAGCGCCGCAAGCTGCTCGCGATGACGCTCCCCGCCCATCTGCGCGACCGCATCGAACGGAATTGTGCCCGGCGCCGCCGGGCCGCCGATCTGGATCACGGCGCGCAGTTGCGGCAGCCGCGCCGATCGCAATTGGCCGGGTGTGGCGCTCGCAAGCTCGGGCAGCAGCGTGTTCAGCATCTCCATATAGGCCGAGGTCTTGAACGCGGTCGTCGTCACGATCGCGGCGCAGCCGACCTTGCCGAGCGCGAATTCGAGCTCGCTCAAGCGATACGCCGGATTGATGGTGACGAGGATCAGCCCGGCCTTTGCGGCGGCGAATTGCGTCAGCGTCCATTCCGGCCGGTTCAGCGACCAGATGCCGATCCGCTCGCCGCGTTGCAGGCCGAGCGCAAGGAAACCCGCCGCCAGCGCCTCGACCCGCTCAGCGAAATCGTTCCAGGTCCAGCGCACATTGTGGCTGGGCGAGACCAGTGCCTCGCGCTCACCCCAGCGCGCGCGGGCGCGATCGAGGCTGCGGCCGATGGTTTCACCGAGCAGCGGCGTATCGGAAATGCCGCAGACATAGCTGTCTGCCTTGGGGGTGGGTGCCAAGTTCGTCCTCCTCGTGGTCGTGTTCGTGTCGCGCTTTTTTGCGCGATCTTAGTCGTTTGGCGTCGACGGCACAGGCCCGACCTATGGCGGGTATGAAAAATCCCTCCCCGCGAGGAGAGGGATTTCGCGTTGCTCGGCTGGAACCTTACGCCGCCCTTTGCCCGCTGCCGGCGTCGAGACCGGCATAGATGCCTTTCTCGAAGCCTGCGAAGGCCTCGAGACTATGCTTGTCGGCGAACGGCAGCAGCTGGGTCAGGATCACGCCGCAGACGTCGCGCGACGGATCGATCCAGTAATAGGTGTTGGCGAGGCCCGCCCAGGCGAGGCTGCCGGGGCTGCGGCCTTCCGGCGTCTTGGCGGTGTTGATGAGGAAGCTCAGTCCCCACTTCTTCACCTGGTCCGGATAGAGGTCGACGTCGTTGGTGTACGGCGGCGCCGCGGTCGTCATCTTGCTGACGCTGAGATCGCCCATCTGGTTCTGCCCCATCGCCGCGACGGTCTCGGGCTTCAGCAGCTGGTTGCCGTTGCCTTTGCCCTTGTTGAGGATCATCTGGCAGAACTTGATGTAGTCGGCCGCGGTCGAATACAGCCCGCCGCCACCCATGTGGAATTCCGGATTCTGCTCGAGCTCGAACGGCATCGCGGCGAGCGTGCCGTCCTCACCGCGGGCATGCATGCCGACCAGCCGCTTGCGCATGTTGTCCGTGATCTTGAAGCCGGTGTCGCTCATGCCGAGCGGCGCAAACATGTTGTCACGCAGATAGGCATCGAGCTTCTTGCCGGATGCGGCTTCCACGGCCTTGCCGACGAAGTCGATATTGATGCCGTATTCCCAGCGCGTGCCGGGATCGCTCGCGAGCGGCGTCTTCAGCGCGGCGTTCAGGCAGGAGATGATCCCGGGCGTGCCGGTCTTCTCCATGTATTTCCCCATGTCGGCGTTCCACAGGTCGTAGCAGAAGCCTGCGGTGTGGGTCATGAGCTTGCGCAGCGTGATCGGCGCCTTCGCCGGCCGCAGCTTCGGCTCGCCCTTGGCGTCGAAGCCGTCGAGCACCTGCGGCGCGGCGAGATCGGGCAACAGCTTGCCGATCGGCTCGTCGAGCGACAGCTTGCCCTGCTCGACCAGCTGCATCGCGCCCGCTGACGTCACCGCCTTGGTCATCGAGGCGATCCAGAACACGCTGTCGGCCGTCATCGGATCGCTCTTGGAGAGGTCGCGCTTGCCGAACGCGCCTTCGTAGATCACGTCCTTGCCGGTGGCCGCGACGGCGACCACGCCGGGAATCTCCTTTGCCTCGCTCTTCTGCCGCAATACCTGATCGATCTGAGCCTTGCTCTGCATTGGGGGCGTCCTCCGGTGGGGTTTATTGTTTTGAAGTGCGGGGATCATCCTCCCGCTTTTCTGCTCCCGCAAGGCGGCCGCGAAACGATGATGTCGCGATGTCGTGAAGGACGGGGACGCAGGAAAGGCGCCGTTCAACGAATGTTCACTACCAGCGGATTTTGCGGTGGACTCCGGACATGTCCGAGGTGGACGCTCGTGGAGGGCCACGGTAACGTGATCGGCAGATTGATTTTCGTACCTGTTTTTTTGCATTAACGCATTCAGATCGCTGCACAAAAGGTGTGGCGAATTGGGATGGATTTGACGAAAAGATTCGTCATTTCGCGCCTTGCGGGGACGCAGCAATGATTTCGACATGGAGTGAATGGAAGCGCTATCCGCGGCCGGGCCGCGGCGAGAATATCGAGGCGCCGATCAGCCCAGGCCTTTACGAAGTCCGCTACGCGGGTACCGGCGCGCTGCACTCATTCGAGGCAGTCGACAATGTCGCCCATGCGCTGGCCATGCTGCAGACCGGCACCAAATCCTGGTTCGGCCGCCGCGATGCGCGGGCGCAGGCCGACCTCGAATACCGTACCTGCGCGACCTCGACTAAGGCGGATGCCAAGGCTGCGGCCGAGCGCATGATCGGCCGTCGTGAAACCTACATGTCCGGCGGCGCGATCTGACGAGATTCCCCGGTGCGCAAATTGCGCAGCTGCGGTTGGATGCTCTGCATTGCCGGGTAACATCAGCTCGCAACGGCGTCGCGTTTGCGTCCAAGCAGGGTCGCGCCGGCGGCCAGTGCATCACAGTGGCTTTCCGCCTATATAGGCGGCGAAGACCCTCCAAAGACATTCCAGGAGTAACCCATGACCCCGCCCGTTGCCGCACGCGCCACACAATCCGCAACGTCCCTCCACGACCGTCTGAAGGACCCGTCGCTGTTGCGCGATCGCTGCTATATCGACGGCGCCTGGGTCGGCACTCCCGAGTTCGCCGTCAACAATCCGGCGACCGGCGTCGAACTGATCAAGATCGCGCAGCTGGGCGCCGATGATGCAACCAGGGCCGTCGAGGCCGCGCAGCGCGCGTTTCCGGCGTGGGCCAAGCTGACCGCCAAGCAGCGTTCCAACATCCTGCGCAAATGGTTCGATCTGATCATCGCCAACCGCGAAGACCTCGCGCTGATCCTGACCTCCGAGCAAGGCAAGCCGCTGGCGGAGGCGCTCGGCGAGGTCGACATCGGCGCCGCCTATGTCGAATTCTTCGCCGAGGAGGCGCGCCGCGTCTATGGCGAGACCATTCCGACCCAGCGTGCCGACGCGCGCCTGCTCGCGATCCGGCAGCCGATCGGTGTCTGCGGCGCCATCACGCCGTGGAACTTTCCGAATTCGATGATCACGCGCAAGGTGTCGCCGGCGCTTGCGGCCGGCTGCACGGTGGTGCTGAAGCCCGCCAACGAGACGCCGCTGTCGGCGCTCGCGCTCGCCGTGCTTGCCGAGAAGGCCGGCGTGCCGAAGGGCGTGCTCAACATCATCACCGGCGATGCGCCGCCGATCGGCCAGGTGCTGTGTGAGCATCCGGCGGTGCGCTTCGTCGGTTTCACCGGTTCGACCAATGTCGGCAAGATCCTGTATCGTCAGGCGTCGGTCGGCGTGAAGAAGCTCGGCCTCGAGCTCGGCGGCAACGCGCCCTTCGTGGTGTTCGACGATGCCGATATCGATGCGGCCGTCGAAGGCGCCATCGTCTCGAAATATCGCAACATGGGTCAGACCTGCGTCTGCGCCAACCGCCTCTACGCCCAGGACAAGATCTACGACCAGTTCGTCTCGAAGCTGTCGAAGAAGGTCGCCGAGATGAAGATCGGCGACGGCACCGAACAGGGCGTGACGCAGGGCCCGCTCATCAACATGAAGGCAATCGAGAAGGTCGAGCGTCACATTGCGGACGCCGTGAAGGGCGGCGCCAAGATCGTGACCGGTGGCAAGCGCTCGTCGCTCGGCCGCAGCTTCTTCGAGCCGACGGTACTGTCGGACGTGCGGCCGGATGCGCTGGTGGCGCAGGAGGAAACGTTCGGGCCGCTCGCGCCTGTCATCCGCTTCAAGGACGAGGCCGACGTGATCGCGATGTGCAACGCCTCGCCGTTCGGCCTTGCCTCCTACTTCTATTCGCGCGACATCGGCCGGGTCTGGCGCGTCGCCGAAGCGCTGGAGTCGGGCATGGTCGGCGTCAATTCGGGCCTGATCACGACGGAGGTCGCGCCGTTCGGCGGCGTCAAGGAAAGTGGCCTCGGCCGCGAAGGCTCACGCCACGGCATGGATGAGTATGTCGAGATCAAATACGTGATGATGGCCGGCGTCTGATCGCCGTCATCACCGTCTGTTCGCTCAAGCCCGGCTCTGATTGAATCAGGGCCGGGCTTCTTGCTTGATCACACGCCCTTGTCGTTCGGATTGGCGACGGCGTCCTTCAGCGCTGCCGTCATCGGGAAATTCAGGTTCACGTTCTTCGGCGGAATCGGCCGCGTGAACCATTTTGCATAGAGCTCCTGGAATTCGCCGCCCTTCATCATGGCGACCAGCGTCTTGTCGACCAGCGCCTTGAACTCCGGATCGCCCTTGCGAAGGATCAGCCCGTAGGGCTCGGTGCGCAGGCTATCGTCGATGATGCGCCAATCGGACGGATTGGGGCTGCCGGCGATCAGGCTCGCCAGCAGAATGTCGTCCATCACGAAGGCCTCGCTGCGCCCGGTGGTCAGTGCGAGGAACGACGCAGCATGGTCCGGCGTCAGGATGTTCTTGGTCTGAAAGTTCTTCTCCTGGGCGCGCGCACTCAGAAGCCCGATCGAGGTCGAGCCCGAGGTCAGCGAGACCGGCCGGCCGCCGAGATCCTCGAAGGTCTTGATCGGCGCGTCCTTCCGCACCACGGCGCGGATGCTCGACACGAAGATCGTGTCGCTGAAGGCGACGACTTTCTGCCGCTCCAGCGTGTTGGTGGCGGGACCGCACACGATGTCGATGGTGCCGTTCTCGATCAGCGGTATCTGGGTGGAGAGCTGGATCGGCTGCAGCCTGGTCTGCAGCGAGGGCTGCTTGAGCTCGATCTTCACTGCCTCGACGATCCGCGCGCAGAGGTCCATCGCAAAGCCCACCGGCTTCTGGTTGTCGTCGAGATAGGAGAACGGGACCGAGACGTCACGGTGTCCGAGCCTGATCTCGCCGGCGTCGCGGATCTTGGCCAGTGTGCCATTGGGTGATTGAGCCAGCGCCGGGGCGGGAGCCGCGATCGCAAGAAAAGTTAGGTAGATCAATCCCTTGGCGGATTTTTTCATCAGGCGCTCGCGGATGCTGGTAGTTCTGGATACGATAGACGTAGATTTTATACACGGCATTGCATAATAGGCCAATCGATTTTATATAATCATGGCCCGGCTGGATATTCATGGCGGCCCGCGAGCGAGAGAGAAGCCGGATGGACCCTGCACCCGCCGCAAGCCTTCGAGTAGCCGGACCCCACGGTTCCGCTCCGGATGCCGTGCGCGAGGCACTGCGGGCCGCGATCAGCTCCGGCGAACTGGCGCCCGGGTTGCAGCTGCGCCAGGACGAACTCGCTGCCCGGTTCGGGACCAGCCGCATCCCGGTGCGCGAGGCGCTGCGCCAGCTCGAGGCCGAAGGCTTTGTCACCTTCCTGCCGAATCGCGGCGCCGTCGTCTCCGATTTGTCGGTCGACGAGGTGATCGAGCTGCTCGAGATCCGCATCGCGCTTGAATGCCACGCCTTGCGTTTGGCGATCCCCGCGATGGGCGAGATCGATCTCGAAGAGGCGACGCAGATCCTCCGCGCCTATGATGCCGAGCCCGATCCAGCGCAATGGGGCGCCTTCAACTGGAAATTCCACGCTACGCTCTACGCGCCGTGCAATCGCCCGCGGCTGCTCTCGATGATCGAAGCGAATTACGGCCATGTCGGCCGTTTCACCCGGGCGCTGGTGTCGCAGGCGACCGGCAAGGAGCGTCCGCAGCGCGAGCACTACCGGCTGCTCGAATTCTGCCGTGACGGCGAGGTCAAGAAAGCGGTTCGGCTGCTGCGTGACCACATCGAGGAGACGCAGAAGACGCTGCGTTCGGCGCAGCGCCAGGCGTTGCGCGATGCGGGCGACATGCGCCCGGTCTGATCGACAGGACAATATGAATTATCGCGGCTCCGCGTGGAGCTATGGAGACTATGCGTGAAAACCAATGACGTCGAAATCCTGGTGATCGGCGCGGGCATCGTCGGCATCGCCACGGCCTATTACCTCGCCGTCCAGCACGGGCGCTCGCGCCTCTTGATCGTCGACGAAGGCCAGCCGATGGCGCTGACCTCGGCGCAGTCGGGCGAGAACTACCGCAACTGGTGGCCACATCCGACGATGGCGGACTTCACCAACCATTCCACCGACCTGATGGAGGAGATCGCGCGCCGCAGCGACAACCGCATCCACATGACGCGGCGCGGCTATCTTCTGGTTACACGCGAGGAGAGGCCGGCGGAGCTCTTGCAGCAACTCTATGCCGGCTACGGCGAGCAGGCCGCGAAGCTGATCCGTCTGCATGAAAGCGCAAGCCGCGGCTATGTGCCGCCGCATTCGGCGGACTGGCAGGGCGCGCCCGACGGTGTCGATGTCCTGCTCGGCCGCGATCTTATTCAGGCGCATTACCCAACCTTCGACAAGGAGGTCTCGACCGCGCTGCATATCCGCAGGGCGGGCGACATCAGCGGCCAGCAGCTTGGCCAGTACATGCTGGAGACCATGCGGCCGCTGGGCGCGCAGTTCCAGCAGGCCAGAGTGCTCGGCATCGTGAAGACGGATCGCTTCGCCGTCGAGGTGCTGGCCGATGGCGTGCGACAGACCATCGGCGCCGACATCATCGTCAATGCTGCGGGTCCGTTCGCCGCGCAGGTCGCGGCCATGCACGGTGAGACGCTGCCGATCGTGAATGTGCTGCAGCAGAAGATCGCGTTCGCTGACCGCAACCGTGCGGTCGATCGCAAAATGCCGTTCGCGATCGATCTCGACGGCCAGACGTTGGCTTGGTCCGACGACGAGCGCGAGGCGCTAGCGGCGGCGCCGGAATTCGCGCGCCTGCTGGCGCCGATGCCGGGCAGCATCCATTGCCGGCCGGACGGCGGCGATCATGGCGAATGGATCAAGCTCGGCTGGGCCTTCAACGAAGAGCAGATCACGGCGCCGGTCCGCGAGCCGGAGCTGAACCCTTATTTCCCCGAAGTCGTGCTGCGCGCGGCGAGCCGGCTGCAGCCAAAGCTTGCGCAGTATCTCGGCGCGCTGCCGCGCGACCGGGTGCATTACGGCGGCTACTATCCGATGACGAAGGAAAACTGGCCGCTGATCGGCGCCGCGAAGACACCGGGCGTGTTCCTCGCCACCGCGTTGTCCGGCTACGGCACGATGGGTGCCTGCGCCACTGGCGATCTCTGCGCCCGCGCCGTGGTCGGCGCGCCGGTGCCCGCCTTCGCCCGCAGCCTCTCGCTTGCGCGTTATCAGGACAAGGCGCTGATGGACGAACTCGCTGCGAGTGAGAGCCGGGGGCTGCTTTAGCGTCGCAGCACCGCAATCGTGCGGTTCGCGAAGGTCAGCCGCTCCGCCATGACCGACACGAAATAGGTCAGCAGCTTGTGGCTGAGTTCGGGGTCTTCGTCGCGGATCGCCGCGAACTGGTGGGTGTTCAGCACGTAGAGCACGCTCGCCATCTCGGCCTGGATGGTCGCGCTGCGCGGGGTGTTCGCGACGAGGCCCATCTCGCCGATCGTGGTGTAGCGGCCGAGGCTGCGCACGCGCGTGGTGCGGCCGTCGTCGGCGGGCACCATGATGCCGACGCGGCCGTCGAGGATGAAGTGCATGGAATCGGCGGCGTCGCCGGCGTGCACGATGACCTCGCCTGCGTCGACCTCGATGCGCTGGCAACGCCGGATCAGCGCGTCGGCATCGCCCTCGCTGTCGAGCAGTCCGGTGAACCAGCCGCGCAGATCGGCTTCCTCCTGCGCCAGTTCCTGGTGCTGCGCGATGATCTGATTCTCGCACCATTCCAGCGCATGATCGAGCTCGTCGATCACGGAGACGCCCGCGGTGATGAAATCGCTGGCGCGCAGCACCTGTTCGGCCTTGGCCGACAGGTGCACCAGAACCAGCTCCACGCCGACCTCGTGCGCGCTGCGCTTGATCTGCGCAAAACTGTAGGCCGCCGATGAATCGACGCCGGTGACGAGCTTGAAGTCGAACAGCAGATAGCGGCACTCCGGATGCTCGCGCAGCAGCGCCTTGACGTGCTGGTACAGCCGGTTGGCGGAGCCGAAGAACAAATAGCTCTGCAAGGTCAACCCCTGGATCTTGCCGCCGTGCGCCAGCAGCACGTTCCGGTCGTCGCGCGATCGATCCAGCGAGCTGCGGTACTCCGAACCGTCGAATCCGTATTTGATCGCCTCGACCCGTGCTGCGCTGAGCGCAAAGGTGGCGCAGCCGATGATGACGCCGATCAGGATGCCGGGCACGAAGCCCCAGGCCACGATGATGACGATGATCGCGAGCAGCGAGACATATTCAGTCGTCGACAGCCGCTTGCGAGATTCGATCATCCATTTGTGCAGCTGGTCGGCGCCGAGATAGATCAGCAGTCCGCCGAGCACGAATTTCGGCATGTAGCCGAGCAGCTGCGGCGCCACGGCGAGCATCAGCAGCGAGATCGCGGCGACCGTCAGTCCCGACAGCGGGCCGCGCCCGCCGCTGGAGAAATTGAGGATTGAGCGGCTGACCGAGATGCAGCCGGCGTAGCCGGCCAGCGCGCCGGTCAGGATATTGGCGAAACCGGTGATGTTGAGCTCGCGCTCGAGATTGGCCTCGCGATGCACCGCGACCTCGATGCCGGTGGTGTTGAACAGCGTGCTCGCGGCCGTGACGAACACGACCGCGATCATGTTGCCGAGCAGGTCCGGCACCGTCGACCACGGATACTGCGCGAGGTCGGCAGTATGCCACGGCAGCATGAAGGTCGACGCCGGCGGCGGCTCGAAGGTCCAGCCGGTGAGGTGAGCTTCCTCGGGCGTGAGGCCAATGATCCAGAACACAAGGTGCGCCACGATCACGCCGCCAACCAGGATGATCGGCAGGCCAAACGGGGTACGCGAGCGATGCCAGGTCAGGTACAGCACCAGCGCCATCGCGCAGGCGGCACTGAGCTCGGAGAACGTAATCATGTTGGTGAAGTGGAACAGGGTGCCGAGCTGCACCGGGTAGCCGGTGATCACCCGGATTGCGCCCAGCACAATCAACAGGCCGGTTGCCCCGAGAAAGCCGCCAACCACGGGGTAAGGCACGTAGCGGATGGCGCGGCCGAACCGTGTCAGCCCGAGGCAGCACAGCACGATGCCGGTGACGATGGTCGAGAGACCCAGCGTGATCAGCGCCGGTGCGAGCAGCGGCGCGGTCGGGTTGGCGGCACCGATGCGCTCGACCAGTGCGGCCATCAGGATTCCGGTCACCGCCGCGGTCGAGGTGTCGGGGCCGGCGACCGCGAACGGCAGCGAGCTGCCGAGCGCGATGAAGGTCGCGAGCACCGCCGATGAAATGAATGTCGCCGCGACGCCGTATGACAGATATGGCGACAATGGTCCGGCGAAGATCAGCAGCGCGTAGGACAGGCCGAAGGTGATGCCGAGCACGCTGGCCGCACCGCCGCCGAGAATGTCGTGCATGGCCCGCCGCGCCCGCGAGCCGAAATAGAGCGACCGACTAATCACGTTGAAAAATGTCCTGAACCTATGCCGCCAGTCGTAGACGAGCCCGGCGCAGGACGACAACAGGATTTTTGTGACAACCGGTTCTCAACGCGCGCATTTTTGCCCTCCCGCTGGCAGGGAAGGCCAGGGTGAGCGCCCAAGCGGATCGACTGACGCGATCCGATTGCCTAACCGAGACTGTCCATGAACGCGCGCAACCGCGGCGCCCATTTGTGTGCGTCGCGGCCCGATGCGGAATGGCCGTAGTCGCTGTCGAGCAGGAAATAATCGGCGTCGACGCCGGCGGCCTTCAGCGCCGGCATCACCTGCTGCCCGAGCTCCGGGGGAAACAGCCTGTCGGTCCGCGACAGCACATAGAGCACCTTTGCCTTGATCCGTCCGAACTGTGCCGTCACGTCGAAGCCGCGCAGCGCCTTGCCGAGCGTCAGCAACGAGTTGGCGTCGAACCCCCTGGCCCATCCGGTGGCCTCGGCGCGGATCGCGGCCTCGATGTCCGCGGGATCGGTCAGCGTATCGCGCAGCCGTGTTTCAATGCCGTAGGTCTTCAAGGTCGCGGTGCGGATCTGGATCATGCTCTCGAGCACGCCGCCGTGATCGTAGTAATCGCCGCCGTTCCAGTTCGGATCCTGCGACAGCGTCGCCATCAGGCGCGCGACATTGCCCTCGGAGCGTTCGCGTGGCACCAGCGGCGCGGTGACCACAGCAGCGATGCCGCGCATGGCATCGGGATAGCTCACCGCCCATTGCAGTGCCTGGAAGCCGCCATAGGACGGGCCGACGATCGCAACCAGCCGCTGGATGCCGAGACCATCGAGCAGTGCCCGCTGGGTCGCGACGATATCGCCGACGGTGATATCGGGAAAGCGCGGCCCGTAGCGCCGGCCGGTCCGCGGGTCGATGCTCGCCGGGTTGGTCGAACCGTAGGACGAACCCAGCATGTTCGGGCAAATCGCGAAGTAGCGGTTGGTGTCGACTGCCTTGCCGGGGCCGACGATCTCGCACCAGCTGCCTTCGCCGGTCGATCCGCCGGGATCGATCATCTGCGGCCCGCTGGTGTTGCCGTGGGTGACCAGCACGACATTGTCACGGTTCGGCGCCAGCGTACCGACGGTGCGGTACGCGATCGTGACTTCCGGCAGCACGCCGCCGTTCGCCAGGCGGACATCTGACGTGGTGAAGGTCTTCAGCTCGGTTGCGATCGGTTGTGTGGGCATTCTTCTGCTTCCGGAATGAGGACGACAGCTCAGCATGGCCGCGTCGGGAATGCAAAGGCCGCCGTCGTGGCCTACCCGTTCCCGACCTCGTTGCCGAACGCGCCGTGACGGCCGACGCCGGAGGCGAAGCGCGTCGCCCCTGACAAGGTTTCGCCCGAGGCGATCACGTCGAACCCGCCGCGCATCTCGTTCCTGATGGCCTCTTCCTCGTCGAGGTCCCATTGCCGCAGCGCCGACAGCCGGTCGGCCCGCATGCAGGTCTGCGGGAATTTCGCGATGTCCTTGGCGAGCGCGATGGCGTGCGCGCGCGTTTCGCCCTTCGGCACCAGCCGGTTCGCGAGCCCCATGCGATGCGCCTCGGGCCCGTCGACCGGGCGTCCGGTGAGGATCAGATCGATCGCCTGCGAATGGCCGATCAATCGCGGCAGGCGGATGGTGCCGAGGTCGATCAGCGGTACGCCGAAGCGGCGGCAGAACACGCCGAAGGTCGCATCCTCGGCGACCACGCGCATGTCGGCCCACAGCGCAAGCTCCATGCCGCCGGCGACCGCAAAGCCCTCGATCGCGGCAATGACGGGCTTCGAGAGCCGCAGCCGGCTCGGTCCCATCGGCGCGATCGTGTTGTGCCCGCCGACCTCGCGCTTCTTGTTGGGATCGCCGGCCGCGACCGCTTTCAAATCGGCGCCCGCGCAGAAGTAACCGCCGGTGCCGGTGAACACCGCGACCGATGCGCTGGCGTCGGCGTCGAAGGCGAGGAATGCGTCGTACAGCTTGCGCGCGGTGGCGCCGTCGACGGCGTTGCGGTTGTGCGGGCGGTTGATCGAGATGATGGTGACGGGACCATCGCGCTCGACGAGCACGGTATCGGCATCGGACATGGGTCGCTCCCTGGGTTTGTTGGTTGGAGCCAGCCTAGAGCATGATCCGGAAAAGTGCGAAGCGGTTTTCCGAAGAGATCATACTCAAACAATGAGCCGGAGCACGATAACGATTCATCCCAATCTCATCGCGCTCTAGCGTCGCCCGTCAGGCAATGCCATCGCGAACGAAGGCGACGCGAATGGTCGGGTCGCCGATCGCCTCATGTGCATCCTCGAAACGGACGCGGCGCGTGATCACATGCTCCGGGTGGTAATGGCCCGCCGCAACATGGGCGACGCATTCGGGCAAATCGGCGCGGACATTGACACGCGAGACCTTCAACGTGATGCCGACGCCGTACATGTGCCGGAGCGGCACCGGCGTGGTCTCGGCGAAGTCGCCGTACATGCGCTGGCAGATGCCGTTCGGTTCCGTCGCGCGGAATGCCGGCAGGATGCTGGCGTCAGTCGCGGCCGCATCGATCACGATTGGAAACAGGCCGGGCGGCTCCATCATGAGCCCGGCCGGCGCTTCGACGACGTCGGCGCCGAGCGACTTCGCCTTGGCGAGGCGCGGCGCATGATCGTCGAGATAGACGACGCGGCCCGCGCCGCGCGCCACCGCCGCCTGCACCGCGAACATCGCGAGCGATTGCGCGAAGCCGCCGATCACCAGCACATCCGCGCCGGGCCGCTGCTGGAGCCAGCGCGCCACCGCGCTGAAGCCGTCAGTCGCGCCGTCGGCCAACCCCGCGGTTTGCGAGAGGGGATGACCTTCGGGCTGGCGAACCAGCATGTGATCGGCGAACGGCACGCGGATCAGGTCGGACAGGCCGCCGCCATATTCGACGCCGCAGACCGGCTTCAATCCGTAAGACGACCGGAACGGCACGGCGGTGCAGGCATTGGTGTGGCCGCGCCGGCAGCGGTCGCAAACACCGCAGCTGATCTGGAACGGAACGATGACGAGATCGCCGGGCGCGAAATTCCTCACTGCGCCGCCGATGTCGACGATGCGGCCTGCGGTCTCATGTCCGAGCGCAAACGGGCCAGCGAGGCCTGATCGGCCGTGGACGATCGCAAGGTCGAGATCGCAGCGCGTCACCGCCAGCGGCTGCACCAGCGCGTCGCGGTCATCTTGCAGGCGGGGTGCGGGAACGTCCCACCATTCGATCTTGTTGCCGCCGATATAAGTCAACTGTCGCATCGCGTGCTCTCCGCTTTGGGCGGAGAGTGCAGGGAGGCAGGGGCGGCGACAAAAGGTTTGTCTTCAACAAGGGTGAATGGAATTCACCTCTGCCTCGGTCTGCATTGCTAAACCTTCAGCTCGGTCCCCGTGACGCGGCGATACGCTTCCAGATACCGCTTGCTCGTCGCATCCACCACGCTCGCGGGCAGCGGCGGGGCGGGGGCGTCGCCGTTCCAGCGGCCGGCGCGGCGCTCGACGTCGAGATAGTCGCGCAGCGGCTGCTTGTCGAAGCTCGGCTGCGGCTGACCGGGCTTGTAGGAATCGACCGCCCAGAAGCGCGAGGAATCCGGCGTCATCACCTCGTCGATCAGGATGATGCGGCCGTCCTTCTCTCGCCCGAACTCGAATTTCGTATCCGCGATGATGATGCCGCGGGCGCGGCTGGTCTGCTCGCCGTAGCTATAGACATCGCGCGCCATCTTCTCCAGCGTCGCGGCGACGTCGGCGCCCACGATCTCGCGCACGCGCGCAACCGTGATGTTCTCGTCATGGCCGGCCTCGGCCTTGGTGGCCGGGCTGAAGATCGCGGGCTCGAGCTTCTGGCTCTCGAGCAGCCCCGCCGGCAGCTTCTCGCCTGCGAGCGTGCCCTCGGCGGCGTATTCCTTCCACGCCGAGCCGGAGATATAGCCGCGGATCACGCATTCGATCGGGAAGACGATGGTGCGCTTGCACAGCATCGCGCGTCCCAAAATGTCGGCGCGATGGTTCTTCAGTTCAGGCACCGCGCGGATGATCTCATCGGCATCGGCGCTGATCATGTGATGCGGCACGGTGCCCTCGAGCTGCCGGAACCACCAGGCGCTGATCTGGGTCAGCACCGCGCCCTTCATCGGAATGGTCTCCGCCATCACCACGTCGAATGCCGAGATGCGGTCGGTCGTGAGCAGCAGCACGCGATCGTCGCCGACGGCGTAGATGTCGCGCACCTTGCCGCGGCCGATCCGGGGCAGGGGCAAATCGCTGGAGAGCATCGCGGTCATGGGCGTGATCTTTCGAAAGCAGGGCGCCCGCACGCGGCGTGCGGGCTGCCAAGGATATCAAGGGATATCACATCAAATAGCTCACTCCGGCAGCGGAATGAACTCGTGTTCCTGCGGAACCTGGGCGAAACGGCCGGTTTTCCAGTCCTGTTTGGCCTGTTCGATCCGCTCCTTCGAAGACGAGACGAAATTCCACCAGATGTGGCGGGGCCCTTCCAGCGCGTCGCCGCCGAGGAACATCATACGGGTCGGCCGCAACGTCTTCACGGTGATGCGGTCGCCGGGCCGGAAGATCAGGAGCCGCGGCCCCTCGTGGCGATCGCCCGCGATTTCGACCTCGCCGTCGACGATGTAGATCGCGCGCTCCTCATGGTCAGGATCGAGCGGCACGCTGGTGCCGGCCTGCGCGGTCACCTCGGTATAGAACCAGGGCGAGACCATGCTGACCGGCGAGGTGATGCCGAACGCCGAGCCGGCAATCACCCGCGCGGTGAAGTCGCGCTCGGAGATCATCGGCAGGTCGCCCGCGCCGTAATGCTGGAACGACGGCGCGATCTCTTCCTTGCCTGCCGGCAGCGCGATCCAGCTTTGCAGGCCCAGCATCTTCTGGCCGTCGCGGCGCTGCACGTCGGGGGTGCGCTCGGAATGCGCGATGCCGCGGCCCGCCGTCATCAGGTTCATGGCGCCCGGCTGGATCTCCTGGATGTTACCCTCGCTGTCGCGATGCATGATGCTGCCGTCGAACAAATAGGTGACCGTGGCGAGCCCGATATGCGGATGCGGCCGCACGTCCATGCCCTTGCCGGCGAGATACTGCACCGGGCCGAAATGGTCGAAGAAGATGAACGGCCCGACCATCTGTCGCTTGCCGTGCGGCAGCGCGCGGCGCACCGCAAAGCCGTCGCCGAGATCGCGGGTGCGCGGCACGATGATCAGATCCAGCGCGTCGCAGGTTTGGGGATCGCCGAGTTCGGGATCGGTCGAGGGCTGCCAGCTCATCGCAATACTCCTTTGTACTTCATTCCGATCATACTCCGTTCGTCGTCCCGGCCAAGCGAAGCGCGAGCCGGGACCCATAACCACAAATGCTTATGTTACGAAGGCTGGGGCCCCAGCCCTGCGGACCAACTAAACTCAGCGGTTATGGGTCCCTGCTTTCGCAGGGACGACGCAGTACTTCTGGCGCGTGCGGGCGCGTGATAACAGCATAATCTTGGAAACCGGAGGCGATGATGGTTTCTCTGATCAAGCCCGATGCAAATCTGTTGCGTATCGATGGTCCCGTGATCGAGACCGCGCGGCTCATCCTGCGGCCATGGCGCGCATCCGATATCGCCGAGAATACGCGGATGCTGTCCGATCCCGAGACGGCGCGCTTCATCACGCCGGATCATCAGCCGGTCACATCGGAGCTGAAGGGCTGGCGCAATGCCGCGGTCATCTCGGGCCATTGGGCGCTGCACGGCTTCGGCATGTTCGCGGTGGAGGAGAAATCCTCCAGCCGCTACATCGGCCGCGTCGGGCCGTATTGTCCGCCGGAATGGCCAGGCTTCGAGGTCGGCTGGGGCATTGCCCGGGAGTATCGCGGCAAGGGCTATGCGGTGGAGGCGGCGCGCGCTGCGATCGACTTTGTGTTCGACAATTTCGCGCTCGACCGCATCATCCACTGCATCGATCCGGCCAATGTCGCGTCCCAGGCGGTGGCGCGGCGGCTCGGCGCTGACAACGAGGGGCCGGGCAAGCTCGAGGGCGATATCGTCGATATCTGGGTCACGACGCGCCAGCGCTGGCGCCGCGATCCGGCTTGAAAAACGCCGCCTGAGCGACGATTGTTCGGCTGACCCGGAGATCCTTTCGACCGATGACATTGGCCGCAACCGAACTCTGCCTGCGCGCCGCCGCCGTGACGCTGCTGCTGGTGCTTGCGGCCTCGATGTTCGCGGATTTCCGCAACGTGCTGGCGGGGCAGCTCGTGATCGCCTTCGCGCTCGGCACGGCCGCGCATGCGGTCACCGCGTCGATCGGCGCCGGGCCGGCGATCTCGGTCTGGCACGCGCCGCTGATCGCGCTTTCGACCGGCGACATCGTGGTGTTCTGGCTGTTCACCCGCGCGCTGTTCGATGACGCCTTCGTCCTGCGCTGGTGGCACGGTCTGATCTGGACCGCGGTGGTGACGTTCAGTTTCGTCAATTGCATGTGGATCGCGCCGAGCGGCCATGTGCAAGCGGCGATCACCACGGTCAATCTGCTGTCGGTCGTCTTCATCGTGCTTGCCGTGGCGCAGACCATCGGATCATGGTCGGCGGATCTGGTCGAACGCCGCCGCCGTGTCCGTGTCTTCATCGTCGCGGCCTCGGCGCTGTATGGCGGAATGAACGCCCTGCTGCAGATCGCGTATGCCGGCAGCCGCGTGACCGTGGAGTGGGCCAACCTGCTCAACGCGGGCGTGCTCGCCGGCATCGTCGCTGGCATCACCTGGGCAATGATGCGCGTCGATGGCGCCGATCTGTTCGCGACGCCGGTCGAGCCCGTCATTGCCAATGCGCCGCCGGCCGCGATCGAGGAGATAGCCGACCAGAAGCTGGTCAATGCCCTGATGCGCCTGATGGCGGACGAGCGGATCTACCGCCAGGACAACGTCACCATCGGCACGCTGGCGACCCGGCTGAAGATTCCCGAATACCGGCTGCGGCGGCTGATCAATCAGCGGCTCGGCTATCGCAATTTCAACGTCTTTCTCAACAACCACCGGATCGAGGAGGCCAAGGCCGCGCTCGCCGATCCCGCACAGGCCGAAGTCCCGGTGATCACCATTGCGATGGATGCCGGCTTCCAGTCGCTCGGCCCCTTCAACCGCGCCTTCAAGGCGACAACAGGCGTGACCCCGACCGAGTACCGGAAACTGAAGGCGACGGCGGCGTAAGGGGCCGCTGCCGTGAGGGACGGACCGGCGGCAGGGTTCTCGCCCGGGGCCACCCCTCTCCCCAGCCCTCCCCCGCAAGGGGGAGGGAGCCCGACCTTCCTGCTCACCTCACGAAGGGGCGTGGCGATTCCAGGATGCCGCTGTAATCACAGGAGAATTCCAGAATCGACCAGCCGCCCCCAATCCTCGACTAGCGCGATTTCCAAATCCGGCGAGCCCATCCGCGTCCGCTCCGGCTTCCTTCCACCACGCATTCTCACATGCCGGAGGACACAAGTGACTCGTCGAAAGCTCATCTTCATTCTCGCCGCCAGCACCGCCCTCGGCGTGCTGGGCTGGTCTGCCGCCCGCGCCCGCGACGTGCCGAAGGTCGCGACCGGCTTTGTCGCCAGCACCATCTGTTCCGAAACATTCGTCAGCAGGCTCGACCCGAAGCGGAACTTCACCGAGACCACGGATGCGATGCCGGGCACCGGCCTGATCACCTGGGCGATGGACACCGAGGTCGACCTCGACCGCAGGGACGTCACCGTGACGCTGTTCGGGTTCGGCCGCAGCCACGCGGTCTATCGTGAAGGCGTCGGCTGCACCCTCGAACATGGCGAGGCGCTGGCCGACATCGCGCTGCCGCCTGCGCGGCCACAGGCGGCGCTACAGCCCGAGATCGCCGGCCCGGCGCTTGTCGCGCCGCAGAGCCCACAGCTCGCAGTCGCACTCGATCGCGCCTTTGCCGAACCGGCCGAGCCGCCATTCCGCCGCACCCGCGCGGTTGTCGTGATGAAGGATGGCCGCATCGTCGCCGAGCGCTACGCCTACGGCATCGGCACCGACACGCCGCTGCTCGGCTTCTCCGCGACCAAATCGGTGACCTCGGCGCTGATCGGAATCCTGGTGCGCGACGGCAAGCTTGCGGTCGATCGCCCGGTCCCGATCGCGGCCTGGCGGGACCCGAAGGATCCCAGGCACGCGATCACGGTCGATCAGCTGTTGCGTCACACTGCGGGCCTTGCGCTCGGCAGTTCGCTGCAGGCCTCGCTCGCCTCCACGCTCGAACCGGTCAACCGGATGAAGTACATGGAGTCGGATATGGCCAGCTATGCCGAGAGCATTCCGCTCGAAACGGCACCGGGCCAGGTCTGGAATTATCACGACGGCAATTACGTCATCCTCTCGCATCTGATCCGCGACGCGGCCGGCGGCTATGCCGCCGACGTGCTGCGCTTCGCGCGGACTGAGTTGTTCGATCCGCTCGGCATGCACAACGTCGTCATGCAGTTCGATGCGATGGGCACGCCGGAAGGATCAGGCGCCGTGATGGCGAGCGCACGCGATTGGGCGCGGTTTGGCCAACTCTATCTCGATGACGGCGTGGTCGGCGGCCGGCGCATCCTGCCTGCGGGCTGGGTGAAATACTCGGCATCGCCGACG
Organism: Bradyrhizobium sp. UFLA03-84; assembly: GCF_002289535.1. Taxonomy (NCBI): domain Bacteria; kingdom Pseudomonadati; phylum Pseudomonadota; class Alphaproteobacteria; order Hyphomicrobiales; family Nitrobacteraceae; genus Bradyrhizobium; species Bradyrhizobium sp. UFLA03-84. The sequence goes on along the minus strand of NZ_NSJY01000005.1, from coordinate 1,030,185 downwards.
CCGAACGCCTGGGTCGGCATCGGCGCGGGCTTCTGGACCAATCTCGGCGACAGCTTTGGCGCCAAGTATCGCGTCGAGCACGGCTGGCCGCGCGACGCCTTCTTCGCCAAAGGCACGATCGGGCAGTATGTGATTATCGTGCCGTCACAGCGACTGGTCATCGTGCGGCTCGGCCGTTCGCCGAACGCGCCGCCCAAGGCGGACGGTGTGTTTGACCTCGTTAGCGATGTCGTCGCGGCGACCGCGACAGGCGCGCGGCTCGCGGGCAGCAATTGACCGGCACGTCACACACCGCCCGCGCGATCGTGAATTGAATCTCGGCGTGAGGAATTTTCTGATGCAGTGGCGCGTCTCGCAGGAGGTGCGCCACGGTTCCTTGAAACGCGCGTCAGGCGGAGACCATCATGCCGAAAGCCTACTGGATCGTGCACGTTACGGTGCACGATGAAGCCCGTTACCCCGAATACCTCGCTGCCGCGATGCCGGTATTCGAGAAATACGGCGCCAATTTCATCGTGCGCAACGGCCCCTATGAGGTGATGGAAGGCGCGACGCGCCAGCGCAATTTCGTCATCGAGTTCAAGGATCGCGCCACCGCGATGGAATGCTACACCTGCGCGGACTATCAGGCTGCGAAGGCGATCCGGCAGAAATATTCGGACGGGGATTTTGTGATTATTGATGGGCCGGAGGAGTAGCAGCTGATGACATTAAGGTGAGACTTACTGATAGCGCAGCAAACTCAGTGTCGTCCCTGCGAAAGCAGGGACCCATAACCACAGACGCCTATCGTTAAGTAGCGGCGAACCGACGAGTCCCGGTCACAACACAAGCTGCGGAGTATGGGTCCCTGCTTTCACAGGGACGACAGTGGTATTTGTCGCTTCGACCGCGCGCCGCCGCCCCTACTGCCGCCCCAGCTGCGTCGCCTGCTCGACGCGATCGAAGCGCTCCAGCGTGAGGATCGCATCCGCCAGCTGGTCGGCGCGCTTGTCGAGCACCGGGCGGGCCAGCGTCAGGAACTTCTGCTGCATCGCCTGCGCGTCGGGGAACGAGGTCGGCTCGCCGGAGGGATCGGCGTAAAGGCGCTCGTGCACGCCGTCATCGGTCGTGATCGAGACGCGGGCGCCGAACGGATGGGTACGGCCGACTTCGAGCCGGTCGTCCTGCACCACGTCGAACTTGTCGGCGAGCGCGTCGATCGCCTTGTCGCCCAGCCGGTCGTAATCATCCCAGCCGAAATGGCCCTGGTCGAGCGCGATCGCGCCGGTGAAGAACATCGAGAACTGGCCGCCGACCACCGAGGTCGGGTGGCGCTTGGTGGCGGCGTCGCCAGTCAGCGTGATGCCGTTGCGGTGCAGCCCGATCTCGACCTTCCTGATCTGGTCCGGGGTCAGATTGTGCTCGCGCCGCATCGCGATCAGCGCGTCGATCGCGGCGTGAGTGTAGCGGCAGCTCGGATACGGCTTCACGCCGATCTTCAGCGTCTCGTAGGTGCTGCCGAGCCCGGCCACCGCCTTGTCCGGATGCGGGTCATCGGTATAGCCGACCAAAAGGCCATGCTTGCCCTCGACCGAGTCGCTCGAACCGATGAAGTCGTTACGCGCCAGGGTCGCCGCGATCACGCCGTTCATTGCGGCGGCGCCGACCTGGTAGCGCTTGTTCCAGGCGCCGTTGACCAGGAATTGCAGCGAGCCCGCGGCCTGGCTGCCGGAGACGCCGAAAGCCGAGATGATCTGTTCCTTCGACAGTCCGAACAGTTTGGCCGCCGCCGCCGCGGCGCCGTAGGTGCCGGCCGTCGCAGTCGGGTGGAAACCCCGGGCATAATGCGAGGTCGGGTCGAGCGCGTTGCCGAGCCGGCAGCAAACTTCATAGCCGGCGACGATCGCCGTCAGCACGTCGCGGCCGGAGGCACCGACCATCTCGCCGACCGCGAACGCGGCGGGCACCACCGGCGCGCTCGGATGCAGCGAGGAATCGGCGTGGGTGTCGTCGAAATCGAGCGAATGGCCGAGCGCGCCGTTGAGCAGCGCCGCGACCGCCGGCGTCCAGGTCTTGCTGTCGCCGAACACGGTGGCCTCGCCCTTGCCGTCCAGCGCCAGCGCTTCCAGCATCTTCATCAGCGAGGGGGTCGATTCCGCATCGCGGCGGGCGCGGATGGTGCTGCCCAGGAAATCCAGCGTCAAAACCTTGGCGCGCTCCAGCACCTGCGGCGGGATGTCGGCAAATTTCAGGTCGGCGACGTAGGCGGCGAGCGTTGCGGTTTCGTGGGCCATCGTGTTTCCTCAATCTTGCGGCGCAGGGTAGGCGGGCAGGTTTGGCCTTTCAAGCCACCTTGCCGCCGCGGGCAGCAGCCATGCTCGACGTCCTTTAACATAGGCCTTTCCATTGATTGCGGATCAGGGTGCATGAGGACCTTCGCAAAACGCATGTTCGACAGGCTTTGGACCCGCAAGACGCAGCTGGCGCTGGCGGTCCGGATCGCCTCCGCCGGCGTCGCGGCCTATACCGTCGCGCTGGCGCTCAACCTCATGCTGCCGCTCTGGGCGGTGCTGACCTCGTTGATCGTGACCCAGATGAGCGTCGGCCGCTCACTGAAGGCAACCCGCGACTACATGCTCGGCACCATCGGCGGCGCCATCTATGGCGGCGCGATCGCCGTGCTGATCCCGCATTCCGGCGAGGGCAGCCTGCTGGCGCTGCTGGTGCTGGCGATCGTGCCGCTGGCCTTCATCGCCGCGCTCAATCCCAGCCTGAACTCGGCGACGGTGACGGCAGTGATCGTGCTGCTGCTGCCGACGATGCATCACTCAAACCCGCTGGATTCGGCGATCGACCGCGTGCTCGAGGTTACGGTCGGCGCGCTCACCGGCCTTGTGATCTCGTTCCTGGTGCTGCCGTCGCGAGCGGTCAGCCAGATCAGGGTCAATGCATCGAAGCTGCTGGAACTGCTCTCGGCGGCGTTCGCCGAATTGCTCGCCGGCCTGACCCGCGGTCTCGACAACGACGCGCTGCACCGGATCCAGGACGGCATCGGCAGCGCGGTGACGAATCTGCACGCGACCGGCCTCGAGGCCGAGCGCGAGCGCTCGATGCATCTATCATCGGGGCCGGATACCGGCCCGCTGCTGCGGACCATCCAGCGGCTGCGGCATGACGTCGTGATGATCGGGCGGGCCTGCGTCGTGCCGCTGCCGGCCGACATCCAGGCCAGGCTGGCGCGGCCGCTGGCCGAGGTCAGCAAGGCGATCGTGACCTACATGGTGGCAGTCGCGGCCGCCTTGCGCGCCGGCAGCGGCCCTGCCGACATAGCGCCGGTCGACGCGGCGCTGCATGCTTATAGCGAGGAGGTCGCCGCGGTGCGCAGGGATGGCCTGATCCGCGGCCTGCCGGTCGATGCCGCCGAACGCTTCTACGCACTCGGCTTCTCGCTCGACCAGATGCGGCAGAATCTCAACGACCTCAAGCGCTGTCACGGCAATTGGTGCACCAACGCCGAGGCTGCGGAGAAGATCGTCGCCGACACGCCGGAGAAGAACGCGGCATGAGCCTGAGCTAGGCGCTGCGCCGGGTCAGGCCCTTGCTCTCCATGCGCCAGATCAGGAGGTCGATGCGGTCCTGACCGAAGAACGGCTCACCGGCGAATACGAAGGTCGGCACGCCCCAATGGCCGGACGCCGCGTGCGCGTCCTCATTGCCCTTGATCACCGCTTCGTAGCGATCGGGATCGGCGGCGACGGCCGCATCCATTGCGGCGAGATCGAAGCCTGAGGCATCAGCCGCTTGCGCCAGATGATCGCCCTCGTTCCAGCCCTTCACCGAGCCGTCCCATAGCACGCGGCTGATGGCGGAGGTGAAGACAAGCGATCGTCCTTCGAGCTGGGCTGCGGCGCCGAGCCGGGTCAGGCGATGGATGTAGGGCTGATGCGCGGCGACGTCGAGCGTCGTCATGTCCTGCACGATCGGGTCGGGACGCGGAAAGCGGAACGGGATGTTCTCGTGCTCGGCGACGCGGCGGGAATCGAGCACGACATAGCGAGCGAACTGCGGATTGGTCTTCTTGAAGAAGCCGGGCACGCGCACCGCGAGCGGATAGACCGGCCGCAAAGTAACCTCGACGTCGTAGTCGGACACCATCTGCAACGTCTTCGGCAGCGCCAGATAGCTGTAGGGACTGCGGAACGAGAAGAACAGGTCGACCGCCAACGCCACGCGCTACTCTCCCACCTTGCGCAGCATCGCCGGCACGATTAGCCGGTGGAACGGCATGATCACCGCGAGATAGGTGCGGCCGAGCCAATTGTGGGTCAGCACCAGCGTGGTGGCGGTGATGCTGCGCGCGGCGCCGGTGTTGGTGACGTCGACCACCAGGCGGAAGTCGAGATGCTTGTCGTTGAAGCCGGCGACCAGCCGCTCGGGCGTCTCGCTGACCACGGGGAATAGCCCGATCATGTCGCGCCCCACGCCGTCGGCCGCGCCCGAGGTCTTCAGGCCGAGCGGCGTGACCAGAACGTTTCGCAAGGCAATCAGCCATTTGGCCCAGCGCGGCTGCTGGCCCAACATCGTCTCGGTGGCGCGCCGCGCATCGAGGTCCGGTTGCGTGGTCGCGATCCGGAACGCGTCGATGAATTGCGCGCCGGTTAGCAGCGCGTCGGAATCCACGTTCGGCGTGACCTCGTCGACCCTCATCCCGCCAGTCTGCGTGCCAGCAGGCGGAAACGCAAGATCAGGAGGGTCGCATAAACCGCGGTGCCGAGCGACAATCCGATCCAGACGCCGGGGGCATTGAGCTTGGCCGAAAAGGCGAGGGCGGAGGCCGACGCGAAGCCGACGAGCCAATAGCTGATGACGGCGAACAGCAGCGGCACCTGGGTGTCGTTCATGCCGCGCAACGCGCCGGCGCTGGTGGTCTGGACGCCGTCGGCGATGAAAAACGTCGCGCCGATCAGCAGCAGCATCGCGGTGAGCTGCGCGGTGGCGTCTGAGGCTTCGCCGAGGAACAGCGCCGCGATCTCGAAGCGCGCCAGGATCACCGCGAGCGTCATCACACTCATGAAGACGCCGGAGAGCGCGACCGCGACGAAGCCGGCGCGCTGCACCGCGTCGGTGTCGCGGCGGCCGACCGCCTGGCCGACCCGCACGGTGGCGGCCATGCTGACGCCGAACGGCACCATGAACAGGATCGCCGCGATCTGCAGCGCGATCTGGTGCGCCGCCAGCGCCGTGGTGCTGATCAGCCCCATCAAGAGGCCGGCCGCGCCGAACAGGCCGTATTCCAGCAGGAAGGCGATCGAGATCGGTGCGCCGATCGCGACGAGCTTGCCCATCAAGGGCCAGTCGATGCGCCAGACGCGGCTGAACACATGGTACTTGCGGAACGGACGCCGCCGCGCCGCGAACCACGCGCCGGCGAGGAAGGTGCCGAGATTGACGATCGTGGTCGCAAGTCCGGCGCCGAACATGCCGAGTTCGGGCATGCCCCATTTGCCATAGAGCAGAAGATAGACCATCAGCGCGTTGGCCGGAATCGCCGCAAGCGTGATCCAGAGCACCGGCTCTGGCCGGTTCACCGCGCTCATGAAGCCGCGGATCGCGATGAACCACAGCGCCGGCAAAATGCCCCAGCCGAGTCCGAACAGATATTGCTGCGCCAGATGCGCGGTCGCCTGGGTCTGGCCAAGCGCGAGCAGGATGCGCTCGCCGTGGAACGGCAGCGCCATCAGCGGCAGCACCATGAAGAAGCCGGCCCACAGCCCGACGCGGAGCGCGCGCCGCATCACGCGCGGGTCGCGTGCGCCGAACGCCTGCGCGGCCAGCGGCGAGACCGCGGACATCATGCCCATGCCGATGGTGAAGCTGACGAAATACACGGTATGCGCCAGCGCCGCCGCGGCGACGTTCTCGCTGCCGAGCCGGCCGATGAAGGCGAGGTCGGTCGTCATCATCGCGATCTGGCCGAGCTGCGTCAGCGCAAGCGGCACCGCGAGCTTCAGCGTTTCCGCGAGCTCGGCCGTGAGCAGCTTGCGAGAGGGGACGACGGCCGCGCGCGACGCGGCCGGGTCGATCTTGTCGATGCAGGTCATGACGGCACGTCTAGCACGGCAAACCGGCCGGAAGGATGGCCAAGCTGCCGCAGGGGGTTATGTTCGCGCGGGTATCCGCTTGATCTTGGCGCCGAGCGCATTGAGCCGTTCGTCGATCCGCTCATAGCCGCGCTCGATCTGGTCGGCGTTGTTGATGGTGGAGGTGCCGTTGGCGCACACCGCAGCCAGCAGCATCGCCATACCGGCGCGGATGTCGGGCGAATTCATCGGCGCGCCGCGCAGCCGGCTCGGGCCGGCCACGATCGCGCGGTGCGGGTCGCACAGCACGATGCGGCCACCCATCGCGATCAGATTGTCGACGAAGAACATCCGCGACTCGAACATCTTCTCGTGCATCAGGATGACGCCATCGCACTGCGTCGCGGTGACGATCGCGATCGACATCAGGTCGGCGGGGAACGCCGGCCAGGGCTGGTCCTCGAGCTTCGGCACGTGACCGCCGAAATCGTCGTGGATCTTCATGGTCTGGTTCGACGGCACGACGAGGTCGTCGCCCTCCACGCCGCAGACGATGCCGAGCCGCTCAAAGCCCATCCGGATCGAGCGCAGATGCTCGACGCCGGCGCGGGCGATGCGCAGCGGAGATCGGGTCACCGCGGCAAGCCCGATCAGCGATCCGACTTCGATATGGTCGGGCTGGATCGCGAAAGTGGTACTGCCGAGCGTCGCGGGCCCGTGCACGATGATGGTGTTGGTGCCGACACCTTCGATCCTGGCGCCGAGCGCGATCAGGAAATTCGCGAGGTCCTGCACATGCGGCTCGGAGGCCGCGTTGCGCAGGTAGGTGGTGCCGCGGGCGGCGACGGCGGCGACCAGCGCGTTTTCCGTTGCGGTCACGCTGGGCTCGTCGAGGAACACGTCCGCGCCCTTCAGCTTCGAGGCGCGGAATTCCAGCCGGTGCGTCGCAGTTACCGTGGCGCCGAGCTGCTCGAAGGCGAGGAAGTGCGTGTCAAGCCGGCGGCGGCCGATCACGTCGCCGCCGGGCGGCGGCAGTGCGACCTCGCCGCAGCGGGCCAGCAGCGGGCCTGCCAAGAGGATCGAGGCGCGGATGCGCGCGCACAGCGCCGGATCGAGATCGGCGGCGCGGATTTCCTTGGCGTGGATCTGCAGCGTGTTGCGCTCGGTCCATTCGGCGGTGGCGCCGACCGAGCGGCAGAGCTCGACCAGGGTTTCGGTGTCGCGAATGCGCGGCACGTTGGTCAGCGTAACCGGGTGCTCGGTGAGCAGGGCGGCTGCGATGATCGGCAGCGCTGAGTTCTTGTTGCCCGACGGCTCGATGGTGCCCGAGAGGCGGCGGCCGCCTTCGACGATGTATTGGATCGGCGGCACGCGGAATGTCCCCTAACGCATTATCCAGACTGGCCCATTCGAAATTCCGCAATGGAATCAATGGCTGTCCGGCACCGTAACACAATTCCCAGCGCGGCATCCACACGAAAGGTAGCGGCGCAACAGCGCCGAGTGCGCTGTCACGGATATGTCACCCCGCCCACCGTTGCTCGGTAGCGACATCCAGCACCGTTGGTGGCGGAAGGCCCCGCGGCTTGCCAGCCGGCGCGGCCGTTCGATCTCGCCCAGTTCGGCGAGTTCGTCAGCAGGTTCTGACTCGATGAACAGGTCGCTGCCGCCGATGCGCCGGATACCGCTGAAGACGGCTGCCCTTCGGAAATTGTTGTCGGTCTGACGCAAGCCGAGAAAGTGCACCTGGTTTGATCTGGCGCAATGAACAGGAATGAGGCGCACGTCAGATGAGAGCATTCCTGCAGGCCACGTCCTTCAGAGGGATCGTGTTTCGTGGGCTGCGTTGGTGAAAGGTGGCGTTTGCCGACATGCGCGTCGGCAGACCCGCGCTTCCTAGCTAACCTCTATGCCGAAGACTGGAATTGATATGAGAAAAGACTATTCCGACCTCTGCAAGCATATTTCCGGTAACCTCGGCGACTTGCGCCGCGATATTCCGGAAACCATGCGCGCGTTCTCGGCCCTGGCGCAGGCGGCAACGAAAGATGGTGCTCTGGACACCAGGACAAAAGAATTGATCGCGCTTGCTCTCGGCGTCGCCGCCCACTGCGACGGATGCATCGGTTTCCATGCCGAAGCGCTGGTCAAACTCAAGGTCAGTCGCAAGCAGGTCGAGGAGACGCTCGCAATGGCGATCTACATGGGCGGTGGGCCGTCCCTGATGTATGCCGCCGACGCGCTGGAGGCGTATGATCAGTTCCAGGAGCGCGCGATCGTTCCCGAACCGGCGATGGACTGATCCGCAAAGAGCCTGCCTAGGGAGCCTTGTCGTTGGGTGTCTTCGTGAAGCGCTCAGAACATGCAAAGCCGCAGCCGAAGCGATGTGAGCGCGATGCTGCCGTGGATTTGCGGCCGTCGAGAAGACCGGCCGAGAATGCTGCGGGGTCAGCGCGGAAGAAACCACAGGACGACGCGACCTATTGGGAGGCCCGCGCTGAGCGGACGAGGCGTCAGGCCGGTCGATATCGGGACCAGGCCACTCGCGAGCACTTCATGAAGATCGCGGCCGGATATGAGGCGTTGGCAGCATCGGCTCGCAGCGTGGGGCGAGGACCGGGGTAGCTCGCGCGGAATGCCGCTGCGGGTTGAATGGAGAACCCACGGCAAGGCGACTTGGATTTCCGATAACGTTCATAGATCGAGCCCGGCTTGAGGTCTTTGCAATTTTGATGGACACGAACTTCACTCTTGCCGCGTTGCGATCGCGGCTCAATCGTCTCGAGACTGGCACCGTTCTGAAAATCTCCGAACATGATTATGAACGGCTGTTTGGGATCAACGAGATAGCCGCCGCGAACGTTGCGGAATTTGCCAAGATGCATCATTGCGTAAGCATCCCGGGAGCGCATGCCGTGTATTTCCGAAAGTGGGACGCGGACACGCGCCGCTCTCCCCAGCTTGTTCCGGACGACAGCACGATATCAAGTTGAACAAAATCCGTTCGACGGGCCTTCAGTCCAGGATTCGTTTGAAGATCGTTCCGGCGCCGGCTCACTGAACAAGGAAGATGTCCATGGCGACGATGCACGAGAGGCGCTTATGAGAACCTATTACTTCGACATGAAGGATGGTGTTCCTGCCCGTGATCGCGTCGGGCTCGCGTTCGCAAGCGATGCCGACGCGATCAGGCACAGCGAGCTAATGGCCAAACAAATTCGAGATCGACAACCGATCGGTGATGTTGACCGTCATATTGTGATTGTGGACGATTTGGGCAAGGAGATCCACCGGCAGGCGATCTATCCTGGAGGGGTCTAGCACGCCGATGGCGCGCCTACCCGAACCCATATGCCTACGGCGGTTGATGGTTCATCGTCGTAGGGTGCACGGGCGCCGGCAAGATCGTCAACGAACGCAGTTTCGGATTGGCGATTCCGGAGGGCGCGATCGTCGACAATCGGTCGCGCCGCTCCGAATAGTAACCCGCATTCCGAGACTCTCGCCGACAAGGCCTGCAACAACCTCAACCCACCAAAATCCGATTGCAGTTCGCGCGCCTGCGCAGTTCGACCCGGCGCGAGGTCGGAAGGGAGATTACGCCGGTCTGCTCGAGCTGGGTAAAGGTGCGCGACACCGTTTCGATCGTCAGGCCCAGATAGTCGGCGATATCCTGCCGCGACATCGGAAGCTCGATGGCGGCGTTCTTGACGGTGCGGCGCGCCATCTCGTGCAGGAAGCCAACGACCCGCTCCTCCGCACTGCAGATCAGGAGCATCAGGTGTTCCTGAAACCGGCGCAATTCCTGGGCCGTCGCGTCCCAGAGTTGGCGCGCCAGATCCTTTTCATGACCCGCACGGACCATGAGCGCGGAGCGCTTGACCACGATGACCCGCGTCTCGCAGATCGCCTCGGCCGAGGAGATATGGGTTTCGCCGGCCTCGAAGCCGAAGATATCACCGGGCAGATAGAATGCGCCGATCTGGCGGCGTCCGTCATCCAGGATCCTGTAGGTCCGGACGGCGCCGGAGACGATCTGATAAAGATATTCCGCGGCTTCGTCCTCGCCGTAGATCTCGCTGTTGCGTGCGAACCGCATCGGGGTCCCGATCATGCCAAAGGGCCCTTCGGCACGAGCCTGCCGGTCAAGGATGCTGGTCGGATGATGGCTAATTGCGGAGGAAACAACGGTCTGGGTCAACACGGCGACGCTCCATTGAAGGGAAGATCGATGGAGGCACATTGACCGCAACTAACGGGCGCGGAAATTTGGATATTTCACCTAAGTAGAAACCACTTACGTATATGTACGTAGGTCCGAAATCTGGGGGCAAGGCAAACTCGCGCGCGCTGCGAGACGCCGGCTTCCGGGACGCGCGTATCAACAGCCGGATCAGGCGATGTGCTTGTCGGGAAAGGAGGCGCGTATGCTGGATCGATCCTCGTCCTTCTCCAGACGCTGCCAGCGCGTCGTGCTGTGATCAGTCAGGGCGAGCACCAGCGCAAAAGACGAGAAGATGAGGCCGACGACCGAGACGATGAACAGCGTATCCATTGCCATCTTTAGGTCTCCTCATATCCGATCAGCCGGCTGCCTTGATGTCCTCCGGCGATTCGACGTAGTAGCCGGAGTAGCCGTCGACGAAGCAAAGATGATCATGCACTTCCTTGACGCCCGAGGTGTTTTCCGCGAGCACCATCGCTGCCTGGCGGGCGCGGTCGTCGAAGATCAGGCCATGCAGGTGTACGGCGCCATTGCGCACCCAGACCTGGAAGCCGGCAGGTCGCCAGCCGGTCGCGTTGATCTCGCGCATGATCCGTTCACGGATGTGAGTGTCATCGGCCGTCGGGTCCGGAACCTCGCGGGCCAGCGACGCGACGGCCTGCAAGATGTCCGCTCGAGTGACGATCCCGACCATGGTCTTTCCGTTCACCACCGGCACGCGCTTCACGCCGTGCTTGTGCATCAGATGCACGATCTCATCGAGCGGCGTCTGCTCTCCGACGGTGATTGGATTCGTGGTCATGACGTCCTCGACCTTGCGGCCGCGCTCGTGCACGAAATCGGTCGCAGCGCGACCGACGCCCGTGAACAGTTCCAGCCAAGCCGAGCGCTTGTGTCCTGTTCCGATCTCGGCGCGCTGCAGGAAATCTCCCTCCGACACCATACCCTTGAGCGTGCCGTCCTCGTCCATCACCGGCAGCCCGCTGAGGTGACATCGCAGCATGATGTTGGCAGCATCCATGATCTTCGTGTGCGGGCTGACCGCGATGATATGCTTGGTCATGACCTGATGCGCGCGCATATGGACCTCCGGGTTGAAAATTGAAATCTAAGACCTTTGCTCACACGGCATGTTGACCTGCCTCAACGGTTGGCTTTGCCGGTCTCCAGCGACTTCAAGAACAGGATGAAGTCGTTGACTTGGTCTGGTTCGAAGCTGAACTGGGGCATGGTCGGGTGCCCCGTCACAATTCCCTCCGCCAGCGCTTCCTGCAGCATCTCGACCGGATAGCGCTCGTGCAGGGTTCGGAACGGCGGCGCGATCTTCAATGGGCTCGGGCTGACCTTGTCGATTGCGTGGCAACGGGCGCAGTAGAGCTGTGCAAGGCGCCGGCCTTGTTCCTGATCCGCTACCGCCGGAGCGGGCACGGCGCAGATCATGCTGATGGCGACGGCGCCGTAACCGGCGCAATGGAGGAGTGTCCTGGCGGGATGTCTCACGATCCGACTCGCGTTCAATGGGACATCAGGACTGGAACGGTCATCGCGCGAAGCATGTCGCGCGTTACGCCGCCGAGCAGGGTCTCCTGCAGCCGGGAGTGGCCGTATCCGCCCATCACCAAGAGGTCGAGGCCCTCGTCTGCCGCGATCGACAGCAGGATCGACTGGACTTCCGAACGGGACGCGGGCAGCGACGTGACCTTGGCCGGAAGACCTGCCTTGGCAAGGTATCGCACCAGATGATCCGTGGAACTCTCCTCGGGCATCGGGTCAGGGCCGTCGATGGTGACGATGATGAGGGCGTCAGCCGCGCGCAGCAGCGGCATCGCGTCATGCAACGCCCGAGCGGCAAGCCGGCTGCCATCCCAGCAGATTCCGATCCGCTTGGCGGAGAATGCGCCGTGGAACGTGTAGGGCATGAACAGGACCGGCCCCCCGGCTTCAAACAGGAGCTCCCGCGGGATGACGTTGTCGTAGCTGTCGTGCTCACGCTGCGGCTGGATCACCACAGTCAGGTCGTGCAGTCGCGCGTTCGCGCAGACGATCTCGCGGGCATCGATCGGAATGGCAGCCGCGGCGCGGGTCGTGTACGAGATTCCCGCATTCCGGGCCTCAATATCGAAGACGCGCAACGCCGCTTCCGCGCGTTCGAGCGCCTGTGCACGCTCGACCTCGAAGAGGGAGGCGACGGCCGCACCGCCTTCGGTGACGAACGGGATGCTGGACGTCTCGTAGCCGATCGCAACTGCATCGAGATGCGCGCCCGTATCGAGTGCGAGCGAAACCGATCCGTCCACCGCGGGACGCGGCGACAGTTCCGTGGGAATGTGGACCAGGATGTTCTTGAACATGAGCCGTTCTCCTGAAGCGTGGAAGCGATAGGTCCATCAAAGCACAGGCCCGCACGGCACAGTTTGATCTGCCTCATACGCGCTTGTTGCCCCCGTTTGAGCGAGATCAATCCGCCGGATGCGAATTTCGCCCATTTGTCTTGCCGAGACGTTGGAGGAGCGGGCATGGCACGCGTCGCATTGGTAACGGGTGGGAGCCGGGGAATTGGCGCTGCAATTTCGCGGGCCCTCGCCGGGGCGGGATATCAGGTGGCGGCCAGCTACGCAGGGAATACCGAGGCCGCGCGTCAGTTTCATGATCAGACCGGAATCGGCGTCTTCCAGTGGGACGTCGCGAGCTTCGAAGCCTGTGCGGCGGGTGTCCGCAAGGTGGAAGCGTCTCTCGGGCCGATCGACATTCTGGTCAACAACGCCGGCATCGTGCGCGACGCCACGCTGCATCGAATGACCAAGCCGCAATGGGATGCGGTGATCCGGACCGATCTGGATTCACTGTTCAATATGTGCAGGCCGCTCATCGAGGGTATGCGGGCGCGCAAGTTCGGGCGGATCATCAACATCTCGTCCATCAACGGACAGAAGGGCCAGATCGGCCAGACGAATTATGCCGCGGCGAAAGCCGCCGAGCTCGGCTTCACCCGTGCGCTTGCCCTCGAAAGTGCGCGGTCGGGGATTACGGTCAACGCGATCTGTCCGGGCTACATCAACACAGAGATGCTCGCTGCCGTGCCGACAGACGTCATGCGGGGCGCGATCCTCCCGCAGATTCCGGTCGGGCGGTTGGGCGAGCCGGAAGAGATCGCCCGAGCCGTCGTCTTCCTTGCCGCAGATGAAGCGGGGTTCATTACCGGATCGACGCTTTCGATCAATGGCGGCCAGCATATGTGCTGAATGGGAGGAGCGACAATGCTTGCAACCGATGTGATGCGCAGTTCGTTCGCGACGATCAAGCCCACTGCTGCCGTACTCGATGCCGTCCAGCTGCTGCTCGAAACCGATCAGCGCGGCCTGCCGGTCATCAACGATGACGGTGATCTCGTCGGCATGATCTCAGAGGGCGACTTCCTTCATCGCGATGAGCTTGGCGTCAACCCACCATCCGGAAACTGGTTGGAATCGCTGCTCGGAATCGCGGAGAACACGCCGGAGCGCGAACGTATGCGCTCGTTGCGTGTCGCGACGATCATGAGCCCTGCGCCGATCACCGTCGATGTGGAAGCCTCGATCGGCGACGTCGTCGCTCAGATGGATATCTACGACGTGTCACAGGTTCCGGTGATTTGCGCCGGAGTTGTCGTCGGCATTGTCAGCCGCAGGGAACTGCTTGCGGCCCTGGCGTTGCGATTGAGAGAGAACGCAGAGAAAGCAGGCACTGGAGGTCATTCATGAGCGAGATCACCGTTCAAACGCATACACGCGCGGTCGTCTGGATCGATCACCTCGTTGCGAAGATATTCGGTGTGGGGCTTACGGGCGTCAGTGCGGCTGCCGTGCATGCTCATTTGCCGTCGCAGCATCTTCATCATAAGGCGAACACGATTGGCGATGGTCGCGTCCAGGTTGACCCGACATTTCTCGCCAGGGTTGTAGAGGCCTTGGGCAGTTGCACCGACCTGCTGATCATCGGCCCGGGTACCGAGAAGACGGAGTTGGTGCACTACCTGAAGGCGGAAAGGCCTGATCTCAATCTGCATGTCGAGGCGAGCGATCATCCGACCGACTGCGAGATCGTGGCGCTGGGTCGGCAGCGGTTCCGTCTCAGCTAAGCGGGCGATGTTTGGTGCCGGAGTGGTTCCGGTGGCCGGGGCAGCATGAGGCTCGTGCTGACGAGCGCGGGCAAGGAGGCGAGCGGTGACAGTCAATGCAATTCTCGACCAATCGGCGGCCCCTGCCAATGACGATTCGGTTGCGGCCGGAGCATCGGCTCCCGTGCTGTCCGAGCGCGAGGCGTTGACCAACGCCCGATCGATCGACCATTTGGTCCATGCGGCGATGGCGCAGTGGACCGGCGGACTTTCTCCCGCCAGCCTCGCGCTTGCTTTCGCCGATTGGCAGTTGCATCTCGCCGCGTCGCCAGGCAAGCGGCTTGAGCTTGCCCTCAAGGCATTGGGCGACGGTTCGCGGTTCGCGCGCATGATATCGACGCCGCATGCTGCGTGGCAGCCCTGGTTCATGGTCAGGCCTCAGCCGGGAGACAACCGGTTTTCCGGCGCGGACTGGGCATTGCCGGCCTTCAATGTCATGGCCCAGGCGTTCCTGCTCGGCGAGCAGTGGTGGCATTCGGCGGCAAGCGGATTGCATGGCGTTTCGAAGGGAAACGCAGCGATCGTGGATTTCGTTGTCCGCCAGTGTCTCGACGCCGCAGCGCCGTCCAATTTCTCGCTCAGCAACCCCGAAGTGCTGCGCCAGATGATGGATTCGGGTGGGGGCAACTTCGTATCGGGTTGGCACAACTGGCTGGATGATTGCAGAAAGTGGTTCGGAGGCCAATCGTCCGAGCCCCTTCAGTTCGTAGTCGGCAAGGACGTCGCCACGACCGAGGGCAAGGTCGTCTACCGAAACGAACTGATCGAGCTCATACAATACGCGCCCGTGACCGCGGATGTCTGCCCGGAGCCCGTGCTGATCGTACCGGCCTGGATCATGAAATATTACATACTCGACCTCTCCCCGCAGAATTCCCTGATACGCTTCATGGTCGAACGCGGCTTCACCGTGTTTGCGATCTCATGGCGCAATCCCGGGCCGGCCGACCGTGATCTTGGTTTCGATCATTATCGCAAGCTCGGGGTCGAAGCGGCAATCGAGGCGATCAATCAGATCGCTCCCGGGCGCGCGATTCACGCCACGGGTTATTGCCTCGGCGGTACGCTGCTCGCGATCGCCGCGGCCCGCCTGCAGGAGGAGCGGCCCGGCTGCCTGCGATCAGTGACGCTGCTGGCTGCTCAGGTCGATTTCACTGAGGCGGGTGAGCTGACGCTGTTCATCAACGAGAGCCAGGTTGCGTTCCTCGAAGACATGATGTGGCGACGCGGCGTGCTCGAGGCGGCGCAGATGGCTGGTGCGTTCCAACTGCTTCGATCGAACGACATGATCTGGTCGCGCCTGGTCCGCGACTATCTGATGGGCGAGCGAACCGCTCCGAGCGACCTGATGTCGTGGAATGCTGACGCCACGCGGATGCCTTACCGGATGCATGCGGACTATCTGCGCAAGCTGTTTCTCGACAATGACCTCGCCGAGGGGCGCTATGCGGTGGACGGGCATCCGGTCGCGCTGTCCGATCTCCGTGCTCCGATGTTCGTGGTCGGCACGGTGCGCGATCATGTGGCGCCGTGGCGGTCGGTTCACAAGATCCATCTGCTCGCGGACGCCGATATCACTTTCGCGCTGGCGAGCGGTGGCCACAATGCCGGCATAGTGGCCCCGCCTTCGGAGCCGGGGCACACCTATCAGGTCCTGGAGAAGAAGAGGGATCAGCCCTATGTCGGCCCCGACGAGTGGCTCGCAAAGGCGGCGCATCGCGAGGGATCTTGGTGGCTGGAATGGGTTCGCTTCCTCACGGCGCATTCAGACGCCTGGATACCGGCGCAGCCGTCGCTTCATGCGCCAGAAGGCGGACCGCCGCTCGAGGATGCACCCGGACAGTATGTTCTGCAGCATTGATCCGTCGCAATTCCTCGCTGGCGAGAACCACTACCAAGCCTATGAGATGGGCGCCGCCATGGTCGTCGGCGCCAGGCCCCCGCGGCTCCAGGAGGAAGTCATGAGTCTGATCCTTCGTATTTTTCTTGCCTTCGCGGGACTCATCACCGCGTTGTTAGTCGCTCGTGACTCCCTGAAGTTCGACATCGTGCAAATGTTTGTGGCTATCTTGCTCGTGACCGGGGTCTTGCTGATCGGCAGTCTCTGGAGCTTATGGCGACGACAAGCCTGACAGCCTACCGCTTCGAGAGGTTTGGTTGATGCGCCGTTCACCATGGCTCACGGATCCACGACGCGTGCCCGCATCGTCCTGTCGCATGTACCCGGACATGCAGCGCGGCATCGTTCGATCGACTGGAGTCAAGGGCATCCACCGGTCGTCGTCACGACACGATCGGATCGATGTGGATTCAAGATGATCCATCCGAGCAATTTTCGCGACGATCCAATAGCCAAAGGCCGGCTCTAGGCCGGCCCTTGGAGAGTCGATGGCGAATGCCGCGAGCGCTTTTGAAAGGAAGCGTCTAGCGCCCTTCGAGCTTTGTAGGGCGCTTGCTGACGCTCATCAGCATCAATGCCACTGCGGATGCCGCAGCAACAAATGCCGCAGTCCACCTGACTGCGGAGACAGCAAATGCGGCATCCAGCCGCCAGCCATGGACTGTCGGCTCGGTCGTGGCAAGCGGCATCACGTCCGGGAAGTACCAGTTGCAGAACAAAGCGAGTGCGACCGCGAGGATCGCACTGCCGACGAAGATAAGGGTCAATCGGCGTTTCATGGAAATCCTCCTGTTGGCGGAGGAATGGTGCCAGACGCGACGGCATCAACCAATTCAGGAGTTTCCCTTAGGTAGTCGATTGCCAATCCGCGCCGTAAAACCGTTCACAGACGGGACTTGCTGCGTTCAAGCGTGGTCGCCGGTGTGCCGGACGCGTCGACAACGCTCCAACCAATAGATCCAGTCTCGATGTTCTCCTGAAGCAGGACGACGTCGGCGTTCGCGTCCGAGGCGTCGTGTCGCCGCGATGTCACGCGATGCAGCCGTGTGGCAAGATCCGCGGTCAGGAACATGCCGTGGAATTCGACCTGAGCGTTGCGGGCGACGACTTCCGCGGCATCACGCTCGGCCCGGTTCAGGAATGCCGCATCGAGGGTTACCGAGACCCCTTGGGCCAGCGTTTTCGCGGCTTGCTCCAGCATAACCTGATAGACGCGATCGGAAGCCTTGGGGGTATAGGTCGCCGCGGGCAGCGCCGTGTGCTCGCTCACGTTATGAAGCTGCTTGCGAATGACGTCTGATCGCAAGACCAGCGCGCCAGGTGGCGGCCCGATCAAGGGAGCCATGTCACGTGCCAGCACACTCTTGCCTGTGCCTGATCTTCCACCAATCGCGAGAAGGGTCGGGCGCCGAGGTGCGATGAGCTGCAGTGCGAGGTCGAAATATCTGGTCGCGATCGTGGCGATTGTTCGGTCGTGCGGATGTTGCTGCTGTTTGGTGAAGAGCACGTTGGCACGAATTGCAGCGCGAATTGAGAGAAACAGTGGCAGCAGGGACAGCGCGGTTGACTGTGCGGCCCAGGCGGCCTGCATGTAGCTGTTGAATAGTCTGTTGGCGACAGCATCGCGCCCAAACGCGAGCAGATCCATCAGAGGGAACGCGAAATCGTACAGAACATCCGTCGTCGCGATATTCGCGTCAAACTCGATCGCGTCGAACAGGACCGGCCTGCCCTCAATCATGACGATGTTGCCGAGGTGTGCGTCGCCGTGGCAGTGCCGCACCTGCCCCGACGCTGCACGGGCAAGCAAGAGCTCGCGATTTCGTGCCATTTCGCGATGACTTAGCTCGTGCAGTTTGTCGATTCGGTCGCGGGCGAGGCTTGGTATGCTGCGGAACTGTTCCGTGTTGCGACCAACGATCACGGGAAGCGAGGCAAGCCAGCTCGCTCCCTCGCTGATGACAGCAGCCCGATGAGAATCGAGCAGCACGGCGGCCAAGTCGTCGCCGAGCTCGGGTTCAAGGACACCCGTCGCAAGGCGGTCGAGGGCCTTGCTTTCGTCAAAACGAGCCATTTCAACCGCCCATTCAATGACGGGGCCCGCCCCTCCGATCGCCAGGCCATTGCGCTCACGCGTGATCGGGACGACCCCACGATAGATTGACGGTGCATGGCGCTTGTTGACGGTGATTTCGCTTTCGCAAGCACGCCGGCGCTTCTCCAACGTCGAGAAGTCCAGATATGGGAGCTTGACCGCGCGCTTGATCTTCAGGGCGCGCGATGGCTCGAGGAAAATGATCGAACAATGCGTATCGATCCGCTGCACGGCCTCGTTCGACCGGCCCGATCCGGCCAGGAACGTCAACACGGCGGCTTGGTCAAGTTCGTCCGCGCTCAGGTCGGCTGATGGCGCCGGCGTCGTCATGGCTTCAGGACGGCCGCGCCGACAAGCTGGCCGTCACGCAGGAGCGAGAGCGCTTCGTTCGCCTGGTCCAGTGGGAAAACGGTGACGTGTGTTCGAACGCCGGCCTTTGCTGCACTCTTGAGAAAGTCGGTGCCGTCCTGCCGGGTGAGATTGGCGACCGACACGATCTGCCGCTCGCCCCAGAGAATGCTGTATGGAAAGCTTGGAATATCCGACATGTGGATGCCGGCGCAGACCACCCGTCCGCCTTTGCGCAGCGCACGCAAAGCAAGCGGGACGAGGGGGCCGGCCGGCGCGTAGATGATTGCGGCGTCAAGCTCCACCGGCGGCCGATCCTCGGAGGCGCCGGCCCAACATGCGCCGAGCGACAATGCCAAACGCTGAGCCTCGACGTCGCCTGTGCGGGTGAAGGCGTAGACATCTCGCTCTTGCCAGCGAGCCATCTGCGCTGCGATGTGCCCCGCCGCGCCAAAGCCGTAAATGCCGAGCTTGCGGCCGCGACCGGCCATCACAAGCGAGCGCCAGCCGATCAGGCCTGCGCACAGCAGGGGCGCCAGCTCGACATCTTCACCGTGCTCGCCGAGCGGAAAGCAGTAGCGCGCGTCCGCCACCAGGTGGGTCGCAAAGCCGCCGTCCCGGGTGTAGCCGGTGAAGATGGGATTGTCGCAGAGGTTTTCCTTGCCCTCTCGGCAGTACGGACAGTGTCCGCAGGTTGAACCGAGCCAGGGAACGCCGACGCGCGTACCGAGAAGCGCTTCGCTTATGCCGTGACCCAGCGCGTCGATGCGGCCAACCACTTCATGGCCGGGAACGATCGGATAAGCGATGTTGGGCAGCTCTCCGTCGACCACATGAAGGTCGGTGCGGCAAACTCCACAGGCGCTGATCTTGACGCGCACTTCGCCCGGGCCGGGAACGGGATCCGGCCGTTCCACATATTGCAGCCTTTCGCCGCGTGCGGGCAGGATCATCGCGTGCATGAGGGGACTCGCTGAGGTTCGTGACCTCTCTTTGATCACGTCGCATTGGTCCTGTTTTGATCCTCGTCAACGCCGATCGGGCGTTCCCGTCTAGGTTTGCCTCGCAACTGAGACTCAACAGGAGGCACCGATGATCAAAGATCTAATTCCCGTTGGAACCGAGCGAGCCGTGGCACGGCGCGAAACCAACCCCTTCACAGTCCTGCAACAGGAAATCGACCGGCTGTTCGATGGCTTCGGCCGCAATTTTTCGACGTTCGCCGCGCCGGCGGCGATGATGCCGCGCATGGACGTCAGCGAGACCGACAAGACGGTCGAGATTTCCGCCGAGCTGCCCGGCCTGGAGACCAAGGACGTTCAGCTCAACCTCGCCGACAACATGCTCACGATCCGTGGTGAGAAGAAGAGTGAGCGTGAGGAAAAGGACAAGGACTATCATCTGATCGAGCGCAGCTTCGGCTCGTTCGCGCGGTCGGTTGCCTTGCCCGACGGCGTCAAGGCTGAGGACGTGAGCGCGGAAATCGCCAAGGGCGTGCTCAAGGTCACGGTCAAGAAGCCGGCTCCCAAGCAGAGCAAGCAGATCGACATCAAGACGGCGGCGTGAGCGCGTCGCGGACGCGTTGCTCCTTAGATGGCGACGCGTCCGCCGGATGTCGTAAGCCCAAAGGGATCAATCATGTACGAATTCCTCCAGGAAACTGTCGCGAACAACATGACGAAGTCGGTGCGAAGCGTCGCTCCCGAAATGACCGTAGGCGATCTGTACCGCCTGTTCGCACAGGAAGATTATGACGCCTATCCCGTCTTGCGTGATGATGCCGTGGTCGGGTTCGTCACCAAGCTCGATGCGCTGAAGGTGTTCACCTGCACGACTGATCACATACTGCCGCACTACGACGATCGCATGGGAACAACAGTCGACGAGATCATGTCGTCCGACGTGATCTCGGTCGAACCGGACACCAATCTGCAGCGCGTTCTGCAACTGATGGTCACCCATCGTCTCAAAAGCCTGCCCGTGATCGACAAATATCACCATCTGCTCGGTATCATTGCTCGCGAGGATGTCATGCGAGCCTTGGCGCGCTGCACGAAGCGGCAGACGCCTCCGCTCGTTCCCTGCGAGACTGTTCGATGTCTACGTTTGGTCTAGAGCGGGTTTTTTCGCCTCGGACTATCGCGGTGGTTGGTGGCAGTTCGCGTCCAGCGTCGCTTGGCTTGGCCGTTCTCATGAACCTCAAGGCGAGCGGCTTCGCCGGTCGGATCGCCGTGGTCAACCCAAACTACGCCATGATCGACGGCGAGGAGACCGTTCCGAACATAAAATCGCTTCCATTCGTTCCAGATATTATCGTCATAACCGCGCCTGCTGCGGCGATCCCCGGGATTATCTCGGATGGCGCCGCGGTCGGCATCGCTGGTGCGGTGATTCTGTCGACAGGCCTTGGCCATGGCCCGGGCTCGGTTGCCGAGACGATTTCGCGGATCGCGCGCATGCACGGCGTGCGCTTGATTGGACCAAATTGCATGGGGGTAATGATACCCCGCGCCAAGCTCAATGCCAGCTTTGCGGCCGATCACCCGTCCGACGGTCGAGTGGCTCTGATCTCGCAATCCGGCGCTATTGCGGCGGCGATGATCGAGTGGGCGGCCGAACGGCGGCTTGGCTTTTCAGGCATCGTGTCGATCGGCGATCAGCTCGATGTCGACGTCGCCGACTTGCTCGACTATTTCGCACAGGACGACCATACCAAGGCGATCCTGCTCTACATTGAGAGCGTCAAGGATGCGCGCAAGTTCATGTCGGCGGCGCGCGCCGCTGCGCGGCTGAAGCCGGTGATCGTCGTCAAATCGGGGCGGATGGCGGTGGGTGCCAAGGCTGCGGCCACCCATACCGGCGCGCTGGCCGGATCGGATGCCGTGTACGACGCAGCCTTTCGCCGCGCCGGCATGCTTCGCGTATACGACCTGCGTGAGCTGTTCGATTGCGCCGAGCTCCTCGGACGCGGCTTTGTCCCGCGCGGCAACCGCCTCACGCTTCTGACCAATGGTGGCGGGATCGGCATCCTTGCGATCGACCGGCTCGCGGAGCTGGGTGGTGAGGCCGCCAGCTTGTCCGCGGACACGGTTGCGTCGCTCGACAAGGTGCTGCCGCCCAGCTGGTCGCGCGGCAATCCCGTCGACATTGCCGGCGATGCGAATGCTGCGCGCTACATCGCGGCACTTGACGGGCTGCTCGAGGACGCCAATGGCGATGCCATTCTGGTCATGAATGTGGAAACGGCTGTCGCGTCGGCTGAGAGCATCGCCGAAGCCGTGGCACGGCGTGTCGGTGACCGCCGTGCCAAAAGCGGTGCGGTCGCCCCGTTGGTGCTTGCCGCGTGGGCCGGCACCGATAAACGTACCAGTGCGACCTTCGAGGCTGCCGGTATTCCGCATTTTCCGACTGAGGATGATGCGGTGCGTGCCTTCATGTATCTGGTGCGCTATCACGAAGCGTCTCTCGCGCTTGCCGCAACTCCGCCCAGCGTTACCTCGGCATTCACGCCGAACACGGCGGCAGCGAAGCGCGTGATCGGGCAGGTGTTATCGGACGGACGCCAATGGCTCGATCCGGTCGAAATCGTCGCGCTGTTCGAAGCGTATGGTATTCCGATTGTGCCCACGGTCGCTGCCTGCGACGCCGACGATGCCGCAGACAAGGCTGAACCGTTCCTGGCAAGGGGGCTGGCGGTCGCCGTCAAACTGTTCTCGCGCGACATCACGCACAAGTCGGATATCGGTGGCGTCATCCTCGGTTTACGGACCCGCGAAAGTGTCGCCGAGGCAGCGAGGACGGTGCTGGCGCGCGCCCGGAGCGCTCGCCCGGATGCCAGCCTGCAGGGGGTGACGATCCAGCCGATGATCGTGCGGCGTGCGGCTCGGGAACTGATCCTCGGAATTGCCGACGATCCCACCTTCGGCCCGGTGATCGTGTTTGGTCGCGGCGGGACGGCGGTCGAAGTGATCAACGACAAGGCGCTGGCGCTGCCGCCGCTCGACATGAACCTGGCCCGTGACCTGGTCGGGCGGACGCGGGTCTCGCGACTGCTGGCAGCCTATCGCGATGTGCCCGCGGTTCCTGCCGACGTCGTGCCGCTTACGCTCGTCAAACTGGCGCAGATGGCTGCCGATATTCCAGAGATTGCCGAGCTCGACATCAATCCATTGCTGGCGGACGAAACGGGCGTGCTGGCGCTTGACGCGCGCGTGGCGGTCCGCAAGCCGGTGCGGCTGTTTGCCGGTCAGACCCGGCTCGCCGTGCGGCCCTACCCATCGCAATGGGAAGGCGAGCTCAGCCTGCGAGATGGTTCACGTGTCGCGGTTCGGCCGATGCGGCCGGAAGACGAGCCCATGGTCGAATCCTTTTTCAAGCGCGTGACCATCGAGGACCTCAGGCTGCGCTTCTTCCATGCGGTGAAGAAGTTCTCCCATTCGTTCATTGCGCGCCTGACCCAGCTCGACTATGCCCGCGCGATGGCTTTCGTCGCGCTGGACTCGCAAACCGGCGAGATGCTGGGCACGGTCCAGCTTCACTCGGATTCACTCTACCAGACCGCCGAATACGCCATCCTGCTGCAGTCCGACCTCAAGGGCAAAGGCCTTGGATGGGCGCTCATGCAGCTCCTGATCCGCTATGCGAGGTCGGAAGGACTGAAGCGGCTGTCCGGTGGAGTGCTGACTGAGAACACGACCATGCTGAGCATGTGTCACGAGCTCGGATTCTCTGCCGCGAGGGAGCCGCACGATCGCGGGGTCGTCAATGTCGTCCTCGACCTTTCCCTTCCGGTGGCGGATGCCGTAGGGACCGACATCCTGATCAGGCACGGGCCGATCAAAGCGGTGTGACGGCGACGACACGATAGGGATGCATGCCGTCCGCCTCGCGGACAGAGACATATTCGCCGAGCGTGAAGCGCTCGTCCCCGAAATGATGTCCCGCTTCGTCGGCGGCCGTGCCGGTCACGTCATAGTGGAAGCGCCAGCTGCCGCCCGGACCATGCACGAGGTGGCCGAGCTGATCGTCCTCGGCGGGCCGTTGGCGAACGACGCGGCAGGCCTCGCGATAGGCCTTCCAGGTCTCGACATCGATCTGCGACGCGGCGTCGAGCGGAGCAACGATAACATAGCCGATCGCAGGTTCGCCCTCGGGATGATCGTGTTCACGCGCGCGTTCCAGGCGGATCATCCTGAACGAGTGCGGCAATGCTGTATTCTGCAGGGGTCTGAAGGCTGGACGGTTCATTGCAATCTCCCTAACGGGCCCTTGCTGCCGGGCCAATCCGGCAACAAATAATCCTGTGGCTCAACAAGCCGTTGATTTGCATCAAGAACGGCTCCGAGCCGCGAGCCAATTGCGTTGGGTCAAACTCTGCCGGCTTCGGCCTCCTATACTTGACCTTCTAAGTCGGAGGCGGCCTGTTGCTCAACGTACCCGTATTGACAGCGAATGAAGACGATCCGCGCGTGCTTGCGGCAGGCGGGGCCTGGAACGTTGCCAATGTCGAGGTGTTGGAGCGGGTGTGTGCGCGCGCGGCAGGGGCGGACATCGGAGCGATCGATCTAAGCCGCGTCACTGCGCTCGACACCGTCGGGGCCTGGCTGCTTGAAAGGCTGGCCCGCGGCGGCACGACCAGAGCCGCACTGACTGGCGCGGACGGTGCGTATGGCGATCTGCTGGATGAGGTGCGAGGGCTAAACCGTTCCGAGCCCACCGACCACGGATCGGTCAATCCTCTGCTGGAAAGGCTCGATCAACTCGGCCGCGGGAGCAGGCGGCTTGTGACCGATTCGGCTGGCTTCCTGCACATGCTTGGTGCGTTCAGCGCGGCGTTATTCGGCGTTGTCAAGCATCCCCGGTCGTTTCGACTGACGTCGACCGTGTATCAGCTCGGTCGGGTGGGATGGCAAGCCGTGCCGATCATGGCGCTGATCACGTTCCTGATCGGCGCCATCATCGCTCAGCAGGGAATCTTCCATTTCCGCCGTTTCGGCGCCGAATCCTATGTCGTCGACATGGTCGGCATCCTGGTGTTGCGCGAAATCGGCGTGCTGATCGTCGCCATCATGGTGGCCGGACGATCGGGCAGTGCGTACACGGCCGAGATCGGTGCAATGAAGATGCGCGAGGAGATCGACGCGCTGAGCACCATGGGGCTCGATCCGATCGCGGTGCTAATCCTGCCGCGGGTACTGGCGCTCGTCGTGGCGCTGCCTGTCCTTGCCTTTATCGGCTCGCTCGCGGCCCTCTATGGCGGCGGACTTATCGCTTGGCTCTACGGCGGCATGAGTCCCGCCATCTTCATCGCACGCCTCCATGAGGCGGTTTCCGTCACGCATTTCGAGGTCGGCATCATCAAGGCGCCATTCATGGCGCTGGTGATCGGGCTCGTCGCGGCGATGGAGGGCTTGAGTGTCAAGGGAAGCGCGGAGTCGCTGGGGCAGCAGACGACTGCATCGGTCGTGAAATCGATCTTCCTGGTCATCGTGCTCGACGGGCTGTTCGCCGTCTTCTTTGCCTCGATCGGGATGTAGTCATGACCGGCTCGACCGCGATTCATATCCGCAATCTGGTGGTCGGCTTCGGCAACAAGACGATCCTCAACCATCTCAATCTCGACGTGAGGGAAGGGGAGATCCTCGGCCTCGTCGGTGCGTCGGGCGGCGGTAAATCCGTGCTGATGCGAACCCTGGTCGGGCTGCTGCCGAGGCGCGGCGGACAGATCGACTTCGCAAATGTCAGGAAGGGCGAGCGCAGCTGGGGAATCCTGTTCCAGCAAGGGGCGCTCTTCTCCGCCTTGACGGCGCGACAGAATGTTCAGTTTCCTCTGCGTGAGAATGCGCACCTTTCGCCACGGCTTCTCGATGAGATCGCAGATGCGAAGCTGGAGATGGTGGGCCTCTCCCGAGCGGATGGCGACAAGTTTCCTTCCGAACTTTCCGGCGGAATGACCAAGCGGGTCGCGCTCGCCCGGGCGCTCGCGTTGGATCCTGCCCTGCTGTTCCTGGACGAGCCGACTTCGGGCCTCGATCCAATCGCGGCGGGCGAGTTCGACGCCCTGATTCGAACATTGCACCGTACGCTGCGCTTCACCGTATTCATGGTCACGCACGACCTCAACAGTTTGCAGGCTATTTGCGATCGGGTCGCCGCACTCGCCGACGGGCGGATCGTAACGGTCGGGCCGCTGTCATCAGTGCTCGAATCCGACCATCCCTGGGTCAAGGCTTACTTTCACGGTGCCCGGGCCCAGACGCTTGGCTTTGGCACCTAGGCAAGAGAGATAGATATGGAAATTCGCGCGCCCTATATTGTCGTCGGTGCATTCGTATTGTCGGCGATCGTCGCCGTGTTTGGCTTCGTCTACTGGCTGAACAACGTCGGAGGTATCGGCAAGCGGGAGAGCTACCACCTCGTCTTCACGGATCCCGTGCCCGGGCTTCTCGTGGGTGCAGGCGTGCTCTTCAACGGCATCCGTGTTGGCGAGGTGACTGCGCTCGAACTGGTGCCGGAACGCCCTCGCGAGGTTCACGCCACGATCGCCGTCGCCGAGCGCACGCCGGTGCATAGCGACACGCGCGTCGGTGTTGATTTCCAAGGCCTGACCGGCGTTCCGGTGATCGCGCTCGAGGGAGGTGACGATCCCGCGGCACCGCCGGCGCGCGCACCGCTGGTGGCCGAAAAGGGCGCCGGGCGGAGCATGACGCAGGCGGCGCGCGATGCGCTACGCCGGGTCGATGCCGTCCTGTCGGAGAATTCCGCGCCGCTGCACAGCACTATTGAGAACCTCGGCACTTTCGCCGAAGGCCTGGCACGCAACACCCCGAAGCTCGACGGCATAGTGGCGGGGCTGGAGCGCATGACGAGCGGAGCCGTCGCGCCCCGCAAGGTTGTCTACGATCTTCACGCCGTTGCGGAATTCGGTCCGCAGCACGGCGGATCGTTGCCTTCCCCCATGGCGATGGCGGAGCCGACCGCGATCGCGCGCCTGCAAACGCAGCGCTTCCTGTTTACGCCCGACGAGGACGTCGCCGGCTTCGCGGACGCACAATGGAGCGACAGCTTGCCGGTGCTGCTGCAGGCGCGCCTCCAGCAGAGCTTTGAAAATTATGACATTTCTCACGCGCCGTTGCGCGCCGACAGTTCCGTTGAAGGCGTCCCGCGCCTGCTGATCGACCTGCGGCGCTTCGAGATCGCGCTCGGGCCGCAGCCGAAGGCGGTTATGGCGCTGTCGGCGAAAATCGTGGGCCCCGACGGGCAGATCAAGGCGGCACAATTGTTCGAGGAAAGCGCCCCCCTCGCGGCTCTCTCGCCCGAGAGTGCCGCGACCGCCTTCGATAATGCTTTCGGTGCATTGGCGCGCAAGCTCGTCACGTGGACATCGTCGGCGGCATGAGTGCCAGGGTACGTCGCATTGGACGCGGGAACTAAGTACTTTCCCTTAAGTGATAAACGCATTCAGCTGCGCTACGTCGGCGCTGGCGCCGCTGCATCATGATGACATGCCGGCGGCCGACAGCCGGGACGCTCCCGGCCCGATTACGCCGAGGGGAGCAATGGCACAGAATGACCGGGACAGTTTCAGGCTAGTAAACGAGCAAATCAAATTGCGGGAGCAGATCGCGGACATCCTTGAAACCTTCTCAGTCGATGAGCTTCGCCAGCTCCTCGCCGAGATTGACCGCATCATGCAGGAATCCGGAGCCTGAGCGAGCGGAGGCCGGCGGCTCGTGGCGGCGCCGCCGGGAAGCCGGGTGAGAGGTTAGAGGCCAGCAACGAGCAATCGGCGGCAGTGCCGCGCAATACTCGCCTCCTCGTTGGTCGGAACGACCAACACGTCCATCAGGCTGCCTGGAGCTGTGATGCGCGCCGCCCCCTTCGCATTTGCCGCCGGATCGAGCCGGACACCGAGCCAGGCAAGGCGGTCGCAGATTTGCTGCCTGATCTCGGCCGCGTGTTCGCCGATGCCGCCGGTGAATATCAAGCCGTCGAGGCCGGCCATCGTGTTTGCCATTACGGCGGCTTCGGCGGCAACACGGAAGGTGAAGAGCTCGATGGCTTCGCGCGCGGCAGGCTCGCGGCTTGTTAGCAGGGTGCGCATGTCGGCCGACACCCCTGAGACACCGAGCAGGCCCGAGCCTTCGTACAACAGGTGCTGCACCGCATCGACCGACATCCTCTCTTCCTGCATCAAGTAGAGCAGAATCCCAGGATCGATGGTTCCGCAGCGCGTCCCCATCACAAGGCCGTCGAGTGGAGTTAGACCCATCGTAGTGTCGACGCTCCTGCCATGGTGCAGGGCGCAGAGGCTGGCGCCGTTGCCGAGATGCGCGACCACCGTACGTGTCTGCGTCGGCGCGAGCGTTGCGAGGCGGTCTGCGACATATTCGAAGGAAAGTCCGTGGAATCCGTAGCGGCGGATACCGCGCTCTTCGAGGCTCCGAGGAACGGCGAAGCGGCTGGCAGGCGGCACCAGGCCATGATGAAAGGCGGTGTCAAAGCAGGCGATCTGCGTTAGTCCGGGCCGCAGGGATTGCACTGCCCGGACCGGGGCGAGACAGCGTGGCTGATGCAGCGGCGCCAGCGGCGTCAGTGCGTCGAGCGCCGTGATGATTCGTTCATCAAGCATGACGGGACCGGAAAACTCGCGCCCGCCATGCACGATACGATGGCCCGCGGCGACGAGTTGTTCGGTTCCGCGATAATCATCGAGCCAGCTGAAGATATCGGCGAGCAGGCCGTGATCGGTCATTTCGTCGCCGGAGCGGCGTTTCTCGAACAACTGCTTGCCCGATGGGTCGGTCACCACGATGCGCGGCGCCTTCTCCTGCTCGTCGAGCAAGCCCTTGCACCTCAGCTCCGGGTCGGCCGCTCCGATGTCGAACAGGCCGAACTTGATGCTGGATGAACCGGCGTTGAGAACCAGGACATTGTCGGACATCGGCGGCCTTCCTCGCGCTTACTGCGACGCTTCGCCGTCTGCGCGGCCCGGCCAAACCCAGTCGCGGATCTCCGGCATGTCCTCGCCATGTTCGCGCACATAGCGCGTGTGCTCGATGAGCTTGTCGCGGAATTGTTGTTTCACGTGGGCGGCAGCAATGTCGAGGCGCGGCACCCGCTCGATCGCTTCGATCGCGAGATGGAAACGATCGAGCTGGTTCAAGACGACCATGTCGAACGGCGTCGTGGTGGTGCCTTCCTCGGCGAAGCCGCGCACATGCATGCCGGCATGGTTGGCGCGGTTGTAGGTCAGGCGATGGATCAGATAGGGGTAGCCGTGATAGGCGAAGATCACCGGCTTGTCCCGCGTGAACAGGCCGTCGAAGTCGCGATCGGACAGGCCGTGAGGATGCTGCTCCTGCGGTTGCAGCGTCATCAGGTCGACGACATTGACCACGCGGATCCTGAGATCAGGCAGCGCCTTGCGCAGGAGATCGACAGCGGCGAGCGTTTCCAGTGTGGGAACGTCGCCGGCGCAGGCCATCACCACGTCGGGCTCGCGATTCGGCGCCTCGGTGCCGGCCCATTTCCAGATGCCGATGCCGGCCTCGCAATGGGTGATCGCTTCGCGCATCGGAAGCCATTGCGGCGACGGCTGCTTGCCGGCGACAATGACATTGATGCGGTCATAGGTGCGCAGGCAGTGATCGGCGACCCAGAGCAGGGTATTTGCGTCGGGCGGGAAATAGACACGCACGATGTCGGCCTTCTTGTTGGTGACGAGATCGACGAAGCCCGGATCCTGGTGGCTGAAACCGTTGTGATCCTGCCGCCAGACATGCGAGGTGAGGAGGTAGTTGAGCGAGGCGATCGGACGCCGCCATGGCAGCGCGCGTGACACTTTCAGCCATTTGGCGTGCTGGTTGAACATCGAATCCACGATGTGGATGAAGGCCTCGTAGCAGGAGAAGAAGCCGTGACGCCCGGTGAGCAGATAGCCCTCAAGCCAGCCTTGGCAGAGATGTTCGCTCAATACTTCCATCACACGCCCGTCATGCGCGAGGTGAACGTCGTAAGGCTCGATCCCTTCCATCCAGACCCGGTCGGTGACCTCGAAGACCGCATCGAGCCGGTTGGAGGCGGTTTCATCGGGACCCATGATGCGAAAATTGCGTGCGCCCGCATTGAGCGCGACCACTTCGCGCAGGAGCTTGCCGAGCTCGCGGGTCGCTTCGGCGACGACCCCGCCGGGACGCGGAACGTCGACGGCATGGGCCCGGAAATCCGGCAGTTTGAGCTCGCGCTTGAGCAGTCCGCCATTGGCATGTGGATTGGCACCCATCCGGCGGTCGCCCAGCGGCGCGAGTTGTTGTAGCTGCGGTACAAGCCGCCCGTCGGCGTCGAACAATTGGTCCGGTTCGTAGCTCCTCATCCAGTGTTCGAGCAATTTCAGATGCTCAGGAATGCCTCGCGGGTCGGCGATCGGCACCTGGTGCGCGCGCCAAAATCCCTCGACTTTCAATCCGTCGACTTCCTTCGGTCCGGTCCAGCCCTTCGGGCTTCGCAGCACGATCATCGGCCATTTCGGGCGCTGCAAGCCCGAAGCTGTTTGGCGTGCTGGTTGCTGGATCGCACGGATGCTCGCGAGCGCGCTGTCGAGCGTGTCGGCCATCAGCCGATGCATCGCATGCGGGTCCTCGCCTTCGACAAACAACGGCGCGTAGCCATAACCGGCGAACAGGCTGCGGACTTCCTCGTCGGTCATCCGGCCCAATATTGTCGGATTGGCAATCTTGTAGCCGTTGAGGTGGAGGATCGGCAGCACCGCGCCGTCATTTACCGGATTGAGGAACTTGTTGGAATGCCAGGACGCAGCGAGCGGGCCGGTCTCGGCCTCGCCGTCGCCGACCACGCAGGCGACGATCAGGTCAGGGTTGTCGAGTGCCGCACCAAAAGCATGGACCAGTGCATAGCCGAGCTCGCCACCCTCATGGATTGATCCGGGCGTTTCCGGCGCGGCGTGGCTGGGAATGCCGCCGGGGAAGGAAAACTGACGGAACAGCTTTCGCAGGCCATCCGTGTCGCGCGTAACCTCCGGATAGATTTCCGTGTAGGTGCCTTCGAGATAGGTGTTGGCGACCATGCCGGGGCCGCCATGGCCGGGCCCGCAGACGTAGATGACGTTGAGATCGGAGCCGCGGATCACGCGATTGAGATGAGCATAGATGAAGTTGAGCCCCGGCGTCGTGCCCCAATGTCCAAGGAGACGCGGCTTGATGTGCTCGGGTTTCAGCGGTTCCCTCAGCAGGGGGTTCGCAAGCAGGTAGATCTGGCCGACGGAAAGGTAGTTGGCGGCCCGCCAGTAGCGGTCGAGCAACTCAAGATCATCCGTACGTGCTTGTTCGTTTGGAGCCGTCGTCAATTGCATGTCGCTCTCCCGAGGAGTTCAGGGATGACCTCGAACGCCGTCCATCCGTTCCATCTTAAGGAGCCAATATGACCGGGATGGCTTGAGCCAGCGCAAAGATGCGTACCAATCCGGGCCATCGGGCGGCGTCACGCGAAAGTGGACCCCGGCTATGTCAAAACCACGTCGCTGGCGCAGTAATCCAAAAAAGAAGCCCGGCCGAAGCGGCCGGGCATCGAGTATCGAGATAACCCCTGGGGAAGATGGGTCGCTCGTCCTAACAAGAGCATTCGAGCATGTCGGGCGCTCTTGCGATTTGAGCCAGCGCAACTTCGTGGAAATGTGCTGGTTTTCTGGATGCTGTCAGACAGCCCGGCTGTGCGTGGCCACAGCCCGTCCCAGATGAGCGTCGAACGCGGACGCAACGCTGCGGACCAGGAATTCCGCGCCGCCGCTCACGAATATCCGGTCGTCGTCCATGGTGATCGCGCCGTCCGCGATCAAGCTCTCGAGCCGCTTTCGATCGACGATTGCGCTCTGCGGATCGCGGCCGTGCGATCGAGCGATTTCCGACAGGTCGACGGCCATATTGCACATGATGCGCTCGATGATGTCGGCTCTGAAGCGATCGTCCTCCGTGAACGCGTAGCCCTTGACGGTGGCGAGCCGATCTTCGGCGACGCGAGCCAGATAATCGCGCGTCGCAACGACGTTCTGCACGAAGCCATGTGGCGTGCGGCCGATGGCGCTGGCGCCGAGGCCGATCAGCGTTTCGGCGCAATCGTCCGTGTAACCCTGGAAGTTGCGGCGCAGCCGGCCGTCCCGCTTTGCCACGGCAAGACTGTCATCTGGAAGAGCGAAGTGATCGAGACCGATCCGCACATAGCCGGCGCTGACGAGGGCATCCGCAATCGCTGCTGACTGCAGATGGCGGTCGGCGCTGCCAGGCAGCGTGCTTTCATCGATCGCGCGCTGATGCTTCTTGAACGACGGGATGTGCGCGTAGCCGAACACCGAGAAGCGGTCGGGACGGAGTTTGATGCATCTGGCGACCGTATCCAGGCACGAATCCACGGTCTGGAGCGGCAGCCCATAGAGGAGATCGAAGTTGAGCTTGTCGATGCCGGCCCGCCGTAACCGTTCGACACATGTTGCGGTCTGCTCGAAGCTTTGCATGCGGTTGATGGCGCGTTGGACATCGAGATCGAAGCTCTGCACGCCGAGGCTTGTGCGGTTGACGCCGCTGAAGCCGAGCGCCTCGGCCATCGGCTCTGTGAGGGTGCGCGGATCGATCTCGACCGCAATCTCGGCATCAGGCAGCACGAAGTAGGAGTAGCGCAACGCGCCGACGAGATCGGCGAAGGTTTCCGGCGCCATGATCGTCGGCGTGCCGCCGCCGAAGTGGATGTGCGAGACCGGAAGGCGCTGGCCGACGGCTTCGGCGACCAGGTGTGCCTCGGTGCGCAAGCCGGAAGCATAAAGAGCGATTGGATCATCTCGCCTTGTCACCGAGGTGTGGCAGCCGCAGTACCAGCACATGGATCGGCAGAATGGTACGTGCAGGTAGATCGAGGCGGGGAGCCGCGTGGGAATGGATCTGAGCCATCTCCGATAATCTGCAACACCGATCGCGGAGCCGAAGTGCGGCGCGGTCGGATAGCTCGTATAGCGGGGCAGCCGATCCTGTCCGTAGGCAATTGCTAAGTCCGGTCGCATTCACCATCCCTCCGCATCTGGGTTGGCTATCCCGGTTTCGGCGCTCCGGCTTTGCGCTATCTCAATTGCCAGGCAAGCAGTGCCAGCTCCCTCCCGACGATGCTGAATCGTTGCCGCCGCAGGCGAGTCTTACTTGCGTGGTTCCGACAGCCGAATCCGGCTCCTCCGGCCCGCCGTGACCCGACCGTCGACCTAACCGCCGGTTGGATCGAATACGGTGTGGGTGCGCAAGCGGGGAATTCTACTTCCTCTCCTCTTCTTGTCACGTAGTGCGACATACATCATGGCCGTCATCAGAGCGTCATTGAAGGCGTCGTGCTGGTCAAGCTGCGGGATGTCGAGGTCCTTGAGGATTGAGGCAAACGCGAGATCGATGGAAGTGTTCTGCGGCGCGTCGCCGTACTTCCGTTCGTAGTAAAGCTCGGAGACCTCAATGCGGGGATTCGGCAGTTCGATGCTAAGAAAGGGTAGGATATACTTGTTCAGCATCGCAATGTCGAAGTCCAGGTAGTAACCGACGAGGGGGCGGCCACCGACAAAGTGCAGGAAGCGCGGCAGCAACTTCCGGATTGGATGTCCCATTGCAACGTCGGCCAGGCGGAGGCGATGTACCCGGATTGCATCGGCCTGCATGCCTGCATCGGGCTGCACGACCTCCTCGAAGCGCTCACTGGTCAGGATCGTGTTGCCCCTGATCTTGATTGCAGCGACGCTTACGATCTCGGCCGAACGAATGCTCAAGCCGGTCGTTTCGCAATCGATCGCGACGACCTCATCCGTGGTGTCACGCTCGAACATGAACCGATAGGACTGGTCACCTATCGAAGCCTGGTGAAACAGACGTTTGATCGCGCGAGGGATCACGTCAAAACATACCAAGGTTAAAATGACGGCTAATTTGGTCGCGAAACTCTTTAACGATATGGAACGCATCGCGCAGGAGGTCACGCTCCATGCTCGACAACGATGATGGCCGCACCAGCGTGCCGGAGGCGCCGGCCGATGCCGCCAGCTGCCCATCGAGCCTCAGCATCAGCATGAATCGAAAGGCCTGGGTGAGCTCGCGAGCGAAGTCGTCGCGCAAGACGCCCATATCGCGCAGCCGCGCGATGCGCCTGTCAGTGGCGGTTTCCATCAAGCCCTGCTCGAGGGCGAGACTGCGAACGCCGTGGACGACCGGGAAAATGCCGCCCTTCTTGAGATCAAGCGCGTCGCCATTGGCCTCGGACGTGATCAAGTTCTTGAACAGGCCTATCGGTGTGGCGAACAGGTCGATCGCGCGGGCGAAGTGCGCGAGGAATGCCTGCTCGCCACGTACCAGCTCAATCAGACTTGTCTTGGCTTCCGCCAGCAGCGCAGGATCGCCCGCGACGCATCGCGCATCATAAAAGATCGCAAGGTTCAAATGAGATGTCGCGTCGGGTAGCGCGAGCCAGCTGCGAAAGTCCGCCAGATACTCCGAGAGCGGCTTCGACCAGGTGGGGTTACTCACCATGACCTGTCCGGGGCACGGTGGGAAGCCAAATTCGGCCAACGCACCGGAGAACTGGGATCGGAACGTATTCAATTGCGCTTGATCGACGGAATTGCGCAGGATGATGCCATTGTCCTGGTCTGTGCGTATTGTTTGCTCGCCGCGTCCTTCGCTGCCCATAACGATGAGGCAGCCGCTGCTGCGAAACTCTGCCGGGGCGAGCATCTCGAATAGCTTGGAAAACAGCCGTTGATTTAGGTCGGATATGATTTCGCCGATCAATTCGACAGCGACGCCTTGACGACGCAGGGTACGTACCTGGGCCGCGGTTTCGCGCGCCGCGACCAGTAGATCGTCGCGAGACGCGGCGCGCTCGATGCGTCCAGCCAGAAGCTGCGCGCTGCCGGCAAGGAATCCGAGTACGTCGATATCTTCCAGGATTCCAATGAAGCGGTCACCTTCGCGAATCGCAATGCGCCGCTTGTTCAGTTTGGTCATCAAGACGAGTGCGGTGGATACTAGGTCGTCAGACTTCAGTGTGACCAGATCAAAATGCGCGAGGTCACGCACGGGGGCTCGAATCGACTGGCGACGGAGAACCACGGCTTTCGATAGGTTCATGCCGGTGACGATGCCTGTGCGTTCCCCATCGCGAACGAGCAATGCATTGCTGTCGGCGTCATGCATCACATGGCCCGCGGTCTCGATGGTATCCCCCGCGTCGATAAAGGTGGCAGGGCGCATGAACAGCTCGGAGATGCGCGCCCGCATCGTTGATCCGTAGCGCTGCTCCTCCTGGTCTTTGACGAAGTTGTCGAGTTTCAGCGAGATGTCGCGGTAGAAAAATGAAGCAAATCGCGGGTTGCTCTGAATCAGGTCAAGGATAGTGGCTTTTGGAACGGCGTAGCACAGAGTTTCGTCGCGACTGACGAACGCGTGACCGCTCCTTCCATGAACGAGTGCTCGGCTGTCAAAACTATCCTTGGGGCCGAGCAGGGCCAGCAGATCGCCGCCGTCTCGCACTTCAATTGTGCCCTTGATGACGACGAAGAGGAATTCAGCCGGAGTATTCTGCCCGATAATCAGTTCGTCAGGGCTAAAGTATATGATGTCCAACGCCGCACGAAGTGTTTCCACTTCGTGCAGCGTCAGACGATCGAACGGTGGATTTGCAGCATCGAAAGCCTTGGGCATTCACCATGGTGCCTTTGCGCTTGCGCGATGCATCAACTCGCCGGTCCGTATCTCAGTGCGTGGTGGCGTCGGCTGCACCAATGCCGGTCTGGCTCCGTACAAACTGCGCGTCAAAGCCCCTGCGGTCCGCGCCGGCTCGCATGCTGCGGTCCAGGATCGAGACCAGCCAGATCGTGACAAACGCAATGGACATCGAGAACAAGGCTGGATTGTCCAACTTGATCGGCGCCGATCCCTTGGCGAATCCGAATGTCGCCTCCCAGACTGCGGGCGACAACAGCACGCCGACGACCGCGCTCGTCAGGCCGAGGAAACCGCCGACCAATGCGCCTCTGGTCGTGAGATCCTTCCAGAAGATCGACATCACCAGGACCGGGAAATTGCAGGACGCCGCGATGGCGAAGGCCAGGCCGACCATGAAGGCGACGTTCTGGTTCTCGAAGATTATGCCAAGAATGATCGCCAGCACGCCCAGGAACAGCGTCGCGATCTTTGAGACGCGAACCTCGTCTTGCTCATTGGCGTGGCCTCCCTTGATCACCATCGCGTAGATGTCATGACTGATGGAGGATGCGCCGGCGAGAGCCAACCCCGAGACCACCGCGAGAATGGTCGCGAATGCGACTGCAGAAATGAACCCGAGGAACATGTTGCCGCCAACTGCATCGGCAAGGTGGATGGCGGCCATATTCGATCCACCCCTGATGGCGGCAATGCCGCTCTTGGTCTTCTCAAGAATGCCCGCATCGAGGAATGTCAGATCGGTCGAGACCAGCGTAATGGCGCCGAAGCCGATAATGAAGGTCAGAATATAGAAATAGCCGATGAAGCCAGTCGCATAGAACACCGATTTTCGCGCGGCTTGAGCATCTTTCACAGTGAAGAAACGCATCAGAATATGCGGAAGACCGGCGGTTCCGAACATGAGGGCGATGCCAAGCGAGATCGCCGACAATGGATTCGAAATCAGGCTTCCCGGCTCCATGATGGCGACCTTCTTCGGATGCACCACGGTTGCCTTGGCAAACAGCGCTTCCGGGCTGAATCCGAACCTGTAGAGTACGGCGCCGGCCATGAACGTCGCGCCGAACAAGAGCAGTATCGCCTTGGTGATCTGTACCCAGGTCGTGGCTTTCATGCCGCCAAAGGTCACGTAGATCATCATGAGGCCGCCGACCAGGATGACGGCGATCCAGTAGTCCAGTCCGAAAAGCAGCTGGATCAACTTGCCGGCGCCGACCATCTGCGCGATCAGGTAGAAGGCGACGGTGACCAGCGAGCCGCATGCAGCAAGGATCCGGATTCGCGTCTGTCCGAGTCGAAACGAGGCGACGTCTGCAAATGTGAACTTGCCAAGGTTGCGCAATTGTTCGGCGATCAGGAACGTGACCACGGGCCAGCCAACCAGCCAACCCACGGAGTAGATCAGGCCGTCGTACCCTGACGTGTAGACAAGGCCCGAAATGCCGAGGAACGAAGCCGCGGACATATAGTCGCCGGCAATCGCAAGGCCATTCTGTCCAGCCGAGATGCCGCCGCCGGCAGAGTAGAAGTCGGCAGCCGACACCGTCCGTTTTGACGCCCAGTAGGTGATCGCAAGCGTCAGGGAGACGAAGCCGATGAACATGCCGATGGCCGCCCAATTGACGGCTTGCTTGGTGCCGCCATCGATGGTCCCGGCCGCGAGCGCGACCGCAGGAAAGCAGACTGATAGAGCGATGAACAGGTAAGTGAGCTTCTTCATGAGCGGCGCGCCCCGACGATCTGACGGATCAGTGAGTCATATTTGGAGTTGGCCTGGTTGACGTAAATGCCGGTCAGGAGAAACGCCGAAAGGATAACCAGGAGGCCGATCGGGATGCCGATGGTCGTCACGCCGGCGCCAATTGGGGTGCCCAGGAATTTTGGCGCGTATGCGACGAGGAGGATGAAGCCGAAGTATATGATCAACATGATCAGAGACAACGTCCACCCAAGCGAAGAACGTCGACGAACGAGTTCCTGATAGTTTGGGTCTTGCTCTATCGTTTTGTAGTTGCTCACTTCACGGTCCCCTCAGCGTTGTAGAAGAATGTCGAATCCGCGCTGAGCGGATCGATATTCCTGCATGGTGAAAGTCGGGTACATGTGATCGTGAGGCGATCTCGCTCACGACAAGGCGCTATTGAAGCGGCACTAGGTATGTACGACGGGGCCGGGAAGGTCTTGATGCAGGTCAAAAATGGGAAACGGTTGGCGTCCGTAGCAGCGCAACGAGGGAGCTGTAGCCACAGGGGAGCCCATGCGAGCGCTGTTTTTGACGGGGATCAAACCGGCGCCGACCGTATGAGGTATTGGGTCGCCCTCAGGGAGGCTGTCTTATGAAAAAGAACTACGCAGAGCCCGTTGCACTGGAAACGACATATGACGTGTCGGCCGAGTGGGCCAAGCGCGCTTATGTCAACGACGCCAAATATCGCGAGATGTACGCGCACTCGGTCAAGGACCCGAACGGCTTCTGGGCCGAGCACGGCAAGCGGATCGGCTGGATCAAGCCCTACACCAAGGTCGAGAACGTCTCCTTCGCGCCCGGCAACATCTCGATCAAATGGTTCGAGGACGGCGTGCTGAACGTCGCCTGGAACTGCATCGACCGCCATCTCGAGAAGCGCGGCGACCAGACCGCGATCATCTGGGAGGGCGACGATCCCTCCGAGTCCAAGCACATCACCTACCGCCAGCTGCATGACGAAGTCTGCAGGATGGCCAACATCCTGCGCACCCGGAACGTCAAGAAGGGCGACCGCGTCACGATCTATCTGCCGATGATTCCGGAAGCGGCCTACGCCATGCTGGCCTGCGCGCGGATCGGTGCGATTCACTCGGTGGTGTTCGGCGGCTTCTCGCCGGACAGCCTCGCCCAGCGCATCAAGGACTGCGATTCCAAGGTGATCATCACCGCCGACGAGGGCCTGCGCGGCGGCAAGAAGGTGCCGCTGAAGGCCAATGTCGATGCCGCGATCGCCAAGACCGGCGGCGTCGACTGGGTCGTGGTGGTGAAGCGCACCGGCGGCAAGATCGACATGAACCCGACCCGCGACCTCTGGTACCACGAGGCCGCCGCCATGGTGACGACGGAATGCCCGGCCGAGCACATGCATGCCGAGGACCCGCTGTTCATCCTCTACACCTCGGGCTCGACCGGCACCCCGAAGGGCGTGCTGCACACCTCGGGCGGCTATCTGGTGTTCGCGTCGATGACGCATCAATACGTGTTCGACTATCACGACGGCGACATCTACTGGTGCACCGCCGACGTCGGCTGGGTCACCGGCCACAGCTACATCCTCTACGGGCCGCTCTGTAACGGCGCGACCACGCTGATGTTCGAGGGCGTGCCGAACTACCCGGACAATTCGCGGTTCTGGAACGTGGTCGACAAGCACAAGGTCAACATCTTCTACACCGCACCGACCGCGATCCGCGCGCTGATGCAGGGCGGCGACGAGCCGGTGAAGAAGACCTCGCGCAAGTCGCTGCGGCTGCTCGGCTCGGTCGGCGAGCCGATCAATCCGGAAGCCTGGGAGTGGTACCATCGCGTGGTCGGCGACGACCGCTGCCCGATCGTCGACACCTGGTGGCAGACCGAGACCGGCGGCATCCTGATCACGCCGCTGCCGGGCGCCACCAAGCTGAAGCCGGGCTCGGCGACGCGGCCGTTCTTCGGCGTGGTGCCCGAGATCGTCGACGCCGACGGCAAGACGCTGGAGGGCGAGACCTCGGGCAATCTCTGCCTGACCAGGTCATGGCCGGGCCAGATGCGTACGGTCTATGGCGACCACGCCCGCTTCGAGCAGACCTATTTCTCGACCTACAAGAACAAGTACTTCACCGGCGACGGCTGCCGGCGCGATGCCGACGGCTACTACTGGATCACCGGCCGCGTCGACGACGTCATCAACGTGTCCGGCCACCGCATGGGCACCGCCGAGGTCGAGAGCTCGCTGGTCGCGCACGAGGCGGTGTCGGAAGCCGCCGTGGTCGGCTATCCGCACGACATCAAGGGCCAGGGCATCTACGCCTATGTCACGCTGATGAAGGGCACCGAGCCGACCGAGGCCTTGCGCAAGGAGCTGGTCGCCTGGGTCCGCAAGGACATCGGCCCGATCGCCTCGCCGGACCTGATCCAGTTCGCGCCCGGCCTGCCGAAGACCCGCTCCGGCAAGATCATGCGCCGCATCCTGCGCAAGATCGCCGAGGACGAGCCGTCGAGCCTCGGCGACACCTCGACGCTGGCCGATCCCGCCGTGGTCGACGACCTCGTGCAGAACCGGCAGAACAAGAAGGGCGCGTAGGTCCGAACTGCCGCAGCCGAACGCATCGGGCAAAATATCTGACTATCGCTATCGAAGGAGAAACGAGAGTGAGACTCGTGTTGTTGGGGCCCCCTGGGTCCGGGAAGGGAACTCAGGCGGTCCGCTTGGCGAAACAGTTGGACATTCCTGCATTGTCGACGGGGGACATGCTGCGCGCTGCTGTCTCGGCAGGGACACCGGTTGGCATGCAGGTGAAAGCGACCATGGAACGCGGTGAACTCGTTTCCGATAAGCTCGTCGTCGCCATAGTTGCCGAACGTATCCGCCGTCCCGACGCGAGATTCGGATTTATTCTGGACGGCTTTCCACGCACCGTTGCCCAGGCCGAAGCGCTGGACGATCTCTTGCGGGCGGACCGTCTTAGGCTTGACTGGGTATTGCAGTTGAAAGTCGACGAAGCATCGCTTCTGGGACGCATTCTCAACCGAGCAACCGAAGCGATGGCCAGCGGCAATGTGAGGGCGGACGATAACGAATCTGCGCTGAGAGTTCGTTTGGCGGAATATCGGGCACAAACCGAACCACTGATTACCTACTACCGCGCACAAGGAATTCTGAGGGACGTCGATGGCTTGCGATCGATGGACGAGGTGACGGCGTCGCTCAACGAAGCGCTTGATGCGTGAATGGCATCAAGCGCGAACCAGATGAAGCGGGTCGGCGGGAACGGCCCGCGCCACATGAGACCGAGATACGTGTTCCGGGGGGAGCTGCCGCTTCAGCCGGCGAGTTGCCTCGTACAAATCATGCCGATGCGACGAGCTGACACGCTTCGTCGATCTGATCGTCCGGCACCATGCCGAACTTCCTGAGCACGGTGGTCTTGCGCTCCGGGTAGCCGGTGCTGACCAATGCGACGGCGCCGGCATGCCCGATAGTTTTCCAAAGATGCTTCGCGTGCTCTATCGCTGAGGAAGGAGTAGCGCACTTGAGCTGTTGACCCGCGACCAGCTCCTGATCGGCGCGATCATACGGTATAACAATAAAGTGGGTGATTTCATCCATGGACGTTCCTCCGAGAATATTTTCCGCTGATCACGAAACGATCGAGAAGAGCAGGCGGTACTGCAAAACTCGCGTGCCGACAGATCTCGCCGTGATCACTCTTATGGTTTCAATGCTATGAGCGAATTCGCGAGCAGATATTGACTTAACTCAACGACCCGGCTTCGGCGGCCAGCAGCCGATGCTGCGCGGAAAAGTTGGCCGGTGAGGCAGCGTCCTGGAGAGATCCAGGTAATAGCGGAGCGCCTCGATATTCTGCGGGATGCCGGATTCCGATAGGCGAGTTTACCGACCTTACATTTGAGCCAATAGATACTCCGCTTCATGGCACGCGCCTCGGATGCGCGCAGTCCCAGCGATACCATGCACGGCCAAAGCCGGGCGCCTGATCAAATCTGGTGATACTGCAGAATGAAGCTAAGAATCTCTCTTGCACATCGCATATACGCGATCATTGGACTCAGCTTTTGCGGACTACTAGGCCTCGCCGTCACGCAGACAGGCAACCTGGCGACATCATTGCGCGAGCAACGTCAGAGCGAGCTGAAACATCTTGCAGAGGTTGCGTTGAGTATCGCCCGCGAGGAGCACGAGGCGGCGGCGCGGAACGTCGTATCCGACAGCAAGGCTCGCGAGAATGCCGCAGCCAGAATTGGAACGCTGAGGTACGGGAATGGGGATTACTTCTGGATCAACGATCTCCGTCCTGCCATGATCATGCACCCAATCAAACCAGAGCTGGATGGGCAGGATCTGCGCGACATAAAGGATCCTGCAGGCAAGAGGCTTTTCGTCGAGTTCACTGAGGTCGTTAAGCTCAAAGGCCAAGGCTTTGTGGACTATCAATGGCCAAAGCCTGGGAAGGATGCTCCTCAACCCAAGCTATCGTACGTCGCCGGCTTTCTGCCTTGGAATTGGGTCATTGGGACCGGTGTCTATATCGACGATCTCCAAGCTCAGATATGGGATCAAGTTCGGAGTGTGCTGATAGTTGCTGCAGCAATCCTGATCACTCTAGGCGCAGTGACGCTGTTGCTTGCCAGGCGCGTCTCTAGGGCGCTCCTGGCGATGACCAGCGGGCTGAATAGATTGGGTGAGGGCGACTTTGATATGAAGCTCCCTGGCATCGGCCGCGGAGACGAGCTGGGCGATATGGCGCGCTCGATCGATCAGTTCAGGGTCAAGGCTGCCGAAAAGGCGCGCCAGGAGATTGAGCAAGATCACGAAAGACGACACCTCGCTGAGATCGCCAAGGCCAGGGCACTGCAAGACATGGCGGAGAATGTCGAGAGTGCGACGAATGTTGCGGTCGGAGAGGTCGCTGCCGGCACGGATCGGATGGCGAGGAACGCATCAATGATGACCGACACGGCGATGACCCTGGAAAGAAACAGCAGCAGCGTCGCGGCGGCGGCTGAGGAGGCGCTGACCAACGCGCAGACCGTGGCGAGAGCTTCATCGCAGCTTGCTGCGTCTATTGCGCAGATCGCCGACCAGGTAGGAGCGTCACGATCATTGACGTTGGAGGCGGTGACCGCATCAACGAAAGCTCAGGCGACGATGAGCAAGTTGTCGGAGGCTGCATCGAAGGTTGGCGTGGTGACAAATCTGATCAGCGAGATCGCTGGCCAGACGAACCTCCTGGCATTGAACGCGACGATCGAGGCCGCCAGGGCGGGCAGCGCAGGCCGGGGATTTGCCGTCGTCGCCGCGGAGGTCAAATCGCTTGCGGAGCAGACTGCAAGAGCGACCAGCGAAATTGCGCAGCAGATCTCCGAGATCCAGGAAGCGACCCACGCTTCCGTGGTGTCGATGTCTACGATCGGCGAGGTCATTCGGAATGTCGAAACGGTGTCTTCGACGATCTCGTCGGCGATTGAAGAGCAGAACATAGTTACCGCGGATATCTCGCGAACGGTTGCGGAAACGTCGCATGCCGCGCGCGAGGTCGCGTCGCAAATTGCGTCCGTTTCGGCCGAGGCAACGGAAACGGGGCGCCGAGCGGCGGAGATCCGCGATGGCTCCATGACCATATCGGAAAAGGTAGACGAATTGCGCGCTACTCTCATCCGGGTCATTCGCACCTCTACTTCCGACGTGGATCGTCGGCATTCGTCCCGGCTGGAGCTGCATTGTCCTGGCAGCCTGTTGCTTCGAGGTGAGAGAAAGCCAGTCCGTGTTCGAGACATTTCGCTCGAGGCAACGCTCATCGAATGTGCGTTGCCAAATGCGGAGATCGGCGAACCAGTTCGACTAACAATTGATGGGATACCGGTCGAACTCGTCGGCGCCATTGCTCGTAAGGACCACGAGACCGCGCTCATTAGCCTCGATCTGGCTGGCGATGCGAAACAGAGGCTAAGTTCGTTACTTTCGACAAGGCAGCCTATGATGGCCGTGGCCTAAGCCCGCGGCCTTCGTGACCCACCGCGCAGCCGCCCACAAAGCATGTCTTAGAGGCCCGCGGCGATGGCGATCCGCATGAGTTCCGACATGCTTCGGACATTGGTCTTGGCCATCAAGTTGGCCCGATAGACCTCGACCGTCCGCGGGCTGATGCCGAGGTCGTGGGCGATCACCTTGTTGATCTTCCCTGCCAATAACCCCCTGAGAACGTCGCGCTCGCGCGGCGTAAGGTCGACAAGACGGGCCTCGGCCTGGCGCTTGGCGGCGTCGTCCGCCGGTTTGGCCGGCTGCGTCTCCAGGGCATCGCGGATTGAGCGCAAGAGGACCTCATCCTCGAACGGCTTCTCGATAAAATCGACCGCGCCAGCCTTCA
This sequence comes from Bradyrhizobium sp. UFLA03-84, assembly GCF_002289535.1. Classification (NCBI taxonomy): domain Bacteria; kingdom Pseudomonadati; phylum Pseudomonadota; class Alphaproteobacteria; order Hyphomicrobiales; family Nitrobacteraceae; genus Bradyrhizobium; species Bradyrhizobium sp. UFLA03-84. The sequence goes on along the minus strand of NZ_NSJY01000005.1, from coordinate 986,527 downwards.
TTGCCTCGACCGCGAGCGCGACATCGCCATGGCCTGTCATCAGGATAACGGGACACGCCACTGCGTCGGCCTTGAGCTTGCGGACCAGTTCGAGCCCGGTCATGCCGGGCATGCGGATATCGGATACGACGCAGTCGACCGCGCCGCTCCCCAATTGATCGAGAAAATCAGCCGCCGTCTCAAAAGCCGTCACGGCAAAGCCGTTGACGTCGAGGAGAAACGCGAGTGAATCCCGCATCGCGGGGTCATCGTCGATAACAAGGATTGTGCGACGCATCGTCATGCTTCTTCTCCATCCTCCGCAAACGGGAGGGTAAACTGAAAAACCGTGCCGCCGCCGGCATTCGGCGACGCAACGATGCGTCCACCGTGTGATTCGACAATCGTCCGGCAGATCGAGAGGCCTACGCCCATACCGTGTTCTTTCGTCGTGATGAATGGCTGAAACAAGCGGTCTGCAATATCAGGGCTGATACCAGGGCCCGTGTCGGCGACGATGAATGTCGCAACGCCATCCGTCTTGGTGACTCCGACCGTCAGCTCGCGGCGTGGACTGGAAGCCATCGCCTCGATCGCATTGCGAACCAGATTTAGCACCACCTGCTGAATCTGGATCTTGTCGACGATGATCGGCGGTATGTCACGGTCGCTGCGGATCGTCACCCGGACCCCTTGCTCCTTGGCACCAAGCAGCGCCAGCGCGACGGCCTCCTCGAGGAGCGTGACCGGGCTCTCCACGGAGTGCTGTGTTTCACCCTTGGCAACGAACTCGCGCAGGCGCTTGATAATGTCGCCGGCCCGCAGAGCCTGCTGTGCGGCGCGCTCGAGCGCGTCTCGAATTCGCGTCGCGTCCGGCATCTCCGGGACCAGTAGCGCCTTCGCGCCGCGCATGTAGTTGGTGATGGCTGACAGCGGCTGGTTGATCTCATGAGCGATGGACGATGCCATCTCGCCCATTGCGGTCAATCGCGATACGTGGACCAGCTCCGATTGCAGTTCCTGGAGCCGCCGCTCCTGCGCACGGCGTTCGGTGAGATCCCGGATAAAGCCGGTGAAGAAGCGCTCACCGCGTACTTTGGCCTCGCCGACGGCGAGTTCCATCGGAAAGGTCGAGCCGTCACTTCGCTCTCCGACCACGATGCGGCCGATGCCGATGATGCGTCGCTCGCCAGTTGTAAGGTAGCGTTCGAGATACCGGTCGTGCTCGCCGCGGTAAGGTTGCGGCATCAGACTCGAAATGTTCTTTCCGATGACTTGGTCCGTTTTCCAGCCAAATAGGCGCTCGGCCGCCGCGCTGAACGAACGAATGCTGCCGTGGTCGTCGATCACGATCATGGCGTCAGGGACCGTATCCAGGATCGACTGCAGATGGGCTTGGCGATTTCGGGCCTGATCGCTCTCCCTCATCAGCCGGTCACCCATGAAGCCAAGGATCGGACCAAGGATTGCAAAGCAACCGATATCGATCAGATTTCCGGGCTCGGTCACCAGATCTTTGCCCAGAAATTCGGCGCTGATGAGGAGGCAGAGAAGCGTGGTCAGGATCGCCGGACCGCGGCCACCGGCAAAAGCGGCAAACAGCACGGCAGGAACATAGATGATCGTGAAGGTGCGATCCTCGAAATAGTTATTCATGCCCGCGCGCATCGCAAATACGAGGGCGGCCGCTGCCGCGGCAGTGCCATAGCGGTACCAGATGCTATCGGACATATTCCCCCGGGCAAAGCCCTCGAACCGTTCGACATTACAACGTTCGAGCGCTGGAAGCCACTGGCCGCTCGGCCCAACGCGGTAGCGGCCTAACCTATCTGGCCCAAGGGCGCCAATGCGTCGGCTGCACCACGATGCGCTCAGCGGTCCCTGACTTCACCCAGCCACCCAAGGTGCGACGGCAGGGAAAGACGAGCTTGTGAATGGCGTTGCCTTCGATGACGGCGAGCTCAAGGTCTCGATCGAAGGGGGCGACGGCGACCCCCTCCCATGTCTCGCTGGCGCCGGCCTCCGGGCGCTCTGGAGCATCGCGTGCCGGCACGTCAGGCGACCTTCTGAGCCGTTTGGTCGGCGCCACCGGTCCGTCGTCCAAACAGGTTGAGCTCGATGATACCGAGCGAACGCGCGGTCTCGATCGCGTACGTTGCATCCTGTGCGGTGCGCGCCGTGACGCCCTTGGTCCAGTCCTGCAGAGCCGTGATCTTCTCTGCCACGGAGGCGGTGGAGTAGAACTTGCGGAACAGCTCCCAAGCTTCGTTTGATTCGATCTGGATCTGCTCGAACCAATGCTGGTTCGCCTCGATCAGCTTTTCCGAGAATTCCGACTGGACGGTCATCGCCCGATTCGCGGTGCTTTGGATGGCGTCGGCGATGGGACGGGTTTCGCTACGGTCTGTCATATTCGACGTCCTTCGTTGAGGGAGGTTCTGCTTCCCATGCCGACGGCGCTTGTGTGTTGATATGTGTCAACTCGATAAGCATCCAGCCTGCACCGGCTGGCCAACAACCTAAGCGCGCTTGGATCCGACAACCGCACCGGTTCTCAAGTTGATGAAATGGACACCGTCGCACGCTGCGCAGGAGATCGAATGCAGATCGTCCGCTGCGGCTTCGGATGCGTAGCCGGGAAGCAAGCCCTGAACTCGATCACCGGTATTTGGACACAAGAATAGAACTGGGCGCCACGCCCCTGAGTCTGCCATTTGCACGATCCCGACGAATGACAACTGTCTAGCGGCAGCGCACCGCTCCGCATTGATGCAGGTCAACCATTTCGGGTGGGCGGACCAGCCGGCACGCGCGGGCTAAAAGGGCCGGCGGCGACGGGATGGCAGGTTGCCTGATCTTGCAGGCTGCCTGAGCAGGGGGCGCCGTGCCTGCCGGGCCATTCGGGCGAAGGTCACGACAACGATCGCGACGACGCCGATCGAGGCAAGCAGGTTCTGCAGCATGATTTTCTTCTCCTGATGGCATGGTCATATCTCAGACCAGGAGTTGCTGTGCCTTGATCTCCGTCAACCGCAAGCGTTGAGGAAGATCAAAGCGAATGGATCGATTTGATGTCAGCTTGCTGCCCGGCCTTGAAGGGAGAACGGCAGATGCGCGCACATCAGATCATGGCGAGACATGTCATCACGGTCGGAACCGAAGCGTCGATTCTCGATGCCGCCAAGTTGATGATGGATCACCATATCAGCGGCTTGCCGGTGGTCGATGCGGCCGGAAAGTTGGTCGGCATCCTGTCGGAAACTGATTTCTTGCGCCGGAGCGAGATCGGTACGCAGCGCAGCCGTCCTCGCTGGCTTCGATTCCTTCTCGGCTCGGGGAGCGCAGCGACGGATTTCGTCCACGAGCGCGGGCGGAAGGTCGGAGAGATCATGTCGTATGATCCCATCACCGTGACCGAGCAAACGCCTCTGCCGGACCTGGTTGAACTCATGGAAAAGAAGAGCATCAAGCGGCTGCCTGTGATGCGCGATAGGCAGCTCGTGGGCATTGTTACACGTTCTGATCTGCTGCGGGCGGTTGCATCTGTCGCTCACGAGATCCCTGATCCCACGGCGGATGACAAGCACATCCATGATCGCATCGTGCGTGCGCTTGACGCGGCGAACTGGTGCCCGCTGGGACTGCAGGTCTCGGTGCGCAACGGCGTGGTGCATCTTCGCGGGATTATCATGGACGAGCGAGCAAGGCAGGCGGCCATCGTTGCCGCGGAGAATGCTGCTGGCGTCAAGGAAGTGCACGACCATCTGTGCTACGTCGACACCTATTCCGGGTTCTACATCCAGTCAGCCGAAGACGAGCGGGCGGCTGCCGCAAAAGCAACGCGCGAGACGGCAAGTTGACCATTCGCCTCGCATACGTGCTGATTCCCTTGGCTGTGATCACGGCAATCGGTGCGGATACGCTGGGGGTAGCTGCAACGCTGCTCACGATCTGCGTGATCGTGGGCTTTGCGGTTGCGGCGTCGGCATGGACCGTTAGCGGCGGTACGGCATGGCCGCCGTCAACCCGACCGCCGTCCCCCGACGAATAATCTCTCCGCAAGTAGAGCAACCTGATCCGTCATACCCGTCGATCTCTCGCGCCTCCATCGCAATAGAACCATCTCGGCACTCATGGACGGGAGTTCCGCGGGGGACAGCACGTGATTTCGATGCGTTCCTCGCGATGCGAGATCTGCATTCCGTTGCGGCAGATCAATGCGGGATCCTCGCCTCAATAGCAGCATCAGTGATCAAAGGATCAGCCCGTATGCGAGGGTGCCATGCCATCATTTGACATTCGTTTCATCAAGACCGTTTGCGACGACACCGGCCATGAACATCGCGCCTGCCAGGCAGCGTTCAAAGTCGATGCTGCGTCGCTCTCCGCCGCGGCGCAGCTGGCCGAGGCCGACTTCTGCAGACAGAAGGGTATCCGCGATTGGACGATCTTCGCGGATTCCATGGAGCTTCGCATGCCGTCAGCATCAGCCACCGCGTGGGGCGGCTGATCATCCAGACGACACGTCAACCGGTCTGACGGCGCTTGATCCATGTCAACCAACGTTCGCGGCGATCCGCTTAAAGCTTGGCCGAAAGAGGTGCGGAAATGGCCGATCGACCAGACAGCAACAGCTCGCCACAATTCGAGAGTCTCCTAAGCCGCTTGCGAGCGTTTCTCAGCCGACAGCGCGAATTCGATCTGATGAGCGCACGGGAAGTCGATGAGATTGCCCACGAGCTCAATCTTCCTACGTCGGATCTTCGAGCTCTCGCCCGCCGCGGGGGCTCTCCCGAGCTGCTGAAGAAGCGTCTCGAGCATGCAGGCTTGTCGGAGGAAGCGCTCGCATTATCGAACAGTGATGTGCTGCGCGACCTGCAGCGGGTGTGCGGCCTTTGCCGCGAAACGGCGCGCTGTGCCGCGGATATTGCGCGCGAAAGGCGAGCCAGTCCGGCCAAATACTGTCCGAACGAATTCACCCTGGTCGCGCTGACCCGCGACGTCAGCGCAGAGCGGCATGGCGCAGGTATTGATGCCGATCAAGCGGCCGCCCGCGAGATCGTGATTTCCATGGCGTCATCGCCCCCAAAGAAAGCCTCCACATGACAAGTCCACCTTCTGTTGCGAAGTCCATGACGATGGGTGAGGCCGGCTTGGCGTCGGGGCTCGCGGTCTTTGCGTTCGTTAGCCTTCTCGGCGCGGCAATGGGGCACGACACGGCGTTCAGCTTCCATGCGGCGCTTGCTTGCGTCGCCAGTCTGGTTTCCGTGGTTGTGATCGGCAATCGCTATCTCGATCGTCCGGCCGAACTGCCGCCGGCGGAGATCGGTGGACGCCCCAACTATAATCTCGGACCGATCAAGTTTGCCTCCGCGATGGCGATGTTCTGGGGCATCGCCGGCTTCACCGTGGGTTTGATCATCGCAACGCAGCTGGCGTGGCCAGTGCTCAACCTCGATCTGCCGTGGACGACATTCGGCCGGCTGCGGCCGCTGCACACGTCTGCCGTGATCTTCGCCTTCGGCGGCAATGTCTTGATCGCGACCTCGTTCTATGTCGTGCAGAAGACCTGCCGCACGCGCCTCGCCGGCGACCTTGCGCCCTGGTTCGTGGTAGTGGGCTACAACTTCTTCATTCTGATTGCTGGCACCGGCTACCTGTTGGGCGTCACGCAGTCGAAGGAATATGCCGAGCCGGAATGGTACGCAGATCTCTGGCTGACGATTGTCTGGGTGACGTATCTGCTCGTGTTCCTGATGACGTTGGTGAAGCGCAAGGAACCCCACATCTTCGTCGCCAACTGGTTCTATCTCGCGTTCATCCTCACCATCGCGGTCCTCCATCTCGGCAACAACCCCGCATTGCCGGTCTCCTTCCTCGGCTCGAAGTCCTACATCGCCTGGGGCGGCGTGCAGGACGCGATGTTCCAGTGGTGGTACGGTCATAATGCAGTCGGCTTCTTCCTGACTGCCGGCTTCCTCGCGATCATGTATTACTTCATCCCGAAGCGGGCCGAGCGTCCGGTCTATTCCTACCGGCTGTCGATCATCCATTTCTGGGCGCTGATCTTCCTCTACATCTGGGCCGGCCCGCATCATCTGCATTACACGGCACTGCCGGACTGGGCGCAGACCCTCGGCATGACCTTCTCGATCATGCTCTGGATGCCGTCCTGGGGCGGCATGATCAACGGCCTGATGACGCTGTCGGGAGCCTGGGACAAGCTGCGCACCGACCCGGTGCTCAGAATGATGGTGGTGTCGGTCGCCTTCTACGGCATGTCGACCTTCGAAGGCCCGATGATGTCGATCAAGGTGGTCAATTCGCTCAGCCACTACACGGACTGGACCATCGGGCACGTGCATTCGGGTGCGCTTGGTTGGGTCGGCTTCGTCTCGTTCGGCGCGCTCTACTGCCTGGTGCCTTGGCTGTGGAATCGCCAGCTTTACAGCTTGAAGCTCGTCAACTGGCACTTCTGGATCTCGACCATCGGCATCGTGCTTTACATCTCCGCGATGTGGGTGTCGGGAATCCTGCAGGGCCTGATGTGGCGCGCCTACACCTCGCTCGGCTTCCTCGAATATTCCTTCATTGAATCCGTCGAGGCCATGCATCCCTTCTACATCATCCGTGCCGCCGGCGGCGCGCTGTTCCTGGTGGGGGCCCTGATCATGGCCTTCAATCTCTGGATGACGGTCAATGCCGGCCAAGCCAGCGAAACCGAGGGGGCCGGCGCCCTCCAGCCTGCCGAATAGGTTAGCCAATGTCCCTCTGGAATCGACACAAGGTCTTTGAGAAGAACTCGATCATCCTGATCGTGGGCATTCTCGTCGTCATTGCGATTGGCGGGCTCGTCGAGATCACGCCGCTGTTCTACCTGAAGAGCACGATCGAGGTGGTCGACGGTGTGCGGCCCTATACGCCGCTCGAGCTTGCCGGCCGCAACATCTATGTTCGCGAGGGCTGCTATCTCTGCCATTCGCAGATGATTCGTCCGCTGCGCGACGAGGTCGAGCGCTACGGCCATTATTCGCTCGCTGCGGAGAGCATGTACGACCACCCGTTCCAATGGGGTTCGAAGCGCACCGGACCGGATCTCGCGCGTGTCGGCGGCAAGTATTCTGACGATTGGCACGTCACGCACCTGATCAATCCGCGGTCGATTGTCCCGCAATCGGTGATGCCCGGATATCCTTCGCTGGCAAAGACGGAACTCGATCCGTCCGATATCGCGGCCCATCTGCGGACGAGCCGCGCGGTCGGCGTGCCCTATACCGAGGAGCAGATCGCCAACGCGGTGGCCGATCTGAAGGCGCAGACCGATCCTGACAACCCCGGCTCGGACGCGTTCCAGAAGCGCTATCCGAAGGCCCTGGTCCGCAACTTCGACGGCAAGGCCGGCAATCCGACCGAACTCGACGCGCTGATCGCCTATCTGCAGATGCTTGGCACGCTCGTCGACTTCAAGCTCTACAACGAAAAAGCCAATTTGCGCTGAGGTGACGAGCATGAAAGCGATCATTCAAATCGAGAGCTTGGCATCGAGCCTGATCAGCACGCTTTGGACGCCGATCTTCGTTGGAATCTTCATCGCCATCGTCGGCTACGCGCTTTGGCCCCGCAACAGAACCCAATTCGACGCCGCGGCCCGCATGCCGTTGCGTGAGGACTGACCGATCATGAGCGAGCACGACGAGATTGACCGCGTTTCCGGCCGCAGCACGACCGGCCATGAGTGGGACGGCATCAAGGAGCTCAATACGCCGCTGCCGCGGTGGTGGGTCCTGACGTTCTACGCTACGATCATCTGGGCGATTGGCTACTGGGTCGTCTATCCGGCCTGGCCGCTGGTCTCAGGCTACACCACCGGCTTGTTCCAGTATTCGACCCGCGCGAGTGTCGTCACCGACCTTGCCGATCTCGAGAAGCTGCGCGGCGAAAAGATGGCGGTGCTCGGCAACGCGTCGCTGGCCGACATCGAGAAGGATCCGGCCCTGCTGGCGTTGGCGCGTGCACGTGGCAAGACCGTGTTTGCCGACAATTGCGCGCCTTGCCATGGCAGCGGCGGCGCCGGCGCGAAGGGGTATCCCAACCTGAACGATGACGACTGGCTGTGGGGCGGCTCGCTCGACCAGATCATGCAGACGATCCAGTTCGGTGCCCGCTCCGGACACGCAAAGACGCACGAAGGGCAGATGCTCGCGTTCGGTCGTGACGGGGTTCTGAAGAAGGACGAGATCGTCACCGTCGCCAATTATGTTCGCTCGCTTTCCGGCCTCTCCACCGCGCCGAAGTTCGACGCCGCTGCAGGAAAGAAGATCTTCACCGAGAACTGCACGAGCTGCCATGGTGACAACGCCAAGGGTAACCCGGAATTCGGTGCGCCGAACCTGACCGACAAGATCTGGCTTTATGGTTCCGACGAGGAGACGTTGGTCGAAACTATCACCAGTGGACGTGCGGGCGTCATGCCGGCTTGGGTCGGCCGCCTCGACCCCGTCACCGTCAAGGCGCTGGCGGTCTATGTGCACTCGTTGGGTGGTGGCAAGTAGCCGACGCCGGAGTCCATCCGGGGACCGTTGATCGAGGTCAATTGGCCCCCGGCGCAGGGATGTAGGCTTCAACCGAAGCCTCATTCGAGCAGACCGATGAACAAGCCCGTGTTGCCTGATGATCTCATAACCGACGAAGACGGACCGCTCTACGCGCCCCGCAAGAAGGTGTACCCGCAGAGCGTCTCGGGACGGTTCCGCTCGATCAAATGGCGGCTGGTGGCCGTTTGCCTCGGCGTCTATTACCTGTTGCCCTTCGTGCGTTGGCATCGCGGTCTCGGGGCACCTGACCAGGCGGTGCTGATCGATTTCCCCAACCGCCGTTTCTATTTCTTCTTCATCGAACTGTGGCCGCAGGAGGTCTACTACTTCACCGGCCTGTTGGTGCTGGCTGCGCTGACCCTGTTCCTGATGAACGCGCTGGGCGGCCGGATCTGGTGCGGCTATCTCTGCCCGCAGACGGTGTGGACCGATTTGTTCTATGCGGTCGAGCGCCTGGTTGAAGGCGACCGCCGCGCCCAGATCAAGGCCGATGCAGGCCCGATGACCGCAAAGCGTGCCGGTCGCCGCGTACTGAAGCACGCGATCTGGCTGATGATTGCCTGGTGGACCGGCGGAGCCTGGGTGCTCTATTTCGCCGATGCGCCGACGCTGGTTCGCGATTTGGCGACCTTTCACGCTCCGGTTATTGCCTATGTCTGGATCGCGATCCTCACCGCGTCGACTTACTTGTTGGCTGGCTACATGCGCGAGCAGGTCTGCGTCTACATGTGCCCATGGCCTCGAATTCAGGCGGCGTTGACCGACGAATGGGCGCTCAACGTCACCTACAAGTATGATCGCGGCGAGCCGCGCTGCTCGGTGAAGAAGGCGTTTGACATCCGCGCGCTCGGCGACAAGGCGGGCGACTGCATCGACTGCAACCAGTGTGTCGCCGTGTGTCCGACCGGGATCGACATCCGTCATGGTGCACAGCTCGGCTGCATCCAGTGCGGCCTGTGCATCGATGCCTGCGACGCCGTCATGACCAAGGTCAGTCGCGAGACCGGCCTCATCGGGTACGACAACGATATCAATGTTCAGCGCCGCGTCGCAGGCCAGGAAGAGATCTTCAAGCCGGTTCGGGCCCGAACGGTCGTCTATGCCGGCCTGATCGCCTTGGTGTGCGCATTGATGCTCTACACCTTGATGTCGCGGACCTTGCTCGACGTCAATGTGCTGCACGACCGCAACCCGATCGCAGTGCGGCTCAGCGACGGCGGAATCCGCAACGGATATACGCTGCGCTTCCTCAACAAGCGCGGTTTTGATCGTGTGATCACGATCGATGTCGACGGCCCGGCGGATGCCAAGCTTCACGTCATTGGCGCGGACTCCGTGACGCCGGACCGGCCGATGATCGTCCTTGCGCGCGACACGACCACCGAGATGCGCGTGCTGGTGACGGCGCCGTTCGATGAAAAGGCGGAAAAGTCCGTGCCGGTCACTTTCCGCGTCACAGACATCGGTCTCGGAGAAGTCGCGTCCGCAACCGACCACTTCGTTCTTCCATAACGGCGGAATTCGATCATGGCAGCCAAAAGTCCAGCCACGCGACCCATTACCGGGCGTTTTGTCCTGATCACGACGATCGCATTCTTCGCAGTCGTCATCACCGTGAATATGGTGATGATGCGCCTTGCCATTACGACGCTGCCGGGCACCGAGGTCGATAGCGCCTACAGCGCCAGCCTCGCCTATCAGCGCGAGATCGTGGCAGCGCGGCAGCAGAACGAGCGCGGCTGGCAGGTCCAGGCACATATCGACCGGCGGCCCGACGGCGCCGCCGCGGTCGCGATCGAGGCGCGCGACCATGCGGGCGCGCCCCTGACGGGAATGAACTTCCTTGCCCGTCTCGAACGTCCCACCGACCGCCGCGCTGACCGGACGATCGAGGTCACGGCAGCCGATCCTGGAAGCTTTCATGGCCACGCCGATGGCGTTCTCGCAGGGCAGTGGGATCTCGTGATCGAGGGCGATGCCGACGGCCGGCGCATGTTCCTGTCGAAGAACCGTATCGTCCTGAACTGAAGGTGCCCGCATGCAGGCGGAGATCGATTTTTCACATTATCTGAAGAGCGCGGGCTCCGGGCTCATCCATCTCGATCTCGCGGTCGAAGGCATCAACTGCGCGGGCTGCATGGCCAAGATCGAGCGCAACCTGTCGACCATACCCGACGTCACCTCGGCCCGCGTGAACCTGACCGACAGTCGTCTCGCACTGGAATGGAAGGCGGGCGCCGTTGATCCGGCGTTGTTCGTGAACAGGCTCGCCGAACTCGGCTACAAGGCCTATCCGTTCCAGCGGGATGATGCCGAAACGCTGGAAGCACAGCGTGCGCAAGGCCTGTTGCGCCGGCTGGGCGTCGCCGCCTTTGCGGCCATGAACGTGATGATGCTGTCGATCCCGGTGTGGTCCGGCAACGTTTCGGACATGCTGCCGGAGCAGCGCGACTTCTTCCACTGGCTGTCGGCGCTGATCGTGCTGCCGGCTGCCGCATATTCGGCTCAGCCCTTCTTCTCGTCGGCGCTGTCAGCGCTGCGGGCGCGCGGTGTCAATATGGATGTGCCGATCAGCATCGGCATCGTGCTGGCGTTGGCGACCTCGGTGATTGAGACCCTCAATCATGCCGAGCATGCCTATTTTGACGCGGCGATCATGCTGATCGCATTCCTGCTTGCGGGCCGCTATCTCGATCAGAATATGCGGCGGCGTACGCGTGCGTTTGCCGGCAACCTTGCAGCGTTGAAGTCCGAGACAGCAACGAAGTTCATCAGCCCGACCGAGATCAGGACCGTCCCGGCGGCCGCGATCCAGCCGGGCGACATCGTGCTGCTGCGGCCCGGCGAGCGCTGCGCGGTCGATGGCAATGTGATCGAGGGGCGCTCGGAGGTCGATCAGAGCCTCATCACGGGCGAGACCTTGCCGGCGACCGTCACACCCGGCAGCGCCGTGTTCGCGGGTACGCTGGTTCGTTCCGGCACGTTGCGCGTCCGTGCGTCCACGGCCTCGGGCGGCACGCTGCTCGACGAGATCTCCAGGCTGCTCGATCACGCGCTGCAGGCACGCTCCCGCTACCTGCGGCTGGCCGAGCGTGCATCAAGGCTTTACGCGCCGGTCGTGCACGCCACCGCGTTTCTGACGATGCTTGGCTGGCTGGCCTATGGCGCGAGCTTTCATGATTCGATCGTGACGGCGATTGCGGTCCTGATCATCACGTGTCCCTGCGCGCTGGGTCTTGCCATTCCGGCGGTACAGACCGTGGCCTCCGGCGCGCTGTTCGGTTCGGGCGTGCTGCTCAATGCCGGCGATGCGATCGAGCGAATCGCCGAGATCGACCGCGTGATCTTCGACAAGACCGGGACATTGACCTTGCCTGAGCTCGATGTCGCCAATCTCGCCGATATTCCCGGCGAAGTCGTCGGCCTTGCCGGCCGGCTCGCGTTGTCGAGCCGCCACCCGGTCGCTGCCGCCGTCGCACGCAAGGCGGGAGCGGCCTCGCCGCTGCCTAACATCCAGGAAGAGCCGGGGCAGGGCGTTTACGGCCTTCACGAAGGAAGCCCGATCCGCCTCGGCCGTCCATCCTTCTGCGGCGTCGACGATCTCGCCAACGAGATACTGTGTCGCGATCCTGAAGCCTCGGTGGTCGCTTTCAGGTATGGCGAGTTCAAATACGTCTTTGCGGTTCGGCAGCGGTTGCGGGCGGATGCGGCCGATGTGGTGGCCGAGCTGGCACGCATGGGCATCGCCGTCGAGATCGTGTCCGGTGATCGTGAGCCGGCGGTCAGGGTCGCGGCCGAGCAGCTCGGGGTGCATGAATGGCGAGCCGGGGTCTCGCCGGTCGACAAGATCGCCCGGATCGAGGAGCTGGCGCGTCAGGGATGCAAGGTGCTGATGGTCGGAGACGGCTTGAACGATGCACCGGCATTGGCCGCGGCGCACGCCTCGATGTCGCCCGTTACGGCCACGCATATGAGTCAGGCGGTCGCCGATGCTGTTTTCCTCGGCGAGCGCATTGCACCGGTGCTGGCTGCGGTCAAGGTGTCCCGCAAGGCGCTGCGTCTCATGAGGCAGAATCTCTGGCTGGCCGTGGTCTACAATGTGCTGGCCGTGCCGATCGCGATCGCCGGCCTGGTCACTCCTCTGATTGCCGCGGCGGCGATGTCGGGCTCGTCGATCATCGTGATGCTCAATGCGCTGAGGGCGCGAGCGCGGGAGGCGGTCTGATGGAAGTCTTGATCATCCTGGTGCCGCTTGCTCTCTCGCTCGGCTTTGTTGGCCTGCTCGGCTTCCTCTGGTCACTGAAGAGCGGACAGTATGACGATCTCGACGGCGCGGCCTGGCGAGCCATCGCTGATGACGAGCCGGCAAGCGATCACGGTCGATCCAAATAGTGAAAATACACCAGTGAGATCGCGGACGCGATAGTCAGCGCCGTGCTAGCGAGCGCCAGAATCAGCGTCCAGTCGTTTCGCCTGCCGGATCGTGCGGCATGCGACCGCATGTTCAAGACAGAAATCAGTTTGCTGATGGAGGCGAGCCGCGCCATGGTCAGCAACAGCACATCGGTAGCACGTCGGGCTGCCAATGGCGCCAGTGCGTCGGCGACGCCGACACGGCTTGCATTGTGCTTAAATTGAGCCACCCGTCCGCGCGCCGGATACAGGGGAAGCCCAACGGGTGTCGTTTGTCATCGATCACGGCGAGCTCGATCGCGCAGTCGAACGGGGCGGACGCAATGTCCCGCCACCCCAAAACACTGAACCAGCGTCGGACTGAGCTAAGGAACCGCTGCATTTCCCGGCTATCCTCTGAAGAACGGCGCGAACTTTGGCACGACGGATCGTCCGCGCGTTGATCTGGCGCAATCCGGAAGGAGCGTGGTTGACTGGATGGCGGCGCTTGACGTCGCTCAATTCCTCTCTCGGTGCGGCAAGCTATAGAAGCCGCGAGAGTTGGGAGCGGGCATGCAGCGTGCACGACGACGCGCGGACAGGCTAGGGACCATCGACGGAGGCAGGCCGAAGCTGCCCGCGAAGCGCGGCGCTATCGCAAGCCTGTCGGACCTGTTCCAGTCTGGCCGCGCGCAGCTCAAGGACCATCCGCTGGTTCGCCTGGGGCCCGGGCTGATTACCGGCGTCGCTGACGACGATCCCAGCGGTATCGCCACCTACTCCCAGGCGGGAGCGCAGTTCGGCACAGGCATGCTGTGGACGATGCCTGTGGCCTTTCCGCTCATGGCCGCAATTCAATCCATGTGTGGGCGGATCGGCCGGGTCACGGGCCGGGGCCTTGCCGCAAACATCAAGGCCGAATTCCCGCCGATCGTTCTCAAGGGCGTCGTTATCCTCCTGTTGATTGCAAACACGATCAATATCGGGGCCGACGTCGCGGCCATGGGAGAGGTCGGCGAACTCGTGACCGGGCGCGATGCGCATGCGATGGCCGTGGTATTTGTCGTCACGACACTGCTGCTTCAGGTCTTCGTTCCGTATCATCGCTACGTGTTCTTCCTGAAATGGCTAACCCTTTCGCTTCTTGCGTATGCGGGCGTCCTGTTCACCGTTCACGTGCCCTGGGGACAGGTGCTGCGGGATACGGTATGGCCGAGAATGCCATTCACGGCGGATAGTGCGGCTGTCGTTGTCGGAGTCTTCGGCACAACCATCAGCCCGTACCTGTTTTTCTGGCAGGCCTCGGAGGAGGTGGAGGATATGCTGGGACAAGGCAGAGCCGGGCTCGCGTCTGATCCCTCCGCCGCAACGAAGGAGTTGCGTCGTATCCAGTGGGATACCTGGAGCGGCATGTTCTATTCCGACATCACCGCCTATTTCATCATCCTGGCGACTGCCGTGACGCTGCACGTGGCGGGAATCACCAACATCGAGACCGCGGCGCAGGCAGCGAGCGCATTGCGGCCACTGGCCGGAAACTTTGCCTTCGGTCTGTTCGCAATAGGCATCGTCGGCGTCGGCCTGATCGGGGTGCCGGTGCTGGCAGGCTCTTCGGCCTATGCGCTCTCGGAAGCCATGGGATGGAATGAAGGGCTCGAGAAAGAGGCGCGAGACGCGCGGGCGTTCTATGGCGTGATTGCGTTCAGCGTCATCGCCGGATTGCTCATTCAATACTCGCCGGTCAGTCCGATGAAGGCGCTGTTCTGGAGTGCCGTGATCAACGGTGTCGTCGCGGTGCCGCTGATGGCCGTCATTATCCTTTTGGCATCGAAGCGTTCGGTGATGGGGCCATATGTCTCGGGTCGGGTAACGGTACTCCTCGGTTGGATCGCAACCGTCGTGATGGGCTTGGCCGCCGTTCTGATGTTCGTGCTTCGTTGATCAGAGCATCGGTTGCGATTGCAGCACCGATCGATGATTCATCGAGCAGTATTGCCGTCCGCTGTTACGACAGCCCGGCAGGAGGTCTCCTGCCGGGCTGTGTCATCGGCGTTCCCAAGGGCAGGCCGGGGCCGCTCAATGACTTGTGATCGCGCTCGCCTCCGCGGCCGCGCGCTGCATGCTTGAGGACATCTCGCTGGTCACGGTGCTTTGTTCCTCGACGGCTGCGGCGGTCGACGTGACATATTCGCTGACGTCCTGAATTGCCTTCTTGATCTGCTCGAGAGCCGTGACCACGTCCGCCGATATACCGTTGAGGCTGTTGATCTCGAGCCCGATCTTGTCCGTCGCCTGTTTCGCCTGGTTGGCCAGATTCTTGACCTCGGAGGCAACCACCGCAAAGCCGCGCCCGGCCTCGCCGGCGCGCGCCGATTCGATCGTTGCGTTGAGCGCGAGCAGGTTGATCTGTCCGGTGATGTCGCCGATCATTTGAACGATGCCGCTCATTGCCTGGGCCGCGTCGTTGAGACGTTTGGCCTGCATGTCTGCCGAGGCGACGCTGTCGACCGCGTTCATCGCTGTCTGCCTCGACTTCGTCATCGCTTCCGATATTTCCCGTACCGACGCATTGAGTTCCTCGGCGCCGGCTGCGACTGAATCCATCATGCTGCGGACACGCTCATTGCCGATGCGGGCGAGAGCCTGCCGGGTGACGTCGCTGGCATACTTGACCACCTTGAACGGCTTGCCGTTGAGGTCGAGGATCGGGCTGTATGACGCCTGGATCCAGATCTCCCTGCCGCCCTTCCCGATGCGCTTGTACTCATCGGACTGGAATTCTCCGCGGTTGAGAGCGGCCCAGAAATCGCGATAGGCCGCGCTGTCGCGCTCGGCCTGCTCGACGAACATGCTGTGATGGCGGCCCTGGATTTCGCCGAGCGAATAGCCAAGCGCTCGCTGAAAGTTTTCATTGGCATTGATGATCGTGCCGTCGAGGTTGAACTCGATTACCGCCTGCGACCGGTTGATCGCGTCGATCTGTCCGGCGAAGTCGGCATTCCTGAGTTTCTGCCGCGTTACGTCGGTCGCGAACTTGACGACCTTGAGCGGTTTGCCCCTTTCGTCGAGAACCGGATTGTAGGAAGCCAGGATCCAGACTTCCCTGCCGCTATTGCCGATGCGTCGGTACTCGCCGGTCTGATATTCGCCGCGGTTGAGCGCAGCCCAGAATTCGCTATAGCTGGCACTCCCGCGCTCGGGGGGATCGACGAACATGCTGTGCTGCTTGCCACGGATGTCTTCCAGGGAATAGCCCATGGCCTTGAGGAAATTGTCGTTCGCCGTGAGGATCGTGCCGTCGAGGGCAAACTCGATCACGGCCTGCGCCCGGCTCGCCGCGGCTGCCTGCGCAGCATAGCTCAGATTCTGCAGCCGGATCGACGCATCAGCCCATTCCACTACGGTTCCAACCCTTCGTCCGTCCCGCCCGGCGAGCGGGGTTGCGACGAGGTCGAAGGTCCGTTCGCCGATCTTGATGACGGCGCGGTACGAGGACGTGAGTCTCGCCAGCATCTGGCGCTGATGGCCGGGATTCCTGTGAAAGATGTCGATGTTGGTGCCGATCAGTTTGTCGACATCAAACTGCGGCAATTCCCGCTTCAGGTCCGCCTCCGCCTCGCGGAGCAACGCCATCACCGCTTCGTTCAAGTAGACGATGTTGAGGTTCTCGTCGGCTACCATTACGTTCGCGGTGATCGTATTGGCCGCCAGTGCGGCATACCAATCGGGTTTCGACTTCCGTCGGAACATCGAATCTTCTCCGTTGAGGCGCCGACGATCGTCGGCGATGGGATGGCGGCTTGACATGCGCGCGCAGCGCACCGTGGTCGAAAGCAGCGTCGGAAAGATGCTCAGATATCGCCGAGTCTGCACCAGGCGAGGTCGATCAAGGTGCCGATCCGCGCGGATTGAGACGTCAGCCTTTCACGGCTCTCTTTGTCATCGATGTTTTCGATCACGAGCGACGTTCGGGCGTGGCATATCTGGAGAGCGAAAATCGCTTCCTGAAGCGCTTCGCGCGCTTTCTGCCGCCGAGCACCTGAGAGTTCCGACGGGTCGATCGGCCTTGCGCGATATGTCAGTGGCCGTGCCGGCAGGAGACGCTTGCGTCGATCGAGGTTCACGATGTCCGGCATTTTGGCTTCTCCCCTGGCGCGCGTTCGATGCTGATCTCGTTGCAGGGGTATATTGGCGAAGGTGTCTTAACTGCCGGATCAATCCGATTATCGGAATCCGGCAAATCATGGGAATTTCGTGCTTAACTGTCAAAAACGGCATATACATATAAATTGCAGGTATATGCATATAGATGGATGATCGATGAAGCTCGATGTCTCGCCGTCGCCCGAGGAACTGGCTGTCGTGGGCAGTTGCTGCGCCGCATTCAATGTCCGGAAGGCCAGCCGTGTGATCACCCGCCTCTATGCCGAGGCCTTCGCGCCGGTCGGGGTGGAGCCGACCCAGTTCATGCTGCTAGCCGCCTGCGCGCGGCAGGGGACCGCGACCATGGGAGCACTCGCGGTGAGGATGTCGATGGATCCGAGCGCGCTGGCACGCAACGTCACGATCCTCGAGCGCCGCGGTCTGGTCAGGATCGTGCCGGGGGCAGACCGCCGTGTGCGCGACATCTCGATCTCCGCCAAGGGCCGGAAAACCCTGTCCCGCGCGCTGCCGCTCTGGAGAGAGGTTCAGGCGAAGCTCGCTGCACAGTTCGGCGAGGACAGCTTGCGGTCGGCGGTGGAATTGATGAAGGGAATTGCGCGCTCGGGCGAGGCGCTGCTCGATCATCCGATTTCCTAGGAGGTCACGATGCCCGTTCGCTGGATCGATCCGTCGCCGGTGCTGCGTGTCGAGCGCTTCAACAGCTTCGACGAATTTCGTCCCAACGATGTCATCGGTGGCATGAGAAGCACGCCGCTGGACTCGTCGCCGATCTCGGTTTCGCGGAGCATTCTGGCGCTTCCCGACTGCCTTCTCGTGCTGCAGCGATCGTTCGCGCGGCGAATGGAAGGAGACCTCGGTGCAAATCGCGGGGTTGGCGTCGTCATTCCCCTGGCCTTCCATGCAACGATGAACGGGGGCGAGGTTGGCGATTCCACCATCGGCGTCATCCGCGGTCGGGCGCCGGTCGATGTCGTCGAGCGGCACGCAAACACCTACCTCATGCTGCGATTCGGCTCCGATATGAGCAATCGTGGATGGGCCGACTTCGATCGAGGAATTGAGCTGTTCAGGCTGGCGCCGACGAAGATGCTCGCGGTGCGAGCGGCAATTCTGGACATGTTTTGCCTCGCATCCAGCTGCAGGGATCTCAGGGAATTCGAGTTGCTGAGTGGGCAGCTGCAGGAAACCCTGGTCGCCGGGCTCGACAGCGCGCTGGTCCAGGACAGCGTCAAGCAGGCGCTTCCCGGCTCGTTCGACAGGCATCGCAAGCTTGTCGAACGTCTGGACGAACTGGTGGCCGCCGTCGGGGAGGCCGACCTCTACAGCAGCAGTCTCGCGCAGACGCTCGGCGTTTCCGTTCGAACCCTTCAGACCGCCGTACAGCACATTTGCGGCGTTAGTCTGCATCAACACCTTCGGTCGAAGCGCATGTGGTCGGTCCGCAAGCTCCTCGTCAAAGGTGGCCCGCTTCTCACCGTAACCGCCGCGGCGCATGCCAACGGATTCTGGCATATGAGCGACTTCGCCAGATGCTACGGCCGTGCATATGGCGAGATGCCGTCGGAGACCCTCGCGCGCGCGCGCGAGGCCTAGCACATCCCGTCCATTGCTTTTTTTCCGGAGGAAATTGCTTTCTTCCGGAATGGACACTCAGGTGTCGATGGTGGCGCTGAGCGAGTTTTCCTGGATGAAGTCGCGGCGCGGTTCGACCACGTCGCCCATCAGCTTGGTGAAGATATCGTCGGCCTCGTCGACCTCCTTGACCTTCACCTGGAGCAGCGAGCGCGCCTCGGTGTCCAGCGTGGTCTCCCAGAGCTGCTCCGGGTTCATCTCGCCGAGACCTTTGTAGCGCTGCAGCGAGATGCCCTTGCGGGCGGCGTCGGTCACGGCTTCGAAGAGGTCGACCGGACCATGGATCATCTGCTCGGCATCCTTGCGCCGCAGCTTACCCGCCCGCACGTAGATCTCTTGCAGCTTGGTCGCGTATTCATCGAGCTTGCGTGCGTCAGCCGAGCCGAGGAACGCGTCGTCGATCACCGCCACTTCCTTGACGCCGCGCACGGTGCGCTCGAACTGGAAGCCGTGGCCTTCCGTGAAGGTGCCGACCCAGCCGCGCTCGACCTCTTCGGCCACAGCGTCCAGCCGCTTGGCGATGTATTCCGCCGCCGAGTTGGCGGTCGCGATCTCGTTGGTGATCCTGGGGCTCAGCACGCCCGCGATCGCGGCCTGCTCGATGACCGCCCGATTGTAACGGCTATGCAGGTTGCGCAGCACCGAGCGGATGATCCGGGCGTCCTCGACCAGCGACAGCAAATCGCGGCCCGAACGGTCGTCGCCGGAGGCCGGCTTGAAGACGCATTCGTCGAGCCCGGTCGAGATCAGATAATCCTCCAGCGCGCGCTCGTCCTTCAGGTACTGCTCGGACTTGCCGCGCGAGACCTTATAGAGCGGCGGCTGAGCGATGTAGAGATAGCCGCCATCGATGATCGAGCGCATCTGGCGATAGAAGAAGGTCAGCAGCAGCGTGCGGATATGGGCGCCGTCGACGTCGGCGTCGGTCATCACGATGATCTTGTGGTAGCGCAGCTTGTCGACCGAGAAATCGTCGCTGATGCCGGTGCCGAGCGCGGTGATCAGCGTGCCGATCTGCTCGGACGACAGCATCTTGTCGGGGCGCACGCGTTCGACGTTGAGGATCTTGCCGCGCAGCGGCAGCACCGCCTGGAATTCGCGGTTGCGGCCCTGCTTGGCGCTGCCGCCTGCCGAGTCGCCCTCGACGATGAACAGTTCGGACTTGGCCGGATCCTTCTCCTGGCAGTCGGCGAGCTTGCCGGGCAGCGAGGAGACGCTAAGCGGGTTCTTGCGGGTCAGCTCGCGGGCCTTGCGCGCGGCCTCGCGGGCCGCGGCGGCCTGGATCACCTTGCCGACGATTTCCTTGGCTTCCTTCGGATTCTCCTCGAACCAGGCGGCGAGCGCCTCGTTCAGGACGTTCTCGACCACAGGCCGAACCTCCGAGGACACCAGCTTGTCCTTGGTCTGCGACGAGAATTTCGGATCGGGCACCTTCACCGACAGCACCGCGGTGAGGCCTTCGCGGCAATCGTCGCCGGTCAGCGCGATCTTTTCCTTCTTGGCATTGGCCTCGGCATAGCCGTTGACCTGGCGCGTCAGAGCGCCGCGGAAGCCGGCCAAATGGGTGCCGCCGTCGCGCTGCGGGATGTTGTTGGTGAAGCACAGCACGTTCTCGTGGTAGCTGTCGTTCCACCACAGCGCCGCCTCGACGCCGATGCCGTTGGCTTCCGAGCGCACCATGATCGGCGCCGGCACGATCGCCTTCTTGTTGCGGTCGAGATATTTGACGAATTCCTCGACGCCGCCCGAATAGTGCATCTCCTCGCGCTTCTCGACCGCGTGGCGCATGTCGGACAGCACGATGTGGACGCCGGAATTGAGGAAGGCGAGCTCGCGCAGCCGGTGCTCGAGCGTCGCGAAATCATATTCGATGTTCTTGAAGGTCTCGGTCGAGGCGAGGAAGGTCACTTCGGTGCCGCGTCTGCCCGGGGCATCGCCGACCACCTTGAGCGGCGCCACGGCATCGCCGTGCGCGAATTCGATGTAGTGTTCCTTGTCGTCGCGCCAGATACGCAAGCCGAGCTTGCTGGACAGCGCGTTGACGACGGAGACGCCGACGCCGTGCAGGCCGCCGGAGACCTTGTAGGAGTTCTGGTCGAACTTTCCGCCGGCATGCAGCTGGGTCATGATGACCTCGGCCGCCGAGACGCCTTCGCCCTTGTGGATGTCGACCGGAATGCCGCGGCCGTCGTCGAACACGGTGACGGAATTGTCGGCGTTGAGGGTGACCAGCACGCGGCTCGCATGGCCCGCCAGCGCCTCGTCGATCGCGTTGTCGACGACCTCGTAGACCATGTGGTGCAGGCCGGACCCGTCATCGGTGTCGCCGATATACATGCCGGGCCGCTTGCGGACGGCGTCGAGGCCCTTCAGCACCCGGATCGATTCCGCGCCATATTCGGCCGGAATGGGATGCTCAGATTCGGCAGGGGTCTGCCGCGCAGGTTCAGTCATGTGAGGCCTTCGAGGATGTCCCGAATCAGCTGCGCAATATGAGGCGCTGATTCCGCTATTTGTGCCATGAAAGAGAGGTTGCGCCTAGCGCAAAGTCTCTGTCTACAAACTATTGAATAAATAGGATTTTTTAGGCCTTTTTCAAGGTCTCGGGAGGCCGATTCAAGAGGCTCTGAAAAGCCCGATTCGAAGGCAGATTCGAAGCCGTTCCGGAGGCGATTTCGCGTCCTCAGCCGCGCCGCGTGGCGCGGCCGGATTCGACGTCGAAAATCTCTCCCGTCGGGCCGATATCGACGAAGGCCGCGGGATCGGCACCCGTCATCCAGACCTGCGCGCCGAGCTTGCCGAGCTCCTCGAACAGCGCCTTGCGGCGGTTCGGATCGAGATGGGCGACGACCTCGTCGAGCAGCAGCAGCGGCACGATGCCGGTCATCTGCGCAACCATCGTGGCATGCGCCAGCACCAATCCGATCAGGAGCGCCTTCTGCTCGCCGGTGGAAGCGTCGCGCGCCGGCATGTTCTTCGGCGCGTAGACCACCTGCAGATCGGTCAGATGCGGGCCGTCGAGCGTGCGTCCCGCGGCGGCGTCGCGCGGCCGGCTATTGCGCAGGATCTCGCGGTAGCGGTCCTCCACGGCCGTCGCAGGCTCCTGCAACAGCGCATTCTCCATCCAGCCGTCGAGCATGATCTCGGCGGAAGGAAAGGCCGAGGCCGCGCCGCGTTCGCGCAGCATCACGGCGAGCCTGGCCGCGGTCTGGCCGCGCGATGCGGCGACCGCGACCGCAAGCTCGGCGGTCTCGCGTTCGATCGCGTCACACCAATGATCGTCATAGTTGCGCACCTCGAGCAGCCGGTTGCGCGAGCGCAACGAGCGCTCCAGCGCCGAGACGCGGCTGGAATGCTCGGAATCGATCGCCAGCACCAGGCGGTCGAAGAAGCGCCGGCGTTCCGATGCTGCGCCCATGAACAGGCCGTCCATCGCCGGCGTCAGCCACACGATGCGCAGATGGTCGCCGAACGCGGTCGCGGAACCCACCGGCTCGCGATCGATGCGGCAGCGCCTTGTGTTGCTTGCCTCGCCGGTCGGCGGATCGATGCCGGTGCCGAGCGTGGCGAGCCCCAGTGCGCCCTCGACTTCCGCCGACACCGCCCAAGAGCCGTCGCCCTGGTTGTCGGCGATGTCCTCCAGCGTCGCGCGGCGCAGGCCGCGGCCCGGCGACAGGAACGAGACCGCTTCCATGCAATTGGTCTTGCCGGCGCCGTTCGGCCCGACCAGCACCACCATGTCGCCCGCGACCTGCAGCGTCGCCGCCCGGTAATTGCGGAAATGGGTCAGCGACAGGCGATGAATGCGGGACGGGGTCATCTCAGCTCGTCATTGCCGGGCAGTCGTGCCCAGCCACGACGCAATCTAGTGCTGATGCGCGCGAAGAGAAGTGCTCACACCCGCATCGGCATCAGCACGTAGAGCGCGCCCTTGCTGTCGCGATCCTGCACCAGGGTCGGCGAGCCGGGGTCGGCGAGCTTCAGCACCGCGACCTCGCCCTCGATCTGGGCAGCGATGTCGAGCAGATAGCGCGAGTTGAAGCCGATATCGAGCGCGTCGGAGGCGTACTCGACCTCGAGCTCCTCGGTGGCGCTGCCGGAATCAGGGTTGGTGACCGAGAGCACGAGCTTGCCCGCGGACAGCGCGAGCTTCACCGCGCGGCCGCGTTCGCTCGAGATGGTCGAGACGCGGTCGACGGCGGCCTCGAAATCCTTCTTGTCGACCACCAGTTCCTTGTCGTTGTTCTGCGGAATGACGCGGCCGTAGTCCGGGAAGGTGCCGTCGATCAGCTTGGAGGTCAGCACCACATTGCCAAGCGTGAAGCGGATCTTGCCGTCCGACAGCTCGATCGAGATCTCGGCGTCGTCGCCCTCGATCAGGCGCTGTACCTCGCCGACCGTCTTGCGGGGAACGATTACGCCGGGCATGCCGGCTGCGCCGCTGGGCAGCGGAAGGTCGATCTGGGCCAGGCGGTGGCCGTCGGTCGCGACGCCGCGCAGGGTCGCTGCCTTGGCGCTGCCTGCGGCGTGCAGATAGATGCCGTTAAGGTAGTAACGGGTCTCTTCGGTCGAGATCGCAAACTGCGTGCGGTCGATCAGGCGCTTGAAGTCGGACGCCGGCAGCGAGAACGAATGCGTCATGTCGCCGGCGGCAAGGCCCGGGAAATCGCTCTCGGGCAGCGTCTGCAGCGTGAAGCGCGAGCGGCCGGCGCGCACCGCGAGCACCGAGCGGTCGCCATCGGCCTCGAGCACGATCTGCGAGCCGTCGGGCAGCTTGCGGACAATGTCGTAGAACATGTGCGCGGGCACCGTGGTCGAGCCGGCGGTTCCGGTCTCGGCCGCCAGGGTCTCGGTCACCTCGAGGTCGAGGTCGGTCGCCTTCAGCGACAATTTGGCGCCCTCGGCGCGGATCAACACGTTGCCGAGGATCGGGATGGTGTTGCGACGCTCGACCACGCGGTGAACGTGACCCAGCGATTTCAGGAGTTGCGCGCGCTCGACGGTGACCTTCATTGCAATACCCGCCAGATCCCTCAGATGGAAAAGCCGGGCAGCCGATCAGGCAGCATCGCGGCGTCGGAAACCCGAAAAGTCGGATCAATACCGGATTTGATCAAACCCACGGGGGGACCGCAAGGTGGCGCGGATGGGCGGCCGGTGCAAGGGAAACGGGCGTGAAACGGCCCCCGTTCCCCACGTTTTGGGTCGGAAAAAGTTTGGCCCTCCCCCGGTCGAGGGGAGGGCCATGGAACGAGCCGACCTGACGAGGCAGCCTTATTCCTGGAGCTGACGCTTCAGCGATTCGACTTCCTCCGACAGCGTCGTGTCCTTGGCGACCAGTGCCTCAATCTTGCGCACGGCGTGCAGCACTGTGGTGTGGTCGCGGCCGCCGAACCTGCGGCCGATCTCGGGCAGCGAGCGCAGGGTCAGGGTCTTGGCCAGATACATCGCAACCTGGCGCGGGCGCACCACGTTGGCGGTACGGCGGGACGACAGCAGGTCGGAGCGGCTGACATTGTACTGTCGGGCGACCACGCGCTGGATGTCCTCGATCTTTATCCGCTTCGGCTCCTGCGGGCGGATCAGGTCACGCACCTCGCGCTCGGCCATCTCCAGCGTCACCGGCTGGTTATTGAGCTTGGAGTGCGCCAGGAGGCGATTGATCGCGCCTTCGAGGTCGCGGCCATTATGGGTGATGGTGCGCGCCAGATAATCGAGCACTTCCTCCGGCACGTCGAAGCTGGCGTGGTGGACGCGCGCCGCGGCGACACGCGACTTGAGGATGCCAAGCCGCAGTTCCTCGCCGAGCGAACCCATCTCGACCACGAGGCCGCCGGCGAGCCGCGAGCGCACGCGGTCGTCGAGGCTTTCGAGGTCCGACGGCGGACGGTCGGCCGCGATCACGACCTGGCGGCCGGCGTCGATCAGCGCGTTCAGCGTGTGGCAGAACTCGGCCTGCGTCGACTTGCCCTGCAGGAACTGGAGATCGTCGATGACCAGCACGTCGATGCCGCGCAGCGCTTCCTTGAAGGCAAGCGCCGTCTGCGTCTTCAGCGCCGCGACGAAGCCGTACATGAACTTCTCGGCGGTCAGGTACAGCACCTTGCGCTCGCCGCCGGAATTGCCGGCCCAGGTCACTGCCTGCAGCAGATGCGTCTTGCCGAGGCCGACGCCGGCATGGATGTAGAGCGGGTTGAACATCACGGGATCGCCGCGGCGTCCTTCCGCGACCTGGCGCGCAGCCGCATGGGCCAGCGTGTTGGAACGGCCGACGACGAAGCTTGCAAAGGTCAGGCGCGGATCGAGCGGCGAGCCGCCCAGCGCGTCATGGCTGGCCGACACCGGCGCGGTCGCAACCGAGCGCAGTTCAGGCGCGGGGCGGCCATCGGTGCGCTCGACGCGGCGCATCTCGACGGGTGCAACCGCCTCCTTCACTGGCGCCATCGCACGGATCGCCGAGCGCACGGTAAGGTCGATGCGATGCACTTCGGGCATCTCGGCCTGCCAGCAGGAGAGCACGCGTTCGGCGTAATGGGCCTGGATCCAGCTCTTGAGGAACCGGGTCGGAACCGACAGGTGCACGCTCTCATCGTGCACGCTTTCCAGATCCATTCGTGCGAACCAGCTCGTGTAGACGTCCTCGCCAACGCTCGTCCGCAAACGTCCCTTCACCCGCGACCAGCGATCCTGTTCCGTGTTCGTCATTGCCTTCGTACTTTTCCAAAACTGAGAGATGATGATTGCGAAAGCGCCGCGCAGAGTTGCTGCCACGACGCGACCTCTAGCGGGCGCGGTCTGCTCCGGACAAAGCTCTCCCGTGCGGCGGCCATGCGCCACGCGACAGATCAGCTGTTTGGAGAAGATGCGCCCCGCGAGGTCAGCGCATACTCGAAGGTCTCTGCGGGTAAGAGCCAACGTCCGAGGGGTTGATTACGGCACCACTGGAAATCTGCGCTTCGGCTGTCGTTCGTTCGACTGCAGTGATGATACCGTAAGGCATAAGTCCTCCCCCTCCCGCCGCGACGTATCGCGGCAAGTTGTCAGCTTGCTCGTGTCTTCAAATTCGAACTGCCGCTACCGAACACCGAAATGCCCGGCGCTTCGCCGCCGCGTGTCGTCGTCAACCCGTTCGCTTGCGCCGCGTTCCCGCTGCCGGATTCCGATGGACGTCCTGGCCTCTCTTGTTCGATCCCCCAAATTGCCGGGGACATCGCCGGAGAAATTTTGACACAGGCCGACCATCCTCATATCGCTATGAGCCGTCAATCCAGCTTCGCTTGGAGAGCGTCGCTAACGCACACACCGCCGCCGATTTGTGCGTCCGCCCTTGGGTCTCAAACCGCGCTGATCTGGAGAGCCGTGGGCGTCGCGAACAAGAAATAAATACACCAAGCGCATTTTCTGACAATCCGTGGATTCGACGGGGATCGAGACTCTTTGCGACTGTTGCGGCGTTGCTCATGCCGAGTTGCGAAAGCAAGTTTTTGAATCAGCGCATAGAATCACGCGTGTCACAAACGACGGTGCAATACCAAAAATTTTTCATAGAAAATTTACATTTGGTCTCGCGCCGGTCATTTTTCCAATCGCTGTCCAACGCTATGTGCATAAGTAATTCGCGAGACGTCATTTTTCTCGATTACTTTTGCAGGGTAACCCCGCGTCGCGATTTCCAACGCGAAATATGCCCGCGCTATTCCATCTATCCAGCTTAGCGCAGAACAATCTCTGCGCGAGTGCAGTGCGTTAAGCATATTTGCCGGTAGAACTACGGACGCGCGACGAAACATGGCACGCAGTTCGGTGCGCAGCAATGCGGATTGTTATCGGGCTATAAAAAACTGCACGACTAGAGTCGCGACAAAACAAAAAGCCCGGCGCGAGCCGGGCTTCGTGACAGATGTGTTTTTCAGTCAGCTCGATTGGCCAGCGTGCCGGCCGGCCTGTTACTTGGCGAGCTTGGCGATGCTCTGCGTGAGGCGCGACACCTTACGGCTCGCGAGGTTCTTGTGAATGATGTTGCGCTGCGCTGCCTTCATCAGTTCGGGCTCGGCCTTGCGCATCGCCTTGAGTGCCGCCTCGCGGTCGCCGCTCTTGATCGCTTCCTCGACCGTGCGCACCGCGCCGCGCATCTGGGTGCGACGCGATTTGTTGACGATGGTGCGGCGGGCAATCTTGCGGGTCGCCTTCTTGGCGGAGGTGGTGTTGGCCATGGTTCTCTAACTGTCCTTCGGCGGTGATCGCTCGGTGGTCGGGCTTCGCGCGCACCGGCCGGTTCAAATCTCAACTCTGATGCATTTGTCCAAGGTATTGACTTGGGTGTCCTTGAGGCGGCCATGCAAAGAGCGCAAAACTGCTGCCCCCGCATGCGGCACTGTCCAAAGAACAGCGGCGGCAGGATTGCGCCCGCCGCCATCGGCCGGTCTTATAGATGGCGCAGGCGGTAGCGTCAACGCTTTCGGGGGCGAAAAAGGGCCTGAAATCGGCCTCCGGGGGCCGGACAAGCCGCTGAAGAGGTTGAATTTCCAGGGGGCGCCCGGTAAGGCCTGACGACGCGTGGGGCGCGACAGGGAGTTTGGGTGACGCATGATCCGCGGCTTTTTCCGTCTGATCGGCCTTTTGCTGCTGGCCGGCAGCTTCATCTTCATGGTCTATGACGGAGCCCGCTACGTCGCCGACCAGAGCCTGCGGTTCACCCAATTCGGCCAGTTCTGGAACGATATCCACCAGTCGAGCCAGCAGGCGTTCCATGCCTGGGTCGATCGCTTCGCGCCGTGGCTCTGGAACGATGTGATCCGGCTGCTGCTGGAGCAGCCGGTGTTCGCGGTGCTCGGCATCGTCGGCATCCTGCTGATGATCCTGTTCCGGCCGCGCAAGCCTCTGATCGGCTACGCGCGCGACTGAACTGGCCGCAGCCATCAGTAACGGGGCTGCCATCATTTGCGTAAGGACATATATAGGTGACAGCCGGCCCGCAGGCCGCAGCCCGCGTCGGCCGATGTCCCGCCTGGAGGTATCCATGTTGTTCATGCGCAAGACCACCGCGTTGCCAAGCGCCGCCGAGGCGCTGCCGGGCCGCGCGACGCCGATCCCGACCGCGACCACGCATTTCGTCAATGGCAGCAGATTGACGCCGCCCTATCCGCAAGGCCTCGAGCAGGCGGTGTTCGGGCTCGGCTGCTTCTGGGGTGCGGAACGCAAGTTCTGGGAACTCGGCGACGGGATCTACACCACAGCGGTCGGCTATGCCGGCGGCCACACCCCGAACCCGACCTATGAAGAGGTGTGCTCGGGGCGCACCGGCCATACCGAAGTCGTGCTGGTCGTGTTCGACCCGAAGAAGATCCCCTACGAGAAATTGCTGAAGACGTTCTGGGAGAATCACAACCCGACGCAGGGCATGCGTCAGGGCAACGACATCGGCACCCAGTATCGTTCCGCGATCTACACGTTCAGCGACGCGCAGCGCAAAGCCGCCGATGCATCGCAGGCGATGTATCAGAAGGCGCTTGCCGCCAAGGGTCTCGGCGCCATCACCACCGAGATCGCACCTTCGGGCGAGTTCTACTTCGCCGAGGACTATCATCAGCAGTATCTCGCCAAGAACCCGGCGGGCTATTGCGGGCTTGGCGGCACCGGCGTGTCCTGCCCGATCGGCGTCGGCGTCACCGCGGCCTGATCGCATCGGCCGGCGTCAAATCGATGGGGAGGCGGGTCTTCCGGCTCCCCAGTCGGGGCCGCGCAAACCCTTTATTAACCATAAGAGGTGCATGACTGGGCCTGTCTCGCCGTTGAGGGATAGGTCCGGTGCCGGTTGCACGCGCGTTACGATTGCCGATCACTGCCGTTGTGGCTGCGCTCGCGCTGTCTGGCTGCATGAGCACGTCCGGCCCCGTCGCGGTCGGCCCGCAAGGCGTCGATGCCGTTACTTATGGCCCGGCCTACGCGCCCGCTCCGGTCGCCGACGGAGGCGGTGGTGCCATCAGCGCATTGCGTTCCGCCTTCGCCAGCGCTTCCCCTGGTTATGGCTATGTCGCGCCGGTCGCCGCCCCGGTCGTCTATGCCGCCGCACCGGGTGGGCCCGTCGGTTACGACAACTCCTATCAACTCGGTCCGGGCGACAAGCTCCGCGTCGTGGTCTACGGCCAGGAGGGCCTGACCAACTCCTATGCGATCGACGCCGCGGGCGCGATCACCATGCCGTTGATCGGTTCGGTGCCCGCGCGCGGCCGTACGCCGGCAGGCCTCGCCGGTGAAATCTCGGCGCGGCTACGCAACGGCTTCATCCGCGAGCCGTCGGTGGCGGTCGAGATCGAGTCCTATCGGCCGTTCTTCATCCTCGGCGAAGTCCAGGCCCCCGGCCAATATCCCTATGTGCCGAACATGACCGTCGAGAGCGCAGTTGCGATCGCCGGCGGCTTCTCGCCGCGGGCCAAGCGCGACAGCGTGACGCTGACCCACACCGATGCATCAGGCGCCGGTCGCTTCGTGGTGCCGCTCGGCACGCCGATGAGCCCGGGCGATACGGTGTTCGTCGGCGAGCGCTGGTTTTAGTCAAGACGATCACTCATCATTCGTCATTCCGGGCCTGCGCCTTGCGGCGCATCCCGGAATGACGAGAGTCGCGTTCTATTTCCGCAGATGCTTCCCGAAAAATTCCATGCTGCGCGGCCAGGCGATGTCGGCGCTGGCCTTGTCGTAGCTTGCGCGCTCGTCGCAGTGGAAGCCGTGCTGCGCGCCGGGATAGATGAAGACCTCGACCTCGGGCCGCTTCGACTTGATGGTCTCGACATCGCTCAAGGGAATGCCGGCATCCTTCTCGCCGAAATGCAACTGCGTCGGCACGGCCGGCTTGTCGTCGGCAAAGCGGATGATGGCGCCGCCGTAATAGCCGATCGCGGCCGAGAGCCCGGAGAGTTTGGTCGCGGCCGCATAGGCGATGCTGCCGCCGAGGCAGAAGCCGATGATGCCGACCGGCCCGACCGATTTCACCGCGTCGATCGCCGCCTGGCTATCGCGCAGCATTGCGGGAAAGTCCGGATTGGCGACGAATTTGCGTGCCTCGGCGACCTCATCGGGCGAATAGCCGCTCTGGAAGTTCGGCGTGATGCGATCGAAGATCGAGGGCGCAATCGCGACATAGCCTTCCTTCGCCAGCCGGTCGCAGACCGAGCGGATGTGGTGGTTGACGCCAAAGATCTCCTGGATCGCCACGACAGCGCCCTTCGGCGCACTGGTGGGCTCAGCGCGATAGGCGCCGAGTTCGAATCCGTCCGAAGCCTTCAGTTTGATGTCTTGTCCCATGGTCCATCCTTGTCATGTTGGGGGTTGCATGAAGTTCTTTGACGAGGGCTAGCGCCACATCCAGTTCTCGCCCCAGTCGGCCTTCCAGCCGGTTAGCCGGTGTTTGCGGAACTGGAGGAAGAGGCGGTCGTGGTGCGGGAACAGTCCGCTGCCGCCGAGGTCGCGGAAGGTCAGGAAGATCTCGTTGCCGGGCCGCCCGCTGACATAGGTGAAGGGCGTGCCGAGTGCGCGCTGCGCGTCCGCGACGCCCATCCCGAACGCCAGCGGCGTGTTGTTGGACAACGTCGCGGTGAAGGTCGGCGTCGCCGGGTCGGCGAACAGCCGTGGCTTCTGAGCGTTCGCGTTCGTCGCTGCCAGCGTCAGCAACAAGGCTGCGACAATCGTCTTCATGAGGCGGCCTTTCCGGGCGGGTTCGCGGCAAGACCGTCGAGGAACGGCAACACCGCATCGATGAAGGCCTGCGGCTGGTCGATGTTGACGGCGTGGCCGGCGTTCGGGATCACGACCTTCTGCGCGCCCGGGATCTTCGCCGCCATGTAGTCGGAGGCCGCCAGGAACGGCGTGTCGTCGGCGCCGACCACGACCAGCGACGGCACCTTGATGTCAGGCAGCGACTCGATCACCCGGGCATCGCGCTGTGCCAGCATGCCGCGCGCGGCGAGCGCGAGGCCCCGGGCGTTGCGGTGGCTGACCGATGCGCGCTCGGCGCTGAGCGACTTCAGCACCTCGAGCCCTTCGCTGTCGAAGCGGTCGCCGGTGTCGCGGGCGCGCTTGTTCCAGACCTCGCGGGCGTCGTCCTTCTTGAATCCCGGGCCGGTGTCGATGATCAGCAGCGCACGCACCCGCTCCGGATGGGCGCGGTGAAAGGCGAGCGACATGTAGCCGCCGAGCGACAGGCCGCCGACAACAGCCTGGTCGGCGCCGGCGGTGTCGAGCAGGGCGGCGATGTCGCCGACGGTCAGGGCTTCGCTATAGGCGTCCGGGTTATCGGGATAGTCGGACTGGCCGTGGCCGCGCATGTCCCACAGGATCAGCTTGTGCCGCTTCGACAGCGCCTCGATCTGGCCCTGCCACATCGCAGACGTCGACGAATAGCCATGGGTGAGGATCAAAGGCGGGCCGCTGCCGTGAATCTCATAATAGATGTCGACGCCGCCTCGGTTGAGCTTGGCCATTCACGGGCTCCTTGTGTTGTCGATGTCAGGTCCGACAGCGCTACCGACCTTGGTAGGAGTGATCGATACGGCATCACTACTGGCATTTCAAAAGCTTCATGCCGTTGCCGCATCGCACAACCGGCAGTCTCCGAAATTTATTCTTTTCGAGCAATTCCAAATTGGATTGCCTCCAGCCGGGAACCGGATCATTGTTTCGGCAACTGTTCGCTTACCCGGTGGGCGGCAGCCAAGACCCAACAGTGAGTTGCCGCCGTAAGCGGCTTCCTACACCGGAAGGGGAGAGAGATGCCAAATCTCAATATCAACGGACGGAATATGTCCGTCGAGGCGGCCAATGACACGCCGCTGCTTTGGGTCATCCGCGAGCAATTGCAGATGACGGGCACCAAATTCGGCTGCGGCGCCGGTCTCTGTGGCGCCTGCACGGTTCACCTCAACGGCGAAGCGGTGCGGTCCTGCCAGACCTCGGTCGCCGACGCCGTCGGCAAGAAGATCACCACCATCGAAGGCCTCTCCGCCAAGGGCGAACATCCCCTGCAGAAGGCCTGGGTCGCCGAGCAAGTGCCGCAATGCGGCTACTGCCAGTCCGGCCAGATCATGCAGGCAGCGGCGCTGCTGTCGAAGAACACCAACCCGACCAAGGAAGAAGTGGTCGCGCATATGGACGGCAATCTCTGCCGTTGCATGACCTATTCACGAATCCAGAAGGCGATCATGCGCGCTGCGTCCGACATGCGCACCGCATCGGCCACCGGATCCGAGCGGAGGGCCACATGAACAAGCACGTGAAGAACCTCGCTCCCGAGACGACCGACCTCAGCCGCCGTTCCTTCCTGGTCGGCACCGCTGCAACCGGCCTCGTGCTCGGTTATGCCGGGTCCGGCATCGACCAGGCGCTCGCGGCGCCCGCACCCGCCAATTTCGAGCCGAGCGTCTGGTACGCGATCGCGCCCGACGGTCTCGTCACCGTGACCTGCGGCAAGGCCGACATGGGCCAGCACGTCGCCTCGACCATGGCGCAGATCGTGGCCGAAGAACTCGGCGCGAACTGGAAGGACATGCGGGTTCAACTCGCCTCCAACGATCCGAAGTTCAACGACCCCGTGCTGGGTGCGCAGATCACCGGCGGCAGCTGGTCGACGATGATGAATTTCGACGCCATGAGCCGCGCCGGCGCTGCCGGCCGCATCGCATTGACCGAGGCCGCGGCCGCCTCGATGGGCGTGCCGGCCAGCGAACTGGTGGTGCGTGCGTCCACGATCAGCCATCCGAAGTCGAAGAAGTCGATGTCGTTCGCCGAGGTGGTGAAGAGCGGCAAGGCGACCAAGACCTTCACGGCGGATGATCTGAAGGCGATCAAGCTGAAGTCGCCGGATCAGTACACCATGATCGGCGTCTCGGTGCCGCAGCTCGACATCCCGTTGAAAGTCAACGGCACGGCCAAGTACGGCATCGACGTGATGCTGCCGGGCATGGTCTACGGCGCGCTGGTCACCCCGCCGGTCCGCTACGGCGCCACCGTGAAGGCGGTCGACGATAGCGCGGCCAAGAAGGTGCCGGGCTACATCAAGGCCGTCACGCTGGACGACAAGACCACGACCACGACCGGCTGGGTCGTCGCAGTCGCCAACACCTATGCCAACGCCAAGAAGGCGGCGGCGGCGCTGAAGATCGACTATGACGGCGGCCCCAACGCCAAGCTGTCGAGCGAATCGCTGCTCACCGAAGCCAAGCGGCTGCAGGGCCTGAGCGATTCCGGCCAGTTCTTCGTCAAGGACGGCGATCCGAACGCGGCCTTCGGCACGGCGGCCAAGGTGCTGGAGGCGGAATACACCACCAACATCAACATCCACGCCCCGATGGAGCCGATGAACGCCACTGCAGAGTTCAAGGGCGACATCCTGCACATCTATTCCGGCAACCAGTTCGCGACGCGCTCCGGCGCAATCGCGGCCGGCGCTGCCGGGATCGATCCGAAGTTCGTGGTGATGCACCAGATGTGGCTGGGCGGCGGCTTCGGCCGGCGTCTCGACGCCGACATGATGGTGCCCGCGGTGCAGGCGGCAAAGGCGGTCGGCAAGCCGGTCAAGGTCATCTACACGCGCGAGAACGACATGACGATGGATTTCTCGCGTCCGCTGACCTACCAGAAGGTGAAGGCCGGCGTGGACGGCGACGGCAAGCTCGTCGCATTGAGCCACGATGTCGTCTCGGCCTGGCCGACCCAGCGTTGGGGCATTCCCGACTTCCTGTCGCCCTCGGTCGACAAGAAGGGACCGCTCGACGCGTTCACGGTCAACGGCTCGGACTTCTTCTACACCGTACCCAACCACTATGTGCGGGCGATCAAGAACGAGATGGCGCACAACGCCACTCCTTCGGGGCAGCTCCGTTCGGTGGCGCCGGGCTGGACGTTCTGGGCGGTCGAAAGCATGGTCGATGAGATCGCGCATGCGACCGGCAAGGACCCGGCCCTGCTTCGCGTCGAGCTGCTCGACGGCAAGGGCAAGAATGACGGCGGCGCGCAGCGTCTCCGCAACACCTTGCTCGCGGCGATGGGTCTTGCCGGCTACGGCACCAAGCAACTGCCCAAGGGCGAAGGCATGGGCGTTGCCTGCGTGTCGTCGCAGGAGCGCGCCACGGCGAGCTGGACCGCCTGCGTCGCTCATGTCGCGGTCGCCCCGTCGGGCGAGGTGACGGTGAAGAAGCTGACGGTTGCGACCGACGTTGGTACGCAGGTGAATCCCGACGGCATCCGGGCCCAGGTCGAGGGCGCGGCGCTGTGGGGCATGTCACTGGCGCTGTTCGAGAAGGCGACGTTGAAGGACGGCGGCATCGAGCAGACCAACTTCGACAGCTACACGCCGCTGCGGATGAGCCAGCTGCCGGAAGTCGCGGTCAACGTCATCGCCAATGGCGAGAAGGCGACCGGCGTCGGCGAGCCCGCGGTGACGGTGGTGGCGCCGGCGATCGGCAATGCCGTCTTCAACGCGGTCGGCGCCCGTGTCCGCGGTCTGCCGATCACCGCGGAGGCCGTCAAGGCTGCGATGAAGGCTTAACCGCTTGAACCAATGCAGCGCCGGGGAGCGGATCGCTCTCCGGCGTTTTTTTGCGCCCGGCCGGCAGCAGGCCGTGGCGCCACCAGCATCTTCGAACCTGCAAAAATTCATCATCCGGCCGTGACGCCCGCATCGGGGTTGATTTGCGGGCCGCCTGATCTTGCTGGCGGAATTTGCGGTCCATCAAATTGTATCCATTGCGCTTAACCGCCGTTCAGCATCCCCATTAAGCCGGAGGGAACGCATCGTCAGGTAGCGTCCGGTGTCGGTCGTTACCGCGACGGGGATCCCATGACTGCCTTGGCCAATAATCAGACTTCGAAGCGCCGTCTCCTGCTGGCGTCAGATCGAAGCGATCAAAGCAACGAACTCGCCAGCATCCTGCGCTCGGTCGGCGAGGTCGATACCGTTCTGACATCGGATATTCCCGAGCAGCCGGCCCAGGATCTCTCCGGCATCGTCGTCGATATCAACCTGCGCTCGCCTGAAGCCGTGCAGCTGGTCCGCGCCAAGCTGCAGGGCGATGCCTATCGCGAAATGCCGCGGCTGTTCGTGCTGGCAGATGCGTTGCACCACGCCTCGATGCAGGCCTGGGCGCTCGGCGCCACCGACACGATCTCGCGGCCGTTCGATGCGCGCGGCCTGCTGCAGCGTATCCGC
Organism: Bradyrhizobium sp. UFLA03-84; assembly: GCF_002289535.1. Lineage (NCBI taxonomy): Bacteria > Pseudomonadati > Pseudomonadota > Alphaproteobacteria > Hyphomicrobiales > Nitrobacteraceae > Bradyrhizobium > Bradyrhizobium sp. UFLA03-84. Next base: position 951,565 of record NZ_NSJY01000005.1, on the reverse strand, counting down.
GCCGCATTCCCCGACAACAGCGGCTATGACGAGACCGATCGCGGCAAGGCGCTCAACCGCGGCGTCGAGGCCGCGCATGCCGTGATGGTCAAGATATTCGAGCGGATGCGCGCCGGCGAGCCGCTCAAGTTCGAGGACATCGTCGCCGCCGAAAACAAGATCCTCAAGGCGATCAAGCACAATTCGCTGCGCGAATGGCTGACCACGGTCGGCTGCCATCACCAGGAGACCTATCGCCATTGCCTGTTCGTGACCGGCTTTGCGGTTGCGTTCGCGCAGCATCTCGGCATGCGCGAGGACGACCAGCGGCGGCTCGCGCGCGCGGCGCTGCTGCACGATGTCGGCAAGGCCTTCATTCCGGTCGCGCTGCTCGACAAGCCCGGCGCACTGACGGTCGAGGAAATGGCCGAGATGCGCGAGCATCCGCGCCGCGGCTATGAGGCGCTGTCGGCGCAGGGCGGTTTCCCGCCGGAAATGCTCGACGTGATCCTGCATCACCACGAATTCCTCGACGGCACCGGCTATCCGAACGGCCTCAGCGGCAACCAGATCAGCGACATCGTTCGTGTCACCACCATCGTCGATGTCTATGCTGCCCTGGTCGAGAAGCGCGCCTACCGGCTGCAGTTCACCCATGCCAAGGCGTTCTCCATGATGGAGGAGATGGGCGGCAAGCTCGACCAGCAATTGCTGCAGGCGTTCCGCCCGGTCGCGTTCGGGCACTATTGAGGACGTCCTCCCCCGCCGTCATTGCGCCGTCACGCCTCGCAATAGCGTGTGCGGCGGGGTTTGTAGCCAATCAACGCAAGTCCTTTGTCCTTAACCCTGCCTAGATTTCGGCGATCATCGGCGCGACCCGATGCTGGGACAGGTGAGGACGAACATGGACACGGCAACGACCGGGGATCTCGACATCCCCGCCGACATCGCGGCGACCCTCGTTGATCCCGTCGCCTATGCCGACGATCGCATCCACGACAGCTATCGCTGGCTGCGCGCCAACAATCCGCTCGGCATCGCCCGTCCCGAGAAGTTCGATCCGTTCTGGGTGGTGACCAAGCACGCGCATATCCAGGCGATCAGCCGCCAGAACGACCTGTTCCACAATGCCGACCGGCCGACCACGCTGACCAACCGGGCGCTCGAGGAGCGCGTTCGCAAGATCACCGGCAGCCCCAATCTGGTGCGCTCGCTGGTGCAGATGGATGCGCCGGACCATCCGAAATACCGCGCGCTGACGCAGGGCTGGTTCATGCCGAATAATCTCGGCAAATTCGAGGGCCGCGTCCGCGAGATCGCGCGCGCGACCGTGCGGCGCATGCTCGACCGCGGCGGCGCTTGCGATTTCGTCGAGGACGTCGCGCTCGGCTATCCCCTGCACGTCATCATGGAGATCCTCGGCGTGCCCGAGGCGGACGAGCCGCGCATGCTCAAGCTGACGCAGGAACTGTTCGGCCCGCAGGATCCCGACACGGCACGGGTCCGCGACGCGCTGAGCGCAGAGCAGGTCTCGGTGATGTTGCAGGCGATCATCGCCGACTTCTCCGCCTATTTCCGCAAGATCACCGAGGATCGCCGGCAGAACCCGCGCGACGATCTCGCCACCGTCATTGCGAATGCGAAGATCGGCGGCGAGTACATGCCGGAGCACGATCAGACCAGCTACTACATGATCGTCGCGACCGCGGGCCACGACACCACCTCGTCCTCGACCGCGGGTGCGATCTGGGCGCTGGCCAGGGATCCCGCGGAATTCGCCAAGGTGAAGGCCAACCCGGAACTGATCCCGGGCCTGGTCGACGAGTCGATCCGCTGGATGACGCCGGTCAAGCATTTCATGCGCTCGGCCACCGCCGATACCGAGCTCGGGGGCCGCAAGATCGCGAAAGGCGACTGGCTGATGCTGTGCTACGCCTCGGGCAATCGCGACGAAGAGGTGTTCGAGGAGCCTGATCGCTTCCGCAGCGACCGCAAGCCCAATCGCCACGTCGCGTTCGGCTATGGCGCGCATCTGTGCCTCGGGCAGTATCTCGCCAAGCTCGAGATGCGCATCCTGTTCGAAGAGCTGTTGCCGCATCTGAAGTCGCTGTCGCTCGACGGCGAGGTGAAGATGACGCAGGCCTATTTTGTCAATGGCCCGAAGAAGCTGCCGATCCGGTTCGAGGTGAATTGAGTTCTATCCGTCATTGCGAGGGGCGAAGCGACGAAGCAATCCATGCTTCGGCATATGCGGAGCAATGGATTGCTTCGCTTCGCTCGCGATGACGGAGAGACGTCACTCCAGCATCTTCCTCAGCTCCGCTTTCGCGACCTTCTCCAGTGTCGAGCGCGGCATTTCGTCGACGAAGCGGATCTCGCGCGGCACCTTGAAGTCGGCGAGTGCGGAGCGGCAGGCGGTCATGACCTTGTCGTGCAAATCGGCCGGCAGCGCCGCAACGCCGGTTTGCGGGATGATGAAGACCACCGGCACTTCGTCCAGCATCGGATGCTTCTTCGCCACCACGGCGGCTTCGCGCACACCCGGCACCACGGCGATCACCTGCTCGATCTCGGAGGCCGCGACGTTCTCGCCGCCGACCTTCAGCATGTCCTTGGAGCGGTCGCCGAACTTGATATAGCCGCGCTCCAGCATCGTGACGCGGTCGCCGGTGATGAAGTAGCCGTGCTCGTCAAAACTCTCGCGCGTCGCCTTCTCGTTGTGCAGATATTCGGCGAACAGCGACAGGCCGGGAATGCCTTTGATCAGCAGATTGCCGGTCTCGCCGACGCCGGTCGCGGTACCGTCATCATTGGTGATGCGGATTTCGTATTCCGGCGCGGCGCGGCCGATCGACATCGGCGGGTTCGGCTGGTCGACCTCGCCGATGATGCCGTGGGTGATGGTCTCGGTCATGCCCCACCAGCCGATGATCTTGATGCCGAATACGGCGAATGGCGGCGGCTCGTTCACGGCGGTGCCCCAGAGCCGGAACTCGTGATGCTTCGGCACCTCGTGCTCCAGCAGCGCCTTCATGCAGAACGGGATCGTCGAGGTCCAGGTCGAGCCGTGCTCGAGTGCCACCGGCCAGAACCGGCTCGCCGAGAAGCGCGGCTGGATCACGCAGGTTGCCCCGACCCACAGGCTCGCCAGCATCGAATAGGCCAGCGCGTTGGTGTGGAACAGCGGCAGATAGGTCTGGTGCACGTCGAAGCCATGCAGGTCCTGATGCACGGCGTTGATCTTGGCGCCCCACAGCGCGTTGGCATGCGTCCACAGCACCGCCTTCGGCCGCGACGTGGTGCCGGAGGTATATTGCACGCTGCACGGTGCGAGCGGATCGATCGGACGCTTCGGCCGGTCGGCGCTGTCGCCAAACAGCGCCTCAAAACTGTCGCCGCGCGCGGGCGGCTGGGCCGGCGCCTGTCCCGCGTCGTGCGAGGTGACGGCGATCCAGCGCAGCCCCTTGCAGTTGGCCGAAATCAGTTCGGTATAGGCCGGCTGGGTGATCGCGGCCACCGCGCCGCAATGGCCGGCGAAATATTCGATCTCGGCCGCCGCCGAGCGGGTGTTGGTGGTGACGGCAATGGCACCAAGCTCGACGCAGGCGAACCACGACATGATCGCCTCGATGCAATTGTCGAGATGGATCAGGACATAGTCGCCTTGCTTGATGCCGCGCTTGGCGAGGCCCGCGGCCAGCGCGCCGACGCGCTCGTGAAATTCGCCGTAGCTCCAGCGCCGTGCCGGCGCATCGAACGGTGCCCAGATCAGGAATGGATGATCGCGGCGCACCTCGGCGCGCATCCTGAGCAGCCATGGCACGTCGAGCCCCGCAAATGGACCCACGACACCCGGCACTGCATTTGAACTGGCCATACGCCCTCCCGCGCAGCCTTGCCGGCCGCCATTGATCTTGGTTGGGAGCAGTTCTGCCATCGGCGTGCGCCGAGCGCAAATCGGAAGCGCCGCGCTGGCGCAATCTGTTCCGCCGCGCGGAAGGCCTGATTGCCTCGCGGGCCTGTCATCGGCCGCGCATCCGCGCGAGCCGCAGCACGCAACAAAAAACTACTTCGCGCCGTCTTCGTACGACGAAATCTCGATCAGGCTGCCGTCGGGATCGCGGCAATACACCGAGCGCAGCGTGCCGCGCGCCCCCTGCTTGGCCACCGGGCCTTCCTCGATCTTCACGCCGTTGGCCTTCAGATGCGCCACCACCTGCTCGGGCGTGCTCGAAGTGAGGAAGCAGAGATCGTCGCTGCCAGGCGCTTCGTGATCAGCGGTGAACCACTCCACCTTGTCGGCATAGCGTGGCCGCACGTTGATCTTCTGGTTGCCGAACACCAGCGAGGTACGCGGTGCCTTGCCCTTGCCGGGATCGAACACCTTTACTTCCATGCCGAGGATCCTGCTGTACCAGGCAACCGAGCGCACGACATCGGTGACGTTGATCACGAGATGGTCGAGCCCATTCACCTTGACGGACATGATCGATCCTCTTCGGTCCAGAGCGTTTTCGAGCGAAGTGGACACCGGTTCGCGTGAAGAAAACGCGCCATCACAAGATTGCAGCTTAGTCTTTCGTCGCGGTCAGTGTCGCACGTGTCGCACTGGTCGCATCTGACATTGTTTGTTAAAACGGCGCCGCACGCAACGCAACAGAAACGGGCAGGGGGCCAAACCCTGCTGGATTGGGAGAGACTTCATGTTTTCACGCCGCGCCGCGCTGGGCCTGATCGGGTCGGGGATTTCGACATTCGCGATCGGCCGCGCATCCGCAGCCGACTATCCGGCGCGGCCGGTGCGCTGGATCGTGGGCTATCCGCCGGGCGGCGCCACCGACATCATCGCGCGCCTGATCGGCCAGCGGCTGTCGGAGAAGCTCGGGCAGCAATTCGTGATCGAGAACAAGCCGGGCGCCGGCAACAATATCGGCACCGAAGCTGCGATCAACGCCGAGCCGGACGGCTACACCGTCCTGCTGGTCAATCCGGCGAACTACATCAACGCCTCGCTCTACACCAATCTGAAGTTCAACTTCGTGCGCGACGTCGCGCCGGTTGCCTCCTTCAACCGCGTGCCGAACGTGATGACCGTCAACAAGGATGTGCCGGCCAAGACGGTCGCCGAGTTCATCGAATATGTGAAGGCCAATCCAGGCAAGGTGAACATGGCCTCTTCGGGCAACGGCACCTCGGTGCATCTCTCGGGCGAGATGTTCATGTCGATGACCGGCTGCAAGATGCAGCACGTGCCGTATCGCGGCGCCGCGCCCGCGATCACCGACATGCTCGGCGGCCAGGTGCAGGTGATCTTCGACAACATGCCCTCGATCATCCAGCACATCCGCTCCGGTTCGCTGCGCGCGCTCGGCGTGACGACCACCGAGCGATCCTCGCAACTGCCCGACGTGCCCGCAATCGCCGAGACCGTGAAGGGCTATGAGGCGAGCGCGCTGTTCGGCATGGGCGCGCCGAAGAATACGCCGAAGGAGCTGATCGCCAAGCTGAACGCCGAGATCAACGCGGTTCTCGCCGAACCCGACATGAGGAAGCGCCTGGTCGAACTCGGCGGCGACTCGTTGATCCAGACCCCGGAGGCGTTCGGCAACGACATCAAGGCCGAAACCGACAAGTGGAAGAAAGTGGTCGAGTTCGCCGGCCTCAAGGTCGAGTAGACCGCGGACGTGAAGCGTTGCTGAACCGCGCGGACAGCTCTGATCCGCGCGGCGATGCCTGTCCTGCGCGGCAAATTGCGGGGCCTTGACGCGGAATAAAACGACCTTCAGGAACCTTACCCAAGATGCCACGCTTTGACTGCGGCATCTCAAGGAGGCGGATCGTGCGCACATCGCAAATGGCAATGCTTGTCCTGGGAGCGATGACGCTTGCCGGCGCAACGAGCATCTCGCCTGCTTCCGCCGATCCTTATGACTATCCGTGGTGTGCGCAGGGGCCGAGCCTGGGCTATCCCGGCGAATGCGCGTACCGAACCTACGAGCAGTGCCTCGCGAGCGTATCGGGGCGCTTCCTCGCTTGCGGGGAGAATCCGCGCTTTCTGTTCAGCGAGCCGCCGCCGCCGCGCCGCCATCAACGCCGGCACCGGACGGTCTACCCAGACTAGCAAACTTCAAGCCGGCGCCGCGCGCGACGGCCTTGAGACGCTCCCGACGATCGCCGTGGCGGTCCACCCGCCGTCGCGCGATCGTGAAGACGCGCGCTTGACGCCGTGCCGTTTGCGCTTATACCAAACCATATGGTTAAGTATCAGGACGAAACGCTGGACCGCACCTTCGCGGCGCTTTCCGATCCCACCCGCCGCGCGCTGCTGGCGCGGCTCGGCGAGCAGGAGAGCCTGTCGGTGAGCGAGCTGGCGCAGCCATTCGCGATGTCGTTGCCGGCGATCATGAAGCATCTCGACGTGCTCACGGATGCCGGTCTGGTCGCGCGCGAAAAGACCGGCCGCACGGTGGCGTGCCGGCTCACCGCGCGGCCGATGGAGCAGGCGATGAACTGGCTCAATCGCTATGCGCAATTCTGGTCCGACAATCTCGACCGCCTTGCCGCTTTTGTGGAGGAGAACCCATGGCAGCCAACAAATCCGCAGTCGCAGCCGACGCCGGCCTTGCCGCGCGTCCCAGCCTCACCCTCACGCGGCGCCTCAGCGCCCGGCCGGGAAAAGTCTACGCCGCGTGGACCGAGCCGGAAAACCTAGTGCAGTGGTTCGGTCCGGGGCAGGTCAAGCCCGGCACGACGCAGGCCGAGCTCGATGTCCGCGTCGGCGGCCGCTACCGGATCAAGTTCACCGGCACCAATGGTGAGTATCACGAGGTCGGCGGCGTCTATCGCGAGGTGGTGCCGAACGAACGGCTGGTGTTCAGCTGGGCCTGGCATTCGACGCCGGAGCGCGTCTCCGAGGTGACGGTGTCGATCCGGCCCGACGGCGGCGGCACGTTGCTCACCTTCCACCACGCGCAGTTCGTCGACGAGACCGCGCGCGACAACCACCAGCGCGGCTGGACCGAGTTCCTCGGCAATCTCGAACAGTACGTCGACGCCTGAAACGAAGGAGCATCGCATGTCTCAGCACAAGATCGTCTCGCGCGAAGAATGGACCGCGGCCCGCAAGGCGCTGATGGTCGGCGAGAAGGAACTGACGCAAGCCCGCGAAGCGCTGAGCCGGCAGCGCCGCGAACTGCCTTGGGTCAAGGTCGACAAGGACTATGTGTTCGACGGGCCCGGCGGCAAAGTGACGCTCGGCGATCTCTTCAAGGGCAGGCCGCAGCTCGTGGTGCAGCACGTGATGTTCGCGCCGGAATGGGACGCGGCGTGCAAGAGCTGCTCGTTCTGGGTCGACGGATTCGAGCGCATGGTTCCGCATCTGGCCGCACGCGACACCACGATGGTCGCGATCTCGCGCGCACCGCTGGCCAAGCTCGAGGCCTTCAAACAGCGAATGGGCTGGACCTTCGACTGGATCTCGTCCGGAGAGAATGACTTCAACTACGACTATGCGGTCTCGTTCACCCCCGAGCAGATCGACGCCGGGAACGCGCAATACAATTATGGAACGACCCCGCTCTACGGGCCCGAACTGCCCGGGATCAGCGTGTTCTTCCGCGATGACGCCGGCGCGGTGTTTCACACCTATTCCACATTCGCCCGCGGCCTCGACATGATGAATGCGGCCTATCACTATCTCGACCTGACGCCGCTCGGTCGCCACGAGGAGGGGCTGCCCTATCCGATGGATTGGGTGCGGCTACGTGACCAATACCAACCGGCGCCGGTTCAGGCATCCTGCTGTCACTCCTGACGCGTAGCGCGTCGCATGTCGTCATTGCGAGGAGCGCCAGCGACGAAGCAATCCACTTCTCAACGTCTGGAAGGATGGATTGCTTCGCTGACGCTCGCAATGACGGGGAAACAACAGCAGGAATCCTCCAATGCCTTACGTCGATGGTTTCGTCGTCGCCGTCCCGAAGAAGAAACTCAATGCCTATGCGAAGCTCTCGAAGATGGCCGGCAAGGTCTGGCGCGAACATGGCGCGCTGGATTATCGCGAGTGGGTCGCCGATGACGTCAAGCCGGGCAAGCTGACCTCGTTTCCGCAGAGCGTGAAACTGAAGGCCGGCGAAACCGTCGTGTTCGCCTGGATCACCTACAAGTCGCGCGCCCAGCGCGACAGGATCAACGCGAAGGTGATGGCGGATCCGCGCTTCGCGTCGATGGATCCGAAAACCACGCCGTTTGATCTCGAGCGCATGATCTATGGCGGCTTTGCGAGCCTGGTGAAGGTCTGAGGCGGCACGGATTCGCCGCAATCCGCGCAGTAACCGTCCGTTAAACCTTTCAATTACCCATAACTTTGACCACTCGGGCTGATCCGCTGATCGGCGAAATCTTGAATCGAAAGAATCACTTGTGATTCCTTTCTGAGCACCTGATTCGCGAGGGGTGCTCTATGGAGCTGACATTAAGGGATCGATCGGCAAAAGGCTGTTTGCGGTCCTTGGAAGGTGAATGTTGGATTGATCGAGAGAGTAGCGGATGCGAGTTTAGGGACGCGCGGCTCGGCGCTAGATTCCGCAAACTGCTCACGCAGATTGGAAGCGCAATGGGACAAAGCATTCCGCTCGTCTGCCAGGATTGGGCGAATACCAAGGCAGCCTACCGCTTCTTCTCTAACGACCGGGTCAGCGAAGCGGACATTCTGGGCGGTCATTTCCAATCGACAGGTGATCGTGCCGCCGCCACTGAAGGTCTCGTTCTTGTGCTGCACGATACAACCGAGTTCAGCTATCAACGCGAGAAGTCAGAAGCGATTGGCATCACCAAGAGTATCAACAGTGGACGGGATAAGGCGGGTCGCCTCAGATCGCACACGGTTTGCGGCATCCTGATGCATTCGAGCCTCGCAGTTACAATCGAGGGGGTGCCGCTGGGATTGGCGGCCGTTAAGTTCTGGACCCGGAAGAAATTTAAGGGGACGGCAGCACTTAAAAAGAAGATCAATCCGACCCGGATTCCCATCGAGAAAAAGGAAAGCGTCCGGTGGTTGGAAAATCTCAAGCAGTCCACGCAGCTGTTGGATCATCCGGGACGATGCGTCCATATTGGTGATCGCGAGAGTGACATCTACGAGCTTTTCTGCGCAGCACAGGAGATCGGAACTCATTTCCTGATCAGGACCTGCGTCGACCGCTTGGCTGGAGACGGGGATCACACGATCGCCGACGAAATGGACGAGGTCGCCGTCAAAGGGCTCCATCGCATCGAAGTCAGAGACAGCAACGGCGATCCCGACCAGGCCGTTCTTGAGATCAGGTATCGCAAGATTCGCGTCCTGCCGCCGATCGGAAAGCAGAAGCGCTATCCCGCTCTGACCCTGACGGTGATCCATGTCGAAGAGCGCGGGACGCCGAAAAACAGAAAGAAGATCGATTGGAAGCTGATCACCGACCTGCCTGTTGGTTCCCGTACCGACGCCATTGAGAAGCTCGAATGGTATGCTTTGAGATGGAAGATCGAGGTGTTCCACAAGATCCTCAAATCGGGCTGCAAAGCTGAGGAGTCGAAGCTCAGGAGCGCCCAGCGTCTGACCAATCTGATCTCGCTCTTTTGCATCCTGAGTTGGCGGGTCTTCTGGATGACGATGCTCAACCGTTCCGCCCCAGACGCGCCGCCAACCCTCGCGTTGACTGCGACTGAAATCGGCGTGCTCGATCGCCTCGTCAACGACAAACCAAAAGCAAGACAGAAAACGCTCTCGCACTATCTGATCAAGATCGCCCGGCTCGGCGGTTATCTCGCCCGCGCCAGCGATCCGCCGCCCGGCAATACTGTCATGTGGCGCGGGCTGTCACGCCTCACCGACATCGCGCTGGGCGCCATGGTCGGAGGAGAATTTGTGGGTAATTGAAAGCCGTTAAACATCACGCTCGGCAGGCGGCGCGATGCCGCTTGCGTTTACTTGGTGATCCCGTATACTTTGCAATACAAAGTGCGGGCAAACCATGCGCGACCTCGACAAGGCCTTGGCCGATATTCTCGCGATCCGCAGCCAGATTGCGGCGGGAACGGCGTTCCGCGGCTACGGCCCGGCGACCGTCGCCGCCACCAGCGGCATCGCGCTCGTCACCGCGCTTGCCCAATATCTCTGGCTCGACGATCCCACGGCTCATCCGATCGCGTTCCTTGCAGGCTGGGCGGCGGCCGCCCTGCTGTCGGCGGTACTGATCTGGATCGAGATGCAGGCGCGCTCGCGGCGGCATCATTCCGGTCTTGCGGACGCGATGGTGCAGCAGGCGATCGAGCAGTTCGTTCCCGCCGTCATCGCCGGCGTGTTGCTCGCAGTCCTGCAATGGAAATTCGCGCCTGAGACGCTGTGGATGCTGCCGGGCCTGTGGCAGGTGCTGGTCAGCCTCGCGGTGTTCGCCTCGGTCCGCCTGCTGCCGCGCACGATCGCGCTCGGCGGCGCCTGGTATTTCCTGTCGGGCTTCACGGTGCTCCTGATCGCAAGCCAGAGCCACGCGCTGTCGCCCTGGACCATGGGACTGCCATTCGCGATCGGCCAGTTGCTGCTCGCAGCGCTGTTGTATTTCGCTTCCGGAGGCCATGATGCCGAAGACTGACGTGACCACCGCGCCATTCGCCTATGATGGCCTCGACCGCGTCATCCACGAGAAGGCGCGGCTCGGTCTGCTCACCTCGCTGATGGCGCATCCGAAGGGGCTCGCCTTCGCCGACCTCAAGCAGCTCTGCGGCCTGACCGACGGCAATCTCAGCCGGCATCTGCAGGTGCTGCAGGAGGCCGGCCTGGTCGACGTCATCAAGGGCTATGAAGGCAATCGCCCGCACACCACCTGCCGTCTGACCAGGAGCGGCCGCCGCCGTTTCCTCGATTATCTCGCCGTGCTCGAGCAATTGGTGCGCGACGCGGCCAAGGCGGCCGGCACGGCCGAGAGGGCCGGCAAGGCTGAAAAGACCGCCGGCAAGGACGAAGGCGCGTCTGGCGGCCTTGGTATCCAGCCGGTTTGATCATCCCGTTTTTTGCCCGGAGACTTTGTGATGCAAAGCAATGTTGCGCTCAAGCCGGAAGCCGACGCCCGGTTGCATGTCGGCATCATCATGGACGGCAACGGCCGCTGGGCGACGCGGCGCGGCCTGTCGAGGCTGCGCGGACACGAAGCGGGCGTCGAGGCGATCCGCCGCATCGTCGAGGCCGCGCCGGACCAGGGCGTCGGCACGCTGACGCTCTATGCATTCTCGAGCGACAATTGGCGCCGCCCGAAAGCCGAAGTCACGGCGCTGATGGCACTGTTGCGGTTCTATCTCGCCAACGAGATCGCAGCGCTGGTGCGCAATGGCGTCCGCCTCACCGTGATCGGCCGCCGCGACCGGCTGCCCGACGGCATCGCCGCCGCGATCACCCGCGCCGAGGCCGAGACCTGCGACGGCACCACGCTGCACCTGCGCATCGCGATCGACTATTCGGCACGCGACGCGATCCTGAACGCGGCGGTGCGCGCCGCCGGCACAGGCCAGCTGAGCCGTGAGAGCTTCGCCGATCTCATCACCGGCGAAGCCGGTCTGCGCGACGTCGATCTGATCATCCGCACCTCGGGCGAGAAGCGGCTGTCGGACTTCCTGCTCTGGGAAGGCGCCTATGCCGAGCTGCATTTCACCGAGCGGATGTGGCCCGAATTCGATGCCGACGATCTCGCCGACGCGCTCGCCTCGTTCCATCGCCGCGAGCGCCGCTTCGGCGGGCTGACCGCGATCGCACCGGCGGAGGTCGCGAATCTCTAGAGCATGATCCGGAGAAGTGCGAAGCGGTTTTCCGAAAGGGTCATTCCCAAACAAGTAAAGAGCTTGCACTAGCTACACCAAAAAGCCCGGCCGGGGGGTTGGGCTCTCTCCTTCACAAGATGCGGGGACGAACGATCACGCCAACCAAAGCGGGAGCGATCATCCATGCGCATTCTTCTCATCAACGTGCCGCATCCGGCGATAGGCAGCCGGATTCCTGACGACCATCTGCCGCCGCTCGGCCTGCTGTCGATCGGCGGTCCCCTGATCGACGACGGACATCACGTTTGTCTGCTTGATGCCGAGTTTGGGCCGATGCCGCTCACCGCCATCGTGGCGGAGGCATCGCGGTTTTCGCCGGATGCCGTGCTGTTCGGCCATTCCGGTTCGACCTCGGGCCATCCCGTCATCACCGAGGTGGCGCAGGCCATCGTCAAGGCGGTGCCGAATGTCCGGATCGTCTATGGCGGGGTGTTTCCGACCTATCACTGGCGCGACATCCTGCGCGAGGAACGCTACGTCACCGCGATCGTGCGCGGTGAGGGCGAAGAGACCGCGCGGCGCCTGATGCGGGCGCTGGAGGCCGGCGACGATCTCTGCAGCATCAACGGTATTGCCTTCCGCGATGACTACGGGCCGCGCGTCACGCCGCCTGCGCCCGTCATCCGTGACCTCGATGCCTATCGCGTCGGCTGGGAGCTGATCGATCACGCGCGCTACAGCTATTGGGGCGGCTTGCGTGCCGTCGTGGTGCAGTTCTCGCGCGGTTGTCCGCATCTCTGCAATTATTGCGGCCAGCGCGGCTTCTGGACACGATGGCGGCACCGCGATCCCGTGCGTTTCGCCAAGGAGTTGGCGCGGCTGCATCGCCAGCACGGCGTCAAGGTGATCAATTTCGCCGACGAGAACCCAACGGTCTCGAAGAAGGCCTGGCGCACTTTCCTCGAGGCCCTGATCGCGGAGAATGTCGATTTGATCCTGGTCGGCTCGACCCGCGCCGACGACATCGTGCGCGATGCCGACATCCTGCATCTCTACAAGAAGGCCGGCTGGCAGCGCTTCCTGCTCGGCATGGAGAACACCGACGAGAAGAAGCTGGAGCTGATCCGCAAGGGCGCGACCACCACGACCGACCGCGAGGCCATCCGTCTGATGCGCCGGCACGGCATCCTGTCGATGGCGACCTGGGTGGTCGGCTTCGAGGAGGAGACCGATCGCGATCACTGGCGCGGCTTGCGGCAGTTGTTGTCCTACGATCCCGATCAGATCCAGATGCTCTACGTCACGCCGCATCGCTGGACGCCGTATTTCCGTCTCGCGGCAGAGCGGCGGGTGATCCAGACCGATCGCAGGCTCTGGGACTACAAGCACCAGGTGCTCGCGACCCGGCACATGCCGCCATGGCGGGTGCTGCTTTGGTTCAAGTTCACCGAGATGGTGCTGCAATGCCGCCCAAAGGCCTTGCTCCGCGTGCTGCTTCATCGCGACGCCGGACTTCGTCACGCGATGCGCTGGTACACGCAGATGGGGCGCCGGGTCTGGCCGCACGAAATTCTCAGTTTCCTGCGCGATCGCAGGCTGAAGAACGGGCCGACAGTGCGGGAATTTTGGGGCGAGCCGCAGGATAGTGAAGAAGAAGCGATGTCATCGCAGCGGCCCGAGCGCAGCGTCGGCACATCGCGCGCTGCGTAAATCGATACCGTCGTGCCGGGTTCTGGATAACTGGCGCTGACGACTGGACGCCTGAGTCGTCAGCGCGATAATTTCCGGATCGACTGCGCAGAACAAAAAGAACCGTGGCGGTCGAGGCGGCGAGTTGAGCATACAGGTTGCGATTCTAAAAATATTGGCCAGTCACGTCAGCGGCAGAGCCACACTCGATTCCCTCAAGCACGACCTCGCTATACTCTCGTCGAGCGGCGACGATTGGCATGCGCGGATCAAGCGTCTGGCGTCGCGGGTTCCCGAACTCGACATCTTCAGCAATGGTTATGTGCTGCGTGACGTCGAAGGCTGGGAGATCACACCGGCCGGACGTGAGTTCCTGCGCGCGCTGGAAGCGGTTACGCAAGACAATCTGCCGGCTGAGCCAGTGGCCGAGGCCGCGGTCCGCGCCGAGGGCAGGTTGATCGTGGTCGGTCATCGCTTCAGGAACAGGACGCGGCCGCAACGTGATGCGGAACCGAGCGCATCAATGCGTCGCCGGCCGTCCCGCGAGCCGCGTTGAACCTCGCAGCGTTGCTGGCGACCTACGTTCGGGACGTGGTTCTGGAGGTCGCAAATGACTGCATTGGCTCAATCGATCGCACGGGTGTTTCCTGCCAATTCGATTCGGAGCAGCATCGCCCGGCATGTCCTGCTGTTCGGCTTCGCGGTTCTGTTCGTCGCGGTGCTCAGGGCGAGCTATGGCCTCGATCTCAGCGCGGGTTTCTTCTGATTTTCCGGCTGCAAGTCATACTGGGTTAACCGGACCGGGATAGCTAAGCGCACGCTTTCCTTGCATCTCGAACCCGGGCCGATCTTCCATGGATAAGCCGATGCGCTGCCAATGTGGCAGGACGCGAACCATTGTGCTCGACAAGCATTTCCGGACCGCGCTGGTATGCCCCAAATGCGATGAGGCCCAGCTGCCCGCGCCGGCGCGGCCGGAGCAACGGGTGCTGACCGCGCGATAGCCGGTCGTCTTCGGTACCGAAACTGGCCGGCGCGACGGGATTGACTTGAAGCGTGATGGCGCTTTGGGTCGTGGTTTGAGCATGATCTTTTCGGAAAACCGCTTCGCACTTTTCCGGATCATGCTTTAGGTTCCGTCTGACGAAACGGTCCAAAGCGAAACCCGATGCCGCATCCATCCGATACCACCGCCGTACCGCCTGCCGGCGTCACGCTTGCCGATGTGCGCCGTGCCGCCGAAACCATCAGGGATTCGGTCATGGTCACGGCGTGCAACGAGAGCCGCACGCTGGGCGAGATTTGCGGCTGCCGCCTGTTCCTCAAATTCGAGAACCTGCAATTCACCTCGACCTTCAAGGAGCGGGGCGCATTGAACAGGCTGCGGGCGCTGTCCGCCGAAGAGCGCAAGCGCGGGGTGATCGCGATGTCGGCCGGCAATCATGCCCAGGGTGTCGCCTATCACGCCAAGCGGCTCGGCATCCCCGCCACGATCGTGATGCCAATCGGCACGCCGATGGTGAAGATCGAGAACACAAGGCGGCACGGCGCCGAGGTCATCATCACCGGGCAGACGCTGGAAGAATGCTTCGCCTTCGTCGGCACGCATGCCGCAGAGCGCGGCCTGATCCTGATCCATCCCTATGACGATCCGCTGATCGTCGCCGGCCAGGGCACGATCGGGCTCGAAATGCTCGAGGCTGTGCCGGAGCTCGATATCCTGGTGGTGCCGATCGGGGGCGGCGGGCTGATTTCAGGCATCGCGACCGCCGCGAAGGCGATCAAGCCGTCGGTGCAGGTCATCGGCGTGCAGGCCCAGCTCTATCCGTCGATGTACAATGCCGTCAAAGGCACGCAGCTGCCGATGCGCGGCGACACCCTCGCCGAAGGCATCGCAGTCAAGGCGCCCGGGCAGATCACCACGAAAATCGTCCGCGAACTCGTCGACGACATCGTGCTGGTCAGCGAGGATCAGATCGAGCGCGCGGTCGCGACCCTGATCTCGATCGAGAAGACGGTGGTCGAGGGTGCCGGTGCCGCCGGCCTTGCCGCGGTGCTCGCAGCGCCCGAGCGCTTTGCCGGCCGCAACGTCGGCCTGGTGCTGACCGGCGGCAATATCGACACCAGGCTGATCGCCTCGGTCCTGACCCGCGAGCTCGCGCGCGAGGGACGGTTGACGCAGCTGGCGCTCGACATCGTCGACCGGCCCGGACAGCTCGCGGCGGTGTCGATCCTGCTTGCCGATGCCGGCGCCAACATCATCGAGGTCTCGCACCAGCGCACCTTCTCCGATCTGCCGGCGAAGGCGACGCTGCTCGAGCTCGTGATCGAAACCCGCGACCGCGCCCATCTGGAGGATGTGCTGACGAGGCTCGGTGCCGAGGGATTTGTCGTGCACGAGCGCTAGCAATGTAGCACTCGTCCGCGGGCTTAGGTTCGCCGACTGGGCTTAATCCTCACCCGCCGCCAACTCGGCGAGCTTCGCGATGGTGTTGATGTTGCGTGCGGTGCCGCTCGCGGCGGCGGGGATCTTCAGCTTCGAGCGGCCCATGCCGCTGCCATAGGCGACATAGATCTCGCGCTTGCCGAGCCGCATCTGCTCGTCCTGCTGCCCCTTGACGTCTTTCAACGCGTCCTTGGGCGGCGGTTCGTCGAGGAAGATCGCAACTGTGAAGTTCGGCGGCGCTTTCGGAAACGGATTGGCCTTCAGCACCGCGGCGATCTCGTCTGCGCTCCTGATCGCAACGCCGACCGGCTTGCCGCCATAGGCCTGCAGCCGCTGCTCCAGCGCGGCCTTGACCTTAGCCGCGCCGAGCTTGGAGGAGAACACGACGTTGCCGCTGGCGATGTAGGTCTCGACGTCGGCAAACCCCGCATCGACGCACATCGCCTTCAATTCGGTCATCGACAGCTTGCCGGTGCCGCCGACATTCACCGCGCGCAACAGGGCGACGTAGCGCGGCATCACGGCCTCACGTCAGCAGCAGCGCCATGCCCGGATCGCCCTTCTGCATCGCGCGCTGATAGGCCGGGCGTGCCGCGATGCGGCCGAGATAGTCCCTGATGTTGGGGCGGCCG
Source organism: Bradyrhizobium sp. UFLA03-84 (assembly GCF_002289535.1). Lineage (NCBI taxonomy): Bacteria > Pseudomonadati > Pseudomonadota > Alphaproteobacteria > Hyphomicrobiales > Nitrobacteraceae > Bradyrhizobium > Bradyrhizobium sp. UFLA03-84. Next base: position 935,029 of record NZ_NSJY01000005.1, on the reverse strand, counting down.
CCGAGGTCATAGGGCAGGAAATAGCGCATCGTCGTCAGCGAGAAGCCGATCATGATGTCGGCGGTCGTGAACGTATCGCCCGCGAGATACTGGGCGTCGCGCACCCGCGCCTCGATCAGGTCGAACGAACGGTCGACCCTCGCTTTGGTCGCGGCCAGAATCGGGTTGTCGGCCGCGAGGTTGAGCCGGTGCAGGATCATGCTGCGGCCCATCTGTGCCTGCAGCGTGCCGTTGGCGAAGTGAAGCCAGTACAGGAACCGGGCGAAGTCTGGATGATCTGATGTCAGCGTCAGCCGCCCATTGCCGTATCTGGCGACGATGTACTCGACAACGGCACCGGATTCGGCCAGCACCAGGTCACCGTCGGTGATGACGGGCGCAGCGCCGATCGGATGCAGCGCCTTGTAGTCGGCCGGCGCCAGCATCGTGACCGGATCGCGCGTGGTGCACTTCAGCTCGTAGGGAATCTCCAGCTCCTCGCACAGCCAGACGATCCGCTCCGATTGCGACTTGCCGAGATGATGAACGGTGAGCATGAAGGCTCCTGAAGCATGATCCAGAAACGCGGACACCGGTTTTCCGAAACGATCATGCGAAAATAATGATCATGATGCGCTTCCATGGAAGCGCATCAGGCGTCCGCTTTCTTCTTCGCCGCCTTCTTCTCAGGCTTCTGCTCGGATTTCTTCTTGGATTCCGTGACCGGCGGCGGCTCTTCCATCGCCTTCTTCATGGCACGGGCATAGGCGTCGGCGGCGTTCTCGGCCGAATTCTGCAACCGCTTGGCGGTCGCGGTCGCGTTTAGAATCGTGCTCTTGGCGAGGTGGCGGAAGCGCGCCTTGGTGTCCTTGTCCTTGGCCTTGGCCGCGCGCGCGACCCAGACGGCCTGGCGCTTCTTGGCCGCCGCCATCACGGCCCTGGTCTGCGCTCTTGCGGTTTGCCGGATGACGGCGTCGAGGTCGGCTTCGGCCATTCAGATACACTCATTGACTGGACATGCGCCTGGCGGCGCAGGGAGGGGAATTATCACTAGCGTAACCGGCGCCGTTTGAACATGCCGATCCTTTGCGACGTTGCGGCCGGCGGCCGGCGCGCCCGGTCGAGCGCTCTACCGGGCGCGCGGTTCGGCATGATATAGCGGCGCGGCCCGGCCAGAGCCGGCGCGATCCAATCGGGGGTTCGATGCAAGCAATCAGCCGACGCAGCCTGCTGGGCGGCCTTGCCCTGCTTTCGGTATCGCCTTCGCTGGCCGCCGAGACGCTGAGCGTCGATGCCGCCGAAGGTCCGGTCAAGCTCAACCGGTTTGCCTCCGGGCGCACCGGCAAGCGGCCGGCCGTGCTTGTCCTGCACGGCTCGCGCGGCTTCGATCTCAGGCCGCAGGCCTATGAACGCTACGCCAATGCGCTGACGGCGGACGGCATCGATGCCTGTTTCGTGCGCTACTACACGCCGGCCGACGAGCAGGCATTCGAGACGCTGCACACGCGCGAGCGCCGCGAGGCCTATGAGACCGGGCGTTTCGACGCCTGGGCCGCGCGCGTCTCATCGGTGCTGTCAGCCGTGCTGGCGGGCGCGGACAGTTCCGGCCGGATCGGACTGCTCGGCTTTTCGCTTGGCGGTTACGTCGCCGCGGCCGCGGCGGCGCGGGACGCGCGGGTGTCCGCGCTGGCGGTGCTGTATGGCGGCATGCCCGACAAGATCGCGCCTCAGGTGAAACATCTGCCGCCGCTGATCGAGCTGCACGGTGAGGCTGACCGCAACGTGCCGCTTGCCAGCGGTGAGGAGCTTGTCAGGCTCGGCAAATCGGTCGGCGCCGTGGCGGAGATCGTGCGATATCCAGGCAAGGCGCACGGCTTCGACTTTGCGGACAATGATCCGATGACCAATGACGCGGTCAGCCGGGTGACCGGTTTCTTCCAGGCTCGTCTGAACGCGGCTTGAAGCCTAGTCCCCGGACGAACCCGGCGGCACCTTGGCGCCGGCGAGCAGTCCGGCGAGTTCGACCTGGCGGCCGAGCCCGGTCTTCGCCAGCACGGCCTTGAGCTGGTTGCGCACCGTTTCGCGGGAGATCCCGAATGCGACGGCGATCGCCTCGACGGTTCGTCCCTCGCCGATGCCGCGCGCGACGCGCGCCTCGGCCGGCGTCAGGTCGAACAGGCCTTGCAGCACTTCAGCAGTCGGCACCTCGGCCGGCACCACCGGCGTCACGATCACGATCGCCAGCGCGCGGTCGAACAGGTCGCGCGCCGCGCCCTGGATCGGGACCAGATGCACGATCAGCGGCGGGCGATCGTTCTGTGCCGCGATCGGGACCGAGCGGACCTCCACGCTGATGAGGCCGTGATCGAGTGCGCCGACGGCCTGTGCGAACAGCGCATCGGCGGCAGGCGCCGCCAGCGTCAGGCGATCGGTACGATCCTGCATCACGTCGGGCACCAGCCGGTCGAACAGCGTGTTGGCCGCCATCAGGCGGCCGCCGCGCCGCAGCACCGCCGCGGGCAGGCCGAGCATCGCCAGCGATTCGGTTGCCGCCCTCGCGCGCTCCATCCCGAGCCGTGCCGACAGCAGCGCGGCGCGCGCCAGATGCGGGCGCAGCGCATCGAGCTGTTCGATCGCCTCGCGCTCGATTGGCCCGTGCTGGTATTCGCGCTCGACACTGTAGATCAGCACGTCGCCGCTCGGCACCGGGATCGCAGTGCCGGCGCCCCACCCGAGCCCGCGCGGACGGAAGAACTCGCGGATCTGGAAATCCTGCTGCACTTCCTCGGGCGTATCGAACACGTCGATGTCGCGCAGGAAGCCGGCATGATTGGCCGCGAGCAGGCGGGGCAACCGCCCGTTGCGCTCGTGCCAGCCGCCTTCGACATAGGCAACCGTGTCGTCGTGCATGTCGGGGGATGCGACCCAGCGGACGTCGTGGGGGGCTGCCGTCAGCAACACGACGCCGCGGGCTCGCGCGATGCTGCCGACCTGATGCAGAACGTTCGGCCACAACTCGGGGAGGACGGCGGCCTCGTAGGCCAGCTCAATCAGATGCTCGTGCAGGTCGTTCGCCATCGGCCATTCCAGAAGCGGTGTTGCCCAATAGATAAACCCATCGATCGCGGAATTATTGCCTAGAGCAATTCAGTCCGGCCCACGAGTCCGGGCTATTCCGGTGCGACCTCTCGGATCACGATGAATTCTGGGGTTTGGCCGGTCTTGCGGTCGATTTTCGCACCGGCAACGGCCGTGACGCGATCCGGAGCTTGGGAGGGCTGGATTTAGGAGCGGCCGAATTGGCCGAGCGGCGAGACGAGTGCAGAAAGCTTTCGTGCAAAGCTGTCGGGAGGGCACCTTGATGCCCTCCCGACAACCGCACTTAGCCGCAGCCGTGCGACCACCGCCAAGGATCCCGGACAGGATGTTGGTGTTCTTGAGGCTGATCGGCAGGATGGCCGAGACGTTGGTCTCGTTGCCGTTCAGGACGTTCACGCCGCGACCGAGCACGTTGACGTTGTTAAGCGCGTTGACGTTGAGCGCGGAGACCGCGGTCGTGATCGGCGCGATCACGGAACCGATCGGGCGCCGCCATCGCCGCGACGGCACCGGCGAAGCGAGAGCGACAGCGACGATATATTTCTTCATGACTTCCTCGGTTGTTATCGAGCCCAAGCCGTTTGCTTGGTCGCCGCCACTATCCGTGCCTCGAATTTACGTGCAACTTGAAGTAGTTTTTTACTCTAATACTTCGCGCGAAATTGAACCCGCGTGACAGTCAGACATCTTTCCGAAGCGTCTCGAAACGTAGCCGCAATGAATTGCCGCAGCGCCTAGCCCGGCAGCGTCACTCGTTTGCAACGCTGCGCATGATCGTTCGACCATGGACATCCTTTAATTTGTATCCGCGCGACTTGTCGCGCCTGCTAGGCGGTCACTCGTGACATTCAGTCGAGCCAGCGCCGGCTCGAGGAGGACCGATGATCAGCCGCAGGGCGCTTTCCGGATTGCTGATGACGCTGGTCGGGCCCTCATCGGTCGCCGGCAACGCGCTGATGCTCGGGCATTGCCGGGGATCGTGCGCGAATGTCGATCTGCCAGCACTAGGCTACGATACGTTCTGCCGGTCGTTCTTCGACATCGCGGCGAGAGGAAAACTGCGTTCGACAGCAACCGGCCCGGATATCCGGCGGGAGATGCGGTCGTTGTTCCGGGCGCGGCGGCTCTATCGGCCATCGCGCGACGAGATGCGGGTTCTCTGGCGCGACACGGCGGACGGATTTTCGGTCGTGAAGGTCGAGTTCGATCTGGAATGCGGCGTGCCGGTGCGCGGATGTCTCGGGATCCCCGACGGCACGTTCAAGGGTTTGATCCTGCTCGCTCACGGCATGGCGAGCACGCCGGAGCGGTGCTTCGATGATGCCGACAAGGACTACATGAACGCGCTCGGCAAACGGCTTTGCCAGGACGGTTATGTCGTCTGGTGCCCCTACATCGTCCAGATCGGAAATCAGGAAAGCCAGAACAACATCGCAGCGATGCTGGCATCCCACGGTGTCTCCGCGCACAACGTGTCGTGCGCATCGCTCGATGCCGGCGAAACCGTCTGCCGGAAGCTGACCGGCGCGTCCGGTCTGAATATCGGTGTCTACGGGGTGTCGTCGGGCGCGTTTCTCGCGCTGCATCTGGAGGCCGCGATGGGGCGGATGCGGCCGACCGTCGCCTCGGGATACATGCGTGACGAGAAGAAATTTCTGATGTCACCCGCCATCAGCAAGAACCTCGGCATCGAACTTGCGGCCTATCTTCATTTCGCCAACAGCCGTGCCAAATACACCGGCGCGGAGCTGGCATACCTGCTTTCTCCCTGCCCGCTGTTCGTCGAGATCGGCAGCCGCGATAGTGCAAACGCGATCGAGCTCGGGCGGGACGAGAAGTTCGCTGAAATGCAGTCGGTCTACGCGGCGTCGGCGCATCCGCATCTGATCGAGATGGACGTCTTCGACGGTGTGCACGAGGTCAGCGGCAAGCGTGCAAGGCCGTGGCTGTACGGCCATCTGGCGTCGCCGCTCTATCAAGAGACGTCGCGCTTGAAGAACGCCATCGCGTTGTGAGCGGCGGGGGCTATTCCCGCTGCAATACATCGGCGCGTCTGCGCCGCTAGCAGCCGCGACTGGCGTCGATCACGAAGCTTCGTTTGCGCGCATCACATTCGTGGGAACGGTTGGCGTCCGTGGCATGCAACCGGCCGATCACGTTACAGGATTGTCGGATTGGGCGCGTTATGATCTCCTGTCACGCACCTTGCCTATCCCTAGCCTTATCGGTCTGAGGGAACTCGACGTCATATCCGTCTCGCAGAGCTTGTTGATAGCCGAAGGGTTGGACCGCATGAGTGGTACGGAACGAATGCTCGGTGGATTGGCAGGGGTTCTGGTATCGGCGGGACTTGCGGTCAGTGGGATTTCAGCAGCGCACGCCCAGGCGGGGCCACCCGGGCCTCCTGCCGTCGGCGTGTTCGAGGCGGTGAAGCGGCCGGTCACCGAGACCAGTGAATTTCTGGGGCGCATCGAGGCCCCCAACCGCGTCAATGTGGTGGCGCGTGTCACGGCGTTCCTGGACAAGCGGAACTTCGTCGAGGGCGCCGAGGTCAAGGCCGGCGACCTCTTGTATCAACTCGAGCGCGGCCCGTTCGAGGCCGATCTCGCATCGAAGAAGGCGCAGGTCGCGCAGCTGCAGGCGACGTTGGTCAACGCCAAGCTGACCACCGACCGTGCCAAATCCCTGCTCGGTGGCCCGGCTGGGCAGCAATCGAGTGTCGATGCCGCGGTCGCCAACCAGCAGAGCCTCGAGGCACAGGTGCAGGCCGCGCAGGCGCAGGTCGACCTGTCCCAGATCAATCTCGACTACACCATGATCCGCTCGCCGATCGACGGCAGGATCGGTCGCACCGCGGTCACCGAAGGTAACGTCGTGACGCCGAGCTCGGGAACCCTGACGACCATCGTCAGCCAGGACCCGATGTATGTCACGTTTCCGGTACCGGTACGTGAGGCGCTCGATCTGCGCGAGCGCTACGCGACGCGCGGCGGCTTCAAGGCGGTGGTCATCCGCGTGCGGCTGCCGGACGGCCGGCTGTACGACAAGGTCGGCGAACTGAACTTCGTCAACAACACCATCGCGCAGAACACCGACACGATCTCGCTGCGTGGCACGATCCCCAACCCGTCGACCTACACCTCCGTTGCGGCCGGCGGCGCGGTCCGCGAGCTCACCGACAACGAATTCGTGACCGTTCTGCTGGAAGGCGTGCAGCCGGTCGAGGTGCTGGCGATCCCGCGCTCGGCGGTGCTGTCGGATCAGCAGGGCGAATATGTCTACGTCGTCGGCGCCGACAACAAGGCCGAGCAGAAGCGGATCCAGCTCGGGCAATCGACGTCGACGATTGCGGCGGTGACGAGCGGCATCGCGCTTGGCGACAAGGTCATCGTCGAGGGGTTGCAGAAGGTCAAGCCGGGTGAGGCGGTCGCGCCGGGGCCGGCCAGCGCGCTGATCCAGTCGAGCATGAAGGTCTCCGCGGACGGCGGCGCCGGCGGTGCGCCGAAATCGACGGGTAACAACCCATGATCTCCGCTGTCTTCGTCGATCGTCCGCGGCTTGCGATCGTCATCGCGTTCGTGATCACGATCGCGGGCGCGCTGGCGCTGATGCAAATCCCGGTCGCCCAGTTCCCGGACATCGTGCCGCCGCAGGTCACGGTCTCGGCCGTGTTCCCCGGCGCGTCGGCCGAAGTGGTCGAATCGAGCGTCGCCCAGCCGCTGGAAGCGCAGGTCGTCGGCGTCGACAAGATGCTCTACATGAAGTCGACCAGCGGCAATGACGGCAGCTACACGCTGACGGTCTCGTTCGCGCTCGGCACCGATCCCGATATCAACACCGTCAACGTCAACAACCGGGTGCAGAGCGCGCTCGCGCAATTGCCGACCGAGGTGCAGGCGCAGGGCCTCACCGTGCAGAAGAAGTCCTCGGCCGTGCTGCAATTCATCGTGCTGTACAGCAAGAGCGGCGAGCAGGATCCGCTGTTCATCACCAACTACGCCATCATCAACGTGCTGGACGCTATCTCGCGCACGCCGGGCGTCGGGCAGGCGTCGCTGTTCGCCAAGCTGAACTACTCGATGCGAATCTGGTTCGATACCCAGCGGCTGACCAGCCTCAATCTGGCGCCGTCGGACGTGATCGCGGCGATCCGCGCCCAGAGTGTGCAGGCGCCGGTCGGCCGCATCGGCGCGCGTCCGATCAGCAACGACCAGCAGTTCCAGTTCAACGTGCAGACCCAGGGCCGCCTGACGACATCCAAACAGTTCGGCGACATCGTGCTGCGGGCCAATCCGGACGGATCGGTGCTGCGGATCAGGGATGTCGCCCGCGTCGAGATCGGCGCGCAGAACATGGATTCGGAGTCGCGGATCGACGGCAATCCCGGCGTGCCGATGGGCATCTATCTCGCGCCCGGCGCCAATGCCGTGACCACGGCCAAGGCCGTGCAGGCCACGCTCGCCAAATTGTCGGAGCGGTTCCCGCCGGGCCTGACCTATCTCGTGCAGTACGACTCCACGACCTTCGTCTCCGATACGATCAAGGAAGTGATGAAGACGCTCGGCGAGGCCTTCGTGCTCGTCGTGGTCGTGGTGTTCCTGTTCCTCGGCAATCTGCGCGCCACCGTGATTCCGGCGGTCGCGGTTCCGGTCAGCCTGATCGGTGCCTTCGCGGTGCTGCTCGCGCTCGGCTATTCCGCCAACACGGTCTCGCTGCTGGCGATGGTGCTGGCGATCGGCATCGTGGTCGACGACGCCATCGTCGTGGTCGAGAATGTCGAACGCGTCATGGAGGAGGAGCCTGAGCTGTCGCCGGCCGACGCCACCAAGAAGGCGATGACGCAGATCACGGCGCCGATCATCGCGATCTCGCTAGTGCTGCTCTCGGTGTTCGTGCCGATCGCGTTCATCCCCGGCATTTCCGGCACCCTGTTCCGCCAGTTCGCGGTGACGATCAGCGCTGCGATGGTGATCTCGGCACTGAATGCGCTGACCTTGTCGCCGGCGCTGTGCGCGGTGTTCCTGCGCCATGGCGGACCGCGGCGAGGCATCATGGGACGGGTGCTCGACGGCATCGACTGGGTGCGCGACGGTTATGCCGGCGTGGTGCAGCGGCTGGTCCGCCTTGCGGTGCTGTCGCTGGTTGCGGTGCTGGTGTTCGCCGGCGCGGTGTTCGGGGTGTCGAAGGTCACGCCGACCGGCTTCCTGCCCGAGGAGGACCAGGGTGCCTTCTTCATCGCAGTGCAATTGCCCGACGGCGCGTCGGTGGCGCGCACCAGCGAGGTCACCAAGCAGGTCGAGGCGCTGCTGAAGAAGAACCCGGCGGTCGACCACGTGCTGTCGATCATCGGCTTCTCGCTGCTCGACGGTGCGAGCGAGCCGAACTCCGCTTTCATGGTGGCGCGCATGAAGGCGTTCGCCGATCGCAAGGCCACGACCGACTCGGTGCAGGCCGCGATCGGGCAGACCTTCGTCGGAGGTTCGCAGATCCGTCAGGCCTCGGTGCTGCCGTTCAACCTGCCGCCGATCATCGGGCTGTCGACGTCAGGCGGCTTCGAGTATCAGCTCGAGGCGCTGGAAGGGCAGGACCCGGCTTCGCTCAGCAGCGTGATGGGCGGATTGATCGGTGCGGCGAACCGCAATCCGAACCTGGCCCGCGTGTTCTCGACCTTCACCGCGACCAATCCGTCCGTCTATCTCGACATCGATCGCGCCAAGGCGCAGGCGCTCGGCCTCAACATGGCCGACGTCTTCACCGCGCTGCAAGCCACGCTCGGCGGCATCTATGTCAACAACTTCAACCTGTTTGGCCGCACCTGGCAGGTCAACGTGCAGGGCGATGCGGCGGACCGCCGCGACATTCCCGACATCTGGCAGATCTATGTGCGCAATACCGGCGGCGAGATGGTGCCGATCCGCTCGATCGCAAGCTTGCGGATCGTCACCGGCCCGCAGGTGATCACGCGCTACAACAATTATCGCTCGGTCACGGTGAACGGCAGCCCGGCGGCGGGCGTGTCGTCGGGTACCGCGATTGCGACGATGGCCGACCTCTCGAAGACGACGCTGCCAGCCGGCTACTCGTATGAATGGACCGGCACCGCCTATCAGGAGCAGGCTGCTTCCGGCCAGACCGGCATCATCCTCGCGCTCGCGGTGCTGTTTGCCTATCTGTTCCTGGTGGCGCTGTATGAGAGCTGGACGATCCCGATTCCCGTGCTGCTGTCGGTCACGGTCGGCGTGTTCGGCTCCTATCTCGCGATCAAGCTCGCAGGGCTCAACCTCGATCTCTACGGCCAGATCGGCCTCGTGGTGCTGATCGCGCTCGCCGCCAAGAACGGCATCCTGATCGTGGAATTCGCCAAGGAGCAGCGCGAGGCCGGCAAGCCGATCATCGAAGCCGCGACGACGGGCGCGCAGATGCGCTTCCGCGCCGTCATGATGACCTCGATCGCCTTCATCCTCGGCCTGGTGCCGCTGGTGGTCGCGACCGGTGCTGCGGAGATCAGCCGCCGCGCGGTCGGCACCGCGGTGTTCGGCGGCATGCTGGCCGCGAGCTCGATCGGCATCTTCCTGGTGCCGATGCTCTTTGTCACCTTCCAGGGCTGGCGCGAAGGCGTGAAGAACCGCTTCGGCAGGCGGAGCAAGGCGGAACAGCCGGCGTCGCATTGATTCAACCTAATCCCATCGCGCATTAGCGGGGCGCGTGAGGCGGCGCTATACTGGCTGCCTCATCGAGGGAGTTCCAGATTGAGCGTTGCCTTCACCAAGGAAGAAAGTGCCGAGACCGCGTCCGAAACGCTGTTGCCGGATCGTCCGATCTCGCCACATCCCAACCTGGTGACCGAAGCGGGACGCAAGGCGCTGGAGCGCCAGCTTCAGGAGGCGCGCGCCGCCTACGAGGCCGCGCAGCAGCTGGAGGACGTCAACGAGCGTCGGCGGCAGTCGGCGGTTCCGTTGCGTGACACGCGCTATCTCACCGAGCGGCTCCGCACCGCGCAGGTCGTCGCAGATCCGACCTCGACCGAAACCGTCGCCTTCGGCAGCACGGTGACCTTCAGCCGCGCCGACGGACGCGTGCAGACCTACCGCATCGTCGGTGAGGACGAAGCCGATCCAAAGGCGGGCTCGATCTCCTTCGTTTCGCCCGTAGCAAGGTCGCTGATGGGCAAGGCGCTGGGCGACGTCGTCGGGTCAGGCGATCAGGAGCTGGAGATCGTGGCGATCGCGTAGCGGATCGCAGATTTCTGTCACGCCGCCGGCAGCGCAAGCCGCTCGATCGTCTGGATATGCCGTGCCAGAAGACTGCAGGCCTGCTCGATGTTGCGGGCGCGCAGCGCCTGCAGGATCACGCGATGATCCTGGCTCGGCCGCGGCCGCCAGCCGGCGTTGCGCGCCATCGCGAATACCAGGCGTGAATTCGCCAGCTGCAGGCCGTCGAGGCTGGCGAGCAGCCGCGGCATCGCGCAAGGCGCCACCAGCGCGTGATGAAAGGCGCGATTGGCCATCTCGAATTCCTCGACCGTCTCGGCATTGTCGCCTTCGACCAGCGCGACCTCGATCCGTGCCAGATGCGCCGACGTGAATTTCGGCGCCGCGTTGCGCAACGCGACCACCTCCAGCGCGGCGCGCATCTCGGCGATCTCCTTCACCGATTTGGTGTCGAGCGGCGCCACCCGCACGCCGCGGCGCGGCACCGCAACGACGAGATGCTGCGCCTCCAACTGCCTGAAGGCCTCGCGCACCGGGACGTGGCTGGAGTGGAATTCGTGCGCGACACGGTCCTGCCGGAGCGGCGCATCCGGCGGCAATGTGCCGCTGATGATGCGCTCGCCGATCGCCTCGGCGATGCGCCCGGCAGTTGTCGTGTTCTGGCCTTCGTCCATCATAGATTATCTATCATAAAAACGGGTGCGCTCACGCGGAGCCTCGGCTAGCATCATTCTAAGTCCGAAATCATAGATAATATACCAGATTATCTATGATTTACAACAAGCGAGAAGGTTAGCACGATGGTTGATGTCGTTGAGATCGAACGCACCGAAGACCGCGCCGGCGCGGCGCCGCGCAAGACTTGGCAGCGCGCCGAGGCCGAGGCGCTCTACAATCTGCCGTTCGCGGACCTGATGTTTCAGGCGCAGGGCGTCCATCGCGCCAACTTCAATCCGAACCACGTCGAAACCGCGAGCCTGCTCAGCATCAAGACCGGCGGCTGCCCGGAAGACTGCGGTTACTGCTCCCAGAGCGCGCATTACGGTACCGGCCTGAAAGCCACCCGCCTGATGCCCCGCGATGAGGTGGTCGCGGTCGCGCAGCGCGCCAAGGACGCCGGCGCCACCCGCTTCTGCATGGCCGCGGCCTGGCGCAGTCCCAAGGACCGCGATCTCGATCAGGTCTGCGACATGGTCAGCGCGGTGAAGGGGCTCGGCATGGAGACCTGCGTCACGCTCGGCATGCTGACGCCGAAGCAGGCCGAGCGCCTCTCCGAGGCCGGGCTCGATTTCTACAACCACAATGTCGATACCTCGCCGGAATTCTACGACAAGATCATCACCACCCGCACCTTGCAGGAGCGCATCGATACGCTGGCGCATGTGCGCGACGCCGGCATCAAGGTCTGCTGCGGCGGCATCATCGGCATGGGTGAACAGGTCGAGGACCGGCTCGGCATGCTGATGCTGCTCGCCAATCTCCCCAGCCATCCGGAAAGCGTGCCGATCAATCTGTGGAACGAGGTCAAGGGCGTGCCGGTCAACGACACCGCGGAGCGTCCCGATCCGATCGCGCTGGTGCGGCTGGTCGCAACCGCGCGGATCATGATGCCGCAGAGCGTGGTGCGGCTGTCGGCCGGGCGGCAATACATGACCGATGAGCTGCAGGCGATGTGCTTCCTCGCCGGCGCGAACTCGATCTTCATCGGCGATGTGCTGCTGACCACCAAGAATCCGCAGCGCGACCGTGATGCCGATTTGCTGGATCGGCTCGGCATCACCTCCCGCCTCGCCTGATCGCAATCTTCCGCGAGCGCGCGGCCACAGTCCGCGCGTGACCAACCTTGCATCTGAGAGAGAAGCATGAGCGCAATCCATGCGGCCAAGGCCGCTGATTACGCCGCGGCCTTGCACGCCCTGAGCAAGGACGATCGGCTGCGCGGCCTCAAGCCGCGCGCAGGCATCGATTTCGTCTCGAACGACTATCTGGCGCTCGCGACCGCGCCGCGCATCAAGCAGGCGGTTGCGGCCGCGCTCGAAGCCGGCACGCCGATCGGCGCCGGCGGCTCGCGGCTCTTGCGCGGCAATTGCGAGGAGCATGAGTGGCTGGAGACTGAAGCCGCCACGTTCTTCCGTGCCGAGACTGCCTTGTTCTTCGGCGGCGGCTATGTCGCCAATTTCGCCGTGCTGACGACGCTGCCGCAGCGCGGCGATCTGCTGGTGCTCGATGCCCTGGTGCATGCGAGCATCCATGAGGGTGCGCGGGCCGGCCGGGCGGAATTCAGGTTCAGCGCCCACAATGATCCGCAATCGGTCGAGGATACCATTCGCGGCTGGCGCGGCGAGGGCGGAACGGGCCGGGTCTGGATCGTGGTCGAGAGTGTCTACAGCATGGATGGCGACGTCGCGCCGCTCGACGATCTCGTCGCCATCGCGGATCGGCACGACGCGTTCCTGATGGTGGACGAGGCGCATGGCACCGGTGTCTATGGCGAGCAGGGGCGCGGCCTGACGGCGCCCTATGAGGGCCGCGACAACCTCGTGATCGTTCATACCTGCGGCAAGGCGCTGGGCGCGGCGGGCGCGCTGGTCACGGCCCCGACCGTGCTGCGCGACTTCATGGTCAATCGCTGCCGCCCGTTCATCTTCGCCACCGCGCCATCGCCGCTGACCGCGGTTGCCGTGCGCGAGGCGCTGCTGATCCTGCAACAGGAGCCCCAGCATCAACAGCGTCTGGCAAACCTGGTCGCGTTCACCCATCGCGAGCTTGATCTGCGCGGCTGGCGCAGTTCGTCGCGCTCGCAGATCGTGCCCTATATCGTCGGCGACAATGCACGCGCGATGCAGCTTGCGTCCGCACTGCAGTCACGCGGCTTCGACGTCAGGGGCATCCGGCCGCCGACCGTGCCGGCGGGCACCGCGCGCCTGCGGATTGCGATCACCCTCAATGTCGACGAGGACGACGTGCGCGCGCTGCTCGACGCGCTGGTCGCGGAGACCAACGGATGGCCACAATGAGCAGCGCGATCGTGGTGACCGGCACCGATACCGGAATTGGAAAGACCGTCTTCTCGGCGGGTCTCTCCAGCTTCCTCGGCGCGAACTACTGGAAGCCGGTTCAGTCGGGCCTCGACGAGGAGACCGACGCGCAACTGGTGGCTCGGCTAGGCGGCATCCCGGCCGACCGCATCGTGCCGGAACGCTACCGGCTTCGAACGCCGGCATCGCCGCATCAGGCCGCCGCGATCGACGGCGTGCGCATCGATCCCGGCGCGCTCGATGTGCCCGCGACTTCGAACCGGCCGCTGGTGATCGAAGGCGCCGGCGGGCTGATGGTGCCGCTGAATGACGACACGCTTTACATCGACATCTTCGAGCGATGGCGGTTGCCGGTCGTGCTCTGCGCCCGGACGGCACTTGGCACCATCAATCATTCGCTGCTGTCGGTCGAGGCGCTGCGCAAGCGCCGGATCGACATCGTCGGAGTGGCCTTCATCGGCGAGAGCAATCCCGAGAGCGAGCGCGCTATCTGCGCGTTAGGGCAGGTGCGCCGACTGGGCCGGTTGCCGCTGCTGTCGCCGCTTGCGCCGGACACGCTGCAGGCGGCATTCAGGGATTCATTCCGGCGCGAAGATTTCAATCCATGATGCCCGCACGCAAGTCACCGATCTGGCACCCGTTCACGCAGCATGCGCTGCATGGCGAGATGACGAGGATCGTGCGCGGCGAGGGCGCCTATCTCTACACCGCGGATGATCGCCGCATCATCGATGCGATCGCGTCCTGGTGGGTCGTGACACATGGCCATTGCCATCCGCACATCGTGCGCGCGATCCAGGATCAGGCGGAGCAGCTCAACCAGATCATTTTTGCCGGGCATACCCACGAACCGGCCGAAGCGGTCGCAGCGCAGCTCGTCAAGCTTGCGCCGGATGGGCTGGACCATGTGTTCTTTTCCGACTCTGGCTCGACCAGCGTGGAAGTGGCGCTGAAGATGGCGCTCGGCTATTGGCACAATATCGGCGTGCCGCGCACGCGGATCATCGTCATGGAGCACTCCTACCATGGCGACACCGTAGGGACGATGTCGGTCGGCGCGCGCGGTGTCTTCAACAAGGCTTACGAGCCGCTGCTGTTCGACGTCGTGTCGATCCCGTTTCCGGCTGTTGGCCACGAGCAGACAACGCTCGATGCGCTCGAAGCCGCGTGCAAGGACGAGAGCGCGGCAGCGTTCATCGTCGAGCCGCTGATCCTCGGCGCGGGCGGGATGCTGATGTATTCGCCCTGGGTGCTGAAGGAAATGAAGCGCATCTGCGAAGCGGCGGATGTGCTGTTCATTGCCGACGAAGTGATGACCGGCTGGGGCCGCACCGGCACCTTGTTCGCGTGCGAGCAGGCCGACGTCAGGCCGGATATCGCCTGCTACTCCAAGGGGCTCACCGGCGGATCGCTGCCGCTCGCGGTGACGCTGTGCCGCGCCGAGATCTACGACGCGCACTATTCAAGCGATCGTTCGCGAACCTTCTTCCATTCCAGTTCCTATACGGCGAATCCGGTCGCCTGCGCCGCCGCAAGGGCCAACCTCGAGCTCTGGCAACACGGCGCGGACGCGCGCGTCGCCGCGCTCGCCGCGATGCAGGAGCGGATGCTTGCGCCGTTCCGCGCCGATCCACGTTTCGAAAACGTCCGCCGCACCGGGACCATCACCGCACTCGACCTGAAGGCAAGTGACGCCGGTTATCTCGCCGGCATCGGCCCAAAACTTCAAGCGTTCTTCGCGCATCGAAATCTGTTGCTGCGCCCGCTCGGCAACACGATCTACCTCATGCCGCCTTACTGCGCGACGGAAGCGGACCTTGAGGAAATCTACGCCGCGATCAGGGATGCGGCCGACGCGTTGGCTTGACGGCGGCACCTCGCGCGCCGCCGCTTTGTCCGCGATGGGCCCTCATGTGAAATCGGCGTGCCCTTGCAGGCACGCCGACGAGCGCGATCACGCGTGTTTGTGTGGCGCGGGTCGCGCAGCGGGATGCTGCGGCCGTGGCGCAGGATGAGGCCGCGGGGCCGGCCGCGACACGTGCGGCGCTGCAGGCCGGGGCGGCGGGGCACGATGTACGGCCGCTTGCGCGACGTGCGGGGCCGGCGGATGCGCAGCCGGGCGTGACGCAGGCGGTGCATGCTGTGCGACCTGCGGCCTTGGCGCATGCACGGCTGCCGCGGCGGCATGTGGCGCCGGCGAGGGGTGGTTGCCAGCGCCGGGCAGCGCGTGGGCTGTCGGCAACGCATGTCCTGTCGCTTGAGCGTGTTCTGCCGGTGCAGCGTGCGCGGCCGGCAGTGCGTTTCCTGTCGGCAGAGCGTGTCCTGCCGACGGAGCGTTCTCTGCCGGTTGCGTGTGTCCTGCCGGCAGAGCATTTCCTGACGGCAGCGCGTGACCCGTCGTTTGAGCGTGCTCCGTGGGTGGCGCATGCACTGGCGGCAGCGCGTTTCCGGTCGGCAAAGCGTGTCCAGGCGGCACGGCATTCCCCGTCGGCAGAGCGTGCTCGGCCGTCGGCTGCGCATGCCGGGGCGGCGGCGCCGCGATCGGCTTGCCCGGTCGCGCGGCGATCACGCCAGCGCCGCTGAATTGTGCGGCGTGTGCCGTCGCGGCGACCGCCGGATGACCATGGTTGTTGGCGAGCGTCAGCGCCGGATCTTTCATCGCCGCTTCCGCGTGCCGCGTCTGCTCGGCGGTCGCAGCCACGTGGTGCCCGTTCGCGGCCGCGACCTGCTGCGGCGTCGGCCTCACCGTGGTGCCGCCGGTGCCGCCATTGTAGCTGACGTTGGTCGTGTTGTTGATGACGGTCTTGTTGTAGACGTTGGTGACCGAGACGTTGGAGATGTTGTTGACCGAGCTGTTGTAGAAGAAGCTGCCGCCGCGCCAGTAGCCGCCCTCATAGCCGACGCCGGTGTAGCCGAAGCCATAGGAGATGCCGCCGTAGAAGCCGACGGTCGCTCCCCAATATCCGGCGTGGAAAGCGTAGACGCCATCGTTCCAGCCCCAATAGCCGGGTGTCCATAGCAGCTCGGGCGCGGGCGGCTGCACCCATGTGCCGGGCACCCAGTAGTAGCCGATATCGTCGCTCCAGGCCCAATAGCCCGGGGTCCAGATGTAGCCGACCGCGGGCATCGGCGGCTGCACATAGACCGGCAATGGCGGCGGCGCCGCATTCACGGTGATGCCGATGCCGACACCGATGGCGAGCTGTGCGTGTGCAGCGTTGGGCGACGAGAGACAGCAGAGGCTGAGAGCTAAGGCGAGAGGCAGTCCGGCGATGCGGCGCATGGCACATACTCCAATCTTCTTCCCCCAGCGGTGGAGTCGAATAGTGGCGGCGACATGAACCCGTTGTGAATGTTTGCGCCGACACCGTGATTTCGAGATCGCGCGACGCGTGATCGTTAACGGCGACGGATGCAAGTCAGCTTGGTGTCAGGATGGAACGCGATTGTGCAGTCGAAGTGGGAACGTGAGCCAGGCGACTCGCACGAAAGATGCAAGTTCCGCGTGTCTACCTCGTGCTCTGCCGTCGCGGTGTCTTCGTTGCCGTTGCCGATAGGCTGCGTAGCTTCGACGCTCGGCTGAGCAACATTGCGCGGACATCGTGGGCTGCAAGGCGCGCGCTTCATCACTGCGCCAAATAGTCGAATTCTCGTTTTGAATTGGACGGCGACCCCCTGCGCATCATCAATCGGTGACCGGAGCATCGAGTTCCCACAAAGACGACAGGGAGGTTTGGCATGGCGCGATCCGCCGACATCGACATCAACGCGGGCGCACGCCTCGACCGGCTTCCGATCTGCGGATTCCACTGGCGCATCCTGGCCCTGATCGGTGCCGGCATGTTCCTCGACGCATTCGATATCTATCTGGCCGGCGGCGTGCTGGGTGCGGTGCTGAAGGATGGCTGGTCGACGCTCGAGCTCAATGCTGCCTTCGTCTCCGCGACCTTTGTCGGAATGACGATCGGCGCCTGGTTCTCCGGCATCCTCGGCGACCGCTTCGGCCGCCGCTTCTCCTACCAGATGAACCTTGCGATCTTTGGCCTCGCGTCGATCGCGGCGGCCTTCGCACCCAGCATGACGGTGCTGATCGGCCTGCGTTTCATCATCGGCATCGGGCTCGGTGCGGAGATCGTGGTCGGCTACGCGACCTTGACGGAGTTCGTGCCGGCATCATCGCGTGGCCGCTGGATCGGGCTCTTGGCTGTCATCACCAACTTCTCGCTGTTCGCGTCCTCCATGATCGGCCTGTGGGTGATCCCGACGCTTGGATGGCGCTATATGTTCGGCCTTGTCGGCCTGCTTGCGATGATCGTCTGGATCTTGCGCAAGTCGATGCCGGAATCGCCGCGCTGGCTGGCCGCCAACGGACGCGCCGATGAAGCCGAGAAGATCCTGGCGGCGATCGAGGCGGAGGCCGCGCGCAAGGGGACGCTGCCTGCTGTCGTCGCCGGCGCCCCGGCGCAGGACCCTCCCGGTTCGGTCTGGCGTTTGTTCCAGCCGCCGTATCTGGCGCGCACGCTGCTCGGCAGCCTGCTGCACATCGTCGTCGGGTTCAGTCTCTACGGATTCATCGGCTGGCTGCCGAGCTTCATGGTCAAGGGCGGCCACAGCGTGGTGTCCTCGCTGGGCTACACCACCGTGATGGCGCTGGGCGGGCCGGTCGGATCGCTGATCGGGCTGGTGCTGGCGGACCGGCTCGGACGCAGGCTGTCGATCGTCTGCTCGTCGATTGCGGCTGCGATCCTCGGTATCGCCTATCCACACATGCCGGATGGTGCTGCGCTCGCCGGCGTGGGCTTCCTGCTCGTCACGGCGATCTATGTCATGCTGGCGACCGGGTTCGCGATGCACGTCCCCGAATTGTTCCCGACGCGCTATCGGCTTCGCGGCACCGCGATCTGCGCCACGTCCGGCCGCATCGCGACCGCGCTGGTCCAGTACGTCGTGGTCGCGATCTTCGCCTGGCAAGGATTGACCGGCGTGCTGACGACCCTGGCCGGCATCCTCGTGTTCCAGGCCGTGGTCTTCCTCATGTTCGGATTCGAAACCAAAGGACGCTCGCTGGAGGATGCGTCGGCCGTCGCGGAAGCCACAGCGGGAAGCCAGCCGTCGATCGCGCGGAGGCCGGCGGATATCGGCGCTTAGCTCAGGCCGGAGCAGGCTGCCTTGATCCGGTCGCGGAGCCAGCCGTTTGCGTTGCTCTGATCGTATCGGCGATGCCAATACAGCATCCAGTCGAACGGGGCGGACTCGAACGGCAGGTCCTCCATCCGCAGGCCGTCATCCATAAGCACGGCGGCCAGATGCCTCGGCATCACCGCGAGAAGATCGGTCTGCTTCAGAACATGCGGCACCACCAGCCAATGCGGTACATTCAGCGCGATGCGTCTGCGGTGGCCGCGCTCAGCGAGCACGTCGTCGACGAAACGAAGATCGGCCGGGCTGATCGAGACTTTCATGTGCTCCTGCGCGATGAAGCGCTCGAAGGTCAGCCGTCCGTGCTTGATCTGGTGGCTGCTCCGCATCAGGCAGACCATGCGGTCGCGCAGCAGCGTCTCCGAACGGATCGATGCGGAATGGTCGAGCCCCATACTGACCGCGACGTCGATCTCGTCCCGCTCCAGCGCATCGATCGTCAGCGCAGGCGGCAGGTGGATGACGTTGTAGGAGATCCGCGCGTCCGGCGATCGTGCCGCCGCGAGCCTCGGCAGCAGCAGGCAGGCGAGAATGTCCGACATCCTGATCGTGAAGGTGCGCTCCGTCCGGCTCGGGTCGAAGCCGGCATCGCTTGCCATCACGCGCTCGACCTGGCGCAGCACCTGGCGCAGCGGCTCCGCCAGTTCGGTGGCGCGCGGCGTCGGCTTCATGCCGCTCGTCGTCCGCACCAGCAGTTCGTCCTCGAACATCGCGCGCAACCGGTTGAGCGCGTTGCTCATCGCCGGTTGACTGAGGCCGACGCGGTCCGCCGCCTTGGTGACGTGACGCTCGGCCAGCAGTGCGTCCAGCGCGACGAGCAGGTTGAGGTCGATGGATCGAAGGTTCATCGGTCATTCATATCGTGAATACCGAAAGATCACAAATCCATTTCATCCATGACGGCGCAGGGCGTATCAATCGATCCGACCAAGGAGGCATCAATGAGCTTTGAGACGATCAAGCGCGACGTGAAGGTCTGCATGTTCGATCAGTACGGGACCGTCGTCGACATGCAGGGCGGCCTGACAAAAATCGCGGCACCATTCCTTCAGAACAAGGGCTGGAAGGGCGATCCGAATTCCTTCGTCACCTGGTGGCGCCGCACCCATTTCGAGAACTCGATGATCGATGCGCTGCTGCATCGCGAGCACACGCCCTATCGCGAAATCGGGCACCGCGCGGTTGCCCACGTGATGGACCGCGCCAAGATCGACTACACGATGGACGACGTACGCTATCTCGTCGGCGAGATCGAGAAGCTGGCGCCGTTTCCGGAAGTCCCGGAGGCGCTCGCGCGGCTGCAAAGCAAGTACAAGCTCGTCGTGCTGTCGAACGGCGATCCGGACATGCTCGAGACCGCGAAGCAGTACCACAAGATCCCGTTCGATCGCGTGATCTCGGTGGCAGAGGCCAATTCGTTCAAGCCGCATGTCGCGACCTACACCAAGGCGGCCGAGATCATGGGCGTGAAGCCCGACCAGGTGCTGTTCGTGGCCAATCATGCCTTCGACTGCATCGGTGCCAAGTCCGCCGGCATGCGCACGGCCTTCATCGACCGCCGCAGCCGTCCGTTCGGCGTCACGCCGCACCAGCCCGATATCCTGGTGCCGTCGATGAAAGACCTCGCCGATGCGATCGTCTGATCGCGAGCCGCTGTCGGGCATCAGGGTCCTCGATCTCTGCCGGGTGGTCTCGGGTCCCTTTGCCACGATGCAGCTTGGCGATCTCGGCGCCGACATCGTCAAGATCGAGGATCCCAGGCAAGGCGACGAGAGCCGCCGCTATGGGCCGCCCTTCGTCGGCGGCGAGAGCGCGTATTTCCTCTCGGTGAACCGCAACAAGCGCAGCTGCGCCGTCGATCTGAAGTCGCCGGCAGGACGCGACGTGGTGCTTGATCTCGCATCCGCCGCCGACGTCGTGATCGAGAATTTCCGTCCCGGCACGCTCGACAGATGGGGGCTCGGCTTCGACGCGCTGCGAGCCCGCCGGCCTGACATCATCCTGTGCAGCATCACCGGGTTCGGCCGCACCGGTGCGGATGCCGGACGCCCGGGCTACGATCTGATCCTTCAGGGCGAGTCCGGCGTGATGGACATCACCGGCGATCCCAAGGGGCCGCCGACCAAGGTCGGCACGTCGATCGCCGATCTCGTCACCGGTCTCTACGCGTCGCATTCGGTGCTGGCGGCCTTGATGCGGAAGAGCCGGACCGGTGAGGGCGGCCGGGTCGACGTCTCCATGCTCGACGCGATGGCGTCACTCCTGACGTTCAACGCCGGCATGTACTTCGCCACGGGACAAAGCCCGATGCGCCGCGGCAACGTCCATCCGACCATCAGTCCGTATGAAACGTTCGAAACCGGCGATGGCTGGATCAATGTCGGCGTCGCGAACGACAAGTTCTGGGCGGCGTTTTGCGACGTGATCGGCCGTCCGGATCTGCGCGAAGACGTCCGCTTCGAAACCGCCCCGAAGCGCGCGGCAAGCCGCAAAGAGCTGGTCGCGATCCTCATCCCGATCTTCGCGCAAGGCAGCCGCGCCGATTGGCTGCAAGCACTGGGCGCGGCCGGCATTCCCTGCGGCGCGATCAAGTCGGTCGGCGAAGTCTGCGAAGCGCCGCAACTGACGCAGCGCGGCATGGTCCAGAGCGTCCGCCATCCGGCGGCGGGTGACGTCAGGTTCATCGCGAGGCCGACGCGGTTCGGCGACGAACCGCCGGCGCCGTCGACTCCGCCGCCAATGCTCGGCGAACACACGCGCGAGGTGCTTGCGGAATGGCTTGGCTGGACCGACGATCGGCTGGAGAGATTCGCGGTCGAAGGCGCGTTCGGAGATCATGGACGGAGCTTCGTGCGATCGCCCATGTGAGTGTTGTCATGAGAGATATTGCCGAGCAGATGCTGCGCCGCGCCGTCGAGGACGAGCGGCAGGAATTCGGATCGTTCTTCCTGTCGCGCTTCCTCGGACTTGATGTCGTCTACCAGGGCGAGGCGTGCACCGTGTCCTTTGACGTCGTGCGACCGCTGTTCAACCCGCAGGGCACACTGCACGGCGGGGTGCTCGCGACCGCCCTCGATATTTCAATGGGGCATCTCGTCAACCATGTCGCGGGCGCCGGCACCACGCTCGAGATGAAGGTGCAATATCTCGCCGCGGTCCGCGAAGGGCGCGTGACCTGCCATGCGACCTTCCTGAAGCGCGGCCGCAAGACCTTCTTCGTCCAATCCGAGGCATCGAACGCGACCGGCGAGCCGATCGCGTTCGCCACATCGACCTGGCAGCTGCTGAACCGAAGCTGAGGGCGGGGAAGCGAGGGGCCGGCGGGCTGGTGCTTCCGTGATTTTACGGTAGAGAACACCGGACGAGCGTCACCCTTGGAAGCCATTCCGTCCTCGTGGGCCGCTCGCCTCGGTTGCGCCGAGCGGCTATGTTGCGGGGTCACTCATTGGAAGCTTTGAGGGGTATTACGTGCAAGTCATACGAAATGGGTTTTTATCACTTCTTGCCTTGGCAGCGTTGACCCTGGAAGGTCACGCACAAAACACGGTCGCCGCGCTGGAGTGCGATTTTCCGCTTGCTTCAACTGACGATTGGAACATGGCCGCGTCGACCCTGCAATATTACATCGATACAGCCGGAGGCTGGAAAGTAAGCCAGGATTCCTTCGCCTTCGATGGCCCGACCAAGGTTACGATCGATGGCAAGGAGCAAGCCGCTTCGCTTTCGATCACCATTTCCCGTCAGTCGGGCAAGGCGACCAAGACCCTTTCGTCGGGGGGGAAATCCCTGACGATCAGCGGGGAATGCAAAAAAATGGAATCCAGCGGACGGAAATTCTAGGCGCCTGTGAATGGCGATGGCCGCGGGAGCGTCATCAGCGATCGTCGTCGATCCCGTTCAACGGGCCTTGTCTTAATGGCGCACCCGACACGATTCGAACGTGTGACCTTTGCCTTCGGAGGGCAACGCTCTATCCAGCTGAGCTACGGGTGCGTGCAGGGGTTGATTTAGCTGATTGGTCCGTTGTCGGCAACGGCCTTGGCGGGGCCGGGCCAGGCTGTAAACTGCCTGCGTTAATATGACAGGTCCAAGCAAAAAGGCCGTCTTTCGAGGGAGTTTGCCCATGCGTCCGCTGGAATTCGGCTGGTATCTGCCCACGCATGGCGACACCACGGCCTATGGGCTGATGGAAGCGCAGGTTGCCGGGTCGCCGGAACTCTGCGAGCGCGTGGTTCAGGCGGCCGAGGATGCCGGCTTCGAGTATCTGCTGATCCCGGTCGGCTCGGTGTGCTGGGAGGCCTGGATCACGGGTGCCTTCATGGCGGCGCGCTCGGCGCGGATCAAGCCGCTGATCGCAGCGAGGCCCGGCTACATCAACCCGGTGCTGATGGCCAAGATGATCTCGACCTTCGACCAGATGTCGGGCGGGCGGATCTGCATCAACCTGATCGCCGGCCAGAACGAGAGCGAGGTCGAGGCCGAAGGCGTGCGCTACGCGAAAGAGGAACGCTACGCGCTGATGGAGGAGGAGGTCTCGATCCTGAAGGCGCTGTGGACGACGCGCGGGCCGGTGACCTTCCAGGGCAAGTTTCACACCATCTCCGGCGCGCATATCCGGCCGCGTCCGTTGCAGCAGCCGTTTCCGAAATTCTATCTCGGCGGCGGCTCGCGGCAGGCCTGGGAGGTCTCGGCCAGGCATTCCGACGTCCATCTGTTCTGGGGCGACCTGCCGGAGCGGATCGCGGAGAATATCGCCGAGATCCGGCGGATGGCGCGGGCGCATGATCGCGAGGATGCGATCGGCTTCGGCATGCGGCTGCAGGTGATCTGCCGCGAGAACGAGGCGGACGCCTGGGAGGCGGCCGACCAGCTGGTGCGCCACGCCACCGAGCGGCAGAAGCAGGAGATGAAGACGCTCTACGTCAGGTCGGAGGCCAACCAGCGCGTGCAGCAGCTCGCGCGCGACTATGGCGATCTCTTGATGCCGCATCTGTGGACCGGAATCACCAAGGTGCGGCCCGGCGCCGGGATTGCCGTGGTCGGCAATCCCGAGCAGTGCGCCGCGACGTTGCAGCAGTTCATCGACGCCGGCTGCCACTCGTTCTGCCTGTCCGGCTATCTGCACGACGAGGAGGCCGAGCGGTTCGGCCGCCTGATCCGCCCGATCCTTGCCGCGAATAATCGCGGACGGCTCGCGGCTTGAGCGCCGTCCGGAAGATACGGGGGGGCTTACCGAATATTCATGCTCGAACCGACGCGAAACGCGCCATGATCGCGGCCGATCGCATCGCTGCCGGCGGCGCCAACGGAGTTGAACCATGCATCATCGAGCCTGGCTTGCGACCTTGGCGTTGGTCGTCGTGACGGCCGCGCACGCACCGATCGCGGCGGCAA
Organism: Bradyrhizobium sp. UFLA03-84; assembly: GCF_002289535.1. Classification (NCBI taxonomy): domain Bacteria; kingdom Pseudomonadati; phylum Pseudomonadota; class Alphaproteobacteria; order Hyphomicrobiales; family Nitrobacteraceae; genus Bradyrhizobium; species Bradyrhizobium sp. UFLA03-84. Next base: position 911,109 of record NZ_NSJY01000005.1, on the reverse strand, counting down.
CGCAGGCGCAGATCGAGCGTGACAAGAAGCCGGTCAAGCAGGTCGCGAGCGGGAGGATCACGGTCGGCAGCGCGACCTTTCCGGTCTACCTCTCGGCCGATTGGTCCAACCCGCTGCCTGACGTCACCCGCGCGGTGCTCGTGCTGCATGGCGTGCTGCGCAATGCCGACGATTATTTTCGCGCGGCGCTGAGCGCACAGGCTGCGGCCGGCGACGCCGGCAAGAGCGCGCTGATGATCGCGCCGCAATTCCTGATCGAGCCCGACGTCGAGGCGTTCAAGCTGCCGGCGGATACGCTGCGCTGGAGCCTTTATGGCTGGCAGGGCGGCGAGCCCGCGCTCGCGCCCGATCCGGCGAGCTCGTTCGAGGCGCTCGATGCTATCCTGGCGAAGCTCGCCGACCGCAAGCTGTTTCCGAACCTGAAGCAGGTCGTCGTGTTCGGCCATTCCGGCGGCGGCCAGGTGGTGCAGCGCTATGCAATCGCGGTGAAGGGCGATCAGGTGCTGCTGCGCGAGGGCGTCGGCGTACGCTATGTGGTCGCAAATCCGTCCTCCTACGCCTATTTCACCAAGGAGCGGCCGGAGCCCGCGATCGCGGCGACATGCGAAGGCTATAACAGCTGGAAATTCGGCATGGACGATCGTCCGCCCTATCTCGCCGCGCCTTCGCCGGCTGCGCTGGAGCAGGCCTACGTCGCGCGCCGCGTGATCTATCTGCTGGGCACGCTCGACACCAACCCCGATCATCCCGCGCTCGACAAATCCTGCATGGCGGAAGCCGAAGGACCGTATCGCTACGCGCGCGGGCATTCTTACGTCGCGGCGATGCAGGCCCGCGACCACGGCGCGCCGAACCACAGCGTGTGGGACGTGCAAGGCGTCGGCCATCAGGGCGGCAAGATGCTCAACTCGCCCTGCGGCCTGACCGCGGTGTTCGACATTCCCGGCTGCGCGGTGGCGCGCTGAGCGTGATCCGGAAACGTGGAAGCCGATTTTCCCTCGCGACCAACGCGGAACGCGTTTGCGCGGAGATCATGCTCAAACAATGAGATGCGATCATGATGCGATGCCATGGAAACGCATCATGATCGCATCACGCACACCGGAATGTGTGAGTCGGGTCAGTGGCAAGCCGCGTCGAGATCGCCTACGCTCAGGTCGCGAATGAAGCATCACGACCAAAAGCTCGATGGAGATCATCATGAGAGCATGTTTGTTCGCGGTTCTGACGACAGGTGCGTTCCTGGGCCTGACTCCGGCCAACGCCGCGGAGGGATGCGGCGACGGCTGCCACAGGACCTCGGGAGGCGCCTGCGTGATCGACGGCTGGGGCACCAGTGCGCGGGTCAGGAACGAATGTCCCGCCACCACGCGCCCACGTCCGCCGTGCGGCGGCCATGGATTTGCCTGGCGGCGCGACTACCAGGCTTGCTCCCAGACGACCAAGGATTGGCTCTAGCTTTCCGCGCGCCGACCGGTCCGCCTTACGCCGGCACGTTTTGCTCATCAACGCGATCGACCCACGGCAGGCCGCCGCCGGGCTACGCCCTCAATGCGTGCCGCAGGGTTGCTGATGGCGGCTCGCCGAATGCGCGTCGATAGTATCCGGAGAAGTGGCCGAGATTGCCGAATCCGCATGTGAAGGCGACATCGGTTACCGAGGTCGCGTTGCGCGTGTCTTGCAGCATCCGTCGGGCGTGGTTCAGTCGAACTCGCTTCACGAAATCCATTGGCGAATAGCCGCGGCTCTTCCTGAACGAATGGAATAACGTACGTGCGCTCACGCCGGTTACCGCCGCAAGTGCCTCGATCGTCAGAGGCTGCTGCCAATTTGCCTCGATATAGGCCTCGGCGCGATGGACTTGCCAGGAAGCCGCAGACGGGAGACTGCGACGCAGCAGAACGCTGTAATTGCTATCGTTCGCCATCAGGAACGACACGATCATTGCCTGCTCGAATTCAGCCGATGCCAGTGGATGAAGGGGGTAATTGCCGCGGTCGAGCTGGTCGACAAGAAACGTGAATAGTCTTCGGAGATTCTCAGTGTCAGGACGCTGGAAATCCGCAGCCGGTGCAAACACCGGAGGAGCCTTCAAGGGGGCTCCGGTCAACGCTTCCAGCTTCGCGCACAGCGCCCGGGGGTTCACGCTGAGGAGGAAGTGTTCAAATTCTGCACCATAGTCGAGATGGGCGCGCTCGAAGGGGGAGCCGATCAGGCCCCGATCGGCATCAATATCGACGCTGCCGCGGCCGATCACCCCTCGCGCGCTGCCCTTGAACGCGAACAGCAGGGCGTAGACTTCGAGCGAAGGGATTTCGATCCGCAATCGTGCGCGATTCCTGGCATAGGCCAGCGCGATGCTGCCGAGCTGGCAGCGATTGGCGACGGCGTCGAGGGTCCTGTCGCGGTCGTTGATATCGAACTTCGCGCCGGGGTAGTGCCGCCAAACGGCCGCTTCCAGTGCGCCGACATGGCTGGTTCGCACGTGCTGAAACGATTGCAGCGGAGTGCGGTCACAGTCTGTTGCAGGACCTGCCATGGACCCCCTCGGCTCCAGGAAAGTTCAACGCCGCTGCAATTGCGCAATTTGAGCAACGGTCTCTCAGACTAGAGTGGGCGGGGTTGGCCGTACATTCCGGAACAATACTGAATTCGGGGCTGCTGCGAAGACAGCCGCGCGGCGGCGCGTGTCCGCTGCTGCGATCCGAACCGTCCGTGAGATGGGGGGGCGCCGATTGCGCAAACTGAGTAGCGAAACGCGGCCGCTGCCCGATTAGATGGTTGGTATATCCGTCAGATAGTTGGATTTCCCCGCACCCAAGGGGCATGGAGTCCCGGCAATGACAATCCGCAAGAAGTTCTTTTTGCTTGCCGGCATTCTGCTCGGACTGTTCGGTGCCGTCGTCGGAGTGCTCGCTTTTGTCCAGAAGCTCGATCGGGACCAACTCGCCAACATCAACGAATACGAGTTGCCCCTGATGCAGTTGGTCGCGGATTTTGACGTCAATACCGACAGATATGAGCTTGAGATCCTGCGCGAGGTGCGGTCGGATCACGATGCGGCAAGCCGTCGGGCTGCGGCTGGCGCCGCAAAGGCGCTGGCCGACGAGTTGCGCAACACGGTGGGGGCAGGGCGTACGATTCTGCAAAGAGCGATCCGCGACCCCGGCTACGAAACCGAGGACCGCGTCGAACTCGCGCGGATCACCGGTGTATTGCAGTATCTAAGCCGCAATCTCGAGGAGTTCATTGCAGTCGGCGAGTCGACGCTTGCGGCGCTCGCCGATGGCCGTCGCGACGATGCGCGTCAGGCATCGTTCGGATTTGGCAAGTTCGCGCAGGCGTTCGGCTCGGACCTCTCTCAAATCCGTCACGAGCTTGCCGATCTGACCAGCCGATCGACCCGTTCCGTTCTCGCCCGGCGGAAGCTGGACACCTATCTGAGCTTCGGCCTGTTCATTGCCGCCTGTGGCATCGGCCTCGGCGTCAGCGCGATCGGGTCGACCCGCGTGGTGTCGGGGTTGCGCCAGCTGGTTGCCAGCACCAAGGCCATTGAATCCGGCAAGGATATCGTGCCGGTCTCGATCCGCAGCCGCGACGAGGTCGGCGAGCTTGCGCTTGCATTCAACCGGATGCTGGAGGAACTGCGTGAGCGGGATCGCCTGAAGGACACGTTCGGCAAGTTTGTCGATCCGAGGCTGGTGAGCCGCCTGATTGCCAGCGGCGCCGATCAGGCCGAGCGGCGCAGCCTGACCGTCTTTTTCTCCGACATCAAGCAGTTCACCGGCATCAGCGAGCAACTGACGGCGAGCGCAGTGGTCCATCTGTTGAACAACTATTTCGGCGCCGTCGCCGACGTCATTCACCGCCATCGTGGCATCATCGACAAGTATATCGGTGACGCCGTCATGGCATTCTGGGTGCCGCCGTTTTCGGCCGGCGACGATCACGCTAGCGATGCCTGCCGTGCCGCGCTGGCGCAGCAGCAGGCGATCGCAGCGCTGCGCGCACATCTGCCCGAGATCACCGGCATCAGGCGCAATACACCCGACGTCGTGATCCGGATGGGCATCGCCACGGGGGAAGCGATTGTCGGAACCATCGGCTCGGAAGCGGCGCGCTCTTATACTGTGATTGGCGATACCGTGAATCTCGCCTCGCGTCTGGAGAGCATCAACAAAGTCTATGGGACGTTGATTCTGATCACCGAGGAAACCCACCGCCTGGCACAAGGCGCAGTCGAGGCGCGCGAGGTCGACCAGATCATCGTGGCAGGCAAGACAGAGCCGGTCCGGATCTACGAGCTGATGGCGTTTGCCGGAGAGCTCGATGCCTCGCAGAATGAGCTTCGAACGGCCTTCGCCGACGGGCTCGAAGCCTATCGGAGGCAGGATTGGGACGACGCCCAAGCCCGGTTCGAGGAGTGTCAGCGTTGCGCACCGAACGACGGGCCGACGAAGCTGTTCCTCGAACGCATCAGCCTCATGCGCAAGACGCCGCCGCAGCCGGATTGGAACGGCGTCTGGCAGCATCTCGAAAAATAGCCAGCCGGCGTGTCAGCTGCCGCCGGTAGGCTTGCGCTATTTGAGTAGCCGGCCCATCGGCTGTTTGGTTCCATGCAGAGGAGGCGGCGCGTCACGCCTTGTTCGGAGCTGCTGAAATGCATAGGGGCAACAAGGGCGAAGGAGGCGGGTCGCGGCGGGCGTTTCTTGCGCTGACGACCGCGGCGGCCGCCAGTATCGGCGCGCCGACATTCGGCCTTGGTGGACGGCATGCCGCGGCGCAGCAACGACCGGCCGCCGATCTGCCCCGCAAGCCGCCTGGCAGTCGAAAGCCCAACATCCTCTTCATCTTCACGGACCAGGAACGCTATCAGGCCAGCTGGCCGAAGGGCCTGTCGCTGCCCGCCCATGAACGCCTGCAGAAGACGGGCGTGACATTGCACAATCATTATTGTCCAGCGGTGATGTGCACGTCCTCGCGCGCCGTTCTTCTGACCGGCCTGCAAACAGCCGACAACCGGATGTTCGAGAACTGCGACGTCCCGTGGGTGAGGAGCCTGTCCACTAAGGTCCCGACCATTGGTCACATGCTGCGCAAGGCCGGATACTACACGGCCTACAAGGGCAAGTGGCACCTCAATCGCAAGTTCGACAGCGAGGATCCGGACCGGCTGTTCACCAAGGAAATGGATGCGTACGGCTTCTCGGATTATTTCTCCCCGGGCGACATCATCGGTCATACGCTCGGCGGTTATCAATTCGACCCGCTGATCGCCAGCAGCGCGATCACCTGGCTGCGGCGCAACGGGCGTCCGCTCAGCGACGACGGGAAACCGTGGGCCCTGTTCGTCAGCCTAGTCAACCCGCACGACGTGATGTACTTCAACACCGATCGCCCCGGGCAGAAAGTGCAGGACACCGGAAGCCTGATCAAGCATGCAGCGCGTGCGCCCGAGCACCAGCTGTTCAAAGCCAGCTGGGACGTTTCCCTTCCGAAGAATATCACCGAGGCGTTCGACAGTCCGGCGCGCCCGCCAGCTCATGGTGAGTTCCTGAAAGTTTGGGATTACGTGCTTGGGCACATCCCGCCCGAGGAGGAGCGCTGGCGGCGCTTCAACGACTACTACATCAACTGCATCCGTTCCGTGGATTCGCAGGTCGACCGAATCCTGCAGGAGATCGATGCGCTCGGCCTGACCGACAACACCGTGATCTGCTTCACGTCGGATCACGGCGAAATGGCGGGAGCGCACGGATTGCACGGCAAGGGCCCGTTTGCCTACGAGGAAACGACGCATCTGCCGTTCTACGTGGTTCACCCCGATGTCCGCGGCGGGCAGGACTGCCGGGCCCTGAGCGGACACATCGACGTTGTGCCGACGCTGCTCTCGATCGCGGGAGTTCCGCCAGAGAAATCCAGCGAAATCGCCGGCCGCGCGCTGCCCGGCAAGGACATGACCAAGGTGCTGACAAATCCCGGCGCCGCCGACGTTCACGCCATCCGCGAGGCGATCCTCTTCACCTATAGCGGGCTCGGCGCCAACGACAGCACCCTCTGGCAGGTCGTCGGAGAGGCGCGAGCAGCGGGCAAGAATCCGGTCGTCGCGATCCTCAAGAAGGGCTTCAAGCCCGACATGAAAAAGCGCGGCAGCCTGCGCACGACATTCGACGGACGTTACAAGTTCACACGCTATTTTGCTCCGGGAGAGCGCAATCGTCCGGTCAACCTCGCCGATCTGTACAAACACAACGACGTCGAGCTGTTCGATCTCAAGGAAGATCCCGCCGAGATGAAGAACCTGGCGGCCGACAGGGCAGGCAAGGACGAACTGATCACCACCATGAGCGACAAGCTGGAGCGCATGATCAAGGCGGAGATTGGGGTCGATGACGGTCGCGAAATGCCGAATCTTCCTCGCATCGAGTGGACCATCGATCGAGTCGATCTCTAGGCGAATCAATCACCTTACGGGGGCGCAGATGGCAGGTAGCGGAAGCCGACTGGCAGCGAACTTCAGACGCGGCGGATGGTGGCTGATAGCCGGGGCCGTCGTGCTTGCCGGAACACCCGCCTGGTCCGACGAAGCCGGTGTCAGCGCCTGGCTTCCCGGCACATTCGGATCGATGTCGGCGGTGCCGACCGCGCCAGGATGGTCGGCCGCTGCGGTCTACTATCACACGTCGGTCAATGCAGGCGCCAATGTGGCCGCCGCGCGCGAGGTCGAGATCGGGAGATTCACCCCGACCGCCACCGCCAGCCTGTCGGCCAGCCTGAACGCCAACGCCGATCTCTTCTTCCTGGCGCCGACCTACACCTTTGCAACGCCGGTGCTGGGCGGCCAGGCCTCGGTCGGCTTCACAAGCGTTTTCGGCCGCGCCAATGCCGGCCTGAACGGGACGCTGACGGCATCGATACCACCGTTCACCTTGATCCGCTCCGACTCGATCAACGACGCCGTGACCGGTGTGGGCGACCTGTATCCGATGGCGACGCTGAAATGGAATCAGGGAGTCAACAACTGGATGGTGTATGCGAGCGGCGACGCGCCGGTCGGCGCATACGAGCGCACGCGCATCATCAATCTCGGTATCGGCCACGGATCGATCGATGGCGGCGGCGGCTACACTTATTTCAATCCAAAGACGGGCACGGAATTTTCCGCGATCGCCGGCTTCACCTACAACTTCAAGAACACCGTCACCGACTATCAGAATGGTATCGATTTTCACCTCGACTGGGCGACCTCGCAGTTCGTGACCAAGCAGCTGTTCGTCGGCGCGGTCGGCTACGCCTACGAGCAGGTCACCGGTGACAGCGGATCTGGCGCCAGGCTCGGGCCGTTCAGATCCCGCGTCGAATCGATCGGCCCGCAGATCGGCTACGTGTTTCCACTCGGAACGATGCAGGGCGTTCTCAACGCCAAAGGCTATTGGGAGTTCGACGCCGAAAATCGGCCCAAGGGGTGGAATACCTGGCTGACATTTGCGATCTCCAATCCGCCGCCCCCGCCGCCTGGAAAGCCGATCGCCAAATAGGTGGTCTTGCAGGCCTCTGCAAACGATGGCGAATGCGCGCCGGCGTCACGCCGGCACGATCACCTTGCCGATCGGCCACAGCGCGATGCCGGCGAGCTTGAGATGCGCCCAGGCAAAGGGGATGCCGATGATGGTCACCGCCAGCAGGATGGCCGTGATCACGTGGCCGATCGCGAGCCACCAGCCCGCCAGGATGAGCCAGATCAGATTGCCGATCACGCCGAGCGGCCCGGTCCCGATGTCGGACATGCCGGTGACCTCATCGCGGCGCACCGCACGCGAGCCGAACGGCAGCAGCGTATAGACCGCGATGTTGAAGGCGGCGCGCGCCCAGGGCAGTCCGATGATGGTGACCGCCATGATGACAGCGGCGACCAGCCAGCCGAACGCCATCCACGCGCCGCCGATCAGGATCCAGAGGATGTTCAGGAGGATAGACACAGGCTGCATGGCTGACACCTTCGCGTAACACCGGCCTCAATATAGGCCGGCGCGCGGCGCCGCGGTAGGGTGGGGCCGGGCGCGTTGCGCCCCAAAGGGAGAACGACAATGAGAAAAAGATCTGGGGCAGGGATTCTTTCGGCTGGGAGTTTGGTGTTGCTGGCATTTTCAGTGCAGGCCGCGCGAGCCGATGACGCCGTGCGCTTCGCGCCACTCAAGGCCGAGGAGCTGTCGCCGCCGCAAAAGGCCTGGGCCGACATGATCAGCGCGCCGCCGCGCAACGCCAAATTCACCGCACCGCCCTACCGGGCGTATATCCGCAATCCCGATTTGGCGCCGAAGCTGTCGAACCTGTCGGAATATCTGCGCTGGAACACCTCGCTGCCGGCGCGGCTCAGCGAGATGGCGATCCTGATCACGGCGCGGCACTGGACCGCGCAATATGAATGGTCGGCGCATTATCCGCTGGCGATGAAGGGCGGGCTCGATCCGAAGATCGCGGACGCGATCGCCAAGGGCACGCGGCCCGAGGGCATGAAGGACGACGAAGCCGCGCTCTACGATCTCGGCAGCGCGCTCTATCGCGACAGGAAGGTCTCGGACGCCGTCTACAAGGCCGCGCAGGAGAAGTTCGGCGAACGCGGCATCATGGATATCATCGGCATCATGGGCTACTACGACCTGGTCTCGATGACGTTGATCACGATGCAGGCCGGAGCCGCGAACAACGGCGTCGCGCCGTTGCCGGTGCTGGAGAAGTAGACGGACTTCTCCCTCTCGCCGTTCTGATGGAGAGAGGGTTGGGCGCGCGCGCAATTTCGGAATAATAGAATTATATTGCTGATTTGCCCGACATGTCAAGGTGCCATGTCGAAGGCCGGCGCGCCGCCGGCTACTTTGCATGGGGTTGTTTTCGATGTTTTGGCAGTGCGTCCCTGCGCAGGCAGGCCATCTGCGACAGCCCCGCCATAAGTGGCCGAGGTGAAGAGGATGAGGATTGCCTACCGCCGAAAACCGTTGGCGCGCGAATAGCTCTGGCGGCTGTCCTGGGAGGGGCGCGCCGCCATGCTGGCGCGGCTCTCGCTGGCGACCGGCGTCGCGGGCTTCAGGTCCTCGAGGAAGATCGGCTTGGCGAAATAATAGCCCTGGGCATAACGGATCTTGGTCGCCGCCTGCAGATAGGTGAGCTCCTCGTAGGACTCGATGCCCTCGGCGATCACCGTCATGCCGAGCGCCTCGCTCAGCGATTCGATCGCGCGCAGGATGCCCTGGCTGCGCGGCCGTTGATGGATGTCGGTGATGAAGGATCGGTCGATCTTGATCTCGTCGGCGGTGATGTCGGCGAGCGCCGACAGCGACGAATAGCCGATGCCGAAATCGTCGATCGAGATGCCGACGCCGATGCCGCGCAGGATCGGCAAGATCTGGTCCTGGAAATGCGACCGGGTCACGAAGGCGTCTTCGGTAACCTCGATCATGAAGCGCTTCGGGAAGCCGGTTTCCTCGAGTGCGCGCGCGAAGCGGCGCATGAATTCGAGATTGCCGGCCTGCTTGGCGGCGACATTGATGCTGATCGTCGCGGTCGGGCCGAACGTGTCGTTGATCAGGTCGATCGACTTGACGATTTCCGCCAGCACCAAAAATGTCAGCTCGTCGATCAGGCCGAGCTCCACGGCGAGGTTGATGAAGGTGCCGGGCGCCTGGATCACGCCGTCGTCGTCGCGTAGCCGCACCAATGCCTCGATGCCCTTGACCTCGTGGGTGCGGATATCGACCTTGGCCTGGAACGCGCAGCAGAAGCGCTTTTCCAGGATCGCCAGCCGCAGCGACTGCTCGATCTTCATCCGCGCCAGCGCCTCGCGCTCCATGCTGTTGTCGAAGAACGCGGTCGAGCCCTTGCCGTTGTTCTTGACGCGGTACATCGCGATATCGGCATTCTGGCGCAGCGCCTCGTAGCTCCTGCCGTGCATCGGGTAGAGGCTGACGCCGATCGAGGTCGAGGCGAAGATCTCGGATTCCTCGATGAAGAACGGCGCCTTCAGCCGCTCTTGCATGACGTGGATGAATTCGGCAACCTCGTCATTGCTGCTGATCGGGTTCAGTAGCAGCAGGAACTCGTCGCCGGAGATCCGCGACAGGATATCGGTGTCGCGCAGCGCGTGGCCAAGCCGCTTGGACAATTCGACCAGCAGCGCATCGCCGATCGCGTGGCCGTAATAGTCGTTGATATGCTTGAAGTTGTCGACGTCGAGGAAGGCGAGCGCGAAATGGCTCTGCGCGGCGTCGCGGATCAGGCCGTTGACCCGATGCTCGATCACCCGCCGGGTCGGCAGGCCGGTGAGTTCATCGTAATAGGCCGAGCGGAACAGCTGGTCCTCGAACGCCTTCTGCTCGCTGATGTCGGTCGAGGTTGAGATCAGGAGGTTGCGGCCGGCGATCTGGACCGGCCGGTGCGAGGTGAGAAACACGTATTTGGCTGCTCCGCAGGAGAGCACCTCCTCGAGGACGACGGGACGGCCGCTGCGCAGGAGGTCAAGGTTGGCGGTATGGCGGTCGTCGACCGGCGCCGGCTGGCTCGCGTTCGCGGCCAGTTGCAACTGGCTCGCTGCCGCTTCGTTCACCAGGATGAACTGGCCCTGCTCGTCCTGGACCGTCACGCCCGCCGGCAGCAGCTGGAGCAGATCGCGCAAGATGCGCAGTTCATTTCCGAAAATGTCGTCTTGGCCGGTCGCTGCCGCGCCCGCCTGAAAATCGTTCTTGGTGAAACTATGCATGTGCCGACCTTGGCAAAGTCCGTTGTAGTTTTGGTTAAGCGGACTTGCGAAATGCCGTGACAGAATGAGACCCGGGCTGCTTTCGCAAGCCGTCGCGGCAATCGTCATTAACAGAGTATCAATGACGGATTCGGCTGCCGGTGAAAGCGATTGCGGCGCGCGCGGTTGCACCGGAAAACGCGCCTGTGCCGGAAAGCCCAGTTATCAACAGTTGGGAAGCTTGCACTGCATGGTGCAGTGAACGCCGGTCTTCAGGTAACTGATCTCGGTCTTGCCGTCGAACGGCCGCAGCGCCGACTTCAACAGCTTGGTGCCGAAGCCGGGTTCGCCGAGTACCTCGACCACCGGTCCCTCGGTTTCGTCCCAGATCACATTGAGACGTCCGTCGTCCACCGTCCACGACACCTGCAGAAATCCGCGCGGCGAGGAGAAGGCGCCGTACTTTCCTGCGTTGGTTGCGAGCTCGTGGAAGATCAGCGCCAACGAGACTGCGAGCTTGGCGGGCAGGAACAATTGCTCGCCGTTGAGATTGAACCGCACGTGGCCGTAGGGGCCGAGCTCCGAGCGCAGCAAATCCTTGATATCGCAGCCATAGCCGTCGACCCGCGCGATCAGATCGTCGGTCGCTGAGAGCGCGCGGATGCGATGGTCGATGCGCTGCCAGACATCGGGCCGGTCCTGCAGCGCCTGATGCAGCACGGCGTGAATGGTCGAGGACTTGTTCTTCAGCCGGTGCTGCAATTCGTCGACCACGATCTTGCGGTACTGCTCCTCCTCGATCAGTCGCTTCGACACCTCGCGCTGCTGGGCGACCAGGGAACGGTAGTGCTCCACGCCCCAGATCGCGATGCCGCACACCACCCAGAAGATCATCAGCAGGGCAAAGCGCGCCGGATCGGCGTGCCCGCTGCTGAAATTGATGACGACGCCGAGCAGGCCGCTGGCCAGCGCGGTCGCGATCCCGATCCGGAAGCCGCCAAGGGCGGTCGCGAAGAACACCGCTGGGAAATAGGGCGTGAAGAACACATCCGGCCTGATCTGGGCGAGCCCGAAGCGCGCCGCCGTGGCCAAAACGAGACAGAGCACGGCGAAGCTCGCCGCAAGCCGCATCGAAGGCTGGGAATCACCCCGCCAACCCGCCCTGAATTCGTCGATCCATTTCGCCATCGGTCGTTCCAGTTCACGTGAACAGGCGAACCAAAATAAGGCCGCTGCGACCGAAAAACCGCAGTTGTGGCCTTCTGGCCACATATGGACCTCGCCGGATGGTCACCGCGCCCGTGCTTGCGTTGTCGGGAGCGGCTGGGGAATATCCGCAACATCAGACGTAAGTTGAGGGGACCGGCATGGGACGGCTGGACGGCAAGGTCGCGGTGATTACCGGGGCGACGAGCGGCATCGGGTTACACACGGCGGAGGTCTTCGTCGCGGAGGGCGCGCGGATCGTGATCGCGGGACGCCGCGCCGCGGAGGGCGAGGCGCTGGCGCAGCAGCTCGGCGGCAATTGCCTGTTTCGGCAGACCGACGTCACGGTCGAGGAGCAGATGCAGGCGCTGATCGCGCTCGCGGTCGAGAAGTTCGGTCGCATCGACTGCCTGTTTAACAATGCCGGCGGCCCGGCGCAGACCGGCGGCATCGAGGGCCTCGACGTCGAGCGGTTCGATGCCGCGATGGCAACCCTGGTGCGCAGCGTCATGCTCGGCATGAAGCATGCGGCGCCGTACATGCGCAAACAGGGCTCCGGCAGCATCATCAACAATGGCAGCATTGCCGGACGGCTCGCCGGTTTTTCCTCGTCGATGGTCTATGGCGCGGCGAAGGCCGCGGTGATTCATCTCACCAAATGCGTGGCGATGGAGCTCGGCGAGTCCGGTATTCGCGTCAACTCGATCTCGCCCGGCGCGATCGCCACCGGCATTTTCGGCAAGGCGCTCGGGTTGTCGACCGATGCGGCCGAGAAGACCGCTTCCGTGATGCGCGAAGTCTACAAGGCGGCGCAGCCGATCCCGCGCGCCGGCCTGCCCGACGACATCGCCCATGCCGCGGTGTTCCTGGCGAGCGACGAATCGAGCTTCATCAACGGCCATGACCTCGTCGTCGACGGCGCCATCACCGGCGGCCGCAACTGGAGCCAGCAGCAGGCCGGCTACGTCACGCTGCGCAAGGCGTTCGATCAGGGGGGCTAGTTCGTATTGCAGCGTCATTGCGAAGAGCGATAGCGACGAAGCAAGCCACCTTCCTTCGTGCGGCATGATGGATTGCTTTGAGGAGCCTATCATCCGGCGGCGCTTCGCGCCGACCGGATGGCTCGCAAATGACGTGGGAAGGAGCAGTCTCGCGTGAACGCCAAACTCGAGCGGAAGCTGCGCACTCTCGGCGCCGTCATCGTGGCCGGTGTCGTCGCGAGTGTCGTGATCAATGTCGCACAAGGCCGTCATTCGCTGACGGCGTTCCTGGTGGGGTTTGTTTACGCATTCGTATCCTGCGTAGCGCTCGGCGGGATCGAGTTGTTCGTGTTTCAGGGCCCGCTGTCGGAGCGCCTCAATCGCTTGTCCTTTGCCGGCCTTCTGACGGTGCGCAGTGCGGTCTACGCCGTCATCATCATCGCGATCCAGCTGCTGCAGCCGGGCGAGCGCTTCGCAGGATTGTCACTCGAGGTCTCCTATGAGGACTTCTGGCGCTCCATCGCCTATTCCGCCGTGATCTCGCTGGTGCTGAATTTCGGCTTCAGCATCGCCATCTTGATCGGCCCGCGCGTCTTCATGAATTTCGTGACCGGCCGCTACCATTCCCCGGTCGAGGAGAACCGCTTCGTGCTGTTCGTCGACATCGCGGGTTCGACCGGGCTGGCCGAACGGCTCGGCGGCATCGGCATTCATCGCTTTCTCGATCGCACCTTTCGCCTGCTCACCGAATCGGTCGTCGATCATCGCGGCGAGGTGCTGAACTATATCGGCGATGAAATCATCGTGACGTGGCCGGAACGCAGTGGCGCGATCGATTGCCGGCCGCTGCGCTGCTTCGTGGCGATGCGCAGCGCGCTGCAGAAGGCCGCGTCGCAGTTCGAGCGCGAATTCGGCGCGGTGCCGCAGATCCGCGGCAGCCTGCATTTCGGTTCGGTGATCGTCGGTGAGATCGGCGACGTCAAGCCGGCGATCGTGTTCAACGGCGATGTCATGAACACCGCGGCGCGGCTGGAGGAGTTGAGCCGCAAGGTCGATGGCGGCTTCCTCGCCTCACGCGCGGCGATGGCCCGCTTTGCCGCGCCGCCGCCGTTTCCGGTCAGCGATCTCGGCATCTTGCCGATCCGCGGCCGCGTCGACGGCATCGACGTCGTCGGGATCGGCGCGGCGGCGTAGCCTTTCGTCGCCCTGGCAAGCGCAGCGGCGGCGCCGTCTCCGCCTTCGGCGGATGTCCGATCAACCTCCGAGGAGGCCAAACCGCCAGACGGGTTGATGACTGGGATTCGGACAACCCTTGAGATATGGTGTCAATGTAGTGCATTGACAGGGCAAATTGCTCGGGATTGTCCAATGAGCCAGGATCGCAGCTTTGCGGTAAATCGTCTTTGGGCGACCGTCGCGCTGGCCGCGCTCCTGATCGCCATCCTGATTTTTGCTTTCATGTTCCTGGCGTGCGGCGCGGCTTCATTGGGCTTGGCTATGGAGTTCCCGCGCCACGTCGGCGAATCTGCCATGTTCTTCGTGGTGGCCGTGATCTGCGGTGCCGCCCTGCTTTGCCTGTGCGCGGCCTTTGGGAGTCTGTTCAAGACACTAAAGGCAGGCGGTCCTGCTCTGACGATATCGCCTGAAGGGTTCCGATACAGCTTCGCCTCCGACGATTTGATTCCTTGGAAGGAGATCAGGGACATCAGCCCTGACGGTGGTTTGGGGAGAGGAAAGTCCGCGACGGGGCTGCGTTTTCAACTGGACTCTGGTTTTGCCGACACTTTGCATTGGCGCAGCAAAATCGCCAACTCCTTCAAGTCACAAGTAATCGCAGTGCGTTTCGCGTTTATCAAAGCTCCAAAGGCAGAGCTGTGGGAGGCGCTGATCCGGCCGCTGCAATCGAAGTCCGTGCAAGCTTCGTCCGCTCTACTCGCGAAGGCGAACTGGCTGCTCGGCTGAATTTCCAAGGGTGCGAAAGCTGCGTCTGCTCGGCCTGGCGATCCAGCATTCGCATTTGCGGGTGATGACACCGCGTATTTGATATCTTGAAGCGCGAGCAATCCTCAGCGTCGTCCCGGCGAAGGCCGGGACCCATTACCCCAAATCCCGATTGTTGTGCGATGCCGTGGCCGCGATCCCGTTCAAAATCGGGCGTCGTGGCTATGGGTCCTGGCTTTCGCCAGGACGACGATCGTGGATGCGACAGCTGCGCGACGATCACGCCGCAAGATACGCCTGGCCTTACACCTTCTGCTTCGCGGCTTCCTTCGCAAGATCAGGCGCGTTCACGGCCGGGATCGCGACGCGGCCTGTGCCGGTATGCTGGAGTGCGGCGGCGGCCTTGTCGTTCTGCATGATCTTGGCCATCACGGCCTGGCCGGCGCGTTCGAACACGGCGCGGTTATCGATCAGGAACTGGCGCGACTTGCGCAGGCCGTCGATATAGCCGTTGATCTCCGGGATCACGTAGCGCGCGACCAAGTCCCAGCTGCGGCGGGTGTTTTCGATGTTGGCCCAGTCATGCGCGAAGCCGATGATCGAGCCGACGCCGCCGGAGACGTCGACCAGGTTCTTGATCATCTTGATCAGGTCATCCGGCGTGCCGATGGTGGACGCCGCACCCTCGATGAAGGCGGTCTTGTCGACCGCCTCGTCCGGCGAGCCGAACGCAGTCAGGCCCGGTCGCATCAAGGTGCCGACGTTATATTCGTTGTGCCAGCGCATCAGCCCGGCGCCGGCCTCGCGCCGCGCCTGCTCGCGGGTCTCGGCGATGTGCCAGGACAGCAGCACGCGCCAGTTGGCGCGGCTCACCGTGGTGCCGGCCTTCGCGGCGGCGTCCTCGGCGAACTGCCACTGCTGCGGCAGCGCCATCAGGCCCTGGGTCGACATCGAGCCCAGCGAGATGATGCCGATGCCGTATTTGCCGGCGAGCGTCATGCCCGACGGCGAGATCTGCGAGGCCACCACGAACGGCATATCCTCCTGCAGTGGCAGGATCTGCAATGCGGCGTCGTGCATCTCGAACCAGTCGGTCTTGGCGGTGACGCGCTCGCCGTTGAACAGGCGGCGGATCACCGCGATCGCCTCGTCCTGGCGGTCGCGCTGGGTCATCGGGTCGATGCCGAGCGTATGGGCGTCGGAGGCGAGCGCGCCGGGCCCCGAGCCGAAGATGGCGCGGCCGCCGGTCATGTGGTCGAGCTGCACCATGCGCTGCGCGACGTTGAAAGGATGGTGATAGGGCAGCGAGATCACGCCGGTGCCGAGCTTGATGCGCTTGGTGCGCTCGCCGGCGGCGGCCAGGAACATTTCCGGCGAGGCGATCGTCTCCCAGCCCGAGGAATGGTGCTCGCCGCACCAGAATTCGTCATAGCCGAGGTTGTCGAGCTGTTCGACGAAATCGAGGTCGCGGCGGAATTGCAGCATCGGATGCTCGCCGATCGGGTGATGCGGGGCGAGGAAGGCTCCGAACTTGAGGCGCGCCATAGGTCGTTCTCTCCAACTTATTGTTATCGGGGGCTTTCCGCCAACCTACGGGGTGCCCCGGGGCAACGCAATGCTCCGAGCCTGCGGCGCCCGCATGGTTGTTGCGCAAATCAGTGGCGATTGCCGCGCTCCGGAATGTTTCCCAGCGCATCAACGCAAATTGCGCGGCGGAGCGCGGGCAGGTGGGGGATGGCGATGGATGACGCGCCCGTGAACCAACGCTTACGTCCGAGGTAATCGAAGGGATGACCGGAATCTGTTGATGTCGGCCGTAACGTCATTTCGGGCAGGACAGGGCATGCACCAGATCGTTGCGACGCGCGCGGAGACCTCCCGCCGCTGGTGGGTGCTGGCGATCGTCGTCGCCGCCCAGTTCATGTTCGGCGTCGATGCCTTCATCGTCAACGTCGCGATCCCGACGATCGCAGCCGAACTGCACGCAACGCCGGCGCAGATCGAGGCCGTCATCGCGATCTATCTGATCGCCTATGCCACGCTGGTGGTCACCGGCGGCCGGCTCGGCGATATCCACGGCACCAGGAACGTGTTCGTCGCCGGCGTCGCGGGCTTCTCGGTGACGTCGCTGTGGTGCGGTCTGGCGCAGTCCGGACCCGAGCTGATCATCGCACGGCTTGCGCAGGGCGCGACCGCGGCGCTGATGGTGCCGCAGGTGCTGGCGACGCTGCATCTGTTGTTCTCCGACGCCGCCCGCGCGCGGGCCTTCGCAATCTACGGCATCGTGCTGGGGCTCGCCGGCGCCGCCGGATTCATGCTCGGCGGCGTGCTGGTGACGCTCGATCTCGGCGGCCTCGGCTGGCGCGCGGTGTTCTTCGTCAACGTGCCGTTTGGCGTCGTCATCATCGCCGCTGCGCTGAGGATCATGCCGACGATGCCGCGCCGTGCCGGCACGCGGCTCGATATTCCCGGCGCGATCGTGCTGTTCGTGGGCCTCTTGTGCCTGATCGGCCCGCTGCTGTTCGGTCACGATCTCGACTGGACGGCGTGGGTCTGGCTGGTGATGGCGGCGGGTGTCGCCGTGATCGCGGCTTTCGTGCAGCTCGAGCGCAGCGTTGCGCGCCGCGGCGGTATGCCGCTGATCGACCTGTCGCTGCTGTCGGATGCTGCCTTCATGCGCGGGCTGGTCGCGGTGTTTTTCTTCTTCTTCGCCAACCTGTCGTTCTACCTGGTCATGACCATGTTCATGCAGAAGGGCCTGCAGATTCCGCCTTTGCAGGCCGGACTGGTGTTCGTGCCGCTGGCGCTGACCTTCGTGATTGCCTCGCGGCACAGCGGCATGCGCGCCAGGCATCGCGGCACTCTGGTGCTGATCGAGGGCTGCGCGCTGCAGATCGTCGGTCTCGGCGTGCTGGTCGCGACGGTTCAGGCGATCGCAGCGCCGTCGGCGCCGCTGCTCGCCCTGGTGCTGATGATCTTCGGCTACGGCCAGGGCCTGGTGATGGCGCCGCTGTCGAGCGCGGTGCTGTCGAGCGTGAAGCCGGCGAGCGCCGGAGCCGGCTCCGGCATGTACGGCACCACGACGCAGATCGGCAATGCGGCCGGCGTAGCCGCGATCGGCGCGGTTTTCTTCGCCATCGAGAGCGCGAGATCGGCACATCTGGCGTTGTTTGCGGCATGCGCATTGTTTGTGCTGTCGATATCAATTTCAGCCGTATTTCTGTCATGGATGCGCCGCGCCAGCGCATGAATCCGCAGGCGCCGGTGCGCTATTTTCGAAAAGTTCATGCTCAAACAAGGTGCTGAGGCAACTATTTCGAGCGATCCGGACCTTTGGCCGGTTCCGATCGCGCGTTAACGCCGAATCTCACTATTCCGCGGGATTCCGCGGGGAAAGACAGCACACGGCCTTTTTATTTCGCAGTGCAGCAATTATCTGATCGGGTGACACCCAAGAATAAATCACCTCAGGAGTTGCTGTTGTCGCTGGTCAACAACATCGAATTTCTGCGTCATCTGCCGAAGATGAGCGCGTTCAACGGCCTCGGTGCGCTTGCGCCGGCCGTGCCGACGCCGCTCGTCGAGACGACCGAATTCGGCGCCAATCCCGGCGCGCTGAAGATGTTCTCATACGTGCCCGAGCAGCTGGCGCGATCGCCCGCGCTCGTCGTCGTGCTGCATGGCTGCGGCCAGACCGCCGCGTCGTACGATCTCGGCGCCGGCTGGTCGACATTGGCAAAGCATTACGGCTTCGCGCTGTTGATGGCGGAGCAGCAGTCCGCCAACAACGCCAACACCTGCTTCAACTGGTTCGATCCGGACGACATCGCGCGCGGCCAGGGCGAAGCCGCATCGATCAGGGAGATGGTCGGTCACATCGCCGGGGCGCACAAGATCGATCCGCGCCGGATCTTCGTGACGGGCCTCTCCGCCGGTGGCGCGATGGCGACCGTCATGCTCGCGACCTATCCGGATGTGTTTGCGGCCGGCGCCGTCATCGCCGGGCTGCCGTTCGGCGCTGCCGGCAATCTGCGCGAGGCGCTCGGCGCCATGATGCAGGGAAGCGCATTGTCGGCGCCGGAGCTCGGCGACCTCGTGCGCGCGGCGTCCAGTCACAAGGGCGATTGGCCGAGGATCTCGGTGTGGCACGGCAGCGCCGATCGCACCGTGCATCCGGGCAATGCCGATGCGATTGTCCGGCAGTGGCTCGACCTGCACGACCTGCCGCTTGCGGCGATGTCGAAAGCCGACGTCGACGGCCATCCGCGCGAGGTGTGGTGGAATGCCGACGGCGAGACGCTGGTCGAATCCTACTCGATCACCGACATGGCGCACGGCACGCCGCTCGGGCTCGCCGGCAATGATGAGCGTTACGGCGTCGAGGGCGCGTTCCTGATCGAGGCCGGGATCTCCTCGTCCTATCACATCGCGAGCTTCTTCGGCCTGACCGACAAGGTCCGGCAGCCGCAGATCGCGCCGACCGGAGTGCCGCGCGAGAACGCCGACACGATCTCGATGACCATACCCGTGCCTGCGGACAAACCCGAGCCTGCAAGCGCTCGCAGCAGCGGCCGACCGGGAAAGGGGCAAGCCAAGCAGCAGGGCAAGCCGCAGAGCAACGGCGTCAATATCAGCCGCGTCATCACGCGGGCGCTGACCGCCGCGGGGCTGATGAAGCAGCCCTGAGATCAAGCTCAAACAGGAAGCGCGCGGCTACATCTCGCCGGTCAGGAACGGGTTCGTCATCCGCTCCTGGCCGATGCTCGATCCAGCGCCGTGGCCGCAGATGAAGCCGACATCGTCGCCGAGCGGCAGCAGCTTCTGCTTGATCGACTGGATCAGCGTCGGGTGGCTGCCGCCGGGTAGGTCGGTGCGCCCGACCGAGCCGGCGAACAGCACGTCGCCGACATGGGCGAAGCGGAGCTCCTTGTTGAAGAACACCACGCTGCCCGGCGAATGGCCGGGGCAGTGCAGGATGTCGAAAGTCAGATCGCCGATCGAGACCTGATCGCCCTCGTCGAGCCAGCGGTCCGGACCGAAATTGCGTACCCCGGTCATGCCGAAGCGCTCGCCGCTCGAGACGACGTTGTCGAGCAGATATTTGTCGGCGATATGCGGGCCCTCGATCTTGACCTGCAACGCATCGCGCAGATCGGCGGCGCCGCCGACATGGTCGATATGGCCGTGGGTCAGCCAGATCTTCTCGACCGTCACGCCGGTCTGCTTGATCGCGGCCTGAATCTTCGGCACGTCGCCGCCTGGGTCGATCACCACGGCCTTCTTGGTCGGCTCGTGCCAGATGATGGTGCAGTTCTGTTCGAACAGCGTCACCGGCACGATGATCGCGCCGGCCTTCGGTTTGGTGTCGGTTGTCTCGGTCATGGGGGCACCATAGGCTTCCGGGCAGTGCCGTCAACACGCACGGGAAATGCGCCGGACCCGGCGTGTGATCCCAAAACGGACCGTGATAAGGTCGCCCGCAGCAGAACAGGATCGTGAGCAGGCCGGTCGGCGGCTGCTCTCGATCATGCGTCAAGTCCTCGCAGTCCGGAATTTCATGACCCAGGCTCCCAACTCACCGCTCGGCGGACCCCGGACCACCGCCCGCGCCTTCTTCGTCGCGGACCGCATCAACACGTCCGGCCTCGAGCGCGGCGACGTGCTGGCCACGACGCCGCTGGCGTTTCGCGTCAATGAAAATGGTGTGGCGATCCTGTTCCGCTACGGCGTCGTCGTCCTGATCGGCCTCAATGCGCTGGAGGAGGATGAATTCCTCCGCAGCCTGCAATCGCGCATGACCGGCCTGTTCACGCGGCGCGAAGAGGAGATCGCGATCATCGAGCTCGCCGCCGAACGGGAAGACCAGATACCGCCGGGCGGTCCGATCTATCTGCAAAGCCTGTCGCCGGAGCGCTTGATCCTGGTCGGCGAGGCGCTGGCCAAGAGCGTGGTGCTGGCGCGGCACGAGCGCGAGGTCCGCGCCGTCTTCGACACCACCGAGCCGCTTGCGCGCGAGCTCGCCAAGGGCGGCCGTGTGCATGGCGGCCGCGTCGCGATCCTCAAGCACATCGGCAACGCGCTGCTGGTGCGGCATCGCGTGGCCGGTCCGGTCGAGGTCTCGGAGAAGCCCGACATCCTCTGGGACAAGCCGCAGCTCGAGCGGCTCTATGCCCGGCTCGAGGACGAGTACGAGTTGAAGGAGCGTGCGGAATCGCTGAACCGCAAGCTCGCAGTCGTGGCCGAGACCGCACAGGTGCTGACCGATATCATCGACACCAGCCGCTCGCTGCGGCTGGAGCTGATCATCGTCTTCCTGATCCTGTTCGAGGTGCTGATCACCATCTATCAGCTGGCGATGGCCCGCCACTGACGCGCTGCAGCGCCATCTTTCTGTCCCGAATTGTGCGTCATCCCTGAACGCGGACAACCCCCGGGGACACGGGGCCACGAGCGAGGGGGAATGGGATGGATCAGGACGAGCGGGACTGGTGGCGGCGCGGCATCTTCTATCAGGTCTATTCACGCTCGTTTCAGGACAGCAATGGCGACGGCGTCGGCGATCTCAGGGGCATCATCTCGCGGCTGCCTTATCTGACCCGGCTCGGCGTCGACGCGGTCTGGCTGTCGCCGATCTTCACCTCGCCGATGGCCGATTTCGGCTACGACATCTCCGATTACACCGGCGTCGATCCGCTGTTCGGCACGATGGAGGATTTCGACGCGCTGGTCGCGGCCGCGCACGATAGCGGCCTCAAGCTGATCCTCGATCTCGTGCCGAACCACACCTCCGACCAACATCCCTGGTTCATCGAGGCGAGGAGCTCGCGCGACAACCCGAAGCGCGACTGGTACATCTGGCGCGATGGAGCGCCGGATGGCGGTCCGCCGAACAACTGGCTGTCGGAGTTCGGCGGCAGCGCCTGGGCCTATGACGAGGCCTCGGGCCAATATTACTATCACGCCTTCCTGGCGCAGCAGCCCGATCTGAATTGGCGCAATCGCGAGGTCAGGGATGCGATCTACGACGTGATGCGCGTCTGGCTACGCAAGGGCGTCGACGGCTTCCGTGTCGATGTGATCTGGCACCTGATCAAGGACGCCGAATTCCGCGACAACCCGCCGAACCCGCATTACCGCGAGGGCCGGCCGCCGCACGAGAAGGTGCTGACGCAATATTCGACCGATCAGCTCGAAGTGCACGCCGTCATCACCGAGATGCGCCGCGTCACCGAGGAGTTCGACAACCGCGTGCTGATCGGCGAGATCTATCTGCCGCTGCACCGGCTGGTGGCCTATTACGGCAACGATCTGCGCGGCGCGCAGATGCCGTTCAATTTCGCTCTGCTGTCGACCCTGTGGAGCGCGCGTGCGGTCGAGCAGATCATCGCCGATTACGAAAAGGCGCTGCCGCCCGGTGCATGGCCGAACTGGGTGCTCGGCAATCACGACCGGCCACGGGTGGCGAGCCGGGTGGGACCGGCGCAGGCACCGGTGGCGGCGATGCTGTTGCTGACGCTGCGCGGCACGCCGACGCTGTATTACGGCGACGAAATCGGCATGCACCAGGTGGCGATTGCGCCGGACCAGGTGCGCGATCCGTTCGAGAAGAACGTGCCCGGTCTCGGCGTCGGTCGCGACGGCTGCCGCACGCCAATGCAATGGAGCGCCGAGCCTCACGCCGGGTTCTCGACGGCTACGCCATGGCTGCCGCTCGCGCGGGATTTCGCAAGTGACAATGTCGCAAGCCTGGAGGCGGAGCGGAGCTCGATCCTCAACCTCTACAAGGCGCTGATCGCGCTGCGGCGCAGGCTGCCGCAACTCATCCATGGCAGCTACGAGCCTGTGGCGGCCCATGGCGATGTGCTGCTGTTCCGGCGCCGCAGCGCGGAGGGCGTGGCCGTGATCGCGCTGAATTTCGGCGCAGCTCCCGCGTCGGTCTCCTCCAGTGCGATCGGCTTCAGCAACGAGGTGCTGCTGTCGACTTTCATGGACCGGCAAGGCGAGAAGGTCGAAGGCGTCCTCGATCTGCGCGCCAACGAGGGCATGATCCTCGGGCCGCATCAGGATGACTGATGTCTAGCGCGACGTGCGGGGCGTCTTGGTGTCGATGTCACTGCGCTTGAGCAGGTAGTCGAGCCCGCCGACCCTGTACCAGCGATAGCCGTAGGCTTCGATCAGGAGCTTGTGACGACCGCCATCATCGGCGCGGCTGTGATCCTCGGTCAGGAGATTGACCCGCAGCTTGCCGGCGTCGTCAGGCAGCCCCACGTTGAACGATATCTCGAGCGGCTTTTCCGCGAAATTGTGCACGAACAATACCGAGTTGTTGCGCCAGTCGTATCGAATGACCAGCACGGCAGGGTTTCGGGTACTAATGACCTTGAAGTCTCCCCAGCCGATCTCGGGGACTTCCTTGCGCATACGGATGATGCGCTCGGTCCAGTTCAGCATTGAATTCGGATCGCGCCGCTGCTTGGCTGCGTTGACGTGTTCATAGCCATAGGGACCCTCGTCGATCACGGGCACACATGGCCGGTCGCTCTCGGTAAAGCCGCCGTGAGGCTCGGTCGACCATTGCATCGGCGTGCGCGCGCAAGTGCGCTCCGGCAAGTCGAGATTATCGCCCATGCCTAGCTCATCGCCGTAGCGGATCACGGGCGTGCCGGGAAGGGTGCACATCAGACTGTAAGCGAGCTCCAGGCGCCGCCTGTCGCCGCCCAGCATGGGCGCAAGGCGCCGACGGATGCCGCGGCCGTAGAGCTGCATGCTCTTGTCGGGACCGAACGCCTTGAACACCGTCTCGCGCTGCGCCTTGGTGAGGCGGCCGAGGTCGAGCTCGTCGTGATTCCGCAGAAACAAGCCCCATTGCGCGGTCGCCGGCCGTGGCTTGGTCGCCGTCAACGCCTTCGCCAGCGGCTTCGTATCGGCCGATGCCAGCGCGTAGAACAGATGTTGATTGACGTGGAAGTTGAACATCATCTGCATGCGGTCGCCGTCGCGCCCGAAGTACTCCATATCGGTCTCGGGCAGCACATTGGCTTCAGCGAGGATGATCGCGTTGCCCTGACGCCATTGCAGGAATTCGCGAAACGATCGCAGCATGTCATATTGCTCGACCGGCTTGCGCACCGATGCGCCCTTGGTCGCGATCACGAATGGCACGGCGTCCATGCGGAAGCCCGAGACGCCGAGCTGGATCCAGAACCCCATGATCTTGAGGATCTCGGCCTGCACGTGCGGATTCGATGTGTTGAGGTCCGGCTGGAAGTCGTAGAAGCGATGGAAGTACCAGGCGCCCGCCTGCTTGTCGTGCGTCCAGGTCGTTTTCTGAACGCCGGGAAACACCATGCCCGTGTTGGCGTTGGCCGGCTTCCTGTCCGACCAGACATACCAGTCGCGGAAGGGCGAGTCCTTCGAACTCCGTGCCGACTTGAACCAGGCGTGCTGATCCGAGGTGTGATTGACGACGAGATCGATGATCACGCGAATGCCGCGTTGCTGGCAGCCATGGGTGAATTCGACAAAATCGCCGAGCGTGCCGTAGCGCGGATCGACGCCGTAATAGTCCGAAATGTCGTAGCCGCCGTCCCTGTTGGGTGAAGTCTGAAATGGCATCAACCAGATCGTGGTGATGCCGAGCCCGTCCAGGTAATCCAGGCGCCGCAGGAGGCCGCTGAAGTCGCCGACGCCATCGCCGTTGGCATCCATGTAGGTGCCAACGGACAGGCAATAGATCACGCCGTTCTTGTACCAGAGGTCGTCGATCACCAGGCTTTATCCTCTCCCGTGAGGGCCGGAAGATAAGCGGCGAGGCGGCGACGGGTTCCTGCCCAGAGTGTGGTCCCGCAAGCTGCGGGACCACACTCCTCGCCCTGTTGCTACCGCTTGATCTGCGCCTTCAGCGTATCCTCGACCACGCGATCGAACGACGATGCCTTCGGCGCGCTCTTGCGGTGCTCGACGACATATTTGTCGCGCTTGGCGACCAGGGCGGCGAGCTTCTCGTTCAGCGCCTTGCGCTGGGTGATCTGCTTGTCGATCTCGGCGCTGCGTGCCTCCGGTTTCATGGCCCGGAGATTATCGGGCAGGTCCTCGTCCTTGACCTTGGCGATCTCGTTGCGGCCGGCCGCGATGTCGGCAACCAGGTCGCCGTCGCCGGTGACCGCCTCCGACGTCACCTTGGCGCGCTTGTTGATGAAGCTTGCCATCTCCGAGGCGCGCGCCGGCGAAGCCGCGGCGACGCTCGCAAGCTGGTGGGTCTTGGATTCCGTGCGCTTCTGCTGCGCGCGGGGGCCATAAGGGATCACCGTGCCGTTGATCTCGCGCTGCAGGATGATGATGTCCTCGTCGAACGGCGTCTCGATGGTGACGATCTGGCCGCCGTCCTGCGGGATCGGGATGAACTCGCCGTTGCCGTTCTGCGCGATATCGCGCCAGACGCGCTCGGTATCCTGTGCGTTGCCGGCGAGCACGGCGTTGACGATGATGTCGCGCTGCTTCGCGACCGCGAGCGTCACCGGGTACTTGGTATCCTGGGCATAGTCCATGTGCGGCGGGGCGTCGCCGACCAGGAATACGATGCGAGTGCCGTCGCGTTCCTGGGTCCACTGCATCTTGTTGACGGCGACGTCGAGCGCCTCATTGACGCTCTCCGGCCAGTCGCCGCCGCCGCGCGCCTTCAATTCCAGCAGATTGGCGTAGAGGTCCTGGATGTCGCGGGTCAGCTCGACCTTTTTCGTCACATAGTCATCGCCGATGTCGCGATAGGCGACCAGGCCCATCCTGATGTCGGCGTCGGGATTGGAATCGACGATCGCGGTCGCGATCGACCAGATCTTGCGCTTGGCGCCCTCGATCAATCCGCCCATCGAGCCCGTGGTATCGAGCACGAAGGCGACCTCGACCACGGGCTTGGCGATGGCCGAGGACAGTCCGGCTGACAGCGGAAGGGTTGCGAGAGCGAAGACGAATGAGCGAAGTGTGATGCGTGACCGCATGGGTCTCTCCTCCAGTGTTTCGTCCCTCGGAACCGAGGTTCCACCGGCTTCGCGGTCGCTTGAGGCCGGAATCAAGGCGCGATCCTCGCGAATTTACGGCCGATTCCGGCGCTGCCGCTGGATGATGGAATCGGCTAATCTTCTTGGATGGAGTCACCCGCCCGCCAGATCGTACTTGTGCCCGCGCCCGACCGACGCCAGTCGGAGACCGCGCTTGCGATCGCCCGCGGCACCGCGCGGCTTCTGCGATCGCTGGGATTTTCCTGCATCAGCGAATTGCCGCTGCCGTCGGGCCGCAGGGCCGATCTGGTCGCGCTGAACGAACGCGGCGAGATCTGGATCGTCGAGATCAAGTCATCGATCGAGGATCTGCGCGCCGACCAGAAATGGCAGGACTACCGGATGCATTGCGACCGGCTGTTCTTCGCCTTCACGCAGGACCTGCCGTGCGAGATATTCCCGGTCGACACCGGCCTGATCATCGCCGACGCCTATGGCGCGCATCTGCACTGCGAGGCGCCGGAGCACCGCCTGCCGGCGGCCACCCGCAAGGCGATGACCGTACGGTTTGCGATGGCGGCGGCACAGCGGATCAACCGCCTCGTCGATCCGCAGGGGCATGAGTTTTAAATGCGAGCACTCGATCCGTCATTGCGGTTGGTCGAGTAGGATGGGTAGAGCGCAGCGAAACCCATCATGTCTCCGTGCGGGGGAAAGTTGATGGGTTTCGCTGCGCTCTACCCATCCTACAAAAGCAAATGGCCGGGGCTGAGCCCGGCCATCGCGAAAACAGATGAAGCGATCGCTTAGCGCGGCGCGCGCTTGGCGAGGATGCGCTGCAGGGTGCGACGGTGCATGTTGAGACGGCGCGCGGTCTCCGAGACGTTGCGGTTGCACATCTCGTAGATGCGCTGGATGTGTTCCCAGCGCACGCGGTCCGCCGACATCGGATTGGCCGGCAGCTCGGATTTCTCGGTGCCGGTCGCCAGCAGCGCGGCGACGACGTCGTCGGCATCGGCGGGCTTCGAGAGATAGTCGACGGCGCCCATCTTCACTGCGGTGACGGCGGTCGCGATGTTGCCGTAACCGGTCAGCACGATGGCGCGCGCCTCGGGGCGCTTGCGCTTCAAGGCCGAGACGACGTCGAGGCCGTTGCCGTCGCCGAGGCGGAGGTCGACGACCGCGAATGCGGGGGCGGCGCGGCCGATCTCGGCGATGCCGTCGGACACTGTATCGCATGACTTCACTGAGAAGCCTCGCGTCTCCATCGCGCGCGACAGACGTTCCAGGAACGGCTTGTCGTCCTCGACGATGAGGAGCGATTTGTCAGCATGGTCATTCAGTTCAGCGATTGCGTTCACGATCCATTTTTCCCTGTGATAGACCCGCTAAATATGGGGTTGCACTGGGGCGCTGCCAAGGCAGCCGAAAGTCGCGGTGGCTGCATCCGGTATGCCAGAGGTACGATTAAGAACCGTTCTTAAGATGGCGTCTCCGTGTCTCCCGCTGCTTCCTCGAAGCGCTCGCGCGGCCAGACGATCTGCACCACGGCGCCGTGATCGGGGAAGGGCCGATTGGTAAACGAGACCTTGGCTCCGGTGCGTTCCAGCAATGTCCTTGCGATGAAAACCCCCAAGCCCAAGCCGCCACGTGCATTTTGGGCCTCATCGGCGCCCCGGCGGCGCGACAGATACGGCTCGCCGATCCGCTTCAGCATGTCCGGCGCGATGCCCGGGCCATCGTCGGAGACGACGATTTCGATGGTTTCGGCGTTCCACCACGCGTTCACCTCGACCGTCTGGTGCGCGAAATCGACCGCATTTTCGAGAATGTTTCCGACGCCGTAGAGGATCGCGGGATTGCGCGCGGCGACTGGTTCGCGCGTTGCTGCGACAGCAAGCCGCACCTTGATATTGATGCCGAAATCGCGATGCGGCGCCACCGCCTCCTCGATCAGGGTCGACAGCTTCATGGTGTCGAACGGCGCGCCGCTCGATGACAATTGCGCAATCTTGCTCAGGATGTCGCGGCAGCGCTGCGCCTGTTCGCGAACGGTCTTGAGGTCGCCGGCGATCGCCGGGTCGTGCACCGTCTTCTCGAGCTCGCGCGAGATCAGGAAGATCGTCGACAGCGGCGTGCCGAGTTCGTGCGCGGCGGCGGCGGCGAGGCCGTCGAGCTGGGTCAGATGCTGTTCGCGCGTCAGCACCAGCTCGGTTGCGGCGAGCGCATCGGAGAGCTGGCGGGCCTCTTCGGTCACCTGGAACGCATAGAGGCTGGTGACGCCGATCGCGAGCAGGATCGAAAGCCAGACGCCGATCAGATAGATCGGCGGCAGCACCAGGGGATCGTCGCCGTCCCAGGGCAGCGGCAGATGATAGAAGAACAGCGCCGAGGCGCAGGCGACCGCAAGGCAGCCGAGCGCGATCGTCAGCCGGATCGGCAGCACCGTGGCGGAAATCAGCACCGGCGCCAGGAACAGGAACGAGAACGGGTTCTGCAGGCCCCCGGTGAAGTACAGGAGACCACCGAGCTCGACGATGTTGAAGGCGAGCAGGGCCGCGGCATAGGCCGGCTCCAGCCGCTGCATCGGATTGAACGCGATCTGCAGCGCCAGATTGAGCAGCGCCGAGAACGTCACGATGATGACGCAGGGCACGATCGGAACGTCGAATTCCAGCCCTTGGGCGACGACGAAGATCGCGACGAGCTGGCCGAGCGCGGCGAGCCAGCGCAGCCGCAGGATCGTATCCAGGCGGACATAGCGGCGGGGTTGGCGGAAATCGGAGACGACGTCGGTCATGTCAGGGACTTTAGCTTTGCCGTGGGCGGCGCACAAATTCGCGACTTAGCGCAAGGATGCGGGCCAAGCCTTGCGCTTATTGTCGCAATGGCTCAATGACGCCCATATGCAACAGCGCGGGACAGGTCAGGCGCAAGCGCCCAATCAGCCGCCTGCGGCCGATCAGGGCGGGTCGGCCGCGATCGACGTTGCGCATCTGGTCAAGGTCTACAAGACCACCCGCGCGGTCGACGATATCTCGTTCCGCATCGCGCGCGGCAGCATCACCGGCCTGCTCGGCGGCAACGGCGCCGGCAAGACCACGACGATCGCGATGATCATGGGGCTGGTGCTGCCGACCTCGGGCCGCGTCAGCGTGCTGGGCGCGAAAATCCCCGAGCAGCGCTACGACGTGCTCGGCCGGATGAATTTCGAGAGCCCGTATGTCGACATGCCGATGCGGCTCACGGTGCGGCAGAACCTGACGATTTTCGGCCGTCTCTATGCCGTGCAGCAGCTGCGCGAGCGGATCGACCAGCTCGCCGCCGATCTCGATCTCAAGGAATTTTTGGACCGCTCCAACGGCAAGCTCTCGGCCGGGCAGAAGACCCGCGTCGCACTGGCGAAGGCGCTGATCAACGAGCCGGACCTGCTGCTGCTCGACGAGCCGACCGCCTCGCTCGACCCGGATACTGCCGACTGGGTGCGACAGCATCTCGAGACCTACCGCAAGACCCATAACGCGACCATCCTGCTGGCGTCGCACAACATGCTGGAGGTCGAGCGGCTCTGCGACCGCGTCATCATCATGAAGCGCGGCAAGATCCAGGACGACGACAGCCCGGAAGCGATCATGGCGCGCTACAATCGCGACACGCTGGAGGAGGTGTTTCTCGACGTGGCGCGCGGCCGGGTACGGGAAGAGACACCATGAGCGAGATCGTCAGCCATCAGCCGCGCGCCATTTCACTGCAACGCATCAACGCGATGGTGCTGCGCTATTGGTACCTCCTGATGTCGTCATGGCCGCGGCTCCTGGAGCTGATCTATTGGCCGGCCTTGCAGATCATCACCTGGGGCTTCCTGCAGAACTACATCTCGCAGGCATCGGGCTTTTTCGCCAAGGCGGGCGGCACGCTGATCGGCGCGGTGATCCTGTGGGACATCCTGTTCCGCGGCCAGCTCGGCTTCTCGATCTCGTTCCTGGAAGAGATGTGGGCGCGCAATCTCGGCAACCTGATGATGAGCCCGCTGAAGCCGATCGAATTCCTGCTCTCGCTGATGATCATGAGCCTGATCCGGCTTGCCATCGGCGTGATCCCGATGACGCTGATGGCGCTGTTCTTTTTCGGTTTCAACTTCTACGCCATCGGGCTGCCGCTGATCGCGTTCTTCTGCAACCTGATCTTCACGAGCTGGTCGGTCGGGGTGTTCGCCTCGGGCCTCGTGCTGCGCAATGGGCTCGGGGCCGAGAGCATCGTCTGGACGCTGATGTTCGCGGTGATGCCGCTCGCCTGCATCTACTATCCGGTCGAGGTGCTGCCGGCCTGGCTGCAAGTGGTCGCCTGGACGCTGCCGCCGACCTATGTGTTCGAAGGCATGCGCGCGCTCTTGATCGACCACGTCTTCCGCGCCGACCTGATGGCGTGGGCGCTGGTCATCAATGCCATCCTGTTCGCTGCCTCTTTTGCGGTCTTCCTTGCCCTTTTACAGAGCGCCAAGCGCAACGGATCGCTGCTCGGGGGTGGTGAATAAATGTCACTTTCACGTGGATTCCCGGTGTTTTAGCCCGATATCGACCCCAGATTCGGTTTGCGGCGCATTGACGCAATGTTACGCATTGGTCAGTATGCTGCGGCGCAAACAGGGGTCTGAAGATACAATGCCCATCGGTGAATTTGGCGGTGCCCCGCCACTAGCGGCGGAAGGCAGCCCGGCACTCACGACGCCGCTATACTGGATGTACGAGATGGCGCATGCGTCGCTCAATCCGGTACGCGCCGTAACCGACGCCACCAAGATCCTGTTTCAGAACCCGCTCAATCCGTGGACGCACACCGAGTTCGGCAAGTCGGTCGCCGCCGGCTGTGAGCTGTTCGAGCGCACCACGCGCCGCTACGGCAAGCCGGATTGGAACCTGCCGACCACCGAGGTCAACGGCATCCGCACGGCGGTCGAGGTTCGCACCGTCTGGGAAAAGCCGTTCTGCCGCCTGCTGCATTTCGATCGCAAGCTGACGCGCCCGCTGCGCGCGCCGCAGCCGCGCGTGCTGATCGTGGCGCCGATGTCCGGCCATTATGCGACGCTGCTGCGCGGCACGGTCGAGGCGTTCCTGCCGACGCATGAGGTCTACATCACCGATTGGGCCGATGCGCGCATGGTGCCGCTCGCGGAAGGGCGGTTCGATCTCGACGATTACGTCGACTACGTGATCGAGATGCTGCACGCGCTCGGCGGCAACATGCATATTGTAGCGGTGTGCCAGCCCTCGGTGCCTGTAGTGGCAGCCGTTTCCGTCATGGAAGCCAACAGCGACCCGTTCGTGCCGTTGTCGATGACGCTGATGGGCGGCCCGATCGATACAAGGCGCAATCCGACCGCTGTCAACGATCTGGCGGCGGAGCGCGGCATCGATTGGTTCCGCAACAATGTCATCACCAAGGTGCCGTTCCCGCATCCGGGCGTGATGCGCGACGTCTATCCGGGCTTCCTGCAGCTCAACGGCTTCATCAGCATGAACCTGGATCGGCACATGGACGCGCACAAGGCGCTGTTCGCCAATCTGGTGAAGGGCGACGGTGATCTCGTCGACAAGCACCGTGAGTTCTATGACGAATATCTCGCGGTGATGGACCTCACCGCCGAGTATTACCTGCAGACCGTCGACCTCGTCTTCGTCAAGCACGCGCTGCCGAAGGGCGAGATGACCCATCGCGGCAAGCCGGTCGATCCGTCGAAGATCCGCCGCGTCGCTCTGATGACGGTCGAGGGCGAGAAGGACGACATCTCCGGCCTCGGTCAGACCGAGGCGACGCATGCGCTCTGCACCGCGATTCCGAACCACCGCCGCGTCCACTACGTGCAGAAGGGCGTCGGGCACTATGGCGTGTTCAACGGCTCGCGTTTCCGCTCCGAAATCGTGCCGCGGATCTCCGATTTCATGGTTTCGGCGGCCAATACGCGGCTTTCCCTGGTCGCCGCGGCCGAATAGGTATCGACCCGGCCGCGATTTTCGCGGTCGCACAAGTCACTGATTTAGCTAAAAGAATCTCAAATCGGGCAAGGCTCAAGTGATGAATTTAATTTCATCTCTTGGGCCTTTTTCGCGACTTTGATTCATCGGAAAAATTCCGGTTCCGACCCCTGCCGGTAGAGGCCAATTAACGCCCGACCCCTGTATATTGGGCAAATGATTTGTTTTTGCGCCGAGCGCTTTCCCTGGCGGCGGATATGGCAAAGTTCGGGCGAACTCCTGCTCCCCGGACTCTCAGACATGGCTACTCGCGCGCTCCTCTATCGGCGGCCTGCCGAACCCGCGACCGTATTGGTCAGACACGGCTCCCAGTTTTTCACCGTCAGGTTGCGTCGGCACCGGCGCGCGCGCCGCTATACGCTCAGGATCCATCCGACCGATCGCGAAGCGATCCTGACCATGCCGCCGCGCGGGACCATCGTCGAGGCGAAGGAGTTTGCCAACGTCCATGGCGGCTGGATCGCTGCGCGCCTCGGCCGTTTGCCAAAGGCCGCACCGTTTCAGCCCGGCACCGTGGTGCCGTTGCGCGGCGTGCCGCATCGGCTGGTGCATCGCTCGGGCGAGCGCGGCACGGTCTGGACCGAGACGCGGGACAGCGGCGAGAAGATCCTTTGCGTCGCCGGCGGCGTCGAGCACATGGATCGCCGGGTACATGACTTCCTCAAGCGCGAGGCGCGCAAGGATCTGCAAAAGGCGGCGACACTGCACGCCGCGGAACTCGGCGTGCGGGTGCGGCGGATTTCGATCCGCGACCAGTCGAGCCGCTGGGGCTCGTGCACGTCGGCGGGGTCGCTGTCGTTCTCGTGGCGCCTGATCCTGGCGCCGCCCTTCGTGCTCGATTATCTCGCCGCGCACGAGGTCGCGCATCTCGTCGAGATGAACCATTCGGCGCGGTTCTGGCGGGTGGTCGACAAGGTCTGCGCCTCGGTCACGCGCGCCAAGAACTGGCTCGACACCCACGGCAACGACCTGCACCGCTACGGGATCCAGGAGTAGGCGGCGGTCGCTCCGCTCTACCCATCCGGGCCGCTGTCTCCGCTACCTCTGCTGTCATCGCCCGCGAAAGCGGGCGATCCAGTATTCCAGAGGCGCTTGTTTTCAACGGATAAGTCGCGGCGTACTGGATCGCCCGCTTTCGCGGGGGATGACAGTTGGCGTTGTGGTGAGACCGTGCGCCTAACGCCTACCGAAACAACCGATCAGCCAGCCAGCCATCCAGCCCCGCTGCGGCCTCGGGCCGCGCGTTGGGGTTAGGTGGCGGCGCCGCGGCGCGGGCCGGTGTCGGCGATGGCTGGCGATAATAGCCGCCGGACGGCACCGGCGCGGGTGGCGGCGCCTGCATCGGCGGTTGGATCTGCATCGGTGCCGCCGGCGCGGAAGGCGCTGATATCTGCGACGAGATCTGCATCAGGTTCGCCGGTGCCCAGCTGCCTTGCGAGTTCGGGATCGCCGCGACCGGCACGCCCTGATGCGCCGCCTTCATGAAGCGGCTCCACACTTCCACCGGCAGGCCGCCGCCGGTCGCCTTCTTGGTCGGCGAGTTGTCGTCATTGCCGAGCCAGACGCCGGTGACGAGCTTGGCGGTGTAGCCGATGAACCAGGCGTCGCGATAATCCTGGCTGGTGCCGGTCTTGCCGGCGGCGGTCCAGCCGGGGATCTCGGCCTTGCGCGCGGTGCCCGAGATCAGTGTCTCGCGCATCATGCTGTTCATCATCGCGTCATAGCGCGGCTCGATCACCTGGTTGGGCGGATCGGTGGGGCGATCGTAGAGCAGCTTGCCGGAGCTGGTCTTGATCCTGGTCACCACATGCGGCGACACGGCGTAGCCGCCATTGGCGAACGGCGCATAGGCGCCGACCAATTCGAGCACGGACACTTCCGACGTGCCGAGCGCGATCGAGACGTTGGGCTCGAGCTTGGAGGAGATGCCGAGCCGGTGCGCGGTGCGCACCACGTTCTTGGCGCCGACCTCGACGCCGAGCCGCACCGCGACCGTGTTCAGCGACATCGCCAGCGCCTGGGTCAACGTCACTGAGCCGAAATATTCGTGGGTGTAGTTCTCCGGCTTCCAGCCCTTGATGTCGAGCGGCGCGTCGGTGCGGATCGTATCCGGCGTCAACCCTGCCTCGACCGCGGTCAGATAGACGAACGGCTTGAACGACGAGCCCGGCTGCCGCTTCGCGGTGACCGCGCGGTTGTACTGGCTCTCGGAATAGTTCCGGCCGCCGACCATGGCGCGCACCGCGCCGTCGGGCGTCATTGCCACCAGCGCGCCCTGGCTGACATTGAACTTCACGCTCTTGGCGGCGAGCTCGTCGATCACGGCGGCTTCCGCGACGGCTTGCAGCTTCGGATCGATCGTGGTCTGCACCACGATGTCTTGGTCGATCTGGCCGACCAGATCGTCGAGCACCTCGCCGATCCAGTCCGCGACATAGTTGACGGTGCCGGCGCCCGCCGGCTTCACCGCGATCGAGGGCTGGCCGATCGAAGCTTTCGCTTGCGCCTCGGTGATGAACTTGGCGTCGGCCATCGCCGCCAGCACGACCTGCGCGCGCTGCTCGGCACCCTCGGGATTGCGGTTCGGCGCCAGCCGCGACGGTGACTTGACGAGGCCTGCGAGCATCGCGGCTTCCGGCAAGGTCACGTTCTTCGCCGACTTGCCGAAATAGCGTTGCGCGGCGGCCTCGACGCCATAGGCGCCGGAGCCGAAATAGACGCGGTTGAGGTAGAGCTCGAGGATCTCGTTCTTGGAATGCTTGCGCTCCAGCCACAGCGCGAGCTCGGCCTCCTGCAGCTTGCGCTGCATGGTGCGTTCCTGGGTCAGGAACAGGTTCTTGGCGAGCTGCTGCGTCAAGGTCGAGCCGCCCTGCGATACGCCGCGATGCAGCAGGTTGGTGATGGCTGCGCGCAAAATGCCGACCGGGTCGACGCCGAAATGCGAATAGAAGCGGCGGTCTTCGATCGCGATGAACGCCTTCGGCAGATAGGACGGCAGATCCTTCAACGCGATGTTGGCGCCGGCCATTTCGCCGCGCTGCGCCAGCACTGAGCCGTCGATGCCGACGATCTGGATGGTCGGCGGGCGCTTGGGAATTTCCAGCGACTGGATCGGCGGCAGATGCGCACCGACCCACACCACGACACCGATCACCGCAATGCCCGTCCAGAGGCCGAGCACCGCGGTCCAGTAGAACAGCCGGCCGATGCCGAAGCCGCGCGACTTGCTGCGCCGCTTGCTGCCGCTGCGCGACGGGCGCGGTCTCTCGCTACCGGAATCGCTGCTCTTGTCGGCGCTGTTCTTGGGTTTCGATTTGGCGGGCTTTTCGTCGTCGCCGCCGCCGGGAATGCGATCGGACGGCGACAGCCTGAGGTCGGCAAGCGCGGCCGGAAGCCCGAACAGCGGCTCCTTGCGTCCACCGCCTTTTTTACGTCCCCACGCCATCCGCAACGCTCACACCCTGACAGGGGCGCACGCTAACGTTCCCGGTTTAAGGGGCGGTTACGCAAAGCTTAACGCGGGATTAGGAGGTGAGGCGGCGCGTTGCTATATGACGCTGGAACAAGAAGCAGGGAGCACCGTATGGGCCATATCGATCCGACCAAGGACGTGTTTGCGCAATTCCGGGACAACAACCGGCCAGGCCCGATCCACATGCTCAATCTGGTGCGCTTGCGCGAGTGGGCGGCCTATCCCGATGGCCGCAAGGCAACCGGCGCAGAGGCCTATGCCGCCTATGGCCGCGAGAGTGGCCCGGTGTTCGAGCGGCTCGGCGGCCGCATCGTCTGGCAGGGCCGCTTCGAACTTATGCTGATCGGCCCGCAAGAGGAGCGCTGGGACCACTGCTTCATCGCCGAATATCCGAGCGTCGCCGCCTTCGTCGAAATGATCCGCGATCCCGTTTATCGCGAGGCGGTCAAGCACCGCCAGGCCGCGGTGGAGGATTCGCGATTGATCCGACATGCGGTGCTGCCGGTCGGCAAGAACTTCGGCGAGATTCCGAAGTAGGTGCACGACGTTGAGCGCGATGCTCGTCCCGTCATCCTGAGGTGCGAGCCTTGCGGCGCATTGCGCCGCTGGGCGAGCCTCGAAGGATGAATTGGCCACAGCCGGGCCGCCGACCCTTCGAGACGCCGCTTCGCGGCTCCTCAGGGTGACGGTGAGGGAGTGTGTGCTCCCCAAAACAAATCGGCGGCCCGGAGGCCGCCGATTGCATTTCAAACCTGCGCGAACCGCTAGCCCGCCGGGCTGCTGTCCTCGAGGATCGGGCCGAACAGCTCCCAGCGCTCGCCGTTGAACTTCATCATCTGCAGCTGCTTGTTGACGCGATAGTCGTTCGGCGTGGTGTTGCCCTTGATGCCGGGCAGCGCCATGTCGAGGTCGACGTTCTTCAGGTTGGTGGCCTGCTTCAGCACGTTCTCGCGGGTCAGCTCGTCGCCGCACTGCTTCAGCACATGCACCATCAGCTGGGCGGTGGAGTAGCCGTAGGTGTTGAAGTTCGAGTTCTTGTCGCCGTCGGGATAGTACTTGGCCATGAAGTCGAAATAGCGCTTCATGCCCGGATCGTCCTTCCACTGCGGATCGGCCGGATCCTTGCCGTAGTTGGTCGAGATCAGGCCCTTGGAGGCCTCGAGGCCGGCCGGCTGCAACACCGCGCCGACCGAGGTGGCGTTGATGTCGACGATGTGGACCGGATGCCAGCCGAGCTCGGCGATCTTCTTGATCGCCTGCGCGGCCTGCTTCGGCGTCGAGGCCGAGAAGAACAGGTCGGCGCCGGCATCCTTGATCTTGATCACCTGGGAATCGATGGTCGGGTCGGAGACCTCATAGGAGGCTTCGGCCACGATCATCTTGGCGGCCTTGTCGCCGAGGCCGGCCTTGATGCCGTTGAGATAGTCCTTGCCGAGGTCGTCGTTCTGATAGAGCACGCCGACCTTGGCATTCGGGTGCTCCTTCAGGATGTACTGGCCGTAGATGCGGCCCTCGACGAAGTAGTTCGGATTGAAGCCGAGCGTCCAGGGGAAGTTCTTCGGGTCGGTGAACTTCGAGGCGCCGGTGGCCGCGAACAGCTGCGGCACCTTCTTGGCGTTGAGATATTTCTGCACGGCGGCGTTCGACGGCGTGCCGACGATCTGGAAGGTCAGGAGCACCTCGTCGCTCTCGACGAGCTTGCGCACCTGCTCGACCGCCTTCGGCGGCGAATAGGCGTCGTCATACTGGATCAGATTGATCTTGCGGCCGTTAATGCCGCCCTGGTCGTTGATCATCTTGAAATACGCCGCCTGGGTCTTGCCGATCGAGGCATAGGCGGAGGCCGGGCCGGAGAAGGGGACGGTTTGGCCGATCTTGATTTCGGTGTCGGTCGCGCCGGGATCGTATTTCTTCTGCGCGTAGGCCGACGTGGCCGACAGCGCGATCGCGAGCGCCGTTCCCGTGACCAGGTGGAAAATCCCGTTCCTCATAATGCTGTTTCCCTCACGTGACTGATGTTGGCCGATGATCTTGTCCGCGGGTTCAAGGTCCGCGGTCGCCATCGCTGGGCCGGGATACTGGCGGAACGCTTGCTGCGACGCAAGACGAGCAATGCCGAAAAGGTGAGCGATTTCAGTCAACCAAAGTAGGGGGCACCGCAAAAAGAGACCGGCGCAGCGGGGGCGCTGCGCCGGCTCTTGCCGCCGGAGATAGTTACGGGTGCTAGCCCGCCGGTCCGGTGTCCTCGATGATCGGGCCGAACAGCTCCCAGCGCTCGCCGTTGAACTTCATCATCTGCATCTGCTTGTTGATGCGATAATCGTTCGGTCCTGTCGTGATCGACATGCCCGGCAGCGCGAGAGACGGCACGAACTTCTTCAGGCTGGTCACCTGCTTCATCAGGTTCTCGCGGGTGAGGTCGTCGCCGCACTGCTTGAGCACCTGGATCAAGAGCTCGGCCGTCGAGTAGCCGTAGGTGTTGACGGTGTTGAGCTTGTCGCCCTCCGGGTAATACTTGTCCATGAAGGCGAAATAGGCCTTCACGCCGGGATCGTCCTTCCACTGCGGATCGGCGGGGTCCTTGCCGTAATTGGTCGAGATGATGCCCTTGGAGATGTCGAGGCCGGCCGGCTTCAACGTCGCCGACACCGGGCTCGCGTTGATGTCGAGGATGTGGACCGGGTGCCAATCCAGGTCGGCGATCTTGCGGATTGCCTGCGCGGCGAATTTCGGCGTCGAGGCGTCATAGACTAGATCGACGCCGGCGGCCTTCAGCTTGACGATCTGGGAATCGACGGTCGGGTCGGTCAGCTCGTAGGACACTTCGGCCACGATCATGCTGGCGGCCTTGTCGCCGAGCCCGCTCTTCAGGCCGGTGATGTAGTCGCGGCCGAGATCGTCGTTCTGGTAGAAGATGCCGATCTTGGCGTTGGGGTGGTTGGCCAGGATGTATTTGGCGTAGATGCGCCCTTCGGACTGGTAGTTCGGGTTGAACGCGATGGTCCACGGCGCGTTCTGTGGATCGGAGAAGCGCGAGGCTCCGGTGGAGGCCAGCAGCTGCGGTACCTTCTTGGCATTCAGGTATTTCTGCACGGCGGCATTTGACGGCGTGCCGATGATCTGGAAGGTGAACAGCACCTCGTCGCCCTCGACGAGCTTGCGCACCTGCTCGACCGCCTTCGGCGGCGAATAGGCGTCGTCATACTGGATCAGGTTCAACTTGCGCCCGTTGATGCCGCCCTGGTCGTTGATCATCTTGAGGTAGGCCGCCTGGGTCTTGCCGATGCCGGCATAGGCGGATGCCGGGCCCGAGAACGGCACGGTCTGGCCGATCTTGATCTCGGTGTCGGTCGCGCCGATGTCGTATTTCTTCTGTGCGGCGGCCGATGTAACCGACAACGCGATGGCAAGCGCTGTCGCAGCGAGCAATTGCACGCTCCTCATGTCCGTGACCTCCCATGTTGCCGGTGATCTTGTCCGCAAGCGTTGGGCCAGCGGATGTCACCGTTGCCAGGGATGATGGAGGAAGGGCAGGGGCATTGCAAGACGATGCGCCCTGCGCGCGATGTCGCGTCAGGCGAGCCACAGCAGGATCAGCGCCAGCGCCGCGGGAGCCGCCTGCACATAAAGGATGCGGCGGCTCACGGTGGCGGCGCCATAGGCGCCGGCGACGATCACGCAGAGCAGGAAGAATGTCTTGATCTGGAATGCGAAGGCGGCATTGCCGTGTATCAGGCCCCAGATCAATCCGGCGGCGAGGAAGCCGTTATAGAGCCCCTGATTGGCGGCGAGCACGGCCGAGTCGGTTGCCTTCTCGAGCGAGTTGCGGAAGGTCTTCAGCCCGAGCGGCTTGGTCCACAGAAACATCTCGAGGATTAGGAAGTAGATGTGCAGCGCGGCCACCACCGCGACCAGAAAATTGGCAATCACAAGCATATTCGGTCCCCCCAAGAGCTTCGGTTCTGATCTAATCAGAACCGAAGCTCAAGATCTTGTTCCGACGCGTTTTCTCCACGCGAACCGGTGTCCATCCCGCATCTAGCGCGGGATAGGCTCGCTCGAAAACGCTCCTGCCGGAATTCGGGTGGACGCTACCACGCGGGCGGTGAATTGTATGCCGAGCGACCCGTTTCCAGAGCGACGACCATGGCCGACCGCAAGACCGCCCAGACCTTCAACCTCGATCGCCTCAAGACGCCGATCGGCACCGCGCTGCTGGTGACCGATGATGATGGTGTGCTGCGCGCGCTCGACTGGGACGACTACGAAGGACGCATGCTCGACCTGCTGCGGCTGCACTACGGCTCCGTGACGCTGCGGGACGGCCGCGCCCCGGCCGCGATGCGCAAGGCGCTCGGCGACTACTTCAGCGGCGATCTCGATCGGCTCGCGGATGTCGAATGGCGCGTCGCAGGCACGCCGTTCCAGCAGAAGGTCTGGCACGCGCTGCCGAAGATCCCGCCAGGCACCACCATGAGTTACGGCGCGCTGGCGGCGAGGCTGAAAATGCCGAATGCGATGCGCGCGGTCGGCCACGCCAACGGCTCCAACCCGATCAGCGTGGTCGTGCCCTGTCATCGCCTGATCGGCGCCAACGGCTCGCTGGTCAAATATGGCGGCGGCCTCGAGCGCAAACGCTGGCTGCTGCGCCACGAGGGCGTGGAGGTCTAGCGGGCGAATTGTCCGCCGGTGAGGCGATCAGTCGAGATCCTCGCGCGGCATGTTTCGCAGATCGCGCACGATGTAGAGGAATACGATCAGCGAAGGCATCCATGCGAGGATCGCTCCTACCAGCATCGCATCGACCGTCGTCATGGGATCTCCCTTGAGCGCGTCAAAACAAATGCCCCTCGCCGTCAGATCATTTTCTTCGATGGGCCGGAGGTTCTGGCGAAGGGATACAGCCACCTCCAATAGGCCCTGTTGCGCTCCAATTGCCGCTTGTAGATTTCGCGGCACTTCACCGAGCAAAATTGCTCGAAGTGCCAGCTGTGCCGGATCAACCCGAAGGGCCGCTTGCATCCGGGATTTCCGCAGCGGCACGTCATGATGCGGCCTCGGCATTCGAACGCGTGAACCAGCGAATGAAGTTCTGCTGACCTTGGTAGAGGCAGAGGCGTCCGCAATAGCGTTCACCCGCCGGATTTCGCAAACAGATGATCTTGGGTTCTTCGCTGTCGCACTGGGCGCAGCGCGGTTCCGCACGCATGGCGACCTCCCTCCGAGGAATTGCCATTTGCCATTCAAAATGTCTGAGGTGGTCCTTGCCGCCGGTCTTCTCGAAGAACGACGGTGCGAAATCTCGCGCCACCATCGTCCCCGCACAATCTGTCCAGATGTTTGCCGGCATCATCCTTGCGTATACCGGTCCGATCAGCCTGATTTGAACTCAATCGCCCGTCGCGGCGCCGCGCTGGCCGAGCGCGGTATCGAGGCATTTGATCAGGACGTCGCCGTCGAAGGGCTTGATCAGAAAGCAGATCGCTCCCGCCTTCAGGGCCCGGGCGCGATCGTTTTCGACGGAGAAGGCTGTGATGAAAATGAACGGAAGGTGGCGTCCGTTGGCAATCAGGTGACTCTGCAGGTCGAGCCCGCTCATCGCCGGCATCCTGACATCCGTGATCACGCACGATGTGTCATTCAGGCGGGGCGAGTGCAGGAATTCCTCGGCCGACGCGTAGGTCTCGACCGCATAGCCCAGCGACCTGACGAGATTGTGGGTCGCGGTGCGAACCGAGACGTCATCGTCGATGATTGATATCACTGGCGGATTGGACAAAGAGGTCTTCCCGGAGGCGGTCGGTCAGGGCGCGGTCTGTGCGATGCTGCGGGCGCACAGTGCGTCGCCAATCGGGGTCGGAGAATCATACTTAGGTTTGCGGCCCGCCGGATGCCTGTCCGATCCCGAGAATCTCGGCCATCCTGACCAGATCGGGCAGCGACTTCGCTGTCATTTTCCGCATGATCTGGCCGCGGTGTATCTTCACCGTGATCTCGGCCACGCCGATTTCGGCGGCGACCTGCTTGTTCATCAGTCCGGCCGTGACGAGTGTCATCACCTGGCGCTCGCGCGGGGTCAGGGTCGCGAAGGCGGCCCGCAGGTTTGCAAGAACCCTGGCCTCATCGCGACGATTCCTGTCGCGCTCGATCGCTGTCGTGACCGCATCCAGCATGTCCTGATCGCGGAACGGCTTGGTCAGGAAGTCGACCGCTCCGGCCTTCATGGCCCTGACCGTCATCGGGATATCGCCATGGCCGGTCATGAAGATGATCGGAATATGAATGCCGGCCTTCGTCAGCTCTGCCTGAAAGTCGAGGCCGCTGAGCCGGGGCAGCCGGATGTCCAGGATCAGGCAACTCGGGACATCCACCGGCTTGTGCTGCAGAAATTCGAGAGCCGACCCGAACGCTGCGGTGCGCAGGCCGACGGACCGGAACAGATTGCTCAGCGCGTCCCGCACCGAGGCGTCGTCGTCGATGACGAAGACGATCGGATCTTCGGCGTTTGCCCGCGTGGCAGGCGATGCCGTGCGCCCGGTCACCATGCATTTTCCTCCTGACGCAATGGCAGGGTGAACTGGAGTGTCGCGCCGGGGCCGGTATGCTCGACCAGGGACAGGCGGCCTCGATGGGCTTCGACGATCGAGCGGCAGATCGACAGGCCCATTCCCATACCGCTGGCCTTGGTGGTGTAGAAGGCGTCGAACAGCCGGTCGGCACTCGCGGTCGCAACCCCGACG
Organism: Bradyrhizobium sp. UFLA03-84; assembly: GCF_002289535.1. Classification (NCBI taxonomy): domain Bacteria; kingdom Pseudomonadati; phylum Pseudomonadota; class Alphaproteobacteria; order Hyphomicrobiales; family Nitrobacteraceae; genus Bradyrhizobium; species Bradyrhizobium sp. UFLA03-84. The sequence goes on along the minus strand of NZ_NSJY01000005.1, from coordinate 869,009 downwards.
CCGCAATCGGTGACCGTGACCAGGATCTGTTCGGCATCGTCGTCATGGCAGGTCCGGATCACGAGCTGCCGCGGCCGGTCCGTGACCGGCTGCATCGCCTCGATGCCGTTGAGGACCAGGTTGAGGATGACCTGCTGCAACTGGATACGGTCGGCGACCACGGGCGGGAGCGCGGGAGCGAGGTCGAGCCGCAGCGATATCAGGTGGCTCTGCACTTCATGCTGCACCAGGCCGATCATCTCGTTGATGACCTCATTGATGTCGAGCGGCGCCTTCTGATCGGTGGTCTTGTTCACCAGCGCGCGGACGCGCTGGATGACCTCGCCCGCCCGGTTGCCGTCGCTGATGATCGAGCTCACCGCGCCGCGCACCTCATTCAGATCGGGCGCCGCCCGGTCGAGCCAGCGCAGGCAGGCCGCGGCGTTGGTGACCACGGCGGCAAGCGGCTGGTTCACTTCATGGGCGATCGATGCGGCGAGCTCGCCGAGCGCCGTCACGCGCGTGACATGCGCGAGGTTGGTCTGCGCTTCATGCAGTTGCGCCTCGGCCAGCTTGCGGGCGGTCACGTCGGTGACCGCTCCGACGAATTCAGTGTCGCCCGAAACGTTCGTCACCGCATGCGCCCGGGCGTGGACATATTTGATCGCGCCGTCGGGCATCAGCAATCGGTAGCCGTGCTCGAAGTCCTTGCGATCGAGCGAGGCACGGTCGATGGTCCGTTGTACGCGGTCGCGGTCATCGGGATGGACGCGCTGAAGCACCGTACCGTGCTTGATGGATGGAACTCGGTCGAACCCGAATATCCGGAAGGTTTCTTCCGACCAGATGATCTCGCCGCTGGAGACATGCCAGCCGAAGCTGCCGGTATGGCTCAGTCGCTGGGCCTCGCTCAGGTACATTTCACTCTGCTGCAGCGCATTCTCGGCATGCTTGCGCTCGGTGACATCCTCGCAGGCGATCAGGACGATCAACTGATCGTCGAGCCGCCGCACCGCCTTGGCATTCTCGCGGACCCAAAGCCTTGATCCGTCCTCGCGGACCTTGCGGATTTCCCAGCTGTGGGTCAGGCCGATGTTATCGAGACACGCCGCGACATTGCGCCGAACCATCGGGTGGTCTTCGGCGTCAAACACCCGCAGCACCGATTGTCCGAGCAATTCGTCGACGGTGTAGCCGAGTTGTGCCGCGCCGAACGTGTTGACCGACAGCACGAGGCCCGTTGCGTCGACCATGAAGTACATGACGGGGTTATGCTCGAACACCTCCTTCCATTGCGCTTCGCTGTTGCGTTGCGCCTCGATCGCGCGCTCTTCGCCGCTGGCCCGGCCGCGCAACATGGCCTCCATCTGCCTGTGGCTGCGGCCCACCAGGTGCATCATCAGCAGTGTAGCGATCAGCGAGGCGATGAGCAGCGCGAGGGCAACCAGGTGGGCGGACGCTGTGGGCTGCGGACCAAGCACCAGCCCGATGCAGGTTGCGGCCAAGGCCAGCACCATGCCGCCGAGCAGCCATTGTTCGGCTGACCAGGACTTCGTGGTCGGATTCGGCATCATCGGCAGCACCAGCACTTGGCCGTCCGGGCCGCGCTGCGTCGCTAGGTGACCGCTATCATCAGCGGCGACAACGTCGCCCTCCTAACAGGCTTGATATTAGCAGCTTTACCGGCGTCGGGACGAAATCATGCGGGCCTTGGCGATCCACGCGTGATATCGCGCAGAACGCGAGGCGCGCCGGCGCACTCAGGTCCAGGTTGCGGATAAACCTAAGTATGGTCCTCCCCACCCGAATGTAACGGCCGGATCAACCTCCGTTCAATGGCCCGTTTCTTCGCGGTGACTACGCTTATTGGGTAACTCGATGACAGTAGAGCTCTCCGGGCTTCGGCAATCGCCAATCAGAGACGGGAGATTGAAATGTCCAACAGGCGCCTGCATTTGATCCTCTGCTCCGAGGATGCCGGACACGAGGCGGCGCGTCAGAGGCCCGCGCGGAGCTTCCAGCCGACCGTTATCGATGGTGGCAGGCAAGCCGCGAGCACTTCGTCGGATCGTTCCTGGATCGACCTGCTCGACGTCTTCGATTTGGGCGTCGTGATCTGTCAAGCGAGTTTCCTGGCCTTGCTGGGCGCGAGCTTGGCAGCGCTGCAGGCACAGGCAGGCGTGCCGGATCCAGGATCCTAGGCCGCCCCAGGAGTTAGCCCCGGCAGGCTGCCGGACCGGAGCGATGGCTGCTCACGCCAGGGTCGCGCAAGACGGGTCCGATAACAGCCTCCGAGAGAGCCCGGAATCCAGTCCCCTCTAGCCCTGATGGATTCCGGGCTCAGCCTCTTCGGGCGCGTCCCGCATGACGGACCGGGCAGGTCGGCGGCGTCCTTCCCCGCGCCGGATTATCGGCCATCGCAAATTGCGGAAAGTTTTCCGAAAGATGCTCCGTTCGCTTTAGCCGCTTTTGAAGCACCTGATTATTGGATCGGTCCGGCAACGGCATCGCTCCGGTGAGCTGTGCGTTGGTTCGCGCACTGACAGATCAGGGGCCGGTCATCATGAATCAGGCACAGCAGCACAAGCCGTCTTCCGAGGGCGATGTTTCCGTCACCAGGGATGAGGAAGCGGGCGCACGCGGATTGCAGCGCGATCTGCAGGACCGGCTGCAGCCGGCGCACGACGAGCCGGTCAGCGAGCCCGCCGGCGATAGCGCTCCGCACGCCGACGCGCCCGCAGGCTCGGGCCGGTGGGTTCGGCGCCTGCTCAAGGTCGGCATCGGCCTTGCGATCGTTGCCGTGTTCGGGTGGCTGCCGCTGAAAGCGGTGCTGCAGACCTCGAGTGTCGAGGCCGTGGTCAATGCCAGGATCGTGACCCTGCGCTCGCCGATCGACGGCACCGTGAGCGCGAAGCCGCAGCAAGGCTCAACGCAGCTCAGCGTGGTCCATGAGGGCGATACGATCCTGCACGTCGTCAATGCACGTGGCGATCGGGTACGGCTCGACGATCTCCGGCGGCAGATGTCGCGGCTGGAGAATGAGCGCCCGAGCCTGGCCGCCAAGCTCGCCGCCGCCGAGACCGCGCAACAGGACCTCGCCCGCCAGGCCGGTCAGTTCCGCGACGGCCGCATCCTCCAACTCGAGGCGCGCATCGCCGAAATCCAGACCGCGATCGAGGCTGCGGCCGCGCGGCGGGAGGAGGCGACGGCCGCGGTCGAGCGCGCCTCGTCGCTGATCAAATCCGGCAGCGTCTCGACGGTCGAAATGGCCCGGCTGACGCGTGAGCAGTCGATCGCCCAGCAGACCGAGATCGGCGCGCAACGCCGCCTCGACGCCGCCAAGGTCGAACTCACGGCCGCCAGGAACGGGACCTATCTTGGCGACAGCTACAATGACCGGCCGAGCTCCGTGCAACGTGAAGAGGAGATGCGCCAGCGCGTCAGCGACCTGCGCGCCGATCTGGCGCATGCCGATGCGGAGATCGACTGGCTGACCCACGAGATCGCCTCCGAGCAGCTGCACTACATCAACCGGGCCGAAGCCGACATCAGGGCGCCGGTCGCCGGGCGCATCTGGGAGATGATGACGTCGCCGGGCGAAGATGTCCGGGCCGGGCAACCCTTGCTCAAGCTGCTCGATTGCAGCGGCGCGGTTGTCACCGCCAATGTCACCGAGGGCGTCTACAATCGCCTCAAGCTCGGCGAGCAGGCGAGCTTCGAGCCGAACGACGGCAGCGCCGCGGTCAAGGGTGAGATCGTCAACCTCACCGGCGCCTCGGGCGCGCCCGCGAATCTCGCGATCAATCCGGATGCGCTGAACAAGGAGCCTTATCGGGTGACGGTCTCGATGCCGGAGCTCGACACCTCGGGCAAGGAATGCGCAGTCGGCCGCACCGGGCGGGTGGTGTTCAACACGGATGCGGCAAAGCCATGATGGCGGCATTTGCGCCCGGGCTGGTCGCCTTCGGCGCCTGCCTTGCGATCCTGCCCCTGCTCCGGCGCGAGCAGACGCCGGCCCGCGTCATGATGACCGGCATGTCGTTCCTGCTGCTGCTGCATTACTTCGTCTGGCGGGTGACCCAGACCCTGCCGCCGCTGGCACTTACCGCCGATGCGCTGGTCGGCTATCCCTTCGTGGTGGCCGAGGCCGCCTCGATGATCGCAGTGTGCTTGTCGCTGCTGTTCCTCAGTCGCACCATCAACCGCTCGCCCGAGGTCAATGCCATCCTGCGCCGATCCAGAACGTCGACGGATGCGCCGCTCGTCGACGTCTTCATCTGCACCTACAACGAAGAGAAGGCGATCCTCGAGCGCACCATCATCGGTGCGACCGGGCTCAATTATCCGAATTATCGCGTCTGGGTGCTCGACGATGGACGAAGGCTGTGGCTGCGCCGGCTCGCCCAGGAACTCGGCTGCAATTATCTGACCCGTCCGGACAACCGCCATGCCAAGGCCGGCAACATCAATCATGCGCTCCAGTACGTGTCCGCCCTGCCGGACCGGCCGGAGTTCGTCTCGATCCTCGATGCGGATTTTGTCCCGATGCCGGAGTTCCTGACCCGGGCCATGAGCCTGATGCAGGACGGCACCGTCGGCGTCGTGCAGACGCCGCAGCACTTCATCAACCCGGATCCGATCCAGACCAATCTCGCCGCCACCGACGTGTGGCCTGACGAGCAGCGTTTCTTCTTCGACATCCTGATGCCGGCCAAGGACGCCTGGGACACCGCGTTCTGCTGCGGCACCTCGTCGCTGATCCGTTTCTCCGGCCTGATGCAGATCGGCGGCTTCCCGACCGATTCCGTGACGGAGGATTACCTTGTCACGCTGCGCCTGAAGGAGAAGGGTCTGCGCACCGTCTATCTCAACGAGCGCCTGACCATCGGCCTCGCACCGGAGGGATTGAAGGAATACATCACCCAGCGCGGGCGCTGGTGCCTCGGCTTCATGCAGATCTTCAGGGGCCGCAGCGGGCCGTTCTCGCGGCAGTCGAAGCTTGCCTTCATGGACCGGCTGTCGCTGGTCGATGCCTTCATGAGCTGGGCGGCGGTCTACGGCACCAAGGTGCTTGGCCTGATCGTGCCATGGCTCTATCTGCTGTTCGACATCAAGGCGGTTCACGCCGACCTGTTCGAGCTCCTGAAATACTTCATGCCGTTCTATGTCTGGCACGCCTTCACGATGGCCTGGATCTCGCGCGGCCGCTCGCTCGCGATCATGACCGACGTCTCGCAATACATCGCGGCCCCCGCGGTGCTGAAGGCGGTCGTGACCGGGCTCGCCAAGCCGCAGGGCCACAAGTTCAAGGTGACGGCGAAGGGGGGCGACCGCAACCGCCGCTTCATCGAGTGGCCGTTGCTGCGGCTCTATGGCACTGCCTTGCTGATCACGCTGTTCGCGATCGCCTACGCATTCATCCTGCATCTGCGCGGCGAGAATATCGCCTATGGCGGACTGGCGCTCGCCTGGAGCCTGTATAATTGCGTCGTGCTCGCGATCGTCTGCTTCATCTGCATCGAGCAGCCGCGGCGTCGCAAGGCCGAGCGTTTCGAGCGCGACGAGCCGATCCTGATTCAGGAAGGTGCGGAGACGCGGCTGGTGCGGATGGCCGACATCTCGATATCGGGCGCGCGCTTCATCGATCCGGCGCCGCCGGCGATCGGCGTTTCGATCAAATGCAATGTCTACGGCCAGAATGTCATCGCGCTCGTGGTCCGTCGCACCCGAGATGGCTTCGGCGTCCGCTTCGAGGACGCGGTCGCGACGCGGATCAACGTCGTGCGCGCATTCTATGCCGGCGAATATGTCCGCGCCTTCCACGGCGTGCGTGCCGCGCCGGTCGGCAAGGCGCTGCTGATGCGGCTGTTTGGTTAGGCTGCAGTCCCATCCCCCGTCATTCGGGGCGCGCGCAGCGCGAGCCCGGAATGACGAGGGGAAAAAGTCCCTACGCCGCCGGCTTCGCCGCCTGGTCCTCGCTCGACAGCAGATGCAGCAGCGAGCTCTTGATCGCCGACTGCCGGGTCGGCGCGGTGATCTGGGCGCCGAGCAGGTCGGTGACATAGAACACGTCGCGGGCGCGTTCGCCGAAGGTCGCGACATGGGCGGAGGCGATGTTGAGGTTGAGCTTCGAGATTGCGGTCGTGAGCTGGTAGAGCAGGCCGGGACGGTCGAGGCCGGAGACCTCGATCACGGTGTAGCGGTCGGACCACTGGTTGTTGATGGTCACTTCGGGCTCGACGATGAACGGTCGCGCCTTGCTGCGCACCGCGCGCTTCGCCACCGCCTCGGGCAGCCTGAGCTTGCCTTCCAGCACGTGCTCGATCATCTCGCCGATCCTTGTGGCGCGGCGGCCCTCGTCCTCGTCGCGGTCGTATTCGCGCGAGATCGAGATGGTGTCGAGCGCGCGGCCGTCGGTCGTGGTGTAGATCTGCGCGTCGACGATGTTGGCGCCGGCGGAGGCGCAGGCGCCCGCGATGATCGACAGCAGCCAGGGATGGTCGGTCGCCAGGATCGTGAGCTCGGTGACGGCGCGGATCTCGTCGAAGCCGACATTGATCGCCAGCTTGTGGCCGGCCTGCTCGCTGGCGCGGATAAAGCGCGCCTGGCGGATCTTGCGCGGCAGCTCGACCTTGAGCCAGTAGGCCGGGTAATGCCGGCCGATATAGGCGTTGAGCTCGGCCTCCGGCCATTCGGTGAAGGCGCGGCGGAATTCGGCTTGCGCCACCGCGATGCGCTGGGCGCGGTTCACTTCCGAGAAGCCGCCGGTCAAGACCGGCTCGGTCTCGTAATACAGAGTGCGCAACAGCTGCGCCTTCCAGCCGTTCCAGACGCCGGGGCCGACGCCGCGGATGTCAGCGGTGGTCAGGATCGTCAGCAGTTTCATCTGCTCGACCGACTGCACCACGGCGGCGAAATTCTCGATGGTCTTGCGGTCCGACAAATCGCGCGATTGCGCTACCGTGGACATGGTCAGATGCTCTTCGATCAGCCAGGCCACCAGCTCGGTGTCGGCGGCGGAGAAGCCGAGCCGCGGGCACAGCCGCCGCGCCACCTTGGCGCCGGCGATCGAATGGTCCTCGGGGCGGCCCTTGGCGATGTCGTGCAACAGCGTCGCGATGTAGATCACCGGACGGTGCTCGGGACGGATCTTGCGGAACAGGTCGCTGGCGACCGTGAACTCCTCGTTGCCGCCGCGCTCGATGTCCTGCAGGAACCCGATGCAGCGCAGCAGGTGCTCGTCCACCGTATAGTGGTGGTACATGTTGAACTGCATCATCGACACGATCTTGCCGAAGGCGCGGATGAATTGGCCGAGCACGCCGGTCTCGTTCATCCGCCGCAGCACGACCTCCGCATTGTCGGAGGTCAGGATCTCCATGAACAGGCGATTGGCCTCGTCGTTCTCGCGGAGCTGGGTGTTGATCAGCTTCAGCGAGCGCGTCACCGTGCGCATCGCGTCGGGATGGAAGGCGAGGTTGTTCTGCTGCGCGAGACGGAAGATCCGGATCAGATTGACCGGATCGTGCTTGAACACGTCGGGCGCGGCGAGGTTGATGCGGTTGTTGTCGACGATGAAATCGTCGCTGCCGTTGACCCGCCGCCGCTTGGTGCCGGGCCGGAAGCGCGCCACCATCCGGCTCAGCACCGGCGCCGGCTTGTTGTGCTCCTCCTCGAGCTTGGCGCACAGGATCGCTGTGAGGTCGCCGACGTCCTTCGCGATCAGGAAGTAGTGCTTCATGAAGCGCTCGACGTCCTGCATGCCGGGATGCGAGGTGTAGCCGAGGCGAACCGCGATCTCGCGCTGCATGTCGAACGACAGCCGCTCCTCGGCGCGCCCGGCGAAGAAGTGCAGATTGCAGCGCACCGACCACAGGAAGTCGGCGCAGCGGCGGAAGGTGCGGTACTCCTGTGCGTCGAACACGCCGCGTTCCAGCAGTTCGTCGGTCTCGCGCACGCGATAGACGTATTTGGCGATCCAGAACAGCGTATGCAGGTCGCGCAGGCCGCCCTTGCCGTCCTTGACGTTGGGCTCGACCAGATAGCGCGACTGGCCGGCGCGGCGATGCCGCTCCTCGCGCTCGGCGAGCTTGGCGGTAACGAATTCCGACGCAGTGCCCTGCACCACTTCCTTGTCGAAACGATCGACCAGCTCGTCATAGAGTGGCTGGTCTCCGGTCAGGAACCGGGTCTCCAGGATCGCGGTGCGGATCGTCATGTCGCCGCGCGCCTGGCGGATCGATTCATCGACCGAGCGGGTGGCGTGGCCGACCTTCAGCCCCATGTCCCACAGGCAATAGAGAATGGCTTCGGCGACCTGCTCGCCCCACGCGGTCTGCTTGTAGGGCAGGATGAACAGCAGATCGATGTCGGATTCCGGCGCCATCAGCCCGCGGCCATAGCCGCCGGTCGCGACCACGGCCATGCGCTCGGCGCCCGACGGGATCGGCGAGTGGTAGAGATGCCGGGTCGCGGCCGCATAGAGGATGCGGATGATCTCGTCCTGCACGAAGCAGAGCCGTTCGGCGCAGCGGCGGCCATGACGGTCCTTCAGCAGCAGCGCCTGCGCCGTGGCGCGCGCCGCGATCAGTTCGGCCTTGAGCAGTTGCGCCATCGCGGCGCGGAACTGGTCCTCGCGGCCGGCATGCTGCTCGGCCAGTGCATTGACCGCCGCGGTGATCCGCGCGGTCTCGAAACGATCGTCCGCTTCAGGGCGGGCCTCGGCTACGACGCTGTCCATAGGTTCATCCGATATCGGACGGAGCTGTTGCTGTCACGGACCAAAGTATAACGACAGCAGCTCCATGCTTTCCTGGCGGCGCTTCGAGCAAGATCGTTCTCGCGCCGTCGCGTAAAGGGTAGAGATTTTCTCGTTGACCGCAAGGATAACTCATTGAAATAAAAGATTGTTTCTTAATCTGATCGAGGGGGTCGACGAATGCATAAATTTTCCCGGCGCGCGTTCGCTGCGCTGCTCGCGGTCTCGACATTCCTGCCCGGCGCGGCGCTTGCCGCCGACGCGCTGAAGGAGATCCGGATCGACTGGGCGACCTACAATCCGGTGTCGATGGTCCTGAAGCAGAAGGGCCTGCTGGAGAAGGAGTTCGCCAAGGACGGCATCAGCATCGTCTGGGTGCAGTCGGCCGGCTCCAACAAGGCGCTCGAATTCCTCAACGCCGGGTCGATCGACCTCGGCTCGACCGCGGGCTCGGCCGCTCTGGTCGCCCGGATCAACGGCAACCCGATCAAGTCGATCTACGTTTATTCGCGCCCCGAATGGACCGCGCTGGTCACCACCAAGGACTCCAAGATCGCCTCGGTCGCCGATCTCAAGGGTAAGCGCGTGGCGGTGACCCGCGGCACCGACCCGCACATCTTCCTGGTCCGCGCGCTGCTCGGCGCCGGTTTGACTGAGAAGGACATCACCCCGGTGCTGTTGCAGCACGCCGACGGCAAGACCGCGCTGATCCGCGGCGATGTCGATGCCTGGGCCGGTCTCGACCCGATGATGGCGCAGGCCGAGGTCGAGGAGGGCGCCAAGCTGTTCTACCGCAAGGCCGACGCCAACACCTGGGGCATTCTCAACGTCCGCGAGGAGTTCCTGAAAGCGCATCCGGATATCGTCCGCCGCGTACTCGCGACCTATGAAGAAGCACGGAAGTATTCGCTGGCAAACTATGACGAGCTGAAGAAGACCTTCATCGCCGTCACCAAGCTGCCCGACGCCGTGGTCGACAAGCAGCTCAAGGAGCGCACCGAGCTGACCCACAGCCGCATCGGTGCCCCGCAGCGCGAATCCATCCTCGCCGCCGGCCTCGCGCTGCAGCAGGCGGGCGTGATCGACGCCAAGACCGACGTGAAGGCCGCGCTGGATTCGCTGATCGACGACCAGGTCCCGTTGCCCACCAACTAACTGCGCCGACAAACTGCCCTCGTCGTCCCGTCGAAGGCCGGGACCCATAACCACAGGGTCTTGTTGCCGGAAGGCGCTGTGGCTCCAGCCTGCTCCATCACCACGCTTCTTGGTTATGGGTCCCGGGTCGCGCTTCGCTTGCCCGGGACGACGGGGGATAGAGCGGAGGCACCTCCACCTTGCAATCCCGCTTGAAGAGTCGTTTTTGCTATGGCCATGAGCGTTGACCTGCCCGCGCTGGAACAGACGGCCGCGCCGCGTGCGGCGCCGGCGCGGTGGTCGCGCTTTGCGCGGCCCGCGCTCGGGCTTCTGGTGCCGGTGGTGTGTGCGCTCGGCTGGGAGCTGGTGGTTTATCTCGGCTACTCCAACGGCCGGCTGGTGCCGCCGCCGTCAAAGGTGTTCCAGACCATCGTCGAGCTCGCCAGGAGCGGCGAGCTGTCGCGCCATATCCTCGCGACCTTGTGGCGGGTCGGCGCGGGCTTTGCGCTTGGCGTCGTCACCGGCACCATCATGGGGGCGATTTCCGGCTATTGGGATTTCGCCAAGCGGCTGCTTGATCCGACGGTGCAAGCCTTGCGCGCGATCCCCTCGCTCGCCTGGGTGCCGCTGTTCGTGCTCTGGCTCGGCATCTTCGAGACCTCGAAGGTCGCGCTGATCGCGGTCGGCGTGTTCTTTCCGATCTATCTCGGCGTGATGGGCGCGATCCTGTCGGTCGATCGCAAGATCGTCGAGGTCGGCCGTGTGTTCCGGCTGTCCGGGCCGGCCATGATCCGCCGCATCCTGTTGCCGGCGGTGCTGCCGGCCTATGTGGTGGCGCTGCGGGTCGGGCTTGGCCTGGGATGGATGTTCGTGGTCGCGGCCGAATTGATCGGCGCCTCCGAAGGTCTCGGCTATCTGCTGCTTGACGGCCAGCAACTCGGCAAGCCGGCGCAGATCCTTGCTGCGATCGTGATCTTCGCGATCCTCGGCAAGCTCACCGACTGGCTGATCGAGGTCGCGGCCGCGCCGCTATTGCGCTGGCAGGATGCGTTCGGTGCGCGGGGAGGGGCCTGATGCTCGCTCTGAAAGAAGTCGGCAAGACCTATCCGAATGGCGTCCACGCGCTGGAGCGCTTCTCGGCGGAAATCCCGCCCGGTGAGATCATCGCCATCATCGGCGGTTCCGGTTGCGGCAAGTCGACCTTGCTGCGCGCCATCGCCGGCCTCGATCGCGCCAGCACCGGCAACGTGACGCTCGACAATGCTGTCATCAGCTCGCCGCACGCCAAGATCGGCATCATCTTCCAGGAGCCACGGCTGCTGCCTTGGCTCAGCGTCGCCGACAATATCGGCTTCGGTCTCACCGACCTTTCGGCGCAGGCGAGGCGCGAGCGGATCGCAGCCGCGCTGGCCCGCGTTGGCCTCACCGACAAGGCTGCGGCCTGGCCGCGCGAACTGTCCGGCGGGCAGGCGCAGCGGGTCGCGATCGCCCGTGCGCTGGTGCCGCAGCCGGAAGTTCTGCTGCTCGACGAGCCGTTCTCGGCACTCGATGCCTTCACGCGGCGCGATCTGCAGGATCATTTGCTGGATCTCTGGGCCGACACGCGGCCGACTTTGGTGCTGGTCACCCATGATGTCGACGAGGCCGTGGTGCTGGCCGACCGCGTGCTGGTGATGCGGCCGCGACCGGGGCGGCTGTTCGAGCAGATCACCATCAATCTGGCGCGGCCGCGCGACCGCAAATCGGAACTGTTCGACACGTTCAAGCGCCGCGTGCTGACCGCGCTCGACCGCTCGCTGGATCGCTCGGTGCGTGACGTCACGGACAAATCGAGCGCCGGCGAGGCGATGTGGTGGTGACATCGGCGCCATAAGGCCTTACATCCGAAGGCTAAGAAGAACAGCCGGGAGCAGACCCATGGACTCCGCCGAACTCCGCGCAATGCAGGCTCCGATCAAGGAGCGTTACAAGGCCGACCCCCAGGCCGCCGTGATCACGTTGAAGGCCAAGGGCACGATCGACAATGAAAGCCTGTCCTGCAAGGTCGAGACCGGCCGCGCGCTCGCGGTCGCCGGCCTGCATCCCGCCACCGGCGGCTCCGGGCTCGAGCTTTGCTCCGGTGACATGCTGCTGGAAGCGCTGGTCGCCTGTGCCGGGGTGACGCTGAAATCGGTCGCGACCGCGATCGAGGTGCCGTTGAAGGTCGGCAACGTGTTCGCCGAGGGCGATCTCGACTTCCGCGGCACGCTCGGCGTCGACAAGGAGGCCCCGGTCGGCTTCCGCGAGATCCGCCTGCGCTTCGACGTCGGCACCGACGCGCCGCAGGACAAGCTCGACCTGCTGCTGAAACTCACCGAGCGTTACTGCGTGGTTTATCAGACCATCAAGAACGGCCCGAAAGTGTCGGTGACGATGCAGCGGGTGTAGCCGCTTTTCACCGGTGTCGTCCCGGCCCGGTGTGCAAATGCGCACGAAAGCCGGGACCCATACGCCGTGTCTTCTCGACTCAAGCTTCGCTGTCCAACGGCTTTCGCTCCCCACGAATAGTCATGGTTATGGGTCCCGGCCTTCGCCGGGACGACTTAGAATGTCCCCCGATCTCCACTTCATCCTGCTCCTCGTGCTGCGCATGGCGGTAGCGGCCGCGTTCGTGGTCTCAGCGTCCATCATCACGGAGCGGTCGGGGCCGGTGATCGGTGCGCTGATCGCAACCCTGCCGATCTCGGCCGGGCCGTCCTACACCTTCCTTGCGCTCGACCATGACGCGGCCTTCATTGCCGAGGGCGCGCTGTCGAGCCTGCCGGTCAATGCGGCGACGATCTTCATGGGCCTGACCTACGCCGTGCTGGCGCAGCGCTTCAGCATGTGGGTCAGCGCGGGAAGCGCGATCGCGCTGTGGCTCGTGCTCGGCACCATCATCCGTCAGTTCGCCTGGACGCTGGCCGGCGGGCTGATCCTCAACGCCATTGCGTTCGCAATCTGCATTCCGCTGCTCAAGCCCTATCGCCACGTCGCCAAGATGCCGCTGATCGCGCGGCGCTGGTACGACATTCCCTTGCGCGCCGCGCTGGTCGCGAGCCTTGTCGGCACCGTGGTCACCGCCTCGACCTGGGTTGGTCCGCGGGTCACCGGCGTGATCGCGCTATTCCCGATCGTGTTCTCCTCGATGATGCTGATCCTGCATCCGCGGATCGGCGGCCCCGCCACCGCCGCCGTGCTCGCCAACAGCGCCTGGGGCCTGCTCGGCTTCGGCCTCGGCATCGCCGTGCTGCATGTCGCGGTATTGCAATTCGGCTCTGCCGTAGGCCTCTGCTGTGCGCTCGCCACCTGCATCATCTGGAATCTGGCGCTGTGGCAGCTCGGGCGAAGAAAGAGCGCGAAGGCGTAGACCTCCCCTTAAAAAGGGGATGTCGCTTTGCTCGTCAGAGCAAAGCGGGGATCTGGTCTCTCCGCACGCAGTGAAGGCGTAGGATGGGTGGAGCGCAGCGAAACCCATCATCTCCCCGTGCGGAGGAAAGTCGCTGGGTTTCGCTGCGCTCTACCCATCCTACGCAGCTACTCCTTCGGCAGCTTCGCCCTCAATGCATACAGCGCATCCAGCGCCTCGCGCGGCGACATTTCGTCGGGGTGCAGCGCCTTCACCGCCTCAACCAGCAAATCAGTCTCGCTCGGCGGCTTGTCTTCGACAGCGGCGCGGGAAGGGACGGCGAACAGCGGCAGGTCGTCTGCAAGAGCGCGGGCGGCCTGGCCGCGATCTTGCGCTTCCAGTTTCGCCAGCACCGATTTGGCGCGCGTGATCACGGCGGGCGGCAGGCCGGCGAGCTTGGCGACCTGGATGCCATAAGAGCGGTCGGCGGAGCCCGGCAGCACCTCGTGCAAGAACACGACGTCGCCCTGCCATTCCTTGACCCGCACCGTGGCGTTGAACATCCGCGGCAGTTTCGCCGAGAGCGCGGTCAACTCATGATAATGGGTGGCAAACAGCGTGCGGCAGCGGTTGCTCTCGTGCAGGTGCTCGATCGCGGCCCAGGCGATCGACAGACCGTCGAAGGTCGCGGTGCCGCGGCCGATCTCGTCCAGGATGACGAGCGACCGCTCGCTGGCCTGATTGAGGATCACCGCGGTCTCGACCATCTCGACCATGAAGGTCGAGCGGCCGCGGGCCAGATCGTCAGCGGCGCCGACGCGCGAGAACAGCCGATCGACGATGCCGAGCCGCGCCCGCGACGCCGGCACATAGCTGCCGATCTGAGCAAGGAGTGCGATCAGCGCATTCTGGCGCAGGAAGGTCGATTTACCGGCCATGTTCGGGCCGGTGATCAGCCAGAGCTGGCCGGATTTCTGGCCCGGCGCCGGCGACAGATCGCATGCATTGGCGATGAACGGCTGGCCATCGCGCTTCAGCGCCTGCTCGACCACCGGATGGCGGCCGCCCTCGATCGCAAAGCCGAGCGAGCCGTCGACATCGGGCCGCACGTAATTGTCGTCGATCGCAAGCTTCGCCAGCGATGTAGCGACGTCGAGCAGCGCAAAGGCATGCGCGGCGTTGCGCAGATCATCGCTCGCCGCGAGCGCCAGCGCGCTGAGCCGTTCGAAGATCTCGAGCTCGAGATTGAGCGCGCGCTCGCCGGCATTGGCGATCTTGGCCTCGGTCTCGCCGAGCTCTGCGGTGGTGAAGCGGACCTGCCCGGCCAGCGTCTGGCGATGGATGAAGGTCGCATTCAGCGGCGGTGCGAACAGCTTGTCGCCGTGCTGCGCGGTGACCTCGACGAAATAGCCGAGCACATTGTTGTGCCGGATCTTCAGCGTCTTGATACCGGTGTCCTCGGCATAGCGCGCCTGCATCGCGGCGACGACGAGGCGCGAGGCATCGCGCAAATTACGGCTTTCGTCGAGCGCGGCCTCATAGCCCTCGCGGACGAAGCCGCCGTCGCGCTTGATCAGCGGTAATTGCTCTGACAGTGCGCGCGAAAATTCCTGCGCCAGGTCGCGCGAGGGGCGCCGCAGCGCCGCCATCACGGTCGAAACCTCGGCCGGCGGATCCGCAAGCTGCGCCAGCAAGTCCAGCGCCTGGTCGGCGGCAAGGATGCCGTCGCGCAGGCTGGCGAGATCGCGCGGACCGCCGCGGCCGACCGAAAGCCGCGCCAGTGCACGCGACATGTCGGGCGCCGCGCGCAGCACGGTCCGGATGTCCTCGCGTGCTGCGCTGTCCGCGACGAAGGCGGAGACCGCATCGAGCCGCCGCGCGATCACCGCAACATCGGTCAGGGGCGCGGCAAGCCGCTGCGCCAACAGGCGCGAGCCTGCCGCGGTGACGGTGCAGTCGATCGCATCGAGCAGCGAGCCGCGCCGCTCGCCGGCAAGCGTTCGCGTCAGTTCGAGGTTGGCGCGGGTCGCGGGATCGATCGCCATCGTGGTGCCGGCGGCTTCGCGCGCCGGCGGCGACAGCGGCGGACGCTTGCCGACCTGGGTGCGGTCGATATAGGTCACCGCGGCAGCGGCGGCCGTTGCCTCCAGCCGCGACATCGCCGAGAGCCCGTCCATGGTCGCGACCGCGAAATAGTCGCACAGCCGCCGCTCGGCGGTGGCACTGTCGAACACGTCGCGGGTCAGCGGCGTCACCGACGGCAACTCGCGCAGGGTCGGCGCGAGTTCATTGTCGCTATAGAGCGCGTCGGTGACGATCGCCTCGTTCGGATTGATCCGCGCCAGCGTCGCCGCAAGCTCCGCGGTCGCACATTCCGTCACCATGAATTCGGAGGTCGAGATGTCGATCCAGGCTAGCCCGAGCCGGTCGGCGCCGGCCGAGCCGCGGGCGCGCGCGATCGCGATCAGATAATTGTTGGTGCGGGCGTCGAGCAGCGTGTCCTCGGTCAGCGTGCCCGGCGTCACCAGCCGCACCACGCCGCGGCGGACCACGCTCTTGTTGCCGCGGGCCTTGGCCTCGGCGGGATTCTCCGTCTGCTCGCACACCGCCACGCGATGCCCGGCGCCGATCAGGCGATGCAGATAATCCTCGGAGCGTTCGACCGGCACGCCGCACATCGGGATGTCCATGCCCTGATGCTTGCCGCGCTTGGTCAGCACGATGCCGAGCGTCTTCGAGGCGATCTCGGCGTCCTCGAAGAACAGCTCGTAGAAGTCGCCCATCCGGTAGAACAGCAGCAGGCCGGGATGGGCGGCCTTGATCTCCAGATACTGTTCCATCATCGGCGTGACGCGCGACGGCGCCTCGGCGGGAGTGGCTTCGGGCGGAACGGGGATCGGCTGCTGAATGGTCATGAGGGCCGGGAAGCTACAGAATTTCGCGGCGCGGTCCTATCCGCGAAGCCGGGGTTTTCCACCCTGTCCACGGTGCCTTTATGACAGCCCTCACGGTAACGCGTGCAGGGCGCGCGGCCGCATCAATTGACCTGCCGCGGGCACGCTCCTAAAACCCATCTCAAGTTCCAGCCGATCCAGCGCCTAAGTCGCGGCATTCAGGGAGAGATTCAATGCGTGATGTGTTCATTTGCGATGCCGTCCGGACCCCGATCGGCCGTTTCGGTGGTTCGCTCGCCAAGGTGCGCGCCGACGATCTCGCCGCAGCCCCGATCAAGGCGCTGATGGCCAAGCACCCGACGCTCAACTGGAACGAGGTCGAAGAGGTCTATTTCGGCTGCGCCAACCAGGCCGGCGAGGACAATCGCAACGTCGCGCGCATGGCGCTCCTGCTTGCCGGCATGCCGGAATCGGTTCCCGGCCAGACCCTGAACCGGCTCTGCGCCTCGGGCCTCGATGCGGTCGGTGCCGCGGGCCGCGCCATCCGCGCCGGCGAGATCGATTTCGCGATCGCAGGCGGCGTCGAATCGATGACGCGCGCGCCGTTCGTGATGGGCAAGGCTTCGGAAGCGTTCTCGCGCTCGTCCGAGATCTATGACACCACGATCGGCTGGCGCTTCATCAATCCCTTGATGAAGGCGCAGTACGGCGTCGATGCGATGCCGGAAACCGGTGAGAACGTCGCCGAGGAATTCCAGGTGTCGCGCGCCGATCAGGATGCGATGGCGATCCGCTCGCAGCAGCGCGCAGGCGCGGCGATCGCGTCGGGCTATTTCGCCGAGGAGATCATCCCGATCCAGGTGCCCGGCGGCAAGGCCGGTCCCATCACCGTCGACAAGGACGAGCATCCGCGTCCCGAAACCACGCTCGAAGGTCTCGCTAAGCTGAAGCCGATCGTGCGCAATCCGGGCACCGTGACCGCGGGCAACGCATCGGGCGTCAACGACGGCGCCGCTGCGATGATCCTCGCGTCCGAAGCCGCCGTGAAGCGGCACGGCCTCACGCCGCGCGCGAAGATCCTCGGCCTTGCCTCGGCCGCGGTGCCGCCGCGCATCATGGGCATCGGCCCGGTGCCGGCGACCAGGAAGCTGGTCGAGCGGCTCGGCATCAAGGTGTCGGACTTCGACCTGATCGAGCTCAACGAGGCCTTCGCCTCGCAGGGCATCGCCTGCCTGCGCCAGCTCGGCGTCAAGGAAGACGCCGATTTCGTCAATCCGCATGGCGGCGCGATTGCGCTCGGCCATCCGCTCGGCATGAGCGGCGCGCGGCTGGTCCTGACCGCCGTGCACGGCATGGAGAAGCGGGGCGGGAAGCTTGCCTTGGCAACTATGTGCGTCGGTGTCGGCCAGGGCGTCGCAGTCGCCATCGAAAAGCTGAATTAGTCCAGTGGCTTGGAAGGGCTGAAAACAGCCCTTCCCCAATTTGGTTATGCACTATAATGATCTGACGTGAGCTCACCGGGCGCGTGGGCCGCGGAGGACTTCGCTATGACCTTGTTGTATCCGCTGCAATCGCTTGCGGCTCATCCGGCGCGGCTGTCGCCGGACTATCGCTCCACCGTGAAGCGCGCGCCGCAAAAGCCGCTGATCCCGATGCGGCATACGCTCTCGGAGTTGACCGGTCCGGTCTATGGTCACGAGACGGTGCGCGCGCACGACAGCGACCTCACCATCCAGGCCAAGGGCGAGCCGCTCGGCGAGCGCATCATCGTGCACGGCCACGTGCTCGACGAGGACGGCCGCGGCGTGCCGAACACGCTGGTCGAAATCTGGCAGGCCAATGCCTGCGGCCGCTACATCCATGTCGTCGACCAGCACCCGGCGCCGCTCGATCCGAACTTCACCGGCGCCGGCCGCGCCCAATCGGATGCGAGCGGCTACTACAAGTTCGTCACCATCAAGCCCGGCGCATATCCGTGGGGCAATCACCACAATGCGTGGCGGCCCGCCCATATCCACTTCTCGGTGTTCGGCCACTCCTTCATCTCGCGTCTGGTGACGCAGATGTATTTCCCCGGCGATCCCCTGTTCCCGTTCGACCCGATCTTCAACTCGGTGACGGATGAGAAGGCGCGGGCGCGGATGATCTCCTCGTTCGATCTCGAGAACACCAAGCCGGAATGGGCGCTGTGCTATCGCTTCGATATCGTGCTGCGCGGGCGCAACGCCACGCCGATGGAGACCAAGTAAGTGTCACGTCCTGATGGAATCACGCCCTCGCAGACCGTCGGTCCCTATTTCAAATACGGCCTGACGCCGAACGGCGAGTATGAGTGGAACGACGCCTTCACCAACAATCTGCTGACGCCGGATACATCCGGCGAACGGATCCGCGTCGAGGGCAAGGTCTATGACGGCGACGGCGCCGTGATCCCGGATTGCATGCTGGAGATCTGGCAGGCCGACAGCCAGGGCCGCTTCTCCGACCCGCAGGACAAGCGGGCACTGCCGAATTCCTCGTTCAAGGGTTTTGGCCGTTGCGGCACCGACAAGAGCGGCGGCTATTCGTTCGACACTATCAAGCCCGGCGTGGTGCCTGATGCCGACGGCAAGCCGCAGGCGCCGCACATCGTGCTCGCGGTGTTCGCGCGCGGCATGCTGCTGCACCTCTACACCCGGATCTATTTCGACGACGAGGCCGGCAACGCGACTGATTCCGTGCTGGCACTGGTGCCGGCCGATCGTCGTGCGACGTTGATCGCCAAGAAGACGGGCGGCAACGCCTACACCTTTGATGTCCACCTGCAGGGCGACAACGAGACGGTGTTCTTCGACGTCTAGCGGCTGACCGCCAATCGAGCATTGAAGGAACCACCAGAATCCGCTGCGCGCCTCCGCCGCAGCGGATTTTGCTTGACCATTTACATCTCATTATATAACAATCTGTTTATATAACAAACATGAGATAAAGCATGGCCAACCTCGACGCCGCCTTCTCCGCGCTCGCCGACCCGACCCGCCGGGCGATCCTGGCGCGTCTCGCTTTGGGCGAGGCGACCGTCATGGAGCTGGTCGAGCCGTTCGAGCTGACCCAACCGGCGATCTCCCGCCATCTCAAGGTGCTCGAGGGCGCCGGCCTGATCGTGCGGCGGGTCGAAGGCACCAAGCGGCCGTGCCGGCTGGCGCCGACGGCGGTTGCCGAGATCGATCAATGGCTCGGCATGCTGCGCCGCGCGCTGGAAACCAATTACGACCGGCTGGACGGAGTGCTGGCCGCCATGAAGCCTGAGAAGTGAAAGGTGCCCTATGAGTAAGCTGACGCTGAAGACCGAAGGCGACCGCTACATCGTCGTGACCAGGCGCTTCGGCGCGCCGCCCGAAGCGGTGTATCGCGCGCATACCGAGCCTGAGCTGTTGCAGAAGTGGCTGCTCGGCCCGGAAGGCTGGACCATGCCGGTCTGCATCAGCGAGCTCAGGCCCGGCGGCAAGATCCGTTACGAATGGACCGACGGCAAGGGCGACGGCTTTCACCTGACCGGCGAATATCTTGAGCTCGAACCGTTCAGCCGCATCGTGCATGTCGAGCGCATGCATCTGCCGGATCCGACGCCGGACAATCGTGTCGAGACGCGCTTTGCGCCCGACGGTGACGGCACCCTGATGACCATGCGGATGACGCTGCCGGATGCGGAGACCCGCGCGGCGATGCTCGCGACCGGCATGGAGCACGGCATGGAAGACAGCTATGCTCGGCTCGACCGCATGAGCTGACCATTGCCGACATGAGGGATGATGCGCGACCGCTTCCTGACCGGTCTGATCGGCTATCCGATCGCGCATTCGGCGGCGCCGGCGATGCACGAGCAGGCCGCCGCCGCCCTCGGCGTTCACGCGCACTACCAGCTCATCGAGGTCAAGGGCGCGGGGCGCGACGATCTCAGCGCGATGCTCGAGGGCATCAGGCGGCTCGGCTTTGCCGGCGTCAACGTCACCTTTCCTTACAAGGAGGCGGTGGTCGATCTGCTCGATGACCTCGCGCGGGATGCCCGCGCGATCGGCGCGGTCAACACCATCGTCGCCAGTGGCGGGCGTCTGGTCGGGCACAACACCGATGCATCAGGTTTTGTGCGCGCGATTGCACCGCTGCTTGCGTCAGCGCCGCGCGGCCCGATCGCGTTGATCGGTGCCGGCGGCGTTGGCAAGGCGATCGCATTCGCGCTGGCGGGGCTCGGCGTTGCCGAGATCAGGATCTTCGATGCCGATGCCGCAAAGGCTGCGCAGCTTGCGGACCAATTGCAGGATCATCGCGCGGTTCACGCCGCCAGCGTCGACGCCGCGGTGCAGGGCGCCGCAGGTCTCGTCAACGCAACGCCGGTCGGCATGCTGCCGAGCCGCGACACGCCGGTGCCGGATGCGTTGCTGCATCCCTCGATGTGGGTCGCCGACGCGGTCTACACGCCGCTCTGGACACCGCTGCTCACGGCGGCAAGGGCCAAGGGCGCCAGCGTGCTGACCGGGCGAGACCTCGCGATCAACGCCGCGGCCGACGCCTTCAGGCTGTTCACCGGGATGACGCCGCGGCATGAAGCGATGGCAAATGCGTTCGACGCCGTGATGGCCGCGCGCTACGCGCCGCCGGCTACCTGAAACGCGGCCATCCGCTTTGCGATGGCGTCGAGGAACAGCCGCACGCGCGTCGGCGTCTGGCGTCCCGGAGCGAACAGCGCGCAGACCGGCGCGGGATCGCTGCGCCACTCCGGCAGCACCTGCACCAGGCGGCCGGATGCGAGATCGGGCGCGACATCGACCCAGCTCTTCATGATCAGGCCGGCGCCGTCGACCGCCCAGTCATGCGCGACCTCGCCATTGTCGCAGCGCAGCCGCGACGACACCTCGATCTCAGCGGTGCGGCCGTCGCCGTGCATCAGCCTCCACCGCGTCTGCGCGCCTCCGTTGTAGAGCAGGCAATTGTGCTGCGTGAGATCCTCGGGCGTGATTGGCGCGCCGTGGCGCATGACATAGCCCGGTGACGCCGCGATGATGCGGTGATTGTCGATCAGCTTGCGCATGATCAGGTCGGAGTCGCGCGGCATGCCGATGCGGATCACGACGTCGATGCGCTCGTCGATCAACTCGACGAGACGGTCTGTGAGCATCAGTTCGACCGACATCTTCGGATAGGTCAGCGCGAGATCGCGGCAGACCGGGCTGACATGGGCGCGGCCCAGCGCGACGGTCGCGCTGACCCGCAGCACGCCCTGCGGTTCGACGCGACTATGCGCCAGCGCTGCTTCCGCTTCATCGACCTCGGCGAGGATGCGCTGCGCCCGGTCGAACAGCCTTTGTCCCTCCTCGGTCAGCGCGAGGTGGCGCGTGCTGCGCACGATCAGGCTGGTGTCGGTGCGCTTTTCCAGCGTCGCGAGCCGCTTGCTGACGACGCTGAGTGCGACCCCCATCTCGCGCCCGGCCGCGGACAGGCTGCCTGACGTGACAATCTTCGCAAAGGTTCGAAGCTCGGTGATGTCGTCAAGCATGGATTGTTTCCGAAAAGTAGATAATATCTCCATTAGATGCATGATAATACCAAATTTGGAAAGAAGTTAGGCTGATTTCCATCAACACGGAGATCAGCTCATGACTCACTCGTCCTCGACCCAACTCAGCCGCCGCGAAACCCTCCAGGCCGTCGGTGCCGCCGGCGCCCTCGCTGCCGCCGGACTCAGCGCCGCGACCCAACCAGCGAATGCTGCATCCGACGCCCAGGCCATGTCCAATGGCGGCGGCTTCTGGCCCAACGGGGCGCGCCTTGCGGTCAGCCTGTCGCTGATGTTCGAAGGCGGCGGCCAGCCGATTTCCGGCGCCGGTGGCGTTATCCCCGATCCGATCGAGAAGGGCGTGCCAGATCTGCCGACCAACGCGTTCTTCGCTTATGGCCACTATGAGGGCATCCCGCGCCTGCTCGATCTGATGGACAAGCACGGCATCAAGCTGTCGTCCTTCATGATCGGCAAGGCGGTCGAGACCTCGCCCGACACCGCCCGGGAGATCGTGCGCCGTGGCCATGAGGCGGCTGCACATGGCCGGATCTGGAGCAACTCGTATCAGCTGCCGAAGGATCAGGAAAAGCGCTTCATCGCTGACAGCGTCGAGACGATCCAGAAGATCACGGGGCAGACTCCGATCGGATGGAATGCGTACTGGATGCGAAACTCCGTGCACATCCTGGAGACGCTGCAGGACCTCGGCTTCCTCTATCACATCGACGAACCGAGCCATGACGAGCCCTTCATCGTGCCGGTGCGCGGCAAGGATTTCGTCACGGTGCCCTACACGATGCACATGAACGACATCGTCTCGTTCCCGTTCCAGGGCTGGAATCCGGCCGCCTATGAGCAGGCGCTCAAGGACGAGTTCGACCAGCTGTATGAGGAGGGCGCAAAGCGCCGGCGGATGATGGTGATCAGCCTGCACGATCGCATCTCCGGCCATGCCGGCCGTGCGCGGGTGCTCGATCGCTTCCTGTCCTACGCCAGGAGCAAGGGCGATGTCTGGTTCGCGCGCAAGGACGAGATCGCACGCTATGCGCTCGCCAATCGCGCCAACACGCCGGTGATCCAGCGCGGCGCGCCCAGCGTGACCGGCCTGCCCGGACCTGCGGCCTGATCGCGGGAGGCATCGATGCTCGACCACGTCACCCTGCGTACCAAGGACCTGGAAGGCACCCGTGCCTTCCTCGAGAATCTGCTCGACGTGAAGCCGGGCTATCGCCCCGGCTTCGCCTTTCCCGGCTACTGGCTCTATGCCGATGGCGAGCCGGTGGTGCATCTGGTCCCGGGCGAGGGCACCCGCAACGATCCGCGCGGCGAAACCATCGACCATGTCGGCTTTCGCCTCGAGGGCTATGAGGCCTACCGCCACAAGATCGAGACGCTCGCCATTCCCTATTCCACCATGGACCTGCCGGAGCTCGGCGAGCGCCGGTTGTTCGTTCGCACGCCGACCGGCATCCTGCTCGAACTGGTGTTTCGTGAGCGCGATGCCGCAATGAGGAGCAAAAACAATGCGTAATGTTCTGGCCGCCACAGCGCTTGCAATGGCTGTGCTGCTCGCGGCGCCGGCTCGCGCCGACGAGGTGAAGATCGACGATCTCGTCGTCGCGGCCGCGGTCCCGTCAGCCGAGCGCGATGCCACAGTCGCCGCGGCGAAGGCTTTCTACCAGTTCTGGAACAGCGGCGACGAGGCCGCGCTCAAGGCCGCGATCTCAGACAATTTCGTCGATCACACCCTGCCGGCTGGCCGTCCGCAGGGACCGCAAGGGCCGGCCTTCGCCTCGAGGAATTTCCGTACCGCAGTGCCGGACCTCTCGGTCGAGGTGGTCAAGATGATCGTGGCCGGCGACTACGTCACCGTGCACATGCAGTTCCGCGGGCATTTCACCGGCAGCTTCGGTGCGACCAGCGGCAGCGGGCAAGCGATCGATTTCATCGCCACCGATCTGCTCAAGGTCACCGGCGGCCGTGTCACCGACAACTGGCACATCGAGGACAATTTGACCCTGCTCTCCAAGATGGGCGTCGCCAAGCTCACACAATGACCCGTCCGGGTGCCCGATGCCTTTCTGCCGCCGGACGCATCGACCGGCGCCGCCGCTTCGCTATGATGGGTGCCCATCCCGCGACATCAGGGGCATCCTCCAATGACAAAAATCAGGATCGGTCTGGCCGGCTGCGGCTTCGTCTCGGAGCTGCACATGTACGCGTACCGGCGCGTCTATGGCGTCGATGTCGAGGTGAGGGCGGTGGCGGCGCGCGGCGATCACGTCAATGCGTTCGCCCGCAAGCACGCAATCCCGAACGCCTATCGCAGCTTCGCCGAGCTGGTCGCCGACCGCGAGCTCGACGTCATCGACATCTGCACGCCGCCGAACCTGCATGCCACGATGATCGTTGACGCCATGCAGGCCGGCAAGCACGTGATCTGCGAGAAGCCGTTCAGCGGCTATTTCGGCCGCGACGGCGACAAGGAGCCGATCGGCAGGCACGTGCCGAAGGCGCTGATGTACCAGCGCGTGATGGAGGAGATGGAGCAAACCCGCGTTGCGATCGAGCGGACCGGAAAGCTGTTCATGTATGCCGAGGACTGGATCTACGCGCCGGCGGTGACCAAGACCGCGGAGATCATCCGCGCCACCGGCGACAAGATCCTGTTCATGAAGGGCGAGGAAAGCCACTCCGGCTCGCATGCGGCGCATGCCGCGCAATGGGCGATGACCGGCGGCGGCTCGCTGATCCGGATGGGCTGCCATCCACTGTCGGCGGTGCTCTATCTCAAGCAGGTCGAGGCCAAGGCCCGCGACGAGACCATCAATGTCGCGAGCGTCACCTGCGACGTCGGCAATGTCACAGCTTCGCTCAAGCCGGAGGAGCGCGCCTATATCAAGGCCAATCCGGTCGACGTCGAGGATTGGGGCACGCTGACCGCGACCTTCTCCGACGACACCAAGGCGACGGTGTTCTCCGGCGACATGATCATGGGCGGCGTGCGCAATCTGATCGAGACCTACACAAGCGGCGGCGCGCTGTTCGCCAACATCACGCCGAACACGCACTTAACGAGCTATCAGACCTCCGAGGAGAAGCTCGCGAGCGTCTACATCACCGAGAAGGTCGATCGCAAAACCGGCTGGCAATATGTCTGCCTGGAGGAGGAGTGGACCCGCGGCTATCTGCAGGAGATCCAGGATTTCATGGAGTGCGTGGCGACCGGCCGGCAGCCGCTCGCGGACCTCGCGCTGGCGTATGAGACGACCAAGGTGAACTACGCCGGCTATTGGGCCGCCGACGAGGGCAGGCGGGTGACGTTGTGAGGATGTGAAGTCGACGGCAGCGCCCTCTTCGCTTCTCCCTCTGTCGGAGAAGGTGGCGCGCAAGGCGCGCCGGATGAGGGGTTGCTTCCGCGAACTCGACTGCTGAAGAATTCGAGGAGAGAGACCTCTCACCCGGATCACATCTTGCGATGCGATCCGACCTCTCCCACACGCAAGTCGGGCCTGCCCGACTTGCGCAGCTTCACGATGCGCAACCGGGGTAAACCCCGGTTGCGTGGGAGAGGTTGTAGCGCCGCTGCGGCTCCAGTTTTACCGGGTCAGACCGCTTACGCCCCGTACACCGATCCCTTCGGCAACGGGAACACCGGATCCTGGGTGCGGATATTCGTCGGCCACACCACGGTGATGCGCTCACCGGCGTTCTGCATCACGACCGGGGTCGAGCGCTCGTTCTGGCCGGACATCGGCGTGCCCGGCGGATAGAACTTCACGCCATAGCCCTGGATGGTGCCGCCCGCGGGGATGTCGACGTCCAGCGCCGCCTTGCGGATCGCCTCGGGATCGAAGCCGCCATATTTCTCCTTGGCGACCGGCAGCACATTGTTGAGCAGGATCCAGGTCTGGTTGAAGCCCATCGAGCAGTGCGGCGGCACCTCGGTGGCGCTGGTCTTCTCGCGGTAGCGCGCGACCATCGTCTTGGTGAGATCGCCGACGCCGGGCGCGAGCTTGGCAGGATCGAGCAGCTGCGCCGGAACCGGATCGATGTTGCAGAAATTGTCGATATCGGCGCCGAAGGTCGCGCGCAGCTTGTCGAGCTGGCTGTAGCCGGCGCCGGCGCCGAACAGCATCTTGAACTTCAGCCCGCTCTCGCGCGCCTGGCGCAGGAAAAGCGTGATGTCGGGGTTGTAACCGGCATGCGAGATGATGTCGGCCTTGGCGCGTTTCAGCTTGGTCACCAGCACCGAGAGGTCGGGCGCGGAGGCCGAATAGCCTTCCTTGAGCACGACCTGCAGCCCGGCCTCCTTGGCGAAGGTTTCGTCGGCGGCGGCGACGCCGACGCCGTAGGGCCCGTCCTCATGGATCAGCGCCACCTTGACGTCCTTCGGCTCCATGCCGAGCCTGGCCTTGGCGTGCTCGCCGAGGAAGCCGCCGAAGGCCTGGCCGTATTGATCGGAATGGATCTGCGCGCGGAACACGTATTGCAGGTTCTTGTCCTTGAACACGGCGGTCGAGACCGCGGTCGTGATCCACAGGATGCGCTTTTGCTGCTCGACCTTGGCGGCGAGCGGCACCGCGTGCGAGCTTGCGAACACGCCGTTGAGGATGTCGACCTTCTCCTGGTCGATCAGGCGATTGGCTTCGTTGATCGCCACATCAGGCTTGCTCTGGGAATCGACGTTGACGGGCGCGATCTTGTACTTGCCACCGACGCCGCCCTTCTCGTTGACCAGATCGATCGCGATCTGGGTGCCGATCGAGGAGGCGACCGAGCCGCCGGCGGCGAACGGGCCGGTCAGGTCGTAGATCACGCCGATGCGGACCGTTTCGGCCTGCGCCTGCGCGCGTGTCCAATCGAAGCTGAAAGCAGCGGCGGCAGCCGCTGAAGTCTTCAGCAGCGTCCTGCGTGAAGTCGGCATCGCGTCCTCCCCTGAAACCGTCAGTTGTGTGACGGGTGTTATTTTTCGGGGAGTATTGGGAGGCGATGTCGGAAAGTCAACGCGGCTTGCGGGTGCGGCGTGTTGCGCTTTGGGAGGGGGTGAGCGTGGTTTTCTCCCCTCGTCATTCCGGGGCGTGCGAAGCACGAGCCCAGAATCCATCGGGCCGCGAACCTTGCTGATGAATGGATTCCGGGCTCTTGCTTCGCATGCCCTGGAATGACGAGGAGCCTACTCCATCACCGCGGCGTGGTCCGACGGCGCCGACTGCGCGCGCAGTGCGGCCTTGGTCGAACCGATCATCAGCGCGAGCGGGATCGAGACCAGGATGAACAGCATCACCAGCTGATAGTCGTGCGAGAACGCGATGATCTGCGACTGCGCCGCTACCATCCTGTCGGCCATCGCGCGACCGGCGTCGGTGTTGAGGTTGATCATGCCCGACACGTCGGGCATCTGCAGCGCGTGATTGAACGGATTGATCTGCTCCGACAGTTTTGCGTAGATCCGCCGCCCGCCTTCGGTGAGCTGCGCGATCACGATCGAGATGCCGACCGAGCTCGCGACGTTGCGCAGCAGCGTCAGCATCGAGGTGCCGTCGGTCCGCAACTGGCCCGGCAGCGTCAGGAACGCCACCGTCGACAGCGGCACGAACACGAGGCCGAAGCCGAAGCCCTGGATCACGCTGACGACGATGATCTCGTTCGCCTGGGTCATGTCGGTCCAGCCGGTCATCTGGAACAGCGAGGCCGCGGTCAGGGCGAGGCCCGAGATGATCAGCGTGCGCGCCTCGATGTAGCGCATTAGGCGGCCGACCAGCATCATCGCGACGAAGGTGCCGAAGCCGCGGCTCGCCAGCAGCAGGCCCGCGGTGATGATCGGATAACCGACCACGTTCTGCAGGTAAGGCGAGGACAGCGCCATGGTCGAATACAGCACGAGGCCCATCACGGTCATGAACACGCAGCCGCCGAGGAAGTTCTTGTCCTTGAACAGTGCGAACTGGATGAACGGCCGGCTGGTGGTCAGCGAATGGGCGAAGAAATAGTAGAAGCCGACCGCCGAGACGATGAATTCGATCATGATCTCATTGGATTCGAGCCAGCCGAGCTGCTCGCCGCGGTCGAGCGCGAGCTGCAGCGAACCGATCGCGACCGCGAGCGCGCCGAAGCCGAACCAGTCGAAGCGCAGATTGAGGTCCTGCTTGGTCTCGTCCATGAATACGGCGAGGCCGAGCACGGTGATCGCGCCGAACGGCAGGTTGACGAAGAACACCCAGTGCCAGGAATAGGTCTCGGTCAGCCAGGCGCCGAGCGACGGTCCCATGATCGGGCCCATCATCACGCCCATGCCCCAGATCGACATCGCCTTGGCGCGCTCATGCAGCGCGTAGGAATCCAACATCACCGCCTGCGACAGCGGCACCAGCGCCGCGCCGAACACGCCCTGCAACAGCCGGAACAGCACCATCTGGTTGATGTCCTGCGCGAGGCCGCACAGCACCGAGGCGATGGTGAAGCCGGCCGAGCAGATGATGAAGATGCGCTTGCGTCCGTAGCGGTTGGCGATCCAGCCGACCGGCGCGGTCATGATCGCGGCCGCGACGATGTAGGAGGTCAGCACCCAGTTGATCTGGTCCTGCGAGGCCGACAGCGAACCCTGCATATAAGGCAGCGCGACGTTGGCGATCGTGGTGTCGAGCGCCTGCATGATCGTCGCGGTCATCGCGCAGATCGTCACCATGTTCCGGCGCATGCCGGGTACGGCGGACGGTGACGGTGCATTCATTCAGTTCAGTCCTGTTCTTCCAGCAAGACGTCACCTCTCCCGCTTGCGGGAGAGGGAGTGCGAGCCCTAGTCCTGGTGATCCGGGTGCGCGGTGGCTGAGCCGAGCCCGAGCAGGCCGGCCAGCGAGCGGCGGTGGTTGGTGTCGATCGTCGCGTAGACGCTCATGCCGGCCTTCAGCTTCTTCACGAACGGATCGTTCTCGTCGAAATAGATCCGCACCGGCACGCGCTGCACCACCTTGACGAAGTTGCCGGTGGCGTTCTGCGGCGGCAGGATCGCGAACTGAGCGCCGGTGCCGGGTGACAGCGAGCCGATCTTGCCCTTGAACGCATGGTTCGGGAACGCGTCGACGTCGAGCGTCACCGGCTGGCCGACCGCGACATAGGTGAAGTCGCTTTCCTTCGGATTGGCGTCGACCCAGGGATGGTCGACGTCGATCACCGAGAACACCGGCGCGCCCGCGGTGACGAAGCGGCCGAGCTGGATCTGGTCGACCTGGGTCGCGACGCCGTCCATCGGCGCCCGCAGCACGGTGTGGTCGAGATTGCGCTGCGCGTCGTCGAGCTTGGCCTTGGCCTGGGCGTAGGGCGGGAACTTCTCGATCGGCAGCTCGACATCGCCGAGCAGTTGCGTCCTGTCCTTGGAGATCTGCTGCTTGATGTATTGCGCTAGGCTCTCGGCCGTGACTTGCGCGTTGGCCGCGTTGTCGAGGTCGAGCTGCGAGCCGAAGTTCTGCTTGGCGAGAGTCGATTTCCGATCGACGTCGCGCTTCTTCAATTCGATGCTCTGCTGGGCGAATTCCAGCATCTTGGTGTTGATCTTGATGTTGTCGACCAGATTGTCATAGGTGGTCCGGGTCTGGTCGAGCGCCGCCTTGGCCTGGTCCACCGCGAGGCGGAACGGCACCGGGTCGATCTCGAACAGCTCGTCGCCCTTCTTGACGTGCTGGCCTTCCTTGACGACGATCTTGTCGATCTTGCCGGAGATCTCGGGCGTGATCAGCACCTTCTGCGCGCCGACATAGGCGTCATCGGTGCCGACATAGCGCCCGCCATTGAGATAGAACACGCCGCCGGCGATCACAGCCACGATCGGCAGCACGACGAGCAGCAGCACGCGGCGATAGCGCCGCAGGCCCGCCATCAGGCGACGGCGCGGCGCGCGGCTGGCCTTGCCGGCCGGCACAGGCTCGCCCGGATTGCTCTTCTGCTCGGGGGCCAGCTTGAGGATGGGTTCAGCCATAGCGCTGTTCCTTTCGGGAGGGCTCGCCGGCTGGGCTTTGGATGGCATTGCGAACGTTTTCCTTGATCGATTCCAATTGAGTGAGCAGGCGATGCGCGTCTGCGGGGCTGATGCCCTCGAGCGCGGTCGCGGTGAGTTCGGAGCGCAGGCCTGCGAGCTTCCCGAGCAGCGGGCGCGCGGCCTTCTTCAGATAGAGGCGGTTGACGCGGCGGTCGTTCTCGTCGCTGCGGCGCTCGATCCAGCCATTGTCGCAGAGCTTGTCGATCAACCGTGTCAGCGTGATCGGCTGCACCTCGAGCAGTTCTGCAAGCTCGGTCTGCTTCAGTCCTTCCTGGCGTTCCACCTTGGACAGGACGGCCCATTGCGCACGGGTGATGCCGTAGCGCGCGGCCTCCTTGTCGGCATAGACGCGGATCAACCGGAACAACTCACCGAGCGTAAACAAGAAGTCCGAATCCACGGAACCGCGCATAAGGTCCTGCCTCCATAAGCTTGGGATATAATAAGCTTGCTCATTAATTCTGCATGCCGGGTTAACGGGAGGCTGCTCCGCTTTGCGCACATGGCTCGCGGCAGCGCCGGGCGGCCGGGCTATGGGAACGGGCGCAAAAATGCTACATATCTGGGCAATGAGCCTCGCCAAGCCGACCTTTCCTGCCCCCGACCACGATCACGGCCGCTGCGCCGCGGACGCGATGGCCCATGCCGAGCAGGTCTGTTCGCGCCGCGGGCAGAAATTCACCCCGATCCGGCGTCAGGTGCTGCAGGCGCTGCTGTCGAGCCACCGCCCGCTCGGCGCCTATGAGGTGATCGACGAGCTGGCCAAGACGATGCCGCGCCCGGCACCGATTACCGTCTACCGCGCGCTCGACTTCCTGATGGAGAACGGTCTCGTCCACCGCATCGAAAGCCGCAACGCTTTCCTGGCCTGCGCGCACGACCATGACGAGACCTCCATGGTGGCGTTCCTGATCTGCGACCATTGCGGCTCGGTCGGCGAGATCCCCGCCGCCCCCGTCGCGCAAAGCCTGACCGCGGCGGCGCGCGCCTCGGGCTTCATCCCGAAGCTCTCCGTGGTCGAGATCGCCGGCACCTGCGCGCATTGCCAGAAATGATTGAGCGCGGCCAAAGTCCTCACCGCGGTGTCGTCCCTGCGAAAGCAGGGACCCACAACCTCCGCCCTCAATTGTTGTACGACAAGGGAACGACAAGTCTCGTTCAAAACACCGGCGGCGGCGTATGGGTCCCTGCTTTCGCAGGGACGACGCAGTCCGACTAACAACAACACGGCAGCAAGCCGGCCCGCGAGGAAACATGTCGACCCAAGCGATCTCTGCCAGTGTCACGAGGCCCGTCAGCGTCGGCCACGGGCTGCCGCCCGGCGCCATCGCATTGATGCTGATGCTGTGCGTGAGCTGGGGTTTCAACCAGCTCGCGGTCAAGCTCGCGCTGCCCGACGTGCCGCCGATGCTGCAGGCGCTGATCCGCTCCTCGGGCGCGCTGCCGGTGATGCTGATCGTCGGCCATTTGCGCGGCGTCAAATTCTTCGAGCGCGACGGTACGCTCGTCCCCGGCATCGTCGCCGGCCTGATGTTCGGCTGCGAGTTCGTGCTGATCTTCACCGGTCTGGTCTTCACCTCGGCGTCGCGCGCCTCGGTGTTCCTCTACACCGCGCCGTTCTTCGTCGCGCTCGGCTCGCACCAGTTCCTCGGCGAGCGTCTCTCGACCGTGCAATGGAGCGGGCTGGCGCTGAGCTTCGCCGGTGTCGCGCTCGCGATCGGTGTGCCGCAGCCCAATGTCGATGCCAGGGTGCTGCTCGGCGACCTCATGGTGGTCGGCGGCGGCGCGCTGTGGGCGGCGACCACGCTGGTCGCCAAGGGCACTCAGTTGCGCAAGGCGGCGCCGGAAAAGGCGCTCGGCTACCAGGTCGCGATCTCGATCCCGATCCTCGGCCTCGCCGCTTGGATCGGCGGCGAGCGCATCGAGCATGTGCCGAGCGCATTGTCGATCTCGCTGCTCGCCTATCAGGCGGTCTGGGTGGTCGGCTGTACCTTTGTCATCTGGTTTGCGATGGTGAAGACCTATTCGGCAAGCAAGCTGTCGGCCTTCACCTTCGTCACGCCGCTGTTCGGCGTCGTCGCGGCCTATTTCGTCATGCACGACACCCTGACCCCGGTATTCGGCGTCGCCGCGCTGCTGGTGATCGCGGGCCTCTATCTGGTCAACAAGCCCGACCCGAAGGTGACGCCGGACCCGAACGTGCCGGCGTGATCTCCTTTGTCATTCCGGGCTCGCGCTTCGCACGCCCCGGAATGACGAGGAGGAAGAGTGTCGTCCTTACGATAGATTCCCCGGCACCCAAAAACGCGGATGTGTGAGTCTCAGAGGCGCCCAACATTCAGTGTCGTCCTGGCGAAAGCCAGGACCCATTACCCCAAATGTCGGTTATCTCGCGACGCTGGGGCGGCGTTCTCGTTCACAAGCAAATTCGGTGGTTATGGGTCCCTGCTTTCGCAGGGACGACAAGGAGAGAGCCTTTGCTCTCCGCTACCCCACTTCGATCGGCAGCTCCTTATCCTTCGCCCATTCGCCCATCGAGCCGTCATAGAGCGTGAGATTGTCGAAGCCGAGCCGATGCAATTGAAACAGGTCGATGGTCGCGGAGATGCCGCCGCCGCAATAGGCGATGACGCGCTTGTCCTTCGTGATGCCTTGCGCGGCGAAGGTCGCCTCGGCTTCCTCGAGCGGCACGAATGTCTTGCTCTTGGGATCGATCAGGCTAGCTGCCGGTACGCTGACGCTGCCGGGGATGCGACCGGGCCGGCCGTAGCGGCTCGGCTCCAAGCCCTTGTAGAACTGCGGGCCGAGCGCGTTGACGATCACGGTGTCACCCTCGGTGGTCGCGGCGAGCACGTCATGCTTGTCGACGAACATGCCGTCCTTTGGCCGCGCCGGGAACGTCGCGGGCGGATAGCCGCCGGCAAGCCCGGTCTCGATGTCGCGTCCCTCGGCGGTCCATTTGTCGATGCCGCCGTCGAGCACGGCGGCACCCTCGAAGCCGAGCGAACGCAGCATCCACCAGAACCGGGTCGCCCACATCGCGGTGCCGATCGAATAGAGCACCACGCGGCTGCTGGCAGAGATGCCGTGGCGGCCGAACGCCGCCTCGAGCTGGGCCGTCGGCGGCATCATGAAGCGCAGTTCGGTATGGGCGTCGGAGAATTCGGCCTGCAAATCCAGGAAATTCGCTCCCGGGATGTGGCCGGCCTCGAACGTCTGGCGGCCGGAGACGACGACATAGGGAATGTTGCTGCCGGCAGGCGCCGGCTCCAGATAGGTCGTGCAGTCGAACAGCCGCAACTCGGGCCGGGTCAGGATCTCGGCGAGTTCCGCCGTGGTGATCAGCTCGCCATAGTCGGCCATTTTCACGTCCTCCCGATATGCCCTTAACAGGATGCTAAGATGCGCCAAGTCACATGAAAAGCGGTCACTTTGCCCTTTGATTCACCCCAATTCGGTCCAATATAGCCTAGGCATGCAGGACGCCGCTGCATGGCTTGCCTTCGGCCTCAATCGGCGCCATAAGCTGTTGAATTCACTCCGAAACATGACCGTTTAGCCCGCCTTGCGCTGGGCTCATCGCCCCCTTGGTGAATGTCACCAAAACCTGATATTCGAGACGCCATGAACAAGCCCGAGATTTTGCCGCAAGACGACGTCGCAGGTCCTCAGCCGCGGCACCAAACCACGCAGGTCATGGTCGGCAACGTTGCCGTCGGCGGCGGTGCGCCGATCGTCGTGCAGTCGATGACCAACACCGACACCGCCGACATCGATGGCACCATCGCCCAGGTTGCCGCGCTCTCCCGCGCCGGCTCCGAGATGGTGCGCATCACCGTCGACCGCGAGGAAGCCGCTGCTGCCGTGCCGCACATCCGCGACGGCCTGCGCAAGCGCGGCATCACCACGCCCCTGATCGGTGACTTCCACTATATCGGCCACAAGCTGCTTGCCGAGTATCCGGCCTGCGCCGAGGCGCTCGACAAGTACCGCATCAATCCGGGCAATGTCGGCTTCAAGAACAAGCGCGACACCCAGTTCGCCGACATCATCGAGATCGCCAACAAGAACGACAAGCCGGTGCGCATCGGCGCCAATTGGGGCTCGCTCGACCAGGAGCTGCTCACCAAGCTGATGGACGAGAACACCGCATCGCCGAATCCGCGCGATGCCCGCGCGGTGACGCGCGAGGCGATGGTGCAGTCGGCGCTGCTGTCGGCGGCCCGCGCCCAGGAACTGGGCATGCCCAAGAACAAGATCATCCTGTCGGCGAAGGTCTCCGCCGTGCAGGACCTGATCGCGGTCTATCAGGAAGTCGTGCGCCGCTCCGATTACGCGATCCATCTCGGCCTCACCGAGGCCGGCATGGGCTCGAAGGGCATCGTGGCCTCCTCGGCCGCGCTCGGCATCCTGCTGCAGCAGGGCATCGGCGACACCATCCGGATCTCGCTGACGCCGGAGCCCGGCGGCGACCGCACGCTGGAAGTGCAGGTCGCGCAGGAATTGCTGCAGACCATGGGCTTCCGCACGTTCGTGCCGCTGGTCGCGGCCTGCCCGGGTTGCGGCCGCACCACCTCGACCACGTTCCAGGAGCTGGCGCGCTCGATCCAGGATTTCATTCGCGACGAGATGCCGGCCTGGAAGACCAAGTATCCGGGCGTCGAGCAGCTCAACGTCGCGGTCATGGGCTGCATCGTCAACGGCCCCGGCGAATCCAAGCACGCCAATATCGGCATCTCGCTGCCCGGCACCGGTGAGGCACCGGCCGCGCCCGTGTTCGTCGACGGCAAGAAGTTCCGCACCCTGCGCGGTCCCGGTATCGCCGCCGACTTCAAGGCGCTGGTGATCGACTATATCGACCAGCGTTACGGCAACGGCGCCAAGGTGCCGGAGACGGCCGGCGCCGCGGAGTAGTTCACTCCGCTCGCGCCCCACACTCGATCCGTCGTCCCTGCGAAAGCAGGGACCCATAACCCCAGGCGGCGGTTGTGGCGCGAGACGGGGGGTACGAGTCTTCGCCAAACCCAATCCTGTGGTTGTGGGTCCCGGATCTGCGCTCCGCTTCGCTGCGCTTGTCCGGGACGACAGATATGTCTGTGGCGCCGATTGCGCTTCCGTCGATGAGCGTTACGATGCCTCCCAATCAAGAACCATTGGGAGAACGCCCATGAGCTCGCTGTCCGGCAAGCAGGGTCCGCGCTACCGCCACCTCGCCGGCGAGGCCGAGCCCTATGAGACCATCGGCGTCGAGAAGCTGACGCCGATCATCGGCGCGGAAATCTCCGGCGTCGATATCGGCAAGCTGGTCGGCGACGATGCGCGCTCCAACCGCCAGATGGACGAGATCCATCGCGCGCTCGCCGAAAACCTCGTCGTCTTCTTCCGCGACCAGCACATCAGCCCCGACCAGCACCTCGCCTTCGGCCGCAAGTTCGGCGAGTTGCACGTCCACCCCGCCGCCCCCAACGAGGGCGATCCGGCGCTGATGAAGATCTACGCCGACAAGGATTCGCCGCGCGCCAATGGCGAGGGCTGGCACACCGACGTGTCCTGCGATCTCGAGCCGCCGATGGGCTCGATCCTCTACATCAAGCAATGCCCGCCGCGCGGCGGCGACAC
Source organism: Bradyrhizobium sp. UFLA03-84 (assembly GCF_002289535.1). Taxonomy (NCBI): domain Bacteria; kingdom Pseudomonadati; phylum Pseudomonadota; class Alphaproteobacteria; order Hyphomicrobiales; family Nitrobacteraceae; genus Bradyrhizobium; species Bradyrhizobium sp. UFLA03-84. Next base: position 833,687 of record NZ_NSJY01000005.1, on the reverse strand, counting down.
GCTGTTCGCCAACATGTATGCCGCCTATGAGGCGCTGTCGGATCGCATGAAGGCCTATCTCGACGGGTTGACCGCGCTGCATGACGGCGAGCAGACTTATCGTGGCCTGTACGCAAATTACGGCGTCACCGACAAACGGGAATATCCGCGCGCCGAGCATCCGGTGGTCCGCACCCATCCGGTGACGGGGAGGAAATCGCTCTACGTCAATCGCGGCTTCACCCGCTTCATCGTCGGCATCCCGCGCGACGAAAGCGACGCGATGCTGGCCTATCTCTACCAGCACGCCGAGAATCCGCTGTTTCAATGTCGCTTCCGCTGGACCGAGAATGCGATCGCGTTCTGGGACAACCGCTGCGCCCAGCACCGCGCGATGTGGGATTACTGGCCGCACACCCGCTCCGGCACTCGCGTGACGGTCAAGGGTGAACGGCCGGTGTGAGGACAGCGCTCGCCTGGCGCTGCTCCGACGGCCGCGATGTTGCGGCCTCGTCCACAAGCCTGAGCGGTTAACAGGGGTAACCCTTGCGGGTCATAGTATCCGTGAGCCGCTGAGCCCTATGATGCCGCATCAGAATGGGCAATATCACCATGCGGCAGGTGATAGTGGACGCGCGCGGGCATGAGAGCATCGTCACTCGCGACGATGGCGGGAACTCAATCTGTGAAAGGATCGGTTCGCGCGTCAGGTCGTCTCCGAGGAGGATGCGCCGGGCGGTTCCGTTATGGTTCGCTGCAACCCTTGCGGGGCTGTGGCTCGCCGATTCATCGGGCGGCGGCGCACGGGCGCAGTCCAACGGCGTCGCCGGAAGTTCCCTGCAACTTGCACAAGCCAAGACGAGCCCGGCAGGTCACGCCGGTCCCGCCAGGGACCAGCCGCAAAGCGCGGACGCGCTCGCCCGCGAACTCGCGACAGCGCGGAAAGATATCGAAGCGCTACAGGGCTTGCTGGCCAAGGAACGCGAAAATTCGGCTCAGGTCGTGAATGCCCTGCAGGCCGAAGCCGAAAAACTGAGAAAATCGCTGAAAGACGTGCCGCAGGACGGCGCGGCGGACTTGCAGAAGTCGCTGGGGCAGGAGCGTGAGCGCGCCGCACGGCTTGAGCAGGACCTCGCGGCGGCTCGTCGTGACATCGAGGCGCAATCAGCGGCGGCCGCCAAGGCGAGCGACGAATCGACCAGGCTGCGGCTCGCATCGGAAGCTGCCGCTGCGGAACTGCGCCGATCGATGCAGAAGGAGCGCGAACGCGGCGATGCACTGGCGCAGGATCTCTCGGCGGCGCGCAGCAAGGTCTACGTATACGAATCTCAGGCAGCCAAGGCCGGCATTGAAGCGGCGCGTCTGAAGGCGGCCTCGCGAACCGGCGCGGTGGACTTGCAGAAGTCGCTCGGGCAGGAGCGCGAGCGGGCCGCACGGCTGGAGCAGGACCTTGCGGCAGCTCGTCGTAACGTTGAAGCGCAAGCCGCGCTGGCGACCAAGGCCAGCGATGAGGCGGCGCGGCTGAGGGAGGCCTCGCAAAGCAGCGCATCGGACTTGCAGAAGTCGCTGGGGCAGGAGCATGAGCGGGCCGCGCAACTGGAGCAGGACCTTGCAGCGGCTCGTCGTAACGTGGAAACGCAAACCGCGCTGGCGGCCAAGGCCAGCGATGAAGCAGCGCGGCTGAAGAAGGTCTCCGAAAACGGCGCAGACCTGCAGAAGTCGCTGGCACAGGAGCATGAGCGGGCCGCGCGACTGGAGCAGGACCTCGCAGCGGCTCGTGGTAACGTGGAAACGCAAACCGCGCTGGCGGCCAAGGCCAGCGATGAAGCGGCGCGGCTGAAGAAGGCCTCCGAAAACGGCGCAGACCTGCAGAAGTCGCTGGCACAGGAGCATGAGCGGGCCGCGCGGCTGGAGCAGAATCTCGCAGCGGCTCGCCGTGACGTGGAAACGCAAACCGCGCTGGCGGCCAAGGCCAACGATGAAGCGGCGCGGCTGAAGAAGGTCTCCGAAAGCGGCGCAGGCCTGCAGAAGTCGCTGGGGCAGGAGCGTGAGCGCGCCACGCGACTCGAGAAGGACCTTGCGGCAGCTCGGAGTGACGTGGAAACGCAAGCCAAGCTTACGGCCAAGGCCAGCGATGAAGCGGCACGGCTGAAGAAGGCCTCCGAAAGCGGCGCAGCAGACTTGCAGAAATCGTTGGGACAAGAACATGAGCGGGCCGCACGGCTGGAGAAGGATCTCGCGGCGGCCCGTCGTGATGTGGAAACGCAAACCGCGCTGGCGGCCAAGGCCGGCGATGAAGCGGCACGGCTGAAGGCGGCCTCGCAGAGCGGTGCGACGGACCTGCAGAAGTTGCTGGCGCAGGAGCATGAGCGGGCCGCGGGGTTGGAGCAGGACCTCGCAGCGGCTCGCCGTGACGTGGAAACGCAAACCGCGCTCGCTGCCAAGGCCGGCGATGAAGCGGCGCGGCTGAAGGCGGCCTCGCAAAGCGGCGCGACGGACCTGCAGAAGTCGCTGGCGCAGGAGCACGAGCGAGCCGCGGGGTTGGAGAAGGACCTCGCGGCGGCTCGCCGTGACGTGGAAACGCAAACCGCGCTCGCCGCCAAGGCCGGTGATGAAGCGGCGCGGCTGAAGGCGGCCTCGCAAAGCGGCGCGGCGGACCTGCAGAAGTCGCTGGCGCAGGAGCACGAACGAGCCGCGGGGTTGGAGAAGGACCTCGCGGCGGCTCGCCGTGACGTGGAAACGCAAACCGCGCTCGCGGCTAAGGCCGGCGATGAAGCGGCTCAGCTGAAGGCCTCGCAAAGCGGCGCGGCGGACCTGCAGAAGTCGCTGGCGGAGGAGCACGAGCGTGCGGCGCGGTTGGAGCTGGACCTCGCGGCGGCTCGCCGTGACACGGAAGTGCAATCGGCGGCGACGGCCAAAGCGAGCGACGAATTGGCCAAGCTGAGGCTGGCAACGGAAGCTGACGCCGCGGAACAGCGCCAGTCGATACAGAAGGAGCACGAGCGGGCGGACGCTATGGCGCAGGATCTCGCGACAGCGCGCAGCAAAGTCTACGCCTACGAGGCTCAGGCGGCCAAAGCCAACGACGAGGCAGCGCCGCATCAGCAGCCGGAGTCGAGCGATATCGCCGAGTTGCGACAATCGCTCCAGCGCGAGCAGCAGCGGGCCGAACAACTGGCTCGTGATCTTGCAACAAAGAGCAGCGAACTCGATGCCCAGGCCGAGCGGGCAGCTGCAGCGAACGCGCAAGCCGCCGGAGCGCAGCAGGCCGCGGAGCAGGCTGTGGCTGAGCAGCGCAGTCTGCTGGAGAAGGAACACGGCAGGGCCGAGCAATTGGAGCGGGACCTTGCATCGGCGCGCCGCGACGTCGGTGCGCTCGCCGAGAAAGTGCCGCCCGTCGCGTCTCAGGTGGCCACCACCGGCAACGCCGGCAAGTCCATGCAGGACGAGCCGGCGGGCGCAGCGGTGGGGTCAATCGAGGGCCGCGCCGCCGCGCCGCGACCAGCCGGCAATGTCGAGGCCGCTTCCGACGACGGGGCGCAAGAGGCGAGGCTGATGGCGCGGGCCCGCTTGCTGCTGGAACGGGGTGACATCGGTGGTGCGCGGATCGTGCTGGAACGCGTCGCCGAGACGGGCAGCGCCCAGGCAAGCTTCGCGCTCGCGGAAACCTACGATCCGCTGACCCTCTCGAACTGGGGAACCTATGCAACGCGTGGCGATGCGGCCAAGGCGCGCGATCTCTACGCCAAGGCCGCGGCTGGTGGAATCAAGGAGGCAAAGGCGCGGTTCGAGGCGCTGCGTTGATCAAACGATCCAGCAAGAACGAACGCGCTGATGCGATGTCGTGCAAAGGAGCTGCTCGATGAAGAATCTGATCGGAATTCGCCCGTTGCTGCTTGCGGGCCTGATGTCGCTGCTTCCGGCGCTGCAGCCGCCCCCGGCGGATGCGCGGCCGCAACATGACCGGCCTCACAGGGCGCGGCTGATCCAGGCTGAACCGCCGCAGCCCAGGCCTGAATCCTTGGCGATCAATGCCTGGACCGTGGGTCTTGCCGGCGGCCTGCTCGAGGGAGCGCCGATCCGCCTCGCCGCGGAGATGGCCCGCGTGGTCGACGACGGCAACAATCTGCACGTCCTGCCTGTGGTGACGCGGGGACCCGTGGAGAACCTCAACTCGCTGCTGTATTTGCGCGGCATCGACGCTGCGATCATCAATTCCGACGCGCTCGAGGAATACAAGAGTCAGGTGCCGGATATCCAGCGGCGGATCACCTACGTCCTGAACCTGTTTCCGTCCGAACTGCATATCTTCGTTCGTCCGGAGATCAAGAGTCTGAGCGACCTCGCCGGCAAGAAGGTGAATTTCAACAGCCAGGGTACGGCCGCAGCCTATTCAGGTCCGCTGATCTTCAGTCGCCTCGGTATCGATATCGAGAAGACGTTCATTCCGCACCAGATCGCGCTCGAGCAAATGCGCAAGGGCGAAATGGCGGCCGTCGTCTTCATCACCTCGAAGCCGGTCGATGCATTTGTGAAAGGCCGATTTGAAGCGGGCTTCAAGTTCCTGCCGGTCCCGTATGACAGCAAGTTCGAGGACTATTATCTGCCGGCAGCGCTCGACGCGGCCGATTACCCAAATCTGATCAAGCAGGGCGATCACGTGGCGACGATCGCCGTACCGACGGCCCTCGTCGCCTTCAATTGGCCGGCCAACAGCAACCGTTTCGAGCGCGTTGCACGCTTCGTCGATCATCTGTTTTCGCGGATCGACAAGCTGCAGGGACCCGGCTTCGACCCGAAGTGGAAATCGATCAACCTCGGAGCGACCGTGCCCGGTCTCGCGCGCTTTCCTGCCGCGCAGGCGTGGCTCGATCGGCAGTCGTCGACCGCACGGGCATCGCAATGACCAGGTTTTCCGCCCCGCTTGTTGTGGCAGTCGCCGTCGTCAACGGCGTTGCCCTCGCGCAGGGGGTGGAGGATCCCATGAGAGATCCCATGGCACAGCTGCGCGCCTGTTCTCAGCTCGAACGTGAAGCGCGGCTGGAGTGCCTCGACAAGCTGTCGCATGCGGCCGCACCGGCTCGCCGCGAAGCGTCGAAGGCGGACCGTTGGACGATCAGCGAGACGACGTCGCCGGTGGACTATTCACCGATCGCAACTGCGACAACGTCCGACTCGGTCGATTCATCCGTCAAGCTGTCGATCCGGTGTCGCGGCGGGCGGACCGAATTGTCCTTCTCGGGACCAGCCATCTCGGGCCGGGGCGACGGCTATGCGATTTCCTACCGCATCAACGGCGGTTCACCGGTGCAGGTCGCCGCAACCATGCCGGCGGTTGGTTCCGGTGTCGCCGTCGCTGGCGATGTCGTTCGCCTGTTGCAATCGCTTCCCGATAACGCGGTGCTTGCCGTCCACCTCTCACGCGGCGCCGGGGCTGCCCAGGATGCGACCTTCTCGCTCGCGGGGTTGGACGCGATGCGCACGAGGATGGCCGGGGTCTGCAAATGGCCGCTCGCCGTCGCAAGACCCAGCCATTGAAAGTGTGTGCCTGCCAATTTTTCGAGATGGAGATGCTTGATGTGCAATTTTAAATCTGTTGCGAAATTCGTTGCGGTGGCCAGCCTCGCTGTGCTGGCTTCCACGCCATTTGCGGTGGCCCAGCAAGACGGAAAAAGCTGGGGCCCGACCGCGCAGACTGCGCCTCACGCGGCGACTGGCGCCCGGAAACCTGAAACGCCGCGGGCCACTGCCGATGCTCGCAAGCGCTCCGCATTGGCTCGCATGCACGATCCGGCGGTGCCGAACGGGAAGGAGCATCACCTGATCCTGCAGGTGAACAGCAATGATCCTGCCGCCATGAATCTCACGCTCAACAACGCAACGAACGTGGCCGAGTATTACAAGGGCATCGGCGAGAAGGTGAAGATCGAAGTCGTCACCTTCGGCCCGGGCCTGCACATGCTGCGCGAGGATACCTCACCGGTGAAGGCGCGCATCGAGGAAATGGCGCTCAGTTCACCTGAAGTGTCGTTCAAGGCCTGCGGCAACACCCAGGAGAAGATGCAGAAGGCCGAGAACAAGTCGATCCCGATCATCAAGCAGGCGGAAGTCGTGAAGTCCGGCGTCGTGCGCGTGATGGAATTGCAGGAAAAGGGGTGGGCCTACGTGAAGCCGTGAGCGGGAGGGCCGGCCAGCCCTGAACTCCCTTTCAGCGGACGCGGCTTGCTGCGCAGAACGCGGGCGTAAATCCATGGGCGGGCGGGGCAGGGTTGCCGGCCGCGCAGCCAATCGCATTGACGTTCCGCATCCGCTACGCCAAGCTCCGGGAAAATCAAAAACAACCCGGGGAAACGCCATGCTCCGCGCCGAAGACAACAGGTTCCTCACCGAAGCCGGATCAGGAACGGGAATGGGCGAATTGCTGCGCCGGTTCTGGATTCCGGTGCTGCTGTCGGAAGAACTGCCGGAGCCGGACAGCGACCCGAAGAAGATCGTGGTGATGGGCGAGGAACTGCTTGCCTTCCGCGACTCGAGAGGCGTGGTCGGCGTCATCGATCAATACTGCCCGCACCGCGGCGCCAATCTCTGGCTCGGCCGCAACGAGGAATGCGGCATCCGCTGCGTCTACCACGGCTGGAAGTTCGATACCGACGGCCGCTGCGTCGACATGCCGACCTCCTATCCGGACCTCAATGCCAAGGACCTGATCCGCATCAAGTCCTATCCGGTGCGCGAATGGGGCGAGATGATCTGGGCCTATATGGGCCCGGCCGATCAGATGCCGGAATTGCCGGCGCTGGAGATGGCGCTGCTGCCGGCCTCGCACCGCTTCGTCACCAAGAAATGGCAGGACTGCAATTGGGTGCAGGCGGTGGAAGGCTCGATCGACACCGCGCATTTCACCTTCGCGCATCTCTCCTTCGAGAAGGAGGAGAACGAGATCCTCGACATCAAGAAGCACTTCGTGAACCCGCTGACGCGGGTCGCGACCGACCACATGCGCTGGATCGCCGAGGATCCGCGGCCGGTGATCAAGATCAATCCGCATGAGGCGGGGCTCACGGTGGCCGGCGGCCGGCTCACCGGCAGTGACAATATCTACTGGCGCATCGCCCAATTCCTGATGCCGTTCCACTCCTATGCGCCGAGCTCGATGCCGGGCGAGAACATGTTCGGCCAGACCTTCGTGCCGGTCACCGACACCAATTGCTGGATCTACACCTATGCGTGGAATCCCGACCGGCCGCTGACCGAGGCGGAGCGGGCCGGTTACGCCAACGGCAACGGCGTGATGGCCGTGGTCGACGAGAATTACGTGCCGCTGCGCAACAAGTCGAATGACTATCTGATCGATCGCAAGCTGCAGCGGACCAAGAGCTACACCGGCATCAAGGGCGTCTCCGAGCAGGACGCCGCGGTGCAGGACAGCCAGGGCCCGATCGCCGACCGCACCCGCGAGCATCTCGGCCCGACCGATCTCGGCATCATGCATTTCCGCAAGCTGGTGATGGAGGCGGCCCGCGCGCTGCAAAAGGGCGAGGCGCCGCCGCATGCCGCGCACCAGGATCGCTACACCGTGCGCTCCGGCGCCTGCGTCACCAGCAAGACCAAGGATCTCACCGCTGTGATGATCGAACGGTTCGGCGATCCCGCGGGCTTCGTCGGCGGTCCCGGGCAGAACGCCGCTGCGGAGTAATATCCACTGTCGTCCCGGCGAAAGCCGGGACCCATAACCACAGCTGCAACGTTGTTGCGACCGCTGTGGCCCCAACCTTCGCCAAATCGGCAACGGCGGTTATGGGTCCCGGGTCGCGCTGCGCTTGCCCGGGACGACGGCGAGGCTACAGCGGCATCCTTCGATACTCGCGGTTCGAAAGGCTCGCCTCCTCCAGATCCAGGTCGCGCTCGATGCGGCGCCTGGTCTCGTCGGTGATCTTGCCGTCGCGCAGCAGCATGTGGATGAACTTGCGCTCGGAGGAGATCAGCTCCCGCGTCAGCGCGGTGCCGGTGGCGGAGACGTCGTGCTTGTCGGGGTCGAGCGAGTCGGGCAGCTGGTTGATCCGGATCTCGTGGCGCGACCGCAACAGCTTGATCACCTCGTCGGACAGTTCGCGGTCGTCGGTGATGGCGTCGAGCGACTTCAGCGCGGCGTTCAGCGCCTCGCGCCGCGCCGCGATTTCCTGCTCGTGCTCGGCGATGTGCTCGCTGCGTCCGTCCCTGGCGAGGCCGAGCCAGCGCACCACCGGCGGCAGTCCGAGGCCGAGCCCGACCAGCGTCACGAAGATCACGCCGAAGGCGACGAACAGGATCAAGTCGCGATACGGGAAGGCCTCGCCGCTCGGCAGCGTCAGCGGCAGCGCCAGCGCCGCGGCCAGCGAGACCGCGCCGCGCACGCCGGTGAAGGCGACCACGAACACCGCTCGCCACGACGGCAGCGGATCGCGTTCGCGCACCCGCCGGCTGATCCAGCGCGGCAGATAGGTGCCGGGAAACACCCACAGGAACCGCGCAACGATCACGATGATGGCGACCAGCACGGTGGCGGTCAGGATGTCGTGCAGCGGAAACGACTTCGACTTCTCGTACAGCGAGCGCATCTGGAAGCCGGTCAGGAGGAACAGCAGCCCCTCGATCAGGTAGATGATCAAATCCCAGAAGAAGATGCCCTGCAGGCGCGTCGCGGCGGAAATCAGCAGCGGCCCGTTCCAGCTCATATAGAGCCCGCAGGCGACGGTTGCGATCACGCCGCTGCCGCCGAAATGCTCCGGAATCCAGTAGGCGAGATAGGGCGTGATCAAGGACAGCGTGATCTCGACCTGCGGATCCCGGGCTCTGCGGCGGGCGCGCAGGCTGAGCCAGCCGACCGCGGTGCCGAACGCGATCTCGGCGGCGACGATGACGAAGAACGTGCCGGTCGCCTTCGGCAGCGAGAACAGCCCGGTGGTGATGGCGGCCAGCGCAAAGCGATAGAGGATCAGCGCGGTGGCGTCATTGGCCAGCCCTTCGCCCTCGAGGATCACCAGGATGCGGCGCGGCATTCCAAGCTTGCGCGCGATCGCCAGCGGCGCGACCACGTCCGGTGGCGCGACGATGGCGCCGAGCAGGAAGCCGGTGCTCCAGGGCAGGCCGATCAGGTAATGGGTCGCGGCCGCGACCATGAAGGCGGTGAAGATCACGCAGCCGACCGACAGCAGGATGATCGGCCGCAGGTTGGCCTTGAACTCGCGCCAGCTCATCGCGACGCTGGCCGAATAGATCAGCGGCGGCAGCACCACCAAAAGCACGAGCTCTGGCGGCAGTTCCAGCGACGGCATGCCCGGCACGAAGGCCAGCACGATGCCGACCAGCAGCAGCAGGATCGCCGGCGCGATATCGGTCCGCCGCGCCACCAGCGCGGTTCCCGCCAGCACCCCGAGCAAAGTGAGAAAAATCTGAAACTTGGCTTCCATCACGGGCTCAATTCGCCCGGAAACCGGCGCCAGTCAATGCGGTCCGGCCGGAGCCGGGCCGCAGGGTCATGATCCGGAAAAGTGGAAACCGGTTTTCCCGCGACAAACGCGGAACGCGTTTGCGCCGAGATCATCCTCAAACAAGGAGATGGGATCATGACGCGATTCCGTGGAAACGCATCATGATGTTGGCCGTGTCGCAAAGCCGTCGTGGAGACGCAGTGGACCGGCGGTCAGTCCTTGAGGTCGTAGCGGTAGGACTTCGAGACGATCTGCCAGCCGTCGGCGAGCTTCATGGCGACAAGGTAGTCGGTGAAATAGCGCGGCGGCAGCTGGCAACGCACCTTGATGAAGGCCGTGTTGTCGTCGGAGCGGTCGATGGTGACGATGAAGTCCTCGCGCGGCTTGCCTTCGGCCTTCGCCGACGTGCGCTTGCGCACCAAGGCGAGCCAGTCCGGCACGGTCAGGACCTTCAGCTCGCCCTTCTCTACCCAGCGCAGGTCGGCGCTCGGATGAAAGGCTTCGGCGAGCTTGTCGGCATTGCTCTCATAGAGGCCGTCGAAATAGGTTTGGACGACGCTCTCGACGGTGGATCGATCTTGGCTCATGGGTTAGTCCTCCCGGCAGGGTTTTGGTCTACTAGGGCGCATTTTCGGGCGAAGCGGGGACCGGTTCGCGTGAGGAAAGCGCGTCGAACGAGAATCGCGAGCCCCGTTCCGATTCAATCGGATTGGAAAGGGCTCTAGAATTTAGCCGCGAACCGCCGCATCGCGCCATGGCCGGCGGCAAAATTCTGCGTGAGGAGCAAGTTGTGACCACATCTGCAAGTTCGAACGCAAATTCGAATGAAACTATCCTGACCGGCGAATGCTTCTGCCGCGACGTGCGCTATGAGGTGGCCGACGCGTTTGCCTATGCGCTGAATTGTCACTGCTCGAACTGCCGGCGCACCACGGGCTCGGCGTTCAAGCCGTTCGCGGGGATTGCGCGCGAAAAGTTTGCCGTCACAAGCGGCGCCGACGGTCTGCTGATCTACGGCGATGAGATCACCCACGACGCGCATTGCGGCCGCTGCGGGTCGCTGCTCTATTCGCAGGTCCGTAACGGCGCCTATGTCCATGTCACGATGGGTACGCTGCGCGATGCGCCCTCGATCCGGCCGACCGCGCATATCTTCGTCGGCTCCAAGGCGCCGTGGTACGCGATACTGGACGACCTGCCGCAATATCAGGAGCACGTGACGCAAGGCGGGGAATAAAAGGCAGGGAATAAATCCGCTCAAGGCAAGTTCTTGCCCTGTGTCTGGTCCGCTTGTGCCGCGGACGTCTCGGACGGCCCCAGCGAGAAGGCCAGCACGACGTCGTCGGCGCGCTGCTTGAACTCCTTGCCGACCGCGGTGCGCGCGGCGTCGGCAAGTTCCTGCAACGGCTTGTCGTGCAGCAGGCTGGGGAAGGTGACGGTGACCGACGTGAGCCGGCCATTGTGCCAGTTGAACCCGACCGTCGGCTTGACCCCGACCATCGCAACAAGATCGTTCTCGACGGCCTTGGCGTGCTTGAAGCCGTCGAACACGGCATCGACCAGGCCGCAGCCCGCGGCGCAGCCGGCCAGCAGCGCGACGGCGAGGAGGTTTCGGGCCATGACGCCGAACCTGGCGCCGACCATGCCGGCCCTGGCGGATGGAACCGCCGCGCTTGTGCCCTGCATCAGGTCCTCCGTATCCTTGTTCTCGTTGCCCGGATCGTGCACGAAATCCCGTGCCCGGCCAAATCCGAACCGGCGGTCCGTTTCGTCGACTAACCGTCAGGATGGCATGGTCCACGCCGGCGCGGATCGTGAGGCGCCTCACAAAGTGCCGCGCTTGATTCTGGTAGATGGACCTGCATGCTGGAAAACGGCCAGAGTGTCGCCATGAACGGGTCTTTGAACTTGAATCGATTGCTGCTCGCCGTCGCGTTTTTTCTGCTGATCATCTGCCAGCCGGCCTTCGCCGAGAAGCGCGTGGCCCTGGTGCTTGGCAACTCGGCGTATCGGAACACCGTGCCGCTGGCCAACCCGGTCAACGATGCCTCGGTGATAGCCGCGACGCTGAAGAATGCCGGCTTCGACGTGGTCGACTTCCGCAAGGACCTGCCGGCGGTCGAGACCCGCCGCGCGCTGCGCGAATTCGCCGACCTCGCCCGCGATGCCGATATCGCGCTGGTCTACTACGCGGGGCACGGCATCGAGGTGGACGGCGCCAACTACCTGATCCCGGTCGATGCCCGGCTGGAGCGCGACACCGACGTCTATGACGAGGCGCTTTCGCTCGACCGCATCCTGGTCGCGATCGAGCCGGCGCGGAAGCTGCGGCTGGTGATCCTCGATGCCTGCCGCGACAACCCGTTTGCCAAGACCATGAAGCGGACGCTGGCGACCCGGGCGATCGGGCAGGGCCTCGCCAAGGTCGAGCCGACCAGTCCGAACGTGCTGATCGCCTATTCGGCGAAGGCCGGGTCTACGGCGGCCGACGGCGATGGCAAGAACAGCCCATTCACGATCGCGCTGTCGAAGTTCCTGCCGACCCCCGGTCTCGATGTCCGCCGCGCCTTCGGCTATGTCCGCGACGAGGTGCTGAAGACCACCAACAACCGCCAGGAGCCGTTCGTCTATGGCTCACTCGGCGGCGAGGACGTGCCGCTGGTGCCGGCACCGGCCAAGCAGGCGCCCGCCGCTGCTGCCGCTGCCCCGCCCGCCGCGCCGGGACCGACGCCGCAGTCGGAGGCCCGCCGCGACTACGAGCTGGCGCTGCAGATCGGCAACAGAAGCGCGATGAACGCTTTCCTCGCCCAATATCCGAATGGCTACTACGCCAACCTCGCCAGGTTGCAGCTGGAGAAGTTCGCGGCCGAGGACGCGCGCGTCGCCGCCACCGAGAAGGCGCGTCTGGCCGAGCAGGAGCGTGCACGGCTCGCCGCTGAGGGCGCGCAGAAGGCGCAGCAGGCGAAGGCCGAGGCCGACGCGAAGGCCGCCGAAGCGGCGCGTCTTGCCGCCGAACGGGCCAAGCAGGTCGCGCAGGATCAGGCCACCGCTGCCGAGCAGAAGCGTCAGGCGGATGCCGCGCTCGCCGATCGCACCGCGGCGAACAAGGCGGTTCCCGATCAGCCGGCAACGCAGGCTGCGGCCACTCCGCCAGCCCCGCCGGCTCCCCCCGAGAAGAGCACGACTGTGGCGGCTCTGGCGACCGGTTCGCCCGAGGCCGACGTGGTCAAATCGGTGCAGACCGAATTGCGCCGCGTCGGCTGCCTGACCGGCGCCGTCGATGGCGACTGGAACGCGGCGTCGCAGCGCTCGCTGACGCTGTTCAACCGCTATGCCGGCACCAAGCTCGACATCAAGGCCGCCAGCGTCGACACGCTTGATGCCGTCAAGCTGAAGCAGTCCCGCGTCTGTCCGCTGGCCTGCGAGCACGGCTACAAGGCCGACGGCGATCGCTGCACCAGGATCGTCTGCGCCGAGGGCTCGTTCCTCAACGACGACAATGAGTGCGAGAAGCGGCGCGAGCGGAAGCCGGTTGCCAAGCGCGACAGCGACGAGCGTCCGTCGCGACGCGAGCGCGAACGTGCCTTCCATCCGCAGCGCGAGCCGCAGGTGCCGTCCGCGGAGATTCCGCGCCCGCAGGGCCGTGCCAGGGCGGAAGGCGGCGGCAGCGGTCAGATCATGTGCGATGCCTATCTGTGCCGCCCGGTCAGGCGCGGCTGCCATCTGGAGTACCGCGGCGGCGGCGGCCCTGGCGGCAACGTCGGCAACGTCGAGGTCTGCAACTAGCGCCCGGTAGCGAGATCACACTTGCCGCGAAGGAGGTTTACTCCCTCTCCCGCTTGCGGGGGAGGGCTGGGGTGGGGGCTCTCTCCACGAATCGCATCCTGGAGAGAGCCCCCACCCGGATCGCATCTTCGATGCGATCCGACCTCCCCCGCAAGCGGGAGAGGTCCAGCGAGTTTGCCGCTGGACTAGATCAGGCTCGCCGCGATGTTCACCATCAGCGCCAGCAGCGCGGTGTTGAACACGAACGAGATGATGCCGTGCACGGTCGCGGTGCGGCGGATGATCTTGTCGGTGATGCCGACATCGGAGACCTGCGCGGTCATGCCGATCACGAATGAGAAATAGACGAAGTCCCAGTAGTCGGCGTCGGTATGCTCATCACCGCTCGGAAACTGCAATCCGCCCGGTGCCTTGCCGCGATAGAACTCGTGGGCGTAGTGCAGCGCGAATGCGGTGTGGACCATCGTCCATGACAGCGTGATGGTGACGATTGCCACCGCCAGTCCGGTCGGGCTGCCCTTGGATGCGCCGAGCTCGAACACGATGGCCAGTAGGCTCGCCAGCGCGCCGAATGCGGTCACCAGCAGGATCAGGAAACGGCCGTCGTCCTGCAATATGGCGCTGCGCTTGATGTGGGCGACGCCACAGCGCAGCATCATCACATAGGCGAGCACGAGATAGAGCGCGGCAAAAGCGTCCCAGCCGGCAAGCAGGCGCGTGACGAGGCGTAACGAGCCGGGCATCAACAGCGCGACGATGATGCCGACCACGATCGAAGTGAAGGTGCGCGGCCGGCCCACCACGACGCGGACCGGCATCGGCAGCTTGCGGAAACGAACAAGGCGGTCGTCGAACTCCTTGTTCATTTCGGGCGATTTCCAGCTAGTTCTTGCGCTCGGCGACGAAGCGGGCGGCTGCGCGCAGCACGTCGCCGCGGTCGCCGAACACCGACAATGCGGCATCGGCCCGCGCCAGCAGGTCGCGCACGCGCTGCTTGGCGCCGTCGATGCCGAGCTGGGTGACGAAGGTGGTCTTGCCGAGCGCGGCGTCCGCGCCGGCCGGCTTGCCGAGTGCGGCAGCGTCGCCCTCGACGTCGAGCAGATCGTCGGCGATCTGGAAGGCCTCGCCGAGCGCTTTGCCGTAATCGTCGAGCGCCTGGTATTCCTTCTGCGAAGCCTGGCCGAGGATCGCGCCGGCGATGCAGCCGAAGCGGAGCAGCGCGCCGGTCTTCATCTGCTGCAACCGCGCGACGTCGACCGGCTCGCGGTCGCCGAAGCGGCCTTCGCCGGCAAGGTCGAGGATCTGGCCGCCTGCCATGCCGCCGACGCCGGAGGCGCGCGCCAGCGCGCGGGTCAGGAGCAGGCGGACCTGGGCATCCCTGTGGATCGCATCGCGGGTGATGATGTCGAAGGCGATCGTCAGCAGCGCGTCGCCGGCGAGGATCGCGGTGGCGTCGTCATAGGCCTTGTGCAGGGTGGGGCGGCCGCGGCGCAGATCGGAATTGTCCATCGCCGGCAGATCGTCATGGATCAGCGAGTAGCAGTGGATGCATTCCAGCGCGGCGCCGACCAGCAGCGCGGATTCGCGCGGAATGCCGAACACCGCGGCGCTCTCGACCGCGAGGAACGGCCGCAGCCGCTTGCCGCCGCCGAGGCTCGAATAGCGCATCGCCTCGATCAGCCGCTTCGGGCGCACGATTTCGTCGCTCTCGGTCGCATCGGACAGCAGCTTGGCGAGCAGGGCTTCGGTATCCTCCGCGGTCTGGTCCAGCCGCTTGGAAAACTCTGCAGTACCGGTCGTCATTAAGAATTGCTCCAGATCGATTTTCGGCCGGACAATCGTTGATGAGATCGGCTTCGTCAATTCCACCCTGCGACGGATTCGCGCCTTAAAAGTGCTGGAAAAACCGTGAATTATCCGACAGACGTCTGACGGTGCCGGCCGTGTCCTGGCGGACGGGTGCCAAATCCTTGCTGAAGAGGTCCTCCCCGGGAACCCTCGTTTTGCGCATTGTCCGAATTTTATTGCTGGTTTTGCTGGCGGTGCTGTTGCTGCCCTATCTGGTGACGCCGTTCTACCGCACCGGTCAGCCAGTTTCGGCCTTGATGGCGTGGCGGACCCTGCGTGGGGCCCCGGTCATGCGGCATTGGATCGATTTCTCCGCGATGTCGTCCTATCTGCCCCGCTCCGTGGTCGGTTCGGAGGACGCCCATTTCTGCAAGCACCGGGGCGTCGATTGGGGGGCGCTGCGCGAGGCGCTCGACGATGCCGAGGACGGCGAGCCGGCCCGCGGCGGCTCGACCATCACCCAGCAGGTGGCCAAGAACCTGTTCCTGTGGTCCGGCCGCAGCGTGATCCGCAAGGGGCTGGAACTGCCGCTGGCGCTCTGGATCGACTTCGTGCTGCCGAAGCAGCGAATCCTGGAAATCTACCTCAACATCGCGGAAATGGGCCCATCCGGGCAATTCGGCGCCGAAGCCGGCGCCCAATATGCCTTTGGCCGGTCCGCCGCGGCGCTATCGCCCCGGGAAGCCGCGCTTTTGGCGGCGATTCTGCCGAATCCGGTGAAAAGGAGCGCCCGGAACCCGGGTCCGGGGGTGCGCAGGCTGTCCGGAACCTACATGGCCCGGGCCAATACCGTGACGCGGTGCTGGCGCGACAATCGCGGCGATTGAGCGCGATTTCGGGCGCATTTTGCTGTCTCGAGCCCTAGCTTTACCGAGTGCCTTCCTCTATAAGCGCGGCCTTACCGGCATCGCAGCTTGCGCTTCGAAGCGCTGAGCCACGTCCGTATTTCGGACGATGCCTCCGCAACACCCTAGAGGACACCGTCATGGCCGTTCCCAGAAGAAAAACCTCGCCGTCGCGCCGTGGCATGCGCCGTTCGGCCGATGCGATCAAGACCCCGACCTATGTCGAGGACAAGGACTCCGGCGAACTGCGCCGTCCGCACCACCTCGACCTGAAGACCGGCATGTACAAGGGCCGCCAGGTCCTGAAGGCCAAGAAAGAGTCCTGATCGGACTTCGGCTGCCGCGCCGCGGATCATGATCCGGAAATGCGTCTAGCGTTTTCCGATCGGTTCATGTTCTTACCAAAGCGGCGCTGCGCCCGAATTCGGCCAACGAGTGCGGTCAAGACGGGCGCGTCCGCGGCGAAGCAGATGAGCATCGCCGCATTGCTGGTTCTCCCTGAATAAGGCGCAAGCCCCGATGGTCGGTTTTCCGCTGCTGCTCGTTCCGCTCGCGGTCTACAACATCATCGCCTTCCTGATGCCCGGCGTATCCTTCACGGACCCGCTGATCAGGCTGACATTGCTGTCGGGCGAGCAGTGGCAGATCACCCTCAGTGACATGCTGCTTGCCGCCGGCGTGCTGCTGTTGCTGCTGGAGGTCATCAAGGGCGCGCGCCCCGGCGCGAAATATCTCACCGACCATCTGCTGTCGCTGATCGTGTTCGGCGCGGCGGCCGCCGAATTCGTGCTCTGGCCGAAATTCGGCAACTCGACCTATTGCCTGCTGACGCTGCTGGCGCTGGTCGATTTCATTTCCGGCATTGCGCTGCGTACCCGCCGCCGTGCGGTGGTCGCAGCTGCGGCGCCGGCACCGAGTGTCAGCAAATCGCAACCCGAGGCCCCGCAGCCTGCGCCTGTCGCGCAGCCCGCGCCGCGTGTCGAGCCCGCGCCTGTCGCAGCACCGGCGCCCGCTGCGCCGCCGCCTGCCGCGCCCGTTCCTTCGGCAACGTCGGTTGCCGAATCCGTGCTGCTCGATCAGTCCGCGCCAAAGCCCACCGTCACCTCGCCGGATTTGCAGCCGGGTGGCCAGCCGCCGTCGGACGCGCCGCAGCGCTAGAGCGTTTTCGGGGCAGCTCATGAGCGAACAAGCGCCCCTTCCGATCGCCGATCAGACGACGACGCAATCGATCTTCGATTGGCTCGAACGGTTCGCCGCCTGCGTCAGGGCGGTCGACTATGCTGCCGCCCGTCCGTTCTGGCATTCCGACATCATCTCGTTCGGCACCTATCAGGAACTGATCCACGGCCGCACGCGCTGACCGAGATGCAGTGGGATAACGTCTGGCCCCGCACCGCGGATTTCGCCTTCGATCTCGCGCACACGGAGGTGCTGATCAGCGGCGATGGCGGCATGGCCACGGTGATCACGCCGTGGACCAGCACCGGCTTCAACGCGGACGGCAGCCGCTTCGACCGGCCGGGGCGGGCGACGATTATTCTGGCGCGTCAGGCCGACGGGCGCTGGCTCGGCGTCCATTCCCACATGTCGCTGCGCCGCGGCGTGCCGCAGGACAGCCACGGCAGCCGGCCGGTTAAGGCCCACTGATCGCGCGATGAATTGCTAGATGATCTGCCGGGTGCGCCGCGTCACGCTGCGGCGTTCGTCGATATGCGGGCCGTAGGCGGTCTGCGCATCGGCCAGTGACCCACGCCGCAGCCCGCGCGTCTGCGGTTCGTGCGCGGCGGTTGCGATCAGGTGAGCCAGAAATGAAGGGTCCCCGTGCGGCAGCGGGATCTTGGGCGCCCAATGGGTGGCCACGGCCAGCGGCACCAGCGCCGTACTGGTCACGGCGGCAGTGTCGGTGAACTCGCCGTCGAGGACCTCTGACTGATCGATATTGAACATCGCCTGCGACCCGTTGGAGCGTCATAGTTTGGGACGTTGCGTCCCTCAGCAACACCCTCATGGCAAGGGTCATGCCCGCCATCCCCAGTTCGTTCCGCGGCAGTCGAAAACGTGGTTTCCAGATTATTTATCAACTTCTCCTAGCGTTGGATTCGCCGGAACCACTATCTTGAGAGCGTACAGAATCACCGGGTGCCGTCCCAAATCGAGACACGTTCGATGCCCCCTGTCCCGCCAGCTGCCAGCATCCTCGCCTCGCTCGGCCAAGCGACCTTCGCTTGGGACCTGGCGAGCGACGCGATGGCCTGGAGCGACAATGTGGCAACGGTGTTCCCGGACATCCCGGTCGCGGCGATTGCCAGCGGCGCCGAGCTCGCCAGGCTGATCGAGCCGTCGCGCAGCATTCGCGTGGACGCGCTCGGCCAGGCCGGACCGGCGCGGAGCGAGGAGCCGGTGCCTTACCGGATCGAATATGGCGTACGGGCCGTCACCTCGGCGCCGGTGATCTGGATCGAGGAGACCGGCTGCTGGTTTGCCGGCCCCGACGGCAGGCCGGCGCGCGTAGAGGGCATCGTCCGCGTCAACAATGAACGCCACGCCCGCGACGAGCAGCTGCTGAAACTGTCGCGGCACGATCCGCTGACGGGCGAGCTCAACCGCACCCATCTGATCGCCTCGCTCGCCGAGAGCATCGAGGAGTGCGCGCGCTTCCGCACCGCCTGTGCCTTCATGTTGATCGGCATCGATCATCTGGCGCGCGTCAACGATGCCTTCGGCTTCGACGTCGCCGACGCCGTCATCGCCGAGGTGGCGAAGCGGATTCGCGCCCGGTTGCGCAGCGGCGACATGCTCGGCCGCTTCTCCGGCAACAAGTTCGGCCTGATCCTGCGCAACTGCACCGTCGACGACACCAATGTCGCGGCCGAGCGCTTCCTCGCCGCGGTGCGCGACGAGGTCGTGCCGACCAAGTCCGGCCCGGTGTCGGTGACGGCATCGATCGGCGCCGTCACCATCCCGCGTCATGCCAAGTCGGCGGAAGAGGCGGTCAATCGCGCCCAGGAGACGCTGGATGCAGCCAAGAGCCGCCGCGCCGGTTCGTTCGCGCTGTGGAAGCCGAATGTCGAGCGCGATGCGCAGCGCCGCGTCAACATCCGCGTCACCGACGAGATCGTCACCGCGCTGAACGAGCGCCGCATCGTAATCGGCTTCGAGCCGGTGGTCGATGCGCGCTCGCGGCAGCCGTCATTTTACGAGTGCCTGGTCCGCATGGAGCAGGACGACGGCCGAGCGCTGCTCGCGCCCGACATCGTGCCGGTTGCCGAGCGGCTCGGCCTGATCCGGCTGGTCGATCATCGCGTGCTGGAGCTCGCGATCGCCGAGCTCGCTTCCGCGCCCGGCGTACAGCTCAGCCTCAACATCTCGCCGGACACCACGATGGATCCGGACTGGTGGGCCACCATCGAATCCTTGATGCGGGCGCATCCCGGCGTCGGCGAGCGGCTGATCGTCGAGATCACCGAGACCGTCGCGATCCAGGACATCGACGACGTCCGCGGCTTCGTCACCCGCCTGAAGAATTTCGGCAGCCGGATCGCGATCGACGATTTCGGCGCCGGCTACACCTCGTTCCGCAACCTGCGCAAGCTCGGCGTCGACATCGTCAAGATCGACGGCGCCTTCGTGCAGAACATCGTGCGTTCGGCCGACGACCGCGCCTTCGTGCAGACGCTGATCGATCTCGCGCGCCGGCTTGAGATCAAGACGGTCGCCGAATGGGTGCAGGACGAGGAAGCCGCCGTGATGCTGCGCGAATGGGGCTGCGACTTCATCCAGGGCCGCCTGATCGGCCTCGCCTCGCCGGACCGGCCGTGGAACGTGCCGGCGGAGAAGACGGTGCCCGTCGCCGGCTGAAGCGCGATGATCGGCTGATCACCGCGCTCCAGATCTCACGTCATCAGCTGTCGCCGCCGGCGAAGATGTCCTTGCGGATCACCGCGTGGACGCCCCAATTGCCGTCGACCACCTGGGTGACGCCGAAATCGACGCCGAGCGAGATCAGCGAGATCGCCTCGTCCTCGGTCAGCTTCTTCGTCGTCATCAGGAATTTGCGCATCTTGCGGAATGCGTCGCGCAGAGCGAGGTCGACCGACGACTTCTTGTAGATCTCGGTCTGCGCGCTGGAGCCGAGCTCGCTGAGATAGTTGGCATAGCTGAAGCCGTGCACCAGCCATTCGTCCTGGGTCTCCAGCATCGGATAGTCGAGCGCTTCCAGCGCGGTGCCGGCGAGGTCCGCCTTCTTGTGCAGGATGATCTGGAAGGTGCCGTTGAGCGAGCATTCGATCGCCGTGCCGCACAGTTCGGAATCGCCCTGCGAGGCGTGGGAATCGCCGACCGAGAGCAGCCCGCCCTCGACCGCCACCGGGTAATACATCGTGGCGCCCTTGCCGATGCGCCAGTTGTCGATGTTGCCGCCGGTGTAGCTCGGCGGGATCGAATCGACGAACTCGGCCTCCTTGGGCGCGAGCCCGATCACGCCGAAATGCGGACGCACCGGGATGCGCACGTTCTTCAGGATGCCGTGGTTCTCCTTGACCGTCGAGTGATCGACCGGCACGCCGGGATAATCGATGGTCTTGTGCACCACGCCGAACGGATCGGTCTGCGGCGTCCAGGTGAAGTTGTAGACCGCGCGCGCCCAGTTGCGCTCGCCGGTGGCGTCGACCTCGTAGATGGTGACGACCTCGCGCGGCTTCGGCTCGGTGAGCAGGTCCTTGTAGTGGAAGCCCCACGATGCCGCAGCGTTGCTGCCGAAGGCCTTGCCGGAATATTTCGGGTTGGCGGAGGGCCGCGGCGCTACGTCGATGATGCGCAACTCGAGCACGTCGCCTTCCTCCGCGCCGCGCACGAACACCGGCCCGGTGCAGATGTGCACGCCGAGGCCTTCGCCGGCACCGCGTCCGAACAGCGAGGCATCCATCGGGCCGGCGCCGCGCCGGTTCACGCCCTTCTTCTCCTTGGTCCAGAGATAAACGCTCTCGACCCCGGGATCGCCCTTCACCATGCGCTCGGCATCGTCATTGGCGTGGTGCGTCAGCGCCTCGATCGTGATGAAGTCGCCGGAATTGATCTCGACGCGCGGCTTCAGCGACTTGCTGAAATAGCCCCAATGCACGGTGTCGGCGTTGGCCGGCAAATGGTGATAGGCGCGTTGCGCCGGCTGGTGCTTCTCGGCGGCCGCCGCCATCTTCGGCGTCACCAGCGAGATGCCGCCGGCGGTCATCGCCGCGGCGCCGCCTGCTGCCGCGAAGCTCGAGCGCAGGAACGAGCGGCGTTCCCGGTCGAGCGTGTCCTTGAACTGTCGATGGTGCATTTCGAAGTCCGGGCAGTTCTTGTCGTCACCTGCGCACATCCTGAGCTCCTCCTTGGGTCGAAAGTGCGCGTGAGACTGCATTGTGCCGCGCCGCTCCGACATGACCGGGCGCGCCCAATAATTTGCAGGTGCGCTTGTGGTCGTCGGGGCGCGAAAGCCGGCGCAAAGGCGTGCAAGGCATCTGCGGCCGCTGCCATCGCACCGCGACATGGCCGCCACGGTCAAGAATTTGGGCGCAATCGATCAAGTTGCGCTGCGTTCGCGGCCGATTGCGCTGCCACACGAAAGCGGCGTCTCCATCGATTGCACGCAGGCTGGGCAATCCGTGCCGCCGCAACACGCTTGCCGCCTTCCTGCAATCGGTGCACGCTGCCTTCACGGCTCTGTGAGACTTGAACGTTGCGGAGCTCCGGCCTGGAGGGGTGATGGTCGCGACGACCTATCGGATTTCGGTCGATGCGATCCCGCGGCAAAACCGGCGGGAGGTCTGGCGCGAGGCGCTGGCCGGATTGCAGCTCGATTGCGAATTGCCGGAGGCCGGCCAGTTCCAGTTCGGCGAGTTGACCACAAAGCGCTCGACCAGCGGCGCGCAGCTTGCGCTGCTGCGGTCCACCGAGCAGCAGATCGTCTGCAACGGTCATGCGGCGTCGCCGGGAACGCCGGCACGGGTCGCCATCATCTTCCATGCCTATGGTCGCGGCAGCATCGCGTTCGGCCAACGCAGTTGCGAGTTCGCCGACAACGACGTCTCGGTGTGCGACCTGCAGTTGCCCTGGCGCATGACGCTGCGCGAGGATTTCGAGATCCTGCTGCTCGAACTGCCACGCGAGCGGCTGCTCGGCCGGCTCGGGCACAATCGCCTGCGCCTGCCCGCGGTGCTCGGTGCGACGATCGCCGCCGCGGCTGTCCGCCCGGTGATGCGGACGCTGGGCGGCAATTTCGCGATCCTGGACAAGGCCGATCTCGCCACGGCCGAGGCTGCAGTCACCGAGCTCATCGCCGGCGCGCTGCTCGGCGAGACGCGGCTCGATGCCGAGGCGATGACGCAGGTGCAGGCTGGTCATTTGAGGCGGGTCGATGCCGCGATCGAGGCCCAGCTTGGCAATGCCAACCTGACCATCGCCGACATCGCGCGGCAGGAGGGATTGTCGCAGCGTTATTTGCAACGGCTGTTCGAGCGACAGAGCACCACATTCTCGGCCTATGTGCGCGAGCGGCGACTGGAACGTTGCTGCAACGACCTGATCGATCCGAACTACGCCGACCAGCGCATCGCCGAAATCAGCTATCGCTGGGGCTTCACCGATCAGGCGCATTTCAGCCGCATGTTCAGCGCGACCTACGGCACTTCGCCGCGCGACTTCCGCAAGGCCGTGCCGCGTGAAGCCGAGGCCGAGCGTACGCGCGGCCGGCCGCGGCTGGCGCGCGGCACCGCGACGGTGCTGCGGCTCGCGCCAGGTCCGGCAACGCGCGAGACACTTGCGCAGCCGGAGCCGGCGCTGCCGATCGCACTGCCCGCGGAGGCGCCGGAAGGGCGGGGCGCGTCAAATCACCATCTCAAGGTGTCGAGGGAGACCGCGCATTGGGGCTATCTCAGCCGCGCCATCCCGCCGGTCATGAGCGTGCAATCGGGTGCGCTGGTGACGATCGAGACGCTGACCCAGCACGCCTTCGATGACTACGAGCGGATGATCAAGGGCGATCCCGGCGCCGAGAGCGTGTTTCACTGGACGGCCGAGGGCAAGTCGGTCGAACGGCGCGGCGCGGGCCCGATGGACGGCTCGATCTTCGGCCGCGGCGCCGGCGAAGGCTTCGGCGTGCACATCTGCACCGGTCCGATCCATGTCTGCGGTGCCGAGCCGGGCGACGTGCTCGAGGTCCAGATCCTCGATATCTGGCCGCGGCCCTCGGCCAATCCGGCCTTCGCCGGCAAGTCGTTCGGCAGCAATGCCGCCGCCTGGTGGGGCTTTCAGTACAATGACCTGATCGATCCGCCGGCCAAGCGCGAGACCATCACGATCTTCGAGACCGATGCCGAGGCCGAATGGGCGCAGGCGGTCTATTCCTATCGCTGGACGCCGCAAACCGATCCATTCGGCGTGCGTCACGAGACGATGGACTATCCCGGCGTCCCGGTCGATCACACCACGGTCGAGAAGCGGCCCAGCGTGCTCGCCGGTGTACGGATTCCGGCGCGGCTGCATTTCGGCTTCATGGCGGTGGCGCCGCGCGAATCCGACATCATCGATTCGATTCCGCCCGGCTATTTCGGCGGCAATGTCGACAATTGGCGCGCCACCAAGGGCACCACACTCTATCTGCCGGTCGCCGTGCCCGGCGCGCTGTTCTCGATCGGCGATCCGCATTTCGCGCAGGGCGACGGCGAGGTCAACGGCACCGCGCTGGAGCTATCGCTCACCGGCCAGTTCCGCTTCATCGTGCACAAGAGCGGCAAGGCGACCAAGCCGCATGTCGAGGGACTGGTGCACCCGCTGCTGGAAACGCCGGAGGCGTGGATCCTGCACGGCTTCAGCTACGGCAATTATCTGCGCGAGCTCGGGCGCAACGCGCAGTCGGAAATCTACCAGCGATCGTCGGTCGATCTCGCATTGCGCAACGCGTTCCGGGCGACGCGCAAATTCCTGATGGAGTGCTATCGCCTCAGCGAGGATGAGGCGCTGGCGCTGATCTCGCTCGGCGTCGATTTCGGCGTCACGCAGGTTGCCGACGGCAATTGGGGCGTGCACGCCATCGTGCGCAAAGACATGTTCGATCAGGCCGCGAGCGCCTGACGCCGGCTCGAAGGGCAGCGTTGGAATTGCGAACCGATGGCGGCCGGGCGGGCCCGGCCGATCGCGGAGGACCTACTCGTCCTTCTTCGCCGGTTGCGACATGCGCTCGAGGCGTTCCTGCATGTCCTTCATCTGGCGGCGGAGATCGTCGATGTTGCCGTCGTCAGGTGCGGGCTCCGGCACCTTCTCGGCTTCAGCGCCGCCGCGCTGCGGCACGAACGGCTTGAACATCGAGAAGGTCTGCTGGAACAGCTCCATGTTGCGGCGGACCTGCTCCTCCAGCGGAGCAAACGGCGTACCGCTCAGGGCACCCGCGATCTGCTTGCGGAACTTCTCCTGCTCCTTGGTCAGCGTCTCGATCGACTGTTCGAGATATTTCGGCACCACCATCTGCATGCTGTCGCCATAGAAGCGGATCAGCTGCCGCAGGAAGGTCGTCGGCAGCAGGTTCTGCCCGGCCTTGTTCTCCTGTTCGAAGATGATTTGCGCCAGCACGGAGCGGGTAATGTCGTCGCCGGTCTTGGCGTCATAGACGAGGAAATCCTCGCCTTCCTTCACCATCGCCGCGAGATCCTCGAGCGTCACGTAGGTGCTCGTACCGGTATTATAGAGCCGCCGGTTCGCGTATTTCTTGATCGTGGTCGGTTGTTCAGATTTTGCCATGGGCTCTCACTTCAACACCGAAGAACCTGGAACCCCACGGCATCGCCGCAGGGCAAAATGCAACGCATCGCAGCAAAGGTAAGCATTTTCAAAGCGGTTCGGCTACCGTTTTGTGCTTTGCGGTTAATTCCAAAGCATAGGATTTGCTCAGGAATGTGCCAAGGGCGTCATTTTGAGTGCGCCGCGGCGCGTTTTGCGCGTCAGCGCGATTGACATGCCTCAATGAGATTTACAGGATAGTCATTAAGAGACAGGTCCGCCAAACCGGCCGCCCGCCGTCGAGAAACCCAGCTACAACCCATAGGAGATGTCCATGTCAGACGATGTCGTCATCGTCAGCGCCGCCCGCACCCCGGTCGGCAGCTTCAACGGCGCATTCGCGACCACCCCGGCTCACGATCTCGGCGCGATCGCCATCAAGGCCGCGCTGGAGCGTGCCGGCGTCGAGGGCGGCCAGGTCTCCGAAGTCATCATGGGCCAGATCCTGACCGCGGCACAGGGCCAGAACCCCGCCCGCCAGGCCTCAATCGCGGCCGGCATCCCGGTGGAAAGCCCGGCCTGGGGCGTCAACCAGCTCTGCGGCTCCGGCCTGCGCACCGTGGCGCTCGGCTACCAGGCCCTGCTCAACGGCGATTCGTCGATCGTCGTCGCGGGCGGCCAGGAATCCATGAGCATGGCCCCGCACGCGCAATATCTGCGTGGCGGCGTCAAGATGGGCGGCCTCGAGCTGATCGACACCATGATCAAGGACGGCCTGTGGGACGCCTTCAACGGCTACCACATGGGCAACACCGCCGAGAACGTCGCCAAGCAGTACCAGATCACCCGCTCGCAACAGGACGAGTTCGCGGTCGGTTCGCAGAACAAGGCCGAGGCGGCGCAGAAGGCCGGCAGGTTCAAGGACGAGATCGTCCCGGTCACCATCAAGTCCCGCAAGGGCGACATCGTGGTCGACGCCGACGAGTATCCGCGCCATGGCGCCACGATCGATGCGATGGCCAAGCTCCGCGCCGCCTTCGAGAAGGACGGCACCGTGACCGCCGGCAACGCCTCCGGCATCAATGACGGCGCAGCCGCCGTCGTGCTGATGACCGCCAAGGAAGCCGCCAAGCAGGGCAAGAAGGTGCTCGCCCGCATCGTCTCGTGGGGCCAGGCCGGCGTCGACCCCAAGATCATGGGTACCGGTCCGATCCCCGCTTCGCGCGCGGCGCTGAAGAAGGCCGGCTGGAACATCGCCGACCTCGACCTGATCGAGGCCAACGAGGCGTTCGCGGCGCAGGCCTGTGCCGTCAACAAGGACCTCGGCTGGGATCCGGCCAAGGTCAACGTCAATGGCGGCGCGATCGCGATCGGCCATCCGGTCGGCGCGTCGGGTGCGCGCGTGCTGGTTACGCTGCTGCACGAGATGCAGAAGCGCGACGCCAAGAAGGGCCTCGCGACGCTGTGCATCGGCGGCGGCATGGGCATCGCTATGTGCGTTGCACGCGACTGAACAAAAGGCAGCGAGGCCGGCTAGGTGATGAAAAGATCATCTGTCAACCACGGCGCGAACTGATAGAAAAGATGCCCGGCTTTGCGCCGGGCATTTTTGTTTCGAGAGCATGATCCGGAAAGTGTGAAGCGGTTCTCCGAAAAGATCATGCTCAAAAGGGAGCTGAAGCGCGACGATCCCATCGCGCTTCGTTGTGAGTGCGTAGGCCGGAGTTATCCGGTTATAAAAGACGGCCAAGGAGGAGACGGACATGGCACGTGTTGCATTGGTGACGGGCGGAACGCGGGGCATTGGAGCTGCGATCAGCAAGGCGCTGAAAGCGGCTGGCTACAAGGTGGCGGCGAGCTACGCCGGCAATGACGCCGCGGCGGAGAAGTTCAAGGCGGAGAGCGGCATTCCCGTCTACAAGTGGGACGTCGCCTCGTTCGACGCCTGTGCGGCCGGCGTGAAGCAGGTCGAGGCCGATCTCGGCCCGGTTGACGTGCTCGTCAACAATGCCGGCATCACCAAGGACACCGCCTTCCACAAGATGACGGTCGAGCAGTGGAATGCCGTGATCAACACCAACCTCGGCTCGCTGTTCAACATGACGCGCCAGGTGATCGAGGGCATGCGGGCCCGCAAGTTCGGCCGCGTCATCTCGATCTCCTCGATCAACGGCCAGAAGGGCCAGTTCGGCCAGGTCAACTACTCCGCGGCAAAGGCCGGCGACATCGGCTTCACCAAGGCGCTGGCGCTGGAGAACGCCAAGGGCGGTATCACCGTCAACGTGATCTGCCCCGGCTACATCAACACCGAAATGGTGCAGGCGGTGCCGAAGGACGTGCTGGAGAAGAACGTGATCCCGCAGATTCCGGTCAACCGGCTCGGCGAGCCCGAGGAAATCGCGCGCGCCGTGGTGTTCCTCGCCGCCGACGATGCCGGCTTCATCACCGGCTCGACGCTGACCGTGAACGGCGGCCAGTATCACGCCTGACGCGGCAAGCGTCGTCGCGTCGCAGGCGCCCTCGATCAAGTCGTGATGCCCGGCCTTGTGCCGGGCATTTTCGTCGCTACAACCGCGGGGCGCGAAGCAAGGACGTGGCTGCACACGATCTGCTCGGCCACGACGGATTGAATTCAGATGACGACCCGAACTGCCACCCTTGTCGGACTGACCGCCATCCTGATGTGGTCGCTGCTGTCGGTCATGACGGTCGCGACCGGGGCGATCCCGGCGTTCCAACTCGCCGCCATGACCTTTGCGATAGGCGCGATGGTCGCGTTCGCAAGCTTCCTGCTGCGGCCGGCGGCGTTCGGCGCCTTGAAGCAGCCGCTGGTCGCCTGGGTCGTCGGCGTCGGCGGGCTGTTCGGCTATCACGCGCTGTATTTCCTGGCGCTGCGGTTCGCGCCGCCGGCCGAGGCAGGCCTGCTCAATTATCTCTGGCCGTTGCTGATCGTGCTGTTCTCCTCGCTGCTGCCGGGTGAGCGGCTTGCGGTCCATCACATCATCGGCGCGCTGCTCGGGCTCGCCGGCACCGTGCTGCTGTTCGCCGGCAACACCGGCGCGTTTACGAAAGAGCAGATTCCAGGCTTCGCGGCGGCCTTCGTCGCAGCGTTCGTGTGGGCGGCCTATTCGGTGATGTCGCGCCGGCTCAAGGCGGTGCCGACCGATGCGGTCGCGGGCTTCTGCCTGGCGACGGCGGTGCTCGCAGCCGCCGTGCACATGATGGTGGAGACCACGGTGTGGCCCGTGACATCGCTGCAATGGCTTGCGGTTATCACGCTCGGCATCGGGCCGGTTGGTGCGGCATTCTTCGCCTGGGACATCGGCATGAAGCGCGGTGACATCCGCGTGCTCGGCGCCGCGTCCTACGCCACGCCGCTGCTCTCGACCGCGTTTCTGATTGCAGCAGGCTTTGCCAAGCCCAGCGCCAACATCGCCATCGCCGCGATCCTGATCGCCGGCGGCGGGCTGATCGCGGCGAAGGAGATGGTGTTGCGGAAAAGAATGTAGGATGGGTAGAGCGCAGCCTGCTTGACCGTCACCCTGAGGAGGCCGCAACGCGGCCGTCTCGAAGGGTCGACGGCCCGCGTGTGGCCGATTCATCCTTCGAGGCTCGCTTCGCTCGCACCTCTAGCGACAAAGGCTTAGCCTTTGCGCGGGGATGACGGGAGAACGATCTTACGAGGCCGGCTCCCAGCCCTTCGGCGCCAGCTCGAACTTCGCGAACTCGAATCCCGGCGCGACGGTGCAGCCGACCAGCGTCCAGTCGCCGCTGCTTTCCGCGGCCTGCCAGGCGCCCGCCGGCACGATCGCCTGCGGTTGCTCGCCGTGCGCGATGTCCGGGCCGAGCGTGATCGCGTGCTGCGAGCCGCCGTCCCGCGCGATCCGCAGCGTCAGCGGCGCGCCGGCGTAATAGTGCCACATCTCGACGGCGTCGATGCGGTGCCAGTGCGAGCGTTCGCCGCGCGCGAGCAGGAAATAGATCGCCGTCGAATGCGCGCGTCCACTGGCGTCAACGCGCTCGTCGCGAAACGTCTCGCGATAATGTCCGCCTTCCGGATGCGGCTTCAGCGCGAGCCGCGCGATGATGTCGGCAGCGGAGAGCTGTGACATCAGGACTTGTTCTTGCGCTCGCGGAGCTCGCCGAACACCAGCGCCGGATCGGCGCCCTTCATGTGCAGCTTGGCCGCGACCGCGGGCTCGTCGGCGCGCAGGAACACATTGGCCTTCTTCTCGTCGCCGAGCAGCACGGGAATCGTCGGCTTGTTCTCGGCGCGCAGCTTCGTCACTTCCGCGGCGCGGGCCTGCAGATGCGGATTGTCGGCCTCGATGGTGAGCGCGAACTTCACGTTGGAGGCGGTGTATTCATGGCCGCAATACAGCCGGAAATCGTCCGGCAGCGAACGCAGCTTCAAAAGCGAATCCCACATCATCGGATAGGTGCCTTCGAACACCCGGCCGCAGCCGATCGAGAACAGCGTGTCGGCAGCGAACACCGCCTTCTCGCCGTCGAACACGTAGGAGATGTGGTCGAGCGTATGACCGGGGGTCTCGACCACGCGGGCCAACAGACTGCCGACCTTGATGACGTCGGCATTGGCGGCGCGCAGGTCGACATTGGCGATCTTCGCCGACTTGTCGTGCGGGGCGACGACGCGGCAGCCGTATTTCTGCTTCAACTCGGCGACGCCGCCGACATGGTCGCCATGATGATGGGTGATCAGGATGTCGGTCAGCGTCCAGCCTTCGCGCTCCAGCGCCTTGATGATCGGGCCGGCCTCCGGCGCGTCGATCGACGCCGTCGCCTTGGTTACGGGATCGTGGATCAGGTACCCGAAATTGTCGGTGAGGCAGCTGAAGGTGCGAATTTCGGCGGTCATGATATCTCCACGAACAAACGGGACGGGCATTTCAGAGCATGATCTTTTCGAAAAACCGGTGCCCGCTTTTTCGGATCAGGCTCTTAACGCGCCCAATATAGGTGTGAAATATGGCGTTAACGCTCCGGCGGCAACGCAAATTTCCGCGCTCCCGGGCCGCAAGGGGCATGTTAGGCTGGCACCATGGACGTCATCGACCTCCGCGATTTCTATTCGCAGCGCCTCGGCATCGTGGCGCGGCAGCTGATCAACCGCGGCATCCACGCGCGGTGGCCGAACGCGGAGGGCCAGCGCGTGCTCGGCCTCGGCTATCCGACGCCTTACCTCGGCCTGTTCCGTGATACCTGCGAGCGCTGCATTGCCTTCATGCCGGCGGCCCAGGGCGTGCTGAAATGGCCGACCGGCCGGCCGGCGCTGGCGGCCCTGATCGACGAGTTCTCGATGCCGTTGCCGGATGCCGCGGTCGACCGCGTGCTGCTGGTGCATGCGCTGGAGATGTCCGACGATCCCGAGCGGCTATTGCGCGAGGTGTGGAGGGTGCTGTCGCCGTCGGGGCGGCTGATCGCGATCATCCCGAACCGCCGCGGCGTGTGGACGCGCACCGACGCGACTCCGTTCGGCCATGGCCGGCCCTATTCGCGGGCGCAGATCACCCAGCTGTTGCGGCAGACCTGGTTCACGCCGGCGTCATGGGGCGAGGCGCTGTTCATGCCGCCGGTGCAGGGCAGCTGGTTCCTGCGCTCGGCAATGGCGTGGGAGCGCGTCGGCGCGGCGCTGTCGATGCCGTTCGCCGGCGTGCATATCGTGGAAGCCAGCAAGCAGGTGTATCGCGCGATCCCGGCGCGCCGCGAGCGGACGCAGCTGATCCCGTCGCTGCGGCCGGTGCTGGTGCCGTCCTCGACGGCGACGCGGAAGTCGACTCACTCGGAATCGTAGAACGACGCGCCGTGACGCGGATCAGCCACCCTCCAGCGGAGGGTGGCTGCGCGTAGGCGTTACTCGTTGCCCGGATTGAAGTCGTCGCCGGTCG
Organism: Bradyrhizobium sp. UFLA03-84; assembly: GCF_002289535.1. Taxonomy (NCBI): domain Bacteria; kingdom Pseudomonadati; phylum Pseudomonadota; class Alphaproteobacteria; order Hyphomicrobiales; family Nitrobacteraceae; genus Bradyrhizobium; species Bradyrhizobium sp. UFLA03-84. Next base: position 803,099 of record NZ_NSJY01000005.1, on the reverse strand, counting down.
GCGCGGGCTGCGCTGCCATGTCGGGACGCGGACCGTGCGGACGACGGCGGCGGCGCGGGAAACGCTCGCTGCGCTCACCGCGTTCGGCACCACCGCCATTGTTGCCTTCATAGGTGCCACCGTTGACCTGCGGCTGTGCGCCGCCGGTGATGAACGAGGGCAGGCGATCGACACCGCCGGCATCGGCCATCGCGGGCTGCGGCTGGTTCTGCGGTTGCGGCTGATATTGCGGCTGCGGACGGTGCTCTCGCTCGCGGTGCTCACGCGGCTGCTGGTCACGCTCGCGGTGCTCGCGCGGCTGCTGCTGCTGCTCGCGCTGGTACGGCTGCTGGCTGTTGTCCCGCATGAAGGGTTGCGGCTGCTGCGGCACGAAGCCCGGCTCCTGGCCGAAGCTCGAATAGCCGTCGCTGTCGTCGTCACCGTCTTCGGTTGAGACCGGTTCGGCGTCGGGGCGCGGCTGCTGCTGATTCTGCCGGAACTGCTCCTGTGCGGCCGCGATGATCCGGTAATAGTGCTCGGCGTGCTGGTAGTAGTTTTCGGCTGCTACCGGATCGCCGGAGGAGCGTGCATCGCGCGCGAGCTGGACGTATTTCTCGGCAACGTGGGAGGCCGTGCCGCGGATCTTGATGTCGGGTCCGTTCGATTCGTACACCCGTGTCAGGGGATTCTGGCCGCGCCGGTTATTGTTGTTGTTATTATTGTTGTTATTCCGGTTGCGCATCCGCTTGTTGTTCTGACCGTTTCTCATCTGTCGCCTTTTATTCCAGCCCTGAAGTTATTGCAGTCCACAGTCCGATTTCTCAGAAGTCCGATTTGCAAAGTCCGATTCGGCGCGCGCCTAGGCGCACGGAATCGCAATACCGTTCGAAGTGGCTTCGATGTCGCTGACCATCTCGTTCAGCAAAGTCGCGTTCAGCAAATACGCGTTCCCCAACCGCCGGCAAAACCCGCCAGCGACCAAATCATTCCGCCCGTCGAGACAGGCCCAGTTCTCGTGCGTAAGTCTTCAAGCGCAATAACAGGCTTTCGTTCGCTTGGCGGTCGAGAGCAGCACAGCTTCGGCTATTGCGCTCTGTGAGACCTGCGTTCCTGGAACCTTTCGATCGGCGGGCTCTGCTGAACCCTGGTCATCACCCGTAACGGTTTACGGGGCCAGCACCGATGTTGTGCCCGGAACGTAGTCGTTCCCCGGGGATATTCCAAGAGGTTTTTTTGCGTTCCAATAGGACTTTATCGGGGCGGCCGGCGGGCGGAAACGGCCCTCGGAATGCCCCCCAGATCGGCCTTGGGCGGCCCCGTTGGGGATAACCCGGACGCCGTCATCAACGCTTCAACGTCGCCGCTCTGGCCCTGCCCGACTTCCACAACCAGAAATCCACCCGAGGCCAAAAGACCCGCAGATTGCGAAATCAGCGCGCGGTAGGCGTCGAGCCCGTTGGCGCCGCCGTCGAGCGCCGTGCGCGGATCGTGTGCGCGCACCTCAATGTCGAGACCGGCGATGTCGGCCGAGGGGATGTAGGGCGGATTGGACACGATCAGGTCGAACGTGCCGGTTAGTCCGCTGGCATAGTCGCACTGGACCCACGTGGTGCGACCCGCGAGCCCGAGCTCGGCGGCGTTCCGGCGCGCGGTCTCGAGCGCCTCCGCCGAAATGTCGGTGGCGAAGCCATGCGCGTTGGGCAGTTCCGAGAGCAGCGCCAGCAGGATCGCGCCGGAGCCGGTGCCGAGATCGGCGATCCGCAGTGCGCGCTCGGCCGCATTGTCGGCCCGCAGCAGTTCGAGCGCGCGCTCGACCACGGTCTCGGTGTCGGGACGCGGCACCAGCGTCGCGGCGGAGAGGTGCAGCGGCAGTCCCCAAAACTCCTTGATGCCGAGAATGCGAGCGACCGGTTCGCCGGCAAGGCGGCGCTGCGCGAGGGCTTCAACGCGGTCCGCTTCGTCCATCGTCAGCGCGCGCCTGGCGCCGGTCACCATGCCGGTCAGATCGAGCCCCAGCGCGGCGCCGACCAGCAGCCGCGCGTCGAGCTCGGCATCGTCGCCGCTGACGTCCCCAAGACGCGCGGCGAGCGCGCGCCGGACGCTCTCGACGGTCTGGCTGCCATGTTCGGCGGGTATGCTCATCGCGCGTTGTTAGCCGATGGTCGAAGCGGCGTCGATATCGCTTGCGCCTGTCGCCGCCGCCGCGCACGGTCGAAGCCTCGAATATCGATGCGGAATGCGCGACCATGCCGGGCTATGACGACCAGAACATCTTCGCCAAGATCCTCCGCGGCGAGGTGCCGAGCTTCAAGGTCCATGAAACCGACCGGACCTATGCCTTTCTCGACATCATGCCGCGGTCGCCGGGGCATACGCTGGTGATTCCGAAGGCGCCCGCGCGCGGCATCCTCGACATCGCGGAGGACGACCTTGCCGCGGTGGCCCGGTCGGCCAAGCGCGTCGCCATCGCCGCGATGAAGGCGTTCTCCGCTGATGGCATCATTATCCAGCAGTTCAGCGAGCCTGCCAGCGGGCAGGTGGTGTTTCACCTGCACATGCATGTGATGCCGGTGAAGGCCGGTGTCGCGCTGCTGCCGGCGCAGACCGTCAAGGCGGAGATGGATGTGCTTGCCGATCACGCCAGGCGCATGATCGCGGCGCTGGCGGACTAGACGCCGAGGTAGCGCTGCAGCACCTCGGGCTGCGCCTTGATCTCCTGGGCGGGCCCTTCATGGACGATGTGTCCGTTGTTGATGATGTAGATGCGCTGCGCCAGCGCGAGCGTCGCGGCGAGGTTCTGCTCCACCAGCACGATGGTCTGTCCGGCCTCGGCCAGATCGCGGCACGCCTTCATCAGGTCGCGCACGATCACCGGTGCCAGTCCCTCGAACGGCTCGTCGAGCAGGATGATCTTGGGATCGCGCACCAGCGCGCGTGCGATCGCCAGCATCTGCTGCTCGCCGCCCGAGAGGTCGGTGCCACGATTGCTCCGCCGCTCGCGGAGCCGCGGAAACATCTCGTAGATGCGCCCCAGCGGCCAGCGCTGCGAGGCGGTCAGGCCGGCGATCACGAGGTTCTCCTCGACGCTCAGGCTGCCGAAGATGCGGCGCTCCTCGTGGACCAGCTGCATGCCGGCCTGCGCGATCTTGTGGCTCTTCCTGCCGGCGATGTCGACGCCGTCGAACCTCACCGAGCCGCGACGCGGGGTGACGACGCCCATCAGGCTCTTCAGCGTCGTGCTCTTGCCGGCGCCATTGCGGCCGAGCAGTGCGACCACCTCGTTGCGCTCGACGCGCAAGGAGACGTCGAACAGGATGTGGGAATCCCCGTAATAGCTGTTCAGTCCGTTGACTTCGAGCAGGCTCATGCGGCGAGCACTCCATGCACGCCGCCGAGATAGGCTTCCTGGACGGTCGAGTTGTTCTTGATCTCTTCCGGCGTTCCCTCGACCAGCACGCGGCCTTCCTGCAGCACGGTGACGCGCTCGGCGAGCTCGAACAGAGCATCCATGTCGTGATCGATGATGATCATGGTGCGGCCCTGGCTGATCGATTTCAGCAGCTTCACGGTCTCGACGCGCTCGCGCGGGCTCATGCCGGCCAGCGGCTCGTCGAGCAGCAACAGGCTCGGCGACGTCGCGAGCGCCAGCCCGATCTCCAGCCGCCGCTTCTCGCCATAGGCGAGCTCGGAGACCGGCGTGTCGGGCCGCGAGGTGAGGTTGACCAACTCGAGCGTGTGCTGCACGCGCTCGGGCAGGCCGGGGATGCTGTCGATGCTGCGGAACAGGTCGAGCTTGAACTTGCCGCGCAGCCCGGACAGCGCCGCGATCACGAGGTTCTCGCGCACGGTCAGGCCGGTGAACAGCTGGTTGACCTGGTAGCTTTTAGTCAGGCCGAGCTGGCAGACGTCGGTGACATTCATGCCGGTGATGTCGCGGCCCTCGAACACGATGGTGCCCGAGGTCGGGTGCACCTCGCAGGTCAGCATCTTGAAGAAGGTCGACTTGCCGGCGCCGTTGGGGCCGATGATGCCGCGCAGCTCGCCGTGATTGACCGTGAAATCAATGTCGCTGTTGGCGAGCAGGCCGCCATAGCGCTTGGTCAGGCCCTTGGCCTGGAGGATCGGACCCGAAGGACTGCCCTCGGGCCGCGGCCGCACCGGCGTCGGCGCAGCGGCAGCGGCCGCGGCGTGCGGCGTGCTTGCGACGGCGACCACCTCCGGCGCGCTCTCGTCCGGCTCCCGGGCGCTGCGCCGGCCGGTCAGCAGACCATAGAGGTCGGCGAGCCCGCCGATGATGCCGCGGCGCAGGAAGCACACCAGCAGCACGAACACGATGCCGAGCACGAGCTTCCAGGCCGCGCCGAGCCCGAGCGCCGCCTGCAGGAAATCCTGCAACGACAGCCACACCGCAGCGCCGACCAGCGGCCCGAACAACGTGCCGCGGCCGCCGATCGCGGTCTGCATCACGAGCTGGCCCGAGGTGTCGAAGGTGAAGGCGTCGGGCGGCATGAAGGCCTGCAGCACGCCGAGCAAGCCGCCAGCAAAGCCGGCATAGGCGGCGGCGATCACGAAGGCGGTCAGCTTGTAGCCGTGGATGTTGTGGCCGACCGCGGTCGCGCGCAGCGGGTTGTCGCGGATCGCGCTGAACACCGCTCCGACCGGCGAGCGCACGATGCGCAGCGCGATCACGACGCCGATGAAGTAGCACAGCGCCAGGAACTGGTAGAGCGACCAGCCGGTGGTGAAGTGCAGCGTGGTGAAGCCGAGATTGAAGCTCGGGGTCGGCACGCCCGGCAGTCCGTTCTCGCCGCCGGTGAAGTCCGACAGCGGATTGAACTCGACGAAGAAGAACACCTCCGCGATCGCGACCGTGATCATCGCGAAGTAGATGCCGGTGCGGCGCAGCGCGATCAGGCCGATCAGATAGCCGGCGGCAGCCGCCGCGATCATGCCGATCACGAGCGCGAGCACGACGTTGGGGAAGCCGGCGCGGGTCAAGAGATAGGCGGCGACGAAGCCGCCGGTGCCGTAGAACGCCGACTGGCCGAACGACAGCAGGCCGGTGAAACCGAACAGGATGTCGAAGCCGAGGCCGAACAGGCCCCAGACCAGGATCCGGTTCACCGTATTGGGCGCGAAGCCCAGCCACGGCAGCACGAAGGGTGCGAGGATCAGGCCCGCGGCGGTCAGGAATTCGATCAGGTATGGGCGCTGCTTCAGCATTTGGGATCCGTCGTCATTCGCGGCCCTGCGTGCCGAGCAGGCCATGCGGTCGGAGCACGAGCACGAGCGTCATCGCCGCGAACAGCATGACGTAGGCGTAGCCGGGGTTGAACATCGAGGTGATGCTGATGATCTCGCCGGCGATCAGCCCGCCGAGGATCGCGCCGGGAAACGAGCCGACGCCGCCGATCACCACCACCACGAAGGTCTCGACCAGGATGTCGTCGCCGACGCCGGGCGTCAGCGACACCACCGGCGCGTTGATGATGCCGGCGAAGCCCGCGGCCATCGCGCCGATGCCGAACACGATCATGAAGACGCGGTAGACGTTGATGCCGAGTGAATCGACCATCACCGAATCCTCGATGCCGGCGCGCACGATCATGCCGAGCCGGGTGCGATAGAGTATCAGGAACAATCCGCCGAGCGCGACCGCGACGATGCCGACGACGGCGAGCCGGTAAGTCGGGTAGAACAGGAAGCCGAGCGAGGTGATGCCCTGCAGCAGCGCCGGCGGCGGCACCACCTGCGATTGGCTGGTAAAGATCAGGCGCACGATCTCGACGAAGCAGATGCCGAGGCCGAAAGTGACCAGCAGCTGGTCCTCATGCGGGCGATGATAGAAATGGCGGATGATGATTCGCTCCATCGCCACCCCGAGCGCCATCACGAACAGCGAGCCCGCGATGACCGCGAGAATGAACGAGCCGGTGTAGGAATAGGTCACGTATCCGGCGTAGCCGCCGATCATGAACATGGCGCCGTGGGCGAGGTTGAGCACCCCGAGCGTGCCGTAGATGATCGTCAGTCCGGAGCTGATCAGCGCGAGCAGCGCGCCGAGCGCCAGCCCGTTGAAAAGTTGCGAGACGAAATTTGGCCAGTTGATCATGGCGTGCGTTCAGTTGGCCCCGTCAATGGAGGATAGGTTCCGACACAAAGCGGCGCCGCGGATCGGGTCGCCCCGCCCACGGCGCCGAGTCGTCCCACGTCGATCAGGTGTAGTCGCCGAGATGGCAGCCGAACGCATCCGGCTTCTGCATGAGGCCGTCGCCGGGGACGATCTCGACCACCTCGTAATAGTCCTCCTTGTTCTTCATCTCCTTTTCCATCTTGCCGCGGACGATGATGACGGGACGGACGCACTGATGATCCTCGGGACGGTAATGCACGTCGCCGACCAGCGAGGGGATGGTCTCGCCCTTCTCATAGGCCTTGATGACGTCGGGCGGATAGAAGCTGCCTGCTTCCTCGACCATGCGGGCCCAGTGCGCGAAGCTCACATAGGCGTTCTCGGCGCCCCATTCGGGCTTGTAGCCGAACTTCTTCTCGAAGCTCTCGTTGAACATCTTGGCCAGCGGATACTTGTCCTCGATGGTCCACCAGTAGTCGGTCGCGGCGTAGACGCCCTGCATCAGGCCGCCGGTCTCGCGGGCGATGAACGGCACCTGGTAGGGCACCACGAGCTTCATCTTGTCGAGCACGCCGAACTGCTTGGCCTGCTGCGTCGACAGCACGGCGTCGTGACCCCAGTTGACGTTGATCAGCACGTCGGCGCCGGAATTCGCGACATTGAGCAGGTATGACGAGTAATCCGGCGCGCCGAGCGGCGAGACCTGGTTGGTGACGCTGGTCCAGCCCGCCTGGGCGAGGAAGTCCTGCATCGACTTGGTCACGGTGTGGCCGTAGGTGTAGTCGGGCGTCAGGTAGGCGGCCTTCTTGTTCTTGCCGAACTGCTTGATCAGCACCGGCGCGATCGCCGCCGCCGCGGTCTGGCCGAAGAAGTTCTGGCGGAAGCCGTAGCGCACGCAATCCTTGCCGGTGGTGTCGTTGGAGCCGGAGATGCCGCAGACGAAGATCACCTTCTCGCGCTGCGCCAGCTTGTTCAGCGCGACCGCGACCGCGCTCGACGTGCCGCCGGTGATCATCACCGCCTTGTTCTCCGAGATGAAGCGCTGCTGCGCCTGCACCGCCTCGTTCGGCTTCGCCGCGGAATCGGCGACGCCGAACTTCAATTCCTTGCCGAGCACGCCCTTGCTGGTCTTCGGCGAGATCTTCTTGATCAGCTCGTGGCCGCTGTTGATGTGCTCGATCGCGAGCTGGTAGCCCTTCAGTTCATCCTCGCCCTGCACCGCGTAGGTGCCGGTGCGCGGCACCGAGATGCCGATGAAGGCGGAGGAGCCGGACGTGCCGGCGGGAAAGGTCCCGATCGCCGGCTTGTCCTCGGCGAATGCCCGCGATGCGATCGAGGCCGGCAACACGGTGCCGCCGATCAGGCCGGCGCCGGCCTGCAGCAGGCTGCGACGCGAGACGTTGAATGCGCTGCCCGGCCGAAAATCCTTGGTGCTCATCGCTCGATATCCTCCGATTATATTGATTGTTGGCGCGCATGTTCATTGGTCGCCCGATCGGATCGATCGGCGGCTGAATGCGCCGGCTGCGTTGGAGCAGCCCGTCACGGCTACAATTCCCCACCGGGATATTTAGTCAATGTCACCTTTCGTCGAATCATATCGGCCTACGATAGAATTAATGTCGTTCCGCGATGTATCGAGGGTTTACCGCCCGGGTGCGGGTCCTGTAAGTGAGGGAGCGATGATCCAGGAGCCTTCAAGCCGCAGCGCCGATAACGCGGAGCACACCGTCACCGCGGAAGGCGGCGCCGAGCCATCGGGCGGCCTGAGCATCCGCGCGATGAACGTCCTGAAGGAGTTGTCGGTCGAGCTGACCGACGACGTGCCGCCGAAGGTCGGCTGGACGCCGCCGGACGATCTGCTGCGCCTGCTCACCGCTCGCCACCTTGCGACGGCGCGGAATTGCGGACGGCAGACCATGCGCGAGATCATCGATTGGGCCGTCTCGCGCGGGATCTCGATCCCGGCGCCGCATCATACCGGCAAGTCACTGTCCGAAGTCTGGGGTGGCCTGGTCGAACGGGCCTCGGCCGGGCATCTCACCAAGAGCGAGATCACCGAGGCGCTGGAGAAGTCGATCCGCCGCCGCAGCCCGCGGATTCCGGTCGCCTTCCAGATCGTGCTCTTGAAGATATTGAGCTCGAGCTACGATCACTGGCCGCAGCCGTGATCCTGCCGCTCCGCGCGGTGCGACAGTCAAACCGTTGAAAACATGCGTGCAAAGGCTGGCGGTAGGATGGTCCGGCCGGCGCGGGCTTGCTAGCGTCGCATGGGCTTCTGCCGTCCGGCGGAGCGAACAAGCGACGGGACGACGGAATGCCTCAGGCCAAGCAGCGACGAACGCCAGCCGCAGCCCCCAAACGCAAGGCGGCGGCCGCGACGGTGGACTACCGGGCGCTAGCGCAGTTTCGCTTCGAGCTGCGGACGTTTCTCGCGTTCAGCGAGGAGGGGGCCCGCAAGGCCGGGCTGACGCCGCAGCAGCATCAGGCGCTGCTCGGGATCAAGGGCTTCGTCGAGCCCGGCCCTCCGAGCGTCGGCGATATCGCCCGCTTCCTGTTGATCCGGCACCACTCCGCCGTCGAACTGATGAATCGCATGGCCAAGCTCGGGCTGATCAGCCGGGTCACCGATCCCGTGGACGGCAGGCGGGTTCAGCTCAAGTTGACGGCAAAGGGCGAGCAGAAGCTGCAGGCCATCTCGAAGAAGAACATCGAGGAGCTGCGCCGCGCCGCGAGCCCGGCCTTGCGCCGCCTGCTGAGATCCTCACCGCAGCCTGACGAACCCTAAGCGGTGTCGCGCGTTAGAGCGTTTTCGAGCGAAGTGGATACCGGTTCGCGTGAAGAAAACGCGTCAAGACAAAAACCTAGAGCCCCGTTCCGATTTCATCGGAACGGGAAAGGCTCTAGGCCGCCGCGCCCTGTGCCGCGAGCTGCGCGGCCTGGTGCTCGGTGGTCAGCGCATCGATCAGTTCGCCGAGCGCCTCGCCTGCGATCACCTGCGGCAGCTTGTAGAGCGTCAAATTGATGCGGTGGTCGGTCACGCGACCTTGCGGGAAATTATAGGTGCGGATGCGCTCGGAGCGGTCGCCGGAGCCGACCTTCTCCTTGCGGTCGGCGGAGCGCGCGGCTTCGACGCGCTGGCGTTCGGCGTCATAGATGCGCGAGCGCAGGATGTTCATCGCCGATGCGCGGTTTTTGTGCTGCGAGCGGCTGTCCTGCATCATCACCACGATGCCGGTCGGCAGATGGGTGATGCGGATCGCCGACTCGGTCTTGTTGACGTGCTGACCACCGGCGCCGCCGGCGCGCATGGTCTCGATCCTCAGATCGGTGTCCTTGATGTCGACGTCGACGTCCTCGACTTCTGGCAGCACCGCGACCGTCGCAGCCGAGGTGTGAATGCGGCCCTGCGTCTCGGTGTCGGGCACGCGCTGCACCCGGTGGACGCCGGATTCGAATTTCAGCTTGGCGAAGGCGCCGCGGCCCTGCACCTCGGCGATGATTTCCTTGTAGCCGCCGACGGTGCCCTCGCTCGCCGAGATCACCTCGACCTTCCAGCCCTGCAGGGCGGCGAAGCGCTCGTACATCCGGAACAGGTCGCCGGCGAACAGCGAGGCCTCGTCGCCGCCGGTGCCGGCGCGGATTTCCAGCATCACGTTGCGATCGTCCATCGCATCCTTCGGCAGCAGCGCGATCCGGATCTGCTGCTCGAGCTCGCCGATCCGCGCCTGCAGCGTCTCGAGCTCGGCTTCCGCCATGCTGCGCATCTCGGCGTCGGTGCCCGCGTCTGCCAGCATCGCCTCGGTGTCGGCGAGCTCAGTGCGGGCAGAGCGATAGAGCTTCACCGCGTCGATCAGCGGATTGAGCTCGGCGAGCTCGCGGGTGATCGCAACATAGCGATCGGACTTCACCTCGCCGAGCAGCTCGGCCTCGAGCGAGGCGTGATGGGCGAGCAGGACGTCGAGTTTGGCTTCGGGTAGCATGGCGGTATCTCGAATTTGCTGAAGGCGCGAAGGGCGCAAAGGGGCGATAGCGGCGACGGCAGCGTCGCTACAAGGCCAACCCCTCGGTTTCCGCAAACTTCGTCAGCGCCTCGCGGATCGAGACGCTGCCGACCGGCGCGTCCAGCAGCGGATTGATCATCGCCTCGGCCTTCCCAGCGTCGAGGTCGAGGATCATCGCCTTGACCGGGCCATGCGCGGTCGCCGACAGCGACAGCGAGCGATAGCCGAGCGCGATCAGCGCCAGCGCGCCGATCGGCTTCGAGGCCATCTCGCCGCACAGCGAGGCGGCCTTCTTCGCGCTCTTGGCCTTGCGCACGATGTCGCGCAGCGCGCGCAGGATCGGCGCCGACAGGATGTCGAAGCGCTCGGAGACCTTGGCATTGCCGCGGTCGACCGCGAACAGGAACTGGAACAAATCGTTGGAGCCGACCGAGACGAAGTCGACCTTCTTCAGCAGCTCGTCGAGCTGGTAGAGCAGCGCCGGCACCTCGACCATGGTGCCGATGTCGATCCGCTCGGGCAGCGAATGGCCGTGCTGGCGCAGATAGGTCAGCTCGCGCTCGACGATCGACTTGGCCTGGTCGAACTCGGCGATGTCGGAGATCATCGGGAACATGATCTTCAGCGCGCGCCCGCCGCCGGCGCGCAGCAACGCGCGGATCTGGCCGCGCAACAGGCCGGGACGGTCGAGGCCGAGCCGGATCGCACGCCAGCCGAGCGCGGGATTTTCCTCGACCACGGTCTCCATATACGGCAGCGCCTTGTCGCCGCCGATGTCGAGCGTGCGGAAGGTAACGGGCTTTGAGCCCGCGGCATCGAGCACGGTGCGGTACAGCGCGAGCTGGTCGCTCGAGCGCGGCAGGTTCGGGCTCACCATGAACTGCAATTCGGTGCGGAACAGGCCGATGCCGGCGCTGCCGGTGTCGTCGATATGCGGCAGGTCGATGGTCAGGCCGGCATTGATCAAAAGCTCGATCGGCTGGCCGTCCCTGGTCACGCAGGCCTTGTCGCGCAGCGCCGAATATTGCGCCTGCCGCCGCGCCCGGAACCGGACCCGCTCGGCATAGGCGGATTCGATCTCGGTGGAGGGGCGGACATAGATCTCGCCGGAGATGCCGTCGACGATGATGGCATCGCCGGGATCGGCGATGCCGGGCGCGTTCGGCACCTCGCCGACCGCGGGAATGCCGAGCGCGCGCGCCACGATCGAGACGTGGGAGTTCGCGGTGCCTTCCTCCAGCACCAGGCCGCGCAGCCGCTTGCGGTCATAGTCGAGCAGCGCCGCGGGGCCCATCGCGCGGGCGATCAGGATGGCGTTGTCGGGCAGCTGCTCGCGCGACGGCGCATGGTCCTGGCCGACCAGTTGCCGCATCAGGCGATGACCGAGATCCTCGAGGTCGTGCAGCCGGTCGCGCAGGTAAGGATCGGTCGAGCGCAGCATGCGCGCGCGGGTGTCGGACTGCACGCGTTCGACGGCGGCTTCCGCGGTGAGGCCGGTGGCGACCGCCTCGTGCAGCTTGTGCGACCAGCCCTGGTCGTTGGCGAACATGCGGTAGGCTTCCAGCACCTCGCGGTGCTCGCCGCCGTCGGCGACGTCGCCGCGCTCCAGCATGCGGTCGAGGTCGGCGCGCAGATTGGCGAGCGCGGTGTCGAGCCGCTTGACCTCCTTCGGCAGGTCCTCGGCGATGTAGTTGGTGATGACGACGCGCGGCTCATGCAGCACGACATGGCCGAGCGCGATGCCGTCGGAGAGCACCGCGCCGGTCTTGTGCAGCGAGTGCCGGGCGGCGGGCTCGGCGCCGGGCTGCGCCAGCGCGGCAAGCTCGCCGGAGGCGATCATCTCCGCCAGCACCATGGCGGTGGTCTGCAGCGCCTCGACCTCTTCCTCGACATAGGTGCGCTTGGCGCGGTTCTGCACCACGAGCACGCCGAGCGTGTTGCCGGCACGCAGGATCGGCACGCCGAGGAACGAGTGGTAGGCCTCTTCGCCGGTCTCCGGGCGGTAGGCGAAGGCCGGATGGCTTTGCGCGTCGGACAGATTGAGCGGCGTCGCCTCGCTGGCGACGAGGCCGACCAGGCCTTCATGCGCGCTCAGCACGGTGCGGTGCACGGCGTCGCGGTTCAGACCTTCGGTAGCGTAGAGCTCGAGGGTGTTGTCAACGCGCAGCACGTAGGTCGAGCAGACCTCGGCCACCATGTTGGCCGCGATCAGCACCACGATCTTGTCGAGGCGCTCCTGCGCGGAGACTTGCTCCGCCATGGTTTCGCGGAGCCGTCTCAACAGGATGCGTGGGCCTCCCGACGCGCTCCGCATATGCTTCAGTCCCTCCCCACGAGGCCGGCGCACCGGGCCGGCCGGCCGCTGGCGCAAAACTCGTCAAAAACAACAATTTTAGTCATTCGGTGTCGCCGCACGCGCCAGTTCCCGCCGATTCGGGATCATCAAACTGTGCCACAGTTTGCGACAGCCTACCTGACTGGCCGTATAGCCAATCGAGGCTCGCTTTGCCAAGCAAAACGCCTGCCAGTAGCAAATAACTTCTGCGTCAGCCCAATGCTGCGCCCGCTAAGAGAAATTCTAACTCCGGGGCGGGGGTCGTGGAGGGTATCCCGTGCTCTCTACCCCGTCATTCCGGGGCTCGCGAAGTGAGAGCCCGGAATCCATTCATCCACTGAACCTGCTGCTCAATGGATTGCGGGCTCGTGCCAAGTGGCGCGCCCGCAGGTGCGCAATTGCGCACCGGGGAATGACGGCAGGGAGAGAGCCCGCCCGCCGTTAACCCTACGCCTGATCCAGCCCGTACAGCGTATGCAGCGTGCGCACCGCGAGTTCGGTGTAGGCGGCGTCGATCAGGACCGAGAACTTGATCTCGGAGGTGGTGATGGCGCGGATGTTGATGTTGCGCTCGGCCAGCGCCTTGAACGCCTTCGCCGCGACGCCGGCGTGGCTGCGCATGCCGCTGCCGATCACCGACACCTTGGCGACGTCGGTCTCGGTGTCGAGCCGGGCGTAACCGATCTTGGCCTTGGCGGAGGTAATGGTGTCCTTGGCGCGGTTGTAGTCGGTGGCCGGCACGGTGAAGGTGAGGTCGGTGGTCTTGCCGTCCTCCGACACGTTCTGCACGATCATGTCGACATTGATATTGGCGTCCGCGAGCGGCCCGAAGATCGCCGCGGCGACGCCCGGCTTGTCCTCGATCTGGCGCACGGAAATCTGGGCTTCGTCCTTCGAGAAGGCGATGCCGGTGACGACGTGCATTTCCATGATTTCCTCCTCGCTGCAGATCAGCGTGCCCGGCGGCTGGTTGGCGTGCGGGTCGATATCCTCAGGCTTGTCGAAGCTGGAGCGCACGAAGATCGGCATGTTGTGCACCATGCCGAGTTCCACCGAGCGAACCTGCAGCACCTTGGCGCCCTGCGAGGCCAGCTCCAGCATGTCCTCGAACGCGATCTTGTCGAGCCGGCGCGCCTTCGGCACCACGCGCGGGTCGGTGGTGTAGACGCCGTCGACATCGGTGTAGATGTCGCAGCGATCGGCCTTCAGCGCAGCTGCGATCGCCACCGCCGAGGTGTCCGAACCGCCGCGGCCGAGCGTGGTGATGCGGCCGGTATCGGGATTGATGCCCTGGAAGCCGGCGATCACGGCGACTTCCTTGCGCTCCTTGAAGCGGGTGATGATCTCGGTGCCGTCGATCTCGAGGATGCGCGCCGAGGCGTGCGCGTCCGAGGTCTTGATCGGGATCTGCCAGCCCTGCCAGGAGCGCGCCTGGATGCCGATGCCCTGCAGCACGATGGCGAGCAGGCCCGAGGTGACCTGTTCGCCGGAGGCGACCACCGCGTCGTATTCGCGCGCGTCGTGCATCGGCGAGGCGTCAGTGCACCAGGCCACCAGCTCGTTGGTCTTGCCGGACATCGCCGAGACCACGACGGCGACCTCGTGGCCGGCGTCGACCTCGCGCTTCACGTGCTGGGCGACGTTGCGGATACGATCGATATTGGCGACGGACGTACCGCCGAATTTCATCACGAGGCGGCCCATGACGACGCGTCTATTCCTTTAAGAGGATAAGTAGGTTAACCCACGCCGAAAACCGCAAGCGCGGGGACCGAAAGGCGCGTATACATAGCGCCGCGCTCGGGGGCAAGCCGGTTGGTAGGGGTCTACTGGGGTCCCCCGGGGGTGATTCTGGCGGTTGCGGCCCGGCTGTGGCGCAAGGGTGACTAGCGGGTAACTCGAAGGCGGATTGGATGGGACGCTATATCGACGAAATCCTGCAGCCCGGCGAGAAGGTGCTGTATTCCACCAATGCGCACTGGATGTTCTATCTGCCGGCGATTGCGGGCTGGATCGTGGTGCTGGCGCTGCTGATCCTGTCGCGGATGACGACGGTCGAAGGCCTGGTGCTGACCTGCCTGACGGCCGCCGCCGTGGCCGCGGTCGCGGCGCTGTACTGGACCGGCGCGGCCTGGTTCCATCGCTGGACCACGGAAACCGACGTCACCAATTTCCGTGTGGTGCACAAGACCGGCTTCATCAAGCGGCGCACCTTCGAGATGAGCCTCGACAAGGTCGAGAGCGTCGACGTCAACCAGAGCATCGCGGGACGCCTGCTCAATTACGGCGACGTCACCATCCGCGGTGTCGGCGAGGGCATCGAGACCATCAAGACCATCGCCTCGCCGCTGTCGTTCCGCAATTCGATCACCGCGCGATAGGGGCGCGCGCAACCATGGCACCGCAAACAACTCTTTCCAGTTCCTCCGCCAGTTCCTCCGCCAATGCCTCCTCCGGTTCGGTCGATCCGGCCGAGGTCGCGAAGTTCTCGAAACTGTCGGATGAATGGTGGGATCCGCGCGGCAAGATGGCGCCGCTGCACAAGATCAATCCGCTGCGCCTGACCTACATCCGCGACGCCGCCTGCCGCAAGTTCGAGCGCAACGCCAAGAGCCTGAGCTGCCTGTCCGGCCTTCGCCTGCTCGACATCGGCTGCGGCGCCGGCCTGTTGTGCGAGCCGTTCACGCGGCTCGGCGCCCAGGTGATCGGGATCGATCCGTCCGCCACCAACATTGCCGCGGCAAAGCTGCACGCCGACAAGGGGCATCTGTCGATCGATTACCGCTGCACCACGGTGGAGGATATGGACGCGCGCGAGCGCTTCGACATCGTGCTGGCGATGGAGGTGGTCGAGCACGTCAACGACGTCGGCGCCTTCATCAAGCGCTGCGCCGTCATGCTCAAGCCCGGCGGGCTGATGGTGGTCTCGACGTTGAACCGCAACTGGAAGAGCTTTGCGCTGGCGATCGTCGGCGCCGAATACGTCCTGCGCTGGCTGCCGCGCGGCACCCACGACTGGAGCAAGTTCGTCACCCCCGCCGAGCTCGAACGCTATCTCGGCGACGTCAACCTCACCGTCACCGAACAGGCCGGCGTGGTCTACAACCCGCTCGCCGACAAATGGACCGTCTCGACCGACATGGACGTGAACTACATGGTGGTGGCGGAAGAGGTGTGAGTCATTGGCTCCGATCTCGACCACACGATAGGTGTCGTCCCTGCGAAAGCAGGGACCCATAGCCACCGGCCCAGACAATTGGGCGAGGTCAGCGTTCCGATTTGTTGTAGGGCCGGCTGTCCGGCCATCGTGCCCCAATCCGCTCCCTGTGGTTATGGACCCCTGCGTTCGCAGGGGCGACACGGAGTTTGTGGCACGACTGGTGGAGATGTGAGACGCTGATGCCATCTGGGCGGTGCCGTCCCTGCGAACGCAGGGACCCATAGCCACCGGCCCAGACAATTGGGCGAGGTCAGCGTTCCGATTGTTGTCGGTCGGCTGTCCGGCCATCGTGCCCCAATCCGCTCCCTGTGGTTATGGGCCCCTGCGTTCGCAGGGGCGACACGGAGCTTGTGGCACGACCGGTGGAGATGTGAGACGCTGATGCCATCCGAAAGGTGTCGTCCCTGCGAAAGCAGGGATCCATAGCCGCCGGCCCAGACAATTGGGCGAGGTTAGCGTTCCGATTGTTGTAGGGCCGGCTGTCCGGCCATCGTGCCCCAATCCGCTCCCTGTGGTTATGGGCCCCTGCGTTCGCTGGGGCGACACGGAGTTTGTGGCGCGACCGGTGGAGATGTGAGACGCTGATGCCATCCGAAAGGTGTCGTCCCTGCGAAAGCAGGGACCCATAACCACCGGCTCCAATGGTTGGGCGAGGTCCACGGTCCCGGCATGTACTACGTCTACATCCTCGCAAGTCGACGCCATGGCACGCTCTATATCGGCGTGACGAATTCCGTTCACAAGCGGCTTGAGCAACATCGCGACGGCAAGGGCTCGTCGTTCGTCAAGACATACAGCGTTTACCGGTTGGTTCTTGTGGAGTCCTATCAACGCGCCGAGGAAGCGATCACGCGCGAAAAGCAGCTCAAGAAATGGAAGCGTGACTGGAAGATA
Source organism: Bradyrhizobium sp. UFLA03-84 (assembly GCF_002289535.1). Taxonomy (NCBI): domain Bacteria; kingdom Pseudomonadati; phylum Pseudomonadota; class Alphaproteobacteria; order Hyphomicrobiales; family Nitrobacteraceae; genus Bradyrhizobium; species Bradyrhizobium sp. UFLA03-84. The sequence continues at coordinate 786,534 of NZ_NSJY01000005.1, read as the reverse complement.
GAGCTGATCGAGCGCGAAAATCCGGAATGGCGAGATCTCAGCGACCTGCTTGTCTGACCGGCGTGCCACGAACTGCTCCCCGTGGTTATGGGTCCCTGCGTTCGCAGGGACGACGGGGAGTTTGGGTGTCGGCGTGCCTCTTGCTAACGGCTTAGGTGAGTTAGCCCGGCATTTGCGGATACACCGGTGTCGTCCCTGCGAACGCAGGGACCCATAGCCACCGGCCGATGTTGTTGAGCGCGATCTGGGTTCGGGGCGTGTCTGCTGCAGATCTCGTCAGACCTGATGGGCGTCTCATGGTCCGTTGGACCATGATGCCCCAAACCTCTCCCTGTGGTTATGAGTCCCTGCTTTCGCAGGGACGACATCGAGTTGGTGGCGCGATCGCAAGTCAGTCATGCACTGTCTAGGTTGACCGTATACCTCCTGCCGGGCACGCTGCGCGCGTACTCCCGCCCGGCACACCCCTTAGCCCGCATGTTCACGCTCTCCTCGCTCTGGATTCCCTTCACGATCGTCGCTGCGTTCGGGCAGGTGGCGCGCAATGCGATGCAGCGGCAGCTCACCGGGCCGCTCGGGACCTGGGGCGCGACCAATATCCGCTTCCTGTTCGGCCTGCCGTTCTCGGTGGTGTTCTTTCTGCTCGCGATCATCGTGACCGGCGACCCTGTGCCGTGGCCGATGGCCGCGTTCTGGCCGTGGCTGTTGTCGGGCGCGCTCAGCCAGATCGTCGGCACCGGCTTCATGCTGCTGGCGATGAACGACCGCTCCTTCGTGGTGACCACCGCCTATATGAAGACCGAGGCGATCCAGACCGCGATCTTCGGCTTCATCTTCCTCGGCGACCATCTGACAGCCGCCAAGGTCATCGCGATCATGATCGCGACCGTCGGCGTCGTCGTCACCGCGCTCAGGCCCGGCGGGCAAAAAAGCTTTGCCGATCTGCGCCCGACCGTGCTCGGCCTTGGCGCCGCCGCTGTGTTCGCGATCTCGGCGGTGAGCTTTCGCGGCGCCATCATCGCGGTGCCGGGCGTCACGTTCGTGACGGCGGCTTCCTACACGCTGATGTGGAGCCTGTTCGTCCAGACGCTGATCCTGTCGGTCTATCTGTTGCTGCGCGCGCCCGACGTGTTGCGGAAGATTCTCGGCCTGTGGCGGCCCTCGATGTTCGCGGGCTTCATGGGCGCGTTCTCGTCGCAGTTCTGGTTCCTGGCGTTCGCGCTCACTGCCGCCGCCAATGTGCGCACGCTGGCGCTGATCGAGGTGCTGTTCGCGCAGGGCGTGGCGTATTTCTCGCTCAAGCAGCCGTTCTCGCTGCGCGAGGTGTTCGGCATCGTCCTGATCGTGATCGGCGTCGCGCTCTTGATCGCCGCGTAGGTTCTTGTTCAACGCGTTCTCTTCACGCGAACCGGCGCCCACTTCGCTTGAAAACGCTTTAGCCCTTTACAGCGATCAGCACCGCGCCCGCCGAGATCAGCGCGATCCCGATCCAGCCATAGGCCGAGGGGCGCTCGCCGAGGAAGACGGCGCCGAACAGCGCCACCAGCACCACGCTGAGCTTGTCGATCGGGGCGACCAGCGTGGCGGGGCCGAGCTTGAGTGCGCGGAAATAGCAGATCCATGACGCGCCGGTGCCGAGCCCGGACAGCAGCAGGAACAGCCAGCTCCTGGCCGAGATCGGCCCGGCCTGGGTGAACTGCCCGGTCGCGAACAGGATCGCCGACAGCGTGATCAGCACGACCACGGTGCGGATCAGGGTGGCGAGATCGGAGTTGATGCCCTCGACGCCGACCTTGGCGAAGATCGCGGTCAGGGCGGCGAATACGGCGGACAGGAACGCCCAGACCTGCCAGGTCGAGATCAATTCCGGTCTTCCGGCAGCGTCGGCAGCGGCGACACCTCGACGCCCTCGTCGATCAGCGCACGCGCTTCCTCGGGCGAGGCCTCGCCATAGATCGGCCGATGCTCGATATCGCCGTAATGCATCTTGCGCGCCTCGTTGGGGAAGCGGTCGCCGACATTGTCGGCGTTCTTCACGATGTGGTCGCGCAATTCCTTCAGCTTGCTGCGCAGCTCGCGTTCCTGCGCCATCATCAGCGACGTCGGTTCATTGGCGGCCGCCTCGACGGGCGCGGCCGGCGCGGGTTGGGCCGGTTCGCGGCCCTTCTTGCTGACAACCCGCGGCGCCATGATTGCGCGCTCGATCTTGTCGGAGCTGCAGGACGGGCAATTGATCAGGTGACGGCGCTCCTGCGATTCATAGGCCGAGGAGCTCTGGAACCAGCTCTCGAACTGATGACCCCGCTCGCAGCGCAGCGTGTAGCGGATCATGCCGAACCCCGGACGAGGTGCAGATGCTCCGGGCCGGCCTTGGGGTCGGCGATGCCGAAGCGCCTGCCATGCTGCAGCGAGGGAATGGTCTTGCGCGCAGTCTCGACCTTGCCGGGATCGATCTCGGCGAGGAACACGCCCGGCTCGACACCGCCCTCGGCAAGGATCTCGCCCCAGGGGTCGATGATCAGCGAATGCCCGAAGGTCTCGCGCTTGTTCTCATGCAGGCCGGCCTGCGCCGCGGCGAACACGAAGCAGCCGGTCTCGATGGCGCGGGCGCGCAGCAGGGTGTGCCAATGCGCTTCGCCGGTCTTGCGGGTGAAGGCCGAGGGCACGGTGAGGAACGACGCGCCGGCTTCCGCAAGGGCGCGATAGAGCGCCGGGAAGCGCACGTCGTAGCAGATCGTGAGGCCGATCCGGCCCCAGGGCAGGTCGGAGATCACGGCGGTCTCGCCGGGCTGATAGTTGGCCGACTCGCGATAGCTCTCGCCGCCCGGCAGATCGATGTCGAACATGTGGATCTTGTCGTAGCTCGCGAGCACATTGCCCTCGGGCCCGATCAGGAACGAGCGGTTGACCGCCTTCTCCGGCGAGTAGCGCAACGCCAGCGAGCCGACATGCAGATGGATTTTCAATTCCGCGGCCAGCGCGCGGTACGCCTTCAGCGACTTGTCGTCCTCTTCGCTCGCCAAATGCTCGAACAGCGCCTTGCGGTTCAGCTGCATCATGTTGCTGACCTCGGGGGTCAGCACGTATTTGGCGCCCTGCGCCGCCGCCTCGCGGATCAGCCGCGTGCCCTGCTCGAGGCTCGGCTCGGGCAGCAATCCGGTGCGCATCTGCACCATGGCGGCGGTGAAAATGTTGTCCGTGCTCATCAGGCGCCGCCTCCGTTGCTCAGCAGGCCGTCGAGCTTGCCCTCGCGGTCGAGCGCGTAGAGCTCGTCGCAGCCGCCGACATGGGTCTTGCCGATGAAGATCTGCGGGAAGGTCGAGCCGGCGCCGGCGCGATCGTACATCTCGTCGCGATAGGCCGGGTTGCTGGCAACGTTCAATTCGGTGAACGCAGCGTTCTTGCGCGTCAAAAGCGATTTGGCCGCGGTGCAATAACCGCAGCCCGGGCGGGTGTAGATTTCGATGGCAGCGGTCATGGTGTGCTCGGTTGAACCTGAATGTCAGATTATATGGGAGCACGGTGGGTATCGACAACCCGGGCGAACACCAGCACGTCGACTTGCGCGGCCTTGGCCCGCAGCAGCGCCCGTGCGCAGGCATCCACTGTCGCACCCGAGGTCAGGACGTCGTCGACCAGGATCACGCGGCGGCCCTGGATGTCAGCCTTGCGTTCCTCAGTGACCCCGAATGCGCCCTGCACATTGCTGGCGCGGTCCTTGCGCGACAGTCCGATCTGCTGCTCGGTGGCGCGGGTGCGGCGCAACGCCTCGGAGACCATTTTGACGCCGCTGTGGCGCGCGATCACCTTGGCGAGCGCGCCGGACTGGTTGTAGCGGCGGCTCCAGCCGCGCCGCCAGTGCAGCGGAACCGGAACCAGCATGTCGGCCTCGGAGAGCAATTCCTTCCCCGCCCGCGCCATCCAGCGACCCATTGTCGGCGCCAGATCGGTGCGATCCTGGTATTTCAATGCATGCACCAGGGTGCGGGCGACGTCGTCATAGCGCACCGCGGCGCGAGCGCGCTGGTAGGCCGGCGGATTGGCGATCGCCTCCATCGACAGCAATTCGGGTCCGGGATCGTAGACAAAGGGAATGCCGAGCCGCGGGCAGAACGGCGGCGCGATGAACGACAATTTGGCCCAGCAGGCCGCGCAGACGCCCTCGCCATGGACCGGCTCGCGGCAGGACACGCACAGCGTCGGCAGCGCGATGTCGAGCGCCAGCCGCGTAGTGCGCAGCCACGCGCTCCCTACCGCGCCAAGCGCGCGCTGCAAGTGACCGGAAAGGGAGCGTGTCGGTGAGACCTCGGCGTCCATGGCGGGCGAGGCTAGCGTTTGGGCAACGCGGGCTCAAGGCGCATTGCCTGCGGCGGCGGTCCGGCGTAACCAGCCGGCATGGCACCGAACCCGGCCTCAGCCCCCATCCTGTTCGATCGCGCATTGCTCGCCGCGCGGCTGACGCGTGCCCGGCGCGAGGGAGCCGCGACGTTCTTGCTCGAGCGCGCCGCGGAGGACATGGCGGACCGTTTGCAGGCGGTATCGCGGAGCTTTTCGGCGGCGGCTGATGTCTGGACGCCGGGTGACGGGCTCGCGGACGCCCTGCGCAGGCATGTCGGGTCGGTCGATCCGATTGGCTTCAGCGAGGTGGAAGCGCTCGGTCTGCCGCCGGAATCGCGCGATCTCGTGGTCTCCGCGCTGGCCTTCCAGTTCGTCAACGATCTGCCCGGCGTGCTGGCACAGCTTCGCCGCGCGCTGAAGCCGGATGGCCTGCTGCTTGCCGCGATGCTCGGCGGCGATACGCTCACCGAGCTCAGGCAGAGCTTTGCCGCAGCGGAGGCGGAGTGCGAGGGCGGGGTGTCGCCGCGGGTCGCGCCGTTCGCCGATCTGCGCGACATCGGCGCGCTGTTGCAGCGGGCCGGCTTTGCGTTGCCGGTGACCGATGTCGACCGCGTCGTGGTGCGCTATGCGAGCGCGTTCGCGCTGATGGCCGATCTCAGGCGCATGGGCGCGACCAACGTGTTGCGCGAGCGCCGTCACACCCCGACCCGCCGCGCCACCATGCTGCGCATGGCGCAGATCTACGGCGAGCGCTTCGCCGATCCTGACGGCCGCATCCGCGCCACCTTCGATATCGTCTGGCTGTCCGGCTGGGCGCCGCATGACAGCCAGCAAAAGCCGCTCAAGCCCGGCTCGGCGAAGGCGAGTCTGGAGGCCGCAGTGAAGGGTGCGAAGCGTTGAGCTGTTAGGGCGGCACCGATGCCATGGCTCCCTCCCCCGCAAGGGGGGAGGGAGCCATCCACCGGTGTGTCCCTTACGGTCGATCGCCGTCGTCGATGCCATCCAGCCTCTCTCACAAGGCGGGCGACGGCTGCTTACACGATTTCGGAATAATGGAATTATGCCGGTGATTTGCCCGACGTGTCAAGTCGCCATGCCGAACACCGGCAGCGGAGGCTGCTTTGCATGGGGTTGTTTTCGATATTTTCAGCGCACCCCTGCGACGGCCCCTCAGGAGAGCTGGCAGAGCGGTCGCACCGCAAGTTCAGATCAGAGCAGCAGATCCATCAGATGCGGCAGCAGCGGGATGTCCGCCGGCGGCATCGGGTAGTCGCGCAGCTTGCCGGCGCGCACCCAGGCCAGATTCTGGCCCTCGCGCGCCACCGCCATGCCCTCCCAGCGCCGGCAGATGTAGAGCGGCATCAGGAGATGGAAGGTCTCGTAGGCGTGGCTGGCGAAAGTCAGCGGCGCGAGGCACGGCTCGCTCACGGTGATGCCGATCTCCTCGTGCAGCTCGCGGATCAGGGTCTGCTCCGGCCGCTCGCCGGGCTCGATCTTGCCGCCGGGGAATTCCCACAGGCCCGCCAGCGCCTTGCCCTCGGGGCGCTGCGCCAGCAGCACGCGCTTGTCGGCGTCGACCAAAGCGCAGGCGACGACGAGGGTCAGCTTGATGTCAGCCATGCGGCCCCTTCCAATTTGCAAGCTTTCATTAACCAGCTCCGCGGCGTCAGCCAAACGATTTGTGTTCGCTGGCCTTTATCTTCATCCGCGATAAGCCGGCCTTAATTCGCTACCGGCAGGGTGAAGGAGTTGATCGACCCATCATTTTCTTTGTCGACATAAGCCATGAGCACCTTGATCCGGACCATCAGCCGTTTCCGCCGCGATAGCTCCGGCAACATCGCGATGATCTTTGGCCTTGCCCTGCTGCCGCTCCTCATCGCGGTCGGATGCGCGGTCGACTATTCCCGCGCCAACCAGATCCGCAGCAAGCTGATATCCGCCGCCGATGCTGCGAGCGTCGGATCGGTCGCCAAGGCATCGCCCGGCTTCATCGCCGCCGGCGCCATGACCTCGGACGGTGAGATTTCGGCAGGCGAAGCCGATGCGAGGAAGATCTTCAACGGCAACATCTCCAACCAGAACGGCTTCACGCTGACCGGCGTGACGCCGACCATGACCAAGAGCGGCGGCACCATCACCTCGACGGTGCAGTTCTCCGCCGACGTCCCGACCATGTTCCTCGGCGTGATGGGGCGGAGCAAGGTGAGCGTGTCCGGCACGTCGACCTCGACCGCGAACATGCCGCTCTATATCGATTTCTATCTGCTGCTGGACAATTCGCCGTCGATGGGGGTTGGCGCCACGCCGACGGACGTCGACGCCCTGGTCAAGGCCACCACCGGCAACAGCTTCAAGCCGAACGACCAATGCGCCTTCGCCTGCCACGACTACAATGATCCCAACAACTACTACAATCTGGCGAAATCGCTTGGCGTGACGACGCGGATCGACGTGCTTCGCAGTGCGACCCAGCAATTGATGGATACCGCGTCGGCGACCCAGACCTATTCGAGCCAGTTCCGGATGGCGATCTATGACTTCGGCGCGTCCTCGGCGACCTACGGCCTGCGAAGCCTGTTTTCGCTGTCGTCCAGCCTGTCGAGTGCAAAGTCGGCGGCGGGCAACATCGATCTGATGGGCGTTTACGGCAACAACGATTCCTATACCGCGGACAAGGACAGCCAGTTCACCGCGATTTTTCCGCAGATCAACAATGCGATCGCAAACCCGGGTACCGGCACGTCGTCGGCGCCGCTCAAATATCTGTTCTTCGTTTCCGACGGCGTGGCCGATGAGCCCAATTCAAGCTGCCTGAAGCCGATCAGCGGCAGCAATCGCTGCCAGTCGCCGATCAACCCGGCGCTCTGCACCGCAATCAAGAACCGCGGCATCAAGATCGCGGTGCTCTACACCACCTATCTGCAACTGCCGACCAACAACTGGTACATGACCTGGATCGATCCGTTCAACCAGGGTCCGTTCGGCCCGTCGCCGAACAGCCAGATCGCGCAGAACATGCAGGCCTGTGCGTCGCCGGGCTTCTATTTCGAGGTCAGCCCGACCCAGGGCATCGCGGACGCGATGAACGCGCTGTTCAAGAAGGCGGTCGCCGACGCGCGGATCAGCAGTTAGGATCGTGGCCGGCTGCCAGACTGTCAGCAACCCCGTCATTGCTTCGTCGCTTCGCTCCTCGCAATGACGGAGGTTGTGGCGTTGTGTAGCGCTTACGACCGGTAATCGCCGTTGATCGCGACGTATTCCTTGGTGAGATCGCAGGTCAGCACGCGGTCTTTCGCCTTGCCGAGGCCGAGCGCGACCTTGATCTGGATCTTCGGCGCCTTCATCGCCTCCGACACCTCCTTCTCGTTGTAGGACGGATCGCGCGCGCCGCTCTTGGCGACGCGGATGCCGTTGAACGAGATCGAGAGCTTGTCGCGGTTGGCGGGTTCACCGGCCTTGCCGACCGCCATCACCACGCGGCCCCAATTGGCGTCCTCGCCGGCGATCGCGGTCTTCACCAGCGGCGAATTGGCGATCGACATTGCGATCTTGCGAGCCGACGGCTTGGTGGTCGCGCCCTCGACCACGACCTCGACCAGCTTGCGCGCGCCTTCGCCGTCGCGCGCCACCTGCTCGGAGAGGTCGGCGAGGATCTTCTGGAAAGCCTTGGTGAAGGCCTTCAGGCGCGGATCGCTGGCGCGCGAGATCTTCGGCGCGCCGTTGGCGGCCGCAGCGCCGGTTGCAAAGGCGAGCAGCGTGTCGGAGGTCGAGGTGTCGCCGTCGATGGTCAGCGCATTGAAGGTGTCCTCGACGCCGGCCTTGAGCAGCGATTGCAGCACACCGGCCGACAGCGGCGCGTCGGTGAAGATGAAGGACAGCATGGTCGCCATGTCGGGCATGATCATGCCGGCGCCCTTGGCCATGCCGTTGATCGTCACCTTGGCCTTGCCGAGCTTGACGGTCGCGGTGGCGACCTTCGGGAAGGTGTCGGTGGTCATGATCGCCTTGGCGGCGTCCATCCAGAGGTCGGGGGTCGCGGTCTCGGCGAGCTGCGCCAGCACGCCGTCGAACTTGGTGGCATCGAGCGGCTCGCCGATCACGCCGGTGGAGGCGAGGAACACATCCGAGGTCGAGCAGCCGACCGCCTTGGCCGCGATCTGCGCGGTCAGCGCGGTGGACGCCTTGCCGGTCTTGCCAGTGAAGGCGTTAGCGTTGCCGGAATTGACCACCAGCGCCCGCGCAGCTCCGCCCTTCAGCTTGGCGCGGCACCATTCGACCGGCGCCGACGGGCATTTCGACTTGGTGAAGACACCGGCGACCGTGGTGCCCTTGTCCAGCAGCGCGAGCAGCACGTCGGTGCGGCCCTTGTAGCGGATGCCGGCGGCAGCGGTCGCAAGCCGCACACCCGTGATCACGGGCATCTCGGGAACGTCAGGCGGGGCGAGGGGGGAGACGGCGGTGGACATCGGCAAGCTTCCGGCTACGGGGAGGGAAGCGCTGCATATCATCTCGCCGGCTGGAGCGGGAGAGGGCTGTGACGCGAACGCTCTGTCATGAATCGTTCAAAGAACCCGAAGCCCGGTGGATAGATTGTAGGAGTCATGAGCGGGCCGACATCCTCCGTGTCGTCCCTGCGAAAGCAGGGACCCATAACCACCGAAGTCGATTGTTGCAGGGTTCTGGAAAGACGAGGCCGGTCTACAAACACCGGCCGCGGCGTATGGGTCCCTGCTTTCGCAGGGACGACAGTACTGGTGTGGCCGTGGCGATGCCCCACAAATAGCAAAATGGCCGGGACATGCCCGGCCATCGCAACTTCGATCAGTTCAGTGTCGCGAAGTTTACTTCTTCGCCGGGGCCATCTTGTTGTCGGCCGGCTTCGGCGCGTCCTTGGCGGCATCCGCCGGTGCCGCCGCATCCGCGGCCGGCTTGTCCATGCGCTCGACCTTGGCGGCCTCGCGCAGCTTGGCGACGTAGTCGGCCTGGGCCTTGCGGGTCACATAGGTTTCGATCTGGGCCTTCACCTGCTCGAAGTCGGGCGCCTTGCGGTTGCGCTTTTCCTCGACCTTGATGATGTGCCAGCCGAACTGCGACTTGACCGGATCGGAGATCTTGCCCGGCTCGAGCGTGAAGGCGACCGCGGAGAATTCCGGCACCATCTGCTCCTTGGTGAAGAAGCCGAGGTCGCCGCCGTCGGAGGCGCCGGGGTCCTTGGACTTCTTCTTGGCGAGCTCGGCGAAGTCGGCGCCCTTGTCGAGCTCGGCCTTGATCGCCTTGGCCTCGTCCTCGGTCTCGACCAGGATGTGGCGGGCGCGCACTTCCTGCTCGCCGGTGATCTGCTTGGCGGCCTCTTCATAGACCTTCTTCATGGCGTCGTCGGTGGTCGCGGCCTTGCCTTCGCTGGCAAGCAGGCTGTCCATCAACAGGCGGTTGCGGGTGAAGGCGAGCCGCTTCTTGAAGTCATCATTGTTCTCGATCTTCTTGTCCTCGGCGGCCTTGGACACGATCTTCATGTCGATCAGGAAGGACAGCACGTTGTCCTTGCGGGTCGAGGGGTCCATCTGCTGCAGGCTCGGGCCGAGTTCCTCCTCGGCGAGCGCCACGTCGCTGGCATGGATCTCGGAACCGTTCACCTTCGCCAGCACCGGGTCGGATTCCGCGGCGCGGACCGGGAGGCCGGCAGCCAGCACTGCGACAAGACAGCCCGTGGCGGCCAGGGTGGCGAGGCCGAGGCGCAGGCCGGTTTTGGTTTCCGGAGGCGAGGTGGTCATGCAAAATCCTTGGTCTAAAGGGGGGAAGCTCGAGCGGGGCGGACACTCGCCCAATCGTGTTACATTGGCAACGCGAAAGTCTTGTCAAAATGATGAATTCCTTGACATCTTGGCGGCGTTGACAACCCCCCGACCGGGCCATATCTCTGGCCGACCGTGTCAGCGGTGAGAGCGCTTATTTTGCTGCGTTTTTCGCCGTTGAACCCAGGATGGCCCGTTTCCCACTCAATTGGCTAGGGAGCCCCGGGTCGGGGCTCGAACCGTAGCGCGTCACGGTGAGTTGATAGGCGATCCGCCGGACCATCTCAGGCTGTATTCCAAGACTGAAATTCAAGACTGAACCAAGACCGAACTCGAGACCGAAGAACAGGAATTTCGCATGATCGGCGCGCTCGCCCGCAAGTTTTTCGGCTCCGCCAACGACCGTCGGGTCAAGGGGTATCAGTCCCGCGTCAGCGCCATCAACGCCCTGGAGCCCGAGCTCGTCAAACTGACGGACGAGGAGCTCAAGGCCCGCACCGCCGAATTCAAGCAGCAACTCGCCGGCGGCAAGACGCTGGACGACATCCTGGTCCCGGCCTTCGCCACGGTGCGCGAGGCGGCCAAGCGGACGCTCGGCCAGCGCCATTTCGACGTCCAGCTGATCGGCGGCATGGTGCTGCACGAAGGCGACATCGCCGAGATGAAGACCGGTGAAGGCAAGACGCTGGTCGCGACGCTTGCGGTCTACCTCAACGCGCTCGCCGGCAAGGGCGTCCATGTCGTCACCGTCAACGACTACCTCGCCCGCCGCGACTCCGGCTGGATGGGCCAGATCTATGCCTTCCTGGGCTTGACCACCGGCGTGATCGTGCACGGCCTCGACGACGCCGAGCGCAAGGCGGCCTATGCCTGCGACATCACCTACGGCACCAACAACGAATACGGCTTCGACTACCTGCGCGACAACATGAAGTACCGCCTGGAGGACATGGTCCAGCGCGAGCATTTCTACGCGATCGTCGACGAAGTCGACTCGATCCTGATCGACGAGGCGCGCACGCCGCTGATCATCTCCGGCCCGCTCGACGACCGTTCGGATTTCTACAACACCATCGACACCTTCATGCCGAAGCTCGTCAAGAAGGACGACTACGAGGTCGACGAGAAGCAGCGCACGGTGACGCTGACCGAAGGCGGCATGGAGAAGCTCGAGAACCTGCTGCGCGATGCCGGCCAGCTCAAGGGCGATTCGCTGTACGACGTCGAGAACGTCTCCGTCGTGCATCACGTCAACCAGGCGCTGCGCGCGCACACGCTGTTCACCCGCGACAAGGACTACATCGTCCGCGACGACGAGGTCGTCATCATCGACGAGTTCACCGGCCGCATGATGCAGGGCCGCCGCTACTCGGAAGGCCTGCACCAGGCGCTGGAAGCCAAGGAGCACGTCACGGTTCAGCCCGAGAACCAGACGCTGGCCTCGATCACCTTCCAGAACTATTTCCGGATGTACCAGAAGCTGTCGGGCATGACCGGTACGGCGCTGACCGAAGCCGACGAACTGTTCGACATCTACAAGCTCGAGGTCGTTGAGATCCCGACCAACCTGCCGGTGGCGCGTCTCGATGAGGACGACGAGGTCTACCGCACCCAGAACGAGAAGTACGCCGCGATCCTTGCCGAGATCGAGCGCGCCAACAAGCGGCTGCAGCCGGTGCTGGTCGGCACGGCGTCGATCGAGAAGTCGGAAGTGCTGGCCGACTACCTCAAGAAGCACGGCTACAAGCAGATCGACTTCACCTCCGAATCCGGCATGGAGAAGCTCTACGCCGCCGCGCGCGCGGGCAAGCCGGCAAAGCTGTTCGCGGTGCTGAACGCCCGCTTCCATGAGCAGGAAGCCTATATCGTCGCCGAAGCCGGCGTGCCGGGCGCTATCACGATCGCGACCAACATGGCCGGCCGCGGCACCGACATCAAGCTCGGCGGCTCGCTCGAGATGCGGATCCAGCAGGAGACCGCAGGGATCACTGACGAGGCCGAGAAGGCCAAGAAGATCGAGCAGATCAAGGCCGACATCGAGCGCTTCCGCGAGATCGTGCTGAAGGCGGAAGAGGATTTCGAGGTCGAGGCCGCCAAGGGCAGCAAGCCGGCCAAGACTGTGAAGAAGCCGGGCGGCCTCTACATCATCGGCTCCGAGCGCCACGAATCCCGCCGCATCGACAACCAGCTGCGCGGCCGCTCCGGCCGTCAGGGCGACCCCGGCCGCTCGAAGTTCTTCCTGTCGCTGGAAGACGACCTGATGCGCATCTTCGGCTCCGACCGGCTCGACAGCATGCTGCAGCGGCTCGGCCTGCAGGAAGGCGAGGCCATCATCCATCCCTGGATCAACAAGGCGCTCGAGAAGGCCCAGCAGAAGGTCGAGGCGCGCAACTTCGACATCCGCAAGAACCTGCTCAAGTTCGACAACGTCCAGAACGACCAGCGCAAGGTGATCTTCGACCAGCGCGTCGACCTGATGAAGGACGACAGCGTCGTCGAGACCGTGACCGACATGCGCCACGCCTTCGTCGAGGACGTGGTCGCCAAGCACATCCCCGAGCACGCCTATGCCGAGCAGTGGGACACCGCGGGCCTCAAGGAAGAGCTGAAGCGCGTGCTCGATGTCGACCTGCCGGTCGACGAATGGGCCAAGGAAGAAGGCATCGCCGACGAGGAGCTGCTCAACCGCATCGAGAACCACGTCGACGAGCGCATGGCGGCCAAGGTCGCGCAATGGGGCCCGGACGTGATGCGCTACGTCGAGAAGACCATCCTGCTGCAGACGCTCGACCATCTCTGGCGCGAGCATTTGATCATGCTCGACCATCTGCGTCAGGTGATCGGCTTGCGCGGCTACGGCCAGCGCGATCCGTTGCAGGAGTACAAGACCGAAGCCTTCAATCTCTTCCAGGAGATGAGCGCGCATCTGCGCGAGGCGGTCACCGCGCAGTTGATGCGGGTCGAGATCGTGCCGCCGGACGAGCCGCCGCAGCCGCTGCCGATGATGGAAGCGCACAAGCTCGATCCCGACACCGGCGAGGACGAGTTCGCCCGCGCCAGCCTGCAGGAAGCGACCTACGCCCAGGCCTCGCTGGCGCCGGCCATGTCCGCTGCCGATCGCAATCCGAACGATCCGGCGAGTTGGGGCAAGGTCGGCCGCAACGAGGATTGCCCCTGCGGCTCAGGCAAGAAGTACAAGCACTGCCACGGAAGATACGCTTAAGCCGCCGCAAGGGCTGACGTGGCGGGGCTGACCCGCCCGTCGCAGCCGCCTCGCCGTCACCCGGCGTAGGCTTTGTCGAGATCGGCGATCACGATCTTCTGCATCTTGAGCATCGCCTGCATGACGCGGTCGGCGGCCTTGCGGTCGGGATCGCCGAGGTAGCGGCTCAGCGCGGTCGGGATCACCTGCCAGGACAGGCCGAAGCGGTCCTTGAGCCAGCCGCAGCGCGATTCCTGGCCGCCGTCGGTGAGCTTCCCCCAGAAGTAGTCCACCTGCTCCTGGGTTTCGACGCTGAGGAAGAACGACACCGCCTCGTTGAACTTGTGCTGCGGCCCGCCATTGAGCGCGTAGAACCGCTGCCCCTCGAGCTCGAAGCTCGCCATGAAGTCGCTGACGGTCTCGATCTCGGCGTTCGGGAACACCGATTTGTAGAAGGCGACGGCATCGCGGACATTGTTGTCGAGCCAGAGGAACGGCGTGATCGAAGTCATGACGGGGATGTCCTCGCTGATGGTGGATCGGGGAACCTTACGCGACGGCATGCGAAGGCTGCGCCGCAGGCGCGCCCACAGGACGCACCGAACGCCCCGGGCCCGACATTCCCCGCTGGTCTTTTTTGATGGGCCGGCGCGGCCTTAGTTGGCGCTGCCGATCAGGCTTTCCAGCAGGCGCTTGAGCTCGGTGGTCGACTTGTCGCCATAGCTCTCGACGATGTGCTCCTCCTGGCTCACCGCCAGCGAGTTGAGCCGGCGGCACAGCGCCTTGCCGCGGTCGGAGACGAACATCAGCACCTTGCGGCGATCCTTGGGGTCCTGCACGCGGTAGACCAGCGCGTCCGACACCATGCGGTCGATCATCTTGGTCAGCGTCGGATGGTTGAGCAGCACAGCATCCGCGAGCTCGCCCATCGAATGGCCGTTGCCGTCGGACAGCACTTTAAGGATGCGCCACTGCTCGACCGGCACGCCTTCCTTGGCCAGCCGCGTCTCCAACTGCCGGTTGATTTCCCGGTTGGCTTGCGCGAGCAGGTAGGCGAGGTGTTCGGTGATCGGGGAGTTTTCTTTCGGCGGTTTAGCCACGGCGTGAGACCTGGTTCCTGACCCGGTGAATGAATGTCCGGCAACGCATGCCGTTTCTATATGCACTTCAATTGTTGAATATTCAATATTTTCCCCTAGGATATTCCCCCAACCAAAGGGCGGATGCCGCGACCGCCCGCTGGCTGCGTTGCGTATTGCTTCCCAGACAGGAGTTGGCGTGCTCTCGACGGTCTCTTACCAGGCGTATGGCGGTTTGCCCGTCGCGCCGCCGCACCTGTTTCGAAGCCCGTCGTCCTGCGCGGCCGATCTCGCTTTGACCGTCAAGCCGGGCTCATCGCGCCGTGGCGGCACCGACAGCAAGCTTCGGATCGGCAATTTCATCACCTTCTCCGGCGCGCCCGGGATCTGGGGGCCGATCTCCGCCAACAGCGTCGTGCTGGCGGTTGCGGAGATCAACCGGCGCGGCGGCATTCGCGGCCGCGAGGTCGAATTGTCGATGTACGACGCCGGCGGGCCGATCGAAGAGGTCGTGCGCCGCGCCGAGCGGGCGATCGCCTACGACGAGATCGACGTGATCATGGGCTCGCATATCTCCGCGGTGCGCCTTGCGCTGCGCAAGGTCACGAGCGGCCGCATCCCCTATGTCTACACGCCGGTCTATGAGGGCGGCGAGCGGACCCCCGGCGTGATGGCGATCGGCGAGACGCCGCGGGCCGAGAGCCGGCCGGCGATCCACTGGCTCACCGAGGTCAAGAAGGCACAGCGCTGGTACCTGATCGGCAGCGACTATGTCTGGCCCTGGCAATCGCATCGCGCGGTGAAGCGCTACATCAAGGAGGCCGGCGGCCAGGTGGTCGGCGAGGAGTTCGTCCCGCTCGGCGAGGACGATCACGAGCCGCATCTGGCGCGAATCCGCGCCGCCAAGCCCGATGTCGTGCTGATCACCCTGATCGGGACCGACAGCATCACCTTCAACCGCGCCTTCGCCGAGGCGGGCCTCGCCGCCACCACGCTGCGCTATGCGGGCGCGATGGACGAGACGGTGCTGCTCGGCATCGGGCCGGACGCGACCGAGAACCTGTTCTGCGCCTCCGGCTATTTCGGCTGCGTCGACTCGCGCGCCAATGACGAGTTCCAGACCAGCTACCGCGCGATGTTCGGGGCGCACGCGCCGCCGATCGGCTCGGTCGGGCAGTCGAACTATGAGGGGATGCGCTTCCTCGAAGCGGCGGCCAACCGGGCCCGCTCGCTGTCGACGGGGCCGCTATCGTCAGCGGCGCGCAACCTCGTCTACAGCGGTGCGCGCGGCACGGTCACCATTCGTGATGGCCGCGCCGAAATGCCGATCTATCTTGCCGAAGCCGACGGTCTCGACTTCAATGTGATCAAGACGATCTAGCTTGGCACCGTCGTCCGCGAGGGCGACGCCGCGCTTGCCCCAGGGTGCGGTGCCAGACAGGAGCAGGTGTGCATTCGACGCTCAACGTCACGGCAAGAAATCTCCCGTTCCCGCCGTCCCTGTTGTTCAGGAACCTGGCGTCGGCGGCGTCGGATCGCATGCTTGCGCCGATGGATCGCAGCGGGTTCGGTCCGCGCGGCGCGCGCAATCGGCTGCGGGTCGCGGGCTTCGTCTGTTGCTCCGGTTCGCCCGGGATGTGGGGGCCAGCCACGACCTCGACCGCGCAACTGGCCGTCGCGGAGATCAACCGGCGCGGCGGCATCCTCGGCCGCGAGATCGAGTTCCAGGTCTACGACGCCGGCGGACCGCTCGACGAAGTTCTGGACCGCGCCGAGCAGGCGATCGCGTCCGACGAGGTCGATCTCATCATGGGCATGCACACCAGCGCGGTGCGCCTCGCGCTGCGTAACCTCATCACCCGCAGCAAGATCCCCTACATCTACACGCCGGTCTATGAGGGCGGCGAACGGACGCCGGGCGTGATTGCGATCGGCGAGACGCCGCGCTGGCAGAGCCGGCCGTCGATCCACTGGCTCGCCGAGACCAAGCGCGCCGCGCGCTGGTACCTGATCGGCAGCGATTATGTCTGGCCGTGGCAATCGCACCGCGCGGTGAAGCGCTACATCAAGGAGACCGGCGGCACGGTGGTCGGCGAGGAGTTCGTGCCGGTCGGCGAGGACGATCACGAGGCGCAGCTGGAGCGGATCCGTGCGGCGAAGCCCGATGTCGTGCTGATCTCGCTGATCGGGACCGACAGCGTGACCTTCAACCGCGCCTTCGCCGATGCCGGGCTCGCCCGCACCATTCTGCGCTATGCCGGCTGCGTCGACGAAACGTCGCTGCTCGGCATCGGCGCCGACAAGACCGAGAACCTGTTCTGCGCCTCCGGCTATTTCCCCTCTGTCGGCTCGCACGCCGGCGACGATTTCAGGGACCGCCATCGGGCGATGTTCGGGCCGTTCGCGCCGCCGATCGGGTCGTGCGGCGAGTCCGCCTATGAAGGCTTCTGCCTGCTCGAGGCCGCCGCCAACCGCGCCGGCACGCTGGACATGCGGCCGCTGCTCGCGGCTGCGGACAACCTCGTCTATCGCGGCCCGCGGGGTCCGGTCACGGTTCGCAGCGGCCACGCCAGGATGCCGATGTATCTTGCCGAAGCCGACGGCCTCGACTTCAGGGTGATCAAGGCGATCTGAGGCTGGACGCGACAGTCTGGCGAACCTGTTTGTGAAAAAATACTTGAAAAGGAAAATATTTCCGTTTTCAATACAGCAACAGGGTGAGCGGTTCGCGCGGGTCAACGCGCAGCCCGGCCCTGTGCCGAGGGATCATCCAGGGATCAAAAGCTTCAGGAGAGCGCCGTGACCGTCGTCCTTCCCACGCCAACGCAACTTCGTGCCGTCGCCGAGCAGTGCGGCCTGTCACTCACCGATGAGGACGTGGCCTCGTTCCGCGGCCTGATGCAGGGCTCGGTCGATGCCTACAACCTTGTCGCCCAGCTGCCGGACGAACTGCCCGAGGTGAAATATCCGCGCACGCCCGGCTATCGCCCGGCGCCCGAAGAGAACAAGCACAACGCCTGGTACCGCAAGTCGACGGTGAAGGGTGCGGCCTCCGGCAAGCTCAAGGGCAAGACGGTTGCGCTGAAGGACAACATCATGCTGGCCGGCGTGCCGATGACCAACGGCTCGTCGACATTGGAAGGTTTTGTGCCCGACTTCGATGCCACCATCGTCACCCGCATGCTGGATGCCGGCGCCGAGATCAAGGGCAAGGTGCATTGCGAGCACTTCTGCCTGTCCGGCGGCAGCCATACCGGCTCCTACGGTCCAGTGCACAATCCGCACAAGATGGGCTATTCGGCCGGCGGTTCGTCGTCGGGCTCCGGGGTCGTAGTCGCGCTCGGCGAGGTCGACATGGCGATCGGCGGCGACCAGGGCGGCTCGATCCGCATGCCGTCCTCGTTCTGCGGCACCTACGGCATGAAGCCGACCTGGGGCCTCGTGCCGTATACCGGCATCATGCCGATCGAGATCTACGTCGACCACACCGGCCCGATGACCGCGTCGGTGGAAGACAATGCGCTGCTGCTCGAAGTGCTGGCCGGCGACGACGGCTACGATCCGCGCATCAAGGCGCCGAAGGTCGAGGACTACACCAAGGCGCTGGGCAAGGGCGTCAAGGGCATGAAGATCGGCATCCTCAAGGAAGGTTTTGAGCAGCCGACCGCGGAAGCCGCGGTGAACGAAAGCGTGCGCGAGGCGGCCAAGCGCTTCAAGGACCTCGGCGCGTCGGTCGAGAATGTCTCGATCCCGATGCACATGGCGGGCGGCGCGATCTGGACGCCGATCGGCACCGAAGGCCTGACCCAGACCATGATGTTCGGCGACGGCTACGGCCTCAGCCGCGGCGACCTCTATTCGACCTCGCTGATGGATTTCCATCGCGGCTGGCGCCGTCAGGCGGATTCGCTGTCCGAGACCACCAAGCTGTTCATGATGCTCGGCACCTACATCAACAACACCTTCGGCCCGCGCTTCTACGGCAAGGCGCTCAACATTTCCCGGAGGCTCGCGGCGGCCTACGACAAGGCCTTCAAGGACTACGACCTGCTGCTGATGCCGACCACGCCGATGAAGGCGACGAAACTGCCCGAGGCCAATGCCAGCCGCGAGGAATATGTCGCCCGCGCGCTCGAGATGATCTCCAACACCGCGCCGTTCGACATCACCCATCACCCGGCAATGTCGCTGCCCTGCGGCATGGTCGATGGCCTGCCGGTCGGGCTGATGCTGGTCGGCCGGATGTTCGAGGAGAGCACCATCTACCGCGCCGCGCACGCCTTCGAGCAGGCCGGCGACTGGAAGAAGATGTGAGGCGCCGCTTGTCGCAGACCGGAGGGATCGAACACCATGGCTAGCACCTTCGCCGCGGTGTTCGAGATCGTGAGCTTCGGCGCGATCATCGTGCTGGTCGTGCTCGGGCTCGGCATCATCGCCAGCATGATGGGCATCTTCAACTTCGCGCAAGGGGAGTTCGTCCTGCTCGGCGCCTATGTGACCTATCTGGCCTACGCCCACGGCGCGCCGGTCTGGGCCGGCATGATCGCGGCGCCCTTCGTGGTCGGCGCGCTCGGCTTCGTGCTCGAGGCGCTGATCATCCGGCGCTTCTACGCCGCGCCGATCGTGGCGATGCTCGGCACCTATGCGCTCGGGTTGATCATCCGCGAAAGTGTCCGCGGTTTGATCGGCGGCTTCTATCTCACCGTGCCGGAGCCGATCGGCGGTTCGATCGACCTTGGCTCCGTCCATATCTCGGCCTGGCGCTTCACCATCATCGTGATCACGCTCTTGGTGATGGGCGCCTGCTATCTGCTGCTGGCGCGCACCTCTTTCGGGCTGCGGGTCCGCGCCACGCTGGAAAACCCGGCGCTGGCGCGCGCCTCGGGCATCTCGACGCCGTTGATCTACGGCGCGACCTTTGCGTTCGGCGCGGCCTTGGCCGGGCTTGCCGGCGCCTTGATCGTGCCGGTGTTCAGCCTGTTCGCCGATCTCGGCATCCGCTTCCTGATTCAGGGCTTCGTCGCCGTGATGGTCGGCGGGGTCGGCTCCTTCATCGGCCCGGTCGCCGGCGCCGGCCTGATCGGCACGCTCAGCGCGGCGCTGCCATGGGTCATGTCGCCGGTCGTCGCCGACGTGCTCGTCTTCGTGCTCGCCATCGCCTTCATCAAATTCCGGCCGCAAGGCCTCATTGCTGGGAAAGGGGTCTAATCACCATGTCGATTGAACGCATGAATCTGACGCGCCGCCGCTTCATGGGCAATTTCGCCTTCGCGACCGGCGCGCTCGCGACCGGGGTGGGCAGCTGGGTCGTCAGGCCCGATTGGGCCAACGCCGCCGAGGGCCCGATCAAGGTCGGCATCGCGACCGACCTGACCGGCCCGATCGCCTATGCCGGCAACGCCGACGCCAACGTCGCCAAGATGGTGATCAAGGAGATCAACGCCGGCGGCGGCCTGCTCGGCCGGCCGCTCGAGCTCTACATCGAGGACACCGCTTCGAACGAATCGGTCGCGGTCGGCAATGTCCGCAAGCTGATCCAGCGCGACAA
Organism: Bradyrhizobium sp. UFLA03-84; assembly: GCF_002289535.1. NCBI lineage: Bacteria > Pseudomonadati > Pseudomonadota > Alphaproteobacteria > Hyphomicrobiales > Nitrobacteraceae > Bradyrhizobium > Bradyrhizobium sp. UFLA03-84. Next base: position 766,572 of record NZ_NSJY01000005.1, on the reverse strand, counting down.
GGTCGACATGGTGCTGGGCGGCATCACCTCCTCGATGCGCAACGCGATCAAGGATCCGATCGTGGCGCGCGGCAAGACGCTCTACATCTATCCGCAGCTCTACGAGGGCAAGGAGTGCACGCCGTATCTGTTCTGCACCGGGCCGACGCCGGCGCAGCAATGCGACACCTTCATTCCCTGGCTGATCAAGAACGGCGGCAAGAAGTTCGCGCTGCCGAGCGCCAACTATGTCTGGCCGCACACGCTTAACGTCTACGCCCGCAAGGTGATCGAGGACAATGGCGGCGAGGTCGTGTTCGAGGAGTATTACCCGCTCGACCAGGTCGACTTCTCGGCCACGGTGAACCGCGTCATCTCCAACAAGGTCGACGTCGTCTTCAACACCGTGATCCCGCCGGGCGTCGGTCCGTTCTTCAAGCAGCTCTATGAAGCAGGCTTCCTCAAGAACGGCGGACGGCTGGCCTGCGTCTACTATGACGAGAACACGCTCAACATCAATCAGGCCAACGAGATCGAGGGGCTGGCGAGCTGCCTCGACTACTTCAAGGTGCTGACCAAGGAAGATCCGTTCGACGCCAAGCTGCAGGCGGCTTACGAGAAGGATTTCCCCGGCAATTTCCTGTTCGCGGCCGGCAGCGCCGCCACCGGAACCTATCGCGGCCTCAAGCTGTGGGAAGCCGCGGTCAAGGAAGCCGGCAAGGTCGACCGCGAGTCGGTTGCGGCCGCGCTCGACCACGCCAAGATCGCCGAAGGGCCGGGCGGACCGGCCGAAATGGTGCCGGGCAAGCGCCATTGCAAGATGAAGATGTACACCGCTGTTGCCAAAGGCGGGAACTATGAGATCGTGGCGCGCAGCGACGGTCTCGTTGATCCCAAGGAGTGCTGAGCGATCAATGGGTGGAGCAAGCGAGGCCGTCGCACGCGTCGGTGAGGAACCAGATGTCGTGACGGGTGAAGGTGCACCGGCCGCACGCGCGCCGGCGGGACAGGCATCGGCAGGATGGAAGGTCCTGCCGATCGTGGAAGGGCTGGTGCTGCTGATTGCACTGGTCCTGCCATGGGTGCTGCAGGATTATCTCACGGTGTTCGCCACCCGTGTGGTGATCCTCGCGCTGTTCGCGCTGTCGTTCGATCTGGTGTGGGGCTATGCCGGCATCATGAGCTTCGGCCAGGCGCTGTTCTTCGGTGCCGCCGGCTACGGCGTGGCACTGATGGCGCGTGACCTCAACGTCACCTCGATCCTGCTGATCCTGCCCGCCGGCACGCTGATCGGCCTCACCGCGGCGCTCTTGCTCGGCGGTTTCCTGCTGCTCGGGCGCTATCCTTCGAGCGTGATCTTCGTCTCGCTCGGCACGCTGACCGGCTCCTATGCCGCGGACCGGCTGGCGCGCGGCTGGTACTATCTCGGCGGCCAGAACGGCATCCCGTCGATCCCGCCGCTGACCCTCGGCAGCTACGAGTTCGAGGAGGGGCCGGTCTACTACTACATGGTGCTCGGCATCCTCGTCGTGGTCTATCTGCTCTGCCGCTTCCTGGTGCGTTCGCAATTCGGCCTCGCGCTCGCCGGCCTGCGCGAGAACGAGCAGCGCATCGCCTTCTTCGGCTACAAGGCCCAGCACCTGAAGGCGATCATCTTCGCGGTCGGCGGCACCATCGCCGGCCTCGCCGGCAGCCTTTATGCCTTCCACGAAGGCTTCGTCTGGCCCAACATGCTGGGCGTCGTGTTCTCGACCCAAGTCGTGCTCTACGTGTTGTTCGGCGGCTCCGGCACGCTGATAGGCGCGGTGATCGGCACCGTGATCATCGAGGGCGTGTCGTTCTGGCTGTCGGACAATTACCGGGACGTCTGGCCGATCATCCTCGGCGTGCTGCTGCTGCTCGTGATCATGTTCCGCCCGCTCGGGCTGATCTCCTTCGTGCTCGGCGAGCGCGAACGGGTCGGCAGCTTCGGCAAGGCCCCAAAGGAGCCCGGCAATGCCGCTCCTTGAAGCGCAAGGGATCAGCAAGGTATTCGGCAAGCTCACCGCGCTTGACGGTGCGGCGCTGACCGTCGGCGAGAACGAGTTTCACGGCCTGATCGGGCCGAACGGCTCGGGCAAGAGCACGCTGATGAAATGCGTCGCCGGCGCCGAGGTGCCGACCACGGGCAAGGTCTCCTTCGTCAACACCGACATCACCGCGTTCACGCCGACCGAGCGCGCCCGCGCCGGCATGAGCCTGAAATTCCAGATCACCTCGGTGCTCCCCACGCTGACGCTGTACGACAACATCCTGCTGGCGCTGCAGGCGCAGTGCTCGCTGTTCGATCTCGTGCTGTCGCGCACCCGCAGGAAGTTGCACGATCAGGTGATGACGATGCTGACCCAGTTCCGGCTCGCCGATCGCGCGCATGATGCCGCGGCGGCGTTGTCGCACGGCCAGCAGCAATGGCTCGAGATCGCGATGGCGCTTGCCGGCAAGCCGCGGCTTCTGCTGCTGGATGAGCCGACCGGCGGCATGAGCCTCGAGGAGCGCCGCGTCACCGGCGAATTGCTGCAGCCGATCAAGCAGCATTGCTCGCTCGTCATCGTCGAGCACGACCTCGATTTCATCCGCGACATCTGCGACCGCCTCACCGTGCTCGACCAGGGCAAGGTGCTGGCGTCGGGGACCGTTGCGGAAATCCAGGCCAACAAGAACGTCCAGGAGATTTATCTTCGCCGTGCCTGACCAATCCTTCCTCGATATCAGGCATCTCGATGCCGGTTATGGCCGCAGCCAGGTCCTGTTCGATGTCAACATCGGCATTCCCTGGCGCGGCGGCGTCGCCGTGCTCGGCCGCAACGGTGCCGGCAAGACCACGCTGATGAAGACCATCGTCGGCGAGCTTGCGAGCTCGCAAGGCGAACTGCACTTCGACGGTCGCGACATCACCCGCCGCCGCACCGAGGAGCGGGTGCGGTCCGGCATCGGCTATGTGCCGCAGGAGCATTCGGTGTTCGCCCGCCTGTCGGTGCGCGACAACCTCGCCGTCGGCTCGCTGTCCAATTCGGACGCCAGTGCCGTCGATCGCGTGCTGGCGATCTTCCCGAAGCTCGGCCAGCGGCTCGAGCAGCCAGCCGGCACGCTGTCCGGCGGCGAGCGCAAGATGCTGGCGATCGGCCGTGCCATGCTCGGCAATCCGAAACTGCTGCTGCTGGACGAGCCGACCGAAGGCGTCTGGATCGGCGTGATCGAGGAGATCACCGAGCGGTTGATCGAGCTCGCGAAAAGCATTTCGGTCGTGATCGTCGAGCAGCATCTCGACCTCGCGCTGCGCGTCGCCGACTACGCTTATGTGCTCGATCGCGGCCGCGTCGCGCTGCAGGGCGAGGCGGGCAAGGTGCGGAGCGATCCGGAATTGCTGCGGTATCTGGCGCCGTAGCGGCGCAGCGAACGGGTCGCGGTACCGAAGGTCGTCGAGATCGCGGCCGGCCCGGCTCCCGCTCGCAAAGGCCTTTGGCGCAGTGGTCCGACACGTCCGGGTCGGCTCCGGTTGTCTCGGTCCGGCCGAGGATCAGCGCCGGCAACACGGTTTCCGTTTTTGACGAAGGTCAACGCAGGCCCGGCGAGGGAATGCTGAATTCCTGTTGGGCGTCCGGTAGCTCGGGACCGCGATCGGTTCCTGCGCTTGTTGGATCGACCGGATCATGCGGGGACACTCTTGACGAAGGAACGGCAGGCAAGAGACGCAGCGGACGCGTTCCGGCTGCTTCGGGCCTTTCGCTCGATCCGCGATCGTGCTGCACGACGACGTATCATCGAGATAATCGAAGCGATGGCGAATGACCGTGTGCCGGACAACGAGGCAATGCCGGTAGCCACAGATGAAAGGTAGGGTTCGACGACGACCCGTTACTCCAGGGCATTCCGGTTCTGATTGAGGCAGAGCCTATTTTTCTCGACGTGTTTTCTTGCTGCCGGCCGCTACCCGCTCGGGCGCGGGCTCGTCCGCGAAGCAGCGCGGATCCCGGTTCCCCCAAGGAACGAAATGTCTCCGCCGCCGTTGGGCCGCGGGAGGACTTCACCGATGCGTTATTTTTCGATTGCAGCCTTTCTTGCCGTTGCCGCGATGAACAGCAGCGCCGCGCTCGCGCAGCATGCCGGCACCTCGGCGGAACAGAAGGCGTGTTCGCGCGATGCACAGCGCTTCTGCCGCAAGGACCTCGGCAATGACGGAGCCGTGCAGAACTGTCTTCAGACCAACCGCGACAGCCTGAGCCGAAGCTGCAAGAAGGTGTTCGAGAGCCACGGCATGTAGCCGTCGCTTGCGGATAACTTCCCGAACGGCGCCTCGTGGCTTCCGTGCCGGCTGCGATCGACGGTGCTCGTGTTCCCGAGCCTTGCTGGATTATCCCGGCACGCTGGTGTGGATGATGGCCGGATTTCCGGCCGGCAAGCGCTCGAGATATTTCAGCGCCGCCTTGAGTTGGGTGTCCCGATCGCTCCCGATCAGCTGCTCCTTGATCGGCGGCGAGGTTGCTTCAGCAGATGCGCTCTTCGCAGCCGGCGAGGCGTCGGATTTTGGCAGCACCCCCGGATTGGCGAATGCACCGTGGAGCTGGGCTTCGCGCCAGACCAGCGAGTTCGCGACTTGCTCGTCCTTGGCCGCCTCGACGAGAACGTCGGGTGTAATCCCGTCACCCTGAATGGAGCGGCCTGACGGCGTGTAGTAGAGCGCGCTTGTCAGCCGCAAGGCACCATGATCCTTGATTGGAATGATGGTCTGCACGGATCCCTTGCCGAAACTCTGCGTTCCCATCACGGTCGCGCGATGCCGGTCTTGCAGCGCCCCTGCAACGATTTCGGATGCCGACGCGGAGGCGCCGTTGACGAGAACCACCATTGGAGTGTCCGGGAGCAGGGCACTCGTTGCCGGGGCCGTGAACAATTGATCGTCGTTGGCGTTGCGCCCACGGATCGAAACGACGGTGCCGCCGTTGAGGAAATCGCTCGACACATCGACAGCCGAAGCGAGCAGGCCGCCGGGATCATTTCTGAGGTCGAGGACGAGGCCGGCCAGCTTACCGCCCGCCTCGTGTTGCAGCGTCGAGATGGCCTGGTGAAGTTCGTTCGGCGTCTCCTCGCCGAACTCGCTGATCCGCAGATATCCCACGTCATTCGGTTCCAGCCGGGACTTGACGCTGTGGACCCTGATGATCTGCCGCGTGAGGGGAACCTCGAACGGTGACTGGCGGCCGCGCTGGATCGTCAATGTCACGGTCGTTCCCGGCTGCCCGCGAATCTTTCTGATCACCTCCATCAGGTCCACGCCGCGCGTGGTCTGGCCGTCGACCGAAACGATCTCGTCGCCCGGTTGCAAGCCTGCACGGGCACCGGGCGTATCGTCGATCGGTGATAGAACAGTCGGCGACCCGTTGTGATCGGTGACCTTGAGGCCGACGCCGCCGAACTTTCCGCTAATGTCCTCTCTGGACTCACGAAATTCCGCCTCGGTCATGTAGGAGGAGTGTGGATCGAGACGCGACAGCATCCCCTTCAGCGCCGCGTCGGTGAGCTGGCGCGAATCGACCGGATGCACGTAGTCCTGCTGCACGAGCTGCATCACGCCCGCAAGGAGCGCGAGATCGGCCCTGGAAGGGCCGGCAGCGACCTCCGACGCCAGCGCCAGGCCGGCCAGGGCGGCCGATGCCGCGCAAACGATTCCGATCGTGCGCAAATGGGATGTCTTCATTTTCATGGCTTGCCCGCGCGGTTGGAGAGTTGAACACGTGAACGCGCCGCACGGAGCGCGGCGGCCTTCCTGATGTTGAGCCCCTGCCGTCGCGCCTGGAGAACACGCGACGGCAAGTCGAAGTCATGCCTAGCCGATCGGCATGGCGACGAAGTGGGTATTGTCGGACGTCTTCACGTGCATCAGAACATCATGCTTGCCTTCGGACTTCGCTTCCGAGAGCGCGTTGCGGAGATCGGCTGCCGAGCTGACGTTCTTGCCTCCGACCGCAAGGATGACATCGCCGGATTGCAGGCCGTGCTCGGCCGCCGGTCCGTCCGGCTCGATCGCCGTGACCACGACCCCGCTGTTGCCGACGCCGCCGCCGTCGCCTGCCGGAGCGACCGACATACCGAGATGGGGGACGCCCTTCGATGAGCCCTGCTCGGATTCATCGGCCCGGGCAATTTTCCTGGTCTCGTTTGGCATCTTGGCGAGCGTCACCGTCAGCGTCTGCCCTTCGCCCTTGCGAACGATGTCGAGCTTCGCTGAGCTGCCGGGGGCCATCCCTGAAATCTCTCGCGCAAGCGTCCGCGAGTCCTCGACCGCGTTGCCGTTAACCGCCGTGATCACGTCGCCTGGCCTGATACCGGCTTGCGCCGCCGGCGTGTCCGGCTGGGCCTCGTCGACGAGCGCACCCCGGGCCTGCTTCAGGCCGAGGCTCTCGGCGATGCCTGTCGTGACCGGCTGCACCTGCACGCCGAGCCAGCCGCGCGTCACTGTGCCGTGCTCCTTGAGCTGGGCGACGATCATCTTGACGGTCGGTGCCGGCACATCGAAGCCGATGCCGACCGAACCGCCCGACGGTGAATAGATCGCGGTGTTGACGCCGACGACGTTGCCATTGGTATCAAAGGTCGGTCCGCCGGAGTTGCCTTTGTTGATCGGCGCGTCGATCTGGATGTAGTTGTCGTAGGGCCCGGCGCCGATATCGCGCCCTTCGGCCGAGATGATGCCGGCCGTCACGGTGCCGCCAAGGCCGTAGGGGTTGCCGACCGCCACGACCCAGTCGCCGACGCGCGGAATCTGGCTCTCGAGATTGACGAAGGTGAAATCCGACTTGCCGTCGACCTTGATGAGCGCAAGGTCCGTCTTCGGATCGGTGCCAATCACCTTCGCGGTATAGATCGTGCCGTCATCCGTCGTGACCTGCACCGATTTGGCATGGTCGACGACATGATTGTTGGTTACGGCATAACCGTCCGCAGAGATAAAGAAGCCGGAGCCGACGCCGGTGATCTCATGGTGCTGAAGTTTGCCGCCCGGATTGCCGTCGGAACCGAACTGTCGGAAGAACTTCTCGAAGGGCGTGCCTTGCAAGGACGGCGGCAGGCCTTCTGCGTCGGCTCCGTTTGCGTTGCTCTCTTCGTCGAGCTTCACTCGAACCGAAATGACAGCCGGCTTCACCTTCGCGACCAGATCGGCGAAGCCCGCGGGGCCTTGCGTCTGTGACGTCGGAGCCGCGGCGAAGGCTTGTTCGACAAATGGCCGATGCGCCAGCGGTCCTGCGACCGCGATGGCCGCACCGATCATTGCAACGGAACCGAGCAGCGCGATGCGCCGCGAGGATGGCCGGCGGTTCTGATTGTTGTCCTCTCGCATGATGTTTTCTCCTGAGTGTGGTTGCCTCGTATCGCTGACAAAAAAATATCGTCGCCGCATTACGGCGTCCTGTCCGATGGATTAATTCGAGGGATAGGTTGCTAAATTCGCGGTAAGGCTCGGCGAACGCGCGAATAGATGTCCGGGCTCGCGCCGAGCAGACGCGCGACGCCGCGGCGAATGAAAATGGCGACGTGTGCAGGCGACGGCGCCTCGATCCGGTGCTGAGCTACGTTCTGCCGACGCGCTCGACGAGATGTGCCCGTGAAGGCGAACGGTCGAACGGCTCGGCGAAATACTGAGTTTCGTGGGCGACCAGCCCGTCGCGGAATTCCATGATGCTCACCACGTAGGACGGGCTGTCGTCATAGGTGAGGATGTATTCGGTGATCCAGAGATCGCCGCCGCCGATCATGCGCTGGATCGCGAAGCGCTTCTTGTTCGGCTGCACCGTGCGGCTTTGCTGAATGTTGCGCCGGCCTCGAATCCGCTCGCCCGATTGCGGATAGTCGAGCACGGCATCGTCACGGTAGATGTCATGCTCGCGCTCGAAATCGCTCGCATCAGAAGCTTCCCAATGGCGCTGCAGCGCCGCGCGTACGGCTTGATCGTCCATGGCAATCTCTCCGGCTGTTCCCGCGTGCGTCATCTGACGATCGTCCGCGCCCCCATGGCAAGAGGAATGTGGTGGCGACAGTAGGGTGATGCGAAGTCACTCTCGCTGTCTCTTCGTCATTCCGGGGCGGCGCGTAGCGTCGAGCCCGGAATCCATTCATCTCCGAAACCTGTGGCTTTATGGATTCCGGGCTCTCGCTTCGCGAGCCCCGGAATGACGAGGGAGAGAGGCGCGGCTATATGCCAGCTTTCCCTGCGCTCTCTGTTCACGAAGCGACGAAACAAGATGCAAGTCCGAACGTGCTGCGCCGCGAGAACGCGAAATCATGACCCGGAGGCCGCGCAACACATTCGGTGTCGTCCCGGCCTTGAGCCGGGACCCATAACCACGAATGCAAACGGCCTTGCCAAGCTGTAGCCACAGCGCGCTCCAACGGCGCAGCCCTGTGGTTATGGGTCCCTGCTTTCGCAGGGACGACATCGTGTGCTGTTTGGAATGCTTATCGCCAGCGACTCGCGGCGGTGCGCCAGCCGCGCTTACTTCACCGCGGAGAAGCGGGTGTCGAACGAGTTGGTCTGCACCACAGGTGCGGAGCCGGCGAGCTGGGTCGACGATGTCGCCGCCGGTGCGGCTGCGGTGGCGACTTGCGGCTTCGGTGCGGGCTTGGCGGTGACCTTCGGCTCGGCCTTCGGGGCGACGCGCACAACCGATTGCGGCTTGGCTTCGGCGACCTTCGGCTTGGCCGGTGCGGCCGCGGTCGGCGCGGCGGTCTTGCTGGCGTCGGCGGTGGCGCCGCCGATGCCGACCTTGCGGGCAAAGCTCGAGAAGAAGCCTTCGGACTTGTCTGACGCATTGGCCGAAGCGACGCGGGTGTTGGCCGCGGGCGTGGGCGCTGTCGCGACCGAGGTCGACGACGTCGTCGCCACGACAGGCTCTTCCTGCTGGACCGCGAGGTTGGGCCGCGGCGGATTGACCGTGCCGGGGATCGTGCCGGGGGCGCGCGCCAGCGACATCGATGCCAGCGCCTGGCTGTCGCCGCCTTCGGACAGGCCGGTGTTTCCTTCCGGAATCTTCGAAGCGAAGATCGCGTTCATGCCGCCGTCGATGCCGGTGTTGAGGCGCGCCACCGGCGTGCCCTTGGCGGCCAGCTTGGCCATCTCGGCGTCGTCGCGCTGCTCCTTCTCGCGCACCGCGCTCGCGATCTCCTCGGGGATCACATAGGCCGGGCACTTTGCCGATGCATTGAACACCGGATCGCGTGTCGCGTCGGCGGGCTTCGCCGCGTCGAAGACGTACTTCTTCTCGCAGAAGTCGACCTTCGGCTCCTGCTTCGTCACCTCGAAATGATCGTTGCCGACCTTGATCATCTTCCAGAACGGCATGTTCGGATTGTTGCGGTGCTTGGCCATGTTCACCGCGGTCATCCGGAACGGATAGGCCTGAAACTGGAACGCCTTCTGCCCGCCGAAGAAGGATTCGCGGCCGAGCGAATAGATCTCCGCGATCTGCTCGTCGGTCATCGCGTAACAGCCGCGCGACGAGCAATCGCCATGCACCATCAGCTCCGAACCGGTGCGGCCGAGCGACTTGTCGAAGGCGTTGGGATAGCCGGTGTTGAACGACAGATAATAGGCCGACTGCGGATTCATCTGGCTCGGGTTGATCGAGTAGAACCCTTCCGGCGCCTGGCGGTCGCCTTCGCGGACCTTCGGGCCGAGATCGCCCGACCAGCGGCAGATCGGGTAGGTCTTGAGCAGCGCGAACTGGCCGGAGCGGGTCTGCTTCCAGACCTCGAGCTCGGCCTCCTGCTTGAACAGCCGCACCAGGATCGGCGACTGCAGGTCCATGTCCTTCTCGGCCATGGCGGCGACGAGCTTTGGCGGGACCGGCTGGTTGGCCTTGGCGTTCTGGGCGAGCGAGATCTGGTCGCTGTCACAACCGGCGAGCATGACGCCTGCGGCGAGCACCGCCGAAGTCAGAAGCGCGCGTACGAGCGTGCGATGAGTCAAGTCCGAGCTCCACACCCACCGGGCGATTTTCGCGACCCCAACACGGCGAATATGCCCTGAAGCCATTGTGTAAAATATTAGCCTTCGACCACCCCTGCTCGCAACCTGAACCGGGGCTGACAGCCTTCACGGTAGCAGGCATGGTTCAAGGAACGTTAAAGACCCGGCTCGGGGCCCAATTACGGCAAAACCGGCTAATTTGGACGAAAAATCCGGCGATTTGGGTGGGTCAGGCCAGCTTGCGGCCGATGTCGAGGAACTTCTGGCGCCGCTGTTTGCGAATCGCGTCCGGATCAAGATTTCGTAGGTCGTTGAGCGCCTGGGCGATCGCATCGCCGGTGGTCGCGATCATCGCGGCGGGGTCGCGATGCGCGCCGCCGGAGGGCTCTTTCAGGATCTGGTCGATCACGCCGAAGCGCAGCATGTCCTGCGCGGTGATCTTCATGCTGTTGGCGGCTTCCTGCGCCTTGGTGCCGTCGCGCCACAGGATCGAGGACGCCGCTTCCGGCGAGATCACGCTGTAGATCGCGTGCTCCATCATCAGCACGCGGTTGGCGGTCGTGATGGCGATGGCGCCGCCCGACATGCCTTCGCCGGTGACGATCGCGACATTGGGCACGCCGAGCGACAGGCAGGCATCGGTCGAGCGCGCGATCGCCTCGGCCTGGCCGCGCTCCTCGGCACCGATGCCGGGATAGGCGCCGGCGGAATCCACGATCGACAGCACCGGGATGCCGAAGCGATCGGCCATCTCCATCAGGCGCACCGCCTTGCGGTAGCCTTCGGGGCGCGCCATGCCGAAATTGTGCTTGATGCGGCTGTCGGTGGTCGCGCCCTTCTCCTGGCCGACCACGCAGATGCTCTCGCCGCGGAAGCGGCCGAAGCCGCCGATCAGCGCCTCGTCGTCGGCGAACTTGCGGTCGCCGGCCATCGGCGTGAATTCGGTGATCAGGCCGCCGATGAAATCGGTGAAGTGCGGCCGCTGCGGATGCCGCGCCACCAGCGTCTTCTGCCACGGCGTCAGATTGGCATAGAGGTCGGTGAGCGCCTGCGCCGCCTTGTCCTCGATCCGCGCGACCTCGTCGCCGATGTCGCTGCCGCTTGCGGCAAGCGTGCGCAACTCGTCGATCTTGGATTCAAGCTCGGCGACGGGTTTTTCGAAGTCGAGATAGCTGCGCATCGGGTCGGGCATCAACTCAATATAGGGAGGAACGGTGCGAGGGGCGAAGCGGTTTTGGCGTAGAGAGGAGAAGTTTTGTAACTTCAATTGGTTAACGCGCATTCCGGCGGAATGCACGCTTCGGGATCGCAGGCAGGTGACGCTCTTTCTGCGGAGATGGTGCGGAAGTCAAGGCGGATCAGGTGACGGTATCGATGTCCGGCGGGCGCTGGACTTACGTCTCCGCCAGCGGATGCAGGTCGCGGACCAGGCTCTTCAGCCGCTCCTCGACCACATGGGTGTAGATCTGGGTGGTCGAGATGTCGGTATGGCCGAGCAGGGTCTGCACGATGCGCAGGTCCGCTCCGTTGTGCAGCAGATGGCTGGCGAAGGCGTGGCGCAGCACGTGCGGGGAGACCAGCCGCGGTGCGAGGCCCGAGGCGCTCGCGAGCTCCTTCAGGTCGCGGGCGAAATGCTGCCGGGTCAGATGGCCGCTCTCGCCGGAGGAGGGAAACAGCCATTTCGATGGCGCGGCCTTCTTCGCCTTCGGCGTCATCACCTCCAGCGCCGCAAGGTAATCCGCCATCGCCTGGCGCGAGGCATCGTTCAGCGGCACCAGCCGCTCCTTGTTGCCCTTGCCGCGCACCACGATCATCCGCGCATCGCGCCGCGCCGCGGAGACCGGCAGCGACACCAGCTCGGAGACGCGCAGGCCGGTGGCGTAGAGCACCTCGAGCAGGCAGTAGAGCCGCAACGCGCGCAGCCGCTGCGCCGGCGAGACGTCGGTCTGGGTCAGCTCCCTGGCGCGGGTCAGCATGCGGTCGACGTCACCAATCGACAGCACCTTGGGCAGGCCGCGGCCGCGCTTCGGGCCGGACAGGATCGCGGCCGGATCGTCGGAGCGGATCCGTTCATTGAGCAGGAAGCGGTAGAGATGCCGCATCGCCGACAGCCGCCGCGCCACGCTGGTCGACTTGAAGCCGCGCGTGTCCAGATCGGCGAGGTAGCCGCGCAGCGCCTCGGTGTCGGCGCCGGTGAAATCGGTGCCGGCATGGCCGAGATAGTCGGAGAAATCGGTGAGGTCGCGCCGGTAGGCGTCGAGCGTGTTGCTGCCTGCGCCCTGTTCCGCGGCCAGCATGTCGAGGAACAGCGCCGTCAGCTTGGCATCGGAGGACTTGGCAGAGGTCTTGGTGCCGGTCTTGGTGTCGGCCCTGGCGGCTGTCTTGGTGATCTTGGCGGAAGCGGTCATGCCAAGACTCATAGCGCCTATTTCTTGAGGAACTTATCCGGCGGGATGGTCACCGTCATTTCCCGCGGCTTCGGATGCACGAAATTCGCCAGCGCGAAGACGATGCCGTAGCCGATCCCGAAAATCACGGCGACGACCGTCAGGAAGCGGAACAGGCTGGGCATGGAGGCGACTCGGGCGGCGAATTAACCAATGAAATCATCCAACATGTTCCCCGCGCGGTTGCAAGAGTCGCTGGTAACGGTGTCGCCGGGGGTAGTATAGGTGGCTCGAATTCTGAACAATTCGTCCCAATATCCGAGCTTTTTGATGTCCGACGCAGCCGTCCCGGCGCCCACTACCCACCCGACCCTGGAGGCCGATATCACGGCCGCGCTGGGGCCGCGGTCGATCGTGCTGGTCGGCATGATGGGGGCCGGCAAGTCGACCATCGGCCGGCGGATGGCGGCGCGGCTCAAGCTGCCGTTCACCGATGCCGACACCGAGATCGAGACGGCGGCGGACATGACGATCCCGGAGATCTTCGAGACCCATGGCGAGGCCTATTTCCGCGACGGCGAGGCGCGGGTGATCGCCCGCATCCTCGACAGCGGCCCGATCGTGCTGGCGACCGGCGGCGGCGCCTTCATGCGCGAGGAGACCCGCAACCGGATCCGCGACCGTGCGATCTCGATCTGGCTCAAGGCCGACAGTGATATCATCATGCGCCGGGTCCGCCGCCGTGCCGATCGCCCGCTGCTGCAGACCGCCGACCCCGAGGCGACCGTCAACCGCCTGCTCAGCGAGCGCGAGCCGGTCTACAAGAGCGCCGACCTGACGATCGCCTCGCGCGACGTGCCGCATGACCGCATCGTCGACGAATGCCTCGCGGCCCTGCATGCGCATCTGTGCGGCGCGAGGCCGGACGGCGAGCCTCCACCTGATGGATTGAACGCGACCTCATGACTGCGCCCTTGAAACACTCCGCCTCCGTTACCGTCGATGTCGCGCTCGGCGACCGCGCCTATGACATCGTCATCGGCCGCGATGTGCTGCAGTCCCTCGGCGAACGCGTCGCGGCGCTGCGGCCCGGCGTGCGCACCGCCATCGTCACCGACCGCACCGTCGCCAAGCACTGGCTGGAGCCGACCGAAGCGTCGCTCGCGGCCGCGGGCGTGCCGACGTCGCGGATCGTCGTCGAGGAGGGCGAGGGCTCGAAGAGCTACGCCACGCTGACACAGGTCAGCGAAGCGCTGATCGCAGCCAAGATCGAGCGCAATGATCTCGTGATCGCGCTCGGCGGCGGCGTGGTCGGCGACCTCGCAGGCTTTGCGGCCGCGATCCTGCGCCGCGGCGTCGATTTCGTGCAGGTGCCGACCTCGCTGCTCGCCCAGGTCGATTCCTCGGTCGGCGGCAAGACCGGCATCAACTCGCCGCAGGGCAAGAACCTGATCGGCGCCTTCCACCAGCCGGTGCTGGTGATCGCCGATACCTCCGTGCTCGACACGCTATCGCCACGCCAGTTCCGCGCCGGCTACGCCGAGGTCGCGAAATACGGCATCCTCGGCGACGAGGCGTTCTTCGCCTGGCTCGAAAAGAATCACGCCGACATCTTCACAGGCGGCGCCGGGCGCGAGCACGCCATCGCAACCTCCTGCCGCGCCAAGGCCGGCGTCGTCTCCCGCGACGAGCGCGAGACCGGCGAGCGCGCGCTGCTCAATCTCGGCCACACCTTCGGCCATGCGCTGGAAGCCGCGACCGGCTTCTCCGACCGCCTGTTCCACGGCGAGGGCGTTTCGGTCGGCATGGTGCTGGCTGCGGAATTCTCGGCGCAGCTCGGCATGATTTCACCAGACGATGCGGCCCGCATCGCCCGTCATCTTTCCGCGGTAGGACTGCCGACGCGCCTGCAGGACATCGCAGGCTTCACGCAGGAAGGACTCGCCGATGCCGACGCGCTACTGGCGCTGATGGCGCAGGACAAGAAGGTCAAGCGCGGCAAGCTCACCTTCATCCTGCTCGATGCGGTCGGCCGTGCCGTGATTGCCAACAATGTCGAGCCGCAGCCGGTGCGCGACTTCCTGCAAGCCAAGCTGAAGGCCTAAAGCCACGGATCAAATCAGTGGGATGGTTCACCTTCTCGATCGTGCTGCTCTGCCTGCTCATCTCCGCCTTCTTCTCGGCGAGTGAGACCGCGCTGACCGGCGCCTCGCGCGCCAGCATGTTGCGGCTGTCGAAGCAGGGCAACAGCGAGGCCACCGTGGTCTCGAGCCTGATGGCGATGCGCGAGCGGATGATCGGCGCGCTGCTGCTCGGCAACAATATCGCCAATATCGGCGCCTCCGCGCTTGCCACCGGCATCTTCACCGCCTGGTTCGGCGATGTCGGCGTGCTCTACGCCACCGGCGTGATGACGGTGCTGGTGGTGATCTTCGCGGAAGTGCTGCCGAAGACCGTCGCGATCAATGCGCCGGACCGGGTGTCGCTTTTGGTGGCCCGGCCGATGCGGTTGACGGTGTTCGTGCTCGGTCCGCTGCTCACCATCATCGAAGGCATCGTCCGCGCCCTGATGAAGCTGCTCGGCATCAAGATCGGTGCGCATCAGGCCATCCTGTCGCCGACCGAGCGCCTGCGCGGCGCAGTCGATCTGCTGCACCACGAGGGCAAGGTCGAGAAGCAGGACCGCGATATGCTCGGCGGGCTACTCGACCTCAGCGAGCTGCAGGTCTCCGACGTGATGGTCCATCGCACCGAGATGACCATGGTCAACGCCGACCTGCCGCCGGAAGAACTGGTGCGCGAGGTGCTGGCGAGCGAATACACCCGCATCCCGCTGTGGCGGGAGAAGCCCGAGAATATCGTCGGCGTGCTGCACGCCAAGGATCTGCTGCGCGCGATCCGCGCCAATGAAGGCGACATGTCCGCGATCGATGCCTCCGCGATCGCGCTGCCGCCCTGGTTCGTGCCGGAGATGCGCCCGGTCTCCGAGCAGCTGAAGGCGTTCCGCCGCCGCAAGACCCATTTCGCCCTCGTGGTCGACGAGTATGGCGAGGTCGAAGGCATGGTGACGCTGGAGGACATCCTGGAGGAGATCGTCGGCGACATCTCCGACGAGCACGACGTCGTCGTCGCCGGCGTGCGGGCGCAGCCGGACGGCTCCGTGGTGGTCGACGGCTCGGTGCCGATCCGTGACCTCAACCGTGCGATGGACTGGCGCTTGCCGGATGAGGAGGCTACCACGGTCGCCGGCCTCGTGATCCACGAGGCGCGCTCGATCCCGGAGCGCGGCCAGAGCTTCACCTTCCACGGCTTCCGTTTCCGTGTGCTCCGCCGCGAGCGCAACCGCATCACCGCGCTGCGCATCGTCGCGGTGCCGCGCGAGGCCGAACTGGACGAGAAGAAGCCGAAGCGGGCCGGCACGGCGTTCTAGCGTTACGGGCATCCTCAGGATGACGGCTCGGGGGGGGGCGTCTCGCTACTCGATGTCGATCGAGATGCCCGACAGCTTCCATGCGCCGTCGGAGGGGATGAAGCCGAGCTGATACTTCACCTGCTTGGGCGTGGTGTCGAAATGGCCCTTTAGCCGCAGCACGCCCTTGTCGTCGATCTTGGCGTCCTCATCGAGCACGATCGGCTTGGCGACCACGGCGTCGAACACTGCGTGCTTGTCGACCAGGTCCTTGAAGATGGTCTGCAGCTTGTCGGGTGGAAACTGGTCGCGGAACGGCTTCGAGATCTTGGCGTGGAACACGGTGAAATTATTCGCGGCCACCGCATCGTTGAGCGACACCAGGATGCTCTTGATCAGCACCTCCTGGACGAAGGGGCTCGGCATGTCCAGCGCCGCGGCCGGGCGCATCGCGCAAATCAGGAGCAGGCCGGCGGCGGTGACGATCGACCGGAAACGTGGCCAGCAAGGGATCATCAATAGCCCCATATCATGTGCGGCGATGCGATCCATCGTTCACCTGCTCACATATGGAGCAAGTCCATCGCCGGAGATCCTTTTCTCATAACGGAAAACCGCCGTGGCGTCTTGAGCCAGGCGCGAGCTAGCGCGGCTTTTCCCCGGGGCCGTGTGCATGGATCGCCAGCGCATGCACCGAGCCGGCGAGTTCCTGCGCCAGCGTCGCATTTATCATGCGATGGCGTTCGATCCGGCTCTTCCCTTCGAAGGCCGGAGACACAATATATAGCCTGAAATGCGTCTCCCCGCCTGGGCTGTGGCCGGCGTGGCCCTCATGCAGATGTGACTCGTCGACGACGTCGAGGCTTTCGGGCAAGAAAGCTTCACGCAACTTGTTTATGATAACGTCTTTGGTGCTCATGGCGGCGGAGTTAGGTTCGCGACGGCTTTTCGTCAATGGTGCTAACGGGAAACGAGGTCTGCGCAATGTCAAGACTTGAAGATTTGTGCATTGCGTAGTCAAAGAGATCATGCCGATCGATTCATCAAAATTCTTCGACTCCATTCGCATCAAGCCGACCAAGGTGAGTGCGAAGCGCCAGGCGCAGGCCGGCGAGCAGGCCGTGACCTGCGAGTGGGCGGGTTGCCAGAACAAGGGCGCGCACCGCGCCCCGAAGGGCCGCGAGAATTCGCGCGAGTATTGGCACTTCTGTCTCGATCACGTCCGCGAGTACAACCAGTCCTACAATTTCTTCCAGGGCATGAATCCTGACGACGTCGCGCGCTACCAGAAGGACGCGCTGACCGGTCACCGTCCGACCTGGAAGATGGGTGCCAACAACGGCAAGAAGGAGAGCGGTCTCGATGCCGCCTCCGATCCGTTCCACATGTTCTCCGAACTCAACGGCCGCGGGCGCTGGCGCCCCGGACCGGGCGGCGCGGAGCCGAAGCCCGAGACCCGCAAGGTCATGAACGCCGAGCGCAAGGCGCTGCTGGTGATGGGGCTCGGTGCCGGGGCGACGCTGGAAGACGTCAAGTCGAAGTACAAGGCGCTGGTCAAGCAGCACCACCCCGACGCCAATGGCGGCGACCGCTCCACCGAGGATCGCCTGATCGAGATCATCAAGGCGTACAACTATCTGAAGACCGTGGTGCGCGAGGCGTAAGCTATCGCCGTCGTCGCCCTTGCCTGGTGCGCAATTGCGCACGGGAGCAGGGGCCCATAACCACCAGCGGTTATTGTTCACACAGGATGTCTGCCCGATTGCCCAATTGATGGGCCGCGGCGTATGGGTCGCTGCGTTCGCAGGGACGACAGCGGAGAATCTAGCTCCGCCGTCGATCACGTCGGTCAGCTCCTAGCTCTTCGGCACCGCCCCGACATAGGACGAGCTCGGCCGGATCAGCCGCCCGGTGCGGCGCTGCTCGAGCGCGTGCGCGGTCCAGCCGGCGGCGCGGGCCACCGCGAAGATCGGCGTGAAGGCCTGCCGCGGAATCTCCAGCCCATCGAGCAGGATCGCGGTGAAGAACTCGACATTGGTCTCGAGCGGACGCTCCGGATTCTTCTTTCGCAGCGCTTCGCGGATATAGGCTTCGACCTCGCCGGCAAACGGCAGGTCGGCACCGCTGGCCTCGAGGCACTCGATCGCGACCTTCAGCACGTCGGCGCGCGGGTCGCGCACGCGATAGACGCGATGACCGAAGCCCATCAGTCGCTCGCCGTGCGCCAGCGCGCCGTCGACCCAGGGCTTGATGCGCTCGCGCGTGCCGATCGCATCCAGCATCTCCAGCACCGGCTCCGGTGCGCCGCCATGCAGCGGGCCGGTCAGCGCGCAATAGCCGCCGGTGATGGCCGCGAACAGATCCGCCTGGGTCGATGCGATCACCCGCGTGGTGAAGGTCGACGCATTCATGCCGTGATCGCAGACCGTGACGAGATAGGCGTCGAGTGCCGCGACCTCGCGCGGCGCAGCCTTGCGGCCCAGCAGCATATGCAGCGTGTCGGCGGCGTGGCTGACATTCGGATCCGGTGCGATCGGATCATGCCCCTTGGCTTGCTGGACCAGGGCGCCGGCGATGACCGGGAAGGCGCCGACAATGGTCGCCTCGTGCTCCAGCCCGTTCTCGCCGCGCAGCCCCGCGATCGCGGCCCGGAAGCCGTCGACGATCGACATGCCGCGCGTCGCCGGCAGCAGGTCCGGCAGCCGCGCGAAGGCGCGCTCGCGGGCGGCGCCGAGGCTGGCGCGGACATTGGCTTCGCTCAGCGTCTTGCCGGTGGCGCCGTTCCACAGCCGCGCGGTGACGCCCTCGAAGCTCGACTTGTCGGCGAGGCTCGCGACGTGCTCGCCGGCGATGACGAGTTCGCCGCGCTCGCCGTCGACATGGCTCAACACGGTCTCGGCGGCGGGAACGCCATCCAGACCGATCTGGCTCTTGGTGAGAATCATATTCATGGCCCGATCTCCTTGCTTCACCGCTTCAAGGTCGGGCCACTCGACGAGTTGATCAATCTTGATTATATAAATCAATATGAAAAAATCCGCCGAGCTTTACCTCTCCGCCCGCGAGGCCGCCGCCGAGCTCGCGATCTCGCCGGCGACCCTCTACGCCTATGTCAGCCGCGGCCTGATCCGCTCCGAGCCGTCGCCGGATTCGCGCAGCCACCGCTACCGTGCCGAGGACATCAGGGGGCTGAAGGAGCGCCGCGTGCCGTCGCCGGAGCCGCGCGGGTTCCGCAATTTCGATGCCGACTTGCCGGTGATGGATTCGGCGATCGCAACCATCACCGAGCAGGGCCCGATCTACCGCGGCGTCAATTGCGTCGATCTCTCCCAGCGCGACACGCTGGAGCACACCGCGACGCTGCTGTGGGATGTCACCGGCGTCGATCCGTTCGCGCCGGACAATTGCCCGCATGTCTCCGATGAGATGCGTGCGATCGCCGAGGCCGCGCGCCGCGCCCAGCCGATCGACCGCACGGTCGCGGTGCTGGCGCTGGCGGCGAGCGCCGATCCCGGCGCCTTCACCCGCGCGCCCGATGGCCGCGCGATGGTCGGCGGGCGCATCCTGCGGCTGCTGGTCGCGACCATGCTGAACGCCGTGCCGTCGGCCGAGCCGCTGCACGAGCAGGTGGCGCGGGTGTGGGCGCCCGACAACAAGCACGCGTCGGATCTTGTTCGCCGCGCGCTGGTGCTGCTCGCCGATCACGAATTAAATGCGTCCACCTTCACCGCGCGCTGCGCGGCATCGACCGGGCTCAATCTATACGACGCGGTGATCGCGGGGCTCGTCGCGCTGAAAGGCCCGATGCATGGTGGCGCCGGCGTGCTCGCCTCGCGCCTGGTCAGGACGATGATCGACAATGACGTTGCGCCAGTGGTGCGCGAGCGGGTCGCACTCGGCGAGCGCTTCGCCGGCTTCGGCCACGGCGTCTACAAGAAGGGCGACCCGCGCGCGATCTCGCTGCTCGAGGCGCTGACGCGGGCCGGCGCGCCGCGCAAATTCACCCGGGAAGTGCCGGAGCGCATCGCGGAGGCGACCGGCGAGTTCGTCAATATCGATTACGCGCTGGCGGTGCTGGTGCATGCGTTGCGGATGCCCGCAGGAAGCGAGCTCGCGCTGTTCGCGATGGCGCGCAGCGTCGGCTGGATCGCGCATGCCAGCGAGCAGCTTGCGCTCGGCAAGCTGATCAGGCCGCGGGCGCGTTATGTCGGCCCTGCACCCGGGCGGGCCGGCACCACCAACAGCATCTAGCTCTTATTCTGCCGGCTTGGACGGTTCGATCAGGCCGCCGCCATGGCGGCGGCGGATGGTCCAGACCGCCAGCGTCAGGATGATGGCGGCGCCGGCGACCGCGAACATCCACAGGTGCTTGCCGACGTGTTGATGATGCGGCAGGCCAGCATAGTCGTGCAGCGCGGTGACCGCGAGCACCCCGGGCAGCACATGCGCCGGCGCCCAGAGCAGAATCGCGGGGATGTTGACCGCGTAGAAGCGCGCCGGCGGCATGTCGAGCGCGCCGGCGGTGATCGGTACGAAGGCGCGAATCGGCGGCACGAAGCGGGCGAAGAACACCGCGAGCACGCCCCAGCGGTTGAAAAAGGCCTCGCTCTGCGCGACCACGCGCGGGTAGTTGGAGAGCGGCCAGGCGGAGAGGATCTCGCGCTGGCTGCGATAGCCGATCAGGTAGGCGGTGCCGTCGCCGAGCATCGCGCCGCAGGCCGCCGCGGCGAGCACCGGCCACAGCTTCAATTCGCCGCCCGGGACCAGCGCGCTCAACGCCAGGATGATCGTCGAGCCCGGAACCAATGAGCCAACCACCGGAACGGCTTCCAGCAGGGCGGCCAGAAACAGCGTCAGATAGGCGAGCCAGGCGTGGGCTGAAACGAACGCGATCAATGGGTCAAGGAATGAAGTCACAGAATCCCATGGGTGACGGTGAAACGGTACGAGAGCTAACAACTCCGCGCCGGGCTGAAAAGTGCCCGGCCGGACAGGCCGCCGGGGCGCTGCGGCAAAAGTACGGCGGGATTTGCAGAGCAGCCTTCCAAAAACCGGGTTTCGCGCCTATCTTGATGATACAACAACGGAACTTTGATTTGCCCGTGGGCTTCTGCCGGCCGATGCTCTCTGCTAGGCTTGTGCGTAGCACCCCATCCGCAGCCAAATGCCCTACAATCTGGTTTCGGGAATGCCCGGGACCTCGGAGGATGAATGACGACCGCCGTCCAGACCAAAGAGCAACAACCCGTCGGCTTGCCCGACATGAAGGTTTCGGTTCGGCAGGTCTTCGGGATCGATAGCGATCTGGAAGTTCCCGCCTATTCCGAAGTCGATCCGCATGTGCCGGAAGTCGACAGCGACTATCGCTTCGACCGCGCCACCACGCTTGCGATCCTCGCCGGCTTTGCCAAGAACCGCCGCGTGATGGTCACCGGCTATCACGGCACCGGCAAATCGACCCACATCGAGCAGGTCGCGGCCCGCCTCAACTGGCCCTGCGTGCGCGTCAACCTCGACAGCCATATCAGCCGTATCGATCTCGTCGGCAAGGACGCCATCGTGGTCAAGGACGGCAAGCAGGTCACCGAATTCCGTGACGGCATCCTGCCCTGGGCGCTGCAGCACAACATCGCGCTGGTGTTCGACGAATACGACGCCGGTCGCCCGGACGTGATGTTCGTGATTCAGCGCGTGCTGGAAGTCTCCGGCCGCCTGACGCTGCTCGACCAGAACAAGGTGATCAAGCCGCATCCGGCGTTCCGCCTGTTCGCGACCGCCAACACGGTCGGCCTCGGCGACACCTCGGGCCTCTATCACGGCACCCAGCAGATCAACCAGGGCCAGATGGACCGCTGGTCGATCGTCACCACGCTGAACTACCTCGCCCATGACGAGGAAGTGGAGATCGTGCTGGCCAAGGCGAAGCACTATCGCACGCAGGAAGGCCGCGACATCGTCAACAAGATGGTGCGCCTCGCCGATCTCACCCGTAACGCGTTCGCCAATGGCGACCTGTCGACGGTGATGAGCCCGCGCACGGTGATCACCTGGGCCGAGAACGCCGATATCTTCAACGACATCGGCTTCGCGTTCCGCGTCACCTTCCTCAACAAGTGTGACGAGCTGGAACGACCGCTGGTCGCCGAGTTCTACCAGCGCTGCTTCAACGTCGAGTTGCCGGAATCCTCGGTCAACGTGGCGCTCAGCTAGTCCATGCCGAAAATCTCCGTCGAGCGCACAGTCACACAGACGAAGAAAGCGGTGCTCGGCGGACTGCTCCGCTACAACAACGAGAAGATGGGGAAGCAGAAGTACAAGCGCTTCGCCATCTCGCTGCGGCAAGGCGACGAGATCGTCGGCGGTATCGTCGGCGAGGTCTGGACCGCGGTGTTGTTCATCCAGCTGTTCTGGATGGAGCAGAAGTTTCGCAACAAGGGCTTTGGCGCGAAACTGATCAAGGCGATCGAAGACGAGGCGCGGCGCTTCGGAGCCACGCAATCCTATCTGGATACGATGAGCTTCCAGGCGCCGGGCTTCTACCGCGCCAATGGATATAAAGAGTTCGGTTCGATTGAGGGATATCCCGGCGGCGTCACGCGCCACTGGTTTACGAAATCGCTATGACAACCTCCAATATCAAATTCCGTCCCGGATCGAAGGAAGCGCCGACCGAGCCGTTCAAGCGCTCGGTGTCGGCGTGCCTGAAGGCGATCGCCAAGAAGCCGGAGCTCGAGATCTCCTTTGCCGCCGAGCGGCCGGGGCTTGCGCCCGGCAAGGCGCGGCTGCCGGAGCCGGCGCGCAAGATGACCAAGCGCGATGCGGCGATCGTGCGCGGCCACGCCGATTCGATCGCGCTGAAGATCGCCTGTCACGATCCCAAGGTGCACCGCAAGCTGATGCCCGGCAATCCGCAGGCGCGCGGCGTGTTCGAGGCGGTCGAGCAGGCGCGCGTCGAGGCGATCGGCTCGCGCCGGATGGCCGGCGTCGCGAAGAACCTCACCGCGATGCTTGACGATCATTTCCACCGCGGCAAGTATGACGAGATCACCGACCGCGCCGACGCGCCGCTGTCAGATGCGCTGGCGATGCTGGTGCGCGAGCGTCTCACCGGCATGGCGCCGCCCGCGGCCGCCAAGAAGATGGTCGATCTCTGGCGTCCGACGCTGGAGGACAAGATCGGCTCGCGGCTCGACCAGCTCAGCCGCTTCACCGAGGACCAGGCGAGGTTCGGCGACCTCGTCCATGACCTGCTGTCGGCGCTCGATCTCGGCGACGACCGCAACATGGATTCCGACGACGACGAGGATCAGGACGAGAACCAGGACGGCGAGAGCGATCAGTCCGGCGCCGAGGGCTCGCCCGATTCCGACGCCGCGCAGGAGATGAGCGCCGACCAGGCGCAGACGTCAGCGGAAGAGATGAGCGAAAGCGCGATGGAGAGCGCGCAGGCCTCCACGTCGGACACGTTCGACGACGGCGAGCTCGGCGACGACGAGACGCCGGGCGAAGCGACGCGGCCGAATTCACGCGGCCAGAACGAACCGCGCGGTCCGGAATATCATGCGTTTGCGCCGAAGTTCGACGAGGTGATCGCCGCCGAGGACCTCTGCGATCACGACGAACTGGAGCGGCTGCGTTCCTATCTCGACAAGCAGCTCGCGCATCTGCAGGGTATCGTGGCGCGGCTCGCCAACCGCCTGCAGCGCCGCCTGATGGCGCAGCAGAACCGCGCCTGGGATTTCGATCTCGAGGAAGGCATCCTCGATCCGGCGCGGCTGTCGCGCGTCGTCACCGATCCCTATCATCCGCTGTCCTTCATGCATGAGAAGGAAGCGACGTTCCGCGACACCGTGGTGACGCTGCTGCTGGATAACTCCGGCTCGATGCGCGGCCGTCCGATCACGGTTGCCGCCACCTGCGCCGACATCCTGGCGCGCACGCTGGAGCGTTGCGGCGTCAAGGTCGAGATCCTCGGCTTCACCACCCGCGCCTGGAAGGGCGGGCAGTCGCGCGAGGCCTGGCTTGCCGCCGGCAAGCCGGCCAATCCCGGCCGCCTCAACGATCTCAGGCACATCATCTACAAGTCGGCCGATGCACCGTGGCGTCGTGCGCGCAAGAACCTCGGCCTGATGATGCGCGAAGGTCTCCTGAAGGAGAACATCGACGGCGAGGCGCTCGACTGGGCACACAAGCGCCTGCTCGCGCGCCCCGAGCAGCGCCGCATCCTGATGATGATCTCCGACGGCGCGCCGGTCGACGACTCCACGCTGTCGGTCAATCCGGGCAACTATCTCGAGCGGCATCTGCGCCACATCATCGAGGAGATCGAGACCCGCTCGCCGGTCGAGCTGATCGCGATCGGCATCGGTCACGACGTGACGCGCTATTATCGCCGCGCCGTTACCATCGTGGATGCCGAGGAGCTTGGCGGTGCCATCACCGAAAAGCTCGCCGAGCTGTTCAGCGAGACCCACGGCTCGGCGCCCGGCGCGGGCACGCGGCGCCGCCTCCACTCGTGAGACATGCGCTCAACCTTTAGCCGCCGCCATATCCTGAAAGGTGTGGCGGCGGGGTTGTCGGCCGCAGCATTGCCGCGTCTCGCGCTGGCACAGGGCGCGAACCCGTCGGCGCTGACGCCAGGGCCGCCGGGGAGACCGGGCCGCCATCGCGTCGATGAACCGGCTTCGATCGAGGTCAACGCACGGCCGCTGCCGTCGTTCGATATCCGCGATCGTGCAAAGGTGCGGTTCGGCGCGCTGGAATATCGCAGCGGCCTCATTCTGACCTCGTCGTTCGCCGGCTTCGGCGGCCTCTCCGCGCTCAGGCTCGATACCAGGGGGGAGCGCTTCATCGCGGTCAGCGACCAGGGCACCTGGTTCACCGGCCGCATCGCCTATCGCGGCCGCGAGATGGCCGGGCTCGACGATGTCGAGGCCGCGCCGCTGCTCGGTGCCGACGGCAGGCCGATCACCGCGACCCGCGGCTGGTACGATTCGGAATCGCTCGCGCTCGACGGCTCGACTGCCTATGTCGGGCTCGAACGGGTCAACCAGGTACTGCGCTTCGACTTCGCCAAGGGCTTTACCCGTTCGCGCGGCGAGGTGGTGCCGCTGCCGCCGGCGGCGCGCAAGCTTCCCATCAACAAGGGGCTCGAGGCGCTGGTCTTCGTGCCCAAGGTCATGCCCAAGGATCTGGCCAAGGGGCAGGCGCTGGCCGGCACGCTGATCGCGATGTCGGAGCGCGGGCTCGACGCGAGCGGCAACCTGATCGCCTTCCTGGTCGGCGGCAAGACGCCGGGCCAGTTCAGCGTCCGACGCACCGAGAATTTCGACATCAGCGATGCGGTCCTGATGCCGTCGGGCGATCTGTTGATCCTGGAGCGGAAATTCTCCTGGCTCGGCGGTGTCGGCATCCGTATCCGCCGCCTCGCGCTGTCCGACATCGCGCCCGGCGCCATCGTCGACGGACCGGCGATCTTCAACGCCGATCTCGGCAATGAGATCGACAACATGGAAGGCATCGATGCCCATGTCACCGCCGAGGGCGAGACCGTGCTGA
Source organism: Bradyrhizobium sp. UFLA03-84 (assembly GCF_002289535.1). Lineage (NCBI taxonomy): Bacteria > Pseudomonadati > Pseudomonadota > Alphaproteobacteria > Hyphomicrobiales > Nitrobacteraceae > Bradyrhizobium > Bradyrhizobium sp. UFLA03-84. Next base: position 741,239 of record NZ_NSJY01000005.1, on the reverse strand, counting down.
CCATGATTTCCGACGACAATTTCTCCCTGATCCAGCGCAACCTGCTGCTGCAGTTCACGCTGGTGGAGTGAGGCTTCCCTTCACCCCCTCCAGGGGAGGGTGAACGGACATCGTATCCGCATTGCTGATCTGCGCCGGGCCTGCACGGCGTCCCGGACAGTTGGTGATTGCGGCCTCGGCCTCTATCTTATCCGGGCCCTTTCCCCGATCCGGATATCGCCGCATGAGCACCCTGTTTTCCCCGATCGAACTGCGTGGTCTGACACTCGCCAATCGCATCATGGTTGCGCCGATGTGCCAGTATTCGGCCAATGACGGCTCCGCCAATGATTGGCATTTCACCCACATCAACATGCTGGCGCTGTCGGGCGCCGCGATGTTCTGCATCGAGGCCACCCATGTCGAGGATATCGGGCGGATCACGCCGGGCTGCCTCGGTCTCTACAGCGATGCCAATGAAGCAGCGCTGAAGCCGATCCTGGCTTCGGTGCGCAAGCATTCCAAGACGGCGGTCGCGATGCAGCTCGCCCATGCCGGCCGCAAGGCCTCGAGCCAGCGTCCCTGGGAGGGCGGGCAGTTGATCCCGGTTGCCGAAGGCGGCTGGCAGACGGTTGGACCTTCAGCGGTCCCGCACAAGGACGGCGAAGCCGCGCCGGTGGCGCTCGATGATGCCGGCCTGGCGCGCATCCGCGAAGCCTTCGTCGCGTCAGCGAAGCGCGCCGACCGGCTCGGCATCGACGCGCTCGAGCTGCACGCCGCGCACGGCTATCTGCTGCACCAGTTCCTGTCGCCGCTCGCCAACAAGCGCACCGACCGCTACGGCGGCTCGCTCGAGAACCGGATGCGTTTTCCGCTCGAAGTGTTCGACGCGGTGCGCGCTGTCTTTCCGGACCGCAAGCCGGTCGGCGTCCGGGTGTCGGCGACCGATTGGGTCGAGGGCGGCTGGGACGTCGCGCAGACCATCGAGTTCACCAAGGAGCTGAAGAAGCGCGGCGTCGACTGGATGGATGTCTCCTCCGGCGGCGTCTCTGCGCTGCAGAAGATCCCGCTCGGGCCGGGCTATCAGGTGCCGGCGGCGCAGGCGGTGCGGGAGGCGACCGGTGTCACCACGATGGCGGTCGGCCTGATCACCGAAGCGAAGCAGGCGGAGGAGATCGTCGCGTCCGGGAAGGCCGACATGGTCGCGCTTGCCCGTGGCATGCTCTACGATCCGCGCTGGGGCTGGCACGCCGCCGCCGAGCTCGGCGGAGAGGTGAGCGCGCCGCCGCAATACTGGCGCTCGCAGCCCTCGACCCAGAAGGCGCTGTTCGGCAAGACCACGTTCGGCGCGCGCTGACGCTCCGTCTCGCCGGCCGTTTGCCGAGGTCAATGCATGGCGGGCCCGAACCATCGCGTGAGCGCGGCGTCGAGGCCCGTCATGTCGGTGCCGTCGGTCGCCCAGGCGATGCAGGCATCCGGACGGACGAGGAGTGAAGGGCTGCCACGCCCCGGTACGCATCGGACCAGAGTGTCCCAGCGGGCTGCGATCGCTGACGCCGTGCCGCCCGCTGCATCGACCAGCACGGCCTTGCCGTCCTCCATCCGATCGAACAGCGTTGTCTCCGCGTTGTCGTCGCCGAGGGCGATATTGCCGGCGAGCCGGCCGACTGACGGATGGTCGTTGCCGAGGTCGTAACGAATCCGGATGCCGCTGATCATTTCACCGAAATAGCGGGTGCCTTCGTCGAGGCTCATCAGGTCAGTGACGATCTCGCGCAAGGCGTCGGTCATGACGTCAGGCCGCATCAATGCGACCTGAGCGCGGGTGTTGGCGAGCACCCTTGCCGCGATCGGATGCCGTTCTTCCGTGTAGCTGTCGAGCAGACTTTCGGGCATGCGATCGCAGACAACCGCCGCAAGCTTCCAGCCGAGATTGACCGCATCGAGCAGCCCGAGATTGAGGCCTTGCCCGCCGAACGGCGAGTGCACATGCGCCGCGTCGCCCACGAGGAGCACGCGACCCCTGCGATAGCTGTCGGCTTGCCGCGCATTGTCGGTGAAGCGCGTTGCGGTCTTCACCGCGGTGACGCGGACGTCGGCGCCGCTGATCCGGCGCAACGTGGTCTCGATCTCCTCGCGCGTCACCGGCGCGCTGCGATCGGTAGGCGGCCCGTCGAACTCGGCGAGGAACACCCGGCCGGGAATCGGGCCATACGCCATCATGCCGACCGGCGTGCGTCGCCAGCCCACCGGGAGCAGACGGTCGGGATGATCGAGGTCGACGATGGCCTGGTGCCCGGTGAGGGTTGGCTCGGTGCCGGAGAAGTCGAAGCCCGCCCGCTTGCGCACCGTGCTGCGTCCGCCGTCGCAGCCGACGAGATAGGCGGCGTGCAGCTCGACATCGCCGGATGCGCTCTTTATCCGTGCCGCGACGCCCACTCCGTGATCTTCGAAATCGATCAGTTCGCAGCCGCGCCTGATCTCGATGCCGAGCGCGCGGGCGCGCTCGCCGAGCATTCGTTCCAGTGCCTGCTGGTTCACACCGCGCAGCCGGCGGTTCGGCTCGCGCTGCCGCGTCTGGTCGATCCGGAAGATACCGGAGAAGTGACCGCCGAATTTCTTGAACGGCAGTTCGGTCTCGTCGCCCGCGCTCTTCATGAGCCTCGACATGCCCTCCGCCATGCTGCGTTCGACCGCATCCATTTCGTCGGCAAGGCCACGGCGCTCCAGCGCCTCGCCTGCGAGGGCGCCGATCGCGCCGGCCTTGATGGTCTGGTCGGGCTCCGTCAGCCGCTCGATCACGATCACGTCGGCGCCGCCCAAAGTCAGTCCGATCGCCAGCAGCAAACCGGTCGGCCCGGCGCCGACCACAACCACATCCGTTCGCTCATGCGTCACGCCGTCACCATAAATTTGTACTCAGTATAATATTTAGTATGGTACAAATTCTCGCATGTCAAATCAGGGCGGATTGCGCGAGCGGAAGAAGGAGGCGACGCGGCAGGCGATCTCGGATGTCGCGACCGAGCTGTTCCTGGCGCGCGGCTTCGACAATGTTTCGGTGGCCGAAGTCGCCGAGGCCGCCGAGGTCTCCCGCATGACGGTGTTCAATTACTTTCCGCGCAAGGAGGACCTGTTCTTCGACCGCGAGGAGGAAAGCCGCCAGATGCTGCGGGCGGCCTTTGCCGAGCGGCCGGCCGGCGAGGCGCCGCTCGCGACGCTGTGCAGGCTGGTGCACAGCCTGGCGGATCGCGCACATCCATTTGCGAAGTTCACCGATGGAACGGCAAAGTTCTGGCGCACCGTCGCCGAGAGCCCGGCACTCTCGGCGCGGGCGCGCGAGATGCGTGACGAGCTGATCGACGATCTGGCGACCGTACTGGCCGGCGCGATCAAGCGGCCGAACGCCGATGCCGATGCCAGGCTCACAGCTGCGATGGTGGTCACGGCGCTGACCGTTGGCTATGCGGAAGGTCTTCGCGAGCACAAGGCCCGCCGGCCGGCTGCGTCGTCACGCGAGGCCTTTCTGCGGATCATGGAACGAAGCTTTTCCGGCATCGCAACCATGCTGAAGGGGACGCCTTACGTGTAATCCCGGCAGGGCAGCAGGCGATAAAACCATTGTTCTGTCGCAGCCTGGGCAGCTACTCTCTGCGCGCGTGCGGAAGACACGCAACGAACAAAGAGAGGAAACCCATGGAACTCGGATACTTCGCGATGCCGTCGCATCCGCCGGAGTGCGGACTGAAAGAGGGCCACGACTGGGACCTGCAGGTGCTGCGCTGGCTCGACGAACTCGGCTATCAGGAAGCCTGGATCGGCGAGCATCACACCGCGCCCTGGGAGCCGCATCCGTCGCCCGATCTCCTGGTGGCGCAGGCGCTGCTGCAGACCAAGAACATCCGCATAGGGCCCGGTGGCTTCCTGCTGCCGTATCATCATCCGGCCGAGCTCGCCAACCGCGTCGCGATGCTCGATCATCTCTCAAACGGACGGTTGAACTTCGGCGTCGCCGCCTCGGGCCTGCCGAGCGACTGGGCGATGTTCAATGTCGACGGCATGTCCGGCCAGAACCGCGACATGACACGCGAAGCGCTCGAGATCATCCTGAAGATGTGGACCGAGCCGGGTCCGTGGACTCACAAAGGCAAGTTCTGGACGGTGACCAAGCCGGACACGATGTTCGATTTCCTGAAGCCCCACATCAAGCCTCAGCAAGCGCCGCATCCGCCGATCGGCGTCGCCGGCCTGTCGAAGAACTCGGACACCCTGAAGCTCGCCGGCGAGCGCGGCTTCATTCCGATGAGCCTCAATCTCAATCCGGCCTATGTCGGCAGCCACTGGGACTCGGTCGAAGCCGGCGCCGCCAGGACCGGCCGCAAGCCGAGCCGAAAGGATTGGCGGATGGTGCGCGAGGTCTTCGTCGCCGATACCGACGCGGAGGCCTGGAAGCTGTCGACCGGCGACATGATGGGCCGGATGATGGGCGAGTATTTCCTGCCGCTGCTCGGCCATTTCGGTTTCAAGGACTATCTGAAGGCGTCGCCCGACGTTCCCGACAGTGACGTCACGGTGGAGTATTGCGCCCGCAACAACTGGATCGTCGGCTCGCCCGCCACGGTCACCGAGAAGATCGAGAAGATCTATCAGGAAGTCGGCGGCTTCGGCGTGCTCCTGGTGTTCGGCTTTGACTACAAGCACAAGCCCGAGGCCTGGCACAATTCGCTGCGGCTCCTGAAGCACGAGGTGCTGCCGCGGCTGAAGCATCTCGACGCCTCGGTCGGGCGCGCGGCTTAGGTCTGGGATGAGGATGACGCGGGGCGGCGGCAACGCCGCCCCGCTTTCACGGGATCGCCTGATCGCAACGGATCCGACGGGCTGTGCTGCCTACAGCAACTTCACCGTGACCTTCGCCTTGCCCTTGTGATCGCCGTAGAACCATTTGGTGATCCAGGGCACGCCTATGACGGCCTGGTTGACGTAGAGGAAGATCTCGCCGCTGCGGTCCGCGGTGAACCTTGCCTTGTAGACCTGCGGGTCGGTGTTCGGCGCCGGCAGGGGATCGAGGAAATACTCGTCGACGCCGGTTTCTCCGACCCGCGCGATCAACCTGAACCAGGGCCGGAACAGGATCCGCCGCAGGAAGATCGTGGCGTATCCGCGCCAGCGCTTTGCGCCCTCGATGGTCGAGGTTCGGTATCCGATCGGCGTCACCGCGCGTCCGGCGTCCTCCCATGGCTCCGACATCGTGATCGCGATCTCGTATCTGAAACCGGTGCGGACCTTGAGGCCGGTCGGCGCACAGATCGCGCTGGTGTCGAAATCGGCCGCATCCTGCGGGATGCCCTTGTCGACGGCGACGAGCTTGTCGGCCTCGGTCCCGTTGCAGAAGGCGCCCATCGAGTCCGCGGCATTGAACAGGAAATGGCTGAGGAGCGTCGCGCCGAACCAGACCAGCAGGGCCGTGAGCAGGAAGGGCACGACGTGCCGCTTCCCGGCATTGAGAATCCATTGATAGATCGCGCTGGTACGGACTCGATAGATCGCATCGTGCATGAACCCGGAGAGCGGCGCCGGGCTGGCGCGGTCACGCCAGATGATCCGCATCCTGTCGCTGATGGTTGCGCTGAGCGAATTGCCGACGCCCATCAGCACCAAAACGGCGATGATGCCGCCGGCAAACCATTCCGGATTGCCCGCGTACCAATCGGTCCACCAGTGAAACGAAGCCGGCAGGAAGGATTCCACAAAGCGCACCAGCTCCGAGATCATCCTGAACCAGGAGCTGAATTCGTGCTCCTTGTGCTGATTGTGGAACAGCCAGAACGCCGCCAGATGCAGCGACGCCGCCAGTGTCGCGAAGTAGGCGATCCGCCGCATCCAGACGAAATTCCAAAGCTTCTCCTGCGCGGCATAGCGCGCCGGCGCGCCGGCGGACGTTTCAAACGTGCTGGAAGCCAACGGCGTGATCTGGCCGCCGCGGGAGACGACCACGTAGTTCGGCGGCAGGCCGATCGGGGCATAGGCATTGGCGCCGCTGTCGATCCGCTCGAACACGCTCTCATGGATCTTCGGCATCGGCACGCTGACGCCGGCATAGGGATCGTTGCAGAGGTCAGCGACCTTGCGGGGCCCATACCGGTAATAGGCGCCGAGGCCGGCGCGCGAATCGTAGAGCCGGCCATCCTTGTCCTCCGAGGACCTGATCACCTTGATCGCATCGGGATCGGCGATCGGCGCGCTCTTGAACACGAGCCCGCGCTTGACGGCCTCGTCGACCAGCCAGGCCAGCGGCACGTACGCGATGGCATCGTCCGGATAGCCGCCGCCGACATTGGCATGCATGCCGACGAACCACACCTGGACGAGGCGCTCGCCATCGATGGTCGCCGGCACCGCCGGTGCGGGCTGTCCCGGCTCCTGCTCGGTCCAGAGCACCGGATGAAAGGTCGTACGCTCGTCGTCGAGCGCCAGCGCGTGTCGTGCCCACTTGACCCGCGGGCTGAGAATCCGGTTCGGCAGTTCGAGCGGCCACACCCAGTTCGAGATGCCGCGCGTCATCTCGTCGATCGGCAAGCCGTAGGCTGCGACGGTGTCCCAGATGCCGACGAACTCGATCGATGGCACCTGCTTCCGGGCGATCCCTGCATAGGGCTTGTTGCCCTGAAGACGGTCCAGCACCGGCACGAGGATGTAGTCGCGCAGCGCGCGGAACAGCACCTCGATGCGCCAGATCGAGTGGTACCCGGCAGCCCGATAGGCGCGATAGGCCTTCACGGCGCCATCGTGCAGTTCGGCCTCGGTGTCCGCGACGATCAGTCCCTGATCCAGGATGAGTGCGGCGAGCGTGCGCACGGTGAAGGCACCGCGGCTGAATCCGAACAGGTAGATCTGCGAGCCGTTCTGGTGGTCGTAGTTGCGGCAGATGAACTTGTAGGTGTCGAGGATATTGCGCTTGAGCCCGTAGCCGAAGGCGCCGCCGAGCAGCGCAAGCGGGACAAAGGACGAGGTGCCGACGCCGTCATCATACTTGGCGGCCTGCATGTTGCCCTGCAAATCGAGCGACTGGAATATCCGCCAGACATTGGTACGCCAGACGCTGGAGGCGGCGTTACCGGTGCCGTCGGACAGGATAATGATCTTCGGACTCGGCATCGAAGGAGGCCCGCTGAAATGAATGAAGCCGATGGCGCAGCGTAGCAGCAGCCGGATTGATTGCTACCTTGGATCGATCAATAATCATTCCGTGCCGTGATAGGTGTGAACTGGCGCACAAAAGTGTCACGAGGTCGCGGCCATTTGAGACGTGACGACTTTCGCAACGTGCCGAAAAGGCCTAGCTTGACCGACGGCGCAATTCATTGATGAGGCATAGCGATGCGCAGCCGCGTCAGAAAATTTGCCCATGTCCTGGAGCGCTTCGGCCTGGCCCTGGCGGGAGCCGCGAGCGGTCTGTTCGTTGCCGTCCATGTCGGCTCGAGCGTGTCGGCACTGACGTCGCAGGCGTTCCTGCTGATCATGATGCTGGGCGGCGCGATCGGCTTCTATCTCGGCATCGACACGCCGCCAAAGCTCTTCCACCCGAAGGACACCGCTTCGACGCGCAAGATCGACGCCGCGGAGCTGCTCAGCGCGATCGGCACCTTCCTCGCGACCATGGTCGCGTTCTTCTCGGTCGGTGTCGTGGTGCTGCGCAGCGAGCCGGATATCGCCTGGACCGCGGCGATCATGGCCGGCTGGGTGCTCGGCGTCGCCATGCAGATCGTCGCCGGCACGATCGCCCGCACCCGGGTCTAAGACGGCGGAGCAGTGCCGGACCTACTGTGCCTGGCTCATTTATTCGCGATCTTGGCGGGGTCCTTGACCGCCTTGAAGGTCTCGTGCTCGACGCTGTAGAGCTCGCCGCCGACCTTCTCGACCCGGCGAATGTAGATGTCGTGGACCACGTCCCGCGTCACAGGGTCGATCGACATCGGGCCGCGCGGGCTTTCCCAGGCCATGCCCTTCATGGCTTCGATCAGCGCGTCGCCATTGGTCTTGCCGCCGGTCGCCTTCAGCGCCTGGTAGATCAGATGCATGCCGTCATAGGCGCTGACGCTGATGAAGTTTGGGCGGACATTGGCGTTGGCCTTGCGAAACGACGCGACATAGTCGCGGTTCAGATCGGAGGGATGCGCCGCGGAGTAGAACCCCGCCGTGATCGTGCCGATCATGGCGTCGCTCATCCCCGGCAGGTCCTCGTCGTCGGCGATGTCGCCGGGGCCGATCAGCTTGATCCCGCTCTTGTCGAGCCCGCGCTCGACAAACTGCTTGGCCAGGATGCCGGCCTGGCTGGTCGGGACGAAAATGAACAGGGTGTCGGGATTGCCGTCCCGCGCTCGCTGCAGGAACGGCGCGAAGTCGGGGTTGGCCAGCGGCACTTTCATCGCTTCGACGATCGCTCCACCCGCCGCGGCGAAGCTCGCCGAAAATACCCCGGCGGCTTCACGCCCGGGTGCCCAGTCGGACGCGATGATGGTGGCGCGCTTCGATCCGTTTCTGGCCGCCCAATCCGCCAGCACGCTGGCCTGCTGCGCATGCGTCCAACTGGTGCGCACGAAGTAGGGCGACCGTTCGGTCACGATCGACGTGCCCGATACCATGACGACGGTTGCCGTCTTGCTCTCGGTGACCAGCGGGGCGAGCGCCAGCACGCTCGGCGTCAGCCCGCCGCCGAGGATCTCGGCTTTGTCGTTGACGATCAGCTCCTGCGCGATGCGCTTGGCATTGTCGGGCACGCTGGCATCGTCCCGGACGATCAATTCGATCTTGCGACCGGCGACCATGTCGCCGTGCTGCGCCATGTAGAGCCGCGCCCCGGCAACCGCCTGTTTGCCGACCGGCCCCAGCACGCCTGTTAACGGCATCACCAGCCCGATTTTCACGACGTCCTGTGCCCGGGTCGGTCCCGGCTGCACCGCTGCAAGCGCCAGAACGACCCCGGCCAACACGGCAAAGCGCGTCCTCGACATGGCCAACCTCCCGCGTGCCCGGAGATGACGCCGAGCCGGCTTTCGACTATCGGCTCCGCCGCGCGGAAGTCCTGATCAAGAAGTGACAGAACGACGAATTTCCTGCTAAATTTCCCGGATTGGTGCCGTCTGTGGGCATGGAGTGACCTCTATGGACCCGGCGACTGATTCCGTTTTGATATTTGATTCATTTGTGTTCGATCTCGCCCGCGGCGTCGTTCGCGTGGATGGCGTCGAGCTAGATCTCAGGCCGAAATCATTTGCGGTCCTCCGCCATCTCGTCAGCAACGCGGGGCGGCTGGTGTCCAAGCAGGATCTGCACGAGGCGGTCTGGGGTAACGTCGCGGTCTCCGACGATTCGCTCGTCCAATGCATCCGCGAACTGCGCCTGAAGTTGCGGGACGACGAACACCGCATCATCAAGACGGTATCACGCCGGGGATACCGGCTCGATGCCGAGCCCGTTCCGCCGTCGGACGACCATGAACTGCGCAGCGTCCCGCGTCCGGCGTCAACTTCCCGGGGCGTTGCAGCACGTCTGGCGGCGCTTCCCCGATGGTTGCTGGTCTCGGGCCTGTCCGTGATCGCCTTCGCGGCTTTGGCAACCGCTCCGCTGATTGCCGATCGCATGCGGAATCCTCTGGCGGAGTTGGTGAACTGGCTTGCGCCCAGCGATCACGGCATCGTGCCAGATCAGGATGTCGAGCGGATCGCCGCATTGGCCGTCGAGAAGCAACTGCCGCTTCCCGCCTTTCGCATTCGCGCGCCGGCAGGCGACGTACCGGACAATGTCCGGCGCTTTCTCGGCGTGTGGGCGAGTGACGAGGGATGGATCAACTCGCACCGCCAGTTCATGATGATTGTCACCAGTGTCGACCGGGACGGTGTTGCGACCGGCTATCTCGTGAACGGACCGGCGATGCCGCACAGCCGCACACCCGGACCGGGCTTCTCCGGCGGTTTTACCGGGCAAGTCTCGGATGGCATCCTGCGATATGACGGCAATGCGGGAGCGCATTCCGCTTCCATCACCGGGGACGGACGGATCGAGTTCAAGCTCGTCTTTCGTGAGGGAGGGACCAGTGTCGTGTTCCTCGAACCGCTCTGGACTCTCGCCCGACCAGGCCGCGTCGCACACAATCAGACTTGATCCCTGTTCGCGATGCTGGTCGCCACGCAGATCGTTGGCCGCTGCTACGCCCCGCGCGTGATGCCCAATCCGGCGAGATGCGTGTCGACGAACTGCGCGAGCCGTTCGCGCAGTTGCTCCGGCGGCACCGCGACCATGCGTTCCTCGAGGCCCAGCGAGATGATGCCGTGGACCGCGGAGAACATCATCCGCGACAGCAGTGCGACGTCGTTCGGATCGCGATCGGGCAACAGCCGCACCAGCGGCGCATGCATCAGCGCGAACGCGTCCATCACCATCGCGAGGATATCTTCCGGAAACGGCCGGTCGTCCTCCATCCGGTGCTCGAACAGCGAACGCAGCAGATTGGCGTGCTCAGTGGCGAAGCCGAGATAGGCGTCCGCGAGCCCGTGCAGCTGGCGCAGGGGATCCTCGGCCGGGACGGCCTTGAGCCGGGCGGTCAGGGCCTGAACGGTCTCCCGGTTCACGGTCAGGATCAGGCCGTCGAAGTCGCCGAACTCGTTATAGACGCTACCGATGGAGCAGCCGGCGGCCTCGGCGACATCACGAACCTTCAATGATCTCAATCCTTTAGCTGCGATATAGCGGCGCGCGATCTCGATCAGCAGAGCTCGCCGCTGAAGTTTTTTCCGGTCCCGTCGCGATTTTTCTTGAACAATGTTCATTTTCAGGCTACTAATTTGAGCGTTGCTCAAGTTGGCATAGGAGGCCACTCACATGCGGACCCTAGCACTTCAATTGACCACCACCTTCGTCGATGACGCGATCGAGCTCGTGACGGGCTTTGGCCGTGCCATCTTCTCACTGGCGACCGCGCCGATCGAGCGGATCGCCCGCGCCTGCGACGTCGCAGGCGTCCTGGAGCAGCGGCGCGCCCAGCGCCCGGCGGCACAGCGTGGCGGCCGCTGCAAGTCGCGCAACTGCCGCTGGTCGCCGTTCGGCGGCTTGAGTGAACTGACCTGAAGCGCTCACCTCGCAATTGTCGCCGAAACCACAACAAAGCACTCACCATGTCCCCGCGCGCCGATCTCGAGATCCATCAACCCCAGGTCTGGATAAGGTCTCGTACACCTATGGCGGGCAATGTCCCCACGGCCCGGCGCGTGTGGATGTGCGCCGGTTCGAACCGAACCATTGCGGAAAAGACTAAAGGCTGCGGCATCTCCGTCATTGTCACCACGCCCACCATTCTCTGCCCCACGCATTCGCAGACCTGCCAGCGCCGTGCGCGCTAACCCAAGGAACCGGTCATGATCAAGGAATTGATGACGTCCCGCCGCTTCGCGCCGCTGTTCTGGTCGCAGTTCTGCTCGGCATTGAACGACAACGTGCTGAAGAACGCGTTGGTCATCATGCTGCTGTATGGCGTCGCCAACGAGCAGGGGCCGGCATTGGTCCAGCTCGCGGGCGCGGTGTTCATCTTCCCGTTCTTCGTGCTGTCGGCACTCGGCGGTGAGCTCGCCGACCGCTACGTCAAATCGATCGTCGCCCGCCGGCTGAAGTTCTTCGAGATCTTCGCCGCGGCTTTTGCTGCCGCCGGCTTCTTCACCCATTCGATTCCGCTGCTGTTCATCGCGCTGGCGCTGTTCGGCATCGTCGCCGCGCTGTTCGGCCCGGTGAAGTACGCTGTGCTTCCTGATCAGCTCTCGGTTTCCGAACTCGCGACCGGCAACGCGCTGGTCGAGGGCGCGACCTTCATGGCGATCCTGATCGGCACCATCGCGGGCGGGCTGTTCGTCGCCGGCGCCAGCCACATGGGCTGGATCTGCGCCGCCGTGGTCGGCCTGTCGGTGCTGTCGTGGGGATTTGCATCGCGCATTCCGCTGACCCAGCCCTCCGCGCCCGATCTGCTGATCACCAGGAATCCCTGGACCTCGACGGTGCGCCTGTTGAAGTCGCTCTATGCCGAGCCGCGGCTGTGGGACGGTATGGTGATCGTGTCCTGGTTCTGGATGGTCGGCGCGATCGTGCTGTCGCTGTTGCCCGCCCTGATCAAGGAAGGCGTCGGCGGCACCGAGGGCGTGGTCACGCTGTGCCTCGCCGTGTTCGCGATCGGCATCGCCGCCGGCTCGCTGTTCGCTGCGCAGCTCAGCCATGTCCGGCCGAACCTCGCGCTGGTGCCGATCGGCGCCATCGTGATGGGCGTGATCGGCCTCGACCTCGCTTGGGCGATCGGCACCACTTCGCTCGGCAAGGATGTGACCGCAGCTGCATTCGCGGCCTCGTTAGGCGGCTTCCGGATGCTGGCCGACTTCTTCCTGTTCGCCTTCGGCGGCGGCCTGTTCGTGGTGCCGTCATTTGCCGCCGTGCAAGCCTGGACCGCGCCGTCCGAGCGCGCCCGCATCATCGCCGCCGGCAACATCCTGCAGGCGGGCTTCATGGTCGCCGGCGCGGTGTTCGTCGGCGCGCTGCAGGCTACCGGTCTGCCGATCGCCTGGATCTTCTTCGGCCTTGCGATCGCGAGCTTCGGCACCGTCTGGTTCGTGCTGACCAAGTGGGGCAAGGAGGGCGTGCGCGATTTCGGCGCGCTGCTGTTCCGCGCGCTGTTCCGCCTCGAGGTGCGCGGCATGGAGAACCTGCCGCCCGCCGGCACCCGGATGCTGATCGCGCCCAATCACGTCAGCCTGGTCGACGGTCCGTTGCTGCATGCCATGCTGCCGATCGACGCTAGCTTCGCCGTCGACACCGGCATCGCCAAGGCGTGGTGGGCCAAGCCGTTCCTGAAGATGATCAGGCACTACACGATGGACCCGTCGAAGCCGCTGGCTGCGCGCGATCTGATCAAGCTGGTCGCCGCCGGCGAGCCGGTCGTGATCTTCCCGGAAGGCCGCATCACGGTCTCCGGTTCGCTGATGAAGGTCTATGACGGCACCGCGATGATCGCCGACAAGGCCGATGCGGTGGTCGTCCCGGTCCGCATCGAGGGCGCGCAGCGCTCGCATCTCAGCTATCTCAAGAACGGCGAGATCAAGCGCTCCTGGTTCCCCAAGGTGACGATCTCGATCCTGCCGCCGGTGAAGCTGCCGGTCGACCAGGCGCTGAGGGGCAAGGCGCGTCGCAACGCCGCCGGTGCCGCGCTGCAGGACGTCATGATCGATGCCATGGTCCAGAACGCGATGCTCGACCAGACGCTGTTCGAGGGCCTCGGCCATGCCTATCGCGACCGCGACACCGGCAAGCCGATCATTGAGGACGCGCTCGGCACCAAGCTGACCTATCGCAAGCTGATCCTCGGCGCGCAGGTGCTGAGCCGCAAGCTCGAGCAGGGGACTTCGGTGGGCGAGAATGTCGGCGTGCTGCTGCCGAACTCGGCCGGCGTCGCCGTCGTGTTCATGGCGCTGCAGACCATCGGCCGCGTGCCGGCGATGCTCAACTTCTCGGCCGGTCCGGTCAATGTGCTGGCCGCGATGAAGGCGGCGCAGGTCAAGACCGTGCTGACCTCGCAGGCCTTCATCGAGAAGGGCAAGCTCGACAAGCTGATCGCGGCGATGGCCGGCCAGGCCCGCGTGATCTATCTCGAAGATTTGCGTGGCGGCATCAGCCTCACTGACAAGATCGCAGGCTTCCGCGCCGGCATCGCGCCGCGCGTCGTCCGCAACGCCAACGATCCCGCGGTTGTCCTGTTCACCTCGGGCTCGGAGGGCACGCCGAAGGGCGTCGTGCTGTCCCACCGCAACATCCTCGCCAACGCGGCGCAGGCGCTGGCGCGGGTCGACGCCAACGCCAACGACAAGGTGTTCAACGTCCTGCCGGTGTTCCACTCGTTCGGTCTGACCGGCGGCATGATGATGCCGCTCCTCGGCGGCATTCCGATCTTCATGTATCCGTCGCCGCTGCATTACCGGATCGTGCCCGAACTGATCTACCAGACCGGCGCCACCATCCTGTTCGGCACCGACACCTTCCTCACCGGCTACGCCCGCTCGGCACATGCCTATGATTTCCGCACCTTGCGGCTCGTCATCGCCGGTGCGGAAGCGGTGAAGGAGCGCACCCGGCAGGTCTACATGGAGCGCTACGGCATCCGCATCCTCGAAGGCTACGGCGTCACTGAGACCGCGCCGGTGCTGGCGATGAACACGCCGATGGCCAACCGCCAGGGCACCGTCGGCCGAATCTCGCCGCTGATGCAGTACCGCCTCGATCCGGTCCCCGGCATCGAGGAGGGCGGCCGCCTTTCGGTGAAGGGGCCGAACGTGATGATCGGCTATCTCCGTGCCGAGAATCCCGGCGTGCTGGAGCCGCTGCCCGATGGTTGGCACGACACTGGCGACATCGTCACGGTCGATGCGCAGGGCTTCATCGCGATCAAGGGCCGCGCCAAGCGCTTCGCCAAGATCGCGGGCGAAATGGTCTCGCTCTCCGCAGTGGAGGCGATGGCATCGGCGCTGTGGCCGCAGGCGATGTCGGTTGCGGTGACGCTGCCCGATCAGCGCAAGGGCGAACGCATCGTGCTGCTCACCACGCAGAAGGATGCCGACCGATCCGCGATGCAGCGCCAGGCCAAGAGCGTCGGCGCCTCGGAGCTCGCGGTGCCCGCCGACATCCGCGTCGTCGACAAGGTGCCGCTGCTCGGCACCGGCAAGACCGACTATGTCGGTGCCACCGCATTGGCCAAGGAACTCGCCGCTGCGGCGCCTGTGCCCGCGCCGCAGGTGGATGAGAATACCGATGCGGCCAAGGCCGAACCGGAGCCGCGTCAGCAACACGTTGCATGAGTGCTGGCATGATGGTTGTGCTTTCCGGGAGCATGTTGTCAGATAGACGGCAACTGCTCCCGAGAAAGCACGATCATGCTGGACAAACTGAACCCGGCGACCGAGGACGCGCCTGAATTCGCTGCCGAGCAATGGATCGGCGCGCTCGATGCGGCGCTCGCCAGCCGCTCCGCTAATGCTCTCACCGCATTGTTCGCGCCCGAGAGCCACTGGCGCAATATCTTCGGCATTTCCTGGCATTTTGCGACGTTCAGCGGGCAGCAGAGCGTCGTTGCCGAGCTGCTAGAACGCGTTGCCGCTGTCAGCGCGCGGGGATTTCGTCTCGACGACCATGCCTTGATACCTCGCCGGACCGTGGTGGCCGGGCGCGAGGTGATCGAGGCCGTATTCACCTTCGACACGTCGAATGGGCCGGGCACCGGCGCGATCCGCCTGCTTCCGGACGCCGATGGAAATTCCGCGGCGTGGACCTTCTCCACCATGCTCGACTTCAACCGCATCTGCGATGCGCGCGCCGGGCACGCCGCCGAACAATCCCATGCGCGCGATTTCGCCGCACCTGACTGGCTCGAGCAGCGCCATGCCTCGCGCGCTTATGCCGACCGCGAGCCCGACGTGCTGATCGTCGGCGGCGGCCATGCCGGCATCGCGGTCGCGGTCGAGTGCAAGCGGATCGGGCTCGACGCGTTGATCGTCGATCGCGAGCGTCGCATCGGCGACAATTGGCGGCTGCGCTACCGCGGGCTCAAGCTGCACAACAAGACGCCGGTCAACCTGTTCCGCTACCTGCCGTTCCCGCCGACCTTTCCGGACTACATCCCGAAGGACAAGATCGCGAATTGGCTGGAAAGCTACGTCGACATCATGGAGCTCGACTTCTGGACCGAGACCTCGTTCGACGGCGCGCGCTATGACGATGCCACGCAACGCTGGACGGTGACGCTGCAACGGAGCGATAGACTGCACACGCTGCATCCGAAGCACATCGTGCTCGCGACCAGCGTCAGCGGCACGCCGAACATCCCGACCATTCCCGGCATCGAACACTTCAAGGGCAAGGTGCTGCATTCCAGCCAATTCGCCGCGGGGCGCGAATGGGCAGGCCGCTCGGTGGTCGTATTCGGCACCGGCACCAGCGCGCATGACATCTGCCAGGAGCTGCACGCTGCCGGCGCCGACGTCACCATGGTCCAGCGCAGCCCGACCATGGTGGTCAATGTCGAGCCGGCGCAGCTCTACGACAAGACCTATCTCGGCGACGGTCCGCCGATCGAAGTGCGCGACATCCTCAACTCCGGCGTGCCGCTGCCGGTCATGAAGGTCGCGCACAAGATCATCACCGATGAGGTGAAGCGGCTCGATGCGCCGTTGCTGTCGCGGCTCGAACGTGCCGGCTTCCGGCTCGAATTCGGCGAGGACGGCACCGGCTGGCCGCTGAAATTCCGCTCCCGCGGCGGCGGCTACTATTTCAACGTCGGCTGCTCCGAGCTGATCGCCGACGGCAAGATCCGCCTGATCCAGGCCGCCGACATCGCTGATTTCACCGCCGATGGCCTCGCGCTGAACGACGGCACGGCGCTCGCTGCCGAGCTGTTCGTGCTCGCCACGGGCTACAAGGGACCCGACCATCTGGTCGGCAAGCTGTTCGGCGACGACGTTGCCGGGCGCGTCGGCCGCGTCTGGGGCTTTGACGACGCGACGCAGGAGCTGCGCAACATGTGGACGCGCACACCGCAGCCCGGCCTCTGGTTCACCGGCGGTGCGTTCTCGCAGGCCCGCATCTACAGCCGCTTCATCGCGCTGCAAATCGCCGCGATCGAGGCCGGCACGCTTTCCAAGCACTTGAACTGCAAGCACTGAAGGACTCCCATGCCGCTCCCGCTCGATGCCATCATTGCCAACATCATCCCGCTGCTGCCGCTGCGCGATCCCGCCACCATGACGCCGCAGAGCGCGCGCGATTCGTTGCGCGCGCTGGCCGAGGCGCGCAAGGCGGTGCCGCCGCCGCCGGTCGATGTTGCCGGCGACATCGAGGTCGAGGGCGCCGGCGGCAAGCTCGCCGCGCGGCTCTATCGCAACGGAAGCGGCACGGCGCCGACCGTGATCTTCTTCCATGGCGGCGGCTGGGTCGCCGGCGATCTCGAGACCCATGATCGCCAGGCCCGCAACCTCGTGATCGAGACCGGTGCAGTGGTGATCTCGGTCGATTACCGCCGCCCGCCGGAGACGCGCTTTCCCGGCGCGTTCGAGGATGCGTTCGCCGCGGTCCGCGACGTCGTGGCGCGCATCAGCGAATTCGGCGGTGATCTCTCCCGCGTCGGTGTCGCCGGCGATTCCGCGGGCGGCAATCTTGCCGCGACCTCGGCGCTCGCCTGTCGCGACGCCGGCATCGCGCTCGCCGGGCAGTTGCTGGTCTATCCCGTCACCGACGTGGTCGGCAATTTCGCCGATCCCGCGGAGAACGCGAAATTCCCGTCGCGCGCCGAGAATGCCGAGGGCTACTTCCTGTCGCGGGCGGTGATGGAGTGGTTCTGCGGGCATTATCTCGCGAACTCCGCGCAGGGCACCGACTGGCGCGTCTCGCCGCTGCGCGCGACGAGCCTCAAGGGTGCCGCGCCGGCGGTCGTCACCACGGCCTGGTTCGACCCGCTGCGCGATGAGGGTCATGCTTATGCGAGGGCGTTGCAGGCGGCCGGCGTGCCTGTGACCTATCACACGGGCGAAGGCCTCATTCACGGCTATTTCGGCCTCGGCGATGCCTCGGACGCCGCCCGCGCCGAGGCGCAGCGCGCGCGGGCCGATTTCCGGGTGTTGTTGGAGAAGGGGGTGTAACTCCCCTTACCCGCCCCTGCAGGCACGCACGCGGGAGGTGCGTCGCCAAAATATCGAAAAACAACCCCATGCAAAGGAGCCGAGGGCGGTGGCCGGCGCTCGACCAGGCGGCTTGACGCGTCGGGCAACTCACCGGCATTCTTCCAATATTCCGAAATCACTTCTCCCGTCGTCCCGGCCAAGCGAAGCGCGAGCCGGGACCCATAACCACAGGGTGCAGTTGTGGCGCGACGCTGTGGCCCCAGTTCAATCCATCCCCACGTCCTGTGGTTATGGGTCCCGGCCTTCGCCGGGACGACGATGTGGATGGAGTCGCGCTCAGCAACACCGCTCAATCGTTCCCGATGGTGTCGCCGAACAGCTGCCAGGTCTCGCCGTTGAACTTCTGCAGCCGCATCGCCCCGACCGGGAAATAGTCGGTCGACGAGGTCTTCACCTTGATGCCGGGCAGGAACATCGGCAGCGCGATGTCGAGGTTGGCGGCCTGCTTCATGATGTTCTCATGGGTGAGGTCGTCGCCGCATTGCTTGAGCACCTGCACCGTCGCCTCCGCCACCACATAGCCGTAGACGATCAACTGGTCCTGCAGATTGCCATCCGGAAAATACTTCTTCATGAAGTCCTGCCAGGCGATGACGTCCGGATCCGCCTTCCACTGCGGATCGTTCGGATCCTTCAGCGAGTAGGATGAAATGATGTCCTTGGAGTATTCGAAGCCGGCCGGCTTCAGCACCGAGGATACCGAGGTCGAGGTCGCGGCGAGGAAGAACATGTCGGGCTTCCAGCCGATCTCGCCGATCTTCTTGATCGCCTGCGCCGCCTGCTTGGGGATCGCGTGCATGAACAGCACGTTGGCGCCGGAGGCTTTCAGCTTCACGATCTGGCTGTCGACCGTCGGGTCGGTCGATTCATAGGTCGTCTCCGCCACCACCATCTTGGCGGTGTTGTCCGGCCCCAGCCCCTTCTTGAAGCCGTTGCCGTAATCCTTGCCGGCGTCGTCGTTCTGGTAGAACAGCGCGATCTTCGCGTCCGGCTTGTTGGTCAGCACATATTTGGCATAGACCGCGGTCTCGGCCTGGTACGACGGCTGGAAGCCGATCGACCATGGATAATGTTGGTAGTCGCCCCACAGTGTGGCGCCGGCGCCGACGAACAGCTGCGGCACTTTCTTGTCGTTGAGATATTTGCGCACGGCAAGCCCGGTCGGCGTGCCCAGCGGATTGAGGATCGCGGCGACCTCTTCCTGCTCCACCAGCTTGCGGGTCTGCTCCACCGTCTTCGGCGGCGAGTAGCCGTCGTCGAGCGTGATCAAATTGATCTTGCGCCCGTTCACGCCGCCCTGGTCGTTGATCATCCTGAAGTAGGCGGCCTGGGTCTTCGCGATCACGCTGTAGGCCGACGCCGCGCCGGAGAATGGCGAGGTCTGTCCGAGCTTGATCTCGGTGTCGCTGGCGCCCGTGCCGTACTTTTTCTCGGCGGCGTGCACCTGTGTCGCGAGCGCAAGCGCGAGCGTTGCCGTGATGGCCTTCCAGATCATCGTGAGCCTCCCTGTGCGTTTTTTGTTGTTCGCGAGGGGGAGCTTACGCAGGTCGAGGGAGGCAGGCTTGCGATGAGACGCCGGGGCAGGAATGCGAAAATGCGGCTATTGCCGTCGTCCCGGCCTAGTGCGCAATTGCGCACGGGAGCCGGGACCCATAACCACTAATGTTTGCCGCTACACGGAATGTTGCCCCAGCATCGCACCAAACATACAGCCGGGGTAATGGATCCCGGCCTCCGCCGGGACGACGATGAAGAGATAGCGCCCTCAGCGATAACGCACGCTGCCGGTCGTCACCGGATCGGTCGGCAGCACGGTGGCGCCGGCGCGGTTGGCGGCGGCCTCGGTGATCATGCCGGGCTCGCCGGTCGCCACGTTACGCGGCGGCTGGAATTCGAGGATGACGAGGGCGGCCGTCGCCAGCACCGCCACGGCGGCAGTTGCGATCGCAGGCCACAGTCTTCCGCGCGTGTCGGCTGCGCGAACTTGCATTGATCAATTCCTTTATCGGGGTCGATCTTTGGACGTGACATAAGAACGGCCGGGCTTCTTCCCAAGAGTGCGGCGCACATGCCTCACAATCTCTTGTACCGGCCGTGATGTCCCCGGCGGTTGTTCGAGACGATCGAGGCGTTCGGCCTGCATCGAATCGGAAGCGCTCGGGCACGCTTGTTTGCACACTAATATCTGGAAGAGATCGTGGCGTTTTGCATGCGCCTCATGCGCTCGTGATTGGTCGCAGTGATGTTGTGATTAACGTCCGCGCGAGAAGCCGCTTTTGCCTTTATTTATAGAGTTTCTATGCTGGTTAAGGCGCGTTCGTTAAACGTTTCTTCACTCGCTTAGAAGGCACCAACATAGATTCGCGCAGTGACAACGGATGACACCGCTGTCATTGGCGGCAGATGGCAGCGGGCTCACGACAACCTTCGCGGACGTCGTCATTTGCGAGGAGCGAGGCGACGACGCAATCCATCTCCCCATGTTTGTTGCGATGGATTGTTTTGCTTCGTGTGCATTTGGCGAAAGAAGAATTCACTCGCTATTCGCCACTCACCGCGCGTGGGTCCCGAGCAACAAAAAGTTCTGGAGGTTGAACCACAGGTACGGCCGGGCGATCCGGGCGTTCCCCGCGCCGATGGGGCGGCTTATACGGCGAGATTGGGCTTACTTGTCACCGCTTTCGCGAGACGCGTTCGCATCTCGCGGGGGCACCTAGCACCAGGGCTTCAGAATCACACGCTTTCACCATCCGCGAGGCGCTGCGCTCGTCTCGCGCCTCTCGCGTCCACCGCATCCGGCAGCCAACGTCCATGACCATCGCGATACGCGCCTCTCAGAGGGGGCGGGACGCGTTGCTTGTACGCGTGAATTGGGAGGGGTGTGGGTCGGGTAGGGCGCATCGTATTGAAAAGTTGAGGAAATTGGAACTCCGGCGTATGGCCGGATTTGCTCGCCGCGTAGAAGGCATGATGGCGCCCCCGTCGGATGAACCGACACACCGCAGTGCTAGCAAGCGCGCTCTTTGCTCGTGGCGCCGATGGATACCTGCGATCGGCAGAGCCCGATCTAGCGTATCCGGCGCGGGCCGTTCGCCGTCCGCGAGGAGAGCGATGGAAGTTAGCCATCGCTGCGAGAGGGCCTCTATTCGACCAACGATCAAGTCTCGCTTACTGCAACGACTCTTTCATGGTCGAACAACCGAGGGTATAGGTTGTCAAATTGAATTAAATCTAACGTTGAAAAGGGTTGGGAGCGAATGTCCGACATTTCCTTAAATTCATATCCAGAGGTTCGTGCACAGGCGGCGACGGCATTTGAGGGGTTCGGCGTAAGCTTGGCGGAGATCAAGAGAACAACGGCTGAACTTCTGTCGCAAATCGGTAAGCACGGATTCTTTGCAGAGTACTCCAAGCACGACATCTCTCATATTGATGAAGTACTCAAGTTGGCTGATTGGTTGGTCGACGAAGAGACGAAGAAAATGATGTCGGATGCCGATTGGTTTCTGATTACATTGTCCATCTACTTTCACGACATGGGCATGTTGGTCACGAGAGAAGAGTTTATCCAATACTGCGCGATCATTTTAAGGGCAGCTGATCTGCTGCATATGAGGCGAGATCGAACACCCTCAGTCCTATTTAGGGTTATCAATCCGACCGATCCTATCAGTCAACGCGAGTGACCATGAGGAAGTTTGGAGGCGCTTGACTGTATTTGTTTCAGTTTTGCAGTCAGTGATTCACTTTGGAACAGATCGAGCGACTTCGGCCTCTGCCAGGCTTCGTCGAATTGGTGCCGAACTTGGGGAAGAAGTGACTCAGGAGCGAGAGCAGTTTCTTGAGGCATTGAGCGAAAGTCCCGCTGGACTGTTTGATACATCTGTCTGGTCGAACCGGCACAGCAATTGGCTCTAATCGATAGATCCATTTCCGGACTCTTGATAACGAGTGCGGTGCTTGAACCAAACTACAGAGAAAAACGGCCGGGTCATCGACCCGGCCGTTTCAAATCTCTCTTCGCGAATTCCGCTCTCGCGTCTTACCGCGCTCAGCTCGCCTTCTTCACCGGCGCCGGCTTGCCGATCTTCTTCTCGATCGCGCGCTTCAGGTCGAGGGCGCGGGGCGAGAGCACGTCGGCCTTGGCCTTGAGCAGGTAGGCGTCGAGGCCGCCATTGTGGTCGACGCTCTTCAGCGCGTTGGTCGAGACGCGCAGGCGCACGTTGCGGCCGAGCGCATCCGAGATGAAGGTCACGTTGGCCAGGTTCGGCAGGAAGCGCCGCTTGGTCTTGATGTTCGAGTGGCTCACCTTGTGGCCCGTCTGGGGGCCCTTGGCCGTCAGTTCGCAGCGCCGGGACATCTTACAAAATCCTTATTGCATCCCCGCCTCTCTGCCAGGCGTGCAATCACACGGCCCGCGCGGGGGTTTTGAATTCGCGTCCATTTTCCAGGAACCGCGGGTGTATAGGGGGAGAATACCGGAGCGTCAAGGTTTTCTGCCTCCGACGCCTGGTTTCCGGGGTTCCTACGCCGTTGTTTTGTGACGCGTTTTCTTCACGCGAACCGGAAAAGGCCACTTCGCTTGAAAACGCTTTGTTCATAAGCCGTTCCAGCCACTTAACGGCTGAAACGGCAACCATATAAAGGGCGTATTCGGCTGCAAGTCTTGGTTCCATAACAGATGCGCACGTTGTCCGGCCGAATTGAACGTCCCGATGGACAGCGAACAGAGCGCCGATAGCAGGACCGTCAGGTAGGTTAAGTGACCACCGCCATTGCCATTTTGCCCCCGCTCGGCCGGCTCCTCGGCCTGTGCGCGGGTGCCTTGCTGCTGTTTTGCGCCGAGCGCGCCAGCGCGCAGGGACGGCTCGACGCCCAGTACGAGGCGACCTTGGCCGGTATCCCCGTCGGCAAGGGCAGCTGGACCATCGAGATCGGCGACGACAGCTTCTCGGCCGCCGCCCAGGGCGGCACCGCGGGCCTGCTGAAGGCGTTTTCCGGCGGCACCGGCTCGGGCGCCTCGCAGGGCCGCGTCGTCAACGGTTCGCTCGTGGCTTCCTCCTACACCGCGACCACCACCACCTCGAAGAAGTCGGAGACGATCCGGATGGTGCTCGCCAATGGCGGCATCAAGGAATCCGCGATCGAGCCGGAGCCGCCTGTCGATGCCGACCGCCTGCCGGTGACCGAGGCGCAGAAGAAGAACGCGTTCGATCCGATGACCGGCTCGTTCCTGCGCGCGCCCGGCAATGCCGAATTGATGAGCCCGGACGTCTGCCGCACCGGCGCCGGCGTGTTCGATGGCCGCATGCGCTACGACCTCAAGCTCGATTTCAAGCGCGTCGAGATCGTCAAGGCCGAGCGCGGCTATCACGGCCCGGCGCTGGTCTGCGCGCTCTATTTCGTGCCGATCTCGGGCTACATCCCGGACCGACCCGTGATCAAATACCTCGCCGCCCAGCGCAACATCGAGATCGCCTTCGTGCCGATCGCAGGCACCCGCCTGTTGGTGCCGTTCCGCATGACGATCCCGACCCCGCTCGGCCAGGCCATGCTGGAAGCAACCTCGTTCGTCACCACAGCCGCGCCGCCGCGCGTGGCGAAGACGCAGTAAGATTACGTCACTGCCTGACCGTCACCCTGAGGAGCGCGTAGCGCGTCTCGAAGGGGCGACGGGCACCGGCTTGGGAGGCGTGCATCCTTCGAGGCTCGCTCCGCTCGCACCTCCAGCGACAAAGGCTGACCCTTTGCGCGGGGATGACGGGTGCGGCGGCTTCTTGAGCGCAAGGAATGCAACAAACGTCATGGAATCCAGTTGACTCTTGCCCGGTTCTGATTCGACTCGGTGCCCCCTGGAACTTAAGGAATTCAGTCCGCATATCCCTGGCTTGTGGAGCCCTCTCAAACTTGATCTAGTGCCGCCGCCATCAACCTACCCGAGATGTTGCGGTGAACGTTTCGAGCCTGGAATGGAGTCAGCGATTCGGCCGCGATTCGTTCTAGACTCGTTCCGAAGCTTAAAGGCGGCACAGAAAGCGTCGCATTGTGAGACAGATTCAGACCAGATGATACCCTCGATTGTTTTTCCGTCATTGCGAGCGAAGCGAAGCAATCCATGCTTCGGGCACACGCGGATGGTTGGATTGCTTCGTCGCGGAGTTAATCATCGGGCCGACCGCAGGTCGGACCCGGTGGCTCCTCGCAAGGACGGCTGACCGTCAGCTGCCGCAACAAGAAACACCTGCGAAAAATGGTCTTCTCAACTTCGTTCGGAAATGACCGCGTGCCCGGTGCGGGCGTCACTGCGGTGCTGGGCCCCACCAACACCGGCAAGACGCATCTGGCCATCGAGCGCATGCTGGCGCATTCGTCCGGCTTGATCGGCCTGCCGCTGCGGCTGCTCGCGCGCGAGGTCTACAACAAGATCGTCGATCGCGCCGGCGTCGACAATGTCGCGCTGGTGACCGGCGAGGAGAAGATCAAGCCGAAGGCGCCGCGCTTCTGGG
This sequence comes from Bradyrhizobium sp. UFLA03-84, assembly GCF_002289535.1. Classification (NCBI taxonomy): domain Bacteria; kingdom Pseudomonadati; phylum Pseudomonadota; class Alphaproteobacteria; order Hyphomicrobiales; family Nitrobacteraceae; genus Bradyrhizobium; species Bradyrhizobium sp. UFLA03-84. Next base: position 717,001 of record NZ_NSJY01000005.1, on the reverse strand, counting down.
TCTCGACCGTCGAGGCGATGCCGCGCGATCTCGACGTGTCCTTTCTCGCCGTCGACGAGATCCAGATCGCCGCCGATCTCGAGCGCGGGCATGTCTTCACCGACCGCATCCTCAATCGCCGCGGCCGCGACGAGACGCTGCTGCTGGGCGCTGCGACGATGCGCCCCATGATCGAGCGGCTGCTGCCGGGCGCATCGATCATCACGCGGCCGAGGCTGTCGCAGCTCGAATTCGCCGGCGACCGCAAGATCACGCGGCAGCCGCGCAGAACAGCGATTGTCGCGTTCTCCGCCGATGAGGTCTATGCGATCGCCGAATTGATCCGCCGTCAGCATGGCGGCGCGGCCGTGGTGCTGGGCTCGCTGTCGCCGCGCACGCGCAATGCGCAGGTCGCGATGTTCCAGAACGGCGACGTCGACTATCTCGTCGCCACCGACGCGGTCGGCATGGGGCTCAATCTCGACGTCGATCACGTCGCCTTCGCCTCCGACCGCAAATATGACGGCTACCAGTTCCGCCGGCTGACGCCGGCCGAATTCGCGCAGATCGCCGGCCGCGCCGGCCGCGCCACGCGCAACGGCACCTTCGGCACCACGGGCCGCTGCGCGCCGTTCGAGCCGGAGCTCGTCAATGCGCTGCAGAACCACACCTTCGACAGCGTCAAGATGCTGCAATGGCGCAACGCCAAGCTCGATTTCGCCTCGCTCGGCGCGTTGCAGGTGTCGCTGGCGCTGTCGCCCAATCATGAGGCACTGACGCGGGCCCCTGTCGCCGAGGACCTGCGCGTGCTCGAGCACGTCGCGCGCGATGCCGAGGTGCGCGAATGGGCGCATGGGCCCAAGGCCGTGGAGCGGCTGTGGGAGGCCTGCCAGGTTCCGGACTACCGGAAACTGTCGCCGGCCGCCCATGCCGAACTCGTGACCACGCTGTATGGCTTCCTGATGCAAAAGGGGCGTATCCCTGACGCATGGTTTGCCGCCCAGGTCGACCAGGCCAACCGGACCGACGGCGATATCGACACGCTATCGGGCCGGATCGCGCAGATCCGGACCTGGACCTTCGTTGCCAACCGGCCGGACTGGCTCTACGACCCGGACCATTGGCAGGGGATCACGCGCGAGCTCGAAAATAAATTGTCCGATGCGCTGCATGAACGGCTCACGGAGCGTTTCGTTGACAGGCGGACCAGTGTATTGATGCGCCGCCTGCGGGAGAACTCAGTTTTGAATACGGAAATTGGCAAGACCGGTGAAGTGATCGTGGAAGGCCATGCGATCGGCCGGCTCGATGGTTTCACCTTCGCACCTGATGCGGCCGAGGCCGGCAGCGACGCCAAGGCGCTGCAAGCCGCCGCCCAGCAGGTGCTGGCGCGCGAGATCGATGCGCGGGCCGAGAAGCTGGGTGCGGCGCCCGACGAGCAGTTCGTGCTGACCTCCGACGGCACCATCCGCTGGACCGGCGATGCGGTCGCCAAGCTGGTCGCGGCCGACGACGCGCTGCATCCGCGGCTGCGGATCATTTCCGACGAGCGGCTGACCGGCGCCTCGCGCGAGGCCGTGCAGACGAGGCTCGACCTCTGGCTCAAGACGCATATCGAGAAGCTGCTCGGGCCGCTGTTCGAATTGTCCAAGGCCGAGGATCTGCAGGGCATCGCCCGCGGCATTGCCTTCCAGCTGGTCGAGGCGCTCGGCGTGCTGGAGCGCACCAAGATCGCGGCCGAGATGAAGGATCTCGATCAGCCGTCGCGCGCGGCGCTGCGCAAATACGGCGTGCGCTTCGGCGCCTACCACATCTATTTTCCGCAGCTCTTGAAGCCCGCGGCGCGCTCGCTGGCCTCGCTGCTGTGGGCCGAGAAGCAGAGCAATGTCGACATGGCTGCGCTGTCGAACGTGCAGCATCTGGCCTCCAGCGGCCGCACCTCGTTCCCGGTCGACAAGACATTGCCGCGCGACGGCTATCGCGTGCTCGGCTATCGCCAGTGCGGTGAGCGCGCGGTGCGCGTCGACATCCTGGAGCGTCTCGCCGATCTGATCCGCCCGGCGTTGGCCTGGCGCGAGACCTCGCCGGGCGAGAAGCCCGCCGGTGCGTTCGACGGCCGCGGCTTTGTCGTGACCCAGGCGATGACCTCGCTGACCGGCTCCGCCGGTGAGGACTTTGCCTCGATCCTGCGCGCGCTCGGTTATCGCATGGACCGCCGTCCGCCGCTGCCGCCGAAGCCCGTCGAGGCCGCGCCGGTCGAGACCGTGCCCGCCGAGACTTTGCCCGCTGAGGCAACCGAGACGGTTGCCGCCGACGCGCCGCCGGTCGAGACGACGTCCGACGCCGCCGCCGATGCGCCGCTCGATGCGGCTGCCAACGTCACGGCCGACGCGCCGGAAGCCGCTGTCGATCAGGCGGTGTCCGGCGATCCCGCGCCATCCGCCGCGCTGCTGCCCGATGTCGGCTTTGCCGAGGTGGCGTCCAGCGAAGCAGCGCCGGTTGTGATCGAGACCAGGCCCGAGCCCGTGGCGGAGGTTGCCGCGGAGCCTGCCGCTGCCGCCGCAGAGCCCGCTCCCGAAGCGCCCGCTGCCGAAGCCGTAGCCGAGCCTGCGCCTGCCGCGGAAGCCGCTGCGGAGGCGACGTCCGAGGCTGCCGCCGAAGCGCCGGCGGAGACCGCGAGCGCCGATGCTGCATCCGCCGAAGCCGGCACCGCCGAGGCCGTTTCCGCGGCTGCGGAGACGCCGGCCGAGCCGCAGCTGGTCGAAGTCTGGCGTCCCGGCGGCCGCTCCGACGAGCGCCGTCCGCATCATCGCGGCCACGATCGCAACCGCGGCCGCCACCAGGGCAAGCCCGCCGAGGGCGCACAGGCCGCGGAAGGCGGCGGCGAGGGCGAGAAGCGCGAGCATCATCGCCGTCCGCGCCGCCATCAGGATTTCCGCACGCCGCGTCCCGGCGCGCCGGCCGATGCGACGGCGGCCGCAGCCGCTCCTGCCGACGGCGCACCGGCGCGCGACAATCGTGAGGACCGCGGTCAGCGCCGCGAGCGCTTCGAGGGCAAGGGTCGCGATCGCGACAACAATGAGCGTCGTCGCGACAACAAGTTCGGCGGCGGCGATCGCAAGGGCGAGCGTGGTGATCGTGACCGCGGCGGCCGCGATTTCGGCCGCGACAAGGGCGGCCGCGACAAGCGCGAGAGCGGTCCGTCGCACCGGCCCTATGCCTCGAGCGCGCCGCGTGAGCGCGACCGGCCGATCGATCCGAACTCGCCATTCGCCAAGCTCGCTGCCCTGAAGGAGCAGCTCGCCGGCCGCAAGGAATAGTGCAACCCCTGGTCTGAAGCTTGGATCGACAGCGGCTCGACAAATGGCTGTGGCACGCGCGGGTGGTGAAGGCCCGCACCAGCGCGGCTGAGCTCGTCGCGTCAGGTCATGTCCGTCTCAACGGCACGCGCGAGAAATCGCCGGGCCATGTGGTGAAGGTGGGCGATGTCGTCACCGTCGCGCTCGACAACAGCGTCCGCGTGCTCAAGGTGATCGGCTTTGCCGAGCGGCGTGGCGATGCCGGTTCGGCGCGCGAGCTGTACGAGGATTTGCAGGCCGGCAATTTGCAAGCCGGTAAGGAGTAGTTATCTCACGTCTGCTATTTCGACCGGAGCATGATCCGGATGTGTGGGGCCGGACTGGCGATAGGATCATGCTCCCAACAAAACCGGCTGGCAGGGTCGCCAGGATGCAGGTGTTTTTCGGGGCCGGCTTCCCTTGCGGCTCCGGTATTCCTGCGCTACGCAACCCCAGAAAAAATGGATCGTTTCGGAGTTTTGGATGACCTACGTCGTCACTGAAGCCTGCATCAAGTGCAAATATACCGACTGCGTCGAGGTCTGCCCCGTCGATTGCTTCTACGAGGGCGAGAACATGCTGGTCATCCATCCGGACGAATGCATCGATTGCGGCGTGTGCGAGCCGGAATGCCCGGCGGACGCCATCAAGCCGGACACCGAGCCGGGCCTGGAAAAGTGGCTCGAGGTCAATCGCGACTACGCCAAGAGCTGGCCGAACATCACCCAGAAAAAGGACTCGCCCGAAGACGCCAAGGAGTGGGAGGGCAAGGAAGGCAAGTTCGAGAAATATTTTTCTCCGAATCCGGGCAGCGGTGACTGATTCGCCTGCGCTCTTCGGGATTACCCCGATAGGGGCGGGCTTCGGCCCGTCGCGGCCGTCCGTTCGGGCCGTCGATTTAACCCTAATGACGGACATATGACCTGAGCGGCCCGCGTTATGCCCGGAATCGGGCGTAAACCATTGATTTTTGCGGAAAATGTGCTATATTCAGCACATTACAGGCCAAGAACCCCCTGCCATGCGTACCTTGTGGCTTCGAGGTTCCCGCAAACATCGAACAGGGGCGTGGCAGTTTCCGCGCGCAGGCTGTGTCACAGAAAACGCGTAAAAAGAGTGCTTCAAAGACGACGAAAAAAGCCGCTGTCGTTGCTCGCAGCGCAACCAAGGGCCGTGCCAAGGCGTCCGTGAAGGGGGCCAAGAAGGCGGCGGCTGCAAAGTCCTCAAAGAACAAAAGAAGCGTGATGCCAGAAAAGACTGCCAAGACTGCCGCGAAAGCGGCAGCTGCGAAGCCCTCTGCGAAGGTCGCCCCGAAGACTGCTGCTGCTGCGCCGAAGCCGGCCGCCCCCAAGGCTGCCGTCCCCGCCGCTGCTCCGAAGGTTGCCGCCAAGCCGGCCGCCCCGTCGCGTCCGGAAGAGAAGAAGGTCGTGACCCAGCGCCAGGGCTTCAAGGCCAACGAATTCGTCGTCTATCCCGCTCACGGCGTCGGCCAGATCCTGGCGATCGAGGAGCAGGAGATCGCGGGCGCCAAGCTCGAGCTGTTCGTGATCAATTTCATGAAGGACAAGATGACGCTGCGCGTCCCGACGGCGAAGGTCGCCAATGTCGGCATGCGCAAGCTGTCGGAGCCGGCGCTGGTCAAGAAGGCGCTGGAGACGCTGAAGGGCCGCGCCCGCGTCAAGCGCACCATGTGGTCGCGCCGCGCCCAGGAATACGAAGCGAAGATCAACTCGGGCGACATCGTCGCGATCGCCGAGGTGGTCCGCGACCTCTATCGTTCGGAATCGCAGCCCGAGCAGTCCTACTCCGAACGCCAGCTGTACGAAGCGGCGCTCGACCGTCTGTCGCGCGAGATCGCTGTGGTCCAGCACTCGACCGAGACCGAGGCGATCAAGGAGATCGAAGGCCAGCTCGCCAAGAGCCCGCGCCGCGGCGCCAAGGCCGAGTCCGCTGAAGGCGACGCCGAGGGCGATGCCGACGGTGAGGATCTCGACAACGATGGCGACGACACCGCCGTCGAGGACGAAGCCGCCTGAATGGGTTCGACGGATTGAAATCAAAAGCCCGGTCGCAAGACCGGGCTTTTTGTTTTTGAGTTGGCCGAGCATCTCGCATTGTTCTCCTCGCTCCCACACCGGGGAGAGGCGATCCGAGTGCGCAGAGCGAACACTCGTCTCGTAGCGCATGCCGCCCTACCGCAATCGCAGCTTGGCTGATCGCTGCGACTCATGACCTGCTGCTGTGCGCTGGCGGCGATATCGCGGAACCGGCGAGGGGCGCGGCATGCTTGCAGGACGGTCGCTGGGGCGCGGTTACGACTGGCTGTGGACCGCATTCGCAGTCTCGACGTTCGGCACCGGGATCGCCTTCGACGCCCTCCCGCTGCTCGCGATCCTGGTGCTCCATGCACCGCCGGAGGCGGTCTCGGTGCTGGCGGCGGTCGGCCTCTTGGCCGGGGCCGCGGTGGCGCTGCCGCTCGGGCTGTGGATCGAGTTTCGCCGCAAGCGGCCGGTGATGATCGCGATGGATCTGATCCGCTTCGCCGCGACCATCAGCGTTCCCATCGCATTCGTGCTGGGACGGCTGAGCTTCGCCCAACTCGTCATCGTCGCCGTCATCATGGCCGCAGCCGATATTGCCTTCCGCGCCGCGAGCGGCGCCTGCCTGAAGGCGCTGGTCAAGCCAAATGAACTGGTGGTCGCGAACGGGCGGCTCGAAGCCACGACCTGGACCGCGACCGCGATCGGCCCGCCGCTCGGCGGCGCGGCGATCGGCGCGCTCGGCCCTGTCGTGACCGTGATCGCCAATGCGGTCAGCTTCCTGCTCTCGGCGGCGGCGATCCGGCGGATCGGCGGCAGCGAGCCGGCGCCCGCCCAGCGTCAGGCGCAGGCGTTTCGCGCGGCCGAGCTGATCGAGGGATGGCGGGCCATCCTCGCGCACCCCGTGCTCCGCCTGCTGTTCGTCAACAGCGTGCTGGTCAACGGCCTGATCATGGCGACGGCGCCGCTGCTCGCGCTGCTGATGCTGCGTGATCTCGGCTTTGCGCCCTGGCAATACGGGCTCGCGTTCGGAGCGCCCTGCATCGGCGGCCTGATCGGCGCGCGGCTGGCGCCCTCTCTCGTCGCGCGGTTTGGGCAGCACCATGTGTTGCTGGCAGCCGGTACGCTGCGAGCGTGCTGGTCGCTCGGGCTCGCCTTCATGCCGCATGGCGCAGCCGGCATCGCTGTCGTGTTTGCGCTTCAGTTCGGTCTCGTCACCTGCATCGGCATCTTCAATCCGGTGTTCGCGGCCTATCGTCTGGCCCAGATCGAGATGGAGCGCACGGCGCGCGTGCTCTCGGCCTGGACCATCACCAGCAGCTCGACCATCGCGGTGTTCACCGCGCTGTGGGGCGTGCTCGCGGGCCTCGCCGGTGTCCGTGCCGCGATCGCGCTCAGCGGCCTGCTGATGCTCCTGACCCCGCTGCTGCTGCCGCGCCGGGCGCTCAAAGCGTGGGAGGGGCAAGGCTCCCCGCGAGCAGAAGTCTTTCGATAGATCGTGAACCGCGAAGGCGGGCAGGCGGATGTTCCAGGCTGTCTGCACCGTCGGGCTCTGGGGCGAGCGGCGCTCATTGCCGCATTACCTCGAAACGGAACGCCCGTACCTTTCGCGCGTTCGCTCGACAATGGAGGAGAGCGCACGATGGTATCAAGGACAGGCATTTTCTTCGCAGGCGCCGCAACGACTTTCATCGTCCTCGGTGCCGGGTTCGGCGGCGGGCTATTGATGGCAGATTCGGCGTTCAACGCGCCTGCCGGCGCCCGGACGCGCGCGTCCTCGCCGGCACCTGCGGAACCGGCACGCGTTGTCCTGCCATCCACGGCAGAGGCCGCGCCGGCGCCGCAACCCGTCGCCCAACGGGAGCCGATCACGCCGGAGACAGCGCCGGTACCACAGCCGCAGGTGCAACCGGAGCCGCTCAGGGATGCACAAGCCCCTGTCGAGAAGCAGGCGGACGCGGTGGAGGCCAGAAAATCAGACGTTGCGGAAAGGGAGCGGCGACAGCGCTACGCCGAACGCAAGGCCAAGCGCATTGCGGCTGAGCACGCGAAGCGTCAACAGCGACGCATCGAGCAAGGAGACCAGCGCCGCGAAGGTCCGGTGCTGCTGGAGCAGGCAGAACGCCGCGAAGTGCCGATCATGGCATCCGAAGATGATGATTCCCCGCCTCGTCCGTTCGCGAATTTCTTCGGACATGACTGAGCGCATCACGAAGTGAAGGAATCGAGGAACAGTTCGGGATCAGGGAACGTTGATGTTGATATAGAAGGCCCGTTCATCTGATGGCTAACGAAAACTCCATTGCTTCCACGACCAGCCCTGAGCAACGCATCGAGCAGGCGTCGGAAGCGATCCGTCAGATGGCTGAGCACAGCGTATTCGAACCCTTGCCGCAACAAGATCGGTGGCTGCATCACCTGAGTGAAGCGACCAAGGCGGCCCCACTTCAATCACTTGCCATTGCATTCCTGCTAGGGGTCTTTCTGGCCCGCCGGTAGCGTCTCGGTGAGACGGCAACGGCGCTCGAAGCTACGTAAACGATCCTGACCAGAATCGCCCCGGGTTGCCCGTGTTCGCGGACGACCAAGGCAATCGGAGCGCGGCATGCTATGTTGGCCGCCCTGCCGCTATTTGATCGACATTCATGTGACCCATCAATTTGCAGCGAGGAGTAATCCGATGACATCCAATGTTGAGGCAACCAGGAAGGGTTATGAAGCGTTTCAACGTGGTGACATTCCGGCGCTCATGAGGGATCTGATCGACGACGATTGCACGTGGATAACGCCAGGTCCCCAGGACAAATTGCCTTGGGCCGGCACCTTCAGGGGAAAGCAGCAGATTGCAAACTTCTTCGTCCAGGTCGGCGAGAATCTGGAATTCAGCGAGTTTGCGCCGCGTGAGATGATTGAGCAGGGCGACACCGTCGTGGTGCTGGGTACGCTCACAGCGCGGGCAAAGAGGACGGGCAAGACCGTGACCAACGAATGGGCCCACGTCTTCAAGTACCGTGCAGGAAAGGCGGTTCGTTTTCAGGAATACATCGACACTGCGGCGGATGTTGCCGCGATGACGTGACGGAGCAAGAGACGGCAGGTTCAATCAGGCGTGGATCCGCGCGCCTCGTTCTCCCTCATCCGTCTCTGTCGCCTCACTTCACCCGCTGCTTCTCGAGCTTGCGTGCGAGCGTGCGGCGGTGCATGCCGAGGCGGCGGGCGGCTTCGGAGATGTTGAAGTCGGTCTCGATCAGGGTCTGGTGGATGCGCTCCCATTCCAGCGTCTTGATCGAGGTCGGCCGTGCACCGACCTCGATGGCGGCGTTGCCGGCGGCCTTCTGGAACGCGGCCTCGATGTCGTCGGTGTTCGACGGCTTGGCGAGGTAGTGACAAGCGCCAAGCTTGATCGCCTCGACGGCGGTCGCGATGCTGGCAAATCCGGTCAGCACGACGATCAGCATTTCGGGGTCATGGGCATGCAGCGCTTCGACGCAGGCAAGGCCCGAGGCGCCGCCGGCCAGCTTCAGGTCGACGACGGCATAGCCGGGCGATTGCTGCTCGAGCAGCACGCGGACCTCGTCGAGCGAGGTGGATACCGCAACACCGTAGCCGCGGCGCTCGAACGAGCGCTTCAGCGTGCGGGCAAAGCCCGAATCGTCCTCGACGATCAGAAGCTGGCGTTCATCCGTCAAGATGGTCTCCGATCGCGAGCGTCGAGAGCGGCAGCTCGAGCCTGACCGCGGCGCCGATGTCCGGCCGGTTGCGCGCCGTCACCACGCCGCCGAGCTTGCGCACCACATTGACGACCAGGAACAGGCCGAGGCCGCTGCCGGGGCTGCCCTTGGTGGACTGATACGGCTTGCCGATATGCGCCAGCATCTCGCGCGAGAAGCCCGGGCCGCGATCGGTCACCGACAGGCGCAGCGTGTCGGCATTGCGCTCGGCCATCAGCTCGATCCAGTCGCGCGAGACCTCGGCGGCATTGTCGAGCACGTTGAAGATCGCCTGCTTGAGCGCGATGTCGGAGACGATCGCAAGGTCGGTGCCGAACGCGTTGCGGAAATACAGCGTGGCGGACGGCCGCGTGGTCCGCCATTCCTCGACCAGCGCGGTCAGGAACGCCGCCACCGTGGTCGGCGAGGAGCCTTCGCCGCGGGCCTCGCCGGCCGACAGCAGGATACCCGTGACGATCGACTTGCAGCGCTGCACCGAGATCTCCATCTCGCCGAGGTCCTGCGACAGATCGGGATCGGAGGCGAGCACGGGCATCCGGCGCCAGTCGCCCAGGATGACCGAGAGCGAGGCGAGTGGCGTGCCGAGCTCATGCGCGGCGCCGGAGGCCAGCAAGCCGATCCGAACGATGTGGTCCTGCTCGGCGGCGTGCTGGCGCAGCGCCGCAAGGCGCAGGTCGCGGTCGCGCAGGTTGCGGTTGATCCGCGTCATGAACACCACGAGCAGCACGGCGTCGAGCACGAGGCCGATGAAGGTGCCGGCGATGTACAGGTTGAAGGCGTCGGCAAAGCCCTGCTGCGGCAGCTCCAGCGGTCGGTAATAGCTGGTCAGCCAGGCGAAGTTCATGCAGACCAGCGCCACCAGCGACCAGGTCGAGGGCGCATCGAGCAGCACCGCGCCCAGCGTCACCTGCAGCAGATAGAGCGATGTGAAGGGATTGGTGGCGCCGCCGCTGAGATAGAGCAGGGCGGTCAGCGCCGCCACGTCGAGCGCCAGCGCGACCAGCAGCTCGCGGTTGTTGATGTCGGCGCGGTAGCGCAGCCACAGCAGGCTGACGACATTGAGCGCCACGAGGCCGGAGATCACGGCCGCCAAAGGCAGCAGCGGGAGGGGTACGCCCATCCAGAACTGCACGAAGCCGATGGTGACGATCTGGCCGATCACGGCGATCCAGCGCAGCTGGACCAGCAGAGCCATGTTCTTGCGGTTGGTCGCGATGTCGGCGGGCGCTGCGAGATCGTACGGCATGCCGCCGGCCGCGCTCACGGCGGGCGGCATCATGGCCGTGCCGGTCGCGGCATTCTCCTCATGCAGATCCGATGTGCGCTCGAGCATCTGGGCCTGTGTCGCGAGACAGATTGCGGGCTGCGCCGATCAGGCGGCGCACGGCGGCGCGCCTTGAACTCCACCCTGGATCGGAAGCGCCGGCGCGGCTCCTGCTGACGATGCGCAGGAGCGTACCGGTCAGCATAAAGGCCAGCGCGAACCATGTCAGCGCGTAAATCAGGTGGTTGTTCGGAAACCGCACGATCGTGAGCCCGCCGAGGGGGTAGCCGCCCTGGTTCGGCGTCGCATCGGCGTCGATGAAATAGGGAGCGACCTGCGACAATCCGTGCGTGGCGGCGATCGCGGCAACGTCGCGCGAATACCAGCGGCCCGCTGCGGGATCGTTGCTGCGCAGGAAGCCGCCCTTCGGCTCCGACATCCGCAACAGCCCGGTCACGTTGACCGACCCCTGCGGGTTGCCGTCGCTGCGCTCCGCGGGATCGCGCTGGTCGGGCGGAACGAAGCCGCGATTGACCAGCACGGTGGTTCCGTCAGCCATCCGCAGCGGCGTCAGCACCCAGAAGCCGGGGCCTTCGTTCGTCACGGCCTGCACCAGCGTCTCGTCGGCGTTCAGGAAGGTGCCGCCGACCGTGACGCGGCGATATTCGTCGCTCGCGGCCGTGACATCAGGCCATGACGCTTGCGGCGGCGGTGCGACCGGTGCGGCATGCATGCGCTGCTCGACCCGCTCGATCAGCGCCAGCTTCCAGGCCCTGCGTTCGATCTGCCAGACGCCGAGCGCGCTCAGCAGCACCACGCCCAGCATGCCGAGCGTGGGCAGCACAAGCGAGGGTCTGGTAGACCGCTTCGTCACGGCATCTGGCTCATGTCGTGCATCGGCATCATGTTGATGTTGAGATGATGCATGACCCACAGCGAGCCGGTCAGCGCGATCACCACCATGACCACGGTGAAGATCATCGCCATCATGGTCCAGCCGTTCTCCGACCGGGTGTTCATGTGCAGGAAGTAGACCATGTGGACCACGATCTGCACCGCCGCCAGCACCAGCACGATCAGCGCGGTGACCGCCTTGTCGGCGATGGTCCCGGTCATCACCAGCCAGAACGGAATGGCCGTGAGGACGACCGAGAGGCCGAAGCCGATCAGATAGCTCTTCAGCGAGCCGTGGGCGGCGCCGCCATGGTCGTCATGGCCGTGGCCGCCGGCATTGGCTTCGAGGGTATGAGCGTCGGCGTGAGAATTTGATGTCATCGCAGCATTCCCAGGAGATAGACGAAGGTGAAGACGCCGATCCAGACCACGTCGAGGAAGTGCCAGAACATCGACAGGCACATCAGGCGGCGCCGGTTGGCCGTGGTGAGGCCGAAACGCGCGGTCTGCACCATCAGCGTCACCAGCCAGACCAGGCCGAAGGTGACGTGCAGGCCGTGGGTGCCGACCAGCGTGAAGAACGACGACAGGAAGGCACTGCGCTGCGGCGTCGCGCCCTCATGGATCATGTGGGCGAACTCGGTGAGCTCGATACCGAGGAAGGCGAGGCCGAACAGCCCGGTGATCGCGAGCCAGAGCTGGGTCTGGCCGATCTTCGACCTCTCCATCGTCAGCATGGCGAAGCCATAGGTGATCGAGGAGAGCAGCAGCATCGTGGTGTTGAGCGCGACCAGCTTGAGGTCGAACAGGTCCTTCGGCGCCGGGCCGGCGGCATAGTTGCCGCCGAGCACGCCATAGGTCGCGAACAGCATCGCGAAGATGAGGCAGTCGCTCATCAGGTAGATCCAGAAGCCCAGCATGGTGCTGGCGCCTTCCGGATGATCGTGCTCGTCGATGACGTGGAAGACCGGCTCGGAGCCTTGGACCGAGATCTGGGTGGTTGCTACGCTCATGTCTGGGCTCCCGCGGCGAGAACACGCGTCCGCGTATCTTCGGTCCGCACCACCGCATCCGCCGGGATGTGGAAGTCGCGGTGATAATTGAAGGTGTGGCCGATCGCGACCGCGAGCAGCGCAACGAAGCTGACGGCGGCGAGCCACCAGATGTACCAGATCAGGGCGAAGCCCATCACGGTTGCAAGGCCGGCGAGGATGATGCCGGTGCCGGTGTTGGACGGCATGTGGATCGGCTTGAACCCGGTCAGCGGACGCTTGTAGCCGCGGCGCTTCATGTCCCACCAGGCGTCGTTGTCGTAGACCACCGGAGTAAAGGCGAAGTTGTAGTCCGGCGGCGGCGACGAGGTCGCCCATTCCAGCGTCCGCGCGTTCCAGGGGTCGCCGGTGGTGTCCTTCAGCTGCTCGCGCCTGAGAATGCTGACTGCGAATTGCACCAGCATCGCGCCGATGCCGAGCAGGATCAGGAAGGCGCCGAAGGCAGCGATGACGAACCAGATCTGCAGCGACGGATCGTCGAACACGCGGAGCCTGCGGGTCACGCCCATCAGGCCGAGCACGTAGAGCGGCATGAAGGCGAAGTAGAAGCCCGAGACCCAGAACCAGAACGACAGCTTGCCCCAGAACGGATCGAGCCTGAAGCCGAACGCCTTTGGGAACCAGTAGTTGATGCCGGCGAACAGGCCGAACAGCACGCCGCCGATGATCACGTTATGGAAATGCGCGATCAGGAACAGGCTGTTATGCAGCACGAAGTCGGCCGGCGGCACCGCGAGCAGCACGCCGGTCATGCCGCCGATCACGAAGGTCAGCATGAACGCCACCGTCCACATCATCGGCAGCTCGAAGCGGATGCGGCCGCGATACATCGTGAACAGCCAGTTGAACATCTTCGCGCCCGTCGGGATCGAGATGATCATGGTGGTGATGCCGAAGAACGAGTTGACGCTGGCGCCGGAGCCCATCGTGAAGAAGTGGTGCAGCCAGACCAGGTAGGACAGGATGGTGATGACGACTGTGGCGTAGACCATCGAGGTGTAGCCGAACAGCCGCTTGCCGGAGAACGTCGCGGTCACCTCGGAGAAGATGCCGAACGCCGGCAGCACCAGGATGTAGACCTCGGGGTGGCCCCAGATCCAGATCAGGTTCACGTACATCATCGGGTTGCCGCCGAAGTCGTTCGTGAAGAAGTTGGTGCCGACGTAACGATCCAGCGACAGCAGCGCCAGCACCGCGGTCAGCACCGGGAAGGAGGCGACGATCAGGACGTTGGTGCAGAGCGAGGTCCAGGTGAAAACTGGCATCTTCATCATGGTCATGCCCGGCGCGCGCAGCTTGACGATGGTGCAGATCAGATTGATGCCCGATAGCGTGGTGCCAACGCCTGCGACCTGTAGTCCCCATATGTAGTAGTCGACGCCGACGTCAGGACTGTAGCCGATGTTCGACAGCGGCGGGTAGGCGAGCCAGCCGGTGCGGGCGAATTCGCCGACGAACAGCGACATCATCACCAGCACGGCGCCGCCGACCGTCATCCAGAAGCTGAAATTGTTGAGGAAGGGGAAGGAGACGTCGCGGGCGCCGATCTGTAGCGGCACCACGTAGTTCATCAGGCCGGTGACCAGCGGCATCGCCACGAAGAAGATCATGATCACGCCGTGGGCGGTGAAGACCTGGTCGTAGTGATGGGCCGGAAGGTAACCATCCGAGCCGTTGAACGCGATCGCCTGCTGCAGGCGCATCATCAGCGCGTCCGCGAAGCCGCGCAGCAGCATCACGATGCCGAGGATCATGTACATGATGCCGATGCGCTTGTGGTCCACGGTGGTGAACCACTCGCGCCACAGATAGCTCCAGAGCCGGAAGTAGGTGACGATTGCGAACAGCGCGAGGCCGCCGGTCGCCACCACCGCGAAGGTGCCGACCAGGATCGGCTCATGCAGCGGCAGCGCTTCCAGATTGAGGCGGCCGAAGATCATCTTGACGAGATCGGGATTCATGCGGTCCTCCTCAGGACTCTGATTTCGGACGCTGGCCGAGCAGCAAAGATGTCGATGACGGATGCGCCGGCGAGAACGGCGGGCGCTTCAGCCCGAAGCCGCGCAGCGGCGTCAGGTCGAGCGGCGCGGTGACCTCGCGCGACGGCGCGTCCTTGATCTCGTCCATCGAGCAGATGCCGGCGACGAAGGTCGGCTCCGTGCCGAGCGGCGCGCCGCGGCGGGCGTATTTGTCGTAAGTCAGCGGCAGCGTATTGTTGAGGCCTTCGCGCCCCAGGCCGCCCTTGGCGTCGATCGCCATCATCTCGCTCATGCACATCTTGCCGGGCTCGACGCACATGTTGAGGATCGCCTTGTAGAGATCGCGATCGACCGAGCGATACAGCCGGACCGGATCGTTCTCGCTCGGACGCTCGAGCTGCAGATAATCGGTGCGGCCGAGCATGTTGGCGCTGGCCTTTGCGGTGCCGATCCACTTGTCGAAATCGGCGTTCGACAGGCTCTTGAAATCGAAGTGCATGCCGGAGAAGCCGGCGCCGCTGTAATTGGCCGAGAAGCCGCGGAAGGTGCCCGGCTTGTTGGCGACCGCGTGCAGCTTGGTCTCCATGCCGGGCATCGCGTAGATCTGGCCGGCCAGCGCAGGGATGTAGAACGAGTTCATCACGGAAGACGCCGTGATGCGGAAGCGGATCGGGCGGTCGACCGGAGCTGCAAGCTCGTTGACGGCGGCGACGCCGTAGTCCGGGTAGATGAACAGCCACTTCCAGTCGAGCGCGACCACCTCGACATTGAGCGGGGCGTCCTTGCTCTCGATCGGCTTGTCGGCGGCGATGCGGCCGAGCGAGCGGTAGGGATCGAGCAGATGGGTGCCCATCCAGGTCAGCGCGCCCAGGCAGATGATGATCAGCAGCGGCGCCGACCAGATCACGAGCTCGAGCTGGGTGGAGTGATCCCACTCCGGCTCGTAGGGTGCCTGGGTGTTGGACTGGCGGTAGCGCCAGGCGAACAAGACGGTCAGCGCCATCACCGGAAGCACGATGATCAGCATCAGGACGGTCGAGATCACGACGAGGTCGCGCTGTTGGACGGCGATGTCGCCGGCGGGCGCCAGGACGACGAAATCGCACCCGCCAAGGAGCGCCGCGAACGGCAATAAGGCCAATAGTTTCAAGGCGCGCACGGCTCACCCCACTTGAATTTTATGAGTTCCGCCAAGGGGTAGCTGCGATGCAGCAAAGTTGACATTGGACAATTTGTCCAATGTTGCACTGCGGGATAGAAGCTCAGAAGGTGAGGTGGACCGCGTGGCAAAGTCTGCCCGTGGCCTCATCTCTTGCTTGAGCATGCGGTTCGGAAAACCGGTTCCACTTTTCCGTGGCATGCTCCAAAGGACGGTTCTCCGGCGATGGCACAGGCCCCAGCAATGGCTCACGGCACCCCGACCGCGTCAGGTCACGGTCAGGCGAAACCCGGCGAAATCGCCATCGGCGTCATCATCGGCCGCACCTCGGAGTTCTTCGATTTCTTCGTCTACGCGATCGCCTCGGTGATCGTGTTCCCGAAGCTGGTGTTCCCGTTCGTCAACGAGCTGACCGGCACGCTCTATTCATTCGGCATCTTCGCGCTGGCGTTTGCCGCACGGCCGCTCGGCACCGTCATCTTCATGGCGGTCGACCGCCGCCACGGCAAGGGCGCCAAGCTCGTCATCGCGCTGTTCCTGCTCGGCACTGCCACGGTCGCGCTCGCCTTCCTGCCCGGCTACGACACGATTGGCGCGGCCGCGATCTGGCTCTTGGCCGCCGCGCGCGTCCTGCAGGGCATCGCCTGGGGCGGCGCCTGGGACGGCCTTGCCTCGCTACTCGCGATGAATTCGCCGGCGAACAAGCGCGGCTGGTACGCGATGGTGCCGCAGCTTGGCGCGCCGCTCGGGCTGATCGTGGCGAGCGCGCTGTTCGCGTTCTTCGCCGGCAACCTCTCGGCGGATGATTTCTTCGATTGGGGCTGGCGCTATCCGTTCTTCGTCGCCTTCGCCATCAACGTGGTGGCGCTGTTCGCGCGGCTGCGCATGGTGGCGACCGATGAATATTCCGAGCTGTTCGAAAGCCGCGACCTGGAGCCGGCGCGGGTCGGCGAGACCGTCGCGCAGGAGGGCCGCAACATCCTGCTCGGCGCGTTCGCGCCGCTGGCGAGCTTTGCCCTGTTCCACATGGTCACGGTGTTCCCGCTGTCCTGGGTGTTCCTGTTCACCAAGGAAAGCCCGGTGCGCTTCCTGATCATCGAGATGATCGGCGCCATGGTCGGCGTCGCAGCGATCATCGCCTCCGGCATGATCGCCGACCGCGTCGGACGCAAGCCGCTGCTGCTGGGCTCGGCAGTCGCGATCGCGGTCTATAGCGGCTTTGCTCCGCAGCTGCTCGATGCCGGTGCGTTCGGCGAAACGGTGTACATGGTGCTCGGCTTCGTGCTGCTCGGCCTGTCGTTCGGCCAGTCGTCGGGCGCGATCGCCTCGAGCTTCGCGCGCAACTATCGCTACACCGCCTCGGCGCTGACCTCGGATTTCGCCTGGCTGTTCGGCGCCGGTTTCGCGCCGCTCGCTGCGCTGCTGCTGGCGACGCATTTCGGCCTGATCTCGGCCGGCGCGTATCTGTTGTCGGGCGCGGTGTGGACGCTGCTGGCGCTGTGGCTGAGCGGCCTGCGCGAAGCCGAAAGCTGATTTACCGGAACAGCCCGTCGACGCGGAACGAATAGCCGAGGCCGACGATGTAGTTCGGGGAGTTGCGGTTGAGCCCGAACGCGACGTGGAGGTCGAGCTGCTGGGTCGGTGTGATCCGGTAGGCGCCGCCGGAGTTGATGAGCTGGGTCGGCCGCGCGCCGTCGGGATAGTCGCCGACATATTCGGTGAACACGCTGATCCGCTCGGTCAGCTTCTTCTCGATCACGAAGGTCGCTTCCGACATGTGCTGGCCGGTCAGCTCGGCGGGGCGGAAGAATTCCGTGAACATGCCGCTGATGCCCCAGCCGTCATGCAACTCCCATGACCATGGCAGCTGGATGTAGGGCTGCGCGCCGCGCCCGGCGATCGCAGCCGCGCCGGTCGGCAGCGCGACGCCGGCGGTGATCGACAGGTCGATCTTCCCCGGCAGCGGGCTGATCTGCCATTTGATGGCGGGCGCGACGTCGGAAAAGCCCGAGACGCCGGGCGATTTCACGCTGCCGAACCAGGTCGGCAGGTCGACCAGCACTTCGAGGCAGGGCGCGATCCCGAGCCGCCAGCGGCTGTTGCTGCCGTCGATGCTGCGGCCGGCGTCGCGGCCGGTCAGGTTGACGCCGTTCTCGTTCTGCAGGCTCCCGACCGGCACGACGATACTTGAATTGGTGACGTCGGGCCGGTCGGTCGCAATTTCGTCGCTCGGCCTGGGGCAGCCGTCCGCGCGCGCGGCGGTGGTGACTGCTGCTGCGGCTGTGAGCGCAGCAAGCATGCACGCGAGTCCGGCAAGTCGAGCGACGGCGCCGAGCCGATTTCGAAACACTGGGGATGCTCCAATAGTCCGGCGCCGCTGCGGAGGTGGCAGCTGCGAATCGAGATCGGCGGGGTTACGCCGATATTCCAAACGGGCGAAAAAAACTTCGGCGGCAACGGCCGTTCTCAGCGATCGATGCGGCCCGCAGTTGCGAACCAGCGGAATTCCCGGGAATAGATCGCCAGTGAGGCTGCTCCTGATGGGGTGACCAACAGGAGACCCCCGGGAATGACCATCCGTTCGATCGCAGGCGTGCTGGCGCCGCGGCATGCCAAGACCGCCGCAATGGCGGCAATCGCGATCCTGCTCGCCCTGAACAGCGCCCGGGCGGCAGGCGATGCCGCGCGCGGCGCCACCCTGTACCAGGGCTGCGGCGATTGCCATTCGATCGACAAGAACGACGTCGGGCCGATGCACAAGGGTGTCGTCGGCCGCCTCGCCGGCTCGGTCGCGGGCTACAATTACTCGCCGGCGCTGAAGAACTCGAAGATCGTGTGGACCGAGGCCAATCTCGATAAATGGCTCACCGGTCCCGATGCGATGGTTCCGGGCACCAAGATGTTCTACGAGGTTCAGGATCCGAAGGATCGGGCCGACATCATCGCCTTCCTCAAGGAGAAGGCGAAGTAGGGCGCTCTCTACGTCGTCCCTGCGGAAGCAGGGACCCATAACCACAGGGCAGCGTTGTTTGAGCGCGCTGTGGCCCCAGCGTTTTCCGTCAATCGACAATTGTGGTTATGGGCCCCGGCGTTCGCCGGGACGACAGTGGAGAGACCGCGGTCCTCAATCCACCACGATCTTGACGCGGTCGCGCGGCTTGACCTGGGCGTGGGCGTCGAGGCCGTTGAGCACACGGAAACGCTCGGCCGGATGATCGACGCCGGCCATGCGGTGCGACAGCGATTCCACGGTATCGCCGGGCTGCACGTTGATGACCTTGATGCGCAGCGGGCGTGCCGCCTGGATCTCATCGAGGGTCAGGCGACGGAATGAATTGACGGTCTCGCGCGCGTTGCGCTCGCTCTCGGTGGATTTCTGCTTGGCGGCGAAGATGAAGCGGTAGACGTCGCTGCCGAAGCGCAGCGCATAGACCTTGAACTGCCACTGGTCGCCATGCGCGGTGGCTGACGCGGCCGGAAAGCCGTTGATGTTGAGGTCCTCGGTGGAGGATTTCTCGACGCCTTCCATCCAGCCGGAATTCAGGTAGTCGCCGAGCGACTGTTCGGCCGGCACCCGCACCACGTCGAAGCGCATCGCCTGGCTGCCGCCCTCGCGCACGCCGATCACCGCCTGCGCGGTGTTGTCGAGCGTGAAATTGTCGGGTGCGGTGAAGGTGAAGCCGAGCTTGGGATGCAGGAACCTGCGGCCGCGCACGAAGCCTTCGCTGGGGTCCTCGCCATAGACGATGTTGTCGATCGCGGCGAGATAGGTCTCGCGGTCGCGCTCGTTGTTCTCGGGCGACGAATATTGCCGCGCGGTGGTCTGCGCGTTGGAGATGCGTTCCGGCGTTGCCGGATGCGACGAGGTGAAGTCCTGCGCGCGCGGATCGAGCGCGGTCTTGCCGATCTTCAGCGCCGCGTTGCGCTCCATCGCGGTCAGGAAGCGCGACGCGCCGTAGGGATCGAAATGCGCGCGCGCGGCGATCCCTACGCCGATGCCGTCGGCCTCGAACTCCTGTTGCCGCGAGAAGCTCGCCATCGTCAGCTTGGTCTTGGCGAGCGCCAGTGCCGTGAGATCGGGGTCGGTGCTCATGTCGGTGACGACGCGCGTCACCACCGCCGCCTGGCGCGCCTGGTCCTCGCGCATCGCGGCGTGCTTGGCCAGCACATGCGCCATCTCGTGGCTCAGCACCGAAGACAGCTCGGAGGTGTCGCTGGCGAGCGCGATCAGGCCGCGCGTGACGTAGAGCTGGCCGGTCGGCAGCGCGAAGGCGTTGACCGCGCCGGAATTGAGGATCGTGACCTTGTAGGCCTGGTCGGGCCGTTCGGAGGCGGCGACCAGCCGCTCGACGGTCTTGCTGATCAGGGCCTCGAGCTTGGGGTCGTCATAGGCGCCGCCATAGGACGACAGGATGCGCTCATGCTCGCGCTCGCTGTTGGGTGTCTGCTGCACCACCCGGTTCGGCTTCACCGGCGCCGCCGCTGCGGTCGGGGTGACCTGCTCGAACCGGCCGACATTGCCGCAGGCCGACAGCGTCAGGGCCGCGCAGACGAGCACAGGCGCTGCCGAAAGGCGGCGGCCAGTTCCATCTTCACGCCGTCCAGCGCGTTCAATCACGTCAAAAACTCACAAATTGTCCCGTGAATCGGCCGGGCTGTGGCCAGAGGCCCCTAGTTCCCGTCGAGCACTTCAATCTGCCCCACCCGGAGCAATTCGATTCGCGGCCCACGTCGCGCTTCCACCCAGCCTCGCACACGAATCCTGCGATTTTCCAGAGATTTGGGCGCAAGCCCGGCCGCCTCGAACGCAGGGACTATGCGCCTTGAAATAGTCAGAGCAAAGTCCCGTGTCCAGTTTCGGCCGAAATTCAGGTAGGTCGTCGCGCCCGCCTGGCGCACGGACAAAACCCTGCCCTCGACCACTGTAAAACGCCCGATCCCGGCCAAAATATCGTCCGGGCTTTCAGCGTTTTTTATGACCGTGGCCTCCGCCCAGGTTCCCGATCGAGCCGTCCGCGCCTCGCTTTCCGCCGCCATCAGCACCGCGGCGCAGTCCTTGTCGGCGGCCTCGGACGACACCAGGGCGAGGCCCTGGCGCAGCAGCTCGGTCTGGACCGGCGTCTCGCGGCCTTCGAGGAAAGCGTAGGCCGGTTGCCGGCCATAGCGGTCCGGCGCGTCGTCCTGTCCGCGCAGCGTCACCTCGCGGCCGACGGATAGCGCTGCCAGCGCTGCGGCGGCCTTCGCCCGGTCCGCCACCTCGATCCCGGCGAGGCTGACCTCGCGGCCGTCGTCCAGCCGCAGGCTGCGTGCATCGACGACAGCGGCGATGCGACCCTCGCCCTGAATCTCGAAATTGCATCCCGCCGCTTCGGCGCGTCCGATGCATGGCGCGATCGCAAGCATGCACACCGTCATCGTCACTGTCCGCCGACGGTGAGGAGATGCTCTATCGCGTGGAGGCGTCATGCTGCACCCGTCGCTCCGGCGCACGCCGTTCGGAGCGTGGTCGCCAACACGAACAGTCTGTCCGAAAGATCGTTTCGGAGCCACTGGCGAAGCGAGGTCGCATCGACGGAGCCGAGCGTGATTCGGCGATTCGTCGCCGACATTTTTGTCGCGCCGCTTCTCATTACGCGCATCGTCATGCTGCGTGTTTCACATTGATGGGTGCCCGCCACGCAGCCAACACGTCGCCTGTATCGCCGATTGCGGCGAAGATTGCCTCGGGAGCCTGCGCAGCGCGGTCTCCGCGCCCGTCAACCTTACCGATTGACCATCGCAACTCCGTGCGCGGAATGAGAATTCGTTATTGTTGCCAATGGCTTGCGGCGCAAGGTAACTATTCGGCAATTTTTTGAAATAGCGGCCGATCACGGTCGCTCATGCATATTGCCGAGGTCCTTGTGTCGAATCCCGTTGTTCTGACGCTGACGACCAGCGATCCCGTCCACGATTATACCCAGCTCTACAACGCGATTTCGGCGATCAGCGTCGGCGGTGGCCTCGCTGCTGCCAACACCGATTACGTGATCAACTTCTCGCTCTCGTCCGGTGCGCGCACGCTGCAACTGCTGGACGATCTGCCAGCCATCAATTTGATGAACGGCTCGACGCTCACCTTCGACGGCAACTCCGACTACAACAATCAGCTCGGCGGCCAGGACTACAGCGACGTCATCGACGCGCGCGGTTATCAGGGATTTGTCGTCACCTCAGGCACGGTGACGTTCAAGAACCTCACCATCATCAATGCGGTTGCAAGCGGCGGCAATGGCGGGGTCGGTGGTGGCGGCGGCGGCGCGGGCCTCGGCGGCGGCCTGTTCGTCGGGCAGAACGCCGACGTCACGCTGAACAATGTCAATTTCGGCAATAACACCGCCAAGGGCGGCAATGGCGGCGCGGTCGATCCACTTGGCGGCGGCGGCGGTGGCGGCGGCATCGGTGCCGATGGCGGCAGCGGCAATGGCGGCGGCGGAGGTGGCGGCGGTTTCGGCGGCCAGGACTATTACGGCTACCACGGCAATGGCGGCAGCGGTTACAGCGAGGCGGGCTCCGACAGCCAGCATCCCTCGACCGGCGCACAAAACGCAGGCGGCACGCCGGCGACAATCGAGGGTGCGGCGGGCGGTGGACAGGGCGCCGACAATTACGGTGGCATCGGCTACGGCGCACATGCCGGCGGCGGCGCGAGCGGCGGTGGTGGCGGCGGCGGTGTCGGTGGTGGCGGCGGCGGCATCGGTGGCGCCAATTCGGCGACCGGCACTCCCGGAGCCGGCTTCGGCGGCGCGGGCGGCGTCGGTGGCGGTGGCGGCGGCGGCATCTATAGCGGCGGCGATGGTGGCTTCGCCGGTGGTGGCGGCGGATCCGGCAATGGCAGCGGATACGCGCATACCGGCGGTGATGGCGGATTCGGCGGCGGCGGCGGCGGCTCGAACGGCACGCCCGGCACCGGTGGCTTCGGCGCGGGCAGCGGCTCACTCGCAGGCGGCGGTGGCGGCGGCCTTGGTGCCGGCGGCGACATCTTCGTCCAGCAAGGCGGCAAGCTGACCGTCATCGGCGGCACCCTGTCCGGTGCCACCGAGACCGGCGGCACCGGCGCCAACGGCGCCGGCAACGGCTCGGCCTACGGCGACATCTTCATCCAGGGCACGATGGTCGTCACGCCGACGCACACCGTGCCGACGTTCTCGCAGGGCCTGCAGACCGTCACGACGCTGACGATCAGCGACACCATCGCCGATGAGAAAGGCATCAGCGGCACCGGCACGACCGGAAAGCTGCAGGTCTCCGGCGGCGGTACGCTGACGCTGACGGGTGCGAGCACCTATGCCGGCGGCACCCAGATCGATGGCGGCAACATCCTCTCGATCACGGCCGACAATAATATCGGCGGCTCGCCCGGCGCGCTGATCCTCAACGGCGGCATGCTGACCACGACCGGCGGCTACACCTTCACGCACGATATTCAGCTCACCGCCAATGGCGGCACCTTCGACATCTCGTCCGGCACGATCGCCGACACCGGCGCGATCAGCGGGTCCGGCACGTTCACGCTGTCGGGCGCCGGCACGTTGCAACTCGGGATGGGGCAACTCGCGGGACTGACGGGGACGCTCAACCTGAGCGGCGGACACCTCGGGTTGACGACCAGCGGAATCTTTGACGATGCGATCGTGGTCGGCGGCAATTCGGTTGTTGCGGTCGGGACCGGCGCGACCGTCACTGACACGGCCTTGATCAGCGGCGGCGGCAATCTCGGCATCGACGGTGGCGGCACGTTCGTGCTCGGCCATGCCAACAGCTATGGCAGCACGACGATCTATGCGGGCACCGCCTGGCTTACGACCTCTGGCGCCGCCGGAGCCGGCAACATTTCGTTCACGACGGGCCTCGGCGGCACGCTGAAGATCGACGATGCCGCGCTGACCGGCAACGCGTTCACCAACAGCATCTCGAACTTCAATCCCGGCCAGAAGATCGATCTCACCGGGCTGGCGTACAACACCCAGAATCCCTCGCTCAATACCATCAGCCTGTCCGGCACCACGCTCTCGATCTCGAACGGCACCACGACCGACACGCTGACCGTGACCGGGCTCGACGGCGGCACCCGGTTCCAGCTCACGCAGGATGCGAATGGCGGCACGATCGTGCAGATCGTCTCGACGCGGGTGTTCAATGTGGCCAGCGTCGCCGATCTCAATGCCGCGATCCTGCAGATGGATTCCGGCGGCCAGAACGCCGCGCAGAATGCCAACTACACGATCAACATCACGGCGAATTTCAGCCTGACATCGGAGCTGTACGCATTCAACCTGCTAAGCGGGTCGAGCGTCACCATCAACGGCAGCGACGGCCATGGTGGCACCTACACGATCGATGGCCTCAACGCGCAGCGCGGCTTCTTCGTCTATGCCGGCAACGTCAATCTCGAGAACCTGACCATCCAGAACACGGTGGCGGCGGGCGGTGGTGTCGTCCGTGGTGGCGGCGGCGGCGGCGCCGGGCTCGGCGGCGCGCTGTTCATCTCGTCGAACGGTAGCGCGACGATCGACAATGTCACCTTCCACAACAGCGCCGCGATCGGTGGCAATGGCGGCAGCGGCGGCACTGGAAGTATCACCAGCTTCTACGGCTTGGGCGGCGGCGGCGGGATGGGCGGCCGCGGCGGAAGCAGCGGCGGCGGCGGGATCGGTCTCGGTGCCCAAGGCTCCGACTCCTACATCACCACCAACGGTGCGGGTGGCATTGTGCCGGGCGCAGCCAGCGGCGGCAAAGGAAGCGATGGATACGACTTCCCCTATATGGGAGGGTACATCCACAACTACGGAGCAGGCGGGGCAGGTGGTGCCAATGGCGGCGGCGGCGGCGCCGGGGGAGAAGTCGGCATCAATACCCGCGCGAACGGGGCCGGCGGCGGCGTCGGCGGTGGAAATTCGCTTAACGGCGGCAACGGCGGTTACGGCGGCGGCGGCGGCGCGGGTGGCAATGGCGGCTTCGGCGGCGGTGGCGGCTATGGTGGCAGT
The DNA here is from genome assembly GCF_002289535.1 of Bradyrhizobium sp. UFLA03-84. Taxonomy (NCBI): domain Bacteria; kingdom Pseudomonadati; phylum Pseudomonadota; class Alphaproteobacteria; order Hyphomicrobiales; family Nitrobacteraceae; genus Bradyrhizobium; species Bradyrhizobium sp. UFLA03-84. The sequence continues at coordinate 692,540 of NZ_NSJY01000005.1, read as the reverse complement.
GGCGGCTTCGGCGGTGGTGGCGGCATCGGCGGCATCGGCGGCTTTGGTGGCGGCAATGGCGGCACCAATGGCAACGGCGCGCCGGGCGGTGGCGGCGGCCTTGGCGCCGGCGGTACCGTCTTCGTTCAGGAAGGCGGCTCGCTGACCATCAAGGGCGGCTCGCTCTCCGACGATTCCGGCTTCAACGCCGTTGCCGGTGGCACCAATGGCAGCGGCCAGGCCAGCGGCTCGGGCTTCGGCTCCGGCATCTTCATCCAGGGCAACAACAATCTCAACTTCACGCCGGCCAGCGGCCAGACGCTGACGGTCGGCAACGACATCGCGGACCAGAGCGGCAATGGCGGCACTGGCGCCAATGCGGGCGTCGGTGGGCTCGCGATCAGCGGCGGCGGCACCGTCATCCTCGGCGGCAACAACAGCTACACCGGCAACACCACGCTCAGCGGCGCCGGCACACGGGTCTCGATCTCCGCCAACGTCAATCTCGGCGCTGTCACCAATGTGCTGAAGCTCGGCGACGGCACCGGCATCAGCTTCACCGATGGCTTCACCCAAACCCGCAACATCACCGTTGCCGGCGATCCGGTGTTCAATGTTGCGGCCGGCGAGACCGTCACCCAGAGCGGCGTCATCTCCGACGGCGCGACGCCGGGCGATGTCGAGGTCACCGGCGGCGGCCGGCTCATCCTGTCCGCGCACAACACCTATTCGGGCGGCACCGTCATCATTGGCTCCATCCTCGAGCTGGCCGCGAACGGCGCGGCGGGCAGCGGTGCGATCGCCTTCACCGACGGCTCTACCGAGAAGCTCGTGCTCGATGCCGCGGCATTCTCCGGCACCTCGTTCGGCACGGCGATCACCGGCTTTGCCGGCGGCGATACCATCGACTTCGGCAACATCGCCTATGACGCAACGGCGACGCTGTCCTATGCGAATGGCGTGTTGCTGGTGAAGAGCAGCGGCGGCACGACGCTCGCATCGCTGACCCTGAGCTTCGGATCAGGCGCCTCGCTCGGCTCGCTGATGCTGGCGTCCGACGGCTCGGCCTCGCCGCATCTCGAGCTTAGGTCGCAGGCGAGCATCGCCTCGGTCACGGCCGACACCACCGGCCACCTCACGACGCTGAACGCCGGCAAGGTCGTCACGATATCAGTCGATTTCAGCAACGTCGTGAGCGTGACCGGTGCACCGCAGCTGCTGCTCAACGACGGCAAGGCCGCGATCTATGTCAGCGGCAGCGGCTCGCATACGCTGGTGTTCAGCTACACCGTGCAGGACGGCGACAGCACGTCCGACCTGCAAGTGCAGAGCCTTGCGCTCAATGGCGGCACGATCAAGGATCCCGGCGGCCAGGACGCCGACGTGACCCATGCGGCGACCGATCTGCATCTGGTGATCGATGCGATCGCGCCGACCGTGTCGGTGACCGCAACCCCGGCCTCGCTGCTGGCCGGGCAAACCTCCACCGTCACCTTCACCTTCTCCGAGGCAGTCACCGGCTTCGCGCTTGCTGATACGACCGTGAGCGGCGGTGTGCTGAGCAACCTTGTCCATGTCGGCGTCAACGCCGCGCACCAGGACATCTACACCGCGACGTTCACGCCTGACGTGACCAACTCCGAGGCGGGCTCGGTACAGGTCAACGCATCCAGTTATACCGACGTTGCCGGCAATGCTGGCGCCGCGAGCAGCGCAATCACCTTTACTGGCGACACCAAGGCGCCGACGGTGTCGGTCTCGGCCGATCACACCGCGCTGACCGCCGGCGATAGCGCGCTCGTCACCTTTACCTTCTCGGAGGCCGTCACCGGCTTTGGGCTCGGCGATGCCACGGTCCACGGCGGGACGCTGGGCAACCTGACCCATGTCGGCGTCGATGGCTCCGGCCATGACGTCTACGCGGCAACCTTCACGCCCGATGTGACTAACACTGAAGCGGGCTCGGTGCAGGTCAACACGTCGAGCTATGCCGACGTCGCGGGCAATTCCGGCTCGTCAAGCAACACGATCAACTTCGCCGGCGACACCAGGGCGCCGACCATGACGGTTTCGGCTGACCACGGCACGCTGCTCGCCGGTCAGACCGCGGTCGTGACCTTCACCTTCTCCGAGGCCGTCGCCGGCTTCGCCCTCGACGGCGTCAACGTCAGTGGCGGCACCCTGGGCAGCCTCGTCCATGTCGGCGTCGATGGCTCCGGCCAGGATATCTACACCGCGACCTTCACCCCCGACGTGACCAACACCGAGGCCGGCTCGGTCCAGGTCAACGCATCCAGCTACAGCGATACGGCCGGCAATGCCGGCGCGGTCAGCAACACGATCAACTTCACCGGCGACACCCGGGCGCCGACGGTGTCGGTCACGCTCAACCCGGACACGGTGTTGGCCGGCGACGTCTCAGTCGCGACCTTCACCTTCTCGGAGGCCGTTTCGGGCTTCAGCCTTGCCGGCACCACCGTCCATGGCGGCGTCTTGAGCAATCTCGTGCATGTCGGGCTCAACGGCTCCGGCCACGACGTCTACACCGCGACCTTCCAGCCCGATGTCAGTGACACCGAGACCGGCTCGGTGAAGGTCAATGCGTCGAGCTACACGGACGTGTCCGGAAATGCCGGCGCTGCGAGCAATGTCGCCACGATCGGCGGCGATACGCTGGCGCCGACGGTGTCGATCGCGGCGGATCGTTCTGCACTGCTGGCGGGGCAGACTGCGCTGGTCACGTTCACCTTCTCCGAACAGATTGCGAGCTTCGCGCTCGGCGACGTCACCGTGCATGGCGGCGCGCTGGGCAATCTGGTCCATGTCGGCGTCAACGCATCGGGCCAGGACGTCTACACCGCAACCTTCACGCCGGACGAGAGCAATGCCGAGGCAGGCTCGGTGCAGGTCACGGCGTGGAGCTACACCGACGTCGCCGGTAACGCCGGTGCGGCAAGCAACAGCATCAGTTTCACCGGCGATACCAAGGCTCCGACGGTGTCGGTCGCGGCGAGCCCGAGCACGCTGCTTTCGGGCCAGAGTTCGGTCGTCACCTTCACCTTCTCCGAGCACGTCGCAGGCTTCACGCTCGGCGATACCGTCGTCGCCGGTGGCGTGCTGAGCAATCTGGTCCATGTCGGGCTCAACGGCGCGGGCCAGGACGTCTACACCGCGGCCTTCGCGCCCGACATCAACGATGTGCTGGCGGGCTCGATCAAGGTCACGGCCTCGAGCTACACCGACGACGCCGGCAATGCCGGCGCGGCAGGCAATACCGCCACGATCGGCGGCGACACGCGCTCGCCGACGGTCTCCGTGATCGCCGATCATACGGTTCTGCACGCGGGCGACACGGCGCTGATGACGTTCACCTTCTCCGAGGCGGTCGCGGGCTTCGGGCTCGGCGACATTGCCGTCCATGGCGGCCTGCTCGGCAGTCTCGTCCATGTCGGCGTCAACGACACCGGCCATGATATCTACACCGCGGTGTTCACGGCCGACGTCACCGACCATCTCTCCGCCAACCTGTCCGTAACCGCGTCCGGCTACACCGACATCGCCGGCAATGCGGGTGCTGCAAGCAACGCGGTCAATTTCACCGGCGACACCAAGCCGCCCGCGGCGCCGCTGCTGGCGCTGCACCAGGACTCCGGCTTCTCGGGTGCCGACCACATCACCAGCAATGCGCTGATCGACTACACCAGGTCGGATCCGGCCGATACGCTGCGCTTCAAGGCCGACGGCGCATCGAGTTTCTCGACGTCGGCGCCGGTGTTCACCACGGACGGCGTGCACATCGTGACGGTGCAGGAGGTCGATGTCGCCGGCAATGTCAGCGCGTCGTCGAGCCTGACCTTTACCCTCGATACCACTGCGCCCCATCTCACCGGCATCACGGCGACGCCTTCCGGCGGCGTCGCCGCGACCGGCTCGCTGGTGCAACTGACTGTCGGCTTCAACGAGGCGGTTCGCGTCAGTGGCGGCACACCGGTCCTGACGCTGAACGATGGCGGCAAGGCAATTTACGACGCGGCCGCGACGGCGCTGCTCGGCGATCCCTCGAAGCTGGTGTTCGATCACATCGTGTCGTCGACCGACCGCGCAGGCTCGCTGGCCGTGACCGGCTTCGTCGCGAATGGCGCAGGTGTTACCGACCTGGCCGGCAATGCGGCGTCGCTGTCGGCCGTCTCCGCCGCCTTCGATGCGCTGCACATCAACGAGACCGTCGTGCCGGCCTACACGATCGGGCCGATCACCCGGCCGGAGCTGCATCTGGATCTGGGCGGTCACGTCATCATGGATACCGTGGCGTCGGCGTTCGCCGGACAATATGGCCTGCAGTATTTGTTCCTCGGCCTGCCGGCGGGAACGCCCTATCAGACCGTTTCCGACTTTCATCTCTGATCGCATCGCGGTTGCGGGCGGTCGGCTGGCGCGTCGCGTCATTCCGCTCAACGGAAAACAGATTGCTGCCACTGCAGCTTGCTGCAGTGCAGGCCATGCGGCATGATCCGGCCCTCGAAACGGACCTGATGGAAGCAGGTCCGCATCTCAAGGGGGAGGATCTGAATGAGACGGGTTTTGGCCGGCGTGTTGGCCTGTGTGTTTGCGATCTCGGCGAATGCGTCGCTGGCGCAGGACAAGCCTCCGCTGAAGCTCGGCGGCATCCTCGACATGTCGAGCCTCTATGCCGACATCACCGGTACGGGCAGCGAAACCGCGGCAAAGATGGCGGCGGAGGATTTCGGCGGCACGGTGCTCGGCCGCAAGATCGAGATCGTGGTCGGCGACCATCTCAACAAGGCCGACCTTGCCGCCAACATCGCCCGCGACATGATCGACAATCAGGGCGTCGAGATGATTTTCGATGTCGCGGCCTCCGCGACCGCGCTTGCCGCCGGCGAGATCGCCAAGGCGCGCGGCAAGATCATCATGTTCAACGGCCCGGGTTCGATCCGCCTCTCCAACGAGGCCTGTGGCGCCTATACCGTGCACTATGTGTTCGACACCTTCGCGCAGGCCAATGTGACCGGTCTTGCCGCGGTGAAATCCGGTCTCGACACTTGGTTCTTCCTGACCGCGGACTATGCGTTCGGTCAGGACCTGGAGAAGGACACCAGCAATGTCGTGGTGAAGTCGGGCGGCAAGGTGCTCGGCAGCGTGCGGCATCCGATCAACACCTCGGACTTCTCCTCCTTCCTGCTACAGGCGCAGGCCTCGAAGGCCAAGGTGATCGGGCTCGCCAATGCCGGCGGCGACACCATCAACGCGATCAAGCAGGGCGCCGAGTTCGGCATCACCAAGGGCGGCCAGAAGATTTCGCCGCTGCTCGCTTTCGTGACCGACATCGACAGCGTCGGGCTCGAGACCGCACAGGGGCTTCTGCTCGCTGAGGCGTTCTACTGGGACCTCAATGACGACACCCGCGCGTTCTCAAAACGCTTCATGGAACGCACCAAGCGGGTGCCGACCTCGGCGCAGGCCGGCGTCTACTCCTCAGTGATGCATTATCTGCAGGCGGTGAAGGCCGCGGGCACCACGGATGCCGCCGCGGTCATGAAGGTGATGAAGGAGACCCCGATCAACGACATGTTCGCCAAGAACGGCCGGATTCGCGAGGACGGCCGCATGGTGCACGACATGTATCTGTTCGAGGTCAAGAAGCCCTCGGAATCGAAGGGACGCTGGGACGACTACAAGCTGCTCGCGACCGTGCCGGGCGACCAGGCGTTCCAGCCGCTCTCGGAGTCGCGCTGCCCGCTGGTGAAGAAGTGACGGAGTGACGAAGTCATGCAGTCATCCCGGGGCGATGCGTCAGCGCCGAACCCGGGATCTCGAGGTTCCGGGTCTGGTGCTCGCGCACCATCCCGGAACGACGGAGCAACAACCAATAACAACGAAAGGCAAAACGCCATGAGCGACAATCAGATGGTTCTTCAATCCCTCGACAAGGGCCTGCTTACCATCACCATGAATCGCCCGGATCGGCGCAATGCGCTCAATCCCGACATGACGCGCGGCCTTGTCGAGGCGGCGCGGCGGGCGCAGGACGATACCGAGGTGCGCGCGGTGCTGATCCGGGGCGCCGGCGGCACGTTCTGCGTCGGCGGCGACGTCAAGTCGATGGCCGAAGGCCGCGCGCCGCTGCCTTTCGAGGCCAAGATGGCGAACCTGCGCCGCGGCATGGAGGTCTCGCGCATTCTGCACACGATGCCGAAGCCCGTGGTGGCGCAGCTTGACGGCGCAGCGGCCGGCGCCGGGCTCTCGATCGCGCTGTCCTGTGACCTCCGCGTCGCCAGCGCCTCCTGCAAGATCACGACCGCCTTCGCCAAGGTCGGCTTCTCCGGCGACTACGGCGGAACGTATTTTCTGACCAAGATGCTCGGCAGCGCCAAGGCCCGCGAGCTCTATATGATGTCGCCGGTGCTGTCGGCGCAGGAAGCCTATAACCTCGGCATGGTCTCCAAGGTGGTGCCCGATGCCGACGTCGAGGCCGAGACGCTGGAGCTTGCACGTTCGCTGGCGCAGGGGCCGTCGGTGGCGCTCGGCTACATCAAGCGCAACATCAACAATGCCGAGACCATGACGCTGGAGGCCTGCTTCGACGGCGAGGCGATCCATCACACCCGCGCCGGCGAGACCACCGACCACAAGGAAGCGGCCAAGGCCTTCGTCGAGAAGCGCAAGCCCACCTTCCAGGGTCAGTAAGCCGTGACCAATCACATGGCCGAATACATGCGGCTGCGGCAGATCTGCCTGGTGGCGCCGCAGCTGAAGCCCGTGATCGCTGATATCTCCGCGATCATGGGCCTCGACGTCTGCTACCGCGACGGTAATGTCGCCAAATACGGCCTGGAGAACGCGCTACTGCCGGTCGATACCATCCTGCTGGAAGTGGTCGCGCCGTTCCAGCCGGGACCGGGCACCGCGGCCGGTCGCTTCATCGAGAAGACCGGCGGTCGCGGCGGCTACATGGCGATCTTCTGCTGCGAGGATCCCGACGCGCGCGGCGCGAAAGCCAATGCGATGGGCGTGCGGACCGCGAACGTGATCACGCACGCGCCGTATCACGGCGTGCAGCTGCATCCGCGCGACTGCCGCGCGGCCTTCATCGAGTTCAACCACACCGATGGCAGCGACGACATCCTGGGGCCGTATCCGCCGGCCGGCCCGGACTGGCAGAAGTCGATCCGCAAGGACACGACTTTGGCGCTGACCGAGGTCGAGATGCAGAGCCCCGATCCCGAGGCGTTGGCGGCGCATTGGGGAAAGATCGTCGGCATTGCCGCCGACGGTATCGTGGTGAAGCTGCCGAACAGCACCTTCCGCTTCGTCAAGGGCAGCAGCGAGATCATGAACGGCTTGACGTTCAAGGTCGCCGACAAGGCCAAGGTGCTGGAGGCCGCGAAGGCGAGGGGCTGCGCGGTTGATGGCGATCAGTTCCAGCTTTGCGGCGTGACGTTCAAGCTGGTGGCGTAACTATCGTCATTGCGAGGAGCGAAGCGACGAAGCAATCCATCGCCCCCCGAGCGGAGAGGTGGATTGCTTCGCTTTGCTCGCAATGACGAGGAGACGGGTTGAGCCGACCGCTGTCATCCAATATCGTCGAGCGCAATAACAACAATGAGGCGCCCCCCATGCCGCATCCGCTCGATACCTTCTTTGCCCCAAAGAGCATCGCGCTGATCGGCGCCTCGCGCGACCACGAGAAGATTCCCGGGCGGCTGCTCGCGATGCTGCGCAAGAACGATTTTCCGGGCGCGCTCTACCCGATCAATCCGAACTATGACGAGATCGACGGCTTGAAATGCTTCAAGTCGATCTCCGAGATCGGCGCGCCGATCGATCTTGCCGTCATCGTCATTCCCGCCCGCGCGGTGCTGCCGGCGCTGGAGCAATGCGCCGCGGCCGGCGTCAAGAATGCGGTCATCATCTCCTCAGGCTTTGCCGAGGAAGGCGGCGACAGCGCAGCGATGCAGGATGCGATCGTGGCGCTGGCGAAGCGGACCGGGATGCGGGTCAGTGGCCCGAACGCGGAAGGATTCTACAGCCAGATGCAGAAGGTCGCCGCGACCTTCAGCCCGACCGTCGACGTCAAGCCGGATGCGCCCGTTCTGGTCGCGAGCCGGCGGCGGATCGGCATCGTCGCGCAGAGCGGCGGCATCGGCTTTGCGATCTATCATCGCGCCAAGGCGCTCGGCGTCGCGCTGAGCTATGTCGTCAGCGCCGGCAATGAAAGCGATCTCGGCGCCGGCGAATTCCTCGACTACATGGTGCAGGATGCCTCGACCGACGTGATCCTGCTGTTCATCGAGGGCATTCGCGACGTCGACAAGTTCCTCGCGGCGGCGAAGCGCGCGGCGGAGCTCAGGAAACCGGTCATCGTCACCAAGGTCGGCCGCTCCGGCGCCGGAGAGCGAGCGGCGGCGTCGCACACCGCGAGCATGGCCGGCTGGTCGGCGGCCTATGACGCGGTGTTCGCGAAATACGGTTTCATCGTCTCCAACGATCTCGACGAGGCGGTCACGATAGCTGCCGTTCTCGCAACCAATCCGCTGCCGAAGGGTGATCGCGTCGCGGTGCTGACGGTGTCGGGCGGCGCCGGCATCTGGGGCGCCGACACGGTGTCGATGCAGGGCCTGCGCGTGCCGGAGCTTTCGGCCACAATCCAGAGCCAGATCAAGCAATGGATGCCGTCCTATGGCGCGGCGGGCAATCCGGTCGACGTGACCGCGCAGGGCGTCTCCTCCGGCGGCCTGCAGAAGAGCATCGAGCTGTTCGACGCGTCAGATGAAGTAGACGCGACGCTGGTCGTGCTGTCGCTGTCGAGCGAGACGCGGATGCCGTTCAAGGAGGCCGAGCTGAAGCCGATGATCTCGGCGCAGCGCAAGCCGGTGGTGTTCTATTCCTACACGTTGCCGTCGCACTTCGCACGGCAGGAGCTGGCGAAGTCTGGCGTGGTGGTGCTGTCGGGGCTCACCCATGTCGGCGTCGCGATGCGGCGGCTGGCGGACTATGCGGGCTTCAAGTCAGCGCCGGAGATAGCGGCAACGTCACCGGCGCACGATCTCTCGGCGCAGCTGAAGGCGAAGACGCTCTCCGAATATGACAGCAAGTCGCTGCTGCGCGCGGCCGGCATCGCGTTGCCGGAAGAAGTGCTGGTGACCGATCGCGACGGGCTCGATGCGGCGATCGAGCGCGCCGGATTTCCACTTGTCATGAAAATCCAGTCGCCTGACATCGCGCATAAGAGCGAGGTCGGCGGTGTCCGTATCAACATCGCAGCCAAGGGCGCCGCGTTCACCGCCTATCGCGACATGCTGGAGACCGTGCAGAAGGCGCGGCCGGACGCCGCGATCCAGGGCGTGCTGATCGGGCCGATGGCAAGGAAGGGCGTCGAGATCATCGTCGGCACCATGACGGATGCGACGTTCGGACCGATGGTGATGGTGGGGCTCGGCGGCATCACGACCGAACTGTTCAAGGACGTGATCTACCGTCCGGCGCCGGTCAGCGCGGCGGAAGCAACCACGATGCTGGAGACGCTGAAGGCCGCGCCGCTGCTGCATGGCTTCCGCGGCGCGCCAAAGGCGGATGTCGCAACGCTCGCGCGGTTGATTTCGCAGATATCAGTGCTGGCCGCGCAGCACCGAAGCGAGATCGCCGAGATCGAGGTCAATCCGGTGCTGGTGCATCCCGAGGGGCAGGGCGTGACGATCGTCGACGCGCTGGTGGTGCCGAAATAGCGAGAGACGACGCTGCCGATCAGAGTCTTGGGCAGCGCGAAACATCGATGCCGCCGCGCAGCATGCGCGGCGGCTGGAGGATTGCGAACAGGCTTGCCCGGCAATCGGAGCTATTTTCCGAGAGCGATCCGGACGAGGTCTTTCAGCGCGAAATTGGGGCCGGATCCTGGGAACCAGTTCTTGTTCATGTTGAGGATCGAGCTGTTGTCACCGAACATCAGCCCGACGAAGACTTCTGCGACGATACGTCCGCCGACCGGTCCGAGCCGCGGCGTGGTCACCTCGACATCCGACTTGACCGGAATTTTCACCTTCACTGTGTGGTGCATTGCTTCGGCGAGAATGTAAGTCCACAACGGGCAATTCTTGCGGAATACCGGTGCCACCGAGAGGATGCTGGGCAGCGGAGAGTCGGGCTTGTCCACGCCCTGACCGATCAGGATATCCTCGTCGTTGAGCGGCTGAACGCCCATCGCGTATGCGATGTCCTGGCCCGACGGTAGGCCGAGCCGCCAGCCACGCAGCAGATTGCGCTCCGCAAGCACCGACGGGTTGGAGGCGACCGCGGGCGGCAGGTTCGCCAGCGGGTTGACCAGCGCAGTATCGATTCGATAAGCGAACTGCAGACGCTTGGCCTTGACGGCGTCGTCGCCGTCATACTCGCGTGTGTCGATGTCGATGAAGCGACCCCAGTCGATGGCCCAGGCCGGGTTCATCTCGCGGAAGCCGGTCAACCCCTCCCTGTTCTGGCCGTTCGGAAAGATCGGAAGCAGGATGCTGTCATTCAGACGGTATCCCGGCCGGATCATCGAATGGCCGAGCCGATAGGCCGCAACGGAGAACTCCACCGGCATGAAGGGCTCGTTCTTCCAGTGGAAGAATTTCAGCTTCGACTGGTCATACCGTCCGCCGGTCTTGAGCTGGTCGAGCACTCCATGGTCGACGATTCGCGGCAGGAAATCGTACAGCACGATGTACTGATAGTAGTGCCGCACGATCCGCTGGAGGTCGGAGAATTCGGCATCGGGGTGCCGTTTCAGCATCGCATTGTGAAAGCGATGGAACAGACCCTGCAACTGCGAGACGATCGAATTCTCGTCGTTGCGTGGATCGCCGATCAGAGCCCGTTTCACTGACGCTCCGTTCCTCGGGAGGTCATGGGCGTCCGGGTCGTCGGCGCCGTGTATCGGATTGCCGAGCAGGAAGCCGTTGCCGCCATCATACAGATAGGGCTGGTCGTCCGGACCGCGGCCGTAGATGCAGTCGAGGTCGAATGCCGGCGTCCGGTAGTCGGTCAACGCATCCGGGTCGTTGCGCTTTTGCAGTGAGCTGTTGGGGTCGAATGTCAGATCGTGGTCGATGAACTGACCGAAATAAGTATAGAGCGCGGGAATCCCGCTCTCCTCGTCGTCGCGGCCGTCTTTCGGATCGTCGGCGGACGAGGTCATGGCTTTCGCAAGCTTGGCAAGCGCGTTCTGCGCGTCGGTGTCGGTCTTTCCGAAGGTCGCCGGCTCCATGCGGAACATGCGACCGAAGCGACCCTGGAAAAGCGGCGAACTGGCCGTTGTGGACAGCCCGCGAACGGGAACGGAATGCTTGGCAGTCATTGCGTTGCTCCATGCTGTGATGAATACGGAGCGCCCAATGACGGAGTGTATGACCGGTGGCGGTCTTCGAATGTGAAGTATCTCTCAAGAGTCGTATGAATGCATAATACCACCCGTGAGGGTGTAGCGAATTGGGTCAGGTTGGTCAGCGCGACGATCGTCGATGCGCTGGTGGTGCTGAAATAAACTCGGGGTCGTCCCGGCGAAAGCCCAGACCCATACGCCGCGGCCCGCGGAATGGGCACACGCGGCGTCGGCTTCCCTCACAACCCAGTTCAGTGGTTATGGGTCCCGGCTTTCGCCGGGACGACGTGTTGAGAGAGCCGTGCTAACAATGGCGAGAATGTAGGGTGGGCAAAGACACGTAGCGCCGTGCCCACCATTGCTTCGTGCGTGTGATGGTGGCCAAGCTTCGCTTTGCCCACCCTGCGCAGAGCGGTCTCACCGCCCCTTGAAGTTGGCGACGCGGCGCTCGGCGGTGGCCTTGACGCCTTCCTTGAAGTCCTCGGTCGCGCGCAGCTTGGTCTGCTCCTCCAACTCGTGGTTGGTCGCGGCGAGCACGCGGTCGGCGAGGCCGGCGCGCATGGTGGCGCGGGTCGAGACCAGGCCGAGCGGCGAGCATTCGGCGATCTCCTGCGCGAGCTTCATCGCTTCCGCACGCACCTGGTCCTGCGGCACCAGCACGTTGGCGAGACCCCAGCGATAGGCCTCTTCGCCGGTGACGCGGCGGCTGGTGTAGAACATCAGCTCGGCATTGTTCTTGCCGATCAGCTCCGGCAGCGTCGTGGTCAGGCCGAAGCCCGGATGGAAGCCGAGCTTGGTGAAGTTCGCGGCGAAGCGGGCTTCGGGGCAGGCGACGCGGAAGTCGGCCGAGACCGCAAGGCCGAGACCGCCGCCGATCGCGGCGCCATGGATCGCCGCGACGATCGGCTTCTTGTTGCGGAAGATGCGGACCGCCTGAACGTAGAGATGGTTGATCGGCAGGTTTGAGGCCGGATCGCTCTTGGCGCGCTCCTCCTGCTCCTGGCGAGCCGGGTCGCCGAAATTGGCGCCGGCGCAGAACGCCTTGCCCTGCGCGGCCAGCACCGAGGCGCGGATCTCGATATTGTTGTCGAACTCCTCCAGCGCGTCGGCGATCTGGTTGATTAGCGCGACGTCGAAGAAGTTCAGCGGCGGCTTGCGGATCTCGATCAGGCCGACATGGCCGTGGGTCTCGACGCCGATATCAGTGTATTTGGTCATGTTCTGTCCTCGTTGAATTAGCGCAAACCGAGCCCGCGGGCGATGATGCCGCGCAGCACCTCGGTGGTGCCGCCCTGGATCGTCAGCTTGGGTGCGGTCTTGATGGCAAAATCGAGCTGCTTTTCCAGCGTCTCGCGGTTGGTCGCGGTCTCTTCGACGAAGGCCGCGAGATCACGCACGCGATGCGGCAGCTGCTGCTCCCACACCGTGCCGATGTCCTTGACGATGGAGGCCTCCACCACCGGCTCCTTGCCGGCCTGCAGCATGCCGGCGACCGACACCGACATGCGGCGCATGGTGTGCACCTGCGCCACCAGGCGGCCGATGCCCTCGGCGCTGCGGGTGTCCGGATTCTTGCCGACCGCGCGCACCAGCTCGGTGAGCACGTAGTAGGTCTCGAGGAAGCGCTCGGGGCCGCTGCGCTCATAGGCGAGCTCTGACGTCGCCTGCTTCCAGGCGCCGTCGACCTCGCCCAGCACGTGATCGTCGGGCACGAAGTAGTCGGTGAATACGACCTCGTTGAACTCGAACTGGCCGGTGATCTGGCCGATCGGATTCACCTGGATGCCCGGCTGCTTCATCTTGACCAGGAACTGGGTCAGGCCGTGGCGGCGGTTTTCCTTGGTCGGGGCCGAGGTGCGGAAGATCGCGATCATGTAGTCGGCGATGTGCGCCGACGAGGTCCAGATCTTGGTGCCGTTGATCAGATAGCCGCCGTCGGTCTTGGTGGCGCGGGTCTTCGCCGCGAACAGATCGGAGCCGGAGTTCGGCTCGCTCATGCCGATCGCAAAGCAGACCTCGCCGCGGCAGATCCGCGGCAGGATGTCCATCTTGATGTGCTCGGGCGCGTATTTCAAAAGCACCGGCCCGCTCTGGCGGTCGGCGACGAAGAAGCGGCGGGTCGGCGCGTTCGCGACCCGCATCTCCTCGGTGACCACGTAGCGCTCGAGGAATGAGCGCTCCTGGCCGCCATATTTCTTCGGCCAGGTCATGCCGAGCCAGCCCTTGGCGCCGACGCGGCGGGAGAATTCCGGCGCGTCGTTGTCCTCGCGGTTCGGCGCGTGGGGATCGAAGGTGCCGGCGGCGATTTCCTCGGCGAGGAAGGCGCGCACTTCCTTACGGAGCTGCTCGCACTTTTCCGGAAGGCGGATCGGATCGAAACGAAGGGCTGCAGTCATGATGTCCAGTCCTGATTGTTCTGCCTGATCTCAGCGCGAAGCCACCAGCGGCCACAATTCATCGGCGCCACGGTCGGCGACGAGCTTGCCGAGCTCGACCGCCCAGTGGCTCTCCGAGCCGAAATCGTCGCGCCATGCCAGCGCGCGCAGCGAATAGCGATGCAGGATGTGCTCGATGGTGAAGCCGATCGCGCCGTGCACCTGGTGGGCGATGCCGCTGCCCTTCTCGGCCGCTTCCGAACAGCGGATTTTTGCTGCCGCGGCCTCGAGGAATACCGCGTCATTGTCCAGCGACTTGGCGTTGACGATGGTGTCGGCCGCGGAGGTCGCGGCAGCCAGCGCCGCGGCGTTCTCGCCGGCGAGGCGGGCGAGGTTGTGCTGCACGGCCTGGAACTTGGAGATCTTCTTCTCGAAGGCGACGCGCTCATTGGAATAGCGCACGGAGATGTCGAGCATCGCTTCCAGCGCGCCCGCGATCTGCAGGCTGCGCACCACGCCGCCCATCAGCATCAGCGTGGTCTGGTCAAAGCCCTTCGGCGCCGGCTTGGTGGTGACGGGCTGCACCTTGTCGAGCGTGACGGTGTCGTTGTGATCGCCGCCAAGCCCGATGCCGGATTCGATCCGACACTTCGCGGCATCGACCAGCGCGATCGAGATGCCGTCCTTGCCGCTTGCAAGCACTGCAAAATGCTTCGCATCCTTTGCGAACGGCACGCCGCGGGCGCGGCCGGTGAGCGAGCCGTCGGCGTTGAGCGTGACGCGGTCCTTCGGGCTCGCAGGGACAATCGTCATCTCGCCCTCCGGCGAGGCGATCTTGCCCTGCGTCAGCAGCCAGCCGGCCAGCATTGTTTCGGCCAGCGGAACAGCGATCGCATGCCGACCGGCAACGTTGAGGACGCTGAATCCTTCGGCGAGGCTGGCGCCGGAACCGCCGAGATCGTCGGGCACCCAGGACAGCGGAAGGCCGGCTTCGGTCAACGCCTGCCACAGCGGCGCCTTCCATGCGCCCTTCTTGTCGTGATTGATGGTCTGGGCATCCGCGAGATCGGCGAAAATCTTTTCCGCGGTCTCGGCGACGATGTTTTCACTCTCCGCCACAGCGTTCCTCGTGTTGATTGGCTTGGGTCCCGCTGTCAGGCAGGCCCTGCTTGCGGTGTTGTCTTGCGCTCAATGATGCGGAAAAGCCATAGCCGTGACAAGCGTTGCCCGCAGGGCCACTTGCGCAGATGGCATGAAGCCGGACCGACCGCATGAATTCCGCAGAGTGAACTTTCGGGCGCTTCGGTTTGTATGCCAAGCGGTTTGCCAAGTGCGGCAGCAGACTGGCTGGCGGCACCGGTTCAGTCCGTCAGATGAAACCGGGCCGCCGTCCGCATGAGGCGGCAGGTTCATGGCTCGGCAACCCGGCGAGACCAGTCGGCGCGAGGGGCATTATGAGTTTCCGTCAACCCATGTTTAGCTTGAGGCTGAAATCAGAGGTGACGTGATGAAGATGCATATGCTGTCGGGTGGACGGCTGCGGATGTCGAAGCGGACCTATCTGCCTGATGCGCCGCGCGGCGAGACGATCGAGCTACCGGTGTCCTGCATGCTGCTGCGGCACACGCAAGGCAATGTGCTGTTCGACACCGGATGCCATCCCGATGTCGCGACCGATCCGGAAGGCCGGCTTGGCCCGCTCGCCAAATACATGCAGCCGATCATGCCGGCGGACGACCATGTGCTGACCAGCCTGAAGGCCGTAGGCCTCGGTCCCGACGATATCGACGTGGTGATCTGTTCTCACCTGCATACCGATCATTGCGGCTGCAACGCCTTCTTCAAGAAGGCGACGGTCTTCATCCACGCGCTCGAGCTCGAGGCGGCGAAGGCCGATAACGCGTCCGATCGTGGATACATCAAGGCGGATTGGGATCATCCGCTAAAGACGGAAATCTTCGACAAGCAGATGGATGTGTTCGGCGACGGCAAACTGACGCTGATCCCGCTGCCGGGACACTCGAAGGGGACGACCGGTGCGCTGGTCAAGCTGGATCAGAGCGGCGAATACCTGCTCGCGTCAGATTCGCTCAGCGTACGCGCCAATCTCGATCAGCGGGTCTCGCCGCGAAACAGCCTCGATGTCGAGCAGTTCATGAATTCGCTCGACGAGATCGCCAGGCTCGAGGCGGCAGGCGTCAAGATCATCTGCGGCCATGACGAGGCGCAGTGGGCCAGCCTGCAGAAGGGCTCACACGCCTATTTGTAATGGACCGGCGCGGTTTGCAGGTGTATTTCCGCGCGGTATGGTATGCCACCGCCGGAGATCATCTGGCTCACAACAACAAGGAAAATGCAGATGTCCAAGGATGGCTTGTGCGCGATCGTGACCGGGTCGGCATCGGGGCTCGGCGCCGCCACCGCGCAAATCCTCGCCACGCAGGGCGCGCGCCTCATCGTCAACTATTCTAACAGCAAGGCGGAGGCCGAGGCGACGGCCGAACTCTGCCGCAAGCAGGGCGCCGAGGTGCTGGTGGTTCAGGGCGACGTCTCGCGCGATGAGGACTGCAAGAAGATTGCGGCCGCGGCGCAGGGCTGGGGCCGCGTCGACGTGCTCGTCAACAATGCCGGCACCACCAAGCATGTGCCGCATCACGATCTCGACGGCCTGACCGCGGAAGACTTCCAACGCATCTATGCGGTCAACACCATCGGCCCGTTCCAGATGGTCCGTGCCGCGCGTGCGCTGCTCGAGGCCGGGGCGAAGGCCTCGGGCCGTCCCTCGGCCGTGGTCAACGTCTCCTCGGTCGCAGGCATTTCCGGTGGCGGATCGTCGGTGGCCTATGCCGCGAGCAAGGGCGCGCTCAACACCATGACGCAGTCGCTGGCGCGCGCGCTGGCGCCGCTCATCCGCGTCAACACCGTGTGTCCGGGTTATATCGATACGCCGTGGTTCACCAAGGGACGCGGCGAGGCGGGCGCGAAGCAGGTGCGTGATGCGGTGGTCGCGCGGGTGCCGCTGAAGGTCGCGTCAACCGCCGAAGATATCGCCAATCTCGTCTGCTTCCTGGCGAGCCCGGCGTCCAGCAACATGACCGGCGAATTCGTCCGAATGGACGCCGGCATGCATCTCATTCAGTGACGTGGCTTCCAAGCTGCCGCCGAAACGAAAAAATGCCCGGGCCAGGCCCGGGCATTTTGATTTTTGAACCAGTGCCGCGGCGACTTTATTTGTTGCCGATATCCGGGATCACGCGGGCCGCGACCAGCCGGTTCCAGATGAACAGCACCACCAGCGCGCCGATCGTGGCGGTGATGAAGCCGGCACCCTGTTCGGGACCGTAATGGCCGATGGCCTGGCCGATGAAGGTCGCGAGGAAGGCACCGGCGATGCCAAGTACGGTGGTGAGAATGAAGCCGCTCGGATTGTTCGGTCCCGGAGACAGGAACCGCGCGATGATCCCCGCGACAAAGCCGACGATGATGACCCAGATGATGCCGCCCATGACTGTCGTCCTCCTCAGATGGAATCAACGCTGCCGCTAAAGCCTGCCGCGCAGCTCGTCGCCGCTCGGCAGCCGCCCGTCCGGCGTCAGATGATTGATCGCGTCGGGCAGGTATTGGCTCAAGCCCTGCAGCAATTGGTCGCGCGACATGCCGCTCTGCGACGCCAGGGAGTCGATCTGATCGGCGCCGAGCGCGTTGGCGAGGTCGCCGGGCGAGATCTGCTTGTTGGGGCCATTGCTGACCCAGGAATTCGCCGCGTCGCCATGGCCCTTCTGCTGCAACTGGTTGAGCAGATCGCCGAGGCCGCCGCTGAGCACGGTGCCGGCCGCGCCGCCGGCGAGAAGGCCGCCAAGCCCGCCCCTGAGCAGATCACCGAGTCCGCCACCACCGGCGCCGCCGGGCAGACCAGCGGTGACATTGCCGGGGAGCTGCGGCGCCTGCGCCGGGGTCGACTGGGGAGCGGTTGCGCCCGGCTGGCCGCCGGTGAAATGCTTGACCGCCTTCCAGGCGAGCAGTGCCAGGATGGCCATCGTCATCGGCGACATTCCGCCGCCGCTCGAACTGTCGGATGATGTGCTTGGCGCGCTCGGACCGCGGGGGCCGTTTTGCATGCCGTTGAGTACGTCGAGTAAACCCATGATCGTCTCCTGCCGCAACCGTGCCCCGTGCGCGAAACATAGCTTCGGCCCATGACGGTTACAAGGCGGGCCACCCGGGCGGCGGCGCATCGAAATAGGCAGGCAACCAAAGGTCTGCTATCGAGCCCTTGATGAATGGATGTTTAGCCAGATGAATGACGACCGGCCGATCGGGATTGCGGGCGCCGGAAGCATCGGCTGCTTCGTCGGCGGCATGCTGGCTGCGTCAGGCCGCCACGTCGCGCTGCTGGCGCGGCCGCGGCTGATCCAGGAGATCGCGGGCCACGGTTTGCGGGTCAGCAGTTTCGACGGCTCGGAGCGAATGATACCGGCCGACCGGCTCGTTCTATCCGACGATCCGTCGATCCTGCGCGATGCCCGGGCGGTGCTGGTGACGGTGAAGAGCGCGGATACCGGCGAGATCGCCGAATTGATCGCGCGCCATGCACCCGCCGATGCCGTAGTGGTCAGCCTGCAAAATGGTGTCGGCAACGTGCCGCTGCTGCGCGACCGCTTGCCGGACCGCAAGGTGCTCGGCGGCATGGTGCCGTTCAACGTGGTCGCGCTCGGCGATGGCCGCTTCCATCGCTCGACCTCGGGCGACATCCTAATCGCAGAGGATGATGCCGGCACCGCGGCGCGGCTTTCGGTGCCGGGTCTTGCGATCAAGGCCACCGCCAATATCGATGGCGTGCAGTGGGGTAAGCTGATCGTCAATCTCAATAACGCGCTCAATGCGCTGTCCAACATTCCGCTGCGGCAGCAGCTCGCGCAGCGCGGCTGGCGGCAACTGTTCGCGGACCAGATGGCGGAGGGCCTTGCCGCGGTGCGCGCGGAGGGCATCGCGCCGGTGTCGCCGACGCCGCTGCCGTCGGGCTGGATGCCGCATCTGCTGCGGCTGCCTGATGCGCTGTTCGGCATGCTGCTCGGCCGCACCATGAAGATCGCCCCCGAAGCGCGCTCCTCGATGTGGGAAGATCTGCAGCGCGGCCGCCGTACCGAGATCGACTATCTGCAAGGTGTGATCACAGCGATCGCGGATCGCCGCGGGCTTAAGGCTCCGCTGTCGCGCCGCATCATCGCGTTGATCCGGAAGGCCGAGGCAGACGGCAAGGGTTCGCCGGGGCTGACGCCGGAACAGATCCGCGCGGCAGTGTGATGAGCGCAGACGAACATCTGCGATATCGTTCGCACAACCGAGGAGGTGACATCATGAGACGATCCTGCGTCATGCTGCTCGCGCTTGTTGCGCTCGCCGCCAGCCCGCTGCGCGCTGCGCCGCCGACCGTGGTGCCCTCGCCAGGCTATGATGCGCGTCTGCAGGAGCAGCGCGCGGCAGCGAGCCAATCGGCCGCAGCAGCGCACAAACCGGTCACGCACCGACGCTACAAGCGCGCTCGCGCGCATTGACCCATTGCAGGGAAGGCCTCGGATGAAGCTGCTGTTGCTCGCACTCACCCTCGTACTCGGCATCGCCACGGCCGCTGATGCCGCCGACTATGCCGGCTCGATCAGTGCCTACCGGCGCGCCAACCGCATGCCCGCGGTCAAGCTCGACGCGAAGCTGAATGCGATGGCGCTGAAGCAGGCGCAGGCGATGTCGGCGACCGGATCGGTCAGCCATTCCGCCGGCGGCAGCTTCTTCACGCGCATCGCACCGCTCAAGAAGCAGCGCGCCGCGGAAAATATCGGAGCCGGCTTCATCGCCTTCGCCGAGATGCTGAAGCAGTGGGAGGATTCGCCCGGCCATCGCGAGAACCTGCTGATGCCGGGCGCCAAGCGCGTCGGCGTCGCCTACGTCGACAATCCGAAGTCGCCGTACCGCAGGTTCTGGGCGATGGTGATTACCGACTAGTTGCGCTTCGCGAGCTTGGTCGGCTGTGGCGTTGCCGGCGTGAACAGCTTCTTCAGGTCGTTCAGTCCGTCGGACAGCCGCGGCCAGTCACAGGAGAACGTACCCTTTACGCAGCTGCGCACCCGCGGTCGCGGCTCGGGAATCGGGACGGCTGCGACCCGCGGCTTGACTGGCTTTGCGGCAGGGACGGGGACTTTCGCGGGCTCGCTATGCAGCGAGGCCTGCTGGAGCTCCGGCGGCCGCTCCTGCGGCTTTTCCTGCCGCTCGAGCTGCTTGGCATTGAACGCCGCGGCGATGCTGGAGCGGCGCTCCTTCTCGAGATAGCCGGTATATTCCTGGTCGATCTTTTTCTGCTCGTCCGGCGTCGGATTGGGACCGGCGATGTCGAAGCTGCGATCCTGCATGAAGTCGTAATAGGTGTAGCCGCCGCCGGGCTTGCGGCGTCCGGCAAACTTGGCGTTGCAGTCGGCGAGTTGCGCGGTCTTGTCCTGCTTGGTCTTCGCCTTCTCGGCGAGGTCGGCGCAATCTTCAAAATCCTTCGGAGCGCTGCGCCACCATTGCGCATACGCGCTGATCGGCACCAGCGCGAACGCGGCGGCGAAAATGGCGACAGCCAACGTCGATGATCGTGACGGCATCACGGACATTGCAAGCAAACCCGAACGACACAGAGTGAGCAGATTGTCGCCATTTTAGTGACCCTTGTCACCCGGGAACCCGAAGTTTTTCCCGATCTGTGGAATGACGCTCAAGCCGCTGTGTCTGATGGAACACAGCCGTGCGGTATTGGAATATCTAAAGAATTCTCATCTGAAGCCAACCGGAACATCGGAACAATTCGCCTCGAATTGCTCACTTCACCCTGTGCAGCAACGCGACCAGTTCCGCCTGCCGATGCGTGCCGGTCTTCTGGAAGATCGTCTTGAGCTGGTTGCGCGCGGTGGCAAGGGCAATGCCGGCCTCCTGCGCCGCCGCTTCGACTGAATCACCGCGCGCAAGCCGCGTGGCGAGGCGCGCCTGCGCCGGCGTCAACTCGAAGGTCGTCGCCAGCAGCGCAGAATCGAATGCGGCGCTGCCCTCGAGATCGCGGATCAACAGGATCGCGCGCGCGCCCAGGAACGGCGAGCGCGCGGCGGGCGGCACCGGCTGCATCTGGATCACGATCGGCCGCTTGTCGATCCTGCGCACCACGATCGGCGCTGTCGGCAGCGGTTGCAGGTCCGAACTGTGGGCCAGCAGATCGATCAGCCTGGTCAGATCGGCATTGGCCTGCCGGTCGAGCAGAGTGAGGCGGTTGTTGCGGATCGCGAGGTCGTGGCCGAGGCAACTCTCAGCATGGCCGTTCATGCCGATGACGGCGCCGAAGCGGCCGACGGCAATCGCTGCGACCTGGATCAGGTCGAGCGCGCTGGTGATGCCCGAGATCGCGGAGCGGCCGACGACGGTAGACAGTGTCGCGGCTTCGGTGAGCCGCGCCGACACCCGCGAGAGCGCCTTGACCTCGTCGGCGTCGAACATGCCTTCCTTCGGCGAACGCTGGATGCTCAGTGCCCACAATGCCGGGCCGGCGCGAAAGCCGATCCCCGCGAACCATTTCAGCCCGAACTCGCCGAGCGTCGCATAAAGCGGGTCGCGCAACATCTCCGCCTCGCTTCCGAACAGGTCGGCATCGGTGATGACGTTGGTGCCAGCCAGCATCAGCGGTACGCCGCGTGCCGCGCGGATGTCGGTGAGATGCAGATTGTGCGGGAAATAGGTCTTGGTGAAATAGTCGCTGATCGATTCCGAGCGCGGAATGTCTTCGGTGCGGATGTCGCTCTGAAGCATCGCAGCTCCGGTCGCGCCGACGGCCGCGCAGACCTCGTCCATGAAGGACGGCCAGGTCGCGGGATCGAGAACCACGTCGCCTAGGCGCGCGGTCACGTCGTCCAGCCTGTGCACGTCGACCAAAGGCTTAAGCTCCGCCTGATGCAGTTTTTTCGTTGTTTCGCAAGGTGAAACAGGAAAAGCCTGGTTGCACCCGGTACCGTGCATAAGACAACCCGCGCCGCCTGTCGTGCAAGTTAAATCGGCGGTGCGGCTTCGGGGCAGGCCGGAAACCTCGGCGAAACATGATCGAAAATCGGCGAGCGGTGCGGGTCCA
This sequence comes from Bradyrhizobium sp. UFLA03-84, assembly GCF_002289535.1. Lineage (NCBI taxonomy): Bacteria > Pseudomonadati > Pseudomonadota > Alphaproteobacteria > Hyphomicrobiales > Nitrobacteraceae > Bradyrhizobium > Bradyrhizobium sp. UFLA03-84. The sequence goes on along the minus strand of NZ_NSJY01000005.1, from coordinate 670,666 downwards.
CCGCTACCGCAGGTGCAGGTTCCGGCGGCGATCAGCCTCGGTCAATGCGACGCGGCAGAAGCTGGCGGCAATCGCGACCACGTCCGCGACGGTTTGCGGATATTGCTTGGAAACCCAGCGCAGCGCGATCGAGATCACCGCGCCGACCATGCCGGTCGAGAGCAGCGTCGCAGCCGCCCCCCTGTCGCCGTGCTTCGCATCGCGCGTCGGCGGCACCAGGATGTCGCTGAACACGCGCCCGGCGTCGAGCTTGACGGCATCGACCGCCGGGCTGATGCCGGAGATTTCCAGCAGGAAGACCCGCGCGGGCTTCGGATGCTCCTTCAGCCGGGTAAAATACAGCGTCAGCGCGGCGTGCAGCCGTGCTTCGGCATCGTCGCCGGCGGCCGCGGCGGCAGCCGTCATTTCCTCGTGCAGACGGCCGACGACATGGTTGTAGGCGGCGATCAACAGGGCTTCGCTGTTGGCGAAGGACTCGTAGAAATAGCGCTCGGTGAGCTCGGCGGCCTCGCAGATCGCCTTCACCGTCGCGCTGCGATAGCCGACCTCGCCATAGACCTCGATCGCCGCGTCGATCAGCTTCAGCCGCCGCTCGGTGCGGCGCTCGTCGGCGTCCATACCGCCGTAGAGGCGGGCTTTTCGGCTGCTTGCCATGAAAGGCTATTGACATGAGCCATTGTCAGATGTCAAGTTATCTGACAACATATATTGTCAGTTATGACGCGGGAGGGTCAGTGCATGTCTGCTCATTTCGACGTGTTGATCGTGGGTGCCGGGTTGTCAGGCATCGGCGCCGGCTATCATTTGCAGACCAATTGTCCGGACCGCAGCTACGCCATTCTCGAAGGCCGCGATTGCATCGGCGGGACCTGGGACCTGTTCCGCTATCCCGGCATCCGCTCCGACTCCGATATGTACACGCTCGGCTATTCGTTCCGGCCGTGGACCGAGCCGAAGGCGATCGCCGACGGGCCGTCGATCCTGAACTATGTGCGCGAGACTGCGCGCGTCTACGGCATCGACAAGAATATCCGCTTCAACCACCGCGTCGTGCGCGCCGACTGGTCGTCGGCCGATTCGCAATGGACGGTCGAAGTCGAGCGCGGACCGGAGCAGACGATCGAGCGCCTCACCTGCAACTTCCTGTTCATGTGCAGCGGCTACTACAAATATGAGCACGGCTACACGCCTGATTTCCCCGGCATCGCCGATTTCGCCGGCCGCGTCGTCCATCCGCAGAAATGGACCGACGACATCGACTATGCCGGCAAGAAGGTGGTGGTGATCGGCAGCGGCGCGACCGCGGTGACGCTGGTGCCGGAAATGGCCAAGACCGCCGCCCATGTCACGATGCTGCAGCGTTCGCCGACCTACGTCGTGGCGCGGCCGGACGAGGACAAGGTCGCCAACTGGCTGCGGGCGCGGCTGCCGGCGAAGCTCGCCTACGGCCTCACGCGCTGGAAGAACGTGCTGTTCGGGATGTACTTCTACCGGCTCTGCAAGCGCGATCCGGAGCGGGTGAAGAAGCTGATCCTCGGCGGCGTGCGCCACGCGCTCGGCCCCGACTACGACGTCGCGACGCATTTTACCCCGAGCTACAATCCGTGGGACCAAAGGCTTTGCCTGGTGCCGAACGGCGATCTCTTTCAATCCTTGCGCGACGGCGGATCGTCCGTCGTCACCGACCAGATCGAGACCTTCACGCCCGGCGGCATCAAGCTCAAGAGCGGCAAAGTGCTCGACGCCGATGTCGTGGTGACCGCGACCGGCCTCGATCTGCAGGTGCTCGGCGGGCTCGAGATCAAGGTCGACGGCGCGCCGGTCGATCTGTCGAAGACCATGAACTACAAGGGGCTGATGTATTCGGGGGTGCCGAACCTTGCCGCCGCCTTCGGCTACACCAACGCATCCTGGACGCTGAAATGCGACCTGACCTGCGAATATGTCTGCCGCATGCTCAACCACATGAAGGCGAACGGCTATGCGCAGGTGACCCCGCGGCGGAACGATCCGACCGTGACCGAACTGCCCTGGGTGGATTTCTCCTCGGGCTATATCCAGCGCGCTGCCGCCAGGTTCCCAAAGCAGGGCTCGCGCCGGCCGTGGCGGCTCTACCAGAACTATGCGCTCGATATCATGACGCTGCGCTTCGGCTCGCTGCAGGATGAGGCGATCGAGTTTCTGCCGGCGCGCCGGGCTGGCGCGGCGGATGCTGCCGCGAATCCGGCGCGGCAGGTCGCATAACGCGCGACGCGGCGAACCAGGCACAACTTCGCGCGCACCCGTTGGGGCGCGGGCTGGCGATCATTCGGCACCTCTGCTATGGGAGGGCTGCGCCCGCATGCTTGAGCCGCGGGCCGTGCGGTCCCGTAGCTCAGCCGGATAGAGCGACGGTTTCCTAAACCGTAGGTCGGAAGTTCGAGTCTTCCCGGGATCGCCATTTTCCGCCTGGTTGCGCGCAGCGCACGCTCGTCGGCGACCGCTTCCATCCCCCATCGAAGCCGCAACGGCCTTCGCGCGCTGCCCCCCGGCGCGGTGCGGCGGGCGTTTGCCCCCAAATTCACCCCAAATTAGGGAACGCTGCGGACAATGGGGAGGGGGCCACCGGAAGTCCGCGCGCATGCGATCGAGCGTTCCAGAACGGGTTGAGCAGGGCGGCAGCGACGCCCTTCGTGATCCGTTGCGCTCAAGCGGCCGGCCGCTCGTTGTCGATGTCGACGAGGTGATGGTGCCGGGAAGCGCCTTCCCGGCGGGGATCGCTTCCGAATTGAGCCGTCGCGTTCTCGCGGTCGCCGCCGCGATTGCCACAGCGTTCGGACCGGATGCGCGATCGACGCACGTTGCCGTTTCGTCGGGTTTCGATTCATCCCGCGCGCAGTTCGACCGCGATACCGTGACCTTCTTGTTGCAGGTGCTGGGCGAAGGCCGCCCGGTCTATCTCTGTTCGGAAATCCATCCCGAGCCGTTCGTCAGCGCTGTTGCCCAGCATCTCGGTGTCTTCACGGCCTGGGCCGCCGCACCGGCTGGCCGGTCGCCGGCGGTGCGGAGCGAAGACCTGCCGCCCGTGCTGCGCCAGGGCTTTGACTATATCGGCAGCGCAACGGTCGCATTGCCGGACTTCGCGTCGCGCGTCGGGCGTCCCGGTCGATCCGAACCGGCGGCGCCTGTGCGGGCCGGTGTGCAGAGCTGGTTGAAGCTGCTCCGGGTGCATCAATACGCCAAGAACGCCCTCGTGCTGGTGCCGCTGCTGACCGCGCATAAATTTGCGCCGGGATCGGCGGCGACGTCGCTGTTCGCGGTGATCGCATTCTCGCTCTGCGCGTCGGCCGCCTACATCCTGAACGACATTCTCGACATCAGGGCCGACCGCGCGCATCCGGCCAAGCGCAGCCGTCCGATCGCAAGCGGAGTCATCGCGGCGCCGCGAGCCGCCGGCGCAATGGCTCTGGCGCTAACGGCCGCATTCGCGATCGCACTGTCCATATCGGCCGCGTTCGCCGGTGTCCTGCTGGGCTATTTCGCGCTGACCACGTCCTATTCGCTGTGGCTCAAGCGCATCGCGATCGTCGATGTCGTCGTGCTGGCGACGCTGTACACCGTCCGTGTGATCGGCGGCGCGGTCGCGATCAGCGTGCCGATGTCGGAATGGCTGCTTGCGTTCTCGCTGTTCATCTTCATGTCGCTGGCGCTGGTGAAGCGCCACGTCGAACTCGCCGGCCAGCCCGATGGCGCGGTGCTGGCGGCGCGCGGCTACCGGGTCGAAGACAAGTCGATGATCGCGATCCTCGCCGCGGCATCGGGCTTCAACGCCGTCGTGATCTTCACGCTCTACATCTCGTCCGATACGGTTCGCGCGCTCTACAGTCATCCGCAGCTGCTATGGGCCTGCTGCCCGATCCTGATGTACTGGATTGGTCGCGTGATGCTGTTTGCACAGCGCGGATTGATCGACGACGATCCGGTGATGTTCGCGCTCCGCGATCGCGCCAGCTGGATCGCGCTTGGCGCGATCGGCGTCATCATGCTCGCCGCCATCTAGCGATGCCGGCGGCTGCATTGCCAGGACGCGCGACGGCGACCTTCAATCCGGACGAGAGCCTGTCCGGCTGGGGCAACTATCCGAAGGTGTCGACTGAACTGCTGGCGCCACGGACGCCCGTGGGCGCACGGGATGCTCTGCTCGGGCGGTCCGGCGTCGTCGCGCGCGGGGCGGGCCGCGCCTATGGCGACGCGGCGATCGGCACCCACACCACGATTTCAACGCGCGGCCTGAACCGGATGCGGAGCTTCGATGCGGCAATTGCCGAATTGACGGTCGAAGCCGGCGTGACCATCGCCGACATCCTTGCCGCGTTCGAGCCGCGCGGCTTCTTCCTGAAAGTCGTGCCCGGCACCAAATTCGTGACCGTCGGCGGCGCGATCGCGGCCGACGTGCACGGCAAGAACCACCATCGCGACGGCGGCTTCGGCAATATCGTCGAGTCATTCCGCCTCGCGCTGCCGGGCGGCGAGATCGTGTCGTGCTCGCGCTCGGAGAACGCTGCACTGTTCATGGCGACCCTCGGAGGCATGGGCCTGACCGGCATGATCCTCGAGGCGACGTTGCGGCTGCTCCCGATCGAGACGGCCTGGTTGCGGCAGGATACCCGCGTCGCCGGCAATCTTGAGGCGGCGATCGATCTGCTCGAACGCAGCGCATCGGCCACCTATTCGGTCGCCTGGATCGACTGCCTTGCGCGCGGCGCGGCGCTCGGGCGGTCGCTGGTCTATCTGGCCGAGCACGCGACGCGCCGCGACAAGGAGCTGCTGGCGCCCGAGCTCGCGCCGTTCCCCAGCCCTCGCATGCCGCGATTGTCGGTGCCGAAGCTGTTTCCCGGGTGGCTGCTCAACCGCACATCGATGCGAGCGTTCAACGAGCTGTACTTCCGTCGCTGTGCTGCGCAGCAGGGCGAACAACGGCTCGTCCATTGGGATCCCTACTTCTTCCCGCTCGATGCGATCGCCGACTGGAACAGGATCTACGGCCGGCGCGGCTTCGTGCAGTATCAATGCGTGATTCCGCAGGCGCACGCGCGCCGCGTGCTTGCCGACATCCTGGATCGGGTCTCCCGGCGCGGCGATGCGTCGTTTCTTGCCGTGCTCAAGCAGCTCGGCGATGGCGGCGGGCCGATGTCGTTTCCGCTGCGCGGCTATACGTTGACGATGGACTTTCCGGTCACCGAGACGCTGTTCGCCTTTCTCGACCAGCTCGACGCATTGGTGGTCGATGCCGGCGGCCGGCTCTACCTCGCCAAGGATGCGCGGCAGTCCCGCGCGACATTCGAATCCGGATATCCCGGCCTTGCGGCCTTGCGGGACATCCGCCAGCAGACCGGCGCGAATGCGCGCCTCATCTCCCATCTTTCAGCTCGGCTTGGAATTTGATGATCGGCACAAAATCAATTCTGGTGATCGGCGGCAGCTCGGATATCGGGCACGCAACCGCGCTGCGCTACGCAAAAGAGGGCTGGCGCGTGACGCTCGCCGCCCGCGACATCGAGGCCGCGCAGCGTAACGCGGACGACATCAGGACGCGAAGCGGCGTCGAAACGACGGTTCAAGCGCTTGACGTGTTGCAGACCGCGCAGCTGGCCGGCTTCGTCGCCGGCCTGTCCGTGCTCCCCGACACCGTGGTGTGCGTCGTCGGAGAACTCGGCGACCAGCTGCGTGCGCAGACCGATCCCGAGCTTGCGACGTCGATCATGCGCACCAACTTCGAGGCGCCGAGCTTGCTGCTCGAACTGTTCGCGCAGGCCTTCGAGGCGCGCGGTTCGGGAACCATCGTCGGGGTCAGCTCGGTCGCCGGCGATCGCGGGCGGGCGTCGAACTACTACTATGGCGCGGCCAAGGCCGGTTTCTCGCAATTCCTGTCCGGGCTGCGCAACCGCCTGGCGCTCGCGGGCAAGGTCCGCGTCGTCACCGTCAAGCCCGGCTTCGTGCGCACCAGGATGACCGCGCATATGAAGTTGCCGGCGCCGTTGACGGTCGATCCGGATCGGGTTGCCGAGGATATCTACCTCGCCGATGTGACGAGGCCGCGCGACGTGATCTATGTGGCTAGGCGGTTCCGGCTGGTGATGGCGATCATCTGCGCGCTGCCGGAGACGATCTTCAAGCGGATGCGCATCTGACGGTCGGTCCTCCGACTGCTTCCGTCCCTGAGCTGCGCAACAGCACGATACCGACGATGAGTGCGATCAGCGGAATGATCGCGAAGCCGCCGATCGAGAACGTGCTGAGCGCCTGTTCGCCATTGTGGGAAGATGCCATCTGCGTTGCTTGCAGGTAGCCGAACGCGCCGATCGGGATCGGCAGGGCGTAGATGATCCCTCGTTCCCACTCGCGTGCGCTCGCCAGCAGCGCCGGCAACAGCAGCGCCAGGCCGACGCTGAAGATCAGGAAGTCGTAGTCGTACGCGTAAGGGCTGATGCAGACCGATACGATCGCGACGAGGCCGAGGCGCTCGCGTGCCGGCATCGGCCGGTAGGTTGCAATGAGGACCACGGCAAGCGCCAGCACCGCGACGACGCCCTGGGCGACAAACGCTGTCGACGCGGACAAGCCTGCCGTCCGCAGCGCCGCATAGATTGAGATCATGCGATGCATCGGGTAATTGCCGTGCTCCAGGAACACCGACGAATCGCGCACGCTTTGCAGGAAGGCGCTCCAGATCTCGACGCCAAAGACCGCCGTGCAGGCCGCCGAGCTGATCAGCACGACGGCGGCGGCCGTCATCACCACGATCCCGGACCGCCGCAGCACGGCATAGACCGCGAACGCGATCGCGAGATGCGGCTTGATGATCATCAGCCCGAGCGCGGCCCCGGCCAGCGCTGGCCGTTCCTCGAAGAACAGGCAGACCATTCCGATCAGCGCGGCCGTCAGCAGGCCGTTCTGCCCGCAGGCCAGCGTGATCCCGATTGTCGGAAAGAAGATCATGAGCACGAGGACGAAGTTGTCGCCTGCGAGACGGCGTAGCACGGCGAGGTAAAGCGTCAGCGTCGAGGCCGCGAACAGCAGATAGGCAATCCCGACCGGGATCAGCGCGAACGGCGCCAGCAGCAGGCTGAACTGCGGCGGATAGGTCCACGACATGAAACCGTCGTGCCCGCCCGACGCCTCCTTCTGGATGACGATGAGCTTCGCGAACTGATAGGCCTGATCCACCGTGCCGAGCCACACCAGCTTCGCGGTGATGTAGAAGGCGGCAAAATCGACGAGTTCGCGGCCATGCCCGAGTCCCACTTGAGCAAGCCACACGGCCTTGAAGACGATTGCGATGGCCAGAAGCGCGAGGATGCCCCTGACGTAAGCGGTTCGCTTCGAGGAGGTCGACCGAATTGCTTCAAGAGTAGTCGCGAACATCAAGCTGGGCCCTGTTTTCGGCAATTCAGGCTAGGTCGAATAGGTTAAGCAGTCGAAAAATCGGGCCGGAGAGGGTGGTTCGATGTCTGTCGCGTGACAGCCGCGGGCTGCGCCGGAACCGGCGGTATCTCAGTGTCCGGATGCGACTTTCGCTGGACGCTCCGTCGGCGGCAGTGATAACGGCTGGGAAGAACCATCTCCGACGGACCGCATGCCGAAACCTCCGCCCCCTTCCGCCAATCGCGGGCCCGGCCCATCCCCGCTCCTGCAACGCGCCGTGGTCGCCTTGCAGACGGGGCAGGTCGTCGAAGCCGAACGGTTGGCGGCGGAGGTCTTGAAGGCGAACCGGACCGATGTCGGCGCCGCCTCGATCCTGGCGCGGGCGCTGATGATCCAGAACCGCAACGAGGAGGCGATCGCGCCGCTCGAGCGAGCCACCCGCCGTGTCGAGGATCCCGGCCTCGAGACCCTGCTCGGCGCGGCGCTCGGCGGCGCCGGTCGCCGCAGCGAGGCGATCGATGTGTTGCGGCGAACCAGCGCGCGGCGGCCGCCATACCTCCCCGCGTTTCAGGCGCTGGCAGGGCAATTGCACGCGGACGGCCGCATCGACGAGGCGGTAGCCGTGCTTGAGAGCGCGCTTGTTCTCGCGCCCGGCAGCCTCGAATTTCAGCTGCTGCTCGCGCAGTTGCTGCCCCAGCGCAATGAGCGTGGCCGCGCGCGAGAGATTCTGGAGAAGCTGCGCAGTGCGGCGCCGGGACATCCGGATGTTCTGGCCGCGCTCGCGCGTGTGCTGCTGCTCGACGGCGAATACGCGGCCGCGGCGGATCTCTACCGTCAGGTGCTGGCGCAGCGCCCCGACGATCCCCTGACGCGCACCAGCTTCTCCGCCTGTCTTCTGGAAATGGGCGACCGCGCTGCCGGCGAAGCCAATCTGCGCCTGGCGTTGCGCGGCCGGCCGCAAATGATCGGCCGCACCACGGCCGCGCTTGCGATGGCATCGCATGGCCGCTTCTTCTTGCGTCCCAGCGGGTTCAAGAAATTTCTGAGCTAGGCGACTTAGCCGCGGCCTCACGCTCGTCATCGCCCGGCTTGACCGGGCGATCCGGTACGCCGCGGCTTCTCGGTCAAACTCCTCCGTCTCTGGAATGCTGGATCACTCGCCTTCGCGGGTTATGACACCGAACCTGTTCTAGATCGCCCCACAAACTCGATGTCGTCCCTGCGAAAGCAGGGACCCATAACCACCAGTGCGAATAGTTGCATGATGCCGGAACGACGAGTCGCTTTCGCAACACGGCCGCGGCGTATGGGTCCCTGCTTTCGCAGGGACGACAAGAGGAAAGGGTCTTGTCCCACTTACACCCGTCGTCGCCCTCGCGCGCTCGATCTACGACCGGAACTGGCGGCGATAGAGCCCGGGCTCGCGGGCCATCCTGTTGGACAGCTCCTGTGCGCGCGCTGTTTCATCCGGCGTCATCGCCGCGGTCTGCGCGACCCAATTTTCGCGCTTCACAGGGAAGCATTGCGCAACTGGCGTGCCCTTGGGCAACACGCCGCTGAAATTGGTGTCGTGCCAGCGTGCCGGGAAATGAACCCAGCCGTCGCGAAACAGATCGCAATCGACGAGGCCGGTCAGCGTGGTGAACGGCAGATCGAACCGGTTGACCGGATGCGTGAAGAACAGCGAGTAGCCCGCCGGCGCCTCGATGGTCCACAGATTGACGAACTTGATCAGGAAACGGTCGGGCTCGAACAGCGGCGAGCCGGCCACCTGGCTTTCGTCGTGGAATCCGACCGGCGAGCGCGGGAATTCGAGCGCGCCCCCGGCAGGAAGGTCATTGTCCCACGTCATCTCGCCATTCTCGACCTTGAGATCGCAGACCAGCGGAAGCAGGAAGCCTGACGTCATTGCATCGACGAATGGCGGGCAGCGCTTGACGGTATCCTCTTCGCGATTGCTCATCGCATTGAAGGCCTGCGTCGGCATCGCCCTGAGCCATCCGGGAAGACCCAATGACGCAGGCACCGGCTCTGGAATCTTGCCCTCGAGCTCCGCCGGGCAGCGGAATCTGATGGTTATCGCTTCGTTGTTGTCGGACACGGTTCTGGTCCTTGGTTCGTTCAAAATCGGCAGCGCCATTGCGCCAGTCGATGCTGATCTAGCACGCGATCACGGGGCGGAGAAAGCAACCGCATCTGTCGCGAAACGAACCGCGGCATCGAGCTATAAGTTGTTGTTATCATGACAGATAAGGTAAGCCCTCGATTCCCGCTGCGACGCGCATTCCGATCCGGCTTTTCCGCGGTTTTCGGTTAGCCGGTGTGCAAGACTTTGCCGATAGGCATTGGCTTTCGATGTCCGTCGGGCGCATCATGGTGCGGTCGCCGACGACGCGATGTTCAGCAGGTAACGGAGGGACCAATGGCCGAATCGAAGGTTGAGACCGCCACCACTGCAGGCGCTGCGCCGCCCTCCGGCGACGGCGGCGGTGTGAGCGAGCTCGCGATCGCAACCGTCCGCACCGTGCCGATCGAGCAGGCGCAGTCCCGCACCGAGCACGATCTGCTCGGCGAGGACGATGTGCCGGCCAATGCACTGTGGGGTATCCACACCAAGCGCGCGGTGATGAACTTTCCGATCACCGGCGTGCCGGTCGGCCATTTTCCGGAATTCGTCCGCGCGCTGGCGCTGGTGAAGCAAGCTGCTGCCCGCGCCAACAAGCGCCTGGGCTATCTCTCGCCTGAAAAGGCCGATGCGATCGACCGGGCCTGCACCCAGGTCGCGACCGACAAGGTCTATGCCGAGTCCTTTGTCGTCGACGCGATCCAGGGCGGCGCCGGCACCTCGACCAACATGAACGCCAACGAGGTGATCGCCAACGTCGCGCTCAAGCTGATGGGCAAGAAGCCCGGCGATTATCACACGCTGCATCCGAACGACGACGTCAACATGGCGCAATCGACCAACGATGCCTATCCGACCGCGCTGCGCCTCGCGGTGATCTTCGCCACCCAGCCGCTGGTGCGCGCACTGGACGATCTCGCCTATGCCTTCAAAGGCAAGGCGGTGGAATTCGCCGACGTTCTCAAGATGGGCCGCACCCAATTGCAGGACGCGGTGCCGATGACGCTGGGCCAGGAATTCGACGCCTTCCACGCCACCGTGAAGGAGGACGTCGCGCGGCTGAACGAGATTTCGAGCCTGTTCCGCGAGGTCAATCTCGGCGCCACCGCGATCGGCACCGGCATCAATGCCGATCCGCGCTATGCCGCGCTGGCGGTCGAGGAACTGTCGCGACTCTCAGGCCAGCCGATGGTGCTGGCCTCGAACCTGATCGAGGCGACCTCGGACCTCGGTGCCTTCGTGCTGTTCTCCGGCGTGCTGAAGCGCGTCGCGGTTAAGGTATCGAAGATCTGCAACGACCTTCGCCTGCTGTCGTCGGGGCCGCGTACCGGCATCGGCGAGATCCGGCTGCCTGCGGTGCAGGCCGGCTCGTCGATCATGCCCGGCAAGGTCAACCCGGTGATTCCGGAAGTGGTCAACCAGGTCGCGTTCCTCGTCATCGGGCACGATCTCACGGTGACGATGTGCGCCGAAGGCGGCCAGCTCCAGCTCAATGCATTCGAGCCGACCATCGGCTACTGCGTGCTGAGCTCGCTGCGCATGCTGACGGCGGCGATCGATACGCTGACCAAGCGTTGCGTCGACGGCATCGAGGCCGATCGCGAGCGCTGCCGCAGCCTGGTGCAGGGCTCGATCGGCCTGATCACGGCGCTGGCGCCGGCGCTCGGCTACGAGGCCTCGTCGCGCGTGGCACGCCGCGCGCTGAAGGAGAACCGCTCCGTCGCCGACATCGTGCTTGAGGAGAGGCTGCTGACGGAGGAGCAGCTCAACCAGCTGCTCGAGCTCGAGGCCATGACTCGCCCGGCGCGCCGGCAACCCGTGCCCAAGTTGAAGGAGAGTTGAGAGCAGGCGTTACAGAGCGCGGGGCCGGATACACGAACCCGCCACTCGTCGCGCTCGGCCTTGTCGGGTGGCGTCCACGCCTTCAACGTCGCCTGCGCAACAGATGTGGATGGCCGAGCCAAGCCCGGCCATGACGGCAGCAGTCGTGACCCGTGACGGCTACAGCGTTTTGATGAACTCGATCAGGGCGCGGCGCTCGTCTTCCTTCAGCTCCGGGCCGATCACGCCGAGGCGCTTCTCGTTCGAAAATTCGTGGCCGGAATTGCTGTTGCCGCGCTTGCTGGTGTCGAGCAGGAAGGCGTTCTTGATCTTGTCCTTCCAGACATAGCCGAGATCCTTGGGATCATACTCCCGGTTGCCGAGATAGAAGGTCGAGGGTCGATCCTTCACCGGCGACAGCAGCGCGAAGATGCTCGGGACCGACCCGTTGTGCAGGTAGGGCGGGGTCGCCCAGATGCCGTTGAGCGGCCGGACCTTGTAGGCGAGCGGCGCCTGGATCTCGTTCGGCCGGTAGCCGTTGATGCGCTTGCGATCCTCCGGCGGGGTCTTGTTCTGGTCGTACCAGTAGTCGACGGTCTTCTCGACCAGTTCGCCGAGCGCGGGGCCGAAGCTGCCGTCCTTGATGTTCAGATTGGCCGGCGTCTCGACGGTGCGGTTCTGGAGGCCCTCGGCCTGTGCGCTGTCGGTGCCGATATGGCTGATCGGAATCATCTCGACGTCGAGCAGCGGCTGGCCGGCGTCGTTCTTGATCCAGCGCTTCTTGTCCTTGAACAGTGCGAAGGCTTCGCTCTCCGGCAGCGCTTTGCTGTCGATCGCGGGTCCATGGCAGCCCTGGCAGTGCGTCTTGTAGAGCTCGCCGCCTTTCTTCGCGAGATCCATGTTGATCTGCCCGAGGATGTTCTCCGGCCATTTCGGCGATGCCAGGCCGCCGAAGCCCTTGTCCTCGCTGGGCGGCTCGCCGGCGATCATCCGTTCCATCTCGTGCAGCACGTCGACCCGCGCGCTCGATTTGAACAGGCCCCGGGATTCATCGAGCAGATTGAGCTCGGCGCTGACGCCGAGTGCCTCGCCGGCATTGCGCACCATCGGCTGCATGATCGAGCCGTCATACTGCACCCAGCTGAACCACGGCGCGTTCCAGATCCGCGGGAAATGCACCGGCGCGGAATGCGAGGCGTAGTTGTTCGGATTGTTCAGGTCGATCGAGAACACCTGGTTGCCGATCCGGTTGAGCGCATCGAGCCGCGCATAGCCTTCCTCGACGCTGTTGGCGGCGACCTTGGTCTCCAGTGCATTGATGTTGGCATATTGCTTGAGCACGAGATCGAGCTGGCCGCGCAGCGCCATGCGCTCGTCGAGACTGGCCGTCTTGCCGAGGATCTCGTCGGCAAAGCGCGCGAAGCGGCCCGGCCAGAACCGGGTCAACAGCAACGAGACGCCGACGCTCTTCTGGAATTCGAACAGATTGGTGTTGGCCGGTCCGCCGTCGATCACGATCTCGGTGCCGCGATAGCTGAAGCTTCCAGTGTGGCAGGCGGAGCAGGTCAGTCCGACGCCGTTCATCCCGGCCTTGCTGTGTGGATTGCGCCACGGCGCACCGTTGGCATCGGTCATCGGGCCGCCCGGCGCGAAGCCGATCGGCAGCGCATCGGGCTTGCCGGGAATCACGGTGTCGGGAATAAAGCCGAAGCGGCCGAGGTAATTGGTGTCACTCAGCCGCGCCGCCGCGGTGAACAGCGGCCACACCGTCGGCTGCTCCAGCGCCATGAACCATTCGAGCGGAATGCCGAAGGTCCGCGTGCCCTGGTCGGCATGGTAGAACCAGCGCAGCCGCTCGGCGCTGACGTTCTGGTCCAGCCATACGGTCTTTGCCGGCGGTTGGTAGTCGACGACCTTGACGCGGAAGCCGCTTGCCACCGTCTCGATATCGTCCTTGAAGTAGAGGACGCCGGCGACAATCAACAACCCGATGAAAAAGATCGTCTTGCGAGGCATGCCCCGTCCCCCGATTCGCGGTACCCGCGCGTCATATTGATGAGATGTTAAAAATCGCCGAAACAGGTTCGCGTTAAGCGTGTAGTGCGTCGTGCAATATCCTATAGTGACGCCGCTTGGTCTACCAACGGAAATGTTGCAAGGGAAATGTTGCAAGGGAAATGTTGCAAAGGAAATTTTGATTGGCTGTGAGCCAGTTCACTTGCGGCGCGCGCTCCTCGGCGGCATTTGCGCGCATCGGCGGCTACGGCTAGAAGTGCCGGAGCAGCAATTCGTCGAGATGTCATCTTGAACGCGCCACGCGCACAACTGCTCACGATCATGGTCTCGGGCGACAGCACGGTGTCCGCGCTGCTGCTGCGCCCGGAAGTGGCCCGTGCGGCCTATGTGTTCGCTCACGGCGCCGGTGCCGGCATGACGCATCCGTCGATGCAAGTGATCGCTGAAGGATTGGCCGAGCGCGGCATCGCCACCTTGCGCTATCAGTTTCCCTACATGGAGAAGGGGAGCAAGCGGCCCGATCCGCCCGCCGTCGCACAGGCGACGGTGCGTGCCGCGGTGGCGGAGGCCGCGCGGCATTGCGGCGAACTGCCGCTGTTCGCCGGTGGCAAGTCGTTTGGCGGCCGCATGACATCGCAGGCACAGGCCAAGGCGCCGCTCGAAGGCGTCCACGGGCTGGTGTTCCTCGGCTTTCCGCTGCACCCCGCCGGCAAGCCGTCGCGCGAGCGAGCCAAGCATCTCGCCGAGGTCAAGATTCCAATGCTGTTCCTGCAGGGCACGCGCGACGCGCTGGCTGAGCTCGAGCTGCTCGAGCCTGTCGTGAAGGAGTTGGGTAGCCGGGCGAATCTGCATCTGGTGCAGGAGGCCGACCATTCCTTCCATGTCCTGAAGCGCTCCGGCCGCGACGACCGTGAGGTGATGGCCGAGGTGCTGGATGCGTTCGCGGCCTGGGTTGCGAAGCATTCGTAAGCAGGCACGGCCTTCGCCTGTGACACCATCCCGGTTTGCGCTGTGCTGCATCCGGGCTACTCTGTGCCCATGACCAGGATCCTGATCGTCAATCCCAACACCACAGCGTCGATGACCGCGACCATCGCCACGGCGGCCCGGGCGGTTGCCGCCGATGGCACCGAGATCGTGGCCGTCACGTCATCGATGGGGCCCGCCTCGATCGAAGGCTTCTACGACGAGGCGTTTGCCGTTCCCGGATTGATCGAAGCCTTGCTGAAGACGCCGGATGCCGACGCCGGCATCATCGCCTGCTTCGACGACACCGGCCTCGATGCTGCGCGGTCGGCCGCGCGCTATCCGGTGGTCGGCATCTGCGAGGCGGCGCTGGTCACGGCGGGCCAGATCGCCAGGCGCATCGGCATCGTGACCACGCTGCCGCGCTCGATCGTGCCGCTGGAGGAGCTGGTCCGCCGCTACGGCTTCGCCGATCGCGCGGCGGTCACCGCCTGCGACGTCGCGGTGCTCGATTTGGAGAAACCGGGCTCGGGCGCGAGGGAGAAGCTGCAGGCGGAAATCGCGCGGGCGCTGGAGAAGGGGGCCGATGCCGTCGTGCTCGGCTGCGCCGGGATGGCCGACCTGGCCCATGCGCTGTCGGTGCAGTTCGGCGTGCCGGTGGTCGACGGTGTGGCTGCCGCGGTGAAGCAGGCGGAAGCGCTGGCCGCCCTCAAGCTGACCACATCGCGCCGTGGCGCCTACGCTTCGCCTGTCGCGAAGAGATACTCGGGTTTGCTCGAAGGATTCGCACCGGTATCCGAGGACTAGGCATCGTCATTGCGAGCGAAGCGAAGCAATCCATCTCGCCGCATGTGGAAGAATGGATTGCTTCGTCGCTGTCGCTCCTCGCAATGACGATAGAGGCGTCACGACGCCGCGCCGCCATAGATCCGATCGCGCAGACGGCGCATGCCGGACAGCCAGCGTTCGCGGTTGGTGGCCTTGCGCTGCATGTATTCCTGCACCTGCGGGTGCGAGAGGATCAGGAAACGCTCTTCGGCCATGGCCTCGATCACCATCCGCGCCACTTCGCCTGGCTGCAGCACGCCGTCGACGCGGGCCGCACTCGGGCCGGGCGTCGTCATGCCTGTCTGCACTGACTGCGGACAGAGCACGGAGACGCGGATACCGCGATCGCCATACTGGATCGCCAGATGCTCCGCGAGCGCGACCGCGGCGTTCTTGGTCACGCCGTAGGGCATCGAGTTCAGCGACGCCAGCAGCCCCGCGGCCGATGCTGTGTTGAGCAGATAGCCGGAGCCGCGCGCGAGCATGCCGGGCACCAGCGCGCGCGCCGCGAACACGTGGCTCATCACATGCACCCGCCAGCTGACATCCCAGTCGGCGTCGGACGCGGTTTCCTGCCCCTTGCGCGACAGCCCGGCATTGGAGAAGAACACGTCGACCGGGCCATACTTGTCCTCCGCGGCGGCGATCAGCGCCTTGACGTCTTCCTCGAGCCCGACATCGGCGGTGACGGCGAGGCCGTCGATGTCGCCGGCGACGCTGGCGAGCCGGTCGCGCGAGGTCTTGAGATCGGCGACCACGACGCCGCGCGCGCCGGCCTCCGCATAGGCCCGCGCCACCGCTTCGCCGATCCCGCTCGCGCCGCCGGTGACGACACAGACCTTGTCCTTGACGTGCATGGTTCGATGTCCCTGCTTGTTATCGTGAGATCCGGATTGTCAGCCCTGATACAGGCCCTTGTCACGCGCCTTCTGAATGGCGAGCGCGGCCATCAGATCGAGCATCGGTGTCGGAATGTCGGCCGCGCGGGCAAATGCCGCCGGTGCGCGCACCAGCACGTCGATCTCCATGGCGCGGCCGAGCTCGTAGTCTTGCAGGATCGACGGCTTGTGGTCCGGCGCGGGCCCTGAGCGCGTGACGCGCTTGACCTCGGGGATATAGCGTGTCGCCACCGCATTGGCCTCGTCGAGCAGGCGCGGGATCACGTCCTGCATGTCGGGATCGTCGCGGACGCCGCGTGCGGTCAGCCCGGTCAGCAGGCAGAGCACCGACATCGACATGTTGGTGAGCAGCTTCGACCAGATTGTTTCGCGGATCTCCTTGACCTCAGGCGATTCGATCGCGGCCTCGTGCAGCGCCGCGCGCAGCCGGGCGATGCGCTCGCTCCGGCGATCGTCGCATTCGCCGATCAGGAGTCGGTTGCGATCCGGCGACAGGTTCGCCACCACGCCGGGCGCGATCACCTCGTTGGAGGAGAAGATCACGCCGCCGATGATCCGCTCTTTCGGGATGGCGCCGCGCAGATGCCCGCCGGGATCGAGGAAGCCGAGGTCGGGAATCGCGGGATGCTGCGGCGGCAGGCCGAGACCGTACCACCAGGGAATGCCGTTCTGCGCGAACACGATTGCCGTGTCCCGCTCAAGCAGCGGCAACAGTCCGGTTCCGAGCGTACTGACGCCGGTGGCCTTCAGCGTGCTGATGACGACGTCCTGCGGCCCCAGTTCGGCAGGATCGGCCGACGCCTTTACCTTGGCAGTGACGCTGCTGTCGCCGACCCTTAGCGTCAGCCCGTTGGCCCTGACCGCGTCGAGATGCGGCCCGCGCATCACGCAGGACACTTCGTGACCGGCGCGTGCCAGCCGGACCGCAAAGTGGCTGCCGACGGCGCCCGCGCCGAAAATGCAAATGCGCATGAGTGGAACTTGTCCTTGCAACGTGCTGCGTCAGTTTCCACAAGCGCAGGGCATCGCGCAACCCGTCATGCATGTGATGCGGCCGCGCGCGCTCGAAAGTGATGGATCAAGGCGACGGCTCTCGTCATAGTGCCGGGCAAGAGCAATGCCGAGCCAGGGAGAAACGTCATGTCGGCCAGCCCAGTCCTGTGGAGCCTCGATGCGCGCGGGGTCGCGACCGTCACGCTGAACAGGCCCGAGGTCAACAATGCCTATGACGGCGCGCTGATTGCCGGCGTGCTGGCCGCGATCGACGACCTCTCGACCAAGCCGGTCCGCGTCGTCGTGCTCAAGGGCAACGGCAAGCATTTCCAGGCCGGCGCCGACCTGAAATGGATCAATGGCGTGCGGCCGAAATCGCCGGAGGAGAACGAAGCCGCGTCGCGCGCCACCTTCGAGGCGGTGCAGCGTCTCAACACGCTGCCGGTCCCGACCGTGGCGCTGGTGCAGGGCGGCTGCTTCGGCGGCGGCACCGGCGTGATCTCGGCCTGCGATATCGTGATCGCGGCCGACAACGCGTTGTTCTCGATCACCGAGGTGCGCTGGGGCCTCACCGCGGCGATCATCATCCCGCAGCTCTGCGACGCCATCGGTGTCCGCCAGGTGCGGCGCTACGCGCTGACCGGCGAACGTTTCGGCGCCGAGGATGCCCGCCGCATCGGCCTCGTCCACGAGGTGGTGCCGCTTGCCGATCTCGAAAGCGCGGGCAGCAAGGTCGTGGAGCAATTGCTCGGCAATGCGCCGGAAGCACTGGCCGAGACCAAGAAGCTCGCGATGGAGAGTTCGTTCGGCGGGATGGGGGTCGACGATGCGGCCTACAAGCGCCTCGTCCATTTGCACTCGGCCAAGCGGCAGACCGCCGAGGCCGCCGAAGGGCTGGCGTCCTTTGCCGAGAAGCGCGCCGGACGATGGGGTGGCGCGGCCTAGGCGCGCCGCTCAACAGCCGTTGCAGATGCCGCGGATGCTGCGATAGACCTCTTCGTCGTCGCGCCGCATCTGCTGCAGCTGTTCGAATGTCTTCGCTTCGCTCGACTGCGTGACCGTCGGCGCAGGCTTGCGCTTGGCCGCCAGCTCCTGCTCCTGGCGATGGTAGCAGGCTTCGCGTTCCGCCTTGGGCTCGATGAAGCGGCAGGTCTCGATCGCCGCGGCTGGAGTCGCGATGATGATGAGGCCAAGCGAGGCTGATAGCAGGAGTTTCAAGCCGGCGATCCTTTCACGTCCTTGTCTCAGGTCGGCGTGCGCGGGGCAAGGCTGCCGTCGCATCACAGCGATTGCGACAGTGACTTCTTCAATGTCTTCAGCAGCGCCTGTACCGCGGCGGCATCGATGCGGCGTTCGGGAACCGCGGCCTTGACCCACAGTTCAGGAATCGGAAACTCGGTGAGGATCGGCTGCAGCGTGCCCGCGCGCAGCGCGTCAGCGACCAGATAATGCGACAGCAGCGCGATGCCGTTGCCGGCAATCGCGCTTTGCGTCAGCACGCGGCCCTCGTTCGAAGAGAGGATCGGGCGGACCTGGATGTTGATGCGGCCGCGCGGTCCCTCGAACGGCCATTCCGGCCCGGTGGGCAGGAAGCTGAGGCAGCGATGATCGACCAGGTCGCGCGGATGCTTCGGCGTGCCGTGCTTCTTCAGATACGCCGGCGCGGCGCATACCAGCCGCGGCAGCCGGCATAGCGGCTCGTCGACCACGCCGCCGAAGGAATGCGGGAAGGCGCCGATTGCGATGTCGAAGCCTTCGGTCACCGGATCGACGGGGCGGTCGATCATCACGATCTCGAGCTTCACGCTGCTGTTCTGCTTCTGGAACACCGTGAAGGCATCGGCGAGCCGCGCCACGGTCAGCGAGGTCGGCGCCTTGATGCGCAGATGATCGGTGAGATCGCACTGCTTCTCGCCCATCCGCGACAGGAGATCGCCGACATCGGCAACGACGCCGCGGGCGCGATGCACATATTGCTGCCCGGCCTCGGTCAGCCGCAACTGGCGGGTCGAGCGGTGGAACAGCGCGGTGCCGATCCGCTCTTCGAGTTGGGTGACGCGCTTGGCGATGACCGATGTCGCGACCTTGAGCTTGCGCGCCGCGGCGGAGAAGCCGCCGGCATCCGCGGTGGCGAGGAAGGCTTCGAGATTGACCAGCGTATCCATTTGCGCTTCTCGGCGGTTTTCGCGATTCGCGAAAGCTGATTACATAATTTGGTGGATTGTACTGCAATCCGCATCAATTCATAGTCGGCCCAATCAAACTTGTTCAGGGCGGAAATGATGCGAGCGAGCACGATCGAAGAACCTGCGCGGCAGGTCCCGGTCTATGGCGAATATGACGTGGTGGTGCTCGGCGGCGGACCGGCCGGCATCGCGGCCGCGGTCGGCGCGGCACGCGCCGGGCGGCGAACGCTCTTGATCGAGCGTTACGGATTTCTCGGCGGCATGGGCACCGCGGCCGGCGTGACCAACTTCTGCGGGCTGCACGCCAACATCTTCGGCGAGGTGCGCCGGGTCGTGCAGGGCATTGCCTCCGACCTCTTGGCGCGGATCGACCGGCTCGGCGGGCTGAACGCGCCGCATCTGATCCTCGGCAAGATCCTCGCGCAGGCTTACGACACCGCGGCCTACAAGATCGCGGCGGACGACCTGCTGGCGCATCACAAGATCGATATCCTGTTCCACGCGCTCGGTGCCGGCGTCGTGATGGACGGCGCGCACATTCGTGCGCTGATGGTGGAAACCAAGGCCGGCCGTCAGGCGGTGCGCGGTGGCATCTTCATCGATTGCTCCGGCGACGGCGATCTCGCGGTTTGGGCCGGTGCGCCCTACGAGGTCGGCGACAACCAGGGCGGCATGCTCTACCCCTCGATGATGTTCCGCCTCAACGGCATCGATCCGGCGAAGGCGGGCGATGCGTGGCGGACGATTCCGGAACGGATGGCGCAGGCCGAGGCCGCCGGCACCCACAAATTCCCGCGCAAGTCCGCGATCGTGCGGCCGCAGAAATCGCAGATCGAGTGGCGGGTGAATTTCACCCAGGTGACGCGGAGCGACGGCGGCGCCATTTCCGGGATTGATCCCGACGACATGACGCGCGGCGAAATCGAGGGCCGCCGCCAGGCGGTCGAGGCGTTCAAGTTCCTGCGCACGGTACCGGGCTTCGAGAACTCCTACATCGTCGATCTGCCGCCGCAGCTCGGCATTCGCGAGACGCGGCGCGTGATCGGCGGCTACATGCTGTCAGGCGAGGACGTGCTGGGCTGCGCCTCATTCGAGGATTCGATCGGCGTCAATGGCTGGCCGATGGAAAAGCACGTGCCGGGCGATGTGACCTTCGAGTTTCCGCCGATCCCGGAGAGCCGCGGCTACAACGAATTGCCGTACCGCATGCTGGTGCCTGACGGCGTCGACAATCTGCTGGTCGCCGGGCGCTGCGCTTCGATGACCCATGAAGGGCAATCGGCGGCGCGCGTCTCCGGTGCCTGTTTTGTGATGGGCGAGGCGGCGGGAACCGCGGCAGCGCTCGCACTTTCGGGTAATACAATTCCGCGCGACATTTCCGTCGAAAAGTTGCAACAACAGCTTGGCAGACAGGGCGCGTTCATCGGCCGCGATCAGGCCGTGCCTGAAGGAGTCTAGAGCGTTTTCAAGCGAAGTGGATCCCGGTTCGCGTGAAGAAAACGCGTCAAAACAGGAATCGAGAGCCCGTTCCGATTTGATCGGAACGGGCTACAAGTGGAGACGGCAATGAAGGGTTGGGCGCGGCTCGCACTCGCGGGTCTGCTGATATGGGCCGCGAGCGGCATCGCGCGGGCCGATGATCTCCTGAAGGCGAAGATCGGCGTGCTGCGGCTGTCGTCCTCGGCGCCGGTGTTCATCGCGCAGGACAAGGGTTATTTCCGCGACGCCGGCCTCGATGTCGAGCTCAAGTTCTTCGACGCGGCACAGCCGATCGCGGTGGCGACCGCGTCAGGCGATGTCGATTTCGGCATCACCGCCGTCACCGCTGGTCTCTACAATCTCGCCGGCAAGGGCACGCTGAAGGTGATCGGCGGCATGAGCCGCGAGAAGGCCGGCTATCCCCTGATCGGCTATTTCGCCAGCAACAACGCCTATGCCGCCGGCCTCAAGACGCCGAAGGATCTGGCCGGCAAGCGCGTCGCGGTGACCCAGGTCGGCTCCAGCTTCCATTACTCGCTCGGCCTGCTCGCCGACAAATACGGCTTCAAGCTCTCGGACGTGAAGATCGTGCCGCTGCAGTCGCTGTCGAACGCGGCCGCGGCACTGAAGGGCGAAACCGTCGATGCCGCGCTGCTGCCGGTCTCGACCGCGCGGACGCTGATGGATTCCAACGGCGCGAAGTTTCTGGGCTGGGTCGGCGACGAGACGCCGTGGCAGCTGGGCGCCATCTTCGCGTCGCCGAAGACGCTGACCAACCCGCAATTGGTGAAGCGGCTGCTCACCGCGCTCACCCGCGCCGACCACGAGTATCACGACGTGATCCTGACCGCGATCAAGGATGGCGTGGCGCCGATCAACGACAAGACCAAGCCGCTGCTCGAGATCATTGCCAAATACACCAACCTGCCGGTCGCGCAGGTGGTCGGCAACTGCGCCTATATCGATCCGGACGGCAAGCTCGACGTGAAGAACCTCGACAACCAGATCAAATGGCTGCAGGAGCAGGGTTTTGTCGACAAGGGTTTTGATGCGGATGCAATTATCGCCAAGGATTATGTGAAGGCGGATTGATGATGCAGCGCCACGCGCACCACACTCAACCCGTCATCCTGAGGTGCGAGCCTTGCGGCGCACTTGCACTGCTGGGCGAGCCTCGAAGGGTGCACGGCCCTGCTACATCCGGGCCGTCGACCCTTCGAGACGCCGCTTCGCGGCTCCTCAGGATGACGGGTTTGGCAGTGAGGCTGTGACACCATGGACCTGATCGCCGACCATATCAGCCACCGCTTCGGCGCACTCGACGTGCTCGACGATGTCTCCTTCCAGGTCGCCGCCGGCGAGATCGTCGCGATCGTCGGTCCGTCCGGTTGCGGCAAGAGCACGCTGCTGTCCATTCTCGGCGGCCTGCTGCGGCCGGGCAAGGGTGCTGCCGAGCTGCGCGGCGCGCCGCCGGCCGGCAGCCTCAATCCGTTGACCTTCGTGTTCCAGGATTTTGCGTTGCTGCCATGGAATACGGTCGAGGAGAACGTCGCGTTTCCGCTGCTGCATACAGGCTTGAGCGTCGGCGAGCGCCGCGCCGTGATCGACGACGCGCTACGCCGCACGGGGCTGTCGGATTTTCGCGCTGCCTATCCGAAGCAGCTGTCCGGCGGCATGCGCCAGCGCGTCGGCATTGCGCGTGCGCTGGCGGTTCGTCCGGCGATCCTGCTGATGGACGAGCCGCTGTCGGCGCTGGATTCGCAGACCCGCGAGCTGCTGATGGAGGATTTCGTGCGCCTGCTCGCCGACGGCGCGATGGGCGCGGTCTATGTCACGCATAACCTCGAGGAAGCGGTGCGGCTTGCCGACCGTGTCGTGGTGCTGTCGCGTCGCCCCGGCCGCATCCGGGAGATCGTGACCATCCCGATGACGCGCGCCGAGCGCGGCACGGCGGACGCGCGCGGACGGATGGCCGCATTGCAGGGCGAGTTGTGGTCGCTGATCCGCACAGAGGCGATCGATGCCGAGCGCGAGGTCCAGCATGCTTGACCGCTCCCCGCAGGAGGCGAAGGGCCGATCGGCGGAAGCGACGCGGCCGGTCGCATTTCGCGGCGCCGGCTTTACGCCCGGCGGCAGCCGCTCTGCCGGCTGGATCGCGCTCGCGCTGGTCATCGCGGTCTGGCAGCTTGCCGGCAGTGCCGGCTGGGTCAATCCGCTGTTCCTGCCGGCGCCGTCGGCGATCGCGGTCGCGATCACCAAGCTCGCGATGTCGGGCGCGCTATGGCAGCACCTCTCCTGGTCGATCATGCGGATCGGCACCGGCTGGATCATCGGCACCGCCGCCGGCGTCATCGTCGGCTTCGCGATCGGGTTGTCGACCATGGCGCGCGGCGTCGGCATCACCTTCATCTCGGCGCTGTTCCCGATCCCGAAGATCGCGCTGCTGCCGCTCTTGATCCTCTGGCTCGGGATCGGCGAGGAGCCGAAGATCGCGACCATTGCGCTCGGCGTATTCTTCTCGACCGCGATCTCGGTCTATAGCGGCGTCGACGCGGTGCCGCGCAATCTGATCCGGATGGCACAGAGCTTCAACGTGCCTTTCCACGCCATCGTACGCCGCGTGATCTGGCCGGGCGCGCTGCCCTCGATTCTCGCCGGCTTCCGCATCACCGCATCCGTTGCGCTGTTGCTCGTCGTCAGCGCCGAGATGATCGGCGCGCAATACGGCATCGGTGCCTTCGTGCTGCAGGCCGGCAATCTGATGCAGACCGACCAACTGCTCGCCGGCGTCGTGATCCTGTCGCTGTTCGGGCTTGCGGTCGGGAAGCTGATCAACTTGCTGGAGACGCGGCTGCTGCACTGGCGGTAGGGAGCGTCAGCCGCAATTGCAAATGTCGTCCCTGCGAAAGCAGGGACCCATAACCACAGGGCCTAGTTGTTAGAACACGCTGGGGCCTCAGCAACTCCAACAACGAGACCCTGTGGTTATGGATCCCGGCTTTCGCCGGGACGACAGCGAGTACACGTTTCCGGCTACGCGTTGCCCCGATCCTCGCGGAACAGATCGAGCTTCTGCTGCACCGGACGGTCGGAGAACGAGAACAGCACGGAATCGGCATCGGCCTCGTGGGTGACCCAGTGCCAGCTCGGCACCACGAACAGATCGCGCGGCCCCCATTCGAAGGTCTGGTCGCCGACCCGGGTGCGGCCCTTGCCCTCGATCGCAGCAAACACGGTCGCATCAGTGGAACGATAGCGCGCGGTCTTGAAACCCTTCGGCAGCAGCTGGATGAAGGTGCCGATGGTCGGCATCGCGAAATCGCCGGTCTCGGGGTTGGAGAATTTCAGCTTGAGGCCATGGCAGGCGTCCCACTCGTCGCTGGTCCTGGCCTTCTCCAGCGCCTCGCGGGTGTACTCATAGGGGTAGTTGAAGATCGGCGAGGTCTTCGATGTTCGCTTCTGATCGATCGGCAGGAGATTGTGACCGTAGCGAGCGAAGCTGGCGCCGGCCGGCTTGGAGATCGACTGCTGGTCTTCCTTGGCGCCTTCAGCAAACGAGCAGTCGAAGAACTGCACCATGGGGATGTCGAGCCCGTCGAGCCAGAACATCGGCTCATTGGTTTCGTTAGAATGGTCGTGCCACGTCATCGACGGCGTGATGACGAAATCACCCGGCGACATCGCGGTGCGCTCGCCGTCAACCGCGGTGAAAGCGCCCTTGCCCTCGAGCACGAAGCGCAGCGCCGACTGGGCGTGGCGATGGGCGGGAGCGATGTCGCCCGGCACCACCATCTGTACGCCGGCGAAAAGTGAGGTCGTGATCTTGGACTGGCCGCGCAGGCCGGGATTTTCCAGCACCAGCACGCGGCGCTCGGCTTCCTTGGCCGTGATCAGCTTGCCGGCCTCGTTCATGTAGTCCCGGATCTGGTCGAACTTCCAAAGATGCGGGCGGCAGGCGCTTTTCGGCTCCGGCGTGATGAGATCGTTCATCACGTTCCACAACGCCGAGAGGTTTTGACCGTCGATCTTCTTGTAGAACGCCTCGCGCTCCGGGGTCTTCTGCACGGCTTCCATGGCAAGCCTCCCATCGTTCTTGTTTGGTGCAATTTAATTGACAGTATACTGACAATATGGCTAGCGTCAACGAAACAAGCCAATGACGAAATGCAAGGGAGGTTCCGATGAAGCTGCATGGCTATTTCCGGAGCAGCGCGTCCTACCGGGTCCGGATCGCCCTGAATCTGAAGGGGCTGACTTCTGAACACCTGCCGCATCATCTGCGCAAGGGCGAGCAATGCGCGCCGGCCTATCTCGCGATCAATCCGCAGGGGCTGGTGCCGACGCTGGAGAGCGACGCCGGCGCGATCCTCACCCAGTCGCTCGCGATCATCGAATGGCTCGACGAGACCAATCCCAATCCGCCGCTGCTGCCGAAAGACCCGCTGCGGCGCGCCAAGGTGCGGGCGTTCGCGCAGGCGATCGCCTGCGACACTCACCCGGTGCAGAATTTGAAGGTGCTGGCACGGCTGCGCAAGCTAGGCCTGCCCGAGGAGCAGGTGACCGAATGGGCGGCCTGGGCCAATCGCGAGGGCCTTTCGGCCTGCGAGACCCTAATCGCTGACGAGGCCGGGCCGTTCTGCTTCGGCGATGCGCCGACGCTTGCCGATCTCTGCCTGGTGCCGCAGCTCGCCAATGCGCGGCGCTTCGGCGTCGACGTCTCGGCCTATCCGCGCCTGCTCAAGGCCGAGGCCGCGGCAAAGCAAGTGAAGGCGTTCGCCGACGCCGCCCCGGACAAGCAGCCCGATGCCGAATAGCAAGCCAACGCCCGTCACCATGGACGCGGTCTACACCGCGCCCGGCTATCTGTTCCGGCGGATGCAGCAGATCGCGGTCGCGCTGTTCATCGAGGAGTGCAAGGCGTTCGATCTGACGCCCGTGCAATACGCCGCGCTGGTCACGATCTCGACCCATCCCGGGATCGATGCAACCCGGCTCTCGGCGGTGATCGCGTTCGACCGCTCCACGCTCGGCAATGTGATCGAGCGGCTGCAGGCGAAGGAGTACATCGTGCGCAAGCCGGCGCCCGAGGACAAGCGCGTCAAGCTGCTTTACCTCACCAAGGCCGGTGCGGCCGTGCTCGGCGACATCATGCCCTCGGTCGACAAGGCGCAGGCGCGGATGCTGCAGCCACTGAAGCCGGCCGACCGCAAGACGCTTCTCTCGCTCTTGACCCAACTGGTCGACCTCAACAACGAGTCCTCGCGCGTGCCGTTGCGTGCCGAAGACGCGCTCGAACATTTGGGGAGGTCGGGCTGATGGCGGACAGCAAACCGGTCCTGATCGCGGGCGGCGGCATCGGCGGCCTAGCCGTGGCGCTGGGGCTCGCCCAGAAGGGCATTCGCTCGATCCTGCTGGAGAAGGCGGCCGCGCTCGGCGAGATCGGCGCCGGCATCCAGCTCGGGCCGAACGCATTCCACGCCTTCGACTATCTCGGCGTCGGCGAGGCCGCGCGCAACATGGCCGTCTATATCGATCAGCTCCGGCTGATGGATGCGCTGACCGCCGATGAGATCACCCACATCGATCTCGGCGAGACGTTTCGCGCGCGGTTCGGCAATCCCTATGCCGTGGTGCATCGCGGCGACCTGCATGGCGTGTTCCTGCGCGCCTGCCAGAACCACGAACTGATCGAGCTGCGCGTGTCCAGCGAGGTCATCGGCTACGAGCAGGATGGCTCGTCGGTGACCGTAAAGCTCGCCAATGGCGAGCGCGTCACCGGACGCCTGCTGATCGGTGCCGACGGGTTGTGGTCGAACATCCGCAAGCAGGTCACGGCGGATGGCCCGCCGCGCGTCTCCGGCCACACCACCTACCGCTCAGTGATTCCGACCGAGCAGATGCCGGAGGATCTGCGCTGGAACGCGGCGACGCTGTGGGCCGGCCCGAAATGCCACATCGTGCATTACCCGCTGTCGGGCTGGAAGGTGTTCAACCTGGTCGTCACCTATCACAACGATGCGCCGGAGCCGGTCGCTGGCAAGCCGGTTTCCGAAGCCGAGGTGATGAAGGGCTTCACCCACGTTCACGAGCGGGCGCAGAACATCATCCGCCACGGCACCAACTGGAAGCTCTGGGTATTGTGCGACCGCGATCCCACCGAGCGCTGGATCGACGGCCGCGTCGCACTGCTGGGCGATGCCGCGCATCCGATGCTGCAGTATTTCGCGCAAGGCGCCTGCCAGGCGATGGAAGATGCGGTCTGCCTGTCGCACATGCTGGCCAGTCACGACGATCAGGCGGCCGCGCTCGATGCCTATCGCGCCCGACGCTTCCCGCGCACGGCGCGCGTGCAGCTGATGTCCCGAGCGATCGGCGAGCACGTCTATCACCCCGCGGGCGAGCACGCCCGCATCCGCAACGCGATCATGAGCGCGAAGTCGCAGAACGAATGGTGCGACGATATCGCGTGGCTGTATGGCGGGACGGGGTTGGGCGGTTAGCTGTCACAAACTCAGCCGTCGTCCTGGCCTTCGCCAGGACGACATCGAATTCGTGGCTGCCGCAAACTCAATCGTCGTCCCGGACAAGCGAGCGAAGCGAGCGCGATCCGGGACCCATAACCACGAATGGGTCTGTGGCGCGACGCTGGGGCCCCAGCGTCGATGTAGCGGCAGAGGCCGGTCGTTTAGGTCCCGGCCTTCGCCGGGACGACACTGAATATACGGCTGCCGCAAACTCAATCGTCGTCCCGGACAAACGAGCGGAGCGAGCGCGATCCGGGACCTATAACCACGAATGCCTCTGTGGCGCGACGCTGGGGCCACAGCGCGATGCAGCGGCGGAGATTGGTGGTTATGGGTCCTGGCCTTCGCCAGGACGACATCGAATATGTAGCTGCCGCAAACACAATCGTCGTCCCGGACAAGCGAGCGGAGCGAGCGCGATCCGGGACCCATAACCACGAATGCGTCTGT
Organism: Bradyrhizobium sp. UFLA03-84; assembly: GCF_002289535.1. Taxonomy (NCBI): domain Bacteria; kingdom Pseudomonadati; phylum Pseudomonadota; class Alphaproteobacteria; order Hyphomicrobiales; family Nitrobacteraceae; genus Bradyrhizobium; species Bradyrhizobium sp. UFLA03-84. The sequence goes on along the minus strand of NZ_NSJY01000005.1, from coordinate 642,975 downwards.
GGCGCGACGCTGGGGCCACAGCGCGATGTAGCGGCAGAGATTGGTGGTTATGGGTCCCGGCCTTCGCCGGGACGACGTCGGAGTATGTGGCTGCCGCAAACTCAATCGTCGTCCCGGACAAGCGAGCGGAGCGAGCGCGATCCGGGACCCATAGCCACGAATGCTCTGTGGCGCGACGCTGGAGCCCCGGTGCGATATAGTGGCAGAGATTGGTGGTTATGGGTCCGGCTTTCGCCGGGACGACACTGAACGTTTGGCGACAGTGTCATCCGTCGGACGCATCCTCTACATCCGCATCACCGCCTGCCGGTCGATCTTCCCCGTGCCGGTCTTGGGCAGCTCGTCGATGAACTTCACCTCGCGCGGATATTTGTACGGCAGCAGTTTGGTCTTCACGTAGTCCTGCAACCGCCGCGTCGCCTCATCGGTGTCGAAGCCGGCCTTGTTCATCACCACCACGGCGCGCAGCGTCATGCGGCGGTCGGGCAATTCGGCGGCGTAGACGGCGCATTCGCGAACGTCGGGGTGATCGGCGAGGCAGAGCTCGACCTCCAGCGGATAGACCCACTGGCCGGAGATCTTGATCAGGTCGTCGGCACGGCCGCGGAAGAAGTGGAAGCCGTCGCTGTCGCGCATGAAGCGGTCGCCGGTATAGATCCAGCCGTCCTCGCGCACGGTCTCGGCGGTCTTGTCCGGCCGGTTCCAATACAGCGGCGTGGCGGAATCGCCGCGCACCCACAAAATGCCTTCCTCATTGTCGCCGACCTCGCGGCCGACGCTGTCGCGCAGCATGATCTCGTAGCCGGGCACGCGCAGGCCCGCGGCACCGAGCTTCTTCTGCTCCGCGCGGTTGCTGAGATAGACGTGCAGCACCTCGGTCGAGCCGAGCCCTTCGATGATCTCGAGCCCGGTGAGCTGCTTCCAGCCGTTGAAGACCTCGGCGGACAGCACCTCGGCGGCCGAGACCGCCATCCGCAGCGAGGAGAAGTCGGCAGCGTCGGCGCCTTCGGCCTTGGTCAGGGTGATGTAAAGCGTCGGCAGCCCGAAGAACACGGTCGGTCGATATTGCCCGATCGCCGCGAAGATCGCAGCCGGTTTCGGCTGGCCCGGCAGCAGCAGCGTCGCGGCGCCGACCGAGAACGGGAAGGTGATCGAATTACCGAAGCCATAGGCGAAGAAGATCTTCGGCACTGAGAAGCAGATGTCGCCCGGCGAAAGCTTGAGCACGTTGCGGGCAAAGGCGAGCTCGCTATAGGCCATGTCGTGCTGCAAATGCACGATGCCCTTGGGACGGCCGGTCGAACCTGACGAGTACATCCAGAACGCCATCTCGTTGCGATGGGTATCGGCCGCGTCGAGCTCGCTCGGAAATCCCTGCAACCATTCGCCGGCATTACGCGTCTCGGCAACGGCATGGACGCCTGCGGTGCCGTTGACCACGACCAGCGTGCGCAGCGGCGTGTCCTTGCAGGCCTCGGCGCTGAAACGCGAACAGAACTCCGCATCGGTGACGGCGACCTGCGCGCCGGCGTCGGACAGATAGAATTGCAGCAGTTCCGGCGTCGTCAGCGTGTTGATGAGCAGCGGCACGAAGCCGGCGCGCACCGCGCCGAAGAACGCCGCCGGATAAGTCGGCGTGTCGTCGAGGAACAGCAGCACGCGGTCGCCGCGCTTCAGTCCAAGCGACAGGAAAGCGTGGCCCCAGCGTGCAGCGTCGGCGCAGAGCTCGCGATACGTCCGTGTGCCGGCGGGACCGGTCAGCGCCAGTCGCTCGGCATTCCCGTTGCCGAGATTGTCGAACAGGATACGGCTCGCATTGTAGTGCTCGGGAATCGCAAAGCCGATCTCGCGCGCACCGGGGTTGTCCTGCGGAACCTGGTCGGCGATCGCGGTCATGAGCGTCCCTTTGCCGCTTCGTAACGGGCCATGAAGGCCGGCGACATCGCGCGCAGCCGCGCGTCGTCGATCCGGCCGGAGCGGGTGATGTAGCTGTAGGCGAAATCCATCAGGTCGCACTTCATGTGCGCGGGGAAATGCTCGTACCAGTCGGCACTGGTCCGCGCCGCGGTGACGAGCTTCTTCACGATCGGCTTGCGCTCGGCCTCGTAGCGGGCCAGTGCGGCGGCAATGCCGTTCTCGGTCTCCAGCGCCTTCGTCAACGCGATCGCATCCTCGATCGCCAGCCGCGTGCCCGAGCCGATCGAGAAATGCGCGGAATGCAGCGCATCGCCGATCAGCACCATGTTGCCGTGCGACCAGCGCTCGTTCCAGATCCACGGGAAATTGCGCCAAACCGATTTGTTCGAGATCAGCCTGTGGCCATCGAGCGTCGCGGCGAACACCCCTTCGCAGATCGCCTGCGATTCCTCGATCGTCTTGTCGGCGAAGCCGTAGGCCGCCCAGGTCGCCGCGTCGCACTCGACCAGGAAGGTGCTCATGTCCTTGGCGTAGCGGTAGTGATGGGCGTTGAAGCTGCCGCGCTCCGTCGCCACGAAGGTCTGCGACAGCGTCGCGAAGGTCTTGGTGGTGCCGTACCAGGCGAATTTGTTGGAGGAATGTGACACCGAGGCGCCGAACGCGGCCTCATTGCCGCGCCGGACCATCGAGTTCAGCCCGTCGGCGGCAACGATCAGGTCATAACCGCTGAGTTCGTCGACCGATTGCACCACGGTATCGAAGCGCGGCGCGACGCCTGTGCTGCGCACGCGCTCCTGCAGGATCGTCAGCAGCTTGAGCCGGCCGATCGAGGAGAAGCCGACGCCGTCGATCTCGACGCTCTGGCCGCGCAGATTGAGGGTGATGTTCTTCCAGCTCTCCATCTGTGGGGTGATGGCGTCGACCGTCTCGGGGTCGTCGGCGCGCAGGAAGTCCAGCGCCTGCTCGGAGAACACGACGCCGAAGCCCCAGGTGGCGCCGGCCGCGTTCTGCTCGAACAGATCGATCTCGGCGTCGGGGTGACGCTTCTTCCACAGATAGGCGAAATAGAGCCCGCCGGGCCCTCCGCCGATCACGGCGATCCGCAACGTCTGCCTCCCAGATTGACAGTGTACTTACAATTTGGGTCCAGACTAATCGCCCTCTGGCGGGAACGCCAGAGGGAAAATGCGCGGGGTGGCTACAAGCGTGGAGCCGAAAAGTTCAGTAGCAGCGGCGGACCTTGACCCCGCCGACCCATACCCAGCGGCAGCCGGCGACGACGGGCTTGCGGACGACGACCGCGCCGCGATAGCCGGCGCATCCGGCGCGATAGGGGCCGCGCCCGCACACGACGGCGTTGGCATCGGAGGATTCGAAGGTCATGGTCGCGGCAAAGGACAGCAGGGCCGCAGCGATCAGCAATAGTGAGCGCATGATATTCCCTCTCCCGGAGTGAGGTATGGTTGGCCTTCAGGTGACAACAAGGTGCTGCGGCTTCGTGTCCGACGCTCGCCGGACACCTGTCGTCTCACCGCTTGTGCGGTTATTTCTTTTCCGCTTCCGCCAGCACCTTCTTGCAGGCGGGTGTCAGCTTGTCGCTTTCCTTGGCGAGACAGGCGATGATCCGCCCGCCGCCGGGCGTCACGCTCTTGCAGAACTTCTGGTAGTCGCCCATGCAGGCGTCGCGTTGCGCCGTGGTCAGCTCCTGGGCAAAGACGGCAGTTGAGCCGCAAAGCAGCGCGGCGGTCAGGACAATACGCAGCATCGATCGCTCCCCTTTTCGGTCAGTCGCGTGACAACAGGATCAGCGCGCCGCGAACGGCGCCAGCACGTCGCGGCATGCCGGCGACAGCGAGCCGGCATTGGTTGCCAGGCATTGCACGATCCGCCCGCCGCCCGGCTGGACGCCGCCGCAGATCGAGCGGACGTCGCCGCCACAGGCCGAGCGCAGCACGAACAGTTCTTCACGCGGCCGCAGCGGCCGCAACACGATCACGGCCGGTGCAGCGGCCGGCGCGGCCGGTGCTGCCGCCGTCGCCGCGCCTTCGGCCGGTGCCGCGCCACCGCCGGCAGCGGCTACGGCTTTGCCGCAGGCCGGCGACAGCTTCGCCTTGTTCTTCTCGAGGCATTGCAGCGCCGGCGCGCCGCCGGTCGGCACACCTGCGCAAACCTTGGGATAATCGGAGCGGCACGCGCTGCGGATCGCGGAGATCTGCGCGCTGGATGGCGCTCCGGCCGCCTTCGGTGCTGCGGCCTCACTGGCGGGCTTGGTTGCCGCCGCAGGCGGCGCATCAGTCTTCGCCGCGTCGGTCTTGGCTGCCGCGGGCGCAGCCGCCGGTGCTTCCACGGCCTTCACGGCGCTGGCGCAGCCGGAGCCGAGGCTTGCCATGTTCTTCTGCAGACATTGCAGCGAGGCTTCGCCGCCGGGCGGGACGCTGGAGCAATGCGCGATGTAGTCGTTGCGGCATTGCGATTTGATGGCGTCGCGCTGCGCCTGGGTCGGCGCCTGCGACAAGGCCGGCGCAGTGTTCATGAATGCCGCAAGCGCGAGCCATGCGGAAAGCTTCGTTGCACGTGTCAACGCATTGATCATTTGATTAAATCCTCTCGTTGCGCCGGAAGCCGTCGGCTCAACTGAACTGCGCTCTGAAAATTCTTGCTGTAACAACCTTCGCGAGCGACATCATTTTCGCTTTCGAGTTCCGCTGCAAGCGGATTGTTGCTATGGAAGAAGCAGGTTGATTGTTTTGCCGCCTACCACGTTTGAGTTAAGTCATTTGAACTGAGGCTCGGAAATGAGGCATGCGCGCGCGTTGGCACATTTCGGTCGGAGCGATTTTTTGCGGCTGCGAAATGCGCCGCTGACACGCATCCTCTGCGTCGTATCGGCCTTCGTCAGTTTAAGTGCCTGCGAGCAAAACAGTTTTGTTGCGCCGCCACCACCGAAGGTCGATGTCGCCACGCCGGTGCAGCGCGCCATCACACGTTATCTGGATGCCACCGGCAACACCGCGCCGATCAAGACCGTCGATCTGGTCGCGCGCGTGCAGGGCTTCCTGCAGTCGATCAATTATCAGGACGGCTCCTTCGTGAAACAGGGGACCACCCTGTTCACGATCGAGCCGGAGACCTACAAGCTGAAACTGGAGCAGTCGCAGGCCGCCGAGGTCGGCGCGCAGGCGACGGTGAAGCAGGCGGAGTCCGACTTCAAGCGGCAGCAAGATCTGGTGCAGCGCCAGGCCGTCTCGCAGGCGACGCTGGAAACCTCGACCGCGACGCGGGACAACGCGCAGGCTGGTCTGCAACAGGCCCAGGTCAACACCAAGATCGCCGCGGTCAATTACGGCTACACCAACGTGGCCGCGCCGTTCGACGGCATCGTCAGCAACCATCTGGTCTCGGTCGGCGAACTGGTCGGCGTGACGTCGCCCACCCAGCTCGCCACCATCGTGCAGCTCGATCCGATCTACGTGAACTTCAACGTCAATGAACAGGACGTGCTGCGCGTGCGCGAGGAAGCGCGGCGTCGCGGCATGTCGGTGAACGAGCTGCGGCAATTGCCCGTCGAAGTCGGGCTACAGACCGAGACCGGTTACCCGCACAAGGGCCAGATCGACTACATCTCGCCGACCCTCAACCAGTCGACCGGCACGCTTGCGGTCCGTGGCGTGTTCCCAAACCCGGACCGGACCCTGCTGCCCGGCTTCTACGTCCGCGTCCGCGTGCCCTTCACCAAGCAGGAGAATGCGCTGCTGGTGCCTGATGTCGCGATCGGCAGCGACCAGGCCGGCCGCTACGTGCTGGTCGTCAATGCCGACAATGTGGTCGAGCAGCGCAAGGTGACGACCGGCCCGCTCGACGAGGGGCTGCGCGTCATCGATAGCGGGCTGAAGGCGGATGACCGCGTCGTGACTGCAGGATTGTTGCGTGCGATCCCCGGGCAGAAGGTCGATCCGCAGATGCAGAAGGGCGACGCGACGCCGGCACCGGCCAAATAGGGGCGCGCCATGATCTCGAAATTCTTCATCGAGCGGCCGGTCCTCTCCAACGTCATCGCGATCCTGATGATCCTGCTTGGCGGCGTGGCGCTGTATAATCTAGCGGTTGCACAATATCCCGACGTGGTGCCACCGACGGTGCAGGTGACGACGCGCTATCCCGGCGCCTCGGCCAAGACGGTGGTCGACACCGTGGCGCTGCCGATCGAGCAGCAGGTCAACGGCGTCGAGGACATGCTGTACATGCAGTCCTACAGCGGCGCCGACGGCACCTACACGCTGACGGTGACCTTCAAGATCGGTACCGATCTCAATTTCGCGCAGGTCCTGGTGCAGAACCGCGTCTCCGCGGCGCTGTCGCAGCTGCCGACCTCGGTGCAGAACCAGGGCGTCACGGTTCAGAAGAAGTCGACCTCGATCCTGCTGTTCGTGACGCTGACCTCGCCGAACAAGACGTATGACAGCCTGTTCCTGTCGAACTACGCCACCATCAACATTCGCGACGAGCTGTCGCGTCTGCCGGGCGTGGGCAACGTCACGGTGTTCGGCGCCGGGCAATATTCGATGCGGGTCTGGCTCGATCCGAACAAGCTGCAGGTGCGCGGACTGGTGCCGCAGGACGTCATCCAGGCGATCCAGCAGCAGAGCCAGCAGGTCACCGCCGGTCAGGTCGGCGCGCCGCCGACGCCGGCAGGACAGGCGTTCCAGTACACGCTGAACGTCAACGGCCGGCTCGACGACAAGAGCCAGTTCGAGGACATCATCGTCAAGTCAGGCAATGTCGGCGACGTCACCCGCGTCCGCGATGTCGGCTGGGTCGAGCTCGGCGCCCAGACCTACAGCCAGATCTTCTCGTTGAACCAGAAGCCGGCCACCGGCATCGGCGTATTCCAGTCGCCCGGCGCCAATGCGTTGCAGGTCGAGAAGGCGGTCGAGAAGAAGATGGCGGAGCTCGCCAGGCAGTTCCCGCAGGACATCAAATACGACACGCCGTTCGACACCACTAAATTCGTCAACGCCTCGATCGAGGAGGTCTACAAGACGCTGATCGAGGCCGGCCTGCTGGTGCTGATCGTGATCCTGGTCTTCCTGCAGGATTGGCGGGCGATGCTGGTGCCCGCGACTACCGTGCCGGTCACCATCATCGGCGCGTTCGCCGGCATGGCGGCGCTCGGCTTCACCATCAATCTCTCGACGCTGTTTGCGATCGTGCTGGCGATCGGCATCGTGGTCGACGACGCTATCGTCGTGGTCGAGGGCGCGGCGCACAATATCGAGCGCGGCATGTCCGGCCACGACGCCGCGATCAAGGCGATGGACGAATTGTTCGCGCCGATCGTCGGCATCACGCTGGTCCTGATCTCGGTGTTCCTGCCGGCAGCCTTCCTGCCGGGGCTGACCGGGCGGATGTACGCGCAATTCGCGCTGGTGATCGCGGCCACCGCGCTGCTCAGCGCGGTCAATGCCGCGACGCTGAAGCCGACGCAATGCGCGCTATGGCTGCGTCCTCCGGCGCCGCCCGAACAGCGCAACTTCTTCTATCGCGGCTTCAACGCGGCCTATGATCGGCTGGAGCGCGGCTACACCCGCGTGGTCGGCGGCATCGCCGGGCACGCCAAGACGTCGGTCGCCATCGCGCTCGTCATCATCGGCCTCGCCGGCTACGGCCTGTCGCGGGTGCCGACCGGCTTCATTCCGATCGAGGACCAGGGCTATCTGCTCGCCGCGGTGCAATTGCCCGACGGCGCCGCCATCGACCGCACCCAGCACGTGCTCGACAAGGTCACCGAGATTGCCGGCAAGACGCCCGGCGTCGATCAGGTGGTCAGCATCGCCGGCATCTCGGCGCTCGACAACTCGTCGAGCCTCGCCAATGCAGGCGTCGCCTACCTGATCCTGAAGGACTGGAGCGCGCGCGGCCCGGGCGAGGACCTCCGTTCGCTGGTCTATGGGCTCAATGACAAGCTCGCGGTGATCCCGGAGGCGCGTATCCTGGTGATCCCGCCGCCGCCGATCCAGGGCATCGGCAATGCCGCCGGCTTTGCCATGCAGGTCGAACTGCGCGACGGCAATGCCGATTACGGCAAGCTGCAGGCGGTCACCGGGGCAATCGTGGCCAATGCGCAGACCCAGAGCGCGCTGCAGCGGGTGCAATCCTCGTTCCGCTCGATGGTGCCGCAGTTCGACGTGGAGGTCGATCGCATCAAGACCCAGACCCTGCACGTCACCCCCGACCAGATCTTCGCGGCGCTGTCGACCTATCTCGGCGCCAGCTATGTCAACCAGTTCACCAAGTTCGGCCGCACCTTCCAGGTCTACACCCAGGCCGAGGCGCAGTACCGGCTGGGCCTGCGCGACATCGAGAACATGATGGTGCGCAACGGCAACGGCGACATGATCCCGCTCGGCACGGTGGCCAAGATCACGCCCTCGGTCGGGCCCTCGCTGATCAGCCTCTACAACCTCTATCCGTCGGCGACCATCATCGGCCTGCCGGCGCAGGGCTATTCGTCCGGCCAGTCGATGACGCTGATGGAGGAGATCGCGACCAAGACGCTACCGCCGGGCACCGGCTATGAGTGGACGGCGATGTCGTACCAGGAGAAGGAGGTCGGCAGCCAGATCTACTATGTGTTCGCGCTGGCGCTGCTCTTGGTCTATCTCGTGCTCGCCGGGCAATATGAGAGCTGGTACGCGCCGATCTCGGTGATCCTGGCCGTGCCGCTGTCGCTGCTCGGCCCGACGCTGGTGCTGCTCAGCCTGCGCATCGAGAACAACCTCTACACCCAGATCGGCACCATCCTGCTGATCGCGCTGTCGGCCAAGAACGCAATCCTGATCGTCGAGGTGGCGCTCGAACATCATGTGCGCTACGGCAAGCCGGTGCTGGAATCGGCGATCGACGCGGCGCGCGCCCGATTCCGCCCGATCCTGATGACGTCGTTTGCCTTCATCCTCGGCGTGCTGCCGTTGGTGCTCGCGACCGGCGCCGGCGCCAACGCCCGCAAGTCGATCGGCATCACCGTGTTCTCCGGCATGATCGCCTCGACCTGCCTCGCGGTGCTGTTCGTGCCCGCGTTCTTCGTCGTGGTGCAGAATTTCGAGAACTGGCGCAAGGCGAAGAAGGGCAAGGCGGCCGGGCCGCAAGCTGCACCTCAGGCACAGGGCACGGTGCACTAAGACTGCACTTTCTCTGTACGCTCGTCACCCCCGCGCAACGGCTTTGCCGTTGTCGCTGGAGGCGCGAGCGAAGCGAGCCTCGAAGGGCGACGGTCCAGCTCGCTCCGCGGCGCCGCATCGGGGCCGTGCATGCTTCGAGGCGCGCAAGAGCGCGCACCTCAGCATGACGGAACCGGAGCTTTTGCCTCTACACCTTCACCATGCGCTTGCCGCGGTTTTCGCCGGCGAGCAGGCCGATCAGCGCCTGCGGCGTATTCTCGATGCCGTCGATGACGTCTTCCTGCACCTTGAGCTTGCCCGAGGACACCCAGGATTGCAGGTCGGCGAGCGCGGCGTCGCGCTGGTCCATGTAGTCCATCACGATGAAGCCCTGCATGATCAGCCGCTTCACCACGATCAGGCCGGGCACGCCGCGCGGGCCGTGCGCCGAGGGCACGCCGTCATATTGCGAGATCGCGCCGCAGCAGGCGATGCGGCCGCGGTTGTTCATCTGCGCCAGGCAGGCCTCCAGGATGTCGCCGCCGACATTGTCGAAATAGACGTCGATGCCCTTCGGCGCCGCCGCGCGCAGCGCCTTGTAGGTGGCGCCGTCCTTGTAGTCGACCGCGGCGTCGAAGCCGAGCTCCGACGTCAGCCAGTGGCACTTGTCCTTGCCGCCGGCGATGCCGACCACCCGGCATCCCTTGATCTTGGCGATCTGGCCGACGATCGAGCCGACCGAACCGGCGGCGGCCGAGACCACCACGGTCTCACCCTCCTTGGGCTTGCCGACATGGAGCAGGCCGAAATAGGCGGTCAGGCCGGCCACCCCGTAGACGCTGAGCAGGTGGGTCATCGGCTCGAGCTTCGGCATCTTCGACAGGTGCTTGGCCGGCACGGCGGCGTAATCCTGCCAGCCGGTGTCGCCGAACACGATATCTCCCGGCTTCAGGCCGGGGTCATTCGACGACACCACCTCGGCGATGCTGCCGCCGGCCATCACGGTGTTGGCTTCGACCGCAGCGCGGTAGGTGGCGCCGTGCATCCAGGCACGGTTGGCGGCGTCGAGCGAGATGTAGCGCGTCCGCACCAGCGCCTCGCCCTCCTTCGGCGCGGGGACCGTGCCCTTGGTCAGCCGAAAATGCTCGGGGCCAAGCTTGCCGGTCGGCTTTTCAACAAGCAGGATCTGGCGATTGACGGTGTCGTTCATTGTGATCTCTCCCCCTCGCGTTGGTCGTTTCGCATGCAGTTTGACTGCGACGCGCGCAGCTTAGTGCACAGATTGTGCGCTGCATGAACGCTAGTCCCCGCGCTGGCATTCCACAACGGGAACAGATCGGCAAAGTCCCGCTGGACGCGAAGCGTGTTGCGTAGCTGCGTAAATCTGCCACACTTGCCCTTCGCCGGGAACTTACGGGGGTAAGAGAATGTCGAACAGGTTTACGCAGTACATCCTGATTGCGATGGTCCTTGGCATCGCAATGGGGACCATTGTCTTCAACTACTTTCCTGACAGCCGTGCCGAGATCGCAGCCGACGTCAACCTGATCGCGATGCTGTTCCTGCGCCTGATCAAGATGATCATCGCGCCCCTCGTGTTTGCAACCCTGGTCGGTGGCATCGCCCATATGGGCAGCGGCGCCAAGCTCGGGCGCATCTTCGCCAAGACCATGGGCTGGTTCATCTCCGCCTCCTTCGTCTCGCTGCTGCTCGGCCTCGTGATGGTCAACCTGCTGCAGCCCGGCGCCAATTTCCCCGGCACGCTGCCCGACAAGACCCAGTCCACCGGCCTGCCGGTGTCGGCCTTCTCGATCGAGAAATTCCTGACCCATCTGATCCCGACCTCGATCGCGGACGCGATGGCGCAGAACGAGATCCTGCAGATCGTGGTGTTCGCGGTGTTCTTCGCGGTCGCGCTCGGCGCCATGCCCGAGCGGTCGAAGCCGATCATGAGCCTGATCGACGACCTCGCGCACATCATGCTCAAGGTCACCGGCTACGTGATGCTGTTCGCGCCGATCGCGGTGTGGGCCGCGATCATGGCGACCGTTTCGAAGAACGGCCTCGGTGTGCTCTGGAAGCTGATCGTGTTCATGGGCGGCTTCTATCTGTCGCTGCTGATCCTGTGGGGCATCCTGGTCACAGTCGGCTTCATTGTGATCGGGCCGCGTTACAGCCATCTGCTGCGGCTGATCCGCGAACCGCTGATGATCGCGTTCTCGACCGCCTCCTCGGAGGCGGCCTATCCGAAGACGCTGGAGGGGCTGAACAAGTTCGGCGCCTCCTCGCGGATCTCGGCCTTCGTGTTGCCGCTCGGCTATTCCTTCAACCTCGACGGCACGATGATGTATTGCACCTTCGCGAGCATCTTCATCGCGCAGACCTACCACATCGAAATGTCGCTCGGCACGCAGCTCGCGATGCTGGCGACCTTGATGATCACCTCCAAAGGCGTTGCCGGCGTGCCGCGCGCCTCGCTGGTGGTGATCGCCTCGACGCTGTCGCAGTTCGGCATCCCCGAGGCCGGCCTTTTGATGATCATGGGCATCGACACCTTCCTCGACATGGGCCGTAGCGCCACCAACGTGATCGGCAACTCGCTGGCGACGTCGGTGGTCGCGAAGTGGGAGGGCGAGCTGAAGGCCGAGCACGAGCTCGGGCCCGACGACGCCGTGCCCGATGACGCGGTGCCGGGCGATGCCGTGCCCGGCGCGGTGATGGCCGGCCATTGACGGGAGGGATGCATGCATCGCGCCCGCTGGAGGCCGGTACGGGCTGAGGGCCGGTTGCTGTCGGCATGTCTGCTGGCGGCAGCCCTGCTCGCTGGTCCGGCGTCCGCACAGTCGGCGGGCGAGGGGCTCAGCCCCACGCTCGCCAACATCAAGGCCACGCATTCCGTGCGGATCGGCTATCGCGAGAGTTCGCCGCCGTTCTCGTTCCTCGACCACTCCAACCGGCCGATCGGCTACAGCCTCGAGCTGTGCGATGCGATCGTCGACGAGATCGGGGCCGAGGTCGACGACGCCAACCTCAAGATCGACTACGTCAAGGTCACCTCCGACGACCGCATCCCGGCGGTGGTCGACAAGAAGATCGACCTCGAATGCGGGTCGACCACGGCGAACGCAGAGCGCGGCAAGCAGGTCGCGTTCTCGCCGCTAATGTTCGTGGCCGGCACCAAGCTGATGGTGCCGAAGGCCTCGGGAGTCAACCAGGTCGTCGACCTCAAGGGCAAGACGGTGGTGGTCACCAAGGGCACCACCAACGAGCAGGCGATGCACAATGTCGACGCCAAGCAACAGCTCGGCCTCAACATCGTCACCGCAGGCGACCACGAGCAGTCCTACCAGATGCTGGTGGACGGCAAGGCGGATGCCTTCGCGACCGACGACATCCTGCTCTACGGCCTGATCGCGCGGCACAAGTCGCAGGACAAATTCCGCGTCACCGGCGATTATCTGTCCTACGATCCTTACGGCATCATGTACCGCAAGGGCGAACCGCAGATGAAGGACGTGGTCGAGCGCGCGTTCCGCAAGCTCGCCTCGAACCGCGACATCATCCCGCTCTACAACAAATGGTTCGTCGCCCGCCTGCCGACCGGCGAGAAGCTCAACGTCGCGCTGTCGCCGCAGCTCGAGGACGCCTTCAAGGCACTCGACGATTCTCCAGGTGGCGCGAACTAACAAGCGAACCGCGACCTCTCCCCAAGTGGGGAGAGGTCGAAAGCACGGCGCTGCTTCGTTCATCGCCAATAGCGATACCGCAGATCCAGGCACTGCCGCACCCAGTATCCGTTCACATGGATCAACTGGCACGGGCTCGGCGGCGGTTCCTTGATGATCGGATATCCGTGGATGTCGATGTTCGTCGGGGCCGTGACCCCGCGCCAGAACACGGCGTGGGCGGCCGGAGGATTGAAGGCGGCGGCGAACGCCGCGGCTGCCAGGAAGCTCAAAAGGAGTTTGCGCATAATCTGGATCCGGGTCGATTAATGCGCATCAGCGTACTCCCTTGAGCGGCAGGAGCAAGCCGCTGAATGGATCAAAATGGCGGAGTGAATTTTGCCGCAAGCTGCGTCGCCGCATGCGCGTAGCCGCCGCGGACCGCAGTGCAAGCGAGGGCAACGATGCCGACCGCCGCCAGAACGACCATGACCTGGAAGATCGCGCGTCCAAGGATCGCTCCCATCAAGACTCCATCGATCCGGCGGGGATCTTGCTTCGAGTTTCCACGCGCCGCGATCTTCTGGAGTATCATCGGCAGGCGAGATTGCGCTGTTGAAGTCTGCAAGCGCGTCGCTTCGCCGGCTAATGTCGCTTCGCGACAAGCCGATCGACCTGCTGCTGGAGCGCTGCTTCCATTTCGGAAATGATGTCGCGCGGCAGGCCAACGCCGGGGGGATCAATCGTATCTTGCACGTTGGCATCAACGAACTGATCTTTGATCAGTCGTCGAGAGGATGGACGGCCTGGCGCGCCGGCCGCCACGTCAGCCCCGTAGGGCTCACAAAAATCCTGATCCGAATGTACACCGTTCTTCATGAGCTTTGCCTCCTGGCGCGACTTCCTTTCCTCAGTCCCGAGCCATCCGGCTCGCCGCCCATCAATGACTCCGACACCTCGAAAGTTGTTCCGGTTGGAACCTGCAAAGCCCTGTCGGAATTCGGCAGCTGTTGATCTTGGAACCAGAACTTTAGGCGTTCTCAATCATTGATTGTGGTTGATCGCTGGAGGATGCCAGTTTGGAGGACGCCATGGGTTACACAAGGCCAATTCGCCAAATCGCAGTCGTGGTCGAAGACGATACAATCCAGCGCGACATGATCGCGCTGTTGTTGGAACAAGGTCGTTTCGACGTCATCCAATGCGAAGACGCAGAAACAGCAGCGCTGGCCATCAAGAGGCGTCGCCCGTCGCTGGTCGTCACCGACATCAAGCTTACCGGAAAAATGGATGGGATCGAGCTTGCCCGTCTGGCCCTCGATTGCGACCCGGCAGTGCGCGTGCTGGTGATCTCGGGCCTGCCGCTGGCCGGCGCGCTGCCTGACGGCGTCAAGTTCTTCGAGAAGCCGGTTTACCCACCCGTCCTGCTGCGGGAGCTGGCGTCGTAGTTTTCGCGGATCGGGATGTCGGCTCATGCAAGAGGATCCGGAAATCGATTGGCACCGCGAGCAGATCACGAAGAATCGCGAGCTGATCGCGGAGTTGCAATCAGGAAACACGGCGGGTGCTGAGGTGTTTCCAGAAACGCAGGCCGAGATCGATCGTCTCACCGCACAGATCGAGCAATCGGAATTGATCGTCGCCGCCTATGAAAAGCAGCGCCCGCAGGACTGACCGGGCGCTGAAGGCAGCACACGGCACGCGGTTCAGGCGAACACCGCGTCCAGCGCTGCCGAATATGCGGCCTCGACCAGCGCCGGATCGCGGCGGCCCAGCGCCTCCATCTTCACGCCCGAATTCACCTCGAGGACCTTCCACGCGCCATCGGCGCGCACGACATCGATGGAGGCAAAGCGGATGCCGACGGCTTGCGCGGCCTTGGTCGCGAGCGCGATGCAGGCGTCGCGGGTCGCAGCATCGGTGAGCAGCACAGGCTCGGCGCCGGCATCGAGGTTGTGTCGCCAGTTGAGCAGCCGCCGCTCGCCGGCCGGCGGAATGGCGTCGAGCGCGGCGGCGTCGAAATCCTCGGTGAGGGTCTTGAGCTGCTCCGTCGTCGCGGTCGCCTGCGCCAGCGCGCGGAGTGAATGGATGCCGTCACCGACCACCATTGGGCGCGTCTTGCCGTAGACGATCAGCGCGAGTGCATCGAGCAGCACCACGCGCACCTCGTCATCGAGGGCAACATAGGGCGAGATCGCAAGGCTCGGATGCGCGGCAAGGATGCGCGTGACCGCGGTCTCGAGTTGCGTGGGCGTCGTGACATGGAAGACCAACTCGCCGGATGTGCCCTCATTGGGTTTGACGACGAGGCCATGCGGATGCCGGTCGAGCAACAGCCGCATCGCGTCGAACGAATCCGATCCCGGGATGTGCTTGCTGAGCTTGTTGCCGAGAAACAGCGTGTGCGCGACGGCGGGGACGCCGGCCGATGCCAGCACCTCCGCGCAGGCCGATTTGTCGTTGGCGACCTGATGTGCGACCGCGCTGTTCAGCCCGATATCGTAGCCGATCGCGAGCCGCCGCTGATTGCCCTTGGTCATGATGACCAGCCAGCCGCCTGACCGCACCTCGACCGCAATCGAGCGCGCCAGACAATATTTTTTGATGGTTTCCAGGAAGATTCGCTGGCTGATCAGGACCACGAGATCATTTTCCCTTCGCCGCGGTTTTCGTAGCAATTAATTGCCAGATCGGCATCGATCTCAGCAAGTAAATTACGTCCAGCAGGACGTGTTAACGATGTCGTGGCTGAACCTCTGCGCGAAATCGAACGACTGCCATTCTGAGATCGCAATTGCACGCCAGTTGATCTTGACTATCTCATGCATTGGCGCAATGGACACGCGAGATCTTCAGTGATTTCGGCCACTTCTGCGCCGTCGCGAGCAGTCTAGAAATCAAACCATTCTAAATCTGGTCAGTCGAGAAAACGAAAACACATGAGCGCGTTCTATCGAGAGAAAGTTCTTTCCGTTCAGCACTGGACCGATACGCTTTTCAGCTTCCGGGCGACCCGCGATTCCGGTTTCCGCTTCCAGAATGGGCAGTTTGCCATGATCGGCCTCGAGGTCGACGGCCGGCCGCTGCTGCGCGCCTATTCGATGGCGAGCGCCAATCACGAGGAAGAGCTCGAGTTCTTCTCGATCAAGGTGCAGGACGGTCCGCTGACCTCCAAGCTGCAGAAGATCCGCGAGGGCGACACCATCCTGGTCGGCCGCAAGGCGACCGGCACGCTGATCACCGACAATCTAATTCCCGGCAAGCGGCTGATGCTGCTGTCGACCGGCACCGGCCTTGCGCCGTTCGCGAGCCTGATCAAGGACCCCGAGGTCTATGATCGCTACGACCAGATCCTGCTGGTGCATGGTTGCCGCCAGGTCTCCGAGCTCGCCTATGGCGAGGAGCTGGTCGCCAAGCTGCGCGACGACGAGCTGTTCGGGCCGATGCTGTCCGAGAAGCTGTCCTACTATCCGACCGTGACGCGCGAGCCGTTCCGCAACCGCGGCCGCATCACCGACCTGATCACGTCGAACCAGCTGTTCACCGACCTGCATCAGGGCCCGCTCGACATCGAGACCGACCGCATCATGATGTGCGGCAGCCCGGCGATGCTGGAAGAGCTGAAGCAGCTGTTCGAGACCCGCGGCTTCAAGGAAGGCAGCGGCAACACCCCCGGTCACTTCGTGATCGAGAAGGCGTTCGTCGAGCGCTGAGACCGCTTAAGACTGTCGTCCTGGCAAAAGCCAGGACCCGTTACCACCGTCCTCTGCTTTGCGAAGGCTGGGGCCCCACCGGGCTCCAGCCTTTTGCATTTGGGGTTATGGGTCCTGGCCTTCGCCAGGACGACGGCCGTGCAGGTGGCGTGCACCATTTGTCACTTGCTATAACGGTCGCAACGCCGCGCAGCGCTGCCCGAACGCGGCGACCCGAGGAGCCGCACCTTGTCCATCACCGATCCGGATGCACCGAAGACCGCCTTTGTGTTTGCCGGCGGCGGCAGCTTTGGCGCGATCCAGGTCGGCATGCTGCAGGCACTGGCGGCGCATGGCGTGGTCGCCGACATGGTGGTCGGCTCCAGCGTCGGTGCATTGAATGGCGCGTTCTATGCCGGCGACCCCTCGGTCTCGGGCGTGGCGCGGCTGGCCGAGATCTGGCGCGGCCTGAACCGGCAGGATGTGTTCCCGGTGACCTGGCGAACGCTGATGAGCTTCCTGTGGCGGCGCGACTTCCTGATCCCGCATGACGGCGTCCGCAGGCTGATCGACGACTACATCCCGTTCCGCAATCTCGAGGACGCGCGGATGCCGATCCACATCGTCACCACCGACATCATCAGCGGTGACAGCGTGGTGCTGTCGGAAGGCTCGGCTGCGGAGGCGATCGTGGCGTCGACCGCGATCCCCGGCGCGTTCACGCCGGTGCATTACCGCGATCATTTCCTCGCCGACGGCGCGATCTCCAGCAACACGCCGGTCCGCGTCGCCGTGAAGCATGGCGCAAAGCGCCTGATCGTGCTGCCGACCGGACATGCCTGCGCCAACCAGGCGCCGCCGACCGGCGCGCTCGCCAATGCGCTGCATGCGCTGACGCTGCTGATCGCGCGGCAGCTCGTCAACGAGCTCGAGAATATCGGGCCCGATGTCGAGTATTTCGTCGTGCCGCCGCTCTGCCCGCTGGTCGGCTCGCCCTACGATTTCTCCCGGACCTCAGAACACATCGCACGCGCCCTCGACACCACCAATGCATGGCTTGCCAGCGATGGCCTGAAGCCGGGCCACATCCCGCACGAATTGCAGCCGCATGGCCATTGAGGGGCGGGCTCGATACCGCTTCTTGGTGCAGTGCAAAAGCAAGCCAATCCGGCTGATTGCGGCAACCGCACCCGCCCATCCGGGCGGTTGTCACATCTGTGACTGCTCGGCCGTATAACCGTAGTGCACTTGTTCCGCGAGTTGGATTAGGCTCAACGCCGACAGGGCATTCCAGGCAGACCGGAGGATTCCATGGACACGCTGCTGCTTCCGTTCTCGCCGCGTTTCATCGTGCTGACGATCTGCGCAGTCGTCACCGTGCTCCTGCTGCTGGTTGGGATTTTCGACCACAAGGTCTTCAAGATCATCCTGATCCCGCTGGTGATCTTCGGCGCGCTGACCCTGCTCGGCATCCGCGACTTCACGCAGAAGAACCACGCGGTGCTGCGCAACTACCCGATCTCGGCGCATGTCCGCTTCCTGCTCGAGGAAATCCGCCCGGAGATGCGGCAGTATTTCTTCGAGAGCGAGAAGGACGGCATGCCGTTCTCGCGCGACACCCGCGCGGTGGTCTATCAGCGCGCCAAGATGGTGCTCGACAAGCGCCCGTTCGGCACCCAGGAGGACGTCTATCGCGAAGGCTATGAGTGGATGCATCATTCGGTGGCGCCGAAGCCGCGCGCCGACGAGAAATTCCGCATCACGATCGGCGGGCCCGACTGCACCAAGCCGTATTCGGCGTCGGTCTTCAACATCTCGGCGATGAGCTTTGGCGCGCTGAGCCCGAACGCGGTGCGGGCGCTGAATGCCGGCGCCAGGAAGGGCGGGTTCGCCCACGACACCGGCGAGGGCGGCGTCAGCCCCTATCACCGCGAGATGGGCGGCGACATCATCTGGGAGGTCGGCTCCGGCTATTTCGGCTGTCGCAACCGTGACGGCACCTTCAATCCGGAGATGTTTGCCAGCGTCGCGGGCGACGACCAGATCAAGATGGTCGAGCTCAAGATCAGCCAGGGCGCCAAGCCCGGCCATGGCGGCGTCCTGCCGGCCGCCAAGGTCTCCGAGGAGATCTCCAAGATCCGCGGCGTGCCGATGGGCGAGGACTGCATCTCGCCCGCCTATCACAAGGCGTTCTCGACGCCGATCCAGATGATGGAATTCGTCGCCAACATGCGCAAGCTGTCCGGCGGCAAGCCGGCCGGCTTCAAGATGTGCATCGGCCATCCCTGGGAATTCCTCGCGATCTGCAAGGCGATGAAGGAGAGCGGGCTGTATCCCGACTTCATCGTGGTCGACGGCAATGAGGGCGGCACCGGCGCCGCGCCGCTCGAATTCATGGACCATTTGGGCATGCCGATGCGCGAGGGCGTCAATTTCGTCCACAACGCGCTGATCGGCATCGGCGCGCGCGACCGCATCAAGATCGGCGCGTCCGGCAAGATCGCCACCGCCTTCGACATGGCGCGCGCGATGGCGATCGGGGCCGACTGGTGCAATTCGGCGCGCGGCTTCATGTTCGCGCTCGGCTGCATCCAGTCGCTGAGCTGCCACACCGATCGCTGCCCGACCGGCGTCACCTCGCAGGACCCGATCCGCAACCGCGCGCTCTATGTGCCGGACAAGATCGAGCGCGTGTACAACTACCACCACTCGACCTTGCACGCGCTGACCGAGCTGCTCGCCGCCGCCGGCCTCGAGCACACCAAGGAGCTGCGCCCGATCCACTTCTCGCAGCGCAGCTCGACCACCGACGTCCGCACCTTCGCACAGCTCTATCCGGCGCTGCGGCCGGGCGAACTGCTCGAAGGCACCCAGGATCCCCGCTTCCGCGACGCCTGGGCGATGGCACGCGCGGACTCGTTCCAGCCGGCGGGGTAGGGCTACGGTTTCGATTCACCTCCCCCGCTCGCGGGGGAGGGGACGCAATGCCGATGCCGCTACGGCACCATCTCATCAAGCGCTCGGCGCGCCGAACCATTTGGTCAGCGCTGCCGTGAGGCCGGTGCGGGTCCGGTCTCCGACCCACGCCACGTAGCCGTCGGGCCTGATCAGCACCGCGGCGGGTGCCGGAACCGGGCCGAGCGCGGGAAGCTCCCAGGTGCCGGAATACTCGGCGTCGAGCAGCTCGACCCGGTCGGTCCATCCCGCAATGTCGATGCTGCCGGGCTCGCCGAAATTCAGCAGCACCGGCCGCGCCTGGTACAGCAGCGCGAACACCTGCAGCGGCCCGTCGGCGGTGACGAGGTCGAGATCGGGCATGCGGCGTCCGAGCAATGGATGGCCATCGCCGAGATCGTAGTGCAGGTCGAGGCCCGACATCATCGCGACAAAGCGGCGGCGCGGCTCGTCCATGCGCAGCAATTCGGAGACGACCTCGCTCAGCGCCTTGCTGCGCGCATCGGTGCGGTTGAGCGCGACGTGCGCCATGGTGTTGCGCAGCACGCGGGCCGCGACCGGATGCCGCTCGGCCTGATAGCTGTCGAGCAGGCTGTCCGGCGATGTCAGCTTGACCACCTGGGCGAGCTTCCAGCCCAGATTCACCGCGTCCTGCACGCCGATATTGAGGCCTTGTCCGCCCATCGGCGGGTGCACATGGGCGGCGTCGCCGGCCAGCAGCACGCGCTGCTTGCGATAGCTCACCGCCTGCCGGGTCATGTCGGTGAAGCGCGAGATCCAGACCGGATCGTGGATGCCGAAATCGGTGCCGTACGCGGCGGCCAGCGTCTCGCTGACGTCGCGCAAGGTCGGCTCTCTCTCGGTGCCGAGCTGCCGCTCGGTCAGCACCACGCGCACGCGCTTAGTATCGTCCACCTTGCCGATCGCATAGGTGCCGGTGTCGTCCTGGCGAAAGCCCCATTGCGGTTCGCTGGACATTTCGGCCTCGGCGATCAGCCAGCTCCTGGTCGGATCCCATCCGGCGAATTCGATGCCGGCCGCCTTGCGGACGATGCTCCGGCCGCCATCGCAGCCAACGAGATATTGCGCGCGGATTCGGCCGTCCGACAGTTCGACATCGACGCTGGCGTCGTCCTGCGCAAAGCCGGTCACGTCGCGCGCGCGATAGACCGGCACGGCGAGCTCGTCGACCCATTCGCAGAGAATGCGCTCGATATGGCTCTGGAACAGCCCGAGCGTGAAATTGCGCCGGGTCGGAAAGTCGGTGATATCGAGCGGAACCAGATGCGAGTGGAATAGCACCGCAGGATGCCGCGTCCCCTCCGCGACGAATCGATCGCCGATGCCGCGCTGATCGAGCACCTCCATGGTGCGCGCATGCAGGCCGCCTGCCCGCGAGCCGATCAGGTCCGCTCCCGCGCGCCGCTCGACGACCGCGACATCGACGCCGCCCAGCGCCAGCTCGCCCGCCAGCATCAGCCCGGTCGGACCTCCACCGGCAATCACCACATCATGTTCCCGCATCCCGCACTCCCTTGTTCGATTGGGCGCGCGTTCTACGGGATGACCCCGGGCTTGCGGCAAGCCCGGGGGGTCTACATATATCTAAGTGGGGAGAGGGCGTTTGCCGCTCGAACCAATTCCAGGACATCATTGCGAAGAGCAGCGCGACAAATTCGCTGTCGTCCCTGCCTAGTGCGCAATTGCGCACGGGAGCAGGGACCCATAACCACAGGGCGTTGTGTTTGTCTCGCTGCGGCCCCGGCCTGCCATAGCCACGAACAACGGTGGTTATGGGTCCCGGCTTTCGCAGGGACGACGGTGCGAGATGGCGAGGCTAGAACTCGCCGTGGATGCGTCCGGAGAAGATGTGCACCGGGCCGCGGTCGGCGTTGTAGGCGGGGTTGGTGATGAACTGATAGTCCGCCGTCAGCGTCAGGTTCTTGTTCACCTGGTAGGCGTAGTAGGTCTCGAAGATCCGCTCCGGGCTGTAGTTCAGCGCGCCGTCGCCGATCAGAAGACCGAGGCCGCCGGCGGCAAGGAAGTCGCGATGCGCCGATGACAGTCCGTTGACCGCGCCGCCGATGCCGATCGTATCATTGGCCCGGCCCCAGGAGCTGCCCTTGATCGACAGGCCGCCGGAGACGCTGCGATCGACGTCGGTGAACGACAGGATCTCGTTGCGACCGTCGTTCCAGCTCAGCCGGCCGAACAGGCCGACATCGGTTGCGATCTGCTGCTCGCCGTTGAGGTAGAAGCCGTATTTGGTGTTGTCCTTGCGGATGCCGGCCATCACGTCGTTGATGTCGAGCGCCGGGTTGGCGTCCTCGATCGCCAGTGCCTGGCGATAATTGCCGGTGTTGCCGCGATTGCCGAACAAGCCGACGCGCAGCTTTCCCGGCTGATCGAAGATCGAATAGCGGCCCTCGAACTCGACCACCGCGCCGCCGTTGTTGGGGTTGGAGACCAACACGTCGCTGTTCGGTGCATTGGGCACCTGGAATACGCCGGCGCGCACCGCCCAATCCTTGCGATTGAGCTCGACCACGGCGCCGCGGGTGTAGCCGGGCAGGTCGGCCGGGAAATCGTAGGCGGCCGACGCCCACATCGCCCAGTTCATGAAGTCGGCGCGCGGGTCCTTGGCGTAGGAATTGCCGTCGAAGAAGTCCCCCACCGCGAAGCGGCCGACTACGATGGTGAGGCGATCGATGTCGCGCTTGCCGGCGATCTGGTTGGGACCGTCGGGAACGTCTTCCTGCTCGCCGCCGAAGCCGAAGGTCTGCTTGATGAAGTAGCGCTGCGGCCGGATCTTCGGATACTCCGCGCCGGCCTTCTGCGCTTCGCCGTTCGAGAAGCCGGCAAGGCCGAGCGTGCCATTGAGGCCAAAGCCCTGCGCGGTCTCCGGATTGAAGTAGAGCTCGCCGCCCTCCCACAGCTTGACGCCGAGGAACGCGGTCGTGGTCCAGGTCTGCTGCGCTTGTCCGACGCCGGGAAGGCTGTTGGTGCCGCCATAGGGCGCGCGGAATGACGGATAGCCCTGACCAAGCAGCGTCGTCTGCGCATGCACGCTCCAGTCGCTGGATTCCGGCAGCGCGGTGCGCGTCGGCGTCGCCGACCATGGCGAGTCGCCGAGCTGGTAGTTCAGGCCGAATTTCAGCAGGTGGATGCGCGGGTCGATGCTGACGCCGGGCATGCCGAAATCGTTGAGGCCGAGCGTGCGGCGCGACAGGTCGATGTACTCGTATTCGAGCTTGGCGGTCCAATTGCCGCTCAGGGCGAATTCGGCACCGGCGCCGACCGTCCAGCCGGTCTGATACTGGCCGGGCTGCGAAATCACGCTGTCCGCGGCATCGTTGACCCGGACTTCGGTGTGGCCCCAGGCGAAGCCGCCGGTCACATAGGGCATCCAGGTGCCCAAGCTGTAGCCGGCGCGGCCGCGCACCGTGCCGACATAATCGATCGATGCGTTGAAGGGGCCCGGCGGGCGGCGCACCGTATCGGTCGGGCCGGTGAAGGTCGCGTCCGCCTCGATGCCGAGCACGAAGCGATTGGCGAATTCCTTGTTGTAGCCGGCCTGGAAGCCGCCGATCCCGCCGGTGATCGTCGGCGGAAAGACCACACCTTGCTCCAGGATCGGATTGGTGCCGGGACCGAGCGTGCCGTCGCCATATCCGACATGGGCGCCGACGTAGAAGCCCGTCCAGCTATAGACCGCCTTGGCGGCGGGAGACTTGAGCGGCAGATCGGCCGCGGCGGCCGGCGTGCCGAAGGCGGCCGCACCGAGCGCTGCGCCGGCGGCGATCTGGACCCTGAAGAGGCGGACGCAGGTCATGACGCGGCTTTCCGCGAACGGTTGGCGATTTTGCCAGGCATCACTGCAGATTTGGCGGCCGCTTGCCACCCGAGATTTGAAGTCATTGCCCGCCGTCCCCGGTCCGATCCGTGTTGTCCCATCCAAAGCCGGACCAGCACCTAGCATCCCCTGGCACTTATTGCAAATCATTCGCAATAGCAACTGAGGTCCGCCGGATACCTGTTCGATTTGCATGCCACTATGACAGTCACGTAACAGCACGCGACCCGAGCCCTCGCCGGCTGCGATCGAGCAGCCGCCTGTGGCAAATCGGCCGAGCCGCGGCCGTTCAATCGACGCCACCATTGTCCTCTTCCCTTGTCTTGATGAATGCCGGCTGCGATGCCCTGCCGAGCACGACCCTCGCGCCGGCCCTTTCCATGCATCGCGCCATCGACAGCGCCGTCCTCAAGCCGGCGCCTGTCATCATGCGTCGCTGATGGAGCGCGGTTGCGCCGCGCAGGATGGCGCTCGCCAGCCTGAACAACGCGAGCGCGCCCCATCGTTGGCCGCGGCCAAGCGTCGTCACGCCCCGACCGTCGCGAGCTGAACGATCCGCAGCAGCACCAATCCGGCGGCGACGACCAGATAGCCGCGCAGCACGATCATCCAGATCCGGCTCAGCGGGCTGAGCCGCGCCGGCGGCAGCCGGTCGAGCGGCGGCATCCGCCAGCTATCGCGGTCGAACAGCGGCGGCCGGCGCTTGAAGCGGAACGACGCGTGGCGGCGCGACGACATCTCGTACAGCTTGACCAATGCCGTGACAGCGAGCGCGAGCACGCTGCCGCCGACGAGGATGCCGATGATCCAGGCCTCGCTGAGGTCGGGGAATAGCACCGCGGCGGTCAGGATCACTGACAGCATCACCAGCCCAGCCACGACAGCGCCGGTGAACAGGTTCAGCCTCGTCGAATTGATCCAGGGCCCGAGGATGTGGCGGTCGTTGCAGAGCAGCAGCAGGAACACGGTCGCGCTCGGCAACAGCACGCCGGCGAGCGTCTGCACCGCGTTGGTGAGCAGCCCGAGCGGCGTGCCCGGCGTCAGCACCAGCACCGCGGCGAGCACGATCAGCCCGCAATAGACGCTGTAGAAGCCTTTCGCATCCCACGGCTTGCGGTGCAGCGAATGCTTGACCGCGAACACGTCGCCGATCGCATAGGCCGTTGAAAGGGAGACCGCGGCGGCGCCGATGATGCAGGCATCCAGCAGTGCCAGCGCAAACAGCACCGCCGGCAGCCGGCCGGCATATTTTTCAAGCCCGACCGCGGTCCCCAGGGCGTCGGTGTAGTTGCCGAATTCCGGTGTCCCGGAAAACACCGCCGCGCAGAACGAGATCATCGCGACGGCGCCGACCACGACCAGCACGATGCCGATGCACAGATCCATCCGCTCATAGCGGATGAAGCGGGGCGTGATCCGCTTGTCGACGATGTAGCTCTGCTGGAAGAACAATTGCCACGGCGCCACGGTGGTGCCGACGATGGCAACGATCAGCAGCATCACCTCGCTGAGCTTGGCGCCCTCGGGCATCTTCGGGACGAAGAAGTCGGAGGCGATCTGCCCGATCGGCGGGTGCACCATCAGGATCACGGGTACCAGCAGCAGGCTGCCGGCGACCAGCACGATGCCGAAGCATTCGAACCGCCGGAAGTCGCCGGTGGAAACCGCCAGCATCACGATGGCCGCCGAAGCCAATACGCCCCAGAACTGCGAGACGCCGAGAAAGCTGAGCGCGAAGGTGATGCCGATGAATTCGGTGACGATGGTCAGCGCGTTCAGCACCAGGAGGTCGATCACGCTGAAGGCGCCCCAGAACTTGCCGAAGCGCTCGAAGATCAGCCGGGCATGGCCGACGCCGGTGACCGCGCCGAGCCGTACCACCATCTCCTGGTTGACATAGAGCACCGGGATCAGCAGCAGCAGCGTCCACAACAGCGTGGTGCCGTAGTTTTGGCCGGCCTGGGTATAGGTGCCGAAGGCGCCGGCATCGTTGTCGCCGACCATGACGATCAGGCCGGGACCGACGATGGCGAGCAGGGTCTTCAGGCGGGCAAACAGGGTCGCGCGCGGCGCGGTATCGTCCCGCGCGATGCTGCCGAACGCGCCGCGGATATCGCCGAGATGGGCATTGTCCAGTACGGCGGTGCCGGCCGGGTTGGCGGTGGCCTCACGATCGGAGGCGTGCATCTTCAAGTCATTGACGACGGTCATGACTCATTCCTTCTCAGTTGTGTGGCTTGGTGTTTTGGCGGGCCGGGAAACGGATGATGTTGGCCGCATCGGGTGTCGGCCGTGGCGTTGCCGTGGGCCGGTGCTTCGTTGCGGTGGTGCCGGTATCGAAAGCGAGCGCGATGCCGAGTGCTGCGAGGTGGCCGACGAGGCCCGCACTTTCGCCGATGATGCCGGCAAGGCTTTGCATCACCGGGTCGAACGGACTCGGAACGATGCGCCGCTGCCGGCGCGACGGTTCTGTTGCGATATGTCTTGCGGTCTCTGCCATGCTTGCTCCGATCGTCTCCTCGCTGCCCGTTGGGCACGGCACGAGGAACGCGGAGCAGCTAGGTGCGCGCGCAACCTCCGCTGCCGTGAGCAGCGGCAATTCCAAACGTGATGTCGTTCCCCGGAGGGAGTCCCGTTGCGGCGCCGGAACGGCGGGCAACGGGACGTCTAGGTCCTTCGTCCATGTCCGTCCTCTAGGCGCTCGCTGCCATCTTGGATTTGGTGGCGCGCGCGATTGTTATGCGCGGGCCGGAAGGCCGGTCCGCGCATCGCTCACCGTTGGTGGGTTCGGTGCTGGTTTCGACGGTCCACCGGCATTCCAGGTGGCCGTCGATCAAGACCCAATGACATACCGGTGCCGGGGTTGGACGCCGGCCTCGGCTCTCCGGATGGCGAAAACCCGGGAGGTTGTCATTGGAATGGGTGGCCGGAATCGTCCACGGCGCCATGCGCGGTGGCTCGAACGGCCGGAATCTTGCGAGCTTTTCGAACATCGCTCACCTCCACTTCCGCTGTCGCGCGGCAGGCCGGTGAGGAGCGGCGGTCAGCTAAGGCGCGACCACCCACCCACGCAGGCGATATCTGCGCGATCAGTCTTGCTGTGTTGCGGCGTCAATAGTCCCGTCGTGGGTCTACTGTCGCCTGAGTTGCTACTGCCCATGTGCCTTCTGCTGGCTCGTGGTCGGGTTGGTGTCCGGGGTAAGACCCGGCGCGGAACGAATGTTCCGACAATCGGGCACTACGCCTAACACAAAGGCGTGTCAAGCCGAATTCGCTATCCCCCGGGGAGGATCATAGGTATCCTCCCGGGAGGATAGGGAGAACCATATGTCCGACGACCACCCGCATGCCGCGATTGCCCGACGCCTGAAGCGCGCCAACGGCCATCTCGAGACCATCGTCGAGATGATCGAGCAGGGTAAGCCATGCGCCCAGATCGCCCAGCAATTGCAGGCGGTGGAGAGTGCGATCGAGAGCGCCAAGAAGGCGCTGATCCACGATCACATCGGTCACAGCCTGGAGGACACGCTGAAGGCATCCGGCCCCAAGGGCCGTAACGTGCTGCGCGATTTCCGGCTGATCGCGAAGTATCTGTGAGCCGCGTCGGGATGTCGCGAGCCGACAAAGGTTGACCCGCCCGGGGGGATCGCCGGACGGGTCGGTTGCGACACGGGGTGGATGAGGACCCGTGCCGAACGCAGGATCCGCAGCCTTTAGAAAAAACCGTCGATCAGTAGCAGGTGCGCACGCGGCCGATGTAGTTGCCGTAGGCGTCGAACTGGCGCACCCAGCCGCAGCGGCGATAGCCGTTGTAGTAGTAGCCGTCGCTGGCCGCGATCGCGCTGCCGACAACGGCGGCGCCGACGAGGCCCGCGCCAACGCCCCAGCCCCAGCCATAGGGCTTGGCTTCGGCCTGCGACGTGGTGGATGCGATGGTGCCGGTCACGGCGAGCGCGGTGAGGGCGAGGGCGGCGAACTTGGTCTTGATCGACATGGAAATACTCCATCCTGTTTGAGTGCGGCGCCGGTGTGGTCCGCATGCCCGTTGGACGGAGGCTGTCCGGTTCCGGTTCGAAGGCCGGCCGGGAAATATGGTTTCGTCGATTGTTTCGTCGCCTCGACCAGGACGAAGGAATTCCCGGTCAGTTGCCCGTGAATACGCCCGGATCGAACCTGTCGACGTCGGCAAGCAGCTCGCAGAATGCGCGCGCACCGTGCTCGATCAGCTTCTCGCCCTTGTCGGCCGAAGCCTTGGTGGCGTCGCCGATCGCGCCGCTTGGATTGAGGTCCTGCGCCTGCCAGGCAAACGGCGCCGGCCGCTGGGTCGACAGAATGCGATGATCCTTCTCGATCTGCACGCTCGCGGGCTTGAAGTCCGCGATCGCATCCTTGCGCACATGTTGCGGATATTTCGCCAGCATGATCGAGGTCTCGACCGCGCCGCCGTGGATGCCGTGGCGCAGTTCGTCGGCATCGAACAACCCGTCGGGCGCGCCGAAGCGCGACCAGCTCGTGGTGACCACAAGCATCTTGTGCTGCGCGCGCAGATCCTGCGCCACCAGTTGCATGGCGGCGGAGTTGCCGCCATGGCTGGTCACGATCACGAGCTTCCTGATCCCGGCGCGTGCCACGCTCTCGCCGAGCGCCATCCAGCTCTTCAGCGCCACCTCGGTCGGCAAGGTCAGCGTGCCCGGAAAATCGATGTGCTCGGTGGAGATGCCGACCGGCTGCACGGGCAGGAAGGTCGCCGGGATAGCCGCCGGCAGCAGCGCCTTTACCCGCGCCAGATACGCCTCGCCGATCATGACGTCGGTTCCAAGCGGCAGATGCGGCCCGTGCTGCTCGGTTGCGGCGAGCGGCAGCACCGCGATCCAGCGCGCGGCCGCGCCCTTGGCGATATCGGGCCAATGGATGGCGGTCCAGTCACGGGGCGGAAGCGTCGAGGTCATCAAGCCGGTCGTTTCAATACAAGCGTTTCATTGGATGGATTTGCAGGCTAGTTTGTTTAACATCAGTGGGGCGTCCGCGTCTCCGGGCGCGGTCCACGTCTTCCCGCCTTCCATCATGGGCCATAATATCAGACGGAGTCCAACCATGATCCGGGCCTTTTTGCCTCGAGCGTTAACCACGAGCCTGCTGGCCGTCGCCCTCAGCGTTTCCGCCTGTCTTTGCCCGGCGCGGGCGCAGGACAAGACTCTGGACAAGGTCTCGTTCGGCACCAATTGGGTCGCCGAGGGCGAGCATGGCGGGTTCTTCCAGGCCCTCGCCGACGGCACCTACAAGAAATACGGCCTCGACGTCACCATCGTGCCCGGCGGCCCCAACGAGAACAATCGCATGCTCCTGATCGCGGGCAAGCTCGACTTCTTCATGAGCGCGAACTCGCTGCAGACCTTCGACGCGGTCACCAACAACGTGCCGTTGGTCGCTGTCGCGACCATGTTCCAGAAGGACCCGCAGGTCTTCCTGACCCACCCGGAGGTCAAGGTCGGCAAGATCGAGGACCTGAAGCCGCTCACGCTGCTGATCTCGAAGGAAGGCATCACCAGCTACTTCCAGTGGCTGAAATCCGAATACGGCTTCGACGAGAACAAGGTGAAGCCCTACACCTTCAACCCGCAGCCCTTCATCGTGAACAAGCAGACGGCCATGCAGGGCTATGTCACGTCAGAGCCCTTTGCGGTCGAGAAGGCCGCCGGCTTCAAGCCGAACGTGCTGCTGCTCGCCGATTATGGCTTCAACTCCTATTCGACGTTGATCGAGACCCGCCGCGATCTGGTCGACAAGAAGCCGGACCTGGTGCAGCGCTTCGTCGATGCCTCGATTGTCGGCTGGTACAATTACGTCTACGGCGACAATTCGGCCGGCAATGCGATGATCAAGAAGCTCAATCCCGACATGAACGACGAGCTGCTGGCCTATTGCGTCGCCAAGATGCGCGAGTACGGCATCGTCGATTCCGGCGACTCCATCAAGAACGGCATCGGCGCCATGACCGACGAGCGGATGGCGAGCTTCTTCGACAAGATGGTGCGCGCCGGCGTGGTCAAGAGCACCATCGACTATCGCCAGGGCTATACGCTGCGCTTCGTCAACAAGGCGGTCGGCGTCGAGCTCCGGCCGAAGAACTGACGGCCGGAAGTCGCGATGGCCGAGCCTGCGTTGTCTGGATCTGGCGCCGGGTCAGCGGTGCGCCTGCGCGCCGTCACCAAGACCTATGACAGCGGTGTGATGGCGCTCGGGCCGCTCGATCTCGACGTTCGGCAAGGCGAGTTCATCTCGCTGCTCGGGCCGTCCGGTTGCGGCAAATCCACCGCGCTGCGGATTATCGCTGGCCTCGCCGCGCCGAGCGCCGGCACGGTCGAGCTCGCGCATCACGGCAGCGAG
Organism: Bradyrhizobium sp. UFLA03-84; assembly: GCF_002289535.1. Taxonomy (NCBI): domain Bacteria; kingdom Pseudomonadati; phylum Pseudomonadota; class Alphaproteobacteria; order Hyphomicrobiales; family Nitrobacteraceae; genus Bradyrhizobium; species Bradyrhizobium sp. UFLA03-84. The sequence continues at coordinate 613,349 of NZ_NSJY01000005.1, read as the reverse complement.
CGGCGCGGCAGCCACAGGATCGGCTTTGTGTTCCAGGAGCCGACCCTGATGCCGTGGGCCACCGTGCGCGACAATGTCCGCCTGCCGTTGAAGCTCGCCCGTGCGCCGGCGACCGACGCCGAAATGCGCATCGATGCTGCGCTCGATCAGGTCGGGCTGGCGGAGTTCGCCGGCGCCTATCCGCGCGAATTGTCCGGCGGCATGAAGATGCGGGTGTCGCTGGCGCGCGCGCTGGTGACCGATCCCGACATCCTCTTGATGGACGAGCCGTTCGCGGCGCTCGACGAGATCACGCGCTTTCGTCTCAACAACGATCTGCTGTCGCTGTGGCGCGATTTGCACAAGACCGTCATCTTCGTCACGCACTCGGTGTTCGAATCGGTCTATCTCTCCGAGCGCGTGATCGTGATGACGGCGCGTCCGGGCCGGATCGGCGCCGAGTTTCGCATTACCTCGTCCGAGCCGCGCGGCGAGGAGTTCCGCACCTCGGCCGAATATGCCGCGTTCTGTCGCGAGGTTTCCCATGCGCTGGCACCATCCTATGCGGGGCAGGCGGGCGCATGAAGTCTCCGCGCGACCTCATCCGCTTTCTGCTTCCCGTCGCGGTGTTTGCCGCGGGGCTCGTGCTCTGGGAAGCGATCGTCCGTGCCTATGGCATCCAGCCCTACGTGCTGCCGAGCCCGCTATTGGTGCTGAGGACGCTGGTTGCGGACTGGTCGATCCTGTCGCAATCGCTCGGCGTCACGCTCCTGACCACGCTCGAAGGTTTCGTCGCCGCCGCGATCGGCGGCGTGGTGCTGGCGCTGTTGTTCAACCAGTCGAAATGGCTGGAATATTCGCTGTTTCCCTATGCGGTGGTGCTTCAGGTCACGCCCGTGATCGCGATCGCGCCGCTGCTGCTGATCTATCTGCAGCAGCAGACCGCGGTGATCGTCTGCGCCTGGATCGTGGCGTTCTTTCCGGTGCTGTCGAACACCACGCTCGGGCTCAACTCGGTCGATCGCAACCTCGCCGGATTGTTTCAACTTTATGGCGCATCCAGGCTGCAGACGTTGCTGTTCCTGAAGCTGCCGGCCGCGCTGCCCTATATCCTCGGCGGCCTGCGCATCGCCGGCGGGCTGTCGCTGATCGGCGCCGTGGTCGCGGAGATCGCAGCGGGCAGTGCCGGTGCCGGCTCGGGGCTCGCATTCCGGATCGCTGAATCAGGCTACCGGCTGAATATTCCCCGCATGTTTGCAGCACTTCTGCTGCTATCGCTGGCCGGGATTGTCATCTATGGGGTGCTGGCGCTAGTTTCGCACCTCTTGTTGCGGCGTTGGCATGAAAGCGCGTTAGGAAAGGACAGTTGATGGCCCCGATTTCTTCCGAAAAGATCGATCTCTTGATCTATGGACCTGTCAGGCCAATCCTCGAAAACGGCTTTTCCGATCAATACGTGCTGCACAAGGCCGAGAGCCGCGGCGACCTCGAGCGCCTGACGCCGGACACGATGGCCAAGATCCGCGGCATCGCCGTCACCTATCACACGATGGCGACCGACAAGACCGCGATGGCGCTGTTTCCCAAGCTGGAGATCGTCGGCAGCTTCGGCGTCGGCTACGACCACGTCGATTCCGCCTATGCGCGCGATCACAATATCGTGGTCACCAACACGCCCGACGTGCTGACCGAGGAGGTCGCCGACGTCGCGATGGGGCTCTTGATCGCGACCTTGCGCGAATTCGTCAAGGCCGACCGCTACGTGCGCTCCGGGCTGTGGCAGACCCAGAATTATCCGCTCAGCGTCGGCTCGCTGCGCGACCGCAAGATCGGCATCGTCGGCATGGGCCGCATCGGCCAGGCGATCGGGCGGCGGCTCGAGGCTTCGCGGGTGCCGGTGTCCTATCACTCGCGCAATCCGTCCAAGGACGTTTCCTACAAGCACTATCCCGATCTGATCGAGATGGCGAAGGCGGTCGACACCCTGATCGTCATCGTGCCGGGCGGCGCCTCGACCGCGAAGATGATCAATGCCGACGTCTTGAAGGCGCTCGGCCCGCGTGGCGTGCTGATCAATGTCGCGCGCGGCTCCGTGGTCGACGAGCCGGCGCTGGTCGCGGCGCTGAAATCCGGCACCATCCTCGCCGCCGGCCTCGACGTGTTCGCGGCCGAGCCGAACGTGCCGGACGAATTGAAGGCGATGCAGAACGTCGTGCTGCTGCCGCATATCGGCTCGGCCTCGGTGGTGACGCGCAACGCGATGGACCAGCTCGTGGTCGACAACATCAAGAACTGGTTCGCCGGCAAGCCGCCGCTGACGCCGGTCGCCGAAACGCCGGTGAAGGATCGCTGATGGCATTGTCCCGCTTCAGCGTCGTGCTGTGTCTGCTGCTGGCCGTGTGCGGTCAGGCCGCCGCGCAGGACGTCACGACGTTGAAGAAGGACATGATCGGGCAGTGGGAGCTCGCCACCACCGAGCGCAGCAAGACCTGCGTCGTCACGCTGAAGAGCGACGCGACGCCGCAAGGCTTCAAGCTCGAGCTCGAGCCGGCCTGCGCCGCCGCGCTGCCCTTCACCAAGGATATCACCGGCTGGAGCATCAAGGGCCTCGGCGACATCGTGCGGCTGCACAACGCGGCGGGCGAGGCGGTGATCGATTTCACCGAGGTCGAGACCGGCATCTTCGAGGGCATGCGCACCAACGAGGGCGTCTACATCCTGCAGAATCTCGCTGCCGCCCGCTCGCTCGCCAAGTCGATGGACCAGATGATCGGCGACTGGTCGATGGTCCGCGGCAACGGCCAGGCGATCTGCGCGCTGGTGCTGACCAACACCGACGCCGGCAACGACAATTTCCAGGTGTTCATGAAGGGCAAATGCGATCCCGCGGTCGCGGCCTTCAATCCGACGCTGTGGCGGCTCGACCACGGCCAGATGATCCTGATGTCGCCCAAGGGCGAGAGCTGGCAGTTCGAGGCTGACGACAACGCCCAGTGGCGCCGCGTCCCCGACAGCGCCGACCCGCTGATCATGCTGCGGGAGCAGTGAGGGGGCTGACGAATGTCATTTCCCCCGCATGCGGCACTTGCGGGCGAACGGGCTTGCACGATTTCGGAATATTGGAAATTTATCCCTGATTTGCCCAACGTGTCAAGTTGCCGGGGCGAACGTCAGTAGCTGGCAGCCTCCTTTGCATGGGGTTGTTTTCGATATTTTTGGCCCCGCGCATCCGCGGCGGTCGCAGCCGGAGAGGGCGCCACCGATCCGGCTGCAGTTTGCCCTGTTCCGCGGTCCGCCCCGAAAATAATTCCCGTCCCCATGTCGATCCGGTCCGGCCCGGATCGTCGTCCCCTATAGCGAGCCGGTTTTGCGGCGGTCATCGTCGCTTCTCGCCCAAAACAGGAGTTTTCCGATGCGGTTCATGTACATCGTCACCTCGTCCCAGCCCCCGCGGCCGCCGACGCCGGCCCTGATGGAGGCGATGGGCAAGCTCGCCGAGCGGGAAATCAAGGCCGGCCGCATGATCGACACCGGCGGGCTGCTGCCGGTCGCGATGGGTGCCCAGGTCCGCATCACCGACGGCAAGCTCAATGTGATCGACGGGCCGTTCATCGAGACCAAGGAGATGATCGGCGGCTACGCGATCTTCGAGCTGCGCAACAAGGAAGAGGCGGTGGCGGCCGCGGTGGAGTTCATGCAGCTGCACAAGGAGCACATGCCCGGTTGGGACGGCACCTGCGAGGTGCGCCCCTTTGCCACCCCGGGCGTCGACGGCGCCTGCCAGGTCGATGTGTCCGCCGTCGCTTGATGCGTAGCAGACAGGGCGTTTTCAGGCGAAGCGGCTTCCGGTTCGCGTGAAGACAACGCGTGCAGGCGACCACCCAGGTCGGCGGCGATGACGGCCGCCGACATCCAGGCCACGATCCTCGCGGTGTGGCGCATCGAGCAGCCGCGGCTGATCACCAGCCTGTCGCGGATGCTGCGCGACGTGCCGCTCGCCGAGGATCTGACCCAGGAAGCGCTGGTCGCCGCGCTCGAGCACTGGCCGGCCGACGGCGTGCCGGAGAAGCCGGGTGCCTGGCTGATGGCGACCGCCAAGCGGCGTGCGCTCGATCACATCAGGCGCAACAGCATGCTGACCGCCAAGCACGGCATGCTGGCGCGTGATCTGGCGCGGGAGCAGGAGACCATGCCCGATTTCGATTCCGCGCTCGACGACGATATCGGCGACGAATTGCTGCGGCTTATCTTCACCGCCTGCCATCCGCTGCTGTCGCGCGAGGCCCGCGCCGCGCTGGCGCTGCGCATGATCTGCGGCCTCACCACCGAGGAGATCGCGCGCGCCTTCCTGCTGGCGGAGGCGACCATCGCCCAGCGCATCGTGCGCGCCAAGCGCACGCTGTCGGACTCAGGTCTTGCCTATGAGACGCCGCGCGGCGCGGAGCTGTCCGAGCGGCTCGCCTCGGTGCTCGAGGTCGCCTATCTGATCTTCAACGAGGGCTATACCGCGGCGCGCGGCGACGAATGGCTGCGGCCGCAGCTCTGCAACGAGGCGCTGCGCATCGGCCGCGTGCTGACCTCGATCGCGCCATCGGAGCCGGAGGCGCACGGCCTGCTCGCGCTGATGGAGTTCAACGCCTCGCGGATGGCGGCGCGCACCGACGCGGCCGGCGAACCGATCCTGTTGATGGACCAGAACCGTGCGCTGTGGGATCGCCTGCAGATTCGCCGCGGCCGGCTCGCGTTGGCGCGCGCCCGCGAGCTCGGCGGTGCCGGTGGCTTCTACGCGCTGCAGGCTGCGATCGCCGCCTGTCACGCCGAGGCCGATACGCCTGCCGCGACCGACTGGCGCCGTATCGCCGCGCTCTACGGCGATCTCGCCGCGCTGCTCGACTCGCCCGTGATCGAGCTCAACCGCGCGGTTGCGATCGGCATGGCGGAAGGGCCGCAGGCCGCGCTGGCGATCGTCGACGGTCTCGCCGATGAGCCGGCGCTGAAATCCTATCATCTGCTGCCGAGTGTGCGTGGCGATCTGCTGCACCGGCTGAGCCGCTTCGCGGAGGCGCGCACAGCGTTCGAGGCCGCCGCCGCATTGGCCGGCAACGCGCGCGAGCGTGAGTTCCTCAAGCGCCGCGCCGCGCTCGCCGCGCGCGCCGCGCAGGATCATGGCCAGCACTGAAGGCTTCGCGATTTCGACGCAAAGCGGCGGCATGTTCGGGGCACCGCAACGTGACCGGGAATTGCAACCATGACGAAGCCCTCCGTGCTGGCGATCGGCCTTGATCCAGCCTTCGTCGATCTCTCCGTCATGCCGCAGTTCACGCCGGAACTCGTGCGCAGCTATATCGATGCGCAGATCGAGGGTCTGCGCACGCTTGGTTACGACGTCGAAAGCTGTCTCATCGACCTCGGCGAGACCGCCGAAGCGGTGACGGCAGCGGCCCTCAACGCGCGCCGCTACGATTGCGTCGTGATCGGCGCCGGGCTGCGCGAGCCGCCGGAGCGGCTCGTGCTGTTCGAGCAGATCCTCAACCTGGTGCACCGGCTCGCGTCCGACGCCGCCATCTGCTTCAACACCAACCCGGCCGACACCGCCGCGGCCGTGCAGCGCTGGGTCAGGCCTTAGGTGCGATGAGCGCGGCCTTGCCGCGCAGCCCCCACAGCAGCAACACCGATGCCGCGATGATCGCAAGGCCGATCGAGACGAACCCGGCGGTGACGAGCGTCTCCTGCCACGCCGCGGCGCTACTCCCGGCCGCGGTGATCGGTGAGAGCGCGCCGGTCCCGAGAACGGCGGCGAGCGACGTCATGGCCCAGTTGCCATAGGTCCCGCAGAGCAGCGCCCAGTAGGCGAAAGCGCTCGGGCCGGACGCCAGCCTGACCTCGCCCCAGATTGCTCCGACCGCGAGCAGGAAGGTGCCGTTCATCACGCCTTCGAGATGCGCCGCGAGCGCCATCCGCACATTGGTGAAGTGTTGCTCGGCTAGGCCGGTGAGCAGCCCGATCAAGAACAAGGCCATGCCGTGAAAAAGCAGCCGCCGCCGATAATCCATTGTCGCCCCCTGAAATCGCCCCGCCAGAATAACGGCCGACCATATCAGAAAGTGCGCAGGCACCCGCCAGGGACGGGACCAGCGATCCGGCTGGTGGAAGGCCGGCCGCGTGGTCTTTCCGCGCCGGCTGCCGACTGATGGCGGCAGCGCCGATCGCGCCGGTCACTCCGGTCCGGGCCTGCCGCAAAGGCTGGGCGGTTGTTGCCGGCGGCAACCTATGACACCATCCCGATTCCGGTTTGATTTTGACTTTGGAAGCCCATGCCGCGCCACAAATATGCCTGGGAGAAGCTCACGGATGAGCAATTGCTCAAGCAACGCCTCAGCAGTCTGAGGGTTGCGGTCGAAGGCACCTGGCTCGCGGATTGCGTCGGCACGCTCTACGAGGAGCTCGAAGAGCGCGGCATAAGGTTGCGGCCGCACACCTGGATATCCAGCGAATGGTTCAGCCCGGCGGATGTGCCCGGCATCGCGATTCCGTTCTATCTCGCCCACCCCCGCCTGATGAAGCTCGAGAAGAAGATGATGCTCGACGTCGAGGGCGCCTCATGGTCCGAGTGCATGGCCATTCTCCGCCACGAGGCGGGCCACGCCGTCCAGCACGGCTATCAGCTGCAACGCCGCCGGCGCTGGCAGCAGCTGTTCGGTCCGTCGTCGCAGCACTACCCGCGCTACTACCGGCCCAATCCGGCCAGCCGCAACTATGTCCAGCATCTGCGGCTCTGGTACGCGCAGAGCCATCCGGATGAGGATTTCGCCGAGACCTTCGCGGTGTGGCTGCGGCCGCGCTCGAACTGGCGGACGCGCTATGCCGGCTGGCCGGCGCTGAAGAAGCTCGAATATGTCGACGAGCTGATGGGCGAGATCGCCGGCAAGCGGCCGGTGCTTACGACACGCGAGCGCGTCGATCCGCTGCGTGAGCTCAAGCAGACGCTCGGCGAGCACTACAAGAAGAAGCAGGCGTTCTACGCATTCACGCCGCCGAAGACCTATGACCGCGATCTGTCCAAGCTGTTCTCCGCCGATCCGCGGCATCAGCGGTATCAGCCGGCTGCGGTGTTCATCCGGCGGCATCGTGCTCATATCAGGCAGCTGGTCGCGCGCTGGACCGGCGAGAACCAGCTGACGCTCGATGCCGTGCTCGACGACATGATCTCGCGCTGCCGCGAGCTCAATCTGCGTGCTGTCGGCCCCGAGCAGAAGCTCGTGACCAATTTCATCATCCTGCTGACCGCCAAGACCATGCACGCGCTGTTCGGCCCGTCGCGCCGCAAATGGATCGCGCTATGAAGCATTTTCGCATTCTGGTGCTGATGCACCCGGATTGTGTGCCGCCGGATTCCAGCGATGGATACTCCGCGCGGGAAATCAACGAGTGGAAGACCGAGTACGACGTCGTCAGTACCCTGCGCGCGGCCGGCCATGAGGTTCGTCCGCTCGGCGTGCAGGAGGAAATCAAGCCGGTGCGCGACGCGATCGAAGGCTTCAAGCCGCACATCGTGTTCACGCTGCTGGAGGAGTTTCACTACGACGTGGTGTACGACCAGCACATCGCGAGCTACCTCGAGCTGATGAAGATCCCCTACACCGGGTGCAACCCGCGCGGCCTGATCCTGGCGCGCGGCAAGGATCTGTCCAAGACGCTGGTGCATCATCGCCGGGTCCCGGTGCCGGCTTTCGCCGTGTTTCCGATGCGCCGCAAGGTCAAGCGGCCGCCGCGTCTCGAACTGCCGCTGATCGTCAAGAGCCTGAGCAGCGACGGATCGCTCGGCATCTCGCAGGCGTCGATCGTCGATACCGACGAGAAGCTGGTGGAGCGCGTCGCCTTCATCCATGAGCGGATCGGGACCGCGGCGATCGCCGAGCAGTTCATCGAGGGCCGCGAGCTCTATGTCGGCGTGCTCGGCAACAACCGGCTACGGGTGCTGCCGGTGTGGGAGTTGAAATTCGGCAGCATGGGCGGCCCTGGCGCGCGGCATATCGCGACCGAAAAGGCCAAGCACGACACCAATTATCAGGAGCGCATCGGGATCGCGGATGGCCCGGCCGACGACCTCACGCCCGAGCTATCCGCGCATATTCAGCGGCTGGCGAAACGCATCTACCGGACGCTGGGGCTCGACGGCTACGCGCGCATCGACTTCCGCCTGTCGACCAACGGCGTGCCGTATTTCATCGAAGCCAATCCCAATCCCGAGATCGCCAAGAGCCAGGAGTTCGCGATGGCGGCCGGGCATGACGGGCTCGATTACCCGGGCCTGTTGAACCGGATCGTGACGCTCGGAATCAGCCGCGCCAAGGCCGGCGTATCGCTGGGCTGAACGAGGCCGGAAGAGCTACGCAGCTTCAGAGGCTGCGTTGCATCATGTGGCGTCGCGCGTCCCTGGGGTTGAACATCGCAAACGTTTCCCTAACGCGCGCCGCCGGCGTCGCCTCGCTGGTCGTCGTGGAAACGGGCACCGAGGTGGCGCGAAACGCATCCGGTTCCGGCCATCGCCGCGCGATGATGTCGTTCACCGGGACCGCCAACAGGATGCTGTCGCTGCGGCAGGTGTCGTAGACGTACAAAACGGCAAGAAAAATCGATACGACAACAAGGATCGTCCTGAAAATCGGCATTGTGCTTGCGCCTTCTTGATTGAGGCGAACAATGCCCGGCGACTGTGAACCGCGCGTTTAACCGTCGGATCGATCGGCCAATACGGTTCCCGCCTGGTGAACGTGATGCATAAACCGTTCGCTTACCAACGACCGCAAGGTTGCGGCAACCAGCTTTCCTCACCAGCCCGCAAGGAGTCTCTGGCATCAAGGGATCAAGAAAAAGACTGAGGAGGCCACCATGTTCGTCGCCATTCGAGTCATGATCCTGATCGCCAGTGCCTATGCGGGCTCGGCCGTCGCAGAGATGCAGTTCGCGCCGCTGCCGAACCTCTCGGCTTCGTCCGCGCCGTAGGACTGACGGACGACGCTTGCTTCGCACTGTTCTGACGCCCGGCGGGCGTCGTCAGCGCGCGGCGGCGGCAACTCCGATTGCGCGGGCTGCATTCTCCGTCATCCGGGTCGCCGTCAGTCGCAGGAAGTACAGCGACAGTCCCGGATTGCGTTCGCACAGCTTCCTCAGTGCGCCATCGCTGATCCACAGCAGATCCACGTCGGTCGCCGCCACAGCCGTTTGCGTGCGGCGCCGTTCGAGCGAGAACAGTCCGATCTCTCCGAACAGTTCGCCTGCCGATACACCTCGGTCGATTTCGGGAAACCTGACATCGCCCGACACGACCATATACAGCAGGTCGGCATCGTCGCCCTTCCTGAAGATCGTTTCTCCCGCCTTGACGTGCTTCGGCCGCATGAACGGTTGCAGCCAGCTCGGGGAAAGGTCCGTCGCCGCAGCGAGCTTCGCCTTGCGAAGCAGCCTGACCATCTGGAACAGCAACAATACGTTCAACGGCAGCAGAATGACGTGCAGGGCGAGCACCGGGTATATCCGGGCGCCCAAGCCGTAGCTGATGAATGCCAGATTACTGCATATGGCGACAGAGCGCAGGCTCAACATGGTGCTCATGCAGAACGTCAACAACACGAGAGCCGACGCCAGGTAACCCAAGCCATCGATCAATGTCATGATTGCGTCCACTCAAAAAATGAATTGCAAGCAAAGCGATCTAAAAACGATCGGTAACCTATAGCAGAGCGCTCATTCTCGTGGGCGGAAATGCGTCTGATCGGCGCCGCGGCGCGATGGCGGGAGATATCGGCCGCCTCCAGCGCCTGCTGCTACCCGACGCAGTGCAGCGAAAGACATGTTGGAACTTCGCGGCCTTCCGCAGCTTGACGGAAGGTGGCCATGTTGGGATGCGCGATGTTCCGACGTTTTGCCTTAGGATGTTTTGCCGCGGCTCTTTCGTTTTTGTCGACCACGCCCGTGGTCGCAGCAGGTCTCGATGCCGCCTCGATCAATGACGCCGCGGCGCCGCCGGCAAGATTGCCGGACCGTCAGCAGCTCAGCCCTTCCATTGCCAGGCTCGAGATCCTGCTCGATCGCGCGCATTTCTCCCCCGGAGAGATCGACGGCAAGCTCGGCGAGAACGCGCAGAAGGCGCTCGCAGCGTTCGCAGAAGCCAATGGATTGTCCTTCGACAAGACGGTGACGGGGGATCTCTGGACCAAGCTTGCCGGTGCCAGCGAAGGCGCCGCGGTCGTCAGCTACACGATCGTCGATGCGGACGTGAAAGGCCCGTTCCTGAACAAGGTCCCCGCGAAGATGGAGAGCATGAAGAGCTTGCCGGCGCTGAACTTCACCAGCCCGCGCGAAGCGCTCGCCGAGAAATTCCACATGAGCGAGGCGTTGCTTCAGGCGCTCAACCCCGGGCAGAAGTTCGACAGGGCCGGTGCGACCATCGCGGTTGCGAACGTGCTCGACACCGGAAAGCCGGCGCCGGTTGCGCGTGTCGAGGTCGACAAGACGCGGCAGACGCTGCGGACCTTCGATGCCGCGGGCAAGCTGCTCGGCTTCTATCCCGCAACGGTCGGCAGCACGGAGAAACCGACGCCGAGCGGCACACTGAAGGTGACGGCGATCAACAAGAATCCGACCTATCGCTACAATCCCAAATACAGGTTCAAGGGCGTCAGGTCGAAGCATCCGTTCACGATCAGGCCCGGCCCGAACAACCCGGTCGGCTCGGTCTGGATCAACCTCTCGGCGGAAGGTTACGGCATCCACGGCACTCCCGATCCCGGCAGGATCTCCAAGGCCCAATCCCATGGCTGTGTCCGGCTCACGAACTGGGACGCCGAGCATGTCGCGGCCGGTGTCGCGAAGGGGACGCCGGTTGCGTTCGTGGAGGGTGCGCGACAGCGCGACGCGCGCCGGACCTGACGCTGGTATTGCCGGTTGCCAACGTCGCTCCGTGTCATTGCCGCGTCGCGGAATGAAGCCGACCTTACGATGCGCGCCGTGCCTTGAAGCCATGCGGAAGACGCAAGCGGCCGCGCGCACGCTAACCGTCGCGCACGGTTGCCATGGGCCGCTCCCAGGCTGATGATACGCAAAACGGATCAAGCCGATCGAGAGGAAGCGAATGCGTGGGCGTCGTGTGCTGATGGAATCGTTCGTGTCGCATGGCGTGCGACATATCTTCGGCAATCCCGGCACGACAGAAACACCGCTGCTCGACAGTTTGCCGGCATTTCCGCAACTCGAATACATCATGGCGCTGCATGAAGGTGTCGTGGTCAGCGCCGCCAGTTTCTATGCGCAGGCGTCGGGGCGTGTCACCGTTGCCAATTTGCACGTCGCTCCCGGTCTCGGCAACGGCATCGGTTCGCTCTACGGCGCGTTGAAAGCCAACTCGCCCGTTGTCGTGACCGCCGGCCAGCAGGATACGCGGATGCGGCTCAACAACCCGCTGCTCGGCCATGATCTCGTCGCAATGGCCGCGCCGGTGACCAAGTGGAGCGTGCAGATCGAGCGCGCCGACGAGATCGCTCCGATCATGCGACGCGCGTTCAAGGTGGCGACCGATGCGCCGCAAGGGCCCGTGTTCGTGTCGCTGCCGATCGACGTCCTGGAGCAGGAAACCGCGGTCGCCGCGTCGACGCCGGATCATCTGTGGCGATCGACGCATCCCGATCCGGCAGGCATCGAGGCGATGGTCGCGTTGCTCCTGAAGTCGAAAAATCCGGCCATCATCGCCGGCGACGACGTGGCGCGATCGGGCGGCGAGCAGGCGCTGGTGGCGCTGGCGGAAGCGCTCGGCGCCACCGTGTGGTTCGAGGGATTGCGGCATCACGCGTCGTTCCCGACCAGCCATCCGAGTTATCGCCAGTCGCTCCCGGGCGACGCCCGGCAGGTGCGCAAGGCGCTCGGCGAAACCGATCTCGTGCTGATGATCGGCGGTCCGTTCTTCGAGGACATCTGGTTTGCGTCCGGCGGCCACATTCCCGACGGCGCGTCCTTGCTGCAGATCGAGGCCTCGGCCGAGCGTCTCGCGCTCAACAACCGGCTCGACGCCGGCATCGTCGGCGACATCACCGTCAGCCTCGCCGCGCTGACGGAAGCGCTGCGGGCAAAGGCGGATGCGGACTTCAAGCAGGCCGCGCAACGCCGCAATGCCGCGCTGGCCGAACTACAGGCGAAGGAGAAAGAATCCTATCGCGCCCGTGTCGAGAAAAGCTGGAGCCGCGAGCCGAGCTCGATGCCGCGCGTCACCGCGGAGCTTCGTCGCGGCCTGCCCGACGATGTCGTGATCGTCGATGAAAGCATCACGGCGAGCCTCGATCTCGCGCGCGCCTTCGACTATCGCGGCTTCGGCGATTATTTCGGCGGCCGTGGCGGCGGCATCGGGCAGGGCCTTGCCGGTGCGATCGGCGTCAAGGTCGCAATGCCGGACCGTCCGGTTGTCGCCGTTTCGGGCGACGGCTCGGCGATGTACGCGATCCAGGCGCTGTGGACTGCCGCGCACCACAAGCTTGCGATCGTGTTCGTGGTGCTCGCCAACCGCGAGTACCGCATTCTCAAGCACAATGTGGATGTCTGGCGTCAGAATTTCGAAGCCGGCACCCAGCATCCCTATCAGAACATGGATATCACCGGCCCCGTGCTCGACTTCGTGCATCTCGCAGCCGGCATGGGCGTCGAGGCGGTCAGAGTTGAGAAGGCCGACGACATCGCCGGTGCAGTTGCAAAGGCCGTGGCAGCCCAGCGGCCATACCTCGTCGAGATCGCAATTGAAGGCAAGCGCTGACCGCGCTGAAGGGGGATCCCATGGCAGGCATTCTGGACGGCAAGGCTGCGTTGGTGACCGGTGGCGGCTCCGGCATTGGCCGCGCAACCGCGATTGCAATGGCGCGCGAAGGGGCGCGCGTCGCGGTGTCCGATCTCTCGAAGGATGGCATCGAGGAGACGGTCGCCTTGATCAACGCCGCGGGCGGCCAGTCGATCGCGATCCAGGGCGATGTCACCGACGAGGCCGATGTCGCGAACATGGTGGCCCGCACGGTTTCGGCGTTCGGGCGCATCGATTGTGCGTTCAACAATGCGGGCGTGGCGGGACGGTCCGTCGGCCCGCCCGGCCAGCGCATTCATGAGCTCACGCAGTCCTCGGTGGCGAAGATGTTCTCGGTCAATCTGATGGGCGTGTTCCTGTGCCTGAAATACGAGATTGCACAGATGCTCAAGCAGGGCGGTGGCGGCGCGATCGTCAACACCGCCTCGATCGCCGGGCTGGTCGGCCTCGCCACGTCGGGCCACTATGTCGCGACCAAGCACGGTGTCGTCGGGCTGACCAAGTCTGCCGCGATCGAATATGCCCAGGACGGGATCCGCGTGAATTGCGTCAATCCCGGATACATCAAGACGCCGATGACCAAGGAAACGATGGACGAACGCTACGACGAGATCATCGCCAAGGTGCCGGTACGCCGCCTGGGTGTGCCGGAGGAAATTGCCGAAGCGGTGGTCTGGATGTGCTCGGACAAGGCGTCCTTCATGACGGGCGCGTCGCATGTGGTGGACGGCGGCTACAGCGCCGCCTGATCGTCTGAAGAACGCTGACGCGAGGGACGACAGGAGCCGTGGGCGTGACCGCGGATTTTGACTAACAGATGCGCGGGTGATGTCGCCGAGCGGGCGGCTGGCAGTCGAATCGGTAGCAGGCTCTAGTGGTCGGTCTTCGGCGTCTTGGTCGGAAAGTCGAGCCCGAGCCGGACCGCGCGCTCCTGGCGCTCTTCGGTCAAGAACCTCAGCTCCCGTTCAAGCGACCGCGCAACCTCGTCCTGGGTTTGCTGGGAATGGCGGCGGGAGCCGTCTTGCGGTTTGGCGGGTTGGGCAGTCACGGGAGAACCCTTGTCATCGCAGTGTCACAGCTGCAGGCATGCCACGGCTGGAGTCGAGCGGACAATCAAAAAGAATTCAGCGGGCGTGCTTTGGAATGTTTGTTGTGCATCTGACTCAAATTTAAGCAGGAAATTCTCCTCTGCCCTGTCTCGCACGGAGCCGAAGCCGGCGAGGTCGGCGGCCTCATCAATTCGGATGAGAGAGCCCGGTTCCCGCGAAATCATTTCCGGAATCGCACGAAGACGTCCTGAAACCGACAAGGTCTAACCTTAGTAGCGTTGTGAAGAACGGGTGCCTGGTGAGACGCTAGCGATCGAGGTCGTGAGATTCGTCAGTCCTCCTGTGGTGTTGGGGATGATCTCGGAAATGAAGAAGCCGAATGCTGTGCCATATGTCTGGGCGGCCGCGTTGATCGCGGTTGCGATCTGGGGCGTGAGCGGCACCCCGCAGATGGCACATACCTCTGCCCCCACGCATCTGGCGCGGGCCCGCTAAAGCCTCGAGGGCTCCGGCTAGAGCTTCGGCCGCGGCGAGCGCTGCATATCCATCGTGTAGGTGTAGCGCCCTTCGGGGTGCGTGGTGATGGTGACCTCGAACAGTTCCTCGCGCTGCCCGTAGTAGCGGCGGACCACGGTGAGCGCCGGCGAGCCGGTCTTGACGCCGAGCGCCTTGGCGATCGGTGCCGGCATCCCGCGCACGAAGATCTCCATCTGCGCGCGCTCGGTGACCTGGCCATACATCTTGGCGATCTGCTCATGCACCGGGGTGCGGCCGTGGTCGCTGCGGGTCACGACGTCGGCGAACCGGCGCAGCACGTAGATCTCGGTCCAGCCGAGCGGGGCGGCGAACTGGTCGGATCGGCGCACCGCCTCGATCAGGAACCAGCTCTTGCCGGGCTCGCATTTCAACTGCGCGGCCAGCTTGCGGTCAGCGACGATGTCGCTGCTGGCAACCACGTCGCGGTAGGTCTCGTTGGAATAGCGCAGCCATTCGCCGAGCGACTTGACGCTGTGGGTGAACAGCACCGGCGGCTCGGAGGCGATCACCACCGAACCGAGGCCGGCGCGGCGCACGATCAGGCCCTGGTCGATCAGGATGCGCAGCGCCTCGCGCACGGTCTGGCGGCTCGCCTGATAGCTCGCCATCAGCTCGGTTTCGGTCGGCAGCAGATTGCCGACCGCGTAGGTGCCGAGACGGATGTCCTTCTGCAGTCCGGTGGCGATGTCGCGATAGCGGGACGATCTCGCCCTGTCCGGTTGTTCAGACATGGCAGGTCACTGGTATGCCATATGGCAGGCGATCGGATGCCCCGACTGCATCGATTGCAGCGCGGCCTCGAATGCTGCGAGCGTCGCCAGCACATCGGATTCTGGCACCGGGAACAGCTGCTTGCGTTCGACCGCGTCGGCAAAGGCGGCAAGTTCCGCAGTGAGCGTGTTGATCGCCGGATAATGTGTCGTAGCAGGCGCCTCGCCGGATTTCCGTAGCACCATCGTCCTCTCGTCGAGCACCTCTGCGGATCCCTTCGTCCCGAACACATGCACGCGCCAATAGAACGGTGTTGCGCGGACCGTAGCAAGGGTTGCACTCACGCCATTCACAAATTCAATCGCTAAAGTTGCAGTGTCGAGCGGCGGTGGTCCCGCCGCGCGTTCATTTAACCGGGCATAAACCTGTCGGGCAGGACCCAGCAGGCTGACGAAGCCGTCGAGCACGTGCAGGCCGGCGCCGGTCAGCCCGCCGCCCGGCGACTCCTCGGGCGACAACCGCCAGCCCTGCGTGATGGCCTGCGAGTTCTCGTTGCTGTTGTGGCCCTCGACATGCAGGATCGTGCCGAGCTCGCCACTGGCTGCGATCGCGCGGAGTGCCTGCATCGACGGCCAGAACCTTCGGTTATGCCCGACCGCGAGCAGCACACCGGCGCTGCGGCAGGCCGCGAACATCTCGGCCGCATCGCCACGCCGCAGCGCCAGCGGCTTCTCGCAAAACACCTGCTTACCGGCTCCGGCTGCCGCGATCACCTGGCGCTTGTGCAGCGAATGCGGTGTGGCCAGCAGCACGGCATCAATGCCGGGATCGGCGAGCACATCGTCCAGGCTCGCCGCGAGGGAGAGGCCATGTGCCGCGCAAAAGCCTGCGGCGCCGTCGACATCGGGTTCCACCGCGCTTGTGATCCTGAGCCGCGGCTCGCTTTGCGCAGCCTCGACCAGGGCGCGGCCCCAGCGGCCGAGGCCCGCGATCGCACAATTGATCATGAATGTTCCCCATCCCGGCCGCGTCCGGCGCGGATCGCCTCGATGACAGCGGCGCTGTCGCTGTCCGGGCCCAGAAGCGCAATCGCTCTGCGCAGCAGGTCGGCCTGCACCGAAGTGAGCGGCAACGGCAGGCCGTGCCGGCCAGCCTCCTGCAGGATCAGTTCGGCGTCCTTCAAGGTCTGCGCGATATGCGATTGCGGCGAGAAATCCCGCGCCAGCATCTTCGGTCCCTTGCTGTCCATCACCGCGGAATATGCCGCCGATTGCCGCGCGGTCGCAAGGAACGCCGCGCCGTCGAGACCGAGCGCCTCGGCAAAGGCGAGGCCCTCGGCGAGCGCGGCGCGGTTGTTCTGCAGGATCAGGTTGATGGCGAGCTTGGCGCGGCTGGCATTGCCGATCGCGCCGACATTGATCCGCCTCGGGCAGAGGATGTCGAGCGTCGCTGCGGCGGCGGCGATGACGTCGGCGTCGCCGGCGACCAGCGCAGTGGCGGTACCGGCGCGGACCTCAGCGCTGGTGCCCGAGATCGGCGCTTCGATGAAGGGAAGGTGTGAGCGCGCCGCGAATTCGGCGATGACCGTGATTTCGCCCGGCGCACAAGTGGTGGTGCAGATGACGAGCGGCGGCAGCGTCGCGTTGGCGAGGTCCGGCAGCAGGCCCATGACCTGGGCGGCGTCGTATACCGCGATGACGATGACCCGGCAGCGCGCCGCGACGTCAGCGGCGAAGGCCGCGAACTCGGCGCCGCTGGTTCTCAGCCCGTCGGTTTTCGCCGCATCGACGTCGAAGCCGATCACCCCGACGCCGGCGTCGATCAGCCGCGCGGAGAGTGCCGAGCCCATCAGGCCCAGGCCGATCATGCCGACAGGTGTGTCGCGAGCCATGACGCGGCGCCGCTTCGCGCTACTGCGGCTGGATGCCGGCCGCCTTGACCTCGGCCGACCAGCGCACGACCTCGCTCTTGACGAAGGCGCCGAACTCGGCCGGCGCCAGCGGCGCCACCATCACGCCGACATCGGCGAGCTTCTTCCTGGTCTCCGGCATCGCGAGGTACTTCGCGCACTCGGCATAGATCTTGTTGACCACCGGCTCCGGCGTGCCGGCCGGTGCGAACAGGCCGTACCAGATCGTCGCCTCGAAGCCGGGCATCGCTTCCGAAAGCGCGGGCAGGCCGGGCGTGAGCTCGTTGCGGGTCGCCGACGTCACGCCGATCCCGCGCAGGGTGCCGCCCTGCATTTGCGGAATCGCGACCGAGAAATCGCCGAAGGTCAGATCGATCACCCCGGCCATCACGTCGGTCATCGCCTGCGGCACGCCGCGATAGGAGGCCGCGACCAGCGACAGGCCGCCGCGGGATTGCAGCTGCGCGATCGAGATCTGCGATGCGCCGGAGCCGTAGCCCGCGGTCAGATTGGGGTTGGCCTTGGCGTAGCTCAGGAACTGCGGCAGGTCCCTGGCCGCGAGCTTCGGGTTGACCAGCAGCACCATCGCCGTCGTGGTGGTGCGGATGACCGGTGCGAAATCCTTCACCGGATCATAGGGCAGGCTCTTCAGCGTCGCGACATTGCTGGCATGGGTGGTGTTGGTGCCCATCAGCAGCGTGTAGCCGTCGGGTGCGCTGCGGGCGACTTCCTGGGCGCCGATGCTGCCGAGCGCGCCGGCGCGGTTCTCGATCAGCACCGTCTGGCCGAACGCATCCTGCAGATGCTGACCGATCAGCCGCGCAACATTGTCGGGGCCGGCGCCGGCCGGGAACGGCACGATGATCTTGAGGGGACGCTGCGGGAAATTGTCCGCGGCCACGGCCGGCAGGACCCGAAGCGCAGCGAAGAGGACGACGAGCAGCCCCAGCCGTAACTTCATCCTGGTCCCCTCCCGTATCTGCTTTTGCCAAATTTATACGGACAAATAAGTCAGAAATGCAAGCCGACAGCCCATCGGAATATTGAGGTACGACATATTTATCCGTATAAATAGCCCGTACAGGGGAGCCAGACGACGATGGTGGATATCAGCGATCTCCATGCGCGCGGGCTGCGGCGGCGCCAGAAGATGTTCGGCGAGATCGATGTCGCCAAGCGGATGGCGGCCGCGGGCGATTTTGGCACGCCGCTGCAAAACATCATCAATGCTTACGTCTATGGCGACGTCTGGGAGCGCAGCGGGCTGTCCGACCAGATCCGCAGCCTCGTGATGCTCGGCATCACCGCGGCGAGCAGCAAGCCCGCCGAGTTCCGCGTTCATGCCAAGGGCGCGCTGGCCAATGGCTGCACCGCCGCGCAGGTGCAGGACGTGCTGCTGCTGGTCGCGATGTATTGCGGCATCCCGGCTGCAATCGAGACCAGCAAGATCGCAGCCGAGGTGTTCGGCGAGGCGCCGCCTGAGGGTTAGGGCAGCGGCCGGCGGCGTGATAGGGACGTTGCCGACTGCGACCGGCAACAGGATGCGCCCATGTCCGCCTTCCCGACTTCCACCACCGTGCTCGATTCCGTGCTGTTCCGCGACGCCTTTGGCACGCGCGAGATGCGCGAGGTGTTTTCCGACCTGCGGCTGGTTGCGCGGTACGCCGAGGTCGAAGTCGCGCTGGCAAAGGCCGAAGCGCGCTGCGGCGTGATCCCGCCGGAAGCTGCCGAGCAGATCGCAAAGCGGACCGACGTCGCCGCGCTCGATTTCGATCTGCTGCGGCAGGAGGCCGACGTGGTCGGCTACCCGATCCTGCCGCTGGTGCATCAAATGGCGAAGCAGTGCGGCGAGGCCGGCCGCTACGTCCATTGGGGCGCGACCACGCAGGACATCATGGACACCGCCGTGGTGCTGCAGCTCCGCGACGGCCTTGAGATCATCGAGGACGATATCAGCGCGCTGCGCGGCATCCTCGCCGATCTCTCGAAAAAATACCGCGACACGCCGATGGCCGGCCGCACCCACCTGCAGCAGGCGTTGCCGGTGACCTTCGGCTACAAGACCGCGATCTGGCTTGCCGCCTTCGATCGCCACGCCGTGCGGCTGGCGGAGCTGAGGCCGCGCGTGCTGGTCGGCCAGTTCGCCGGCGCCGCCGGCACGCTGGCCTCATTGGGCGACAAGGGGTTCGAGGTCCAGAAGGCATTGTGCGAGGAGCTCGGCCTCGGCGTTCCCGTCTCGACCTGGCACGTCGCGCGCGACGGGTTGGCGGAGGCGGTGAATTTCCTGGCGCTGGTCACGGGCACGCTCGGCAAGATCGCGCTCGACATCATGATCATGGCATCGACCGAGTTCGCCGAGGTCTATGAGCCCTTCGTGAAGGGACGCGGCGCGTCCTCGACCATGCCGCAGAAGCGCAATCCAATCTCGTCGGAGCTGATGCTCGCCGCCGCCAAGGCGGTGCGCCAGCATGCCGGCCTGATGCTCGATGCGATGGTGCAGGATTTCGAGCGAGCGACCGGTCCGTGGCACGCCGAGTGGATGGCGATCCCGGAAAGCTTCGTGCTCACCGCCGGCGCACTGCATCAGGCCAGGTTCGCGCTCGGCGGCCTGATCGTCGACGAGAAGCGGATGGCCGACAATCTCGACATCAGCCGCGGGCTCATTGTGGCTGAGGCCGTGATGATGGGTCTCGCGCCCGCGATCGGACGGCAGGAGGCGCATGACGTGGTCTACGACGCCTGCCGTGTCGCCAACGACAAGGGCCTGACCCTGGCCGAGGCGCTGGCCGCCGATCAGCGCGTCGCCAGCCGGATCGACCGGGCGACGATCGACCGTCTCACCGCGCCGAAAAACTACCTCGGCCTGGCGCCCGAGATGGTCGACCGGGTCCTGGCCTCGGCGAAGCGGTAAAATTCGCGGCAATCGCTCGCTGTCGCGTGATCGGCTGCGGCGGGCGGGAACCTTGCGAATGCGGATCGAATTGGACTACGAATCCTGAAAATCCCTCAAACGATACGGCCGGACGCTCCATGACCGCACATCAACGCAGCCTTTCCGCCTCGATCGATCCCGTGAAGCTCGATCGGCTCGCCGAAGTCGCGATCAAGGTCGGCCTGCAGCTGCAGCCGGGACAGGACCTGCTGCTGACGGCGCCTGCCGCAGCGATGCCGCTGGTGCGGCGGGTGGTGGAGCATGCCTACAAGGCCGGCGCGGGTCTCGTGACCCCGTTCTTCTCGGACGAGGAGCTGACGCTGGCGCGCTACCGCTACGCCAATGACGCGAGCTTCGATCGTGCCGCCGGCTGGCTCTACGAGGGCATGGCCAAGGCGTTCGGCGCCAACACCGCGCGGCTCGCGATCGTTGGCGACAATCCGATGCTGCTGTCGGGTGAAGACCCGGCCAAGGTCGCGCGCGCCAGCAAGGCCAATTCGATCGCTTACCAGCCGGCGCTGGAGAAGATCGTCAATTTCGACACCAACTGGAACATCATCGCCTATCCGAGCACGTCCTGGGCCAGGCAGGTATTCCCCGATGATGCCGAGGACGTCGCGGTGGCCAAGCTTGCGGACGCGATCTTCTCCGCGTCGCGGGTCGATCAGGATGGCGCCGTCGCCAACTGGGAACGGCACAACGCGAAGCTGCGCGAGCGCACCGAATGGCTGAACGGCCAGCGCTTCCACGCGTTGAAATATTCCGGTCCCGGGATGGACCTCACCATCGGCCTCGCCGACGGCCACGAGTGGGAGGGCGGCGCCTCGACCGCCAAGAACGGCATCGTCTGCAATGCCAATATCCCGACCGAGGAAGTCTTCACCACGCCGCACTGCCGCCGCGTCAGCGGCCATGTCGTCTCCTCCAAGCCGCTGTCCTACCAGGGCACGCTGATCGACAATATCTCGGTCAGGTTCGAGGAAGGCCGCATCGTCGAGGCCAAGGCCTCGCGCGGCGAGGAAGTGCTGAAGAAGGTGCTCGACACCGACGAGGGCGCGCGCCGGCTCGGCGAAGTGGCGCTGGTGCCGCACTCCTCGCCGATCTCGAAGAGCGGGCTGTTGTTCTTCAACACGCTGTTCGACGAGAATGCCGCCTCGCACATCGCGCTCGGCCAGTGCTATTCGAAATGCTTCATCAACGGCGACAAGCTGACGCCGCAGCAGATCGCCGAGCAGGGCGGCAATAAGAGCCTGATCCACATCGACTGGATGATCGGCTCCGCGCATACCGACATCGACGGCATCCATGCCGACGGCCGCAGCGTGCCGGTGTTCCGCAAGGGCGAGTGGGCGTAGCGGCCCGCTAGCGAAAACTCCGCTCCCGCGCGGCGAGCAGGTCGCCTCGCGTGGCGCTGAAGCGGCAGGTCTCGTGCTGCGGCCTGAAGCCGAGTCGGCGATAGATCTTCAGCGCGGGCGCGTTGCGGCTCGAGACGTTGAGCCAGCAGGGATGCTCGACCGACACGTCGTGCGCGCTGAGCACGCGGTAGACCAGAAGCTGACCGAGTCCACGTCCCTGCCGTGCCGGGTCGACCGCAACCGACTCGATCCACATCGAGTTCCGCTCGGGCTCGGTCAGGCAGAAGCCCGATACCTGTCCATCTTCCGACGCGATCCAGACTTCGGTCTCGGTCAGGACCTGCGCCATCTCCTCCGGAGAGTACAGGCGGAAGGCGGCGTCCGAGGCATAGGCGGCGTTGTGAATGCGCGCGACCTCGGCCGCGCAGGCTGTCACGTCGCTGACCTGCTCGATGGTGGCACGGGCAGCGGCGAGGGTGCGCGCCGGTTGCAACGGCTCGACGCACTTCATCCCGATTTCGGACTCGAGATGAACAAAGCCGAAGGCGGCCACGAAGGCCATACCGGCCGGCCAGTCGCTGCTCACCAGCGTCTGCACGGTGAGATCCGCGTCGCTGTCGAGCGCAATGATGTCATCGAACAGCGCGAGGCCGATGCGGCGACGCCGCATCTCGGGCGCCACGACGATCTTGAGGAACCGGCTGTGATGCGTGCCCTGGTCGCGCAACGAGGATTCGGCTAGGCCGACCAGCCGGCCGTGCCGCTCGGCGACACGAAAGTCGCGCCCGCCACGGTTCTGCGGCAGTTTCAGGAACTGGTCCCATTGCGGCAGCGTGACAGGGCCCAGCCGCGGTTCCACCGCAGCTGCCTTTGCGTAAAGCTCGACCACCGCTTCTGCATCAGCCTCTCGAAGCGGCCGGATGGTGATGCCGTCATCCATGGGTCGGAAGTTTACCCGATATCGAGCCGATAGACATCCTTTGCCGTCTTCAAGAACAACGCCGTCTTCTCGACTTCGCTATATTGTGATGCAAGCCGTTTAAAGGTGTTGAAGATCACCTGATAGCTGCACTGTCCCTTGTCAGGTGGGAAGTTGCTTTCGAACATGCAACGGTTCGGCCCGAACGCCTCGATGCAGGTCTCCACATAGGGCCGCCAGGCGGCGGCGAGTTCCTCCGACGAGGGTGGCCTCGGACGCAGGTGGAAGTCGTAGCCGAGCAGGCACATCGCCAGCCCGCCGAGCTTGACCACGACGTTTTGGCATTTGGCGATCTCCTGGATCGAGGCCTTCCAGACCGGAAAGGTCTCCTCGCGCTTGCCGGCGAAGCGGCCGGTGCCGACCGGGCCGCCGCAATGATCGAGCACGATTTTGGTGTCGGGAAAGGCGCGGGCGAGGTCGGTGAGCTCGCCGATCTGCGGGTGGAACAACCAGGCGTCGAAGCTGAGGCCGAGCGGCGCCAGGCACGCGAACCCCCTACGAAAGGTGGGGTCGAGCAGGATGCCCTTCGGCCGGTTCGCATACATGTGGGCGACGTTGGGGTCCTCGTCCCAGGCCGAGGAGTGGCGGATGCCGCGGAACCGGCCGTTGCCGGCGGCAATCTCCGCCTCCAGCACCGCCTTGGCCTGGTCGCCGATCAGAAGGTTAACGTGGCTGACGATGCCGGCGCAGATCGCCGTCTTGCCATAGCCGCCGCTTGCCGCCATCGCCGCGACGCCGTTGGCGAACTCGACCTCGCCGACCGGACGGAACGCCTCCGGCCCGTCGGCGCGATACATTGACCGGCAGTCGACATAGACCGTCGCCACGATGTTGTGGCCGGAGCCGATGTCGTCGCGCATCTCCTCGATCAGATAGCGCAGTCCGCCGCGATCCCAGAGGTGATGATGCGGGTCGACGATCGGCCGGCCGGGATCGATGATCTCCTCGGTGTATTGGGCGAGCCAGTCTTCGCGCGGATTGGCATAGAGCCCGCTCGCAGAGGCGGGCAGAGTGCTGGCCATGGATGATGCTCCCTGTTCTTGCTCTTGTCGGCCGCCGATCGGATGTCGGCTGTGCGAAGGATAACGAGCCGCGCGCGGACTGGTCAAATGCGCAGCCGCGGAGCCTTCCGCTGCGCCATCATCCATGCGGCGCCGGCGCCGGCGAGCTGAACGAGGCTTCCGGCGAGCATCGCAACCAGCAGGCCTTGGCGGCCGCCACGGGTCGCCGCATACAATCCGCCGAGCACCGCGACCCCTATCGTTGCACCGCTGATCCGCGCCACGTTGATCAGCGCCGCAGCCGTACCGGCCCGCGCAGCCGCGACGTCGCCGACGGCCATCGCCGAGAGCGGTCCTGCCGCGAGGCCGAGCCCGAGGCCGGTGATGGCCAGTCCGAACTCGGCTAGGGCGATGTTTGGTTGCAGGCCGCCAAGGCCGATCATCAGGAGGCCGGCGCTCATCAGCGTCACGCCGCCCGATGTTGTCGCGCGCAGTCCAAATTTGTCAGAGAGCGTGCCGGAGAGCGGCGAGACCAACACGAACACCAGCGACATCGGCAGTAACGCGGCGGCGCTTGCCGGGGCATCGAACCGCCCGCTCGACTGCCAGGCCAGCGGCAAGACGAAGACCATGCCATAGCCGCCGAAGGTCATGCCTGTGGTGGTGATCATCGCGGCGCGGAACTGACGGGCGCTGAGTATCTCGGGCGACAGCAGCGCCTCGGAACCCTTTTTCCGCTCGATCGCGATCAGCAGGAATGTCGAAAGCACGGCGACGGCCAGCATGGCGATCGTCGCGCCCGGCGTCGACCGTGCGCCGATGGCGGCATAGGTCAGGCTTCCAAGCGCCAGCGCGCCGCAGAACTGGGCCGGAGCGTCAAACGCGCGCCGCTGCGGGTTCGCTGATTCCGGGACCGTCGATCCGGCCATCACAGCGACCAGCAGGCCGAGCGGCACGATCACCAGGAAGATGCTGCGCCAGCCGAGCCATGGGATCAGCAGCCCGCCAAGGCTCGGTCCCAGCGTCATGGCGACGCCGTTGCAGGCGGCCCAGATGCCGAGTGCGCGGGCGCGCTCGTCCGGCTGGTCCCAAACTACGCGGATGATCGCCAGCGAGGCCGGAATCATCAGCGCGCCTCCGGCACCCGTGAGGGCACGTCCGCCGATCAGCACCTGTGCGGACGGCGCGGCCGCGCACAGCAGCGATGCGAAGCTGAAGATCAGGGCGCCGCAGATCAGGATCCGGCGCCGGCCGTATTTGTCCGCAAGCATCCCGCCGGGCAGCAGCGAGACGGCGTAGACCAGATTGTAGCTGTCCACGATCCACTGCAACTGGTCGACACCGGCGCCGAAATGATCACCGATCGCACGCGCACTGAGATTGACGATGAATGTGTCGATGTGCGCGATCGTGACGGCGAGGCACAGCGTCAGCAGCGTCAGTCGCTGCGATGCGCGCATGGCAAAGGGTTTACGCCGAAGCATATCGTCCATCGCGTATCCTGTTCTGAGGAGGTCGGAAGAGGCGCTCAGGCCTTGTTCAGGCTTTGCTCACCGAGCGCATGGCGCGCGCCCGCTGTTGCGGCGAAATCGTTGGCCGGCGGCCGCCCGCCATCCATTCGTCGTAGAATTCGACCTTGGCGTCGACCAGCGTCAGTGCCTCGGTCCATTTGGCGATCATCGCATGCACACGGAGCTGATGGGCGGCGAGCAGGGCGCGGCGCTTGGGCAGGCTGGCGCTGCCCTGCTTCACCAGCGTGGTATATTCGCGGAGTTGCCGGATCGACATGCCGGTCAGGCGCAACCGTTCCATCAGGTCGAGCCAGCCGATATGGTAATCGCTGTAGACGCGGCGGCGACCGCGGTCCCTGACGACGCCCGGCATCAAGCCCTGCGTCTCATACCAGCGGATCGTGTGGACGCTGCGGCCGGAGCGGCGCGCGATCTCACCGATGTGGAGCGCGCTGGGCGCCTGGGTTGTTCGGGCATCCATCATGGTAAGACCGCCTTCATGGCGCCGGCGGGATCATGCGACGTGCGGCTGATCCGCCAGACGCTTCCGAGTGAACAAGCTAGAGCACACTCTAGGTCAAGCGCGAAAATCGCCGGTTGACGAAATCGTGTCAGGGGCGGGCTGCCTCACACCCCGTCGAGGATGATCACCGTCGGCGTCGCCGGCAGTGTGTCGCGCGAAATCCTCAAAGTCCGCTCGCCGCCGCGGCGGTCGATCTCGAACTGTTGGCCGATCAGGCGCATGAACTCGTCGAGCGGGGTGGCGAAGCGGTGCATCGGCAGCACCACCGAGGCGCGCAGCCGCTTGGTGATCTCGGAGACGCCGTCGAGCGACATCGTATAGGTGCCGTCGATCGGCACCATCACGATGTCGAGCCGGCCGATCGCGGCGAACTGGCTGTCGTCGAGCTTGACGTGGAGGTGGCCGAGATGGCCGATGCAGAGGCCGGCGACCTCGAAGATGAAGATCGAATTGCCGTCCTTGATCATCGCGCCGCCGGCGTCTTCGCCCCAATAGCGGCGGATGTCGGTGGTAACGTTGCGGATATAGACGTCGCCGATCCGCTCCGAGTAGTGCGCGGCCTGGCCGTTCTCGCCCCAGCCGTGCAGCACATGGGCAATTTTAGGGTCGGGGAACAGCGTGTAATGCGTCGCATGGGCCCGGTTCATGGTCGCGACGTCGGGTAGCCGTCCGGTCTGATAGACGCCATTGTAGTCGGTCGCGATCCGGATGCCGCCGGGCGTGTCGATGTAGTAGGTCGAGTGGCCGGCATAGGTGATCGCGACCTCATCCGCCTTGGCCGCGATGCGCCGGTAGCTCACCGGGGTGGCGCGCGGCGGCGCATTGGCCATCGCCAGGCATTCGCTGCGTTGAGCATCCTGCGCGACCGCGTGACCGGTCAGCGTTCCCAGCACGACAAGCGCGGCGAGCAATCTCAGCATGAGCTGTTCCGTCGGCGGCGACATCCACCGCCGCGAGACTAGCGCGCAATTGCCGTGCCGTCATGATGAGGCCGGCGCATCGCTCCACGGCGCTGGCTGCAATACGATCCGGGCGATTATTCAGCCGGCAGGCGCTATCATGCCGCGCAGATCACAGCGATCAGGGAGTTCTGCGTGACCGACAATACCTCCGCGCCGCGGGCATCATCCACCAAGCGGCTCGAGCCGTTGCGCCATGTCGACGCAGGCGTGCTCAACATCGCCTATTACGAGGCCGGCCCGGCGGATGGCCCGGTCGTGCTGCTGATGCACGGCTTTCCCTATGACATCCATTGCTTTGTCGACGTCGCACCGATCCTGGCCGCGCAGGGCTGCCGGGTCATCGTGCCCTATCTGCGCGGCTACGGGCCGACGGTGTTTCGCGACAAGGCGACGCCGCGCTCGGGCGAGCAGGCGGCGATCGCGGCCGACATGATGGCGCTGATGGATGCGCTCGGCATCAGGCGCGCGGTGTTCGCTGGCTATGATTGGGGCGGCCGTGCCGCTTCGATCGGCGCGGCGCTCTGGCCGGAACGCTGCGTCGGGTTGGTCTGCACCAACGGCTACATGATCCAGGACATCGCGCACGCGATGGTGCCGGCGCGGCCGGAGCGCGAGGTGCCGCTCTGGTATCAGTATTACTTCCAGCTCGAGCGGGGACGCGCGGGGCTTGCCGCCGACCGGCGCGGCATCGCGCGGATCCTGTGGTCGCAATGGTCGCCGGGCTGGGCATTCGACGATGCCTGCTTCGAGCGCACCGCCGTTGCATTCGACAATCCCGATTATGTCGATGTGGTGATCCACAGCTATCGCCATCGCTACGGCGTTGTCGAAGGCGACCCGCAATACGCGGATTTGCAGCGGCGGCTGGACACATTGCCGGTGATTACCGTGCCCACCATCACGCTCGACGGCGCCGATGACGGGGTGACGGCTGCCACCGACGGCAGTGCCAGCGCGGCCAAATACACGGCTCGCCGCGCCTATCGCGTGATCCCGGGCGCAGGCCACAACCTGCCGCAGGAGCAGCCGGAGGCCTTTGCCGCCGCCGTGATCGAGGTGATGAAGGCGTAACGGTGTATCAGGCTTGGCGCGGGCTGATCCTCCAGGCGATGGCGAGCGTCAGCAGCGTCAGAACGCCGCTGACCAGCGCAGCCATCGGGATCGTCAGCGCCAGCGCCGCGGTTGCGGCCCAGCCGATCGAGGAGAACGCTTCGGCGAAGGTCGCGATGCGGGAGGAGGTCTGGCGCCGGCGGAACTGGCTGCGCTTGGCCTGCGCGCGGAACCAGAGCTGGACCGCGGCGGCGGATGCGGTCGCGATCAGGATTGCGATCGCCGTGACCGCGGCCTGAGCGAGCGAGGCAAACGCCAGCGCGGCCACCAGCGGCGTAAACACCACCGCGATGGCGATCAGCACCACCTCGATCTTGGCGCGGATCACGCGTGACGGCGGCAGCGGCGCGGTCGCTACCAGGTCGGGCGCGTCCTCGCCCGAGATGGTCAGCCACGCGAGCCCGCCGGCGAGTTGGCCTGCGGCCATGACGATGACGGGCGTGATCAGCACGATCGCGGTCGACGTACCGGAGAAGCTGCGCCACAGCATCAGCGCCGGCGGCAGCAGATAGAGCATCTGCATCAGGCTCTGCGACAGCAGCCACGGATCGCGCCGCAGCAGCAGGAATTCCTTGCGGCGCAGCGCCTGCTGCCGCGAGCCGGGCCGGAACGTGCGGGAACGCCCTTGCGTGACCGTGGCCGGATTGGCGGCGACGCGCGCGACCGTGTCGGCAAACCGCGGCGCGAACACCGCCATCACGACGCCGAGCAGCACGAGCGCCGTGGCGAGCAGCAGCAACATGATCTCGAGATCGCCGAGCGATGCGCGCGCCGGCCACCAGACCAGGTTGTCGAGCGCGGGGGCGATGCGTGCCGCGGTGGCGGAGGTCAGAAAGGCAAAGCGCGACAGCGTGCCATAGGACAGCACGGCGACGATCTGCAGAGCGATGACGAAGCCGGCGCCGATGACGGCGGAGACGATCTGCGCCGCCATCCGCGTCCGGCTCGGCCCGATCACGCGAAACAGGAACGCGGTGACGGCGATCGCCGCGGCCGCCGCCGACAGGCCGATCGCCAGCACCACGCCGAAGCCGGCGAGCCAGCGCGGGCCGCCGAGATAGACCAGCACGTCGATGAACGGTGTCGACAGCAGCAGCGCCATGCTGCTCACCGTCAGCGCGATCGCGGCGATCCGGATCGAGAAGATGTTGGTGAGCTTCGCCGGCGACGACATGATCAGATCGAGATCGGCGCGGGCGTAGAACACCCGCGTCACCGATTCGATTGCCTGCGAGAGCATCAAGGCCCAGGACAGGAAGATCGTCGCGGTCAGCACGATCAGCGAGGACGGATCGAGCGGAAACCTGAGGTCGACATAGCGGGCGACCACGGCATAGGCCGGCAGATGCAGGATCGCCGCGAAGACCAAGAGACCGATCAGGGCGCGATTGCGCCGGCGCCGGCCGCCGGTCATCATCGCCAGCCATTCGCGCCAGGCCAGGCGGAATTCGTGGCGCGCGAACCAGGTGAGATGGGCGGTCGAGCTCACGCGGCCGCCGCTTCGGTATCGACCAGCGCGATGAACATGTCCTCGAGCGTGGTGTCGTTGCGGCCGTTCCGCTCGCGCAGCTCGGCCAGTGTGCCCTCGGCGATCAACCTGCCCGACGCGATCACGCCGATCCGGTCGGCCATGCGCTCGGCGACCTCGAGAATATGGGTGGTCATGATCACGGTGCAGCCGGTGCGGACGCGCTCCTGCAGCAGCCCCTTGACGTGACGCGCCGACAGCGCGTCGAGGCCGGTCAGGGGTTCGTCGAGAATGATCAGGCGGGGATCGTGCACCAGCGCGCCGGCGAGCGCCACCTTCTGGCGCATGCCCTTGGAGAAGCCTTCGCAGCGCTCGTTGAGATGCGGCTCGAGCCCGAGCGAGATCAGGAGATTGCGCGCCGACTGCTCCGACGTGCGGGGATCGATGCCCCACAGGCCGGCGACGAATTCGAGATATTCGAGCGGCGTCAGCTTGTCATAGATCATCGGCTCGTCGGACACCCAGGCCATGATCTGCTTGGCGGCGACCGGATCGGCCAGCGCATCGATGCCGAGGATCGACACCGAACCGGCATCGGGCCGCAATAGCCCGGCCACCATGCGCAGCGTCGTGGTCTTGCCGGCGCCGTTCGGCCCGAGCAGCGCGTAGAATTCGCCGACCCGGATGGTGAGATCGAGCGCGTCGACCGCCGGGCGGTCAAAACGCTTGGTTAACCCTCGCAGGGCCAGTGCGGACAGTTGCGATGTCATGATGTGGTGGCGATCCGGGAGTTCGCTCGTCGGTTGCGTAACCTTGGACAAAAACCGTTTCGGTGCAATGAATCGCACGGGGCAAATCGAATGCGATATCCGTATTAGTCCGTGCTGCGGCATATCTCCGTAAATGTGATGATATAGCCGGAACAGCGGTTTGTTGACAGGGATCGGCCGTTTTGGCTCAATCGGGGCGGACATAGGCGGCTTTCAGCGCTTCCGACACAAGGGCGTGAAGGCGGGATGCGACGAGCGATCGGATAAGAATCGCCGGGCATCGGGGAGGGAACGATGCTGGACTTTGTTCAGCAGCTCGTCAGCGGCATCGCGCTCGGCTGCGTTTACGGCCTGATCGCGCTCGGCTTCGTGCTGGTCTACAAGGCAACCGAGGTCGTCAATTTCGCGCAAGGCGATTTGATGATGCTGGGCGGCTTTTTCGCCTTCACCTTCATCGGCATGCTCGGGCTGAACTACTGGGTCGGCTTCGCCGGCGCGGTGATCTGCATGGCGCTGTTCGGCATGCTGGCCGAGCGGCTCGTGGTGCGGCCGATCCTCGGCTATCCGCAATTCTCCATCATCATGGCGACGATCGGGCTCGGCTATTTCCTGCGCTCGGTCGCCGGCATGATCTGGGGCACCGACGACTTCAAGATCGAGACGCCGTTCAGCCAGGGCGTGCTGCGGATCGGCAGCCTGGTGCTCGCCTATGACAAATTGTCGGTGATCGCGGCGACCATCATCCTGTGCGCGCTGCTCTACCTGTTCTTCAACCGCACCACGCTCGGCACCGCGATGCGCGCCAGCTCCGAGAACATGTTGGCTGCCTATTACATGGGCATTCCGGTCAAGCGCGTGGTCTCGATCGTCTGGGCGATCTCGGCCGCGGTGGCGACCTGCGCCGGCGTGCTGCTGGCGCCGATCACCTTCATCCATTCCAATGTCGGCCTGGTGCTGGGGCTGAAGGCGTTTCCGGCCGCGGTGCTCGGCGGCTTCGGCTCGATCCCGGGCGCGGTGGTCGGCGGCGTCCTGATCGGCGTGATCGAGAGCATGGCCGGCTTCTACCTGCCGCAGGGATGGAAGGACGTCGCGCCCTACATCGTGCTGCTCGCAGTGCTGCTGCTCAAGCCCGAGGGCCTGTTCGGCCTTCACGTTCGAAAAAAGGTCTGAGGAGCGACATATGCGGTTTCTCTTCAAGACCGACTACGAAGACGACATCAGGCTGTTCCCGCATTCCGGCTACGTCTATTCCTACGGCCTGCTGCTCGCGGTGCTGGTGATCGCGCCCTACGTGCTGTCCAGCTACCTGATGAGCCAGCTGGTCTTCGTCTGCATCTATGCGACGGTCGGCGTCGGGCTGATGATTCTGACCGGCTTCACCGGACAGGCCTCGCTCGGCCACGCCGCGTTTCTGGCGATCGGCGCCTATACCGCGGCCTATCTGCAGCAGTTCAACGTGCCGTTTCCGGTCTACTTCCTCGCCGCGGGGCTGTTGACCGGCGTGGTCGGCGCGCTGGTTGGATTTCCGGCGCTGCGGCTGCAGGGCATCTACCTGGTGATCGCGACGATCTCGTTTGCCTTCATCGTCGAGGAGATCATGGCGCGCTGGGAAAGCGTGACCAACGGCAATGAGGGCATGCGGGTCAAGACCATGCAGCTGCTCGGCACCACGGTGTCGCGCGACGGCCCGACCTTCTATTATCTCTGCCTTGCGGTGCTGGTGCTGACCATCGTCGGCACGCTCAATTTGCTGCGCTCGCCGACCGGGCGCGCCTTTGTCGCGATCCGCGACAGCGAGACCGCGGCGCGCAGCATGGGCATCAATGTCGCGCTCTACAAGGTGAAGTCGTTCGCGATCTCGGCTGCTATCACCGGATTTGCCGGCGTGCTGTTCGCCCACAAGCTCTCCTTCATCTCGCCCGAGATGTTCACGTTGCAGCTCTCGATCGAGTTCATCATCGTGATCCTGATCGGCGGCACGTTCAGCCTGCACGGCGCGGTGCTGGGCGCGATCTTCCTGGTCATGATCGATCCGTTCCTGACCTATCTGAAGGACGACATGCCCGGCGTGATCGCAGGCGCCGCCGCCACGCTCGGCGCCGGCACGGAGCGCGCAGGCCACATCCAGGATGCGGTCGCGGCGTTTGCCTCCGCCAACGGGCTGAAGGGCGCGATCTACGGTGTCATCATCGTGGTGTTCGTGCTCTTTGAACCTCTGGGACTCTATGGCCGCTGGCTCAAGATCAAGCTCTTCTTCCAGCTGTTCCCGCTCTACAAGCGCGCGACCTTCAAGCGGCAGAAGATCTATGTGAAATCGGAGCGGAACCGATGAGCTATTTCCGCGCCGAAAACCTGTCGCTGCATTTCGGTGGCCTCAAGGCGGTCGATGCCGTCAGCTTCGCGGTCGAGAGGGGCGAGATCCTCTCGATCATCGGGCCCAACGGCGCCGGCAAGAGCTCGATCTTCAACCTGATCTCGCGCATCTACCCGCCGACCTCGGGCAAGATCTTCTTCGAGGATCAAGACATCACCCAGGAGCCGGCCTACGACATCGCAAAGCTCGGCATCGCGCGCACCTTCCAGAACATCGAGCTGTTTGAGAATGCGACCGTGCTGAGCAATCTCCTGGTCGGCCGCCATCGCCATTCCACCACCCAGCTCTGGCAGGAGCTCTTGTTCCTGCCGAGCGTGCGCGCCGGCGAGAAGGCGCACCGCCGCCGGGTCGAGCAGGTGATCGAATTCCTCGATCTCGAGCCCTACCGCGACAAGCTGATCTCGGGCCTGCCTTACGGGGTGCGCAAGGTGATCGAGCTGGCGCGCGCGCTGTGCTCGGAGCCGAAGCTGATCCTGCTCGACGAGCCGTCATCAGGCCTCAATGTCGAAGAGACCGACGACATGTCGTTCTGGATCCGCGACATGAAGAGCGAGCTCGGCATTACGGTCTTGATGGTCGAGCACGACATGACGCTGGTCAACCGGGTCTCCGACCGCGTGATCGCGCTGAACTACGGCCGCGTGCTGGCGATGGGCTCGCCGTCCGAGGTGCAGCACCATCCCGACGTCGTCGCAGCCTATCTCGGCGCCTGAGGATGATGCCATGAGCACATCGGACATCATCCTGAAGCTCTCCAACATCGAGAGCTACTACGGGCCGATCATGGCGATCCGCGGCATCAGCCTCGAGGTGCCGCGCGGCCGGATCGTGACGCTGCTCGGCGCCAACGGCGCCGGCAAGACCACGGTGCTGAAGACGATCTCCGGCATCCTCGATCCGCAGAAGGGCTCGATCGAATTTTTGGGCAAGCCGATCCAGCGCATGGAGGCCGACCGGATCGTACGGCTCGGCCTCAGCCACGTGCCGGAGGGGCGCGAGGTGTTTCCGTTCCTGTCGGTGCGCGAGAACCTGATGATGGGCGCGTATCTGCGCAAGGACCGCGACGGTGTGGCGCAGGACCTCGAGCGCGTCTACGGCTATTTTCCACGGCTGAAGGAGCGGCTCGGCCAGCCGGCCGGGCAGCTTTCGGGCGGCGAGCAGCAGATGCTGGCGATCGGACGGGCGCTGATGAACCGGCCGACGCTGCTGCTGCTGGACGAGCCGTCGCTTGGGCTGTCGCCGATCCTGGTGAAGGAGATCTTCACCATCATCCGCCGCGTCAACGAGGAGCAGGGCATGTCGATCCTGCTGGTCGAGCAGAATGCCAAGATCGCGCTGGAGACGGCGCATTACGGCTATGTGCTGGAGATCGGCCGCGTCGTCATGAACGACACCTGCGAGCGGTTGCTCAATTCGCCCGATATCCAGGAGTTCTATCTCGGCGCCAAGGAAGCCGGCGCGCGGGGCGAGCGGCGCTGGAAAAAGAAGAAGACGTGGCGGTAGGGAAGACTTGGCGTCAGGGAAGACTTGGCGTTGAAGGCCTGGTGCTGGAGAAGGGTTGGCGTCGACGAAAGTAGCGCTGAGGAAGGTTTGGCACTGGCAGCGAGTTGGAGCTAGATTTCAGGCCTGTTTCGCCGACAAGACCGGCAGCCGAGCCGGCGCGCGAAGCAGGCGGCAGAGGAGGGAGCGCGCATGGCAGGACCAGCGGTGCTGACGGTCGCCGACACGATCGCGAGGAGCTTTCTGCTCGCGGTGCAAACGCGTGGCGACAGGCCCGCAATCCGCGAAAAGAAGTTCGGCATCTGGCAACCGACCAGCTGGCGCGAATGGCTGCAGATCTCCAAGGACATCGCCTTCGCCCTGCATGCGACCGGCTTCCGCCCCGGCGACGTCGCCTCGATCATCGCCAACGCGGTGCCGGAATGGGTCTATGCCGACATGGGCATCCTGTGCGCCGGCGGCGTGTCCTCCGGCATCTACCCGACCGATTCGGCGGCGCAGGTCGAATACCTCGTCAATGATTCCCGCACGCGGGTGATCTTCGTTGAGGACGAGGAGCAGCTCGACAAGGTGCTGACCTGCCGGTCGCGCTGTCCGACGCTTGAGAAGATCATCGTGTTCGACATGGAGGGGCTGTCCGGCTTCTCCGATCCGATGGTGCTGTCGCTCGCCGAGTTCACCGCGCTCGGCCGCAATCATGCGCAGGGCAATGATGCCCTGTGGGATGAGATGACCGGCAGCCGCACCGCCTCCGATCTCGCGATCCTGGTCTATACCTCGGGCACCACGGGCCCGCCCAAGGGCGCGATGCATTCCAACCGCAGCGTGACGCACCAGATGCGCCACGCCAACGACCTCTATCCCTCGACCGACAGCGAGGAGCGGCTGGTGTTCCTGCCGCTCTGCCACGTCGCCGAGCGGGTCGGCGGCTACTACATCTCCCTCGCGCTGGGCTCGGTGATGAATTTCGCCGAGAGCCCTGAGACGGTGCCGGACAATCTGCGCGAGGTGCAGCCGACTGCGTTCCTCGCGGTGCCGCGGATCTGGGAGAAGTTCTATTCCGGCATCACCATCGCGCTGAAGGACGCGACCCCGTTCCAGAACTGGATGTACGCGCGCGCGCTCGCGATCGGCAACCGGATGACCGAATGCCGGCTCGAGGGCGAGGCGCCGCCGCTGCCGCTGCGGCTCGCCAACCGTGCGGCCTACTGGCTGGTGTTCCGCAACATCCGCCGCATGCTCGGGCTCGACCGTTGCCGGATCGCGCTGACCGGTGCGGCGCCGATCTCGCCGGATCTGATCCGCTGGTATCTCGCGCTCGGCATCGACATGCGAGAGGTCTACGGCCAGACCGAGAATTGCGGCGTCGCGACCATGATGCCGGCGGACCGCATCAAGCTCGGCTCGGTCGGCAAGGCCGCGCCATGGGGCGAGGTGATGATCTGTCCGAAGGGCGAGATCCTGATCAAGGGCGACTACCTGTTCATGGGCTATCTCAATCAGCCGGAGAAGACCGCCGAGACGATCGACGCGAAGGGCTGGCTGCACACCGGCGATGTCGGTGCGATCGACAATGAAGGCTATGTCAAGATCACCGACCGGATGAAGGACATCATCATCACGTCAGGCGGCAAGAACATCACGCCGTCCGAGATCGAGAACCAGCTCAAATTCTCGCCCTACGTCTCCGACGCGGTCGTGATCGGCGACAAGCGGCCGTACCTGACCTGCCTGATCATGATCGATCAGGAGAACGTCGAGAAGTACGCCCAGGACCAGGACATTCCGTTCACCAACTATGCGAGCCTGTGCCGCGCCCGCGAGATCCAGGACCTGATCCACCGCGAGGTCGAGGCAGTCAACGCCAAGTTCGCACGCGTCGAGACTATCAAGAAATTCTATTTGATCGAACGTCAGCTCACGCCCGAGGACGAGGAGCTGACGCCGACCATGAAGCTGAAGCGCAGCTTCGTGAACAAGCGCTACGCGGCCGAGATCGACGCCATGTATGGCGAACGGGCGGTGGCATAGAGCATGATCCGGAAAAGTGTGAAGTGGTTTTCCGAATAGATCATGCTCAGGGAGAGAGCTGAGAAGCGATTGGCGAAGGAGCGAGAAGGCCCGACCCTTCGCTCACCATGGGCCGTTGTTAAGGAGGAGACTGCAATGTCGAAATCGCTGAAGGCGCTGGGCCTTGCGGTGAGCGCGCTGGCGCTGACCTGTCTGCCGGCCGCAGCCCAGACCAAGGTTACCAATGAAGGCATCTCGCCGACCGAGATCGTGATCGGAACGCACCAGGATCTGTCCGGCCCGATCAAGGTCTGGGGCGTTCCGGTGTCGAACGGCATGAAGATGGCGGTTGAGGAGATCAACGCCAGCGGCGGCATCAACGGCCGCAAGATCAAGATGATCCTGGAGGACAATGGCTACGACCCGAAGAAGGCCGTGCTGGCCTCGCAGAAAATGGTCGAGCGCGACAAGATCTTCGCGATGATCGGGCCGATGGGCTCGCCGACCGTGCTCGCCGCGCAGGATATCCTGTTCGACGCCGGCGTGCTGCAGCTGTTCCCGCTGACCGCTGCCGAATTCACCTTCAAGTTCGATCCCGCCAAGCCGCAGGAGCGGCTGAAGTTCAACAACCTGCTGCCCTATGTCGAGAGCACGCGCGCCGCGCTCAAATACATGATGGACTGGAAGAACTTCAAGAAGCCCTGCATCATGCACCAGGACGACGAGTACGGTAAGAACGTGCTCGACGGCTTCAATCAGCAGCTCGCTGCGATGAAGGTGCAGCCTGCCTCGATCACCAGCTACAAGCGCGGCGCCTCCGACTTCTCGGCGCAGGTCGCCAAGATGAAGGCCGACGGCTGTGACCTCGTCGTGCTCGGCACCGTGATCCGTGAGACCATCGGCGCGATGAACGAGGCCAGGAAGCTCGGCTGGGACGTCACCTTCCTCGGCGCCACCCCGACCAACGTGCTCGAAGTGCCCGCGCTCGGCAAGGAAGCCGTCGAGGGCCTCTACGCCGCGTCGGGCTTCGAGATACCCTATGAGGACACGGCCAAGGGCAAGGTGAAGGACTGGCTGCTCAGCTACAAGAAGATGTTCAACTCCGACGCCAACACCCAGGCGATCATCGGCTACAACGCGGTGATGACGTTTGCCTTCTACGCCCAGAAGGCGGGCAAGGATCTCACCGGCCAGAAGAT
Source organism: Bradyrhizobium sp. UFLA03-84 (assembly GCF_002289535.1). Taxonomy (NCBI): domain Bacteria; kingdom Pseudomonadati; phylum Pseudomonadota; class Alphaproteobacteria; order Hyphomicrobiales; family Nitrobacteraceae; genus Bradyrhizobium; species Bradyrhizobium sp. UFLA03-84. The sequence goes on along the minus strand of NZ_NSJY01000005.1, from coordinate 576,629 downwards.
GCTCGATGCGCTGGAGTCGGGCGACAAGTTCCTCGATATCTTCAGCTCGCCGCCGACCAAGTTCTCCAAGACGGATCATCTCGCCAACACCATCACCCAGGTGCAGCAGGTCAAGGGCGGCCGCTGGGTTCTGGTGAAGGACAATCTGATGTTCTGAAGCCGTGGCGGAGGTTCGGCACTCCGTCATTGCGAGCGCGGCGAAGCAATCCATATCCTCGTGAGTGGGAACATGGATTGCTTCGTCGCTCCGCTCCTCGCAATGACGGAACGTGTGTGAACCCTGTCTTCGACTCACCGCGCCGCCGGCCGCCACGCGGCCTCGGTGACGGGCGGCGCATCGACATAACGGTAGACGCCGTGCTGGTCGATCACGAAGGTCGGCCGGAAACTCCTGATGTCGGCGTCCTCGATCATCGCCATGCGGCGGTTGTCGAGCGTCAGCCAGTGGCCGTCGAGCCGCGCTGTGACCACGGCATGGTCCTCGCCGCCCAGCAGGTCGTGCATGACCACGATCCGCAAATCCTCCGGCGCGACACCGGCCTTGGCGAGCGCCACGAACTTGGCGATCGCATAGTCCTCGCAGTCGCCGCTGCCGCGGGCGAAGGTGGCGAGCGGCGTGGCCCAGACGTCGGGCTCGCCGTAAGTCGCGAGATCGCTGCCCGGGCGGATCGCCAGATTGATCGCGCGGTTGATCTCGCCGAGACGGGCGCGCCCGTTGCGCGCGCGACCGGCATCGACGATCGCCAGGAACCGCAGCGCTTCGGGCGAGGCACAGCCTGCGCGGTCGCTCTCGCAGGCGGCGAGTTGCACCAGTTCATCCGCGAGCTGGCGCTGCACGCCGAGCCATTTGTCGTGCAGGCCGCCGCCGGCAAGTAGGCTGGTCGCAAGGCCGAACGGTTCGGTCGACTGTCGGAGCAGGGTTGCCGGGCCGGGCGACAGCAGCGAGGCGGCATTCAGCTCGGCAATTGGCGCGGCCAAAGCCAAGCCGAAACCCAACATGACGGCGCGCAGCGCGAACGAGCGAAGCGAGAATCCCATGTGACACCCCCTGTCCGCTCATCGGCGGGTGGACACTACACCGCACACGCGACCGGATCGTTTCATGCCGCGAGCATGACCAGCGATCCCTTCGAATCGACTTAAGATGTGGGAGATCCGGGCAGGAGGCTAAAGGGCGCGTGGTCCGGGTCCCGAAAACTTTACCGGTTTGTGAAACCAGCCCGCGAACCTTTTTCCACCGCGAAGCGCCTCACCCTTGCCTACTGGTTAACCCAGCCAGTCCGCGCACGGGATAGCTGCGATTTGTAAGCCAAGTCACAGCTTTAGCCGGAAAAATCGGGTCAAATGCCCTCTCGGGGCTGCGGGGAAATAAAGGCAAGTACAGAAATGCCAATCAATACCACGAATACGTGGCTCACTACCCATCTTGGCTCAAATCCCATCTCATTGTACCGTCAGGCAGGTTCGGAATACACGATTCATGTGAGAGTGAGCCAAGTCACATCCGGTCAAACCGCGCGACCAGAGCACCTTGCGAAAGCAAAGGATGGTTTCGCCAAGCTTTATCCGATGATATGCAGGAGTAATCATTCGGATATTTTACCAATATTAACCCCCGTGCGGTGATCCGCAGTGAACTTTGTCGAGAAATTCGACGGCCATTTGCCGAGCGCGGACGCTTACGCCCGCGGATCGGCATACGTCGAAAGCGTTACCTCGAATGCTCCGCCTGGCGCGATCACGGTCGACGACGGGCAGTTGCTGTTCACCGGCGACTTCAAGCGAACCGGGCTCGATCTCGTCATCTCGAAGGACGATCGGGAACTCGTCCTGCACGACTATTTCAAGGGCGAGAAACGCGCGGCGCTGGCGTCGCCTGAAGGCGCGCATCTCACCGGCGACCTCGTCAACGCACTCACCGGCTACACCCAATATGCCCAGGCCGGCGGTGCCGCGGAGCCGGCCAAGGTCATCGGCCATGTCACCAAGCTGACGGGCAGCGCCACCGCCGTCCGTAACGGCGTCGCTGTTGTCCTGAACCAGGGCGACAACGTCAACAAGGGCGACGTGGTGCAGTCGGGCAGCGACTCGACGCTCGGCATCACCTTCATCGACGGCACCGTGTTCGGTCTCGGACCGAACGCCAAGATGGTGCTGAACGAGATGATCTACGACCCGAACGGGTCGAACAATTCGTCGCTGATGAGCCTCGTCTCGGGCACCATCTCGTTCGTCGCCGGCGCGACCGCCAAGCATGGCGACATGAAGGTCGATACGCCGGTCGCGACCATGGGCATCCGCGGCACCGCGGTGCTGGTCGAAATCGATTTCGACGTGCAGGGCTCCGGCGGCGTGCCACCGGCCAAATTCCAGGTGCTGGTGGAGCCCGACGGCACCACCGGCTCCTACATCCTGTTCGACAAGACGACGCTCAATCCGATCGCGACCGTCGATCAGGCCGGCACCCAGACCATCGTCAACGGTCAGGGCAGCGTCAGCTTCGTCTCGTCGGCGCAACTGTCGACCGATGCGCAGAAGCTGATCTCGGACGTCTTCGCGCTGAAGTTCACCGACAACAACAATCCCAATACCAAGCTCACGACGAACTTCACGGATAGCATCGTCCCGGTCACGACCATCCTCAAGCTCGCGACCGGCGACGTGACCCTGCCGACAAGCTTCCTGCTGGCCCTGACCGGCAATGCCGGGCCAGAGGGCCCTTCCGTGAAGCCCGACCATGCTCCCGGTGCGCCGCATGTCGTGACCCAGAATGCTTCGTTCACCGAACAGGCCGGGCTGACCCATAGCACGCTGCCCGACACGGTGACCGGCCAGATCACCTGGACGGACGTCAATCTCGGCGACAAGCCCACTGCGGCGGTCAGCTTCAGCACCTTCAGCTACCACGACGCCGGCGGCAACGACGTGACTTCGCAGCTCACAGCGGCGGAACAGGCGGCCATCAAGGCGGTCGAGATCCCGTTGCTGCTCACGCCCGATCCGAACAACACCAATTTCGGTTCGGCGACCTGGACCTACAGCCTTGCGGACGGCGCCTTCGACTTCCTGGCCGCCGGCGAGACCTTGACGCTGACCTATCTGGTGCGCGTCGACAACAACTATGCGCCGAGCAACGAGACCGCGTTCAAGACCGTCACCATCACGATCACCGGCACCAACGACGCGCCGGTGGTGACGTCCGCGGCGCAGGCCGGTTCGATCACCGAGCTGCCATGGACGACGAGCTCCGGCGCGCCGGATACCGCGGACGGCACGGTCACGTTCACCGATGCGGATCTGACCGACACCCACACGGTCACCATCACCGGCGTCACCGAATCCGGCGTCACCACGGGACTTGCCGACCAGGCCACCGTGCTGAGCTGGCTATCGCTCGGCGCGCTCACCGATTCGACCGACGGCGTGACGGGATCGCGCGCCTGGGCGTTCTCGGCGACCGACAAGAGCTTCGACTATCTCGCCGCGGGCGAGACGCTGACGCTGACCTACACGATCCAGATCAACGACCAGCATGGCGGCGTCGTCACGGTCCCGGTCACGATCACGATCGTCGGCACCGATGACATGCCGGTGGTCACGTCGCCGACCCAGGCCGCCGCCATCACCGAAACCCCGGAGACGACCGGCTCGGTGAACCACGATACCGCGTCCGGCACGGTGACCTTCACCGACGTGGACCTCAGCGACACCCACAGCGTCACCGTGGCCGGCGTCGCCGAAACGGGCGTCACATCAGGGCTCCCCGATCAGGCGACGATCCTGAGCTGGCTGTCGCTCGGCGCGCTGTCGGATTCGACCGGCGGCGTGACCGGATCGAATGTCTGGACGTTCTCGGCCGCGGACAAGAGTTTCGACTATCTCGCCGCGGGCGAGACGCTGACGCTGACCTATACGGTCCAGGTCGACGACCATCATGGCGGCGTCGTCACCCAGCCCGTCACGATCACCATCACGGGCACCAACGACGTCCCGACATTCACCGCCGAGCCGCAGACCACCACCATCGCCGAGCAACCCGATACGACGGGTTCATCGAAGCCGGACGTGGCCCAGGGCGTGGTGGGCTTTGCCGACGTCGATCTCAGCGACACCCACACCGTGTCCATCACCGGAGTGACCGAGCAGGGGACGACCACGGGCCTGCCCGAGAATGAGTCCACGATCCTGAACTGGCTGTCGCTGGGGGCGCTGACGGATTCGACCGGCCACGTGACCGGATCGCAGGCCTGGACCTTCTCGGCCGCGGACCAGAATTTCGACTACCTCGCCGCCGGCGAGACGCTGACGCTGATCTACACGATCCAGGTCGACGACCATCATGGCGGTGTGGTCAGCCAGCCGGTGACGATCACGATCACCGGGAGCAATGACGCGCCGACCGTCACGTCGGAAGCGCAGACGGCCACCATCGCCGAGCAGCCCGACACCACGGGATCATCCAAGCCGGACACCGCATCCGGCACCGTGATCTTCACCGATGTGGACCTCAGCGACACCCACACGATGACCATCACCGGCGTCGCCGAAGCCGGAGCGACCGCAGGCCTGCCCGAGGACCAGTCCATCATCCTGAACTGGCTGTCGCTGGGGACGCTGACGGATTCGACCGGCGGGCTGACCGGATCGCAGGCCTGGACCTTCTCGGCCGCGGACCAGAATTTCGACTACCTCGCCGCCGGCGAGACGCTGACGCTGACCTACACGATCCAGCTCGACGATCATCATGGCGGCGTCGTCAACACGCCCGTCACGATCACGATCAACGGCGCCAACGACGCGCCGACGCTAGCCGACGTCAACGCTGGCACGCTCACCGACACCGCCGCCTATGACACGTTTAGCCCGCTCACCGGCACGCTGCACGGCCATGACGTCGACGACGGTGAGACGGCAACGTTGAGCTACGCCATCCTCAACTCCGATCATGCCGCGGTCACGCAGATCTCAGGTCTCTACGGCCTGCTCACGGTCAACCCGGACGGCACCTACAACTATGTTCCCGACGCCGCCGCGATCAACGCGCTACCCAAGGGGACCTTTGCCGACACGTTCACGGTCGAGACGATCGATGCGCATGGCGCCGTTGGAACGGCGACGCTGACGGTCGACGTCATCGGCGCCAACGATGCACCTGTGATCCATACCGACAATATCAGCATCACCGAGAATCCAAACGGGACGGACACGATCTCCGGCCTCACCGTGACGGATGTCGATGCCACGGCCACCGAGAACTTCCTGCTGGCGGCGACGACGGTCGGTTCGGGCAGCAGCGTGACACCGCCCGCGCAAGCGGGGCACCTCACCGACATCAACGCGGCGCTCGCATCGTCGGCGCTCACCTATCACCCCGGCACCGCGCCGACCGACACCGTCACGCTCTCCGTGACCGACGGCAACGGCGCGAGCGATACGGTCAACCTGATCTTCAACGTCCAGCAAAATCCGACCGCGCCGGTGACCCTGACGAGCACCACTGGCAAGGACGTGCTGTTCGGGACGGCGGGTTACCAGGACCAGTTCGTTTTCGCGCCGAACTTCAACCACGACACGATCCTGAACTTCAAGCCCGGCGTCGACCACATCGACCTGACCGCGGTGGTTTCGACCAGCAGCGTCGATACCTGGATCAGCCAGCACGTCTCGCAGTCGCCGACCAACGCGGCCGATACGCTGATCACGATCGATAGCGCGGACACCATCACGCTGCGCAACGTCAGCCCCGCGGCGCTCGGCCACAACGACTTCCTGCTTCACGTCACGTGACGGCTGTGCGGCCGAGCCGCCATGGGCGGCGGGTCGGGTCGGGCTGATTGTGCACCGCGCATGCCGGCTCCATTGGAACAAACTCTCCGCGCGTGATATCCAGACGGCATGAAACGGCTGAAGGCGATACGGAGGTGGTTCGCACGGCGCTTCGGTTATGCGCGGCTGGCCTGCGTGGCGCTGTTGATCGGCTTTGCTGCGCTGCGGGCTGTGGATCCGGCTCCGGTGCAGGAGATTCGCGTCAGGACGTTCGACACCTTCCAGGTGCTCGAACCCCGCCAGAAGACCGCGCGGCCCGTCACCATCGTCGATATCGACGAGAAGAGCCTCGCCGATCCCCGGCTCGGACAATGGCCGTGGCCGCGGACACGGCTTGCCGACATCGTCATCAATCTCACCCGGCTCGGCGCCGTGGTGATCGCGTTCGACGCGGTGTTCTCCGAGCCGGACCGTCTCAATCCGGATATCGCGGCCGATACGTTCAGCAGCCTCGATGAGGAGATGCGCGCCCGGCTGCGGCAGCTGCCGAGCAACGACAGCATCTTCGCCGACGCCATCAAGAACTCGCGCGTGGTGCTCGGCGAATCCGGCGGTCCCAATGTGCGCGCCGACCTCAACGAAAAGCTGCCGGTCACCGGGCTTGCGATGCTCGGCGAGGAGCCGCAGCAGTTCATGTTCCAGTTTCCGGGATTGTTGCGCAACGTGCCGGTGCTCGAGGAGGCCGCCGCCGGGCGGGGCCTGTTCACGATCAGGCCGGAACGCGACGGCATCGTCAGGCGGGTGCCGATGATGATGGTCGCGCAGGGCGTCACCATGCCGTCGCTGACGTTCGAAATGCTGCGGGTGGCGGGCGGCTCCGGCACCATCCTGATCAAGGCCGACAAGGGCGGCATCCAGAGCCTCGGCATCAAGGGCTTTGCGATTCCGACCGATCTCTACGGCCAGCTCTGGATCCATTACGCCCGCCGTGACCCCTCGATCTATGTTTCGGCCGTCGACGTGCTGGATGGGCGGGTCTCGCCGGACCGGATCGCGGGCAAGCTGATCCTGATCGGCACTTCCTCGGTCGGGCTGAACGACATCAAGACCACACCGGTGACGCCGGCCATGCCCGGGGTCGAGGTTCATGCCCAGGTGCTGGAGAGCGCGCTCACCGGTGACGTCGTTTCGCAGCCGAGTTACGGCATCGCCATCGAATTCCTCGCCGCGATGATCATGGGGCTCCTGGTCATCGCCTTCGCGCCGAAATTCGGTCCGGTGACGCTGGTCGTTGTCGGCGGCTTGTTCGCCTCGGTGCTGATCGGCACCTCTTGGTATTTCTATTCCCAGCACCGGCTCCTGATCGATTTCACCTATCCGCTGATGTCGACCACGGCGATCTATCTGACGCTGATCTTCTCCGCCTTCGTGCGCGAACAGCAGCAGCGCCGGCAGATCAGGTCGCAGTTCGTGCAATATATGTCGCCCGCGCTGGTCGAGCAGCTGGCGCAGTCGCCGGAGCGGCTCGTGCTCGGCGGCGAGGAGCGCGAGATGACCATCATGTTCTCGGACATGCGCGGTTTCACCACGATCTCGGAGACCTACAAAAGCGATCCGCAGGGTCTCACGACGTTGATGAACCGCTTTCTCACGCCGCTTTCCAACGCGATCCTGGCTCGCAAGGGCACGATCGACAAATATATGGGCGACGCCATCATGGCGTTCTGGAACGCGCCGCTCGACGACAAGCAGCACCAGCTCAACGCCTGCGACGCCGCGCTCGACATGCTGGAGCGCGTCGACGTCCTCAACCGCGCGCGTGAGCAGGAGGCCCAGGAGGGTGGCCACGTCTATGTGCCGCTCAACATCGGCGTCGGTCTCAACACCGGCACTTGCGTGGTCGGCAATATGGGCTCCGACGTCCGCTTCGACTATTCGGTGTTCGGCGACAGCGTCAATCTGGCCTCGCGGCTGGAAGGCCAATCCAAGGAGTACGGCTTCCCGATCATCGTCGGCTCGAAGACCGCGCTCGCGGTGAAGGAGAAGTTCGCGATCCTCGAACTCGACTTCATCATGGTGAAAGGCAAGAAGGAGCCCGAGGTGATCTATGCGATCGCCGGGCGCGAAGACGTCGCCGGCTCCGGCCGCTTCCAGCGGCTGCGCAACCTGACCATCGAGATGCTGGCCTGCTACCGCAGCCGCGATTGGGATGGCGCGCTCGCCGCGATCGAGCGCGGCCGCAAGACCGACGAGGCGCAGGCGTTGCAATATCTCTACCGCCTCTATGAGGCCCGCATCCGCGCTTTCCAGAAGGAGCCGCCGCCGGACGATTGGGACGGCGCCTTTGCGTTGACGACGAAGTAGGCTTCGTCGTTCCGGCGCAGGCCGGCCCACACGCCGCGGCCGGCGTGATGGGCAAGCCGCCAGACGGCTTTCCAACAACACCTAATCGTGGTCATGGGTCCGGGCCTGCGCCGGGACGACGGCGGAGAGGTTTACGCGGCGACGACCAGCAACCTACTCCAGCCCGATCTGCGTCAGATCCTGGAACCAGTGCTGCGCCTGCACGAAGGTCTTCACCTTCGGCGACAGCGCGTGCGGATTGGTGTCATGCACCACCCAGACCAGGGCGGCATCGTCGACGATCAGCGCGTGGGCCTGCGCCAGCAGCGCATCCTGTTTGGCGGTGTCGAAGGTCTGCTTGGCTTCGTCGATCAGCGCGTCGACCTTCGGGTTCTTGTAGCCGCCCCAGTTGACGCCCGTCGGCGCCACCTGGCCGGAATGGAAGAACCGCACGATGGCATAGAGCGGGTCCGAGGTGACATAGGCGATGTTGTTGGCGGTGATGCCGGCGTTCATCTCGTCGGCCGCGCCCTTGCGCCAATGGGAATACAACGTCTCGAGCTCGACCACCTTGAAATCGATATCGATGCCGATCTCCTTGAAGCTCTGCTGCAGGAATTCGTTCATCGGCAGCGACAACATCTGTCCGGTACCGCCCTGGGCGATGATGAAGGTCGTCTTCAGCGGCTTGTCTTTGGAATAGCCGGCTTCCTCCACCAACTTCTTCGCGGCCGCGAGATCGTATTTCAGTTCGAACGTCGGCTTGCCGAACCACGGGCTCGACGGGTCGACCTGGCCCTTGGCCGGCTTGGCCAGACCATTCATCAGGCCGACCACCGCGTCGCGGTCGATCGCAAGGTTGAGCGCCTTGCGCAGCCGGATGTCGGTCCAGGGCGAGCCCGGCAGCACGCTCAGATGATAATTCCAGACATGCGGCGTCACGTTGTCGACGATCCGCATGCCGGCGGCCTTGAGCTGCGGCACGGCGTCGGGCGCCGGCGTTTCGATCAAATCCACCTGCCCGGCGAGCAACGCATTGGTGCGGGTCAGCGCCTCCGGCATCGGGATCAGGATCAGCTTGTCGGCCTTCGCGAGCCGCTTCTTGTCCCAATAGTCCGGGTTCTTTGTCAGCTCAGCCAGCTCGCGCGGCACCAGCTTGGTCAGCTTGAACGGACCGGTGCCGGAGGGCTGGCTGGCGAACTTGTCCCAGTCCTTGCCGAGCTTCTCATATTGCGCCGGGCTCGAGACCAGGAACCAGAGCATCTGGTAGGGGAAGAAGGAATCGACCGTCTTGGTCGTGATCTCGACGGTGAAGTCGTCGATCTTGGCGTAGCTCGCAACCGAGGGCAGGCGGGTCTTCACCTGCGCGCTCTGCCGCTTGTCGAATTGCGGCGCTTTGTCGTTCAGCACCTTGTCGAGATTCCAGATCACGGCGTCGGCGTTGAAGTCGCTGCCGTCGTGGAATTTGACGTTCCTGCGCAGCGTGAAGCGCCACTTGGTCTTGTCGTTGTCGTCGACCTTCCACTCGGTCGCAAGCCCGGGCACCAGTTTGCCCGGCCGGTCGGCAACATCCATCTCCCAGGCCACCAGCGGATCGTAGATCGTGTAGGCCGTGAACTGATAGGCGCCGGCGCCGCGATCGGGCTGGCCGGTCGTCAGCGGAATGTCGGCCATCGAAATGCCATAGCGCACAATGGACTCCGCGCGCGCCGACATCGCCGGCCAGCCTGCAGTCAGGGCAAGCGCCATTGCCGCCATCAGGATCGAATTGCGCGCACGCATATAAAGGCTCCGTTGGTGGGGAAGTCGGAGCCAAAAACTTGCAAGCATGATGCCAGAATAGGCACCATGGCCCGGCCTTAGCCTAAGGTGGGAAGAAATGACGCGCCCGGCGGTAAATTGCTGAAGAACTATTCCCCTTGGCACAGGCATTGCATACGCTTGCCCAAGAAATAATCACCAAAACGTCACCAGACTTCGAAGGGGTTGCTCAGATGCGTAACAGGAAGACCAATGCGACGGCGATCATGCTGGCGCTCGCGATGGCCAATTGTGCGCCGGCGATCGCCAGCGCCGAGACCGTGCTGCGCATTGGCATGACGGCTGCCGATATTCCGCGCACGCTCGGCCAGCCCGACCAGGGTTTTGAGGGCAATCGCTTCACCGGCCTGACGATGTACGACGCGCTGACGATGTGGGACCTGTCCTCGTCGGACAAGGCGAGCGCGATGATCCCGGGCCTCGCCACCGAGTGGAAGGTCGACGACAACGACAAGACCAAGTGGGTGTTCAAGCTGCGTCCCGGCGTCGTCTTTCACGACGGCTCGCCGTTCAACGCCGACGCGGTGGTCTGGAATGTCGACAAGGTGCTGAAGCAGGACGCGCCGCAATATGACGCGAGCCAGGTCGGCGTCACCGCCTCGCGCATGCCGACCTTGGTCTCGGCGCGCAAGATCGACGACATGACGGTGGAATTGACCACCAAGGAGCCCGACAGCTTCCTGCCGATCAACCTCACCAATCTGTTCATCGCCAGCCCGGCCAAGTGGCAGCAGTTCTATGACAAGGCGGAGGGCGCCGATGCCAAGGCGAAGTCGCAGGCCGCATGGGCGGCGTTCGCCAAGGATGCGTCGGGCACCGGCCCGTGGAAGATGTCGAGCTTCACACCGCGCGAGCGCCTTGAGCTGGTGAAGAACGAGAACTACTGGGACAAGGCGCGGGTGCCGAAGACCGACAAGATGGTGCTGCTGCCGATGCCGGAGGCTAACGCGCGCACCGCGGCGCTGCTGTCCGGGCAGGTCAACTGGATCGAGGCACCGGCGCCGGACGCGCTGCCCGAGATCAAGCAGCGTGGCTTCAATCTCTATTCCAACGAGGAGCCGCATGTCTGGCCCTGGCAGTTCTCGCGCGTCGAGGGCTCGCCGTGGAACGACATCCGCGTCCGCAAGGCCGCCAACCTCTGCATCGATCGCGAAGGACTGCGCGACGGCCTGCTCGCGGGCCTGATGGTGCCTGCGACCGGCACGTTCGAGCCCGGCCATCCCTGGCGCGGCAACCCGACGTTCCAGATCAAGTACGACAAGCCGGCCGCACAGAAGCTGATGCAGGAGGCGGGCTTCGGTCCGAACAAGAAGCTGACGGTCAAGATCCAGACCTCGGCGTCGGGTTCGGGCCAGATGCTGCCATTGCCGATGAACGAATATCTGCAACAGGCTTTGGCGGAGTGCTACTTCGATGTGCAGCTCGACGTCATCGAGTGGAATACGCTGTTCACCAACTGGCGGCGCGGCGCCAAGGATCCGTCGGCCAACGGCTCGAACGCGATCAACGTCACCTATGCAGCGATGGATCCATTCTTCGCGCTGGTGCGCTTCCTGCAATCCGGCATGGCGCCGCCGGTCTCCAACAATTGGGGCTTCAACAACAATCCGAAATTCGACGAGCTGGTGAAGAAGGCCCGCCAGACCTTCGAGCCTGCGGCCCGCGACGCGGCGCTCGCCGAACTGCACGCGGCCTCGGTCGATGATGCGGCGTTCCTTTACGTCGCCCACGACGTGGCGCCGCGTGCGATGAGCCCGAAGATCAAGGGATTCGTGCAGCCGAAGAGCTGGTTCGTCGACTTCTCGCCGGTCACGGTCGCGCCGTGACACGGGAGGCGTAGACCGGTGCACCCTCTCCCCTTGTGGGAGAGGGTGGCTTCGCCACCGGGTCGGCGCGAAGCGCCGCCCGATGGTGAGCTTCCGCGAAGCCGGGTGAGGGGTCGTCTCCGCGGACACTCCTCATTGTCGTGAACTGACTGGAGCCGCGGACAGAACCCCTCATCCGGCGCGCTCCGCGCGCCACCTTCTCCCACAAGGGGAGAAGGAAGAGAGAACGCAACGTGCTCGCCTATACGTCCAGACGGATCGTCTACGTCATTCCGATCGTGCTCAGCGTCGCGCTGGTGTGCTTTCTCCTGGTGCACATCACGCCCGGCGACCCGCTGGTCGCGGTGCTGCCGGCCGATGCCTCGCAGGAGCTCGCTGCGCAACTGCGTTCAGCCTACGGCTTCGATCGTCCGCTGCCCGTGCAATTCGGCCTGTGGCTGTGGCGCGCGATCCATGGTGATCTCGGCAATTCGATTGCGACCGGGCGGCCGGTCCTGTCGGAGGTGATGCGCGCAGTCGGCAACACCGTGATGCTGGCGATCGCCGCCGCGATGATCGGCTTCACGCTCGGCCTGCTGTTCGGCCTGATCGCCGGCTATTTCCGCGACACCTGGGTCGACAAGGTCGCGACATCAATTGCCATCGCCGGCGTCTCGCTGCCGCATTACTGGCTCGGCATGGTGCTGGTCATCATCTTCTCGGTGCAGCTCAACTGGCTGCCCGCGGTTGGCGCCGGGCCCGGCGGCTCCGGCGCCTGGGCATGGGACTGGGAGCATCTGCGCTATCTGGTGCTGCCGGCGATCACCACCTCGGTGATCCCGATGGGCATTGTCACCCGCACCGTGCGTGCGCTGACCGGTGACATTCTGAGCCAGGATTTCGTCGAAGCGCTGCGCGCCAAGGGCCTGCGCGAGACCGAGGTGTTCCGTCACGTCATCAAGAACGCGGCGCCGACCGCGCTCGCGGTGATGGGCTTGCAGCTCGGCTATATGCTCGGCGGCTCGATCCTGATCGAGACCGTGTTCTCCTGGCCGGGTTCGGGCCTCCTGCTCAACTCGGCGATCTTTCAGCGCGACCTGCCGCTGCTTCAGGGCACGATCCTGGTGCTGGCGCTGTTCTTCGTGCTGCTCAATCTCCTGGTCGACATCGCGCAGGCCGCGATCGATCCGCGCATCAAGCGGAGTTAGAGCATGATCCGGAAAAGTGGAGACCGGCTTTCCGCGGAGATCATGCTCCAACCAAGGGGCTTCGCATGAGTGCGATGTCAGATACTGCATTGCAAGCCGCACCCGCGAGCAAGGCGCGCGGCTACTGGGCGACGGTCGGGCGACGGATCAGGCGCGACAAGGTCAGCATGGCCTGCGCGATCATCCTGCTGCTGATCTTTGCCTCGGCGCTGCTGGCGCCGTGGCTGCATCTCGCCGATCCCTATCAGGGCTCGATGATCCGCCGTCTCCGCCATATCGGCACGCCGGGCTATCCGCTCGGCACCGACGAGCTCGGCCGCGACATGCTGGCGCGTCTGATCTATGGCGGCCGTCTCTCGTTGGTGATCGGCATCCTGCCGGTGATCTTCGCATTCGTGATCGGCACCTCGCTCGGCCTCGTCGCCGGCTACGTCGGCGGCAAGCTCAACACCGCGATCATGCGAACCGTCGACGTGTTCTACGCCTTCCCGTCGGTGCTGCTGGCGATCGCGATCTCGGGCGCGCTCGGCGCCGGCATCACCAATTCGATCGTGTCGCTGACCATCGTGTTCGTGCCGCAGATCACCCGCGTCGCCGAAAGCGTCACCACCGGCGTCCGCAGCATGGATTTCGTCGAGGCGGCGCGCGCCTCCGGCGCCGGTCCCTTCACCATCATGCGCGTTCACATGCTCGGCAATGTGCTCGGCCCGATCTTCGTCTACGCCACCGGCCTGATCTCGGTGTCGATGATCCTGGCCGCCGGCCTCTCTTTCCTCGGGCTGGGTACAAAGCCACCGGAGCCGGAATGGGGTCTGATGCTGAACACGCTGCGCACCGCGATCTATGTCAATCCGTGGGTCGCGGCGCTGCCGGGTGCGATGATCTTCGCGGTCTCGATCTGCTTCAATCTGCTCAGCGACGGCATGCGCAGCGCCATGGACATCAGGAACTAGTGCGATGACGGATGCCAATCCCGTGTCCGACATGCTGGAGCCGGTCGCCGACATCGGCGGCGCCGCGCAGCCGCTGCTGCAGGTCACGGGGCTGACCAAGCACTTCCCGGTGCGCGGCGGGTTGTTCGGCCCACGCAAGACCGTTCGCGCCGTCGACGATGTCAGCTTCGCGGTCATGAAGGGCGAGACCGTCGGTATCGTCGGCGAATCCGGCTGCGGCAAATCGACCACGGCGCGGCTGCTGATGCATCTGATGCCCCGTGATGGCGGCGACATCATCTATGATGGTCGGCAGGTCGGGCCGGCGCTCTCGCTGCGTGATCTTCGGCGCGGCGTGCAGATGGTGTTCCAGGATAGCTACGCGTCGCTCAACCCGCGCCTCACCATCGAGGAATCCATCGCCTTCGGACCAAAGGTCCACGGCATGGCCGACGACACGGCGCGGACGCTGGCGCGCGAACTGCTCGGCAAGGTCGGCCTGCGGCCGGAGATTTTCGCCAACCGCTATCCGCATGAAGTGTCCGGCGGCCAGCGCCAGCGCGTCAACATCGCCCGCGCGCTCGCGCTGTCGCCGCGGCTCGTGATCCTCGATGAGGCGGTTTCCGCGCTCGACAAGTCGGTCGAGGCGCAGGTGCTCAATCTGCTCGCCGATTTGAAGCGCGAATTCGGCCTGACTTATCTGTTCATCAGCCACGATCTCAACGTCGTCCGCTACATCTCCGACAGGGTGTTGGTGATGTATCTCGGCGAGGTCGTCGAACTCGGCCCGGTCGATGCGGTCTGGGATGCGCCGGCGCATCCCTATACCCGCGCGCTACTGGCGGCGATGCCGTCATCCGATCCCGACAAGCGCACCGAGGTGCCGCCGATCTCCGGCGATCCGCCCAACCCGATCGATCCGCCGCCGGGCTGCCGGTTTCACACCCGTTGTCCGTTTGCGGAGCCGCTCTGCGCAAACGACACGCCAAAACTCAGCGATCTCGATACAATGGGCCATCAAGCGGCGTGCTACATGGCCATTCCTGGCTCGGGGCACAGCCGCGCGCCGGCAAAAGCAAAAGGAGAAAACGCGGCATGACCAGACCCACTCCCAAGGACGTCAAGGTGATCGCGCACGTCGCCGACGTGCCCGCTGATGATGAAGTCGCCACCCGCATCGCCAACTCGATCGGACCCGCATTCGACGGCTTCGCGCCGATCGCCGGCACGCTGCCCTTCGATCTCGAACCCGCGAGCTTCCTGCTGGCGCAGATCGCAAAGGTGTCGAAATGAGCGCTGATCCGGCCCTGATGACGCTGACCGCGGTCGCCGAGGCGATCGCCGAGAAGAAGGTCTCCTCGCATGAGGTGACGCGTGCCGTGCTGCATCGCATTGCGCAATGGCAGCCGCGTCTCAACGCCTTTATGGCAATTGAATCCGAACAGGCGCTTGCCGCGGCGGCCGAGGCTGATGCCGACCTCGCCAAAGGCAGGAGTCGTGGCGCGCTGCACGGCGTGCCGCTGGCGCACAAGGACATGTATTACGACGCCGGCAAGGTCGTGACCTGTGGCTCGCTGATCCGCCGCGACTTCGTGCCGAAGACAACGTCGACGGCGTTGCAGCGGCTGAAGGATGCCGGGCAGATCCGGCTCGGCTCGCTGCAGATGGTCGAGTTCGCCTATGGGCCGACCGGTCACAACGTGCATTACGGTGCGGTGCGCAATCCCTGGAATGTCGAGCACATCACCGGCGGTTCGTCATCCGGCTCGGGCTCGGCGGTCGCCGCACGGCTCACCTTCGCCGCGCTCGGCTCCGACACCGGCGGCTCGATCCGCATGCCGGCGCATTTCTGCGGTGTTACCGGCCTGAAGACGACCGTCGGCCGCGTCAGCCGCGCCGGCGCGATGCCGCTGTCGCAGTCGCTCGATACCGTCGGTCCACTGGCGCAGACCGCGGAGGATTGCGCGCTGCTGCTCGGCCTGATGGCCGGCGCCGACCCCGAGGATCTCACCGCGTCGACGCAGCCGGTGCCGGACTACATGGCTGCGACCAGGCAGCCGCTGAAGGGTCTCAAGATCGGCGTCCCGACGGCGTTCTATGTCGACGACCTCGATTCGGAGGTGGCGCGCGTCCTCGATGAGACGGTGGCGACGCTGAAGCGGGAGGGCGCCGAAATCGTCAAGGTCGAGCTGCCCGACCAGCGCCAGCTTGGTGCGGCGTCGCAACTGGTGCTCGCGGTCGAGGCTGCCGCCCTCCACAAGCGCTGGATGATCGAGCGGCCGCAGGATTACGGTGCGCAGGTCCTGATGCGGCTGCAGAACGGCCTGACCATTCCTGCCGTCACCTATCTCGAGGCGATGCGTTGGCGTGGGCCCGCGCTCGCCGCGCACAATGCGGCGGTCAACGGCGTCGATGCTGTGATCGCGCCGTCCTCGCCGGTGCCGGCGCCGACAATCGCAGAGAGCGATGTCGGTAACGGTCCGGGTGCGGAGGCGGTGATCCAGCGGCTGACGCGGTTCACCCGTCCGGTCAACTATCTCGGCCTGCCGTCGCTCTCGATTCCCTCCGGCTTCACCAAGACGGGACTGCCGGTCGGCATGCAGCTGATCGGCCGCTCCTTCGAGGAGGCCACACTGCTCCGGATCGGCGCCGCGTTCCAGCGCGCGACCGATTTCCACGCCAAGGTGCCCAAGCTCGCATGACCAACCTCGTCGAGATCAACAACCTCAACATCCGCTTCACCGGCGATCGCACGGTCCATGCCGTGAACGATCTCAGCCTGTCGCTCGGCGAAGGCGAGGTGTTGGGGCTGCTCGGCGAGTCCGGCTCGGGCAAGAGCGTGACCTTGCGCGCGCTGATGCGGCTGCTGCCGCGGAAGCGCACGCAGATCTCCGGCAGCGTCAAGGTGCTGGGCCGGGAGGTGCTGGCGATGGACGACGAGGCGCTATCCGCATTCCGCGGCCAGACCGTCTCGATGATCTTCCAGGAGCCGGCGCTGGCGCTCGATCCGGTCTACACCATCGGCCGCCAGATCGCCGAGACGGTGATGCGTCACGAGGGCAAGAGCGAACGCGAGGCCACGGCGCGCGCGCTCGAGATGCTCGAAGTGGTGCGGATCCCCTCGGCGAAGCGGCGGCTGGAGTCCTATCCGCACGAGATGTCGGGCGGCATGCGTCAGCGTGCGATGATCGCGCTCGCGCTGGCCTGCAAGCCGAAGGTCCTGCTCGCGGACGAGCCGACCACCGCGCTCGATGCCACCGTGCAGATCCAGATCCTGTTGCTGCTGCGCGAGTTGCAGCGCGAGTTCGGCATGTCGGTCATCTTTGTCACCCACGACATCGGCGTTGCGATCGAGATCTGCGACCGCGTCGCGGTGATGTATGCCGGGCAGATTGTGGAGCAGGGCGCCTTGCGCGATATCGTGCGCACGCCGGTGCATCCCTATGCCAAGGGCCTGCTGGCCTCGACCATTCACGGCGCGATGCGCGGTCAGCGGCTCGAAACCATCCCGGGCACGCCGCCCTCGCTCGACCACGCGCCGGCGAGCTGCTCGTTTGCACCGCGTTGCAAGTTCGCCGAACAGCGGTGTAGCGAAAGCTTGCCGCCGAATGTGCCGGTCGCACCGGGCCACCAGGCGCGCTGCGTCCTGGCGGAGCCCAGCGTCGCGACGGCCTAGATTTCTGTTTGACGCGTTTTCTTCACGCGAACCGGAGCCCACTTCGCTCGAAAACGCGCTTAGCTCGCCCGCGCGACCGCGTCTGCGATCCAGCGCCGCACCGCTGAAATCCGCCGGTCCCGCGCCTGCTCGGTGCGGGAGACCAGATAGATCGTCTCGTGATGTGCCGGCTCGAACGCAAACGGCGCCACCAGCCGCTTGCCGAAGCCCGGCCGCGCCTTGATCAGGGGCGCCAACGCCAGCGCCACGCCGAGCCCATGCTCGGCGGCTTCCAGCATCGCCGGCACGCTGTCGAGCCACAGATGCCCGCGCGGGGCGAGATGCGGCAGCCCGGCCTCCTTCAGCCAGGCCGGCCACGCCCGCGGTTGCGTCGTGACGTGGATCAGCACCTCGCGCGACAGGTCCGCAGGAGCCCGAAGCCCTGCCTTGACCAGCGCCGGCGTGCAGACCGGCAATCCCCTGACCTGGACTAGCGGCTCGACCTTGAGCCCGGCGGCGTGTTCCCGGCCGTAGCGGATCGCGACGTCGACACGGGAGCCGTTGAAGTCGGCATATTGATGGGTGGCCTCGATCCGCAGTGTCAGTTGCGGATGGCGCCGCTTGAACTCCGGCAGCGCCGGCAGCAGCACCGCGCTGGTGAAGAACGGCAGCGAGCTGATCCACAGTTCCCCGCCGGTCTCGCCGCGTTGCCGCAGCATGTCGCGGCTCGCCTCGTCCAGCGTCGCCAGCGCCGCCGACACCTTTGCAAGGTAGCGTTCGCCGTCCGCGGTCAGCCGCACCGAGCGCGCGCCGCGGACGAATAGCCTGGTGCCGAACTGCTGTTCCAGCCCGCGGATCTGGTGGCTGATCGCCGACGGGCTCAGCGACAGGTCGCGGGCGGCGCGGCGGAAGCTGAGTTGCGTCGCCGCACGCTCGAAGGCGAGCAGTGCCGAAAGCGGCGGGATGACCCGCGGATCGGGAGCATCCAATGGGTGAATCCTGTTCACCTCGAGTGATGAATGGCCTTTTGTCATAGCCGCTATACTTGGATCAGATTGGCCGAACGCTCAATCCCGCTCACCTCAGGACCACTCGCCTTGGCCATCTTCGAACCTACTGCCACGCCGCATCACTGGAGGCCCGCCGCGCTGGCGGCCGGGCCGTTCGCTGGCCTTCAGGGCGGCGCGGTCGCGAGCCTCCTGACCGCCGAGGTCGAAGCCATGGCCAACGCGCGCAACTGGGGCACCGCGATCTCGGCATCGGTCTGGTTCCTGCGGCCGACACCGATGGCGGAATTGCGCACGCATGTCACCGTGGTGACCGAAGGCGGCCGGGTCAGCGTCGTCGACAACACGCTCTGGCCGGCCGGCGAGGCGCAACCCTGCGCGACCGTGCGGGTGACGTTGTCGCGCGAACGTGCGGTCGAGGTCCACGGTTTTCAGGCCAGTACGGCCGACCCGGTCGATCCCATGCGCTTTCCGTTGCGCAGCCCGCACGCCGTCCACGGCCGCAGTTGGTTCATGGACGCGATGGAGGCTCGGGCCGGCGGCGACGTCGCCTGGTTTCGCATGCATCATGAGGTGATCGCGGATGCCGGCCCGCTCGCGCGCGTGCTCGGTCCGGCCGACTGGACCCACGGCATCGCACGCCCGGTGCAGAACGCGGTGGCTGATCCCAATCCGAACCTCGCGGTGCAGCTGTTCAGGCCGCCGCGCGGCGCGTGGATCGGCATCCGCGCCGAGGCCCGCTGGCGCCCGGAGGCCGGGCTTGGCATCGGCTGCGGGGTCTTGCTCGATGTCGACGGCGAGATCGGCCGGGTCGCGATGTCGGTCGTTCTCGTGCCCTTGCCGAGAAGTGCGTCCGCCGCAGGCCCGGGTTCCGCGACCGGTTAACCCTAATTATTCCGTCAACTGTCTGTGGGATCACAAAAATAGACCGCGAACCATGCTTTGGTTGGGGCGACTTAAAATGGACGGTGGTCGCAAACGTCTATACAACGTGGTGATCACGTAACTCTTTTGTTTTGCAGAGATCGGTTTTTATGGCAGCCGCGCCCGCTGTCCGGCGTTCCGAACTGGCTGAGGCGCTGCGCGCATGCCGCAGTGCCTTCATCGGCGTCGGCCTCATCAGTTGCATGATCAACCTGCTGTATCTGACAGGTTCAATGTTCATGCTGCAGGTCTATGACCGCGTGCTGCCGAGCCGCAGCGTGCCGACCCTGGTCGGCCTCGTCGTCATCGCGGCCGTGCTCTACATCGCCCAGGGCGTGCTCGATCTCTTGCGCGGACGAATTCTCGGCCGCGTCGGCACTTCGCTCGACGAGGCGCTCAATGCGCGGGTGTTCGACACCATCGTGCGGCTGCCGCTGATGGCCGGCAATCGCAGCGAGGGCCTGCAGCCGCTGCGCGATCTCGACAATATACGCTCCTTCCTCGGCAGCATGGGCCCCGGCGCGTTCTTCGATCTGCCCTGGTTGCCGTTCTACATGCTGATCTGCTTCGCGTTCCACTGGCTGCTCGGCGTCACGGCGCTGGTTGGCGCGATCATCCTGGTGACCCTGACGCTGATCACCGAATACATGTCGCGAACACCGGCCAGGGAAGCGATGTCGCTCGCGGCGCGGCGCAACGATCTCGCCGCCTCCAGCCGCCGCAATGCCGAAGTGCTGGTGGCGATGGGCATGGCCGGGCGGATGAACAAGCGCTGGAACGAGGCCAACGAGGAGTATCTCTCCGGCAACCAGCGTGCCAGCGACGTCACCGGCGGGCTCGGTGCGGTCGCCAAGGTGCTGCGCATGATGCTGCAATCGGCCGTGCTCGCGGTCGGTGCCTATCTCGTGATCCACCAGGAGGCCACCGGCGGCATCATCATCGCCGGTTCGATCCTGAGCGCGCGGGCGCTGGCGCCGGTCGATCTTGCGATCGCGCATTGGAAGAGCTTCGTCGCCGCGCGGCAGAGCTGGCAGCGCCTCAACCGCCTGCTGCAGCAGATTCCGGCGCGGCCGACGCAGACGCTGCTGCAGCCGCCGGAGAAGAAGCTGACGGTCGAGGCGGTGACCATGGTTGCGCCGGGCGACCAGCGTCCCATCGTGCAGGACGTCAGCTTCGCCGTCGAAGCCGGCAGCGGCGTCGGCGTGATCGGCCCGAGCGGGTCCGGCAAATCGTCGTTGATCCGGGCGCTGGTCGGCGTCTGGGTGCCGGCGCGCGGCAAGGTGCGGCTCGACGGTGCCGCGCTCGACCAATGGTCGTCGGACGAACTCGGCCGCTATGTCGGCTATCTGCCGCAGGACGTCGAACTGTTCGCCGGCAGCGTCGCGCAGAACATCTGCCGGTTCGATCCCGACGCCAAGTCCGACGGCATCATCGCGGCGGCCAAGGAGGCCGGCGTGCATGAGATGATCATCAAGATGCGCGAGGGTTACGACACCCAGGTCGGCGAGCAGGGCACCGCTCTCTCCGCCGGCCAGGCCCAGCGCGTGGCGCTGGCGCGTGCGCTCTACGGCAGTCCGTTCCTGATCGTGCTGGATGAGCCGAACTCCAACCTCGACAGCGAGGGCGACGAGGCGCTGACTCGCGCGGTGCGCGGCGCCCGCGAGCGTGGCGCCGTCGTCATCGTGGTCGCGCACCGGCCAATCGGCATCGAGGGCGTCGACCAGCTGCTGGTGCTGAAGGACGGCCGCATGCAGACCTTCGGGCCGAAGGAAACCGTGCTGGCGCAGGTGCTGCAGCGCGCCGCCCCGCCGGTGCCGACGCCGATCAAGATCGTTGCCGATGCCGGGGCGACCAAGTCATGAACGACCGCATGACCGATCAGCCGCGCAACGCACATGCTTCGATCCGGAAGCACCTCGTGGTCGGCCTCGCCGTGGTTCTGGTGCTGGGCGGCGGCGTCGGCGGCTGGGCGGCGGCGGTGCCGATCTCGGGCGCGCTGATCGCGCCGGGCTCGGTGGTGGTCGATACCAACGTCAAGAAGGTGCAACATCCGACCGGCGGCGTCGTCGGCGAAATCCTTGCGCGCGACGGCGACACGGTGAAGGCGGGCGATGTCGTCGTGCGTCTCGACGAGACTGTCGTGAAGGCGAGCCTTGCGATCGTGGTCAAGACGCTGAACGGCCTCTATGCGCGCGCGGCCCGGCTCCAGGGCGAGCAGCAGGCGCTCGACAAGATCGCGTTTCCGCCGCAGCTCACCGAGCAGGCGAGGGATCCCGACGTTCGCGATATCATGACGAGCGAAACCAAGCTGTTCGAGGTGCGGGTCAACGGCCGCACCGGCCAGAAGGCGCAGTTGCGCGAGCGCGTGACCCAGCTCAACGAGGAGATCGCGGGCCTGCAGGCGCAGGAAGCCGCCAAGGACAAGGAGATCGCGCTTGTGCAGCAGGAACTGGTCGGCGTTCGCCAGCTCTATGAGCAGCATCTGGTGCAGCTCACCCGCCTGACCACGCTGGAGCGCGACGCGGCGCGTCTCGCCGGCGAACGCGCGCAGTACATCGCCTCGCGCGCCCAGGCCAAGGGTAAGATCACCGAGACCGAGCTGCAGATCATCCAGGTCGACAAGGACATGCTGTCGGAAGTCTCGAAGGACCTGCGCGAGACCAACGACAAGATCGGTGAGTTCGTCGAGCGCAAGGTCACCGCCGAGGATCAGCTTCGGCGCATCGAGATCCGCGCGCCGCAGGACGGCGTGGTGCTGCAATCGACCGTCCACACCGTCGGCGGCGTCATCACCGCCGGCGATGCCATCATGATGATCGTGCCGAAGGCCGACGATCTGTCGGTCGAGGCCAAGGTCAATCCACAGGACATCGACAAGCTGCAGGTCGGCCAGAAGACGCTGTTGCGGCTCTCCGCCTTCAACCAGCGCACCACGCCCGAGCTCAACGGCGTCGTCACCCGCGTTTCCGCCGACACCACCACCGACCAGCGCACCGGGCAGAGCTACTACACCATCCGCGTCTCGATGCCGCCGGAAGAGGTCGCGCGCCTCGGCAGCGAGGTGAAGATCATCCCGGGCATGCCGGTGGAAGCCTTCGTCCAGACCGGCGACCGCACCATGCTGTCGTATCTGATGAAGCCGTTGAGCGACCAGTTCATGCGCTCGTTCCGCGAGAAGTAGGGTTCGCGAATATCCCTCCACACGTCGTCCCGGCGTAAGCCGGGACCCATAACCACCGCGGATCGTTGCAGCACACGGCCGTGGCCCCAGCGATCTTCAACGTTGGCAGTCGTGGTTATGGGTCCCGGGTCGCGCTTCGCTTGCCCGGGACGACAGTGGAGAATTAGCGCGACAGATTCCTCAACAACAACTCCAGCGCCGCCTTCGCGAACGCCTGCATGTTCGCGGCCCGGTCGCCGCTTCCGGTCTCGAGCGTGATCACCTGCTGCTTCGGACCTGCGATCGCCATGCAGCTGTGGCCGGCGGCATCGCCGTAGCGGTTGCCGGTCGGGCCGGCGGCGCCGGTCTCCGACAATCCCCAATCGGTCGATAGCCGTTCGCGGATCTGCCGCGCCAGCAGTTGCGCGTAGGGCTCCGACGACGAGCGGAGACCGCGCATTGCGTCATCCGGAATATCCATCAGTGCGCGCCGCGCATCGCGGGTGTAGATCACGCCGCCGCCGAGGAAGTAGGCCGAAGCGCCGGGTACTGCGAGCAGCGATGCCGAGATCAGCCCGCCGGTGGATGATTCCGCGACCGCAATCGTCTGCTTGTTCGCGATCAGTTTGGCGGCGACCTGCTCGGCGATGGATGTGAGTGCGTTCATCGGCGCTCTTTCTCGTTGCTTGCCATGAAATTCCTGTAGGGCGTTCTGCCTTCCTAGCACACCACACCAGTCCCTGCCGAGTTGCGGATCGCGGCCCGGCCTGCTTGAATATCGGACAACAACCAGCCCGCGCCTCGCGCGTTGTCGTGAGAGCGTATGCAGAGGAAACTCGTCGAGGAAACCTGATGACGTCGCCGATCTCGGGCGGCGTGGATTGCGATCTGCATCCCGCCGTGCCTCACCTCACCAGCCTGCTGCCATACATGAACGATTACTGGCGCGACCAGGTGACGACGCGCGGCATGACCGACCTGGTCTCGCAATCCTATCCCACCAACTCGCCGATCTCGTCGCGGCCGGACTGGCGGCCCGCACAAGGCAAGCCGGGCTCGAGCCTCGCCGACATGCAGCACCAGGCGCTCGACCGGTTCGGCACCGCCTATGGCATCTGCAATCCGCTCTACGGCGTGCAGATGGTGTTCTCCGAGGACATGGCCGATGCGTTCTGCCGCGCGCTGAACGACTGGCTGGTCAAGGAATGGCTCGACAAGGACGATCGCCTGCGCGGCTCCATCGTGATCCCTGTGCAGAGCATCGAGAAGGCGGTCGCCGAGATCGAGCGCTGTGCGCAGGACCAGCGCTTCGTGCAGGTGCTGATGCTTGTCATGGGCGACATGCCGCTCGGCAAGCGTCACTACTGGCCGATCTACGCGGCGGCCGAACGGCTGGGCCTGCCGATCGGTATCCATGCCGGCAGCGCCTATCACAACCCGCCGACCTCGGTCGGCTGGGGCTCCTATCACATCGAGGACTATGTCGCGCAGGCGCAGGCGTTCCAGACCCAGCTCACCAGCCTGATCGTCGAGGGCGTGTTCGCGCGCCACCCGAAGCTGAAAATGGTGATGCTGGAATCCGGCTTCACCTGGCTGCCGCCGTTCCTGTGGCGGCTGCACAAGTTCTGGCGCGGCGTGCGCATGGAGACGCCGTGGGTCGACCGGGCGCCGCTGGAAATTGTGCGCAGCAACATCCGCTTCTCGCTGCAGCCGGTCGACGCGCCGCCGGAACCCGAGACGTTGAACCGGCTGTTCGACCATATGCAGTCGGACGAATTGCTCCTATTCTCGACGGACTATCCGCACTGGCAGTTCGACGGTAACGAGGTGCTGCCGCGGGGGTTGTCGCCGGAGTTGGTCCGCAAGATCATGATCGACAACCCGCATGCGACCTATCCGCGGCTCAAGGTGGGGCATGATCCCGAAAAGCGGCCTCCGGTTTTCGGACAAGGTCATGCCCAGAACTGAAGAGGAGACGACGCGATGAACATCCAGCTTCGGGAGCGCCCGGACGCGGCATCGTCGACCGGCATCAAGACCGCGATCGCGGATTGCGACATTCATCCGGCGCGCGCGACCAAGGACGAGCTGTATCCTTATCTGGCCAAGCGCTGGCACGCGCATCTCGAAACCTTCGGCATCCAGGCCTATCAGGGCATGATGGAAGGCCCGCCCTATCCGAAGGCGCAACCGAACGCGTCGCGCCGCGATGCCTATCCGCCGGAAGGCGGCCCGCAGGGCTCTTCGCTGTCCTTCATGCAGAAGCAGCATCTCGATCCCAACAATGTCGCGCTCGGCGTGCTCAACCCGCTCGCCACCGGACAAGGGCTCCGCAACCAGGATCTCGCCGGCGCGGTCTGCTCGGCGATCAATGACTGGCAGATCGAGAAATGGACCAGCAAGGACTCCCGGCTGAAGGGTTCGGTCGTCGTCGCCAATGAGGATGGCGTGTCGGCCGCCGCGGAAATCCGCAAACGGGCAGGGGACAAGAATTTCGTTCAGGTGCTGCTGCTGAGCCGTAACGTCGAGCCGCTTGGCCAGCGCCGCTACTGGCCGATCTATGAGGCGGCGCAGGAGGCCGGCCTTCCGATCGGCGTGCATGCCTTCGGTTTCGGCGGCAACCCGATCACCGCCTCGGGCTGGCCAAGCCACTACATCGAGGAAATGGTCGGCCATTCGCAGTGCCAGCAGACCGCGCTGGCGAGCCTCGTGCTCGAGGGTGTGTTCGAGCGCTACCCGAAACTGAAGATGGTGATGGTCGAGGCCGGCTTCGGCTGGGCGCCGTCGCTGGCGTGGCGGCTCGACAAGGTGTTCGCGCGGCTGCACAGCGAGGTGCCGCATCTGAAACGCAAGCCGTCGGAATATATCCGCGATCACATCTGGTGGACGACGCAGCCGATGGAGGACCCGGAGAGTCGCGACCATCTGTTCCAGACCATCGAGTGGATCGGCTGGGACAAGTTGTTATTCGCGACCGACTACCCGCACTGGGATTACGACGAGCCGTCGCGCGTGCTGCCGGCCGGCGTCAGCGACGCCAACCGCCAGGCGTTCTATCTCGACAATGCCAAGCAGCTTTACGGCGTCTCTTAATGGCAAGACATGTGATCGCTCCGGTGGACGAGTTGCCGCCGGGTTCGCGAAAATTCCTCGAGATCGACGGGCGGCCGATCGCCGTCTTCAACGTCAAGGGTGAGTTCTTCGGCCTGTTGAACCGCTGCCCGCATCAAGGTGCGGCGCTGTGCGAGGGGCCGCTGATCGGGCTCGCATCGTCGTCCGATCCCGGCGAGATCGAATACACCAAGCTCGGCGAGATCCTGCGCTGTCCTTGGCACGGCTGGGAGTTCGATATCCGCACCGGCCAGTCCTATTGCGATCCGCGCCGCTTCCGCGTGCGCGCCTATCCCGTCAGCGTCGAGCCGGGCACCAATGTGGTGAAGGGGCCGTATGTCGCCGAAACCATCAAGGTTGCGGTGGAAAGCGACTACGTGGTGGTCGATCTATAGCGATCATCGGGTCTGAAACCAGGTTCACCGGAGGCAGTCGGTGAGCATCATGCGAAGCCTTCTCTTGCGCGCGTTTGGACGGCCACAGGGCCTGTTGGGCAGGCTGGGCGGCATGGTCATGGCGCACATGAACGCCGACTGCGGGGCGTGGGTCACGGATCTTCTTGAGTTGAGACCGAACGACCGTGTGCTGGAAGTCGGCTTCGGTCCCGGCGTGGTCATTCAACGTTTGACGAATGCGATCCCGGCGGGCTCAATCGCGGGCGTCGATGCGTCGCCGGAGATGGTCCAGCAGGCCCGGGCACGGAACGGCGCCGCGATTCAGGATGGTCGTGTCGACCTGCGGCTGGGCTCGGTGGAGCACTTGCCATTCGATGACGGCAGCTTCGACAAGGTACTGGCGATCAACTCGATGCAGGTTTGGCCGGACGCGATCACAGGGCTGCGGGAGATAAGGCGAGTTACGAAGCCGGGCGGCCGGGTCGCGCTCGGCTTCACGTCCCATTCCGGGCAGCCCAAGGATGGGGTGGCGGACAGACTTGTGGCCGCGGGTTTCACTGCGGCTCGCCTGGTGGACGCGGAGCAGCGGTTTTGTGCCCTGGCGACGAAAACGTCGTAGGGCGGGTCGGCAAGGCGTAATTCACTCCGCCATCATCTGCCGCTCCCGCGCGTAGCGCACCAGCGCGACGAAGCGGTAGATGCCGTGCACGAATTTTCCGTAGGGCATGGTGATGAACAGCGCGAACACCACGCCGAGATGCAGGGCCAGCAGCGGGCCCATCGCGGCGCTCTCGCGCCACAACAGCAAGGCAAGGCCGGTGACGCTGGTCAGGAACAGCATCAGGATGAACGCGGTGTCCATGCCCATGGCCCGCTCGTCGACCAGCACGCGGTCGCGCTTCCATTTCTCCGACAAGAGCCCGATCGGTCCGACGACGAGGCCGATGCCGCCGAGTGTGCCGAGCACGACCGGCAGGTCCCACCATGCATAGGGCGCCTCGCGCGCCAGGAGGTAGTGGTAGAGCGTGCCGACGCAGGTCGCGGCGAAGCACAGCGCGAAGCCGTAGAAGGTGAAGTGGTGATACAGCTTGCGGCGGTCGGTCGGGTGGTCGTCCTCGTTGAAGCAGCCGACGCCGCCGCCGTCGAGATAGCGCAACTCGCCGGCATCGCGGACCGCCTGCAACAGCGATTTCGCATCCGTCGTCATGCCGACGGGCTCGCCGATATCGCGCCAGAATGCGCGCACGCCCATCGCCAGCGCGACAATCGCGTAGAGCAGGGCGGCACCGAACAACAGCGCCATCGCATTGTGTGGCATCAGCTTGTAGAACGCGCCGGGCCCGGTGTGGATGCCGGTGAGCACGCCGCGGTCGTTGAGCGCGGCGAAGCCGAAGATGAAGGCGGCGACGCTAAGCGCCGCGATCACGCTGATGACGAGGCCGTTGCGGGCGAACGCACCGGCAAATGCGCGCGGCCAAGCATAGGTGGCGTAGGATTCGGCGCGCGCCACCGCGAGCGTCTTCGGCACGTTGACGTTGAACTCATGTGGCGGCGAGAACTGGCAATCGGTGTAGCAGGCGCCGCAGGCATGGCAGAGGTTGGCGAGGTAGTTGAGGTCGCCGTCGGAGAAGGCGCGGCGCATCTCCATCGCAGGAAATACCGCGCACAGGCCCTCGCAATAACGGCAGGAATTGCATACCGTCATCAAACGGTCGGCTTCCTGCAATGTCCTCGTTCCGTGCATCGCGTATTGCTCTTTGTTTGACGCGTTTTCTTGAACCGGTTCCCACTTCGCTTGAAAACGCTATGTTACTTCTTCGCCAGCCCCTTGCCTTCCAGCCATGTCTGGATCAACACTCCGCCGGGCGTAAAGGTGACCTCCTTGACCGGCTTGCCTGATATCTCGACGAGGCGACCGCCGACATGGAATGAGCCCATGTCGCGCAGCGCGATCGGCTCGGCGGCGCGGCTCGTGGCGGAGGCCATCAGGATAGCCGCAGCGATTGCAAGGCGTGACATTCGTCCTCCGATCTTCCCCTTCTCCTCGCGTGCGGGGAGAAGGTCGGGATGAGGGGGCTCTCCAAGCACCGTGCTCTTGGAGATTCTCCCTCACCCGTATCGCATCTTCGATGCGATACGACCTCTCCCCGCAGGCGGGGCGAGGTAAGCAAGGCGGTATCAGTTCCGCGCATTCTTCGCCGCTTCCCGTCCGGCGACGCGGCCGAACACGCTGCCGATGGTCATGCCGATGCCGGCGGCATAGCCCTTGCCGAGCACGTTGCCGGCCATGATCTCGCCGGCGGCGAACATGTTGGCCGACGGCTTGCCGTCCTTCATCAGCATCCGCGACTGCTTGTTCACGCGGGTGCCGAGATAGGTGAAGGTGATGCCGGGCCGCACCGGATAGGCGAGATAGGGCGGCGTCTCGATCCTGCGCGCCCAATGCGTCTTCGCCGGCGTGATGCCTTCGGTCCGGCAGTCGTCGAGGATGGTGTGATCGAACGTGCCGGGCTGCACCGCGGCGTTGAAGTCGGTGATGGTCTTTTCCAGCGCGGCCGCGTCGAGCTCGAGCTTGCCGGCGAGCTCGGCGATCGTCGCGCCCGCGATCGGCGGAAACAGCGTCGGCATGAAGCTGGTCACGACAGTCGAATCGAAGATGATGTAGGCGATCTGGTCCGGCTGCGCGGCGACCAGGCGGCCCCAGATCGCGTAGCGCTTCGGCCAGATGTCCTCGCCCTCGTCGTAGAAGCGCTCGGCATGCTTGTTGACGACGATGCCGAACACCACGGAGTCATGCCGCGTGATGATGCCACCGTCGAACTTCGGCGCGCGGGCGTCGATCGCGACCGCGTGGCACTGCGTCGGATCGCCGATCTCCTGCACGCCCTTGGCCAGCAGCATCTTCAGGATCGCGCCGCGATTATAGGGCGTGCCGCGGATCAGGAAATTGTCGGCGGCCTCGCCCCAATATTCCTTCAGCCATTCGATATTGGCCTCGAAGCCGCCGGCGGCCGCGACCAGCGTCGAGGCGCGCACCTCGGTCCGGCCGCCGACCGGTTGCTTCAGCTGCGCCGAGAGAAACATGCCGTGCTCGATATTCAGATCGATCACTTCGGCATCGTAGAGGATATCGACGCCGAGCTCCTCGGCGGTGCGATACAGCGCGTTCAGCATCGCACGGCCGCCGCCGAGGAAGAACGAGTTGGTGCGGCCGAGGCTGAGCGTGCCGCCGAGCGAGGGCTGCCAGCGCACGCCCTGCTCGACGATCCAGTTCAATATGTCCTTGGACTCGTGGATCATGAAGCGGGCCAGTTCCTCGTCGGTCTGGCCGCCGGTCACCAGCAGCAAATCCTTCCAGAATTCCTCCTCGGTGTATGGACCGGTGAGGATCTCGGTCGCCGCGTCATGGGCGCAGCGCATGTTGCGGGTGTGGCGAGTGTTGCCGCCGCGGTAGAACTTCGGGGCGCCTTCCAGCACCAGCACAGAGGCGCCGGCGCGCCGTGCGCTGATCGCAGCGCAGAGGGCAGCGTTGCCGCCGCCGATCACCAAGACGTCGAACCTGCGCGTCAGATCAACCATGCGCTCTTGTTATCGTTGT
Organism: Bradyrhizobium sp. UFLA03-84; assembly: GCF_002289535.1. Classification (NCBI taxonomy): domain Bacteria; kingdom Pseudomonadati; phylum Pseudomonadota; class Alphaproteobacteria; order Hyphomicrobiales; family Nitrobacteraceae; genus Bradyrhizobium; species Bradyrhizobium sp. UFLA03-84. Next base: position 546,904 of record NZ_NSJY01000005.1, on the reverse strand, counting down.
TGGCATGGAAAGCAACATGCCGGGGCAGGCGATCGGCCTGCCCCAATTGCATGCTGAAGATCAGGCCGCCACCGTCTCGCGCTGCTCGACGGTCCGGCCGCCCCGATAGACGATCAGGGCCGCGATGATGCCGAGCGCCGCGCCGAACATCAGCCAATAGGCCGGAGAGGCCTTGTCGCCCGTACGTGCGATCAGCGATGTCGCCGCGAAGGGGGTGAAGGTGCCGAACAGGCCCGCTGCCAGCGCGAACGCGATCGAGAAGCAGGTGGTGCGGACGTGCGCGGGCACGATCTCGACCAGACATCCCAGCATCGTGCCGCTGTAGACGCCGAAGTAGAACGACAGCATCATCTGGACCGCCAGCAGCTTTCCGAGCGTGGGCTCGTGCGAGAGCCAGGACAGCGCCGGGTAGGCGGTCACGAACGACAGGCACGCAATCGCGATCAGCACCGGCTTGCGGCCGATCCGATCCGAGAGGGCCCCTCCGACCGGATTCCAGATGAAATTCGTCACCGCGACGAGCAGGGTTACGAGCAGGGTTCCGGTCGCCGAGAGATGGAGCTCCTTGCCGAAGCCGGGCGCGTACACCGTGATGAAATAGAAGGTCGTGGTGGTCAGGACCGCGATCATCATGCCGAGGATGACGATGCGCCAGTTCGCGAGCGCCGAGGCGAACACTTCGCTCGCGGTCGGATGTTTCTTCATGGCCAGAAAGACCGGAGTTTCCTCGAGCGACCGCCGCAGCATGAAGATGACGGGAATGATCAAACATCCGACAAAGAACGGGATACGCCATTTGGCGATGCCGCCCATGGCATCCAGGAACGTGTCGCCCGGAATGGCTTCTCTCAATATGAAGCCGAGGATCGCTGCGACGAAGATCGCCACCTGCTGGCTGGACGATTGGAACGAGGTGTAGAAGCCGCGATTGCCGGGTGTCGCGATCTCGGACAGATACACCGACACGCCGCCGAGTTCGACGCCGGCCGAGAAGCCCTGGATCAGGCGGCCGACCAGGACGATGATCGGAGCGGCGATACCGATCGCGGCATAGCCTGGACAGAACGCGATCACGACGGTGCCCAGCGCCATCAATGCGAGCGTCACGATCAGGCCCTGCCGGCGGCCGATGCGGTCGATGTAGGAGCCGAGCACGATGGCGCCCACGGGGCGCATCAGCGCGCCGAGCCAGAACACGCCATAGGCATTGAGCAGTGCCGCGGTCTCGTTCTGGGCGGGAAAGAACGCCTTAGCGATGTCCTGCGCATAGAAGCCGAACAGGAAGAAGTCGAACTGTTCGAGGAAATTGCCGCTGGTCGCGCGCAGGATGGCGCCGAGGCGCGATTTGACTTGCGGGACTTGCGATGAACTCGACTGCGACATAGCGCCCTTTCCTCCCCGTGGCAAAACGGCCGGCGCAAATTGTCTCGCCGGCCAAGGCAGTTGACTGCCGTATGCGGCAATTTGGCACGCCCGTCCGGCGTGACCAACCCGAAATCGCGCCGCCGCTATCGGAAAAAAGCCGTAGAGACTGCGTGCGCCGCATCAGGCCGCGGTATGCGCCGTGGCGCCGAGCCAGGAGCGGAATGCCGACAGCTTCGGTGAATCGGCGCGGCCCTGCGGTGTGACCAGGTAGAACCCGGCGTCCGCTGGCAGTGCGATCTTGAAGGGAACCACGAGACGGCCCTTGGCGATGTCGTCCTGCACATAGGAGGTGCGGCCCATCGCGATGCCGATGCCGTCGATCGCGGCCTGGATCGTCACGAACAGCAGGTCGAAGGTCACCCCCGGCTGCTTGGAGATGTCGGTCGCAAGGCCCGCCGCAGTCAGCCACAGCCGCCAGTCGTCGCTGTTGGCGTTACTGGTGTGCAGCAGCACGTGATCCCTGAGGTCTTCGGGGCATTTCAGCGGTCTGGTTCCCTGCAGCAGCGATGGGCTGCACACCGGAAACAGCTCATCCGCCATTAGCCAGTCGGCGCGCAGGCCCGCCCATTGGCCGCGGCCATAGCGGATCGCAGCGTCCACCTTGTCGCGCTGGAAGTCGACCAGGCTGGTCGAGGTGGTGATGCGGACGTCGATGCCGGAATGCGCCTCCTGGAAGGCGGACAACCGCGGCAGTAGCCACTTGGCCGCAAGCGATGCCAGCGTCGAGACGGTGAGCACGTGATCGTCGTCGCGGCGCAGCAGGCGGTCGGTCGCGAGCCTGAGGTCATTGAAGGCGGCGCGGATACCGGGGAGGTATTCGGCAGCCTCCGGCGTCAGGCTCAGCGAGCGGTTCTGGCGGATGAACAGGCGGACGCCGAGCTCTTCCTCGAGCCGCCGGATCTGATGGCTGATCGCGGTCTGCGTCACATTCAGCTCGGAGGCCGCCAGCGTGAAGCTCATGTGCCGTGCGACGGCCTCGAATGCCCTGAGGCCGTTCAGCGAAGGCAGGCGGCTGGTCATCTCTGGTACGTCTCCAAACGCATGACTTTAATTCATGCGAAGCGGTACAAAGTGTCGTTTGTGAACGGGCCGAATAGCTCCGATATTACCGCCAACAGGTTACCGATAGGAGCCGCAAATGTCCATTTTCACCCATGAATCGATGACAAATCATCATACGCCGGGCCTTTTGCATCAGGTCGGCGAGACCCTTCACGTCTGGTGGGAGCGCTATGAGCGCCGCCGCGAGCTGTCGCAGTGGACCGAGCGCGACCTGCACGACATCGGCATGTCCCGCAGCGACGTCGTATTCGAGACCGAGAAGCCGTTCTGGCGGGCCTGAGGAGGACGCCTTTGCCGGCGCCGCCTCTATGAGGGGCGCCGGCCAATTTTCACCGAGGAGCGTGTCATGACTGCGCTGCATCTCGACGATCTCAAGCAATATTCTGACGTGCTGCGCGCCAAGAACGGCAGCGAGATCAAGGTGCGCTTCGTCGAGCCGCGCGACCGCGAGGAGCTGCAGAGCTACATCCGCTCGCTCTCCGCGGGGTCCCGTTACAACCGCTTCCTGGGTGCGTTGAACGAGCTGCCGAAGACGGAGCTCGAGCGTTTCGTTCACGTCGGCGAGGCTGACCGGTTCACGGTGGTCGCGTCGATGCTGGTCGATGGTTTCGAGACCATCGTCGGCGAAGCCCGCTACGCCTTCCATGCCGATACGTCGAGCGTCGAGTTCGGCCTGTCGATCGATGACCGGTGGCAGGGCCACGGCATTGGCAAGGCGCTGCTCAAGAATCTCGAATGCCGCGCGGCGTCCTTTGGAGCCGAGCGCATTTTCGGCGACACGTTGCGGTCCAACGCGACGATGATCGGCCTCGCCCGCAAATCGGATTACGCCTTCACTGCTAGCCCCGGCGACTGGAAGCTGGTGCGCTTCTCGAAAGAGATCCACGTTGAACCGCAAGACATTCCCTGTGCCAGCTGGCGGCTTGCCGCCACTTCCCGCTTGGCCGCGATGTCCTCGCTTGCGGTTTGACTGACTAGGCCCGGTTCTGGCCCCTCCAGAACCGGGCCCTTTTCTTTTTGAATGCTGTTACGGCTTGCTTCGCTGTCGCCTCTCCCACAAGGGGAGAGGTGACTTCAAAGGCGCTACGCGGCTAGCTCCCCCGGAACACTGGCTTGCGCTTCTCGATGAAGGCCTGCACCGCCTCCTTGTGATCTGATGTCGTGGTCAGGCGGATCAACCGCTCGGCCTCGTGGTCGCGTGCGGTGGCGAAGTCGAACTGCAGTGCTTCGTCGAGATTGTCCTTCATGTAGCGCAGCGCCAAGGTCGGGCCTTCGGCGATCGACTTTGCCAGCGCAAACGCCTCGTCGTGCAATGCCTCGTCCGGCACCACGCGGTTGACGAGGCCGATTTGCTCACACCTTGCCGCATCGACCTTCTCGGAGGTGAACATCAGCTCGCGGGCGCGCGAGGTCCCGACCAGGCGCGTCAACAGCCAGGCCATGCCGTAGTCGCCGCTCAGCGCCACGCGCAGGTAACCAGTCGAGATGAAGGCGGATTGCGCCGCGATCCGGATGTCGCAGGCCATCGCGATCGCAAGGCCAGCGCCGACCGCGGGGCCGGGCAGTGCGGCGATGGTCGGCTTGCGCACCGAGGCGAGCGCGCCGGTGAGCAGGCGCTGGCGCTCCTGCAAATCCGCGACCTTGTCCTCATAGGACATTTCGAGCTTCTTCGGGTCGCGATTGGCGCCCATGCCCTTGACGTTGCCGCCGGCGCAGAACGCCTTGCCGGCACCGGTGACCAGCAGCACGCCGACCTCGGGATTCTCGCCGCAGGTTCGGATCATCGTGCGCAACGCCGGCGTCAGCGTGTCCGACAGCGAATTGCGGGCATCCGGGCGGTTCAGCGTGACGATGGCGACGCGGTCGCGGATCACGCAGAGCAGTTCGTCGGTGCCGGTTTCGATCTTGATTTCAGCGGTCATGTTTCCTTCCCCTGTTTCCTTCGTCATTGCGAGGCGCGAAGCGCCGAAGCAATCCACTTCACCGCTTGTGGTGGATGGATTGCTTCGCTCCGCTCGCAATGACGAGTGCGGCGGATGGTGCCCGTGAACGTTACGCCGCTTGCATGATCTCCGTCATCTCAAAACTTCTCAACCCAGGGCCGCAATTCCAGCTCCCAGGTCCAGGCGCTGCGCGGCTGTTGCAGCACGTTCCAGTAGCTCAGCGCGATCGCGTCGGGATCGAGCATCGAGTCCGGCTTGTCGGCGGGCTCGGTGCGGGCGGCGCTGCGGATGCCGCCGTCAATCACGAAATGCGCGACATGGATGCCCTGCGGCGACAATTCGCGCGCCATGCTCTGCGCCAACCCGCGCAACGCGAACTTGCCCATCGCGAACGGCGCCGATTGCGCGTAGCCCTTCACGCTGGCGGAAGCGCCGGTGAGCAGGATCGCGCCTTTCTTGTTGGGCAGCATCCGCTTCGCCGCCTCTTGCGCCACCAGGAAGCCGCCGAACGCCGAGACCGCGATCGCCTGCTCGACCTCCGAAGGCACCAGTTCAACGAACGGCCCGCGCGAGCGGCCGGAGGCGTTGTAGACCACGATATCGGGTGTTCCGATCTCGCGCTCGACCAGACCAAACAGACGCTCGACATCCTCGGCCTTGGAGGTATCGCAGGCATAGGCCTTCGCACCGGTTTCGGTGCAGAGCGCGCCGAGCTTCTCGATGCTGCGGGCGCCCAGCGCCACGCGAATTCCCTCCTGCGAAAATAGCCGCGTCAGCGAGGCGCTGAGGCCCGCGCCGGCGCCGACGATCAGGGCGATCTTGTACTTTGGAATATCCATTGGGCTTTCCTTTGCTCGGCCGGAGGAGGATAGTCGTGCCCAAACAAATGAGCACCGCAGCCGGGAATTCAATGCAGCCGCACAAGCAGGATCCGAAAACGTCGTCCGCCAGTCAGCCGGGCCTGCTGGCGCCCGATACGACGGGAATGAATTTCTACCGGGCCGATCCCGCGCTGACTGATCTTCTCAAGCTGCATCTGCCCGAGGCGTTGTTCCGCCACATCGAGCCGCATCTCGACCGGCTCGGCGGCCTGGCCGGCGGCTACCTCGACGAATGCGCGCGGCTTGCCGACCGGCACACGCCGGTGCTGCACCAGCGCGACAAGTTCGGCCGCGACGTGCAAACAATCGAATATCATCCGGCCTATCGCGAGATCGAGAACGCCGCGTTCGGCGAGTTCGGTATTCATGCGTTGTCGATCCGCAAGGGCATCATGGGCTGGCCCGACAAATATCCAGTCGTCGCCAAGCACGCCTTCACCTTCCTGTTCAACCAGACTGAATTCGGCATGGGTTGCCCGATCAACGTCACTGACGGCTGCGCCAAGCTGCTCAATAATTTCGGCAGCGAGGCGTTGAAGGCGAAATATCTCGACGGCCTGACCCAGACCGACATGAGCAAGCTGACCCAGGGCGGCCAGTTCATGACCGAGAAGGAGGGTGGATCCGACGTCGGCACGCTGACCACGCGCGCGGTGCAGGACGGCGACCACTGGCGGCTCTACGGCGAGAAATGGTTCTGCTCGAACGCCGACGCGAAGGTGGTGATGCTGCTGGCGCGGCCGGAAGGTGCGGGGCCGGGCACGAAAGGCGTCGGCCTGTTCCTGATGCCGCGCTTCCTCGATGACGGCTCGCAGAACCACTACCGGATCGTGCGACTGAAGGACAAGCTCGGCACCCGCTCGATGGCGTCGGGCGAGATCAAGTTCGATGGCGCGATCGCCTACGCGGTCGGCAAGCTCGACCGCGGCTTCGTGCAGATGGCCGAGATGGTCAACTCGTCGCGACTGTCCAACGGCGTGAAATCGACCGCGCTGATGCGTCGCGCCTGGCACGACGCCGTCACCGTGGCGCGGGGCCGCGTGGTGTTCGGCCAACGCATCATCGATCTGCCGCTGGCGCGGCGTCAGCTGATGAAGATCATGTTGCCGACCGAGCAGGCGCTGTCGATGAGCTTTCTGACCGCCGACGCGCTCGACCGCGCCGAAGCCGGTAGCCAGGACGCGGCGGCGCTGCTCCGCATCCTGACCCCGACGTTGAAATTCCGCGCCACCCGCGATGCCCGCAAGGTCTGCGGCGACGCCATGGAGATGCGTGGCGGCATCGGCTACATCGAGGAATTCGTCACGCCGCGGCTGCTGCGCGATGCCCATCTCGGCTCGATCTGGGAGGGCACCGGCAACATCGTCGCGATCGATGCGCTGAAGCGCGCGGTCGGACGTCATGGCGCTGACAACGCGCTCGCCGCCGATCTGCACGCGCGGCTCGATGACAGCGCCATTGTGCCGCAGGCCTGGCGCAACCGGCTGCGTGAGCTCAGCGACCGCGCGATTGGGTTTGCACGCGAGGTCGCGGGCCGCATCGACAATGAGGGCGACGCGCGGCGTGCGACAAGTCTGCTCTATCATGTCGCAAGCGCGGTGGCGCTGGCATGGGAAGGCGGACGCATCCATGAGATGCGCGGCGACGCGCGCCGGTTGTTGCTGTCGCGGATGGTGGTCGATCACCGCGTGATGCCGGGCGATCCGTTCCGGCTTGCGGAAAATACCGTTCAGCGCAGGATGACCGAGCACCTGCTCGGCGATCGCGCGATCGGCATGGCCGAGGTTGGCGAATTGCTCGTCGCAGCGTAGGCTGCGCACGAGCGCACTTTTCAAACAATCAAAAACGTCAAGGGAGACCCCGATGAAGGCCGCCGTCCTGCATGAAGTCAATCAGCCGCTGGTGATCGAGGATGTCAGCGTGCCCAATCCGGGGCCGCGCGAGGTCCTGATCCGCACCGCGGTCGCGGGCCTCTGTCATTCCGACCTGCATTTCATGGAAGGGCTTTATCCGCATCCGCTGCCTGCGGTCCTCGGCCATGAATCGGCCGGCGTGGTCGAGAAGGTCGGCTCCGACGTCAATTACGTGAAGCCCGGCGATCACGTCGTGACTTGTCTGTCGGTGTTCTGCGGCACCTGCGACAACTGCACCACCGGCCGCACCGTGCTCTGCACCGACACCACGGTGAAGATGCTTCCCGGCGCCTCCAATCGGCTGTCCTGGGGCCGGAAGGAGAAGCTCAACCAGTTCCTCAATCTGTCGTCGTTCGCCGAGCAGATGCTGGTGCACGAGAATGCCATCGTCAAGATCAAGAAGGAGATGCCGCTCGATCTCGCCGCACTGATCGGCTGCGGCGTCATCACCGGCTACGGCGCGGTGGTGAACACCGCGAAGGTGACCGCCGGCGAGACCGTGGCCGTGATCGGCTGCGGCGGCGTCGGCATGGCCGCGATCAACGGCGCGCAGATCGCCGGCGCTGGCCGCATCATCGCCATCGACACCAACCCGGCCAAGCTGCAGCTTGCGACCAAGCTCGGCGCCACCGACATCGTCGACCCGGCCCGCGGCGACGTGGTCCAGCAGGTGCGCGAGATCACCGGCGGCGGCGTGCAGCACTCCTTCGAGGTGCTCGGCCGCAAGGACACCGCCGAGCAGGCCTTTGCCATGCTGGCCGCGGGCGGCACCGCGACCATCGTCGGCATGATCCCGTTCGGCCAGAAGATCGAGCTGCACGGCTTCGACTTCCTGCGCGAGCGCCGCATCCAGGGTTCGTCGATGGGCTCCAACCACTTCCGTGTCGACATGCCGCGCCTCGTCGACTTCTACATGCGTGGCAGGCTGCATCTGGAAGATTGGATCTCGGCCAAGCTGAAGCTCAGCGAGATCAACGAGGGCTTTGCCAACATGAAAGCCGGCAAGACGCTGCGCAGCGTGATCATGTTCGATAGCTGAGATTGTGTCGTCCCGGCTCTAGTCGCGCAGTTGCGCACGTGAGCCGGGACCGATACGCCGTGGCTGCGCTTTGGACACAGGGGGCGGCCGACTTTCCTTGCTCACCAAAGCAGCAGTGGTTATGGGTCCCGGCTTTCGCCGGGACGACGGTTGAGATTGTGATCGGGTTCACCGCGCGACGTGCGCGGACACCGCGAGCCATTTCCCGTTCTGCCTCGCCCAGCAATCGGTGTAGCGGCCATAGGCCTGTTCGCCGTCCGCGGTGGTGTAGCTCGTGCGGGCGTGGATGATGGCGAAATCGCCGAGGATGCGGATCTTGACGTCCTCGGCCTTCAGGCCCTTGATCTTCACCGGGATCGCCGTCTGCTTCAGGAAGGCGGCGCGGTCGACCAGGCTCTTGTCGGGATTGGAGCAGTAGAAGTCCTGCGCCAGGATTTCATCGAAGCGCTTGACGTCGCAGTTCTGCACCGAGTCGACGTAGTCCTTGTTGAGTTTCGTCAGCTCTTCGAGGTCGTTGCTCATTGGTTTCCTCCCTGGTCCCTTCGACATTACGAGGCGCCAACGGGTCGCGCGAACGCGCGCCCGATGACAGGCTCGGCGACGAAGCAATCCATGCCTCCGCATGTGCGGATATATGGATTGCTTCCGCCTTCGCCAAAGGCTTCGGCGGACAAGTCGCTTCGCTCGCAATGACGGCGCGCGTCACTCAATCGTTGAACATCTTCGGCGGCGCGAAGCCGCCGAACTCGCGCTCGATCAGCTCGGCGAGCTTCAGCGGCGTGCGGTCCTCCAGCATGGGGCCGACGATCTGCACGCCCACCGGCAATCCGTCGGGCGCAAAGCCGGTCGGGATCGCGGTGGAGGGCAGGCCGGGCAGGGTCGCGATACCGGGCCAGGCGAGCTGATCGGTGTAGACGTGCGGCTCGCCATCGATCGAAATCCGCCGCTGCTCCTGGTCGGGCGCGTGATCGTGCGGATAGGCCGGCGTCGGCATGATCGGGCAGATCACCGTGTCAAACGATTTGAACAGCTCGCGCCATTGCGCGCGCAGTCGCGAGCGGGCGTAGGTCGCCTGCACCCAGTCGCGATGGCTGAGCGCGATACCGCGGAGCCGCTCGGCCTGCAGGCTGTTGTCGCTGACAGGCAGCGTGGCCGCTGCGGCGCAGGCGCCGGCATAGACCTCCGGCGGGAAGGACGCCGCAAGGAACGACAGCAGCATCCGCATATAAAGCCGCGAGGACGTCGCGAAATCCGGCAGCAGCGGGCTCGAACGCGATACCTTAGCGCCGGCCTTGTCGAGATTGCTGGCGAGCTTGTCGATGCTGCCACGAACCGCTCTGTCGGTCGGCAGCATCGGATCGGTGTCGATGACCAGGACGCGGAAATCCTTCAAGTTGGTATGCCGTGCCGCCGGCAGTTCGAGCTTGTAGGCCTTGCCGGCATCGAGCGGATCGGGGCCGGCCATCACGTCGAGCAGCAGCGACAGGTCGGCCGCGCCGCGCGCCATCGGGCCAATCACCGCAAGGTCGCGCTCGTAGATGATCGGCGGCGCCGGCGGTGCGGTGTGGCCGCGCGACGCCAGCAGATTGAAGGTCGGCTTATGCGCATAGATGCCGCAGTGGAAGCCGGGCACGCGCAGTGAGCCGCCGATGTCGGAGCCGAGCGACAGCGCGCCGTAGCCCGCGGCAAGTGCCGCCGCCGATCCGCCGGAGGAGCCGCCCGGCGTGCGGCCGAGGTCGTAGGGGTTGTTGGTGGTGCCGTAGATCTCGTTATAGCTCTGCCAGTCGGCGAGCCCGACCGGCACGTTGGTCTTGCCGAGGATCACGCCGCCGGCATCTTTCACCCGCGTGATCGCGAGCGCGTCCTCGGTCGGCGTAAAATCCTTGTGCGGCGGGAAGCCCCAGGTGGTCGGCAATCCGGCGACGTTGAAGGATTCCTTCACCGTCATGGGAATGCCGAGCAGCGGCCTGTGCTCGCCGCGCGCGATTGCGGCATCGGCGGCACGGGCGGCAGCGAGGCCGCGCTCGAAATCGCGCACGCAGACCGCGTTGACCTTGCCGTCATGGCGCTCGATGCGGCCGATCGCATCCTCCGCGAGCTCCACGGCCGAAACCTGCTTGTTGCGCAGCGCCTCCGACAATTCGACGGCGGTCTTGAAACTCCATTGCGATTTGGCCACGGCGTGCTCCCTGATTTTGGCGGATCATGCGCAGAATGGAGCAGTCGGGCAAGGCCGGCTTGATCGCGATTGCGCCGACAACCTAGCCCGGGAGCATACGCTGCATGATGCGGTCGCGGTAGATCAATAGGTGCACTAGCGCTGTCGCGACGTGGAGGCAGATCAGCACGAGAAGGGACCATTCAGCGGCCTGATGCAGGCCATCGATCGCCTTCCCTGCCGCCGCATTGTCCGAGGCCAGCATAGGCAGCGGCATCATGTATAGAAACGAGACGGTCCAGCCGCGAAATGATGCAAACAGCCAGCCGCTGACGGTCGTTGCCAGCACAAGAACATAGAGCATCCAGTGTACGGCTTCCGAGCTCAGCCGTTGCCAGGCCGGAAGCGTACTCTCCGGCGCAACCGGATGTGTCAATCTCCAGATGAACCGAACCAAGATCAGAACCAGGATGATGATGCCGAACGAAATGTGAAAGGTCATGGCGGCGCCAGGCGCCTGGCCGCGATGAATGTCCGGCATCAGCCAGCCAATCGGATATTGCACGGCCAGCAGGGCGACGATCACCCAATGCAGCAGCTTCGCGGTGGTGCCGTAGTGCGGACGGTCGGTCATGGACTCCTCAAGCCGATTCTGAAGCCGTCCGGACAGTCTAATACGGCGTGCTGCGCGCCGACAGATGCGCCATCGGATTGATGGCTCCGCTCGCGCTGGCGCGCTGGCTGTCCTGCTTCGCTCCGGGCACTGGAAAGGCATAACCAATGATGGTCTTGACGACGAACCGGTCGGATGCGCGGGTCAGGCCGTAGCCGACGCCGAAATCGATGTCGACGTCACCCACCTTGAAGTCGGTCACTGCGAACAAGGTATGCTGCTGTTCGGCGAGGGGGCCGAAATTGCCGATTTTGCCGAAATCGGCATAGTATTCGAGCCCGACATACAGATCGTCCTTCAGCTTGCGCGCCACGCGTGCGGCAGGCGCGAAATCCGCCTCGCCATATCGGCCGAAGCCGATATCGACGATCGGGTTGACGATGAATTCATAGTCCGCATTGCGCACGCCGACGATCGGCCGGATCTCGAGACCCCAGCGGGTCTGCGCGAATTTCGGCATCTCGTAGCTGAGCTCGAAATTGATGCCGTAGAACAAATTGCGGTTATCGGCGTTGGGCGAGACGAACAGCGTGCGCAGCTTGAAGGCGTCGGACAGGAACTGCCGGTCCTGCACGGCAAACGGCAGATAGAGCCCGAGCTCCCACCAATCCGTCATGCCATAGGCAAATTCCGGCGTGCCGTTGAGGCTGTGGTTGGACGGAAAACCGCCGGGAAAGGGCGGGTCCTTCTGGCCGATGCCGACATAGTTGAGATGCTGCTGGACGGTGAGCTGGCCGACCGCCGCGATCCCGGCGTTGTAGACCTGGATTTCGTCGGTTGCTTGTGCCTGGCTGCTGTATCCGACCGCAGCGAGCGCAAGCAGCGCCGCGCCGGCAGTATCTCGATATTGGTGTCGGGATCGCATCGGTGACCTCGCCGTCCTATGCCGCGCCGATCAATATGCCGACCGCGAGCACGATCGCGCCGCCCAGCACGATCTGGAACACCGCCTGCAGGAATGGTGTGTCCATGTAGCGCGAGCGGATGAAGGCGATCGCCCACAATTCGAAGAACACCACGATCCCGGCGATCGCGGTCGCGATCCAGAACGCATTCGCCCACGAATCGGGAACGAGATAGGGGATGGTGTGGCCGAGACCGCCGAGCGTCGTCATCAATCCGCAGGTCATGCCGCGCAGCCAGGGCGAGCCGCGGCCGGTCAGCGAGCCGTCATCGGACAACGCCTCGGCAAAGCCCATGCTGATGCCGGCACCGATCGAGGCGGCGAGGCCGACCAGGAACGTCTGCCAGTTATGATGGGTGGCGAAAGCGGCAGCGAATAGTGGCGCGAGCGTCGAGACCGAGCCGTCCATCAGTCCGGCGAGGCCCGGCTGCACATATTGCAGCACGAACATCCGCCGCCGGGTGCGGTCTTCCTCGGCGCGCACATCGGGCTTGAGGATGTCGCCGGTCAGCTTGACCGCGAGTTTCTCGTGGCCCTTCTCCTCCTCGGCGAGATCGCCGAGCAGGCGGCGTACGCCGGTATCCTCGGCCTTCTCGGCGGCCTTGGCGTAGAAGCGCTCGGCCTCCAGCTCCATGGTCTCGACTTCCTTGCGGATGGTGTCGAGCGGCAAATTCTTGGTCAGCCAGATCGGTCGCCGGCGCAGGAAGCCTTTGACGTCCTCGCGCCGGATCGGCGGCAGATGCGCGCCGAAGCGCTGCTCGTAGGTTTCGAGCAGCCGGTGGCGGTGGCCGCGCTCCTCCTCCGCCATCTCCTCGAAGATCTTTGCGGTATCCGGATAGCGGCTGGCGAGGTCCTCGGCGAAGGACATGTAGATGCGGCTGTCCTCCTCCTCGGAGGCAATCGCGACCGCCAGCACCTCGCGCTCGGTCAGATCGGCGAAATTCTTCACGGCAGCGCCTTCTTCAGTGAGTTTAGAATTAGAATAATTCTAATATTGCGTGGGGCGGTTCGGGTCAATCCGGACGCCGTTTCGTCGTACCGTTTGTGATCACGATCACGGGAACCGGGTGATCCCTTGCCCGTTCGAGTTCCTGCTGCTCATGACCGGGGGACGCAATGACGACCGTCAAATATCGCCTGAACGACGCGCGCCTGGCGCCGCGGCGGACCAAGCTCGAGATTCCGGGCTGGTCGGGCACACGTGAACCGCGCACCGACGGTTCACGTGAGCAGGTCTGGCATTGCGTACCGTTCTCGGAGGGCGCGCAATACGGGATCGAGCTGTTCTACCCCTACGCCTTCGAACTGCACGTCACCACGCGTGACGGCCGTTTGCATCTTGATGCGGATTGGGGCGAGCCGCCCGACAGCGGCGTGCAGTGGCCGCCATTCCGGAATTTCGGCGACACATTCTACACCTACCAGATCCTGCTCGATCTCAAGGTCGAGCAGGGCATGGCGGTCCGCACCGAGCCGCATCCGCGCTTCTACACCGACCGCACCGACACCGTGCCAATCGCCGTTCCGGCGCTGATCCGCAACTGGTGGCCGATGATGTTCTTCTGCGTGTTCAAGGCGCCGGCCGAAGGGCGCACGCACATCTTCCGGCCGAACGAGCCGTTCGCGCAGATCATCGTGATCCCGGATGAGGCGAACTTTCAGCTCGAGCCGATGGGCGAGGAGGAAGCCGCCGAGCGCGAATTGCAGGCGCGCCGCATCTACAGCAATCGGCCCAAACTGGCCGCCGGCACCGAATGGACCTCGTCGACCGACACGGTGTTCGACGGCACCTATCGCCATCTCCACCGCGCCGCCAAGGAGAAGGCGCGAGGAGACTGAGGCGTCGTCGCATCATTGCAGGTAAACCAACGGGGCCCGCAGGCCCCGTTGTCGCGTCGCCCAACCGCCGCGGCTCAGTAGTCGCGCCGATAGAAGCTGTGGTGATGATGGTGGTGGTGATGATGGTGATGGTATCGCCGATAGCGCGGCACCACGATGACCGGAGGTCCGTAGCCACGATCATAGCCGCGATGGTAGCCATGGTGGTGGTGATGGTGATGATGGTGGTGGTGATAGAACTGCGCGAGCTGGACGGTCTCGCGTGCCGGAGGAGGCGTCGCCTCGTCCAGGGCTTGCAGTTTTGCCGAGGCGTTGGTGATCGGCGCCAGCAATTCCGCGTAGGAGTTCGCCTGTAACACGTCAGTCGGCGCGGGTGCCGGCGCAGCTTGCGCGACCCCGAGCGCGCCTAGCGATGCGACAGCTCCCAACAGTCCGGCAATCTTCTTTTCCATAGTCCTCCTCCAGATCGGTCTGCCGGACAAGACCGGCTGACTGCAACGCCAGGTTCCAGGGAATGTTCCCGGAAATTTCCGGAGCATTTCCCTAAGCGTCAACTCGCTATTGCGCCGCACGCGCGAGGAACTGGAGCAGCAGCCGGCTCACCTCGTCCGGCTGCTCCTGCTGCACCCAGTGGCCGGCGCCGTCGACCAGATGACAGCCGATCATTTTGGTACAGGCCTTCGTCTGCATCGCCTCGAATACGCCGGGCCGTTGATAGGTCCCCCAATCCTGTTTGCCGGAGATGAAGGCGGATGGCTGGTCGATGCTACGGCCGCTCCAGGTCTGCAATTCCGCCGTGAATGCGCCTGATGTGCCGCAGCGATACCATTGCAGCCCGCCCTGGAATCCCGTGCGCCGATATTCCGCGCTGTAGTAGGCGAGCTCGCGATCGGGCAGCCAGGTGTTGACGGCGATCGCCTCGCGCGACGGCATCTCCTCGGCGACCGTCGCGGCCATGTCCTTGGCGAGATCCATCACGTAATAGGTCGGCAGTTTTGCCAGTTCACCTGCGGACCATGACTGCAGCGGATACGGCGTGTTGTCTTTCCAGTCCGCGCTCTTGTGATGGTAGTAGGCGCGCAGGAAATCGTGCACGCCCTGCGGCGCGTGATGCATGTCGGCATTGGCCGGTCGAGTCGAATAGTACCATTGGTAATGCTTGCGCGGACGCGGCAGCGCGGCGAGGTCGCGATGCACGGGGTCCTCAGTCGCGGGCTTCGCCGGTTCGTTGGCGATGTTGAACGGCAGTGACGGCGGACCCGCGAACGGCGCGCTCATCATCATGACGGCGCGGAACACGTCGGGGCGGATCAGCGCGCACCACGCGGCAACAGACGAGCCGAAATCATGCCCGATCACCGCATCGACGTGCTGGTAGCCGAACGCCGCGACCAGTCCGAGCGCATCGCGCACCAGATTGGGCAGGCGAAAGGCGGCGAGATCGCCGTCATATTCCGCGCTCCAGCCGGTCGTGCGGCCATAGCCGCGCTGGTCCGGCGCGATCACGTGATAGCCGGCGGCGGCGAGGACAGGCATCACCTTGCGCCAGGAAAACGCCAGCTCCGGAAAGCCGTGCAGCAATAGCAGACAGGGCCGGCCTGACGTCTCGAAGCCGGATTCCAGCACATGCATGTTGAGGCCGTTGATCCCGTCGACATAACGCGAGCGGATGGTGGAAGGCAGCGGGACGTCGGGGAGGGCTTCCATCTGGGATCACCTGTTGGGCATCGCCGCACAACCAGCGCATTTGGCTGTATGCTGGCGGTCATTGTTGTGACGATAGCAACTTTGCCCAGGGGGTGCCTACCGCATGCGCCATGCGAGAATTGCAAAGAGGATTGCAAGAGGGACTGCAAGGCTGCCCGGCGGGATGGCGCGCCTCGGTCTGACGGTCGCGGCTGCAAGCCTGGTGCTGATGTCGGCCGTACGCGCCGCCGACATCAAGCAGCTGACCGAGAAGCTGCCGCGGGCCTATATCGGCGAGTTCCTGTGGGACGGTGACAACACGGTGCAGAACGTCGTCATCACCTTCGACAAGATCAAGGCCCTGAACGAGCAGAATGCGGAGGCGCGCGGCTGCGGTTCATATGAGGTCGGCCGTCACGTGACCAAGATCGGCGTGGAGATGTTCATCCGGCTGTCCGACCTCGAGGTCGAGATCTTCGAACGGTCGCCGGACGACGGCGGAGCGTTCGAGGCCAATGGCAGCCATCGCGGCAAGCTGTCGGCAGATTTGCAGCAGATCGACGCGCAGTGGACCACCACGGCGTCAGGCAAGCACGGCCAGCTGCATCTGCGCGCCGCGGCCTCCGCCGCCTGCGAGCCGGCGGCGGAGTTGTAGGTCTGGGTCAGCAAAGTCCGCAGGTGGGGAGCGAGCGCCGCCCCGATGCACGCTTCACCTTCCCCTGGAGGGGGACGATAAGGAGATCTAGGCCTTCGCCGGAGCCTTCGGCCAATAGCGGTCGCGCAGATGGCGCTTCACCAGCTTGCCGGTCGGCGTGCGCGGCAGCTCCTGCTCGAAGTCGATGCTCTTCGGGCATTTGATCGGCGACAGATGCTGCCGGCAGAACGCGATCAGCTCGGCTTCGAGCGCCTTGCCGGCCTTGCCGATGTCGTGCGGCTGCACCACGGCCTTGACCTCTTCGCCCATCTCCTCGTTCGGCACGCCGAACACCGCAACGTCGGACACCGCGGGATGCGTGATCAGCACGTCCTCGGTCTCCTGCGGATAGATGTTCACGCCGCCGGAGATGATCATGTAGCTCTTGCGGTCAGTGAGATAAAGGAAGCCCTCTTCGTCGAGGTAGCCGACGTCGCCGAGTGTCGACCAGCCCTTGGCATTGTAGGCCTTCTTGGTCTTCTCGGGATCGTTGTGATAGCTGAACACAGGCGCGTCGGCGAAATAGACTTGGCCGATCTGCCCGGTCGGCGCTTCCTCGTCGTTCTCGTCGAGGATCTTGACCTTGCCGACCACGGCGCGGCCGACCGTGCCGCGGTGGGTCAGCCATTGCTGCGAGGTCGAGACCGTGACGCCGTTGCCTTCGGAGCCGGCGTAATACTCGATCAGGATCGGTCCCCACCACTCGATCATCTTGGCCTTCACGTCGACCGGGCAGGGCGCCGCGGCGTGAATTGCGCCTTTCAGAGAGGAGACGTTGTAGCGGGCGCGCACCTCGTCGGGCAGCTTCAGCATGCGCACGAACATGGTCGGCACCAGCTGCGACTGCGTCACCTTGTGCTTCTCGACCTGCTTCAGGAACTCCTCAGCGTCGAAATGCTCCATGATCACGGAGGTGCCGCCCAGCACCGTCGCCATCATGTTGAAGCGCAGCGGAGCCGCGTGATAGAGCGGCGCCGGCGACAGGTAGATGCTGTCGGCGTTCATGCCGCACATGTCGGCGGTGAGAATCCGCAGGAACGGGTTCGGCACGTCGATCCGGTTGCCTTCGAACTCCTTCTTGATGCCCTTGGGGCGGCCGGTGGTGCCGGAGGAATACAGCATGTCGTAGCCGGCGACCTCGTCGGCAACCGGCGTGGTCGGCTGCGCGGCGGCCTCCTTGTCATAGGAGCGGAAGGCCGGTGCCGGCTCGTCCATCATGTAGAACAGCGGTTCGCCCACCTCGCCCTTGATCAGGCCCTTCACCTTGTCGGCGCATTGCGGCGTGGTGATGAACACCTTCGCCCCACAATCCTTGATGATGTAGGCGATCTCCTCTTCGGTGAGGTAGCGGCTGATCGCCGTGTAATAGAGCCCCGAGCGCTGCGCGGCCCAGCAGATCTCCATGAAGGCAAGGCGGTTCTCCATCAGGAGCGCGATGTGGTCGCCGGGCTTCAGGCCGAGCGAGCGAAACAGATGCGCGCCCTGGTTCGAGAGCTCGTCGAGCTCGCGATAGGTGATAGCCTTGCCGCTGCCCGCCATCTGGTAGGCGATCTTGTCCGGATGGTTGCGCGCGTGGATCGACGGATGGGTCAAAGACGTTTCCTCGGGTGATGCGTCGTCCCTGCGAAAGCAGGGACCCATAACCACCGTGTTGTGTTGTTGAAATGAGTTGGGGCCGCAGCCCGGCATAACCACATCGACCTGTGGTTATGGGTCCCGGCTCAAGGCCGGGACGACACCTTTTGCATGGAGGCAGCTACGGCCTCAGCGGAGGCCTCTTACAGCCGCTCGACGATTGTCACGTTCGCCATGCCGCCGCCTTCGCACATGGTCTGCAGGCCGTAGCGCTTGTTGCGCTGCTTCAGGGCATGCAGCAGCGTGGTCATCAGCTTGGTGCCGGATCCGCCGAGCGGATGGCCGAGTGCGATCGCGCCGCCATTGACGTTGAGCCGGGCCGGATCGGCGCCGGTGGTCTTCAGCCACGCGGTCGGCACCGAGGCGAAGGCTTCGTTGACTTCGAACAGGTCGATATCGTCGATCTTCATGCCGGCCTTCTGCAGCGCGCGCTGGGTTGCCGGCAGCGGCGCTTCCAGCATGATCACGGGATCGCCGCCGATCATGGTGAGATGGTGGACGCGCGCCATCGGCTTGACGCCGAGCGCCTTGAGGCCCTTCTCGTTGACGACCATCACGCCGGAGGCGCCGTCGCAGATCTGGCTGGCGCTGGCCGCAGTCAGCTTGCCGTTCTCGGCGATCAGCTTGACGCCCTTGATACCGTCGAGGCTGGCGTCGAAGCGGATGCCTTCGTCGATATGGTGGGTGTCGGTCGAGCCGTCGGCGCGGGTGATTTTCACCGGCACGATCTCGTCCTTGAAGTGACCCGCTTGCGTGGCCGCAATCGCGCGCTGATGGCTGTTGTACGAGTATTCGTCGAGCTCATCCTTCGACAGGCCGTACTTCTCGGCCATCATCTCCGCGCCGGTGAACTGGCTGAACACGATGTTGGGATACTTCGCCTCGATGCCCGGGCTCTTGTAGTGGCCGAAGCCGTTCTTGGCGGGCAGCGAGGAGGCGAGCCCCATCGGCACGCGGGTCATTGATTCCACGCCGGCCGCGATCACGCAGTCCATGGTGCCGCTCATCACCGCCTGCGCCGCGAAATGCAGCGCCTGCTGCGAGGAGCCGCACTGGCGGTCGATCGAGGTCGCGGGCACGCTCTCCGGCAGCTTCGAGGCCATCACCGCATTGCGCGCGATATTGGTGGACTGCTCGCCGGTCTGCATCACGCAGCCCATGATCACGTCCTCGACCTGCGCCGGGTCGACGCCGGTGCGGTCGACCAGTGCATCAAGCACGGTCGCGGCCAGATCGGCCGGATGCCAGCCGGCGAGGCGCCCTCCCTTGCGGCCGCCCGCGGTGCGAGCGGCGGCGACGATATATGCCTCGGCCATGTCTGATCTCCCTGAGGTTTTCTTGGGGGTGGTCTTCAAGTTGGGCCGGATTTAAGGGGCGGTCCAGCATTTAGTCAATCAATCAATTAACTCTTGAGTGCAGCCCCGCCATGGGCTTATGTGCGGCCTCGATTTACCGTCGAGTCCAGACACCAGAGCGGGACCAGAGCGCAGTTGAATACCAGCGTACCGACGAAACTCGCCGCAGGCAGAAACGCCACTGCCGACAAGCTATTGGTCGCAGCCAGCGAGCTGATGATCGAACGCGCCTCGATCGAGGTCTCGCTGTCCGACATCGCGCAGAAGTCCGGGGTCAACGCTGCGTTGGTGAAATATCATTTCGGCAACAAGGACGGCCTGTTGCTGGCGCTTTTGGCGCGCGACGCCGCCACCGAGATATCGCAGCTCGAATATCTGCTGGCGCAGCCGATCACGCCGGCGGAGAAATTGCGCCTGCATATCGGCGGCATCATCCGCGCCTACCACCAGTTTCCCTATATGAACCGGCTGATCCATTATCTCCTGCACGAGAGCTCGGCTGGCGCTGCGGACGAAGTGTCGAAATTCTTCGTCGCGCCGCTGCTGGATTTTCACCGCCGACTGCTCGCCGAGGGCATCAAGGCCGGCCAATTCCGCAAGATCGATCCGGTGCTGTTCTACACCAGCCTGATCGGCGCTTGCGATCACCTGTTCTTCGGCCGCCACGCAATGTCGCGCGCGGTCGGCGTCGGTCCGGTCACCGACGAGGTCTGCCGCGAATACATCAAGCACATGGAAGCCTTGATCTTCGGTGGCGTGCTCAATCCCGATAAGGAAACGGCAGCGATCGCCGCCGGATAACAAGCTCGAAGTCTAGAGAAGAAACGCCCAAGGAAAGGTTGCTCTCATGCAGTTGAAAGACGTTGCCGTTCTCATCACCGGCGGTGGCTCCGGCCTCGGCGCCGCAACCGCGCGCGCCATGGCCGCCAAGGGCGCCAAGATCGGCGTGATCGACCAGAACAAGGAAAACGCCGAGAAGGTCGCCGCCGAGGTGAAGGGCGTTGCCCTGCACGCCGACGTCACCGACGAGGAAGCGATCAAGGCTGCGATCGCCAAGGCCGAAGCCGCGCACGGCGTCGCGCGCGTGCTGATGAACTGCGCTGGCATTGGCGGCTCGCAGCGCATTATCGGCAAGGACGGAACGTACCCGCTGGCGAAATTCGTCCGCATCATCAACGTCAATCTGATCGGCACCTTCAACGTGCTGCGCCTGTTCGCCGAGCGCCTTGCCACCGCCGAGACGATCGGCGAGGAGCGCGGCGTCGTGATCAACACCGCGTCGGTCGCGGCTTATGAAGGCCAGATCGGCCAGATCGCCTATTCCGCCTCGAAGGGCGGCGTGGTCGGCCTCACGCTGCCGGCCGCGCGCGACCTCGCCAGCCTGAAGATCCGCGTCAACACCATCGCGCCCGGCCTGTTCCTGACGCCGCTGCTGATGGGTCTCAACGAAGAAGCCCGCAAGAGCCTCGGCGCCCAGGTGCCGCATCCGGCCCGTCTCGGCGACGCCTCGGAATACGGCAACCTCGCCGTCCACATCGTCGAGAACCCGATGCTCAACGGCGAGACCATCCGCCTCGACGGTGCCATCCGCATGGCGCCGCGCTAACGGCATACTCCGCCGTCGTCCCTGCGAACGCAGGGACCCATACTCCGCGGCGTTTGTAACAGGCAAACCTGGCAGACGCCGCGCAAAACAACAAAAGCCTGTGGTTATGGGTCCCGGCTCGCGCTTCGCTTGGCCGGGACGACGGTCGGGAGGACCATGCGCGTGTCTCAACCGCTGCTGATCGAACATCATGACGGAACAGATTGGGTCACGCTCAATCGTCCCGAGAGCCTGAACGCGCTCGATCCCTCGCTGATCGATGCGCTCAATGTCTATTTCCAGGGCTTGCAGCGCAATCGCGACACTCGCGTCGTGGTGCTGAAGGGCGCCGGCGCGAATTTCTGCGCCGGGCTCGACCTCAAGCACGCGATGGCGCGACGCGGCGGCCAGACCGAACCGCCGAGCGTCACTGACTCCCTGGACTCGCAGCGCCGCATTGCCGACATCGTGATGCTGATGCGGCGTGCTCCGCAGCCGATCATCGCGCTGGTGCAGGGCGCGGCCGCCGGCGGCGGCTTTGCGCTGGCGCTTGCCGCCGACATCCGCATCGCGGCGAAGAACGCGCGCATGAACTGCGCCTTCATCAAGCTCGGGCTCGGCGGCTGCGACATCGGCACCAGCTATTTCCTGCCGCGCCTCGTCGGCGTGTCGGTCGCCTCCGAATTGATCCTGACCGGGCGCTTCATCAACGCCGATCGCGCGCTCGCCGTCGGTCTCGTGTCTGAAGTCGTCGAGGCCACCGATCTCGATAGCGCTGCCAATCCTTATGTCGATGCGATGATGACAGCCTCACCGGTCGGTCTGCGCCTCTCGAAGGAATGCATCAACATGAGCGTCGATGCCGGCTCGATCGAGGCCGTGATTGCGATGGAGGATCGCAACCAGGTGCTGTGCAGCCGCTCGGAGGATTTCCAGGAGGGCATCAGGGCCTTCCTTGAGAAACGAAAGCCTGTCTATATCAGGCGCTGAGAACAGATCCTCAAAAGGACAAGAATTCCGGGAGACGCAAAATGGATGGAGACGCGGCGATGCTGACGAAACCCGCCTTCCGCAAGGTGGATTGGCTCGCACGTGACATCGCGATTGATCGGCGCGACGACGGCACCGTCGTCCTGAAGTCGCGGATCCCGCTCCAGGCCTACGAGACGCACATCCCGGCCTATCTCGCCAAATGGGCGGCGCAGGCGCCGGAGCGCATCTGGCTCGCGCAACGCGGCGGTCCCGACCGGCAGTGGCGCAAGGTCTCCTATGGCGAAGCCAAGCGCACCGTCGATGCGCTGACGCAGGGCCTGCTCGATCTCGGCATTGCCGAGGGCAGGCCCGTCGCGATCCTCTCGGGCAATTCGATCGAGCACGCGCTGATGACGCAGGCCGCGATGCAGGCACGGCTGCCGGCCGCGCCGGTGTCGCCGGCCTACTCGCTGATGAGCCAGGATCATCTCAAGCTCAAATATCTCTTCAACCTGATCAAGCCCGCCGTCGTGATGGTGCAGGATGGACCTGCCTTCGAGAAGGCGCTGAAAGCGCTCGATCTCAGCGGCATCACGGTCGTCCACGTGCTGCGTCCCTGCGAGGGCATCAAGAGCGTGGCGTTCGCCGATCTCGCGGCAACGAAGGTCACGGCCGATGTCGACGCGTCGATCGCGAAGATCACGCCTGATACCGTCGGCAAGCTGCTGTTCACCTCGGGCTCGACCGGCATGCCGAAGGCCGTCATCAACACCCAGGAGATGATGTGCGCCAACGCGGCGATGATGATGCAAGTGCGGCCACGCGAAACGGCCGGGCCGATACCGACCGTGCTCGACTGGATGCCGTGGAACCATACCATGGGCGGCAACGCCGCGTTCAATCCGGTGCTGGTCGACGGCGGCACGCTCTATATCGACGACGGCCGGCCGATGCCGGGCCAGCTCGAGGAAACCATCAGGAATCTGCGCGAGGTCTCGCCGACCTATTACGCCAACGTGCCGGCCGGCTATGCCGCGCTTGCGGCCGCGATGGAGAAGGACGAGGCGCTGTGCGAGAGCTTCTTCAAGAACCTCTCGATCATGGCCTATGGCGGCGCGCGGCTGCCCGACGATCTCTATGACCGCATGCAGGCGCTGGCGGTGAAGACCACGGGCGAGCGCATCGTGTTCTACACCGGCTGGGGCTCGACCGAGACCGCGCCGACCTCGACCGGCACCTATTGGGACACCGAGCGCGTCGGCCTGATCGGCCTGCCGTTCCCGGGCGTCGAGCTGAAGATGGTGCCGTGCGGTTCGAAATACGAGTTGCGGCTGCGCGGCGTCAACGTCACGCCGGGCTATTTCGGCCAGCCGGACCTCACGGCGAAGATGTTCGACGAGGAAGGCTTCTACTGCATCGGCGATGCCGGAGTGTTCGTCGATCCCCAGGATCCGCTGCAGGGCATCATCTTCGCCGGCCGCGTGGTCGAGGACTTCAAGCTGACCACCGGCACCTTCGTCCATGTCGGCTCGCTGCGCACCGATGCGATCGCGGCCGCGACGCCGGTCGTGCATGACGCGCTGGTGGCGGGGCAGGATCGCGAATTCATCGGCCTGCTGTGCTGGCCGAACCTGCATGCCTGCCGTCAGCTCGTCGGCAATGCGGACGCGAGCTATGAGGACGTGATCCGGCACCCGGCCGTGATCGCCTGTCTCGAAAAGGGCTTGCAGGCCCACAACGCGTCCACCACCGGCAGCAGCATGCGGATCGCGCGCGCGATGCTGATGGTCGAGCCGCCGTCGATCGATGGCAACGAGCTCACCGACAAGGGCTATATCAACCAGCGCGCTGGCCTCGAACGCCGCGCTGCACTGGTCGAGAAGCTCTATGCCGAGCAGCCCTGCGGCGAGGTGATCGTGCTGTGCTGAGGCAAGACTCTCTCCACTCGTCATTCCGGGGCGCGCGAAGCGCGAGCCCGGAATCCGTCTTTCAGCGAATCCGGAGCCCGATGGATTCCGGGTTCGCGACTTCGTCGCGCCCCGGAATGACGAAGAACACGTGACAGCAAGAAAAAAGGAAACGCCATGAATTTCGATTTCTCCGACGAACAGAAGCAGATGCGCGACGAGGCGCGGAAATTCCTGAGCGAACAGTGCCCGCCGAAGGCCGTGCGCGAAGTGCTCGACGGCAAGGCGCCGTACGACAAGTCGCTCTGGAAGGGTCTCGCCGAGATGGGCTTCCTCGGGGTTGCGATCCCCGAACAGTTCGGCGGCGCTGGCGCCGGCCATCTCGAGCTCTGCGTGATCGCCGAGGAAATGGGCCGCGCGCTGGCGCCGGTGCCGTTCTCCTCCACCGTCTATCTCGCCGCCGAAGCGCTGCTGATCGCGGGCAGCGACGCGCAGAAGCAGAAATGGCTGCCGAAGATCGCCTCCGGCGATGCCATCGGTACGCTGGCGCTGTTCGAGGGCAAGGGCAATCCGTCGCCGAAGGCGGTCAAGGTCACGGCCAATGGCGGCGTGCTCAACGGCGTCAAGAAGCCGGTTGCGGATGGCGCGATCGCTGATTTCGCCGTTGTCGCGGCGCGCACCGGCTCGAGCGGACGCGAGTCCGATATCTCGCTGTTCATCGTCGATCTCAAGGCCGGCGGTGTCGAGATCAAGTCGCTGACCAACATCGATCTCACCCGTGGCCAGGCCGAGATCACCTTCAAGGATGCCAAGGCCGAGCCGCTCGGCGCCACCGGCGAGGGTTGGAGCGTCATCACCCAGGTGCTGGATCGTGCGGCCGTGCTGATGGCGTTCGAGCAGGTCGGCGGCGCCGATCGCGCCCTGGAGATGGGCCGCGACTATGCGCTCGACCGCATCGCGTTCGGCCGTCCGATCGGCTCGTTCCAGGCGGTCAAGCACATGCTGGCCGACATGTACGTCTCGGCGACCCTGGCGCGCTCGAACTGCTACTACGGCGCCTGGGCGCTTTCCACCAACGCCGGCGAATTGCCGGAAGCGGCCGCCGCCGCGCGCATCAGCGCGACGCAGGCGTTCCAGCACTGCGCCAAGAACAACATCCAGGTTCATGGCGGCATGGGCTTCACTTGGGAGTTCGACTGCCACATGTACTACCGCCGCGCCAACGCGGTGGCGCTCGGGCTCGGCAGTCTTTCCTATTGGGAAGACGCGCTGATCGATCACATGCGCAAGAAGAACGCGGCGTAAGCGGGGACCGTCATGAATTTCGACGATACCCCGCAGGAGGCCGCATTCCGCGCCGAGGCGAAAGCCTGGATCGGAACCAATGCGCCGAAGCAATATGAAGACGAACTGCGCAAGGCCTCGCTCGGCCGCGTTGCGCTCAAGGGCGCCAACATTCTCGAGGTCGCCAAGGCCTGGCAGAAGAAGAAGGCCGATGCCGGCTGGGCCTGCCTGCACTGGCCGAAGGAGTATGGCGGCCGCGGCGCCTCGCCGATCGAGCGTGTGATCTGGCAGCAGGAGGAGGGCCCGTTCGGCCGCCTCAGCTCGATGTTCATCATCGGTCACGGCATGTGTGGGCCGACCATGATGGCGTTCGCCGGCGAGGAGCAGAAGCGCAAATATCTGCCGCCGCTGGCCTCCGGCGAGAAGATCTGGTGCCAGTTGTTCTCCGAGCCCGCCGGCGGCTCCGACGTCGCCGGCCTGCGCACCCGTGCCGAGAAGCACGGCGACGAATGGGTGATCAACGGCCAGAAGATCTGGACCTCGGGCGCGCATTATTCCGACTACGGCATCCTGCTGACCCGCACCGATCCAACGGTTGCCAAGCACAAGGGTCTCACCATGTTCTTCCTGGACATGAAGAGCCCGGGTGTCGAGGTCAGGCCGATCAAGCAAGCGAGCGGCGCGTCCGACTTCAACGAGGTCTATTTCACCGACGTGCGAATTCCGGACTCGCAGCGGCTCGGCAACGTCAATGACGGCTGGAACGTGTCGCTGACCACGCTGATGAACGAGCGCATGTCGATCGGCGCCGGCGTCGCGACCGGCTTCCCCGAGCTGTTCGATTTCTGCAACAGCCTGATGCTGGAGGATGGCCCCGCGATCGAGAACCGCGCGGTCCGCTCCAAGCTTGCGAGCTGGGCGGTGAAGGCGAGCGGGTTGAAATATACCAGCATGCGGGCGATCTCCGCGCTGTCGCGCGGTGAGCGCCCGGGACCGGAGAACTCGATCGGCAAGCTGGTCGCCGGCTCGATGATCCAGGATGTCGCGACCTATGCGCTCGACCTGCAGGGTGCCGCCGGCGCCTTGAGCGGGCCCGAGGATGCCGAGGTCGCCGGCAAGTTCCAGGCGATGCTGCTCCGTGCGCCGGGTACCCGCGTCGAGGGCGGCACCGACGAGATCATGCGCAACATCATTGCCGAGCGCGTGCTGGGCCTGCCCGGCGATATCCGGGTCGACAAGGACGTTCCCTTCAACAAGATCCCGACCAAGGGCCGCGCCTGAGCGCGCGTGAAATCAAAAAGAGGTTCGCCATGAATTTCGATGACACGCCGCAGGAAGCCGAGTTCCGCACCACTGCGCGCAAGTGGATCGCCGCCAACGCGCCCAAGGAGTTCGAGGCCGAGCTCTCGAAGTCGTCGCTCGGCCGCATCAGGCTCGCCAAGCACGACATGGTCGAGGTCGGCAAGGCCTGGCAGAAGAAGAAGGCGGAAGGCGGCTGGGCCTGCCTGCACTGGCCGAAGGAATATGGCGGCCGTGGCGCCACCCCGATCGAGCGCGTGATCTGGCAGCAGGAAGAGGGCGTCTACGGCAAGCTCACCCAACCGTTCCAGATCGGCGAGGGCATGTGCGGCCCGACCGTGATGGCCTGGGGCAGCGAGGATGCCAAGCGCCGCTATCTGCCGAAGCTCGCTGCGGGCGAGGAGATCTGGTGCCAGCTGTTCTCCGAGCCGTCGGCCGGCTCCGACGTCGCGGGGCTTCGTACCCGCGCCGAGAAGAAGGGCGACAACTGGGTCGTCAACGGCCAGAAGATCTGGACCTCGGGCGCGCACTACTCCGATTACGGCCTGTTGATCGCGCGTACCGATCCGAATGTGCCCAAGCACAAGGGCCTCACGATGTTCTTCCTCGACATGAAGAGCCCGGGCGTCGAAGTGCGGCCGATCAAGCAGGCCAACGGCATGCAGGAATTCAACGAGGTCTATTTCACCGACGTCGTGATCCCGGACAGCCAGCGCCTTGGTGCGGTCGGCGAGGGCTGGAGCGTGTCGCTGACCACGCTGATGAACGAGCGCATGTCGATCGGCGCGCGGCTTGCGACCGGCGTGCCCGAGATGTTCGAGTTCTGCTCCAACCTGATGCTCGAGGACGGGCTTGCGATCGACGATCCGGCGGTCCGTTCCAAGCTTGCGAGCTGGGCGGTGAAGGCGAGCGGGCTGAAATACACCAGCTACCGCGCCATCTCAGCGCTGTCGAAGGGCGAGCGGCCGGGGCCGGAGAATTCCATCGGCAAGCTCGTCTCCGGCCTGATGCTGCAGGACATCGCGACCTATGCGATGGACCTGGAGGGCGCAGCCGGCAGCCTCACCGGCACCGATGAGGAGCAGGCCAACGGCCAGTTCCAGCAGATGCTGCTGTCGTCGCCCTCGATGCGCATCGCCGGCGGCACCGACGAGATCCTCCGCAACATCATCGCCGAGCGCGTGCTGGGCCTGCCCGGCGACATCCGGGTCGACAAGGACGTGCCTTACAACAAGATCCCGACCAAGGGGCGCTGAGCATGGATGCGAAAACGAACACGCGCTATTCATCCGAAGACCGCATCGGTGCGCTCGAGGAGTTGCTCAACGAGCGCTACTCGGTGCGAGCGTTTCTGCCGCGTGAGGTGCCGCGCGAGGTCATCGAACATATCCTCAGTGTCGCGCAGCGCACCGCGTCCTGGTGCAACAGCCAGCCCTGGCAGGTGCTGATCGCGAGCGGCGAGGCCAAGGAGCGTTTCCGCAAGGCGATCTATGCCGAGGCCGCGTCCGGAGCCAAGGACGATCACGACTTCACACCGCCGCGCGAATATGTCGGGGTCTATCTGGAGCGGCGCCGCGAAAGCGGCTTCCAGCTCTACAACACGCTCGGCATCGCGCGCGGCGACAAGGCCGCCTATTCGAAGCAGGCGCTGGAGAACTACAATTTCTTCGGCGCCCCGCATGTCGCCGTCATCCACACCAACGAGCCGCTCGGCATCTATGGTGCAATCGACTGCGGCGGATATGTCTCGAACTTCATGCTGGCCGCGCAGGCGCTCGGGCTCGGCACCATCCCGCAGGCCGCGCTCGCCCGCCATTCCGGCTTAATCCGCCGCCATTTCAACCTGCCTGACGATCGCCGCGTGGTCTGCGGTATCTCGTTCGGCTATGCGGATCATGCACACAAAGTGAACAGCTACCGCACGTCACGCGCAACTGTGGCTGATACTGTCACATTCGTTGATGTATAGTTTCCTCAAGGCGGGACTTATCCCTCTGCCGAGGACAAGAAGAAGCGACACGAGAAACGTCAAGAAGAACAATGGCGAACAACGCCGCTCCGACGCCGGCTGAGATCAGCTGGCAACTGCACCGGCTGCCTGCGCTCGAGCGCGACGCGTTCATCGCCGCGCATTATCTGGGGCAGGGCGTCGCGTGGAAGACGCGTTTCTTCGACGCGATCGACTGGGGCGCCGGTTCGGTACTGCAATTCAGCTTCCTGCAACGAGGTTGGCACCGCCATGCGCGTCTCGACAATCCGATCTATGCCTATATCGATATCGAGCAACATCCGGAAACACGCGGCCTGCGCCGCGGCCGTCGGATCGATCTCCAGGGCACGATCAAGGCGATTGATTTCGTGACCGGGATTACGCTGACGCTCGACAAGTTCGAGATATTGCCGGTCAATCTTGTCGATCGCTTCGTCATCAGTTCGGACAGCCGTTACTGACCATTGGCCCGGCGCTTTGCCACGCGCCGCGGCGGTGCGTCGGCATAGCGCTCAGCCATTGCGCCGGTGAGTTCGGCCATCTTCTCGCGCAGTTCGTCGGGCGCGGTCACCTCGGCCTCGGCGCCGAGCCGCAGCAGCTCGCTCGCCGCGTGCCACACGGTCTTGCCGACCGGCATGGTGGCGACGCGCCAACCGTCGGTGTCGGTGCCATCGGCGAGCCGCATCCGCGCCTTCACGTAAGGATGCGCCAGCGCATCGAACAGCTTCAGCCCGAGCGGCGACAGCCGCACCGTGGCCTCGTTCGGATGCAGCTCGGCCTCGAGCCGCTCGATCGAGTCGCGCCAGTAGGCCGCGAGGTCGAAGTCTGCCGGACGCGTGAACGGCCTCTCCAGGATCGTGCAATCCAGCACCCGCGCGACGCGGTAGGTGCGCACATTGCCGTCGACGAGACCGGCAAGATACCAGCTGCCGCCCTTCAGCACGAGGCCGAGCGGCGCCGCGCGCCGCCGCTTCTCGGCCTTCCAGCTCTGGTAGCGGATCTCGATCAGGTTCTCGCGCAGCACCGCGCCGGCAATCGCGCGCAGATGCTTCGGCTCCTCGGTTTCGCCGAACCAGTTCGGCGCGTCGAGATGGAAACGCTGCTGCAAGCGGTTCGCGTTGGGGCGCAAGTTCTCCGGCAGCGCCGCCATCAGCTTGGTCTGTGCCGCCATCATCGCGGCATCGAGGCCGAGCGCGGCGGCGGGTCCCGGAAGCCCGGTCATGAACAGCGCCTCGGCCTCGCCCTGCGACAGCCCATTGAGCCGCACCCGGTAGCCGTCGAGCAGCCGGTAGCCGCCCTCGGCGCCGCGGTCGGCATAGACCGGCACGCCTGCGGCCGAGAGCGCGTCGATGTCGCGATAGATCGTGCGCACCGAGACTTCGCAGGCCTCGGCCAGCTCGGGCGCGGTGACCTGTCCCCGCGCCTGCAGGGTGGTAAGGATGGAAAACAGCCGGCTCGCGCGCATGGGGAAAATCATACCTGACACAGGATGTCAGGTATAGGCGGACATAAAGGGATCATGCCCCTGTCGGCGCAAGGAGACCTGCCATGACCACCGCTGCCCCCACCGACCGCCTCACGCTGTATTACTCGCCGCAGAGCCGCGCCACCGGCACCCGCGTGCTGCTCGAGGAACTCGGCGCGCCCTATGATCTGCACATCCTCAACATGAAGGCGGGCGAGCAGCGCAAGGACGCCTATCTCGCCATCAATCCGCTCGGCAAGGTGCCGGCGATCCGCCACGGCGACGCGCTGGTGACCGAGCAGGTCGCGATCTTCATCTATCTCGCCGATCTGTTTCCGCAGGCCGGCCTGACGCCGGCGCTGAACGACCCCCGACGCGGCCCGTATCTGCGCTGGATCGCCTATTACGGCTCTTCGTTCGAGCCGGCCGTGATCGATCATTTCATGAAGCGCGTGCCGGCGCCGATCACGCAATCGCCCTATGCCGATTACGACACCATGCTGGCCGCACTCGAGGCGCAGCTCGCCAAGGGGCCTTATCTGTTCGGCGAAGAGATCACGGCGGCCGACATCCTCTGGGGCGTTGCGCTCTCCTGGACCATGATGTTCGGTATCGTGCCGAAACGGGACGTGTTCGTCCGTTACGCTGAACGCATCGTCGCGCGTCCGACCTTCGTCCGGATCTCGAAGGCCGACGACGAGATGGCGGCGCAGCATGCCGTCGCCGCCGGAGTGTGATACGGATCGTGCCGATGGCGAAAGTCCTGCACAGCACCAACTGCTTCAACACCCTGATCCGCGTCGCCGAGGATTGCCCGGCGCAGCGCGGCGAGGAGCCGCAGCCGCGCGGCGGCCAGCCGACGGTCGCCGTGCTGCAATACCGGATGATTGCCGGCGCGCCCTATAAATACACGTCCGACGATGTGGTGTTCGCCACGTCGTCGGCCGGCCGCGCGCTTGATGGCAAGGCGGGGAAGAAGGAACGCGGCCTTGCCCGCGAGACGTTCTTCTCGCGCGGCCAGGCCTGCATGCGCGCCTCGCCGCTCGGTAAGCGTTTCGGCTGGGGCGTGCACGCCGACGCCGAAGGCCGCATCGCGATCTACGCCGTCGACAGCAAGCGCTACCAGGCGCTGGCTGGTGATCCCGAGGTCGCGCAGACGCGCGCGATGCGGAGCAAGCGGGCGTAGCGGGTCGCTGCTTCACCTCCCCCTCCAGGGGAGGGTGAGACGCTATCCGGCCGTTCGACTAAAACCTTGGCGCCCGCTTCTCGGCGAACGCCTTGATGCCTTCCTTGATCTCGTCGCCGCGCATGCTGTCGCGGTGGCGTTGGTCGGCGGCGGCCTCATCGAGCTCGCCGCGGGCGAATTCGTTGATGGCGCGCTTCATGCCGGCCATCGCCTTCGGCGCGTTGCCGGCCAGGATCGTCGCCAGCCTGTCCACTTCCTCGTCGAGAATTTCGGGCGGCACCATCGCGGTGAGGTAGCCGATCCGCAGCATCTCCGGCGCCGAGATCTTCTGCGCGGTCAGGAACAGCATCTTGGCGTTGTCGACGCCGAGCCGTGTGACATAGCGCTGGATGCCGCTCTTGTAATAGTGTAGCCCGAGCCGCGCCGCGGGCATGAACATCTCGGCGGTATCGACGCCGATACGGAAGTCGCAGGCGAGCGCGAGGTCGGTCGAGCCGCCATAGACGCCGCCATTGAGCCGGCAGATCGTCGGCACGCTCAAATCCTCGAGGCGGTTGACCACGACCTCGAACGCCGAGCCCGCGCTCTGCTGCTCGCTGGCGCTCACCGCGCGCTCCGCCACTGAGTTGAGATCGTAGCCGGCAGAGAACGCGCGGCCGGTCCCGGTCAGCACCAGCACCCGGATCGCCGGATCAGCCTCGATCCGGTCGAACAGCCGGACGAGGTCGCCGAGGTCCTCGGCCTGCAACCGGTTGAGATGCTTCGGTCGGTTGAGGCGGACCGTGGCGCGCGCGCCCGCGATTTCGAGCACGGGTCCGCTGGCGGTGTCAGCCGCATCAGCCATCTTGGTCTCCATCATTGATTCTCACGTTCGCGCCGCCTCGCCTCGGCGTCGATGGTCTCGGCGAGATCGGGATGCCTTGCCATCAACAGGCGGAAATCGACGAGGTCAAGCACCAACAGCCGGGTCACCTTGCTGGTCGAGACGCTGGCGCCGCGCTTGGCGTTGCCGAGCAGCGCCATCTCGCCGAAGAACGCGCCTTCGCCGAGCTTGACCTTGCGCCCGGGCAGGTCGACCTCGACTTCGCCGGCGGCGACGAAATACATGCAGTCGCCGTTGGTGTCCTTGCGGATGATCATGGTGCGCGGCGGCAGATCCATGGTCCGCAGCATCTGGGTGACGTCGGCGATCGCGGCCGGGCCGAGATGCGCGAAGAACGGTACCTTGCTGACCGTCTCCCAGGTTTTCAGAAAATTGTCGCGGCGGGTCTCGTTGGCAAAACCGGTCGCCAGAATACCGGTCCATAGCCCGAACACGCCGAGGCCCGAGATCATCACCATGGCGGCGACCACGCGGCCGAGCGGGGTGATCGGCACCACGTCGCCATAGCCTGTCGTGGTCAGCGTCACCACCGCCCACCACAGCGCCGCCGGCACGCTGCCGAAGGTTTGCGGCTGGACGTCGCGCTCCAGGAAATATTCGGCGACCGAGGCGAGGAACACCACCATCAGGAAGATCACGAGCACGCTGAGCAGCGGCCCGGACTCCACCACCAGCACGCGCCGGAGCTGGCGCAGGCCGGGAATGCCGGGCACCACCTTGAGCACCCAGAGCACGCCGAGCAGCCATGCTGTCTTCGGCTCGATCCCGGAGAGCAGCGCCAGCGGCACCGCCAGCGCGCCGATCGCGTCGACGATGCCGGCGCTGGACAGCTGGTAGAACCAGAACTTGTCCTGCCGTCGCATGTGGCGCAGCCGCACCAGCCATTCGAACACGAAATAGGCCAGGCAGGCCCACAGCAGAGCGTCGACCCAGCGCGGGACCGCGTCATAGGCAGGCGCGACCGTCAGCAGCGTCATCATGGCGACGCCTACCGCGACCGCGACATAGGCCGCAGTGGTCATGTTGCGACCGGCGGTGGCGGCAACGAAGCGCGTCAAGGCCGGAAGGACGAGCGGCTTGGACATCGGAACGGTGCTTGCCTGTCGCTGAACTGCGGGAATCGAGACCCCGCGCGTGGCCGGGCCGAGGTCACAACGTGCCTCTCCCGGTTGAGGCCGTCAACGCGCAGGCGGTGGCGGCATGATCGCGGCAAAAGGCCCATAGGCCGGACGAATGGCATAACCATGTTGGCCCGATTTTGCGCCCGCGAATGTGAGAAATCGGACAAATCGTCGCCTTTTCCTTCCTATATCAGGGGATGTTGGCCTGCGACGCGAGGGTCGGCAACCTCGGCAGGAATGAAGCGACTAATAAGGCGATCTGTTCATTTCTTGAGGATTGGTTGGTTTCCGATGGATACCTCACATCTCGCGGAGCACGCCGGCGCCGCCGGCAGTTTCTTCGCATCGATCTTCGTGGTCGCGACGCTGTCGATGCGGACCATGATCCCGTTGCGCGTCTTCGCCATCCTGACCAACATCATCCTGATCGTGACCGCGATCCCGACCCACAATTACGCGACGCTGATCCTGCATGCCGTGCTGCTGCCGGTGAACACCTATCGTCTGCACCAGATGCTGCAGCTGGTCCGCAGCGTGAAGCGATCGGTCAACAGCGACCTGTCGATGGACTGGCTGCGGCCGTTCACGACGGAGCGCAAATGCGCCGCGGGCGAGGTCCTGTTCTACAAGGACGAGAAGGCCGACAGCATATTCTACATCGTCAGCGGCCGCTTCCGCCTGGTCGAGTCCGGCATCGAGCTGCCGGTCGGCGCCCTCGTCGGCGAATTCGGCATGCTGTCGCCGTCGAACACGCGAACCCAGACGCTGGAATGCGTCGAGACCGGCATGGTGCTGTCGGTGACCTATGACCAGGTCGAGCAGCTCTACGTCCAGAACCCGGCGTTCGGCTTCTACTTGCTGCGTCTGTTCTCCGCCCGCCTGTTCCAGAATATCGCGACGCTCGAGCAGCGGCTCGCGCAGCAAGCCACACCACCAGTCGCGGAGCCCAAACCTGCATGAGCCCCGCGACGAGTTATTGAGGCGCCGCAGTGCCGGATGACGACAGTCTGCTGGCTTCGCTCCGCTACCTGTTCGCCGACATCATCGGCGATGAGGACGAGGGGCCGCCCGTGTTGCCTGACGCCTGCCCGGGTCATCTCGGGCCGGTTGTCACCGAGGCCATCCATCGCTTGATCGCCTATCAGAGCACGAGCTACGCCCAGCTCTATGTCGACCGGCTCAATCGCTTCGTCGGCCGCCGCGGCGTCGACGACGCGCTGCTCGGCGACATCGCCTGCCTGATGGCGGAGCGCATGGCCTATGAGGATGCAATCCGGATCGCACAGCTCAAGCTTGGTGAGGTCGATGCGGCGGCCGGCCTCGCCGTGCGCTCGGCCGACGACGTCAAGAAGCTCCGCCTTGACGAGTTGATCGACGCTTTGCCGGAGATGGTCGCCGATCCGATGCTTGCCGTGCTCGACCAGTTCGGCTGGCGTCGCCGCCGGGTGTCGATCCGCTTCAGCGCCAACAATCGCTTCAGCGTTCGCCGGCTCAGGATCGAGGCGGGCCTGAAGCGCTGGCGGCTGTTCTCGGGGCGCTACGCCAAGGAGCGGGTCTGGGTCGAGCGCTGGCTGCACATGATCGACCGCAGCCTGACCAAGCAGCCGACCGCCGCCCCGGCCGTCGTGCAGACCGCGACCATGATCCAGGGTTACGGCGATCCCTATCGCCAGGGCATCGCGGACTGGCATGTGATCATCGACGGGCTGGTCAAGCCGACCTTCGACGGCGTGCTCGCGCTTGCCGACCTTGCCGGCGCCATCACCGAGGCCCGCGCCGCCATCATGCCCGATCCGCGGCAGGCGTCGCTCAAGCGCAAGATCGCGGAGATTCGCGCGCGGGGATGACGGGTCAAGAGGCGAGGGGCCTCTGAGGGATCTACCGCTTCAGATGCGGCGGCTCGTCGTAGCCGCGGCGGCTGGAATAGAACAAGAGGCCCATCAGGCCGGCGCAGACCGTGCCCAGAACTGCAATTCCGGTCGTGAACATGACGATGCCGAAGGTCGGCACCGGAGCGTCTACCGTGAGCCCTTCATAGGCGTAGGCGCCGACGGCGACGAGGAAGACGAGCAGGCCGATGCTGATTGCAATGCGCATGGGGTTCTGCCTTTGCTGAAGGCCAGGAGCAAGGCAGTCTGCAAGACGGGTTGCAAGGCAGGTTGTGCCGATTATCCCGCCGCGGCGATGGCCTTGGCCAGCGCCTGCTGCCCGGCTTCGGTGAGCTCGGGGAGCGTCGTTCTGCCGCTCCTGGCGCACTTGATGATGTATCTGGCAACGCGCTTGCGGGTGGCATGTTCCTCGCCATGGAGCGCATCGGCGCAGACCTGGTCGAGCGCGAAGTTCATGGCGGCAAGCGTGCGTGAGTCAAACCGTTCCTCGATCATCGCAGCTCTCCCTGTCGGCCATCTTCGGGGCGCGGCTATTTGCGGAGTGTCAGCCACTCGCTGACTTCCATCACGGTCTCGGTCTGCCTGGCTTTCTTCATCAGCGTTTCGCGTTCCCGTCCCGGTGGCAGCTTGCGCGCTGCAAGGCGCGAATCCTCGGCGAATTTCTGCAGGCGATCTTCTAACGATCCGGGAGGCCGCGACCTGTTGCGCTTCTTCTTGATCATGCTGCCTCCAGAGTGGAACCAGCGATACTAGGCATGTTCCCAAGAGGCCGTCGTTAACCCATGACATCGGCTTAAACGAAATCGTCGTCAGCACCGCAGGAACGATCTTCGGCGCCATGCGTAACGCTCGTGCGTTCGCTGCTTGCTCCCCGAAGGCAGTGGACCACTCTGGTGACGGGCCTCGGCGAATTGCATCGCCGGGGCCCGCATAGCTTCAAGGCAATCGAACCAAGGGAACGAACCAAGGGAAACGCAATGGCACATTCGAACCATGGCATCGTGAAAGACGACAAGGGCCAGGAGCAACCGGCCGACAAGGCGCGCGCGCAGAACGCCCACAAGACGGATCAGCGAAAACCGGGAAAGCCCGAAGCGACGCGGGATCCAAAGTTGAACGACGCGGACAAAACTCCGGGATCCGGCATGATGTCGGACGATCGCGGAGATCCCCCAAGCTGCTGAACCATGTTTTGCTGTGCAGCACCTGCGGCAACGCGGCAGGAACGAAGGTGCTGCTTCATCGTTGGCCCCGGAGATCGATGGAGAATGATATGGCGATGGACGACAAGGAGCTCGGAAACCTGATCGGCAGCGACAAGGTCGAGGGCACCGCGGTCTATGGATCGGACGAGCGCAAGATCGGCTCGATCGAGCGCGTGATGATCGACAAGAAAAGCGGCCGGGTGTCCTATGCCGTGCTCGGCTTCGGCGGCATTCTCGGCCTCGGCAACGACCACTATCCGCTGCCCTGGCAGTCGCTCAAGTACGACACAAGGCTCGGCGGCTACGTCACCGGCGTGACCGAGCAGCAGCTGCGCGGCGCGCCGAAATACGGCAGCGAGCGGGACTGGAATTGGGCCGACATCGGCACCACGCGGGCGGTGAATGATTACTACGGTGTGCCGCTCGTCTGAGCGGCGACGGCTTGCAGGGCTGGCGCTTTGCAAGGCCACCCCTTGCAAGGCTTTTGAAACGCCAACGGCGGCGATGCCCTGACAGTAACCGAATTGTAGGGCGCTTGAGGACTGTAACCGTCGAGTCCTCCGGCGTCTGTACACTAGTGCACAGACGTCAATAGCTGTGCAATGTAACATACGTTATTGAAAACGGCCCGGCAGTTACCCGATTAGACATCCGGGGAGATCAATGTCGTTGGCGTCGCTAGTCCGTAAATTAGAGCAGTTCGTACGGCTTTCGCCGGTAGACCACGTCATTCTCAATCGCGCGTCGACCGAGCGTGTCCGCCACTTTGGGCCGCGCGTCGATATCGTCCGTGAAGGCGAGAAGCCGAAAGACGTCCATCTGATCCTCTCCGGTTGGGCCTGTCGCTACAAGCAGCTCGAGGACGGAAGGCGCCAGGTGGTGTCGTTCTTCCTGCCCGGCGACATCTGCGACGTGAACGTCTTCATCCTGCGCGAGATGGATCATTCGATCGGCACCATCACCTCGGTGTCGATCGCAGATCTCTCGCGCGAGTTCTTCGACAAGGTCGCGGCCGAGCATCCGCGCATCGTCACCGCGTTCTGGTGGGAAACCCTGGTCAATGCGGCGATCCAGCGCGAATGGACCATGAGCCTCGGCCAGCGCACGGCGCTGGAGCGAATCGCTCATCTGCTCTGCGAGATCTGGCTGCGGCTGCGTCTTGCCGGATTAACCCAGGGCGACAGCTGCGACTTCCCGCTGACCCAGGGCGACCTCGCAGACGCCACTGGACTCTCCAAGGTCCACGTCAACCGGACGCTACAGGAGTTGCGCGCCGAGGGGCTGATCGTGCTCAAGGGCAAGACCCTGTCCGTCCCCAATCTCGACCGGCTGATGCGCGCCGGCCTGTTCAATCCGAACTATCTGCACATGGATCACGAGGGGCGGCAGCTCGACGCCGTCGGCACGCCGTCGGACGCCGCCGCGGGATGACCGGCGCGTCCTTTCGCGGAGACGCAACGCTTGGTCCTCCACGGGTGCAAGCTGGATCAGGCGCGCAGCGGTTCGCATGAGCGCCTGGCTGTCGTCGCCCGCTTAGGAACGATTTCCCTATGCTTCGCGTTGTTGACCATTGTCGCCGACAATGATGGAGGCGATTGGATGGTGCGCTATTTCTTCGATATCAGAGATGGCACTGGGCTCTATCCGGATGAAGAGGGGCTGGAATTTGAAGATCAACGGGCCGCAGAACTAGAGGCCGCTCGTACCCTCGGCGAGTTGGCCAGAGACCTTGCGTCGCTGGACGACCGGCACGATTTTGCGATCGAGGTGCGGACCGAGGACGGCCCGGTCTTCAAGGTTGTCTTCGTTTTCGAGACGACCCATCTAAGGCAATAAGGCTGCCTCAACTGACTGTGAAGTCCGCGCACCCAAGGGCCACCCAAGGCTCGCTTTCGCGGTCTTGTAGCGCCACAAATATCCCGCACCCTGAACGAGCCGACCAGCGACCCCCGGGACCGGAGGTTTGGCGGCACCAGGGGGTCGCTACTCCCGATGCGCTCGGGGGCTAAAAGTCGGGAGCTATGAGTCGACTCCCGGTGTTCCGCTTCGTTCCAAGCGGTGACAGCCAATTCATGATCGCGAGCGCGATCAAGCGCGACCGCAAAGTGAAGTCCCGAGCGGGTGATTCGACACGACAATGGCAACACAATGTGTCGCAATGTTTCAGTGGCGGCGCCGTCCACCTGGATCACCGAGCTGGTGAAATCTTCGGCGGCTTCACGCCGAAGCGGCGAACTCATTACAGCAACAAGTGAATAAGGCCAAAGAGAGCGGCGACGCGCGTGCGTCTGTGCGAGCATGATCGTGCCTTGGGCCTTGCGCCGTCGTCGCGTTCGCACTCCTGTAACAATCCGCCCGCAGATTGCGCGCGTCGATCCCCTCGACGCGGTGGGCAATTACGGCACTCGCTCTGCAAAAATCTTACATTGGGAGAATGACAATGATCGCCAGAGGATCACGCCTGTTTGTCGGGCTTCCGCTTTCCAAATCCGTTCTTGCACTCACGCTCGCCTCGACCGCGCTTGCCGGCAGCTTCGCGCGCGCCGATGAGGATGACATTCATTTCCGGCCGGGCCATTTGCTGTTGAGCCGCGCCGTGTTCGCCAATAACGCCGTGACCATCACGCCCGGCGTCACCCAGCTGCCTCCGAACTGCGTGTCGCCCAACTGCGTGACCGCCACGGCGGATGGCACTTATCCGACCGTGTTCAACAACGATCTCGTCGACGGCTCGTTCGGCCTGACCGCAAAGATCGTGCTCGACGAGTTGCGGCTCGACGGTGACCATGTGCGCTCGCTCGAGGTGCCGAACAGCGCCTCGCGCGGCGTCTCGCCGGGCAAGGACCAGATGGTCACGAGCTTCTCGTCGAAATCCGAGCTCGCGCTCAATCTGTCGCTCGATCACCGCACCGTGTCGTTCATGGGTTACCTCGCCCCGATCGGCGCGATCGATGTCTCCAACTCCAACACCCCGTTCGTGGTCGATCCCACCAACCCGGTGACCAGCACCTATTATCGCCTGGTCGCTGAAGTCGACGAGCATGGCCGCTTCCACTTCACCAAGACCAACGCCTATAGCGGCAACAACGGCCGCGCCGCGATCCTCAACGATCGCCATGGCGGCAGGGTTTTCTACACGGTGGGCAACGCCGGCAACGGCGGCAAAACGCAGCCGGTCGGCGTGATCGTCGGCACCGGCACCCAGATCATGACCGAGGCCGATGCGGCGCTTGCCCAGCAGCCCGATCCGGCCCAGCCGACGCCGGTCGGCAGCTTCAATGTCACCGAGCTCGGCCAGCCGATCGATAAGATCGGCAAGGACACCAACTTCCGTGGTCTGACCGTGTTCGACAACGTGGTCTACCTGACCAAGGGCAGCGGCGGCAACGGCGTCAACACGCTGTACTTCATCGACACCTCCGGCAACGCCGCCAACGGCAATCCGAAGGCGTGCCCGAACGGCACCGGCGTGCCGAACCCGTCGGCGACGCTGCCGACGACGCCGATCTTCTACAACGCCGCGACGGTGCAGACGACCGGCGTCACGCCCTACAACATGTGCGTGCTGAGCGGTTTCCCGACCAATCCGGCCAAGACCGCGACCTTGTTCCCGTTCGGCGTGTGGTTCGCCGACGCCAAGACGCTCTATGTGGCGGATGAGGGCAACGGCACCACGACCTATGACGCGGCCTCGAACACCTACACTGCGGCGGCGTCGCAGACCGGCGCGGGATTGCAGAAGTGGGTGT
The DNA here is from genome assembly GCF_002289535.1 of Bradyrhizobium sp. UFLA03-84. Lineage (NCBI taxonomy): Bacteria > Pseudomonadati > Pseudomonadota > Alphaproteobacteria > Hyphomicrobiales > Nitrobacteraceae > Bradyrhizobium > Bradyrhizobium sp. UFLA03-84. Next base: position 507,162 of record NZ_NSJY01000005.1, on the reverse strand, counting down.
TCAACGGCACGACCTGGACGCTTGCCTACACGTTGCAGGCGGGACTTGGCCTCGGCGTGCCCTATACGGTCAAGGGCTATCCGACCGGCAACAATGCGGCGACCAAGCTGCCGTGGTCGCCGGCAACCGACGGCCTGCGCAATATCACCGGCCGCGTCAACCGCGACGGCACCGCGACGATCTTTGCGATCACCGCGACCGTAAGCGGCAGCGGCGACCAGGGTGCGGATCCGAACCGGCTTGTGTCGATCACCGACAAGCTGTCCGCCACTACGCTTCCGGCCGGCGAGCATTTTGCCACGCTGCGTACCGCGAACGCCGGCGAAGCGCTGCGCGGCGTGTCGTTCACGCCCGGCACCGACCTCGGCCGCGATGAAGAAGCCCATGACCGCAGCTCGTGCGGCCACGGCAGGGGCGACGGCGACTGCCGCGACACCGATTGAAGCAAGGGTGTTGCGGCGCTGCCTGACGCGCTTGTCTCCACTGGTTCGTCATGCCCGGCCTTGCGCCGGGCATTGACGTTTCTTGCTCCAATATTCCCATCCTCAGCGGTCATCGCCCCGCTCGACCGGGCGATCCAGTCCGCCGCGACCCATCAATTCAATAGCGACTACCTCTGGAATACTGGATCCACCCGTCGTCGCGGGTGACGACACCAAACAAGCTTCGCAAGCGTGCCGCATATTCGATGTCGTCCCTGCGAAAGCAGGGACCCATAACCACCGACTGTCATTGTTGAGCGACGCTGGGACGACAGGTCCGATTCATTACGCCCGCCGCGGAACATGGGTCCCTGCTTTCGCAGGGACGACTCACGGGAAGAGCCGTGGACTCACGCACCGGATCACCCGCATGCGCGACGTGATGACGCCAAACGAGTTGCTCGACGGTTGAAACAGAACTCACCCGTTCGCGCTCTTCACCACCACGAAGTTGTCGTCGACGGCCGGGGGATGGCGCTTGAGGTGATCGCGGCGCAGGGCGATTTCGTCGCGGACCAGCTCGTAGCCGAGCCTGAAGGTGTCGAGGCCGTCGCCGGAAACCGTGCCGTCGCGCAGGCCGATCACCGCGCCGCGCAGGATCGCCTCGAGCTCGTCCTGCAGTTCGTCGAGGTCTTCGGTGCAGGTGGTGCGCGCGACGCGTTCACCGATATCGAGGATCTGGCCCGCCAGCTCGCTGGCCTTCGCCGGCGCGACGCGGGTGATCTTGGTGTAGATCGCGGCGAAGATCGAGCCGATGATGCTGAGCGCGGCGGCGCCGAGATACATCACGTCGCTGTAGCGATCCATGAACGACTTGGTGTCGTCGTTGATGTATTCGGCGGCGCCCTGATGGGCGACGATGAAGGCGTCCTTGTCGGTCGCTGCCGGCTCGATCCTGGAGGCGAAGCCGTTGTCGAGCGCGAGCTCGGACTTGTTCTCATAGACGATGCGCGCGAGCTCGGCGGCCGTCGTCGTGGGCATCCAGGATTGGGCCACCAGCAGCCATTGCAGCCCGATAGTGTCGACCTCGTCATCTGGGATCGCCGGCGAGGACGACAGCATGCCGGCGGAGATCGTCTCCTCCGAGATCGCCGGATATTTGCGCGCCAGCGCCTTTGCTTCGTCGATTGCGTTCAACGTGAACCCGCCGGAGCGCTTGGCATATTGCTCGTAGGTCTTGTCCTTGATGATCTTCGAGGCGTGCTCGATCACGACCACGGCGGCAAAGCCCGAGGCGAACAGCTTGTCCAGCGGCGTGTTCGGCGGCGCCTGCTGCACCCGCTGCGCGGCATCCGGGCTGTCGGAAATCTCGAGCGCGCTGCGGACAAAATTGACGCTGTTCTCGCCGTCGCCGACGACCGCGATCTTCTTCCGCTTTAGCTCGGGCAGCGACTTGATCTTCTTGCCGCCGGGGCTGAGCACCAGCACCACGTCATGCTCGAGGATCGCGATGGCGCGGGCGCGCGGCGGCACCTTGGCGTCGGTGCGCAGGATGGCAAGCGAGGCGTCGCGGCGATCGAACTGTGCCAGCGCCTTGGCATTGTCGGGGTTCGGCGCAATCTTCAGCCGCAGCCGCGACGAATTGGTCTTCAGCACGGTCGCAAGGCGGGCGGCGAACTTCGCCTCCGGTCCGTTGGCATCGCCGACCGCGAACACCAGCGTCTCGGAGTTGCGCAGCCAGAGCCGGCCACCGACCACGGTGACGGCGCTGAGCAGCAGTGTCAGCAGGGTGAAGACGACGATCTGCGCGCGGTTGCTCTTGGCGACCGGAGCGCGCGGCCGCGGCGGCGTTGGCGCAGGCGAGGGGGCTTCGGCACTCATGGCTGATCACCCGTCCGGGACGGCCCGTTGCCGGAACGGCGCCGCGCTGCCCGGTGAATCCGTAAATCACTATAAAAGAAAGAAAATTTCCTACGCAGGCGACGATATACTTCCCCGGGCGGAATGCAAACCGGCCGCCGGCCGTAATCTTGATCCCGGCTCGCCTGCGCCGCGCTGCGACATGACCATCGCCACTGTCGACGGCCGAACCCAGATGTGATTTTCGACGGGCCGCAGGTGCATTCCGCCGCCGGAGATGTCATAAATGAGACACGCTTCGGTTTGCGGAATTATGCTGACGGCCTGACCCGGATTTCTTGCAATCACATTCATCGAAGTAAAGGGCGTCAGCTTGTTGTTTCCTGCCATGTCATCGTCGGTGTCGGTTGGTGCCCTGGTGGGATGGATGTTGCTTCTCACGGCGAAGCACATCATCGCCGACTTCATGCTGCAGAACGCCTGGATGGCGATCGGCAAGGACCAGAAGACCGGCTGGGCCATGCCGCTGCTCGCGCATTGCCTGGTCCATCTCGCGGTCGCGCTGGCACTGATCCTGGTGGTGGCGCCGCGGTTCTGGTACGTCGCCTTCGTCGACTTCGTGATCCACGTCATCGTCGATCGCTGCAAGGGATACTGCGCCTCGCATTTCGGCGTGACGCTGGAAGCGCACCATCCCTGGTTCTGGACCCTGATCGGGGTCGACCAGGCGCTGCACCACCTCACCGGCTTCGCGCTGTCGATCTACATGGCCGCGAACTGAGCGGCTGACGGACGCCTCTTCCTTCATTTCAGGCAATCGACCATCCGCCGGCCGTGGGCGGATGTGATTCGCGTGCAACGGGCAAGCCTCTCCGGAGACGACCGGAGGCCGTGGTTAACCTTTCGTTAGAGGATTGCGCGGCATCTTCCCGATCGAGGGGGATTTGCAAATGTTTTCAAGCCGCGACGCCTTCGAGAACGATGCCTGCCCAGTTGCGGACGACCTGCTCGGCCAGATGTACCGCGCCAATCCCAACGGGCTTTCACTGCTGGTCGCCAATGTCGCGCCTGATGTCCGGGCGAGGCTGGCGCTGTTCTGCTATCGGCGCAGCCATCTGCACGCGCTCGCGGTGGCGATCGCGTCGAGCTGCAGCGAATGGGAGCTGGTCAATTCCGGCGGCCGTGTCGGGTCGACGCTCTATGCGCTGTCGCGCGAGCCGGCTCGCACTGCGACCGTGTCGCATGGTGGCCGCAAGCCGATCACGCTGTCGACCAAGCCGCTGTCGACCTTCGCGCCCGTTGTCGATGACGAGCTCGACGACGAGGATGTCAGCGACAGGGTCACGGCTTAAGCCCTGCTCAAGTCGGTTGCGCGCCCGGAATGAGCGGCAGCCCGTGCCGGCGGCGCGCCATCGCGCATTCCGCGTCGCCCGGCAGACAAGTTCGGCACACCTCCGGCCGCACCGCATAGACGACGCAGCGCGTCGCCTCTCCAATCTTCCCCGACAACGCCGAGCAGCGATCGCCTTCGCAGCGCATCCCTGATTGTCGCGCGTTGACGAATTGCGCCGGGATCAGCTCGAGCTCTGCATCGTCCTCGGTCGTGAAGCGCGGCCAGTTCTCCGAATAGCTGCAGCAGGCGCCGCAGGACTGGCAGGGGCTTGCGCCGGCCGTATCGATCGCGTCATCCTCCATCAGGTGTCCCTCGGTGCTTCCCAGACCAGGCTGCGCCGCCAGCGCGCCCTGAGCAGGTCGCGCCGCTCCGGATACTTCTCGTCGTGGTAAACAGCGGTGACCACGCGGTCGGTGCGGAAGCTGCGGAAATCCCTGCGCAGTTCGCACCAGGCGGCGAGCAGCCGCACCGCCTCGTGATAGCCGACCGCGATCGGCCAGATCGTGCGCTCGCTGTCGCGGCCATGCTCGTCGCGATAGTTCAGCGTGATCTTCTTGCCCTCGTGGATCTGGCTGCGGGTCCTGACCATGTCGATACGGTCGGGCTCGCGGTTCCAGGCGGAGCGAGCGCGGCTCGCCGGCTCCAGCACGAACGGCCGCAGCCGGTCGGGCACGGTCTCCGCGATCTTGGCCATCAGGTCCTCGGCCGCGCGCGCCAATGCCGGATCGGCGTGGCCGATCACCCATTGTGCGCCGAGCACGCAGGCCTCGATCTCGTCGGGTGTCAGCATCAAGGGCGGCAGGTCAAAACCCTTCTCGAGGATGTAGCCCATGCCGGCCTCGCCGCGGATCGGTACCCGCTGCTCGATCAGGCTCGCGATGTCGCGATAGATCGTCCGCTTCGAGGTCTCGAGCTCGGCTGCGATCGCGTCCGCAGTCAACGGTTTGCGGGTGCGGCGGAGCACCTGGATGATCTGAAACAGCCGGTCGGCGCGTCTCATGGCAGTTCTCTTTGGTCGCTCTCTTGCAGCGGTCTTGACGACTGTCTTGACGGATCTCGCGGTGTCTCGACGCGTCGCCTTTTCGCGCCCCCTGTCACTGCTGCTGACAGCATGTTGGCAGCAGGTGGGGGCTATATCAGGACAACACCTCAAGTGAAGGGAATTTGTCCATGACGAATCTTGATGAACTCGGTTTCCGGCAAGCGCAGAGCTTCGCACTGGAACAACTGGTCACGGTCTACTCCACCTCCGGCGACCTGCGCTGGGCCCTGGTCGCGCTGATCGCACGGTCGGTCAGCACGGTCTGGTCCTACGGGCGGGCACGGCTGGTCAAGCGGGTTCGCGAGGCGGTTCGCCGCCTCGCGCCCGCAACCCCGCTCGGCAGTGAATGCCACTACTGCTGACACCATGCTGGCAGCAGGGGACAGCTAGCTTCAATTCACGACCACAGGCGATCGGGAGCTTCATATGATTACGCTTTTTGGCTTTGGCACGGGCTTCGGTCTGCCGGAAATCAGCCCCTTCGTGACCAAGACCGAGGTCCAGCTCAAGATGGCCGGGCTTGCCTACACCAAGGAAAAGGCGATGCCGCCGGCCTCTCCCAAGGGCCAGCTGCCGTTCATCGTCGACGACGGCGAGACGATCGCCGATTCGACCTTCATCCGCGCCCATATCGAGGGCAAATACGGTTTCGATTTCGATGCGCCGCTGAGCCTGCAGGCGCGCGCCCAGGCCTGGGCTTTCGAGCGCATGATCGAGCATCACGTCTACTGGGCGCTGGTCGGCGCGCGCTGGGTCGACGATACCAATTTCGCCAAGGGACCCGCGCATTTCTTCGACGGCGCGCCCGATCATCTGCGCGACAAGATGCGCGAGGACGCCCAGTTCCGCGTCGCCGAGAACTATCTGTTGAGCGGGCTTGGCCGCCACGGCCCCGACGAGGACGTCGATGTCGCCATGCGCTCGCTGTTTGCGCTCTCGGTGCAACTCGGCGACAAGCCCTATCTGATGGGCAACGCACCTTGCGGCTCGGACGCCACTGCATTCGGGGCGCTCGCGGGGATCCTGACGCCGTTCTTCGATTCGCCGCTGCGCGAGCGTACCGAGAAGTTCGACAATCTCACCGCCTATGTCGGCCGGATGATGCAGCAGTACTATCCGGAGTTCGCCTGGGCGCCGCTGCAGCAGCAGGCAGCTTAGGTCGGCACAGCAGGCGCGGGCTGGCCCTTTAATGCGGCGAGCTCCGCCTCGAGCTCGGCGATGCGCTGATCGCGCGCGGCGAGGGCTTGTGCCACATCGGCGGCGTCAAACTTCTGCGGAATGTGTTGCGGGCAGTTGGTGTCCCACGCCGCGACCTTGAACATGATCACCTGCTCGGGACGCGCGCGATAGCCCTGCGGCATCAGCGCGCGTGTCAGCGCCGGATCGTCCTCCACGACCCGCGCCTCGCCCCACAGCTTGACGCGGCGGCGATGCGCATAGTCCATCACGAAGATATAGGCCTTAGGATTCTCCGAGAGATTGCCTTGCGTGATGAATTGCCGGTTGCCGCTGTAATCGGTGAACGCGATGGTGTGCTTGTCGAGCACCTTGATGAAGCCCTTCGGCCCGCCGCGATGCTGGATATAAGGCTGTCCGTCCGCCGAGGCGGTCGCGAAATAGAAGCTGTTCACCTCGCCGAGGAAGCCTGCGAGGTTCTCGTCGATCTCGGTGCGCCAGCCGCCGTGCGCCTCGACCTCGGCATAGGTATCGCGCGACCCCTTGCGGGTCTGGATCGCCTTGACCGCCGGGGTGAAGGCGACGTCGCTGGGATAGGTGTGGGCATCGGACATCTTGGCCTCCCGAAACGGGCGTCCTGCCACCACAACATGGACGTTTTCGTATCGTAAGCAATCTTGTGAATTGACACTTCACTGTTGCCGATTATGCAATAGTTCCATGGACCGGATCGATGCCATGCAGGCCTTCGTCGCGGTGGCGGACCTCGAGGGGTTTGCCCCTGCCGCCCGCAAGCTCGGCCTGTCGCCATCCGCCATCACCCGGCTGATCGCGGCGCTGGAGGAGCGGCTCGGCGCGCGGCTGCTGCAACGGACGACGCGGCAGGTGACGCTGACCGACGCCGGCTCGCGCTATCTGGAGCGGGCGCGGCGGATCCTCGCCGATGTCGAGGAGGCTGAGGACGCGGTGGAGAGCGAGCGCACCCGCCCCGAAGGGCGCCTCGTGATCTCGGCGCCGTTCGGCTTCGGCCGGCTGCATGTCAGCCCGGTCGTCTCCGCCTACCTGAAGCGCTATCCCGATGTCGGCGTCGACCTGCGGCTGTCGGACCGCCGGATCAACCTCGTCGAGGACGGCGTCGACCTCGCGGTCAGGCTCGGGCACCTGCCGGATTCGACCCTGGTGGCGCGGCATGTCGGCCAGATGCGCCGCATCGTGGTGGCCTCACACGGCTATCTCAAGCTCCGCGGCGAGCCGAAGCGGCCGGCAGACTTGACCTCCCATGACACGATCCAGTTCGGCGCCATGACCGCGACGCCTGACTGGCGCTTCGTGGAGGACGGCCAGGAGATCCGCATCACCCCGACGCCGCGCTTCACCAGCAACAGCTCGGATTCCGCCATCCAATTCGCCGAGCAGGATGGCGGGCTGACCCGGGTGATGGCCTACCAGGCCGCCGAATCGCTGAAGGCGAAGCGGGTCCGAATCGTGCTCGCCGCGTTCGAGCAGCCGCCGGTGCCGATCCATGTCGTCTATCCGACATCCCGGCTGCTGTCGGCGAAGGTGCGGACCTTCATCGATCTCGTCACCGAGATCACCGACTGGCATTTCAGCTAGCTCACCGGCGGCTTCTTCGGCACCACGCGGAAGGTGCCGCTGGCGCGCGCGATCGTCACGCCATCGGCCTTGATCAGGCTCTGCGCGAAGCAGATCGTGCTGCCGGTCTTGATCACGTCGCTCTCGATCGCGAGCCACTGCCCGACATTGGCCGAGCCGACGAAATCGACCGTCAGCGAGACCGTCACATACGAGGTGGTCCAGCCGGTCGCCTGGCCGCAGCTATAGCCCATCGCATTATCGGAAAGTGCCGCGATCAGTCCGCCATGGATCAGGCCGCGGCCGTTGGTGTGCGGCCGGGCCAGCCGCAGGCCGATGATGACGGACCGCTCGGTCTTCTTCTGGTAAAGCGGCTCCCACGGCTCGGTGAGCGGGCTCTTGCGGAACAGCGGCTCGAAGCCTTGCGGGATGTCTTGGGGAATGTCGGGGGCAAGTTGCGTTTCGGTGGTCATCTGAATCTCGCTTATGACGTTGGGTATGTCGATGACGGTTTCACCGCCTACAAAGTTTTAAACGGCATTTGCGTGGGTGTTTGAAAGCACCGACGCGCGGGCGGTCACGCCGGCAATTCGTAGCCGACTTCGCTCTCGATCTCGATTGTCTTCTGCACCGCCGGTCGCGCCATCATTCTCTCGTAATGCGCCGTGAGGTTTGGAAACGTCTCCGGCGACAGCTTGAGCGAATTGGCGAGCCGCCAGTACAGGCGGAACAGATGGATGTCGGCGACCGAATAGCTGCCGATCGCCCAGCCGTGACCGAGACGGCGGTCGGCGATGCCCCAGACGGTCTTCGCGTAATCGAGCCCGCGCGCCCTTGCGGGATGCAGCGTAGAAGCGATGAACGACATCCACGACAGCGCCTGCGCCTCGGCCTCGAGATTGTCGCGCGGCAGCAGGTTGGCCTCAGGAAAGCGCCGGGCGAGATAGAACAGGATCGCCGCCACCTCGGTCAGCGGCCGGCCGTCGATCACGAGCGTCGGGACCTTGCCCTCCGGATTGAGTGCGAGATAGTCGGGCGCCTGCATGTCGTTGCGCTTGAACGACATCGGCCGGGCTTCGAAACCCGTACCGATCTCGTGCAAGGCGATGTGCACCGCCATCGAGCTGGCGCCCGGTGCGAAGTACAGTGTGAACATGGTGGCTGCTCCCGGAACCTTGAGACGCCAGCCTATTCCATCATCGCCTAGAACGGCAGCCCTACATAGTTCTCCGACAGCGAGGTCGACGCCGCCTTCGAGCTGACGAGGTAGTCGAGTTCGGCGATCTGGATGCGCGCGGCGAATTCGCCCTCGTCGGGGAATTTGTGCAGCATCGAGGTCATCCACCAGGAGAAGCGCACCGCCTTCCAGACCCGCGCCAGCGCCCTGGCCGAATAGCCGTCGAGGCCGGCGGAGGATTTCTCGTCGTAATATTCGCGCAGCGCCTGCGAGAGATAGTGCACGTCGCTGGCCGCGAGGTTCAGGCCCTTGGCGCCGGTCGGCGGCACGATATGCGAGGCGTCGCCGGCCAGGAACATGCGGCCGAACCGCATCGGTTCGGCGACGAAGCTGCGCAGCGGCGCGATGCTCTTTTCGATCGAGGGGCCGGTGATGATCTCATCGGCGGCCTTCTGGTCGAGCCGCCGCTTCAGTTCGTCCCAGAACCGCTCGTCCGACCATTGGTCGACCTGATCGTCGAGCGGGCACTGCACGTAGTAGCGGCTGCGATGGGTCGAGCGCATCGTGCAGAGCGCGAAGCCGCGCTCGTGGTTGTTGTAGATCAGTTCCGGCGCGACCGGCGGCGTTTCCGAGAGGATGCCGAGCCAACCGAACGGATACACCCGCTCATAGCTGGTGATCGCCGAGGCCGGAACGCTGGCCCGGCTGATGCCATGGAAACCGTCGCAGCCGGCGATGAAATCACAGGCGATTTCATGGGCGACGCCGTCCTTGACGTAGCTGACGCGCGGATGATCGGTGTCGAAGTCGTGCGGTTTGACGTCGCCGGCGGAGTAGATCGTGGTCAGGCCCGCGGCCTTGCGGGCGTTCATCAGGTCGAGCGTGACTTCGGTCTGGCCGTAGATCGTGACGGTCTTGCCGGTCGCCGCATGCATGTCGATGCGGTGCCGCGCGCCGCCGAAGGCCAGCTCGACGCCGTGATGCACCAGGCCTTCCTGGTGCAGCCGGGCGCCCGCGCCGACGCTGTCGAGCAATGACACCGTGCCTTCCTCGAGCAGGCCGGCGCGAATCCGCCCCAGCACGTAGTCCGGGGTCTGCCGCTCGAGAATGACGTTGTCTACGCCGAAAGTATGAAGTAGTTGCCCAAGCAACAGTCCGGCCGGACCTGCGCCTATGATTGCTACTTTTGTCCGCAATACCTGCTCCTCCCGATCGGATAGGCTTAAGTCGGGCGCCCCGCGCCGGGCGGACACCGTCAACTTGCCATGGCAACTATATCATATAACAGGTTTGGCAAGGCCGATTTGCCGCGGACTGCTTTCGCCGCATCGCAAGATGCCGGAGCGGCCGGGTGCGACGAGGCGTCCGCCCCGCATATTCCGTCTTGAATATGCGGGCGAATTAGATAACATGTTAAGTAACGAGACCGGGCAAGAAGCCCGCCGTCATGGAGAGGAGGAGGCGTGATGAGGAAAACAGTGCTGGCGCTGCTGATGGCAGCCGCCGTCATACCGGCCGCGGGTCCCGCCATTGGACCTGCCCTGGCGCAGGACAAGACCGTCAATCTCAAGGTGTCGCTCTGGGTGCCGCCGGCGCATCCGCTGGTGCCGGCGACGCAGGCCTGGGCCGCCGACATCGAGAAGGCATCGGGCGGCACCATCAAGGTCACCGTGTTTCCGTCCGAGCAGCTCGGCAAGGCGTTCGACCATTACGACATGGCGCGCGACGGCATCGCCGACGTCACCTATGTCAATCCCGGCTATCAGCCCGGCCGCTTCCCGATCGCGGCTGCGGGCCAGCTCCCGTTCGTGTTCTCGGACGGCAAGAAGGGCACGCTGGCGCTGAACGAATGGTACCACAAATACGCACCGACCGAGATGAAGGACACCAAGCTCTGCTTCGCCTTCATCCATGATCCGGGCGCGCTGCACGGCAAGAAGAAGATCGTGCTGCCGAGCGACCTCTCCGGCGTCAAGGTGCGGCCCGCGCAGAGCACCATCGGCGAGATGGTGAAGATGTTCGGCGGCACCAATGTGCAGGCCTCCGCGCCGGAATCGCGTGACGCGATCGAGCGGGGCGTGGCCGACGAGATCACCTTCCCCTGGGGCTCGATCTTCCTGTTCGGCATCGACAAGGTGGTGAAGTACCACATGGACGTGCCGCTCTATACGACGGTGTTCACCTACAACATCAATCTCGCCAAATACAATTCGATGTCGGACGCCCAGAAGAAGGTGATCGACGATCACTGCACGCCGGAATGGGCCTCCAAGGTCACCGATCCCTGGACCGATTTCGAAGCCAACGGCCGCACCAAGATGAAGGCACTGCAAGGCCACGAGGTCTATCCCCTGACTCCTGATCAGCTCGCCGAGTGGAAGAAGGCGGTCAAGCCGCTGCGCGACAGCTGGGCCGAGGCGGTGAAGAAAGCCGGCGGCGATCCGGAGAAGATCGAGGCCGATCTGCAGGCCACGCTGAAGAAGTACGAGGCGGGGATCTGATCTCGCTCCCCTTTACCTCTCCCCGCTTGCGGGGAGAGGTCGGATCGCATCGTCAGATGCGATCCGGGTGAGGGGGGACAGTTCTCACCGCATTCACTATTCGTGGAAACAGCCCCCTCACCCCGACCCTCTCCCCGCAAGAGCGGGGCGAGGGAGCCAATCGAAGCAGCGCATGACGCAATCTGCCGAAGTCACCCCGGACGGCGCGATCACTGGTCCACCCGAGCCGGTGCGCAAGAATTTCATGGACCGTTTCATCGATTCGATCGAATGGGTCGCGGCCTTCTTCGTCGGCGTCGTAGCGCTCAACACCTTCACCGCGGTGTTCATGCGCAAGTTCTTCGCGGTGACGATCCCTGACTACTACAATTTCGGCCAGTTCCTGCTCGGCATCCTGATCTTCTGGGGCATCGCGGCGACGAGCTATCGCGGCACCCACATCACCGTGGACCTGGTCTGGGCCAATGCCTCACCGCGCTATCAGCGCTGGATCGACATCTTCGCGACGTTGGTGCTGCTGTTCGTAGTGAGCGTGCAGACCTACACGCTGGTCGATAAGGTGATCGACACCAGGAACAGCCATATCGTGACGATGGACCTCGGCGTCCCGGTCTGGCCGTTCTTCCTGGTGTCGTGGATCGGCGACGTCTCGGCCGTGCTGCTTATCGCGATCCGCACCTACCGCCTGATCTTCCATCCGGAAGATATCCACGATGCCAAGATCAAGACGGCGGAGTAGACGGCCATGAGTCTTGACCTCAGTCCCGAGGCCGTCGCCGTCATCGGCTTTGTCTGCCTGTTTGCGCTGATGCTGCTGCGCGTGCCCGTCGGCATGGCGATGGGCCTCGTCGGCATCACCGGCTTCGGCTATCTCACCGGCTTTGCCCCCGCGCTGAAGCTGGTCGGCCAGACCACGATGCGCACGGTGACGGATTATTCGTTCGGCGTGATCCCGATGTTCCTGCTGATGGGCGCTTTCGTGTCCGTCTCGGGCATCAGCCGCGAGCTGTTCCGCGCCGCCAACACCTTCGTCGGCCACTGGAAGGGCGGGCTCGGCATCGCGACCATTGCGGCCTGCGGCGGATTCGCCGCGATCTCGGGCTCGTCGGTCGCTACCGCTGCGACCTTCTCGGCGGTGGCCTATCCCGAGATGCGCCGCTTCGGTTATCCGCAGTCGTTCGCGACCGGCGTGATCGCGGTCGGCGGCACGCTAGGGGCGATGCTGCCGCCGTCCACCGTGCTCGCGGTCTACGGCATCATCACCCAGCAGGATATCGGCAAGCTGTTCATCGCTGGCGTGGTGCCGGGCCTGCTCGCGATCCTGATGCACATGGTCACGATCGGCATCATCGGCGTGACGCGGCCGGGCTTCCTGCCGGCGGGAAAGAAGGCATCGTGGCACGAACGCTTGATGGCGCTGCGCGACGTCTGGTCGCCGCTGCTGCTGTTCCTGTTCGTAATCGGCGGCCTCTATGGTGGCTTCTTTGTCCCGACCGAAGCCGGCGCGGTCGGCGCGGTCGGCGCCTTTATCATCGGCCTCCTCCGTGGCAAGCTGACCAGGGACGGCATCCTGCAATCGCTGCTGCAGGCGACGCGCACCGCGGCTGCCGTGTTCACCGTGCTGATCGGCGCGCTCTGCTTCGGCTATTTCCTGACCATCACCCAGACGCCGCAGCACGTCACCGAATTCCTCACCGGGCTCGGCATCGGACCCTATGGCGTGCTGGCACTGATCCTGATGATGTATCTGGTGCTCGGCTGCCTGATGGACGCGATGGCGATGGTGATCCTCACCGTGCCGATCGTGTTTCCGGTGGTGACCGCGCTCGGCTTCGACCCGATCTGGTTCGGCATCATCATCGTCATGACGGTCGAGCTCGGGTTGATCCATCCGCCGGTCGGCATGAACGTGTTCGTGATCAAGAGCGTGATCAAGGACGTCAACATGTCGACGATCTTCGTCGGCGTGCTGCCGTTCGTGATCACCGACCTGATCCGGCTGGTGATCCTGATCCTGTTCCCGCTGCTCGCGACCTGGCTGCCGCAGCGCATGATAGGCTAGGCGGATGAACCCGGAACTCCACACCAAGTATGTCTTCACCATCACCGCCCGGATCGCGGAAGTGACGTCCGCCGGCGATATCGGCACCGGCGTCCGCCGCATCATTCCGATCATCGGCGGCGACGTGAAAGGCGAGGGGATCAACGGCAAGGTGCTTCCCTTCGGCGCCGACTTCCAGATCATCCGGCCCAATGAGCTTATCGACCTCGAGGCCAAATACGCCTTCGAGACCGACGACGGCGCCGTCGTCTATGTCGAGAACAAGGGAATCCGCTTCGGGCCGGTCGAACTTCTGCAGAAGCTGAAGCGCGGCGAGCCGGTCGATCCGAAGCTGATCTATTTCCGCACCGTGCCGAAATTCGAAACCGGCGCCGAAAAATACCGCTGGCTGATGGAGCGCATCTTCATCGGTTCCGCCGCTCGCCACGCCGACCGCGTCGTGATCGACGTGCATCAGGTGTTGTGAGGCTTTAGGCAGGTTCGTCGCGCCCGCACGAGACGAAAGCAAAGCTCGGACTATTCACGTCGCGAGATTGCGAGGCGTGGCCCACCCACACCGTCATCGCCCGGCTCGACCGGGCGATCCGGTACGCCGCGGCCTCTCGGCGCAAGCACTGCTGCCTCTGGAATACCGGAAACCCGCTTTCGCTGGTGATGACACCGCGTTGTTGGACATCTTGAATCGAGCGCCATTTTCACGTCGTCCTGGCTTCGCCAGGACGACGATCGTGAACCCATATTGACTCCTGCGATGATAGTTATAAAACATAACTATTCTGAACAGGAAACAATAACGCCATGGGAAACGCTGCCGACGCGGGTGACGCCTCGCTGCTCAGGATCGAGACGCGAGGGGCGGTGCTGACCGTCGGGCTGAACCGGCCCGCCAAGCGCAATGCGCTGAACGATGGCATTATCCTGGCGCTGCGGGACTGTTTTTCTGCCATCCCTGAGGAAATCGGCGCGGTGGTCATCCACGGCGTCGGCGACCATTTCTCGTCCGGCCTCGATCTCTCCGAACTCACCGAGCGCGACGCCACCGAGGGGCTGGTGCATTCCCAGATGTGGCACCGCGTGTTCGACCGCATCCAGTATTGCCGAGTGCCTGTCATCGCCGCGCTGAAGGGCGCGGTGATCGGCGGCGGGCTGGAGCTGGCCTGCGCGGCGCATATCCGGGTTGCCGAGCCGTCGGCCTATTTCGCGCTGCCGGAGGGGCAGCGCGGCATCTTCGTCGGCGGCGGCGGGTCGGTGCGGCTGCCGCGCCTGATCGGGGTGCCGCGGATGGCGGACATGATGCTGACCGGCCGGGTCTACTCGGCGACCGAAGGTGCGGCCTACGGCTTCTCGCAATACCTCACCGAAGCAGACGGCGCATTGCCCAAGGCGCTGGAGCTCGCCGAGCGCGTTGCCGCCAACGCGCCGTTGACCAATTTCGCGGTGTTGCAGGCGCTGCCGATGATCGCCGAGGCCAATCCGCAGACCGGCCTCCTGATGGAATCGCTGATGGCGACGGTGGCGCAGAGCGACAAGGAAGCCAAAAAGCGGATCCGCGCCTTTCTGGATCGCAAGACCGCCAAGGTGAAGCCGACATGAGCGTCACGACGTCTGCATCAGCTGCGAATGCGCATCCGCTGCGTCCGATCTCGTTCGGCAATCCCGACGTCACCGTCGAGCGCCGCGCCGACGGCACCATCTATCTCCGTCCCAAGCTCAGGCTCGCCGACTTTCCTGTGCGCCTCACCGACCGGCTGCATCACTGGGCGGCGACCGAGCCGAACCGCGTGTTCATGGCCGAGCGTGCTGCCGATGGCGGCTGGCGCCAGATCACCTACGCGCAGCTGTTCGAGGCCACGCGGCGCATCGCCTCCGCGCTGCTCGCGCGCGGATTGTCGAGCGAGCGGCCGATCGTGATCCTGTCGGGCAATTCGATCGATCACGCGCTGATCGCGCTCGGCGCGCTCTATGCCGGCATTCCGTTCTGCCCGGTCTCGCCGGCCTACTCGCTGGTGTCGCGCGACTATGGCAAGCTCAGCTTCGTCATCAAGCTGCTGACGCCCGGCCTCGTCTTCGTCGACGACGCCGACAGATTCGCCGAAGCACTGCGCGCCAACGTCGGACCCGATGTCGAGATCGCGGCAAGCCGCGGCGCGGTGCCTGGCCGCGACGTGACGCGGCTCGCCGATCTCATGGCGACGCCGGAAGACGGCGGCCTCGACGCGACCCACGCGGCCGTCGGTCCGGATACGATCGCGAAATTCCTGCTGACCTCGGGATCGACGGGCAATCCCAAAGCCGTCATCAATACCCAGCGCATGATCTGCGCCAACCAGGTGATGCTGCGCGAGACGCTGGCGTTCCTCAAGGACGAGCCGCCTGTCATCGTCGACTGGCTGCCGTGGAATCACACCTTCGGCGGCAACCACAATGTCGGGCTGACGCTGTTCAACGGCGGCTCGATGTATCTCGATGAGGGCAAGCCAATGCCCGGCGGCATCGAGGAGACCGTGCGAAACCTGCGCGAGATATCGCCGACGGTCTATTTCAACGTGCCCAAGGGCTATGAATCGCTGCTGCCCTATCTGCGTGACGACGCCGACTTGCGCGCGAAATTCTTCCACCGGCTGCACGCCATGTTCTTCTCCGGCGCCGCGCTGTCGCCATTCGTCTGGAACAGCCTCGACGCGCTCGCGGTGCAGGAGAAGGGCTATCGCGTCCCCATGCTGACCGGGCTCGGCGCCACCGAGACCTCGCCGTTCTTCATGTCGGTACGTCCCGATACCAGCCGCTCCGGCCATGTCGGCCTGCCGGTGTCGGGCAATGACGCGAAGCTGGTGCCCAACAACGGCAAGCTTGAGGTCCGCGCCAGGGGCCCGAACGTGACGCCCGGCTACTGGCGGCAGCCCGAGCTGACCGCCAAGGCGTTCGACGAGGAGGGCTTCTACAAGTTCGGCGATGCGTTGAAGCCCGCCAACCCCGGTGATCTTGATGCCGGCTTTGATTTCGATGGCCGCATCGCCGAGGATTTCAAGCTGGCGAGCGGCACCTGGGTCAGCGTCGGGCCGTTGCGGGCGCGCTTCGTCGGCACCTGCGCGCCGCTGGTGCGCGACGTCGTGATCGCAGGAATCAATCGCGACGAGCTCGCGGCGATCGTGATCCTCGATCTCGATGGCTGCCGCCTGATCAATCCGCAGCTTGCTGGCAACGACATCGCGGCCGCGGCCAACGATCCACTGGTGCGTGCTGCCTTCCGCGAGCGCTTCGCACGTGTGCTAGCGAGCGCCACCGGCTCGTCGAACCGGATCGCGCGGGCAATCCTGCTCGACACGCCGCTGTCGATCGATCGCGGCGAGGTCACCGACAAGGGCTCAATCAACCAGCGCGCGGTGCTGGAGCATCGCACTGAAACAATCGAAGCGCTTTATGCGCCGGTGCCGCCGGCATCGGTGATCACGTCAGTCTGACTCTCGAAGAGGAGCACGTCATGCAATTGAAGGATCAGGCCGCCATCGTCACCGGCGGTGCATCGGGATTGGGCGCGGCGACCGCGCGCCTTCTGGCCGCGCAGGGCGCCAAGGTCGCGGTCTGCGACCTCAACGCCAAGCTTGCCGAGAGCGTCGCGGCCGAGATCGGCGGCATTGCCGTTGTCTGCGACGTCGCCGATGCCGCGGCCGCCGAGGCTGCCGTCGCGGCCGCCGCCAAGGCGCACGGCCCTGCGCGCGTGCTGGTGAATTGCGCCGGCATCGGCGTTGCAAAGCGCGTGATCGGCCGTGAGGGGCCGATGGCGCTCGCCGACTTCGACAAGGTGATCAAGGTCAATCTGATCGGCTCCTTCAACATGCTGCGGCTTGCGACTGCCGAGATGTCGAAGCTCGAACCGCTCGCGACCGGCGAACGCGGCGTCGTGATCTCGACGGCTTCGGTCGCGGCCTATGACGGCCAGATCGGGCAGGCGGCGTATTCGGCCTCGAAGGGCGGCATTGTCGCGATGACCCTGCCGATCGCGCGCGAGCTCGCGCAATTCGGCATCCGCGTGCTGACGATCGCGCCCGGCCTGTTCATGACGCCCTTGCTGGCCGGCCTGCCGCAGGAAGCACAGGACTCGCTCGCTGCCGCGATCCCGTTCCCGCGCCGGCTTGGCCAAGCCGACGAGTTCGCCTCGCTGGCGTTGCACATGATCGACAATCCCTATCTGAACGGCGAAGTGGTGCGGCTCGATGCCGCGCTCCGGATGGCGCCGCGCTGACGCATGATCCGGAGGCGCATGAGGCGCCTCCGGATGGCCCATGCTCACTCGAGGACAAACCATGTTCGTCAACCGGCGTGACGTGCAGATCCAGTGGGGCGATTGCGACCCCGCCAACATCGTCTACTACCCGCGCTACTTCGCGATGTTCGACGACTCGACCTCGATCATGTTCGAAGCGGCCGGTTGCTCGAAGCAGGACCTGGTTCACAAATACGGCCTGGTCGGCATTCCCATGGTCGACACGCGGGCGAAATTTCACATCCCGTCGACCCACGGCGACTGGATTACCATCGAGAGCCGGATCGAGAGCATCAAGCGCTCGAGCTTCGAGGTGGTGCACCGCGTGTTCAAGGGCGAGGCGCTGGCGATCGAGGCGTTCGAGACCAGGGTGCTGGTCGGCCGCCATCCGGACGATCCGGCCCGGCTGAAATCGGCGCCATTCCCGCAGGAGGTCATCGACCGCTTCATGAAGGGCTGACTTGCGACCCCTCATGACTCGACTTTTGGAGCATGATCTTCTCGGAAAACCGGTTTCCACTTTTCCGGATCATGCTCTAAAGAAGGGGCTGAATTGGCCCGCAAAACCGGATTAAACCAAAAAACTTATCCGCAGGGAGGAATGAATGAGGAAGGCCACTCTCGCCGCAGCAGCGCTTGCAGCCGTTATCGCGCTGCCGGGCGCGCCCGCACTGGCGCAGACCAATGAAATCACCATCGGCATCTCGATCTCGACCACCGGCCCCGCCGCGGCGCTCGGCATCCCCGAGCGCAACGCGCTCGATTTCGTGCCGAAGGAGATCGGCGGCGTACCGCTGAAGCTGATCGTGCTCGACGACGCCGGTGATCCGACGGCGGCAACCACCAACACGCGGCGCTTCGTCACCGAGTCCAAGGCCGACATCATCATGGGCTCCTGCATCACGCCGACCACGATCGCCGTGTCGACGGTCGCCAACGAGGCCGGCATCCCGCATCTCGGCCTCGCGCCGTTCCCGATCAACGACGCCCGCGCGAAATGGTCGGTCGACCTGCCGCAGTCGATCCCGATCATGGGCAAGGTGCTCTACGAGCACATGAAGGCGCACAACATCAAGACTGTCGGCTATATCGGCTATTCGGATTCCTACGGCGATCTCTGGGTCAACGACTTCAAGGCGCAGGCCGTGCCGATGGGCCTGACCATGACCGACGAGGAGCGCTTCGCGCGTCCGGATACTTCGGTGGCGGGCCAGGTGCTGAAGCTCGTCGCTGCCAATCCAGACGCCATCCTGGTCGGTGCCTCCGGCACCGCCGCGGCGCTGCCGCAGACCGCGCTGCGCGAGCGCGGCTACAAGGGCCTGATCTACCAGACCCACGGTGCCGCCACGATGGACTTCATCCGCATCGCGGGCGCGTCGGCGGAAGGCGTCATCATGTCGGCTGGTCCGGTCATGTCGCCGGAAACCCAACCGGACAGCGCGCTGACCAAGAAGCCCGGGCTCACGCTGAACGCGGCCTATGAAGCCAAGTATGGCGCCAACAGCCGCAGCCAGTTCGCCGGCCACTCCTACGACGCCTTCGAGGTGCTGAAGCGCATCATCCCGACCGCGCTGAAGACCGCCAAGCCCGGCACGCCGGAATTCCGCGAGGCGATCCGCCAGGCCTTCCTCTCCGAGAAGGAGATCGTCGCGTCCCAGGGCGTCTACAACTGGACCGAAAAGGACCGCTACGGCCTCGACGACCGCTCGCGCATCCTGCTGACGGTCAAGGACGGGAAGTACGTCCCGGCGATGTGAGCCGGTCGCGTTCCCGCGAAATGAACAAGCCGGTCCCGATAGGGGCCGGCTTTTTCGTTAGCCACACGCGTCAGCGACACTAAATCGCGCTCTCGCCCTCGTGCTGGAAGCCGAGATAGCTCGCGGCGACGCCCTTGTTGGCGGCGATGTCCTTGGCCGTGCCTGACAGCGCGAACTCGCCGAGCTCCATCACATAGGCGCGGTCGGCGATCTGCAGTGCGGCCTGGGCGTTCTGCTCGACCAAGAGCACGGAGACGCCGGCTGCGCGAAGCTCGCCGACGATGCGGAAGATGTCGGCGACGATGATCGGCGCGAGGCCGAGGCTCGGCTCGTCGAGCATCAGGAGTTTCGGCGCGCCCATCAGCGCGCGGCCCATCGCCAGCATCTGCTGCTCGCCGCCGGACAGCGTACCTGCGAGCTGTTTGCGGCGCTCCTTGAGCCGCGGAAACAGCGTGTAGACCCGTTCCAGCGAGGTGGCCGCGACCGCCTTCGCGATCCTGAAGGCGCCGAGCTCGAGATTGTCCTCGACATTCATCGTGCCGAACAGCTCGCGATGCTCGGGCACCAGGCTCAGGCCTGTCGCGACGCGGTCCTCGATGTCGAGCGGGGCCATGTCGATGCCGGCAAAGGTGGTGCGGCCCCTCAGCGGCAGCACGCCCATGATGGCGTTCAGCAACGTGGTCTTGCCGGCGCCGTTGGCGCCGATGATGGTGACGATCTCGTTGTCGGCGACGTCGAGCGAGACGCCGCGCACGGCCTCGACCTTGCCGTAGGCAATATGGACGTCGGTCACCGTCAATAGCGCGCTCATGCGGCGGCTCCGAGATAGGCCTTGATCACATCAGGATTGCGCTTGATCGCGGCCGGCGTGCCCTCGGCGATCTTGGTGCCGAAATCGAGCACCACGATGCGGTCGGCGAGATCCATCACGAATCCCATGTCGTGCTCGACCAGCAGCACTGACATGCCGCCGTCGCGCAACTGCCGGAGCAGCGCGGCGAGCCGCTGCTTCTCCATGTGGCGCAGCCCGGCGGCCGGCTCGTCGAGCAGCAGCAGCATCGGATCGACGCACAGCGCACGCGCGATCTCGACGATGCGCTGCTGCCCGAGCGACAGCGAGCCGGCGAGCTGATCGATCTGCTCGGACAGGCCGACGCGCTCGATCTGCCGCGCGGCTTCCGCCAGCAGCTTCGTCTCATCAGCGCGGTCGAGCCGCAGCATGCTGGAGATCGCGCCGGAATTGCCGCGCAGATGCGCGCCGATCGCAACGTTCTCCAGTACGGTCATGTCGGGCACCAGCTTGACGTGCTGGAACGTCCTGCTGACGCCGAGCTTGACCACCTCCTGCGGAGGCGCGTTCGCGACCTCGTTGCCGAGCACGGCGATCTTGCCGCTGGTTGCGGCCAGCACGCCGGTGATCAGGTTGAAGGTCGTGCTCTTGCCGGCGCCGTTGGGACCGATCAGCGCGACGATCTCGCGGGCATTGACGTCGAACGAGACGTCGTTCACCGCGAGCACGCCGCCGAACTGCTTGCGCGCCTTCTCGATGTGCAGCAGCACCGGTGACGATCCCGGTGCCCGCTCGCGGTGCTCCAGTTTCACCGATGTGTCCGGCGTCTTGCGGGTCGGCTTGAACGGCAGCTTCGACATCAGCCAGGGCCAGACGCCCTGCGGCGCGAGCTGGAGCAGCAGCACCAGCATGATGCCGAACACGATGGTCTCGAGCTGGCTCTGACCGCCGAAGATGTAGGGCAAATAGCTCTGCAGCACCTCTTTCAGGATCACGACGATAGCGGCGCCGAGCACGCCGCCCCAGACGTAACCGGCGCCGCCGACCACGGCGATGAACAGATACTCGATGCCTGCCTGTGCGCCGAACGGTGTCGGGTTGGCGGCGCGCTGGAAATGTGCATAGAGCCAGCCGGAGAGGCCGGCCAGAACCGCGGCATAGATGAACACCAGGAGCTTGGCGCGCGGCGTCTGCACGCCGAAGGCTTCGGCCGCGACATGGCCGCGCCGCAACGCGCGGATGGCGCGCCCGGTGCGGGAGTCCAAGAGGTTCATGGTCAATAGCGCCGCGAGCAGCACCGCGACCCAGATCGCGTAGTAGATCGTGTCCGGGCTCAGCATCTTGAACGCGCCGATCGAGAGCGGCGGAATGCCCGAAATGCCGTCGTTGCGGCCGAGGAATTCCAGCTTGCTGAATAGATAGAACAAGCCGATGCCCCAGGCGATGGTGCCGAGCGGCAGGTAGTGGCCTGACAGCCGCACCGTGACGAGGCCGAGCAGCACCGCTGCAATGCCGCTGACCAGCAGCGAGGCCGGCAGCGTCAGCCATGGTGAGACGCCGTAGGCGGTGGTCAGCACCGCGGTGGTGTAGGCGCCGAAGCCGCAGAACGCGGCCTGTCCGAACGAGGTGAGGCCGCCGACGCCAGTCAGCAACACCAGCCCCATCGCGACCAGCGCGGCGAGGCCGATATTGTCGAGCAGCACGATCCAGAACGGCGGGATGCCCGGGAGCAGCGGGATCACCGCCATCACGAGCGCGAAGATGATGAGGGGAAGCCGCTGCGTCATCGCGCTCAGTCCTTCTCTTCTTCGACCTGGGGCGCCGCGAGCGAGCGCAGCACCAGGACGGGAAGGATCAGCGTGAACACGATGACTTCCTTGAAGTTGCTGGCGTAGAACGACGAGAAGGCCTCGACGATGCCGACCACGATGGCCGCGACCGCGGTCAGCGGATAGCTGACCAGGCCGCCGATGATGGCGGCGATGAAGCCCTTCAGGCCGATCAGGAAGCCGGTGTCGTAATAGAGCGTGGTGATCGGTACGATCAGGATGCCGGAGATCGCGCCGATGACGGAGGCGAGCAGGAATGCGATCTGGCCCGACAGCGTGGTGCGGATGCCGACCAGGCGGGCGCCGAGTCGATTGACCGCGGTGGCGCGCAGCGCCTTGCCGGTCTTGGTGTAGCCGAAGAACAGCCACAGGGCGACGATGAAGCCGACCGTCAGGCCGTAGACGGCAAGGCTCTGGCCGGTGAAGCGCAGCGGACCTGCGGTCACCGCGGCATTCGACAGTGCCGGGCCGCGCAGGCCTTCGGCGCCGAAGAACACGAGGCCGAGGCCTTGCAGCGCCAGATGGCAGCCGACCGAGGCGATCAGGAGCACCAGCACCGAGGTGTGCGCGATCGGCTGGAACGCGATGCGGTAGAGGAACAGCCCGATCGCCGCCACGATCAAGAGCGCGAGCGCGATGTTGACGGCGATCGGCGTGTGCGGACTGACCAGCGCATAGACGAGGCCGAGCAACGCGGTGGGAAAGACGATGTTGAGCGCGACCGAGCGGATCACCAGCCGCGCGTGCAGCGCCTTGCGCGCGAAGAACAGGTCGAGTGCGAAGGCGACCAGCCCCATCGCGACCGCAAGCCGCGCGGTGCCGGGCACCTGGCCGGTCGCCAGCATGGCGTAGCTCAGCGCGCCGTAGGTGACGAATTCGCCCTGCGGGATCAGGATCACCCGCGTCACCGCGAACACCAGCACCAGGGCCAGCCCCAGCAGTGCGTAGATCGCGCCATTGGTGATGCCGTCCTGCAGCAGGAACAGCATGATCGTCGTGTTCAAGGCCCAGCGCTCCCCCTCAAGCGTCGGGCCGCCACAGCCGGCTGCGCCGGTCGGGTCGGCCGATATCGGCTGTTGATAGCCGCCGATATTAGATATGGCGTATAACAATTATTAGATATAATCTCAAGGTCCCCGAGTGTCCCGCGGGGTTTTGTACCGGGATTGCGAGCCTGGAGCGATGACTGTTTCCAAGACCGCCTCCGATGCCGTCCGTTCGTCGCGCGCGCTGCGCAGGGAACCCGTCGATCCTGCCGGGGACGACAGCATGCTGCAACTGGGCGAACTGTCCGGGTTGCTCGGCTATTCGCTCAAGCGCGCGCAGCTCAGGGTATTCGAGGACTTCCTGCGCTGCGTCGCGCCGCTGCAGCTGACGCCGGCGCAATTCTCGGTGCTGCTCTTGCTCGACAAGAATCCGGGCCGCAACCAGACCGAGATCGCCAATACGCTCGGCATCCTCAGGCCGAATTTCGTCGCCATGCTGGACGCGCTGGAGAGCCGCGACCTTTGCGCGCGGATGCGCTCGACCAACGACCGCCGCTCCCACATCCTGGTCCTGACCGACCGGGGCCGCGCCGTGCTGGCGCGCGCCAAGAAGCTGGTCGCCAACAAGCACGAGGCGCGGCTGATCGAGGTGCTCGGCCCGGCCAATCACGCTGCGCTGCTGGAGATGCTGGCCAAGCTCGCGCAGGAGTTTTGAGCGCCTGGCCACGGGCCTTCCACATCATTGCGAGCCAACGGGTCGCGCGTACGCGCGCCCGATGACAGGCTCCGCGAAGCAATCCATCGTGCGGCGTACGCGGGCGTAATGATTGCTTCGTCGCTACGCTCCGCGCATTGACGAGGCGAGGGCGGAGCGTCAATCCACCAAAATCACCCTGACATCGTTGACGTTGGTCAGCGTCGGCCCGGTCAGCAGCAAATCCCCGGTCTGCGCGAAGAACCCCGTGGCATCGTTATTCTCGAGATAGGCCTTGGGATCGAGGCCGAGCGATTTCATCTTCGCGAAGGTCGCCTGGTCGATCACCGCGCCTGCGGGGTCGCTCGCGCTGCCGGCGCCGCCATCGGCCCCATCGGTGTCGGCGGCGAGCGCAGAGACGTCGGGTGTGTCCTTGAGCAGGTCGGCCAGCGCCAGCGCGTATTCCTGGTTGGGGCCGCCGCGGCCGTTGCCGCGTACGGTCACCGTGAGCTCGCCGCCGGATATGATCGCAACGCGTTTGCCCTCGCTGCGCGCCTTGAGCGCAAGCCGTGCGTGCGCGGCCGCGACCTCGCGCGCCTCGCCTTCGAGATCGGCGCCGAGCGCGATCGTCTCGTAGCCGGCGTCCTGCGCGACCTTCACCGCGGCGTCGATCGAGGCCTTCGGCTTCGCCAGCAGTTCGAATGTCGCCCGCGCAAAGGCGGGATCGCCGGGCTTGCAGCTCTCATTCCTGGGATCGTCGAGCGCGAGGCGCACTGCGTCATCGACGGAGAGATTGTATTTGGCGACCAAAGCGCGGGCATCCGCCAGCGTGGTCGGATCCGGCACAGTCGGTCCCGAGGCAATTGCGGAGGGATCGTCATGCGGCACGTCCGAGATCGCCAGCGTGACGATTTCGGCGGCGCGCTGGCCGGCGCGTGCCAGCCGCCCGCCCTTGATCCGCGACAGGTGCTTGCGGACGATGTTCATCTCGCCGATCGGCGCGCCCGATCGCAGCAGCGCGCGGTTGACCTGCTGCTTCTGGGCAAAGCTGACGCCCTCGACCGGCGCGATCCAGTTTGCCGAGCCGCCGCCGGTCAGCAGCACCAGCAGCAGGTCGTCGGGCGTGGCTTCCGCTGCCAGCCGCAGCGTATCGTCGGCCGCGCGCAGGCCGGCTTCATCGGGCACGGGGTGGCCGGCCTCGACCACCTTGATGCGGCGGGTCGGCACGCCGTGGCCGTGGCGGGTGGTGGCGATGCCGACCAGCCGCTGTGGCTCAAGGCCGAGTGTGTCGAGATAGTGCCGCTCCGCCGCCGCGGCCATGGCGCCGGCGCCCTTGCCGGCCGCGAGGCAGATCACGCGGCCCTTCGGTGCCGGCCGCAGCCGCGACGCCAGCACGACATCGGGATGCGCAGCCGCCACCGCGGCATCGAAAATCGAACGCAGGAAGGGACGACGGTCGGTCATGGCTGTACCTTTGTGAGACGGATCAGTTGCCGCCAGTTTCGCCGCTGATGACGTCGCCGAACAATTGCCAGCGCTCGCCCTTGAACTGCATCAGCTGTAGTTGCTCGATCGGCTGGAAGTCGTTGGGCCCGGTCGACAGCGTCACGCCGGGCAGCAGGCCGCCCTGCGCAAACTGCTTCAGGCTCGCCGCCTGCTTCATCACATTGGCGCGGGTGAGGTCGTCGCCGCAGCGGCGCAGCACCTCGACCATGGTGGTCGCCATGTTGTAGCCGGTCATCGCCGAGGCATCGACGCGGTTGGTGTCGGGCATGTATTTGGCGAGCAGCTCGTCGAACGCCTTCATGCCGGCGTCGTCCTTCCACTGCGGATCGCTGGCGTCCTTGGCGTAGGCCGCCGAGATCACGCCCTGCGCATTGTCGAGCCCGGCCGGGCGCATCACCGTCGCGGTGGAGGCCGAGACGTTGGACACGATGGTCACCGGCTTCCAGTTCATCTCGCCGAGCTTCTTGATCGCCTGGGCGCCGAACTTCGGCGTGGTGAAGAAGATGATGACGTCGGGGTTGGAGGACTTCAGCCGCACCACATGGGAATCGATGGTGGGTTCGGCGACCTCGTAGCTCTCCTTGGCGGCGATCCGGGCGGGATCGCCGGCGAAGCCGTCTTCCAGGCCCTTCAGGTAGTCCTTGCCCATATCGTCGTTCTGGTAGAGCACCGCGACCTTGGCCGTGGGCTTCTCCTTGAGCAGGTATTTCGCGTAGATTCGCGACTCGCTCTGGTAGCTCGGCAGCCAGCCCATGGTCCACGGGAAGGTCTTCGGGTCGTTCCACTTGGTGGCGCCGGTCGCGACGAACAGCTGCGGCACCTTCTTGGCGTTGAGATATTTCTGGATCGCGGTGTTGGAGGCGGTGCCGAGCGTGCCGAACAGGAACAGCACCTCATCGCTCTCGACCAGCTTGCGGGCCTGCTCGACGGCCTTCGGCGGCGAATAGGCATCGTCATAGGAGACGAAGTTGATCTTGCGGCCGTTGATGCCGCCGTCGTCGTTCACCTTCTTGAACACCGCCGCCATCGCCTTGCCGACCACGCCATAGGCCGACGCCGGGCCGCTATAGGGCACGATATTGCCGATCTTGATCTCGGTATCGCTCGCTCCGGTGTCGTATTTCTTCTGCGCCAGCGCGGCGCTGCCGCTTGCCGCGAGCAGGGCCAGGCCGAAGAGGGCGGTCGCGGCACGGTGAAGGACGGGCATGGACAATTTGCGGATCTCCTGTTCTTGCGCGCCCAGCGGGGGCGCTCGGCTTCTTGTTGGCTCTGCCGCCTCGATACCTAGCGTATCGTCCGCCGAAGTGTAAACGGCCCGTGTCCTTCGGTTTTCCGGATAGAGCGATGGCGAACGAAAGGCAAAGAAAAACCCCTGCGATCGGGTCGCAGGGGCCAGATTTTTCACGATGCGGGAAAGTTCTCAGCCGCCGACGTCGGCGCTGATGACGTCGCCGAACAGTTCCCATTTTTCGCCCTTGAACTTCATCAGCTGCAGCTGGCTGATCGGGGCGAAATCGTTCGGAGCGGTATTGATCTTGACTCCGGGCAGCAGCACTTCGGTGCGGAAGTCCTGCAGGCTCGCGGCCTGCTTCATGATGTTCTCGCGCGTGAGGTTGTCGCCGCACTGCTTGAGCACCTGGACCAGCGTCTGCGCCACGCCGAAGCCGACCACGGTGCCACCGTCGAGCTTGTCGCCCTCGGGGAAGTCCTTGGCCATGAAAGCGTAGAATTCCTTCATGCCGGGATCGTTGTCCCACTGCTTGTCGGAGGCGTCCTTCAGATAAGCGGCGGAGATGATGTCCTGCGCGTTCTCGTAGCCGGCCGGCTTGATCACGCTGCCGACCGAGGCCGACACATTGTTGAGGAAGTGCGTCGGCTTCCAGCCGATCTCGGCGACCTTCTTGATCGCCTGCGCCGCGAATTTCGGCGTCGCAATGTTGACGAACACGTCGGCGTTGCTGGCCTTCAGCTTGACGATGTTGCTGTCGATGGTCGGCTGGGAGGTCTCGAAGCTCTCCTCGGCGACGATCATGCTGGCGGCCTTCTGGCCGAGGCCGTCCTTCAGACCCTTCAGGTAGTCCTTGCCGTAATCGTCATTCTGATAGAGCACCGCGATCTTGGCGTTCGGCATGTTCTTCAGGATGTATTTTGCGTAGATCTGGGTCTCGCTCTGGTAGTTGGGCTGCCAGCCCATGGTCCAGGGGAAGTCCTTCGGGTCGTTCCACTTGGTGGCGCCGGTGGCGACGAACAGCTGCGGCACCTTCTTGGAGTTCATGTATTTCTGGATCGCCGAGTTCGACGGCGTGCCGAGCGAGTTGAAGATCAGCAGCACCTCGTCGCTTTCGACCAGCTTGCGGGCCTGCTCCACGGCCTTCGGCGGCGAGTAGGCGTCGTCATAGGAGATGAAGTTGATCTTGCGGCCGTTGATGCCGCCGGCGTCGTTGATCTTCTTGAAATAGGCGGCCTCGGTGCGGCCGATGATGCCGTAGGCGGAGGCGGGTCCGCTGTAGGGCATGATGTTGCCGATCTTGATCTCGGTATCGCTCGCGCCGGTGTCGTATTTCTTCTGTGCCAGCGCAGCGCTGCCCGATGTCGCGACGAGCGCGAGCGCGGCCCCGAGGACCGCAAGTCTGGTGGTAACGGACATCTATATTTCTCTCCCTGTTGTCAGACGAATGTGTCGCGGCCCCCTGTTTCGGGGGCTCTCTTGTTATTCGGTGAAAATACCATCTTAGCCGGGCCGTCTCAATGAAAAGCCCCTGCGACAACGCCGCAGGGGCCGCGTCTTTAGTCGACAATTCGGGGTTAACCGCCGACGTCGCCGCTCAAAATTTCACCAAAGCGATCCCAGGTCTCGCCCTTGAAGCGCATCAGTTGCAGTTGCGAAAGCGGCGCGAAGTCGGTTGCCGAGGTGTTGACCTTGACGCCCGGCAGCAACCCGTCGAGCTCGAGGTCGCGGATGCTGGCGGCCTGCTTCATGATGTTCTCGCGCGTCAGATTGTCGCCGCACGCCCGCAGCACGTGCTCGAGGCCCTGCGCAACGGTGTAGGCGTACATCACCGACGCGTCGGCGCGGTTTGCGTCAGGATAGTACTTATCGAGGAATTTGTTCCAGGCGATCATTCCCTTGTCGGTCTTCCACTGCGGATCGGTCGGGTCCTTGATGTACTGCGACGAGATGATGCCCTGGGCGGCCTCGAAGCCGGCCGGCTTGATCACGCTGCCGATCGATGACGAGACGTTGTTGAGGAAGTGCAGCGGATGCCAGTCGAGCTCGGCGTTCTTCTTGATCGCCTGCGCCGCGAATTTCGGCGTCGTGATGTTGAAGAACACGTCGGCGCCGGAGGCTTTGAGCCTGACGATGTGGGAATCGATGGTCGGCTCCGTCACCTCGTAACTGTCCTCGGCGACGATCATCGACGCCGCCTTGCTGCCGAGCCCGTCCTTGAAGCCCTTCAGATAGTCCTTGCCGTAATCGTCGTTCTGGTAGAGCACGGCGATCTTCGCGTTCGGCTTGTTCTTCAGGATGTACTTCGCATAGATGATCGACTCGCTCTGGTAGTTGGGCTGCCAGCCCATCGTCCAGGGAAACTCCTTCGGGTCGTTCCATTTGGTGGCGCCGGTCGCGACGAACAGTTGCGGCACCTTCTTCTGGTTCATGTATTTCTGGATCGCCGAGTTCGGCGGCGTGCCGAGCGGATTGAAGATCATCAGCACTTCGTCGCTCTCGACCAGCTTGCGCGCCTGCTCGACGGTCTTCGGCGGCGTGTAGGCGTCGTCGTAGCTGATGAAGGTGATCTTGCGGCCGTTGATGCCGCCCTCGGCGTTGATCTTGCGGAAATAGGCGTCCTCGGTCTTGCCGATCACGCCATAGGCGGACGCCGCGCCGCTATAGGGCATGATGTTGCCGATCTTGATTTCGGTGTCGCTGGCGCCGGTGTCGTATTTCTTCTGGGCAAGCGCCGTGCTGCAGGATGCGGAGACGAGCGCGAGCGCAACGGCAGTTGCCGCCAGATGTCGTATTGCAGACATGCGGTTTCTCTCCCTGATAGCAGATGATGTGTCGCGGCCCCCTGTTTCGAGGGCTCATTGTTGTCTGCGAAGGCTATCATCTTACCCGGGGCGTCTCAACGAAAAGCCCCCGCGGCGTGGCCGCAGGGGCTGCGTCTTTAGTCGCGCTCGCCGATCCGTCCGAGACAACCGTGGAGATTGCGGCGAGTTCTGGCAACGCTGTTGAGTTGAGCGCGCGGATGCCGACGGCAATCCGCGAAGATCAGTTGCTCAGATTGCTCGAAATGATGTCGCCGAACAGCTCCCACTTCTCGCCCTTGAACCGCATCAAGCGCAATTGCTTGATCGGCGCGAAGTCGGTCGCCGAGGTGTTGATGCTGATGCCCGGCAGCAGCGTATCGGGGACATAGTCCCTGAGGTTCGCGGCCTGCTTCATCACATTGGCGCGGGTGAGGTCGTCGCCGCACATCTCCAGCACCTTCGCCATGGTCTGCGCGGCGGCGTAACCGAACGAGGTGGCGCCATCGAGCTTGTTGGCGTCAGGATAATCCTGCTTGAGGAAAGCGAGGAATTTCTGCATGCCGGGATCCTTGTCCCATTGCGGGTCGGCGCCGTCCTTGAGGTAGGCCGCGGACAGTATGCCCTGCGAATTCTCGAAGCCGGCCGGCTGGATCACGCCGCCGACCGAAGCCGAGACGTTGGTGAGGATCTGCAATGGCGTCCAGGCGATCTCGGCGGCCTTCTTGATCGCCTGCGCCGCGAATTTCGGCGACGTGATGCTGATGAAGGTGTCGGCTCCGGCCGCCTTCAGCTTGACGATGTGACTGTCGATCGCGGGTTCGGAGGTTTCATAAGCCTCCTCGGCGACGATCATCGATGCCTTGTCGCCGAAGGCGTCCTTCAATCCCTTGAGGTAATCCTTGCCGAAATCGTCATTCTGGTAGAGCACGGCGACCTTGGCATCGGGCTTGTGCTTCATGATGTACTTTGCGTAGACCCGCGCCTCGTCCTGGTAGGACGGCTGCCAGCCCATGGTCCATGGATAGTTCTTGGGGTCGTTCCACTTGGAGGCGCCGGAGGCGATGAACAGCTGCGGCACCTGCTTCTCGTTCATGTATTTCCGGATCGCCGCATTGCTTGCGGTCCCGACCGAGCCGAACAGCAGAAGCACCCCGTCGCTCTCGACCAGCTTGCGCGCCTGCTCCACCGTCTTGGGCGGCGAATAGCCATCGTCATAGGTGATGAACGTGATCTTGCGGCCGCGGATGCCGCCGGCCTCGTTGATCATCTTGAAGTAGGCCGCCTCGGTCTTGCCGATCACGCCATAGGCCGAGGCAGGACCGCTGTAGGGCACGATGTTGCCGATCTTGATCTCGGTGTCGCTGGCCCCGGTGTCGTAGGTCTTCTGCGCCAGCGCGACGTTGCAGCTCGTCAGGATCAGAGCGAATGCGGTCAGGAGCGCCGTCAGGGACGGACGTGCGGCAGTCATGGCTTCCCCACCTCGGGTTCTTCGTCTGCAGTATTCAATACCATCGGCGCAGGGCGTCAACAAAAAGCCCCCGCGATGGGGATCGCGGAGGCCTGTCGTTTATTCCCGCAGTGCAACGTCACTCTGAGGGGACATCGCCGGAAATGATGTCGCCGAACAATTCCCACTTCTGGCCCTTGAAGCGCTGCATTTGCAGCTGGGCGATCGGGGCGAAGTCGGTGGCCGAGGTGTTGATCTTGACGCCGGGCAGCAGGGTATCGGGCGTGAAGTCCTTCAGGCTCGCCGCCTGCTTCATGACGTTGGCGCGGGTGAGATCATCGCCGCACATTTCGAGCACCTTGGCGAGCGTCTGCGCGGCGCCATAGCCGTAGACGTAGCCGCCGTCGGTCTTGTCGGCGCCCGGCATGTACTTGTCGAGAAACTCGGCCCACTTCTTCATGTTCGGATCGTTCGCCCACTGCGGATCGGCGCCGTCCTTGGCGTAGGCTGCCGACAGCACGCCCTGGGCGTTGTCGAAGCCGGCCGGCTGCATCACGCTGCCGACCGAGGCCGACACGTTGGTGATGATCTGCAGCGGCTTCCAGCCGAGCTCGGCGGTCTTCTTGATGGTCTGGGCGCCGAATTTCGGCGTCGTGTAGATCAGCAGCACGTCCGGATTGGCGGCCTTGATCTTGACGATGTGGCTGTCGATCGACGGCTCGGATATCTCGTAGCTCTCCTCCATGATGATGCTCGTGGCGGCCTTGGCGCCAAAGCCGTCCTTGGTGCCCTTGAGGTAGTCTTTGCCGAAGTCGTCGTTCTGATAGAGGATCGCGACCTTGGCGTCGGGCTTCTCCTTGATCAGCCACTTGGCGTAGATCTGCGCTTCGCTCTGGTAGCTCGGCTGCCAGCCCATGGTCCACGGGAAGTTCTTCGGATCGTTCCACTTGGTGGCGCCGGTGGCGACGAACAGCTGCGGAATCTTCTTGGAGTTCAGGTATTTCTGGATCGCGGTGTTGGACGGCGTGCCGAGCGGATTAAAGACCAGCAGCACCTCGTCGCTCTCGACCAGCTTGCGCACCTGCTCGACCGCCTTGGGCGGTGAATAGGCGTCGTCATAGCTGACGAAATTGACCTTGCGGCCGTTGATGCCGCCGCGGTCGTTGATCATCTTGAAATAGGCTTCTTCGGTCTTGCCGATCACGCCGTAAGCGGAGGCTGGTCCCGAATAGGGAATGATGTTGCCGACCTTGATCTCGGTATCGCTTGCGCCGGTGTCGTATTTCTTCTGGGCGAATGCGGCGGTGGACGTCACGGCAACAGCCGTGATCGCCGCGGAAATCGCGGCGATCCGTACGGTAGAAAGCATAATGTCTCCTGGTTTGGTTCTAAAGATTCTTAGTTTTTCTTGAGCTTTGCGGCCAGTTGCTGGGCAACGATCGCAACCTGCCTGGCGCCGTGCGGCACGAGGAAGATGACGAGGAACAGCAGCACGCCGAACACAGCGCCGGAGAGGCCCTTGGAAATGCCTTCGGCA
Source organism: Bradyrhizobium sp. UFLA03-84 (assembly GCF_002289535.1). NCBI lineage: Bacteria > Pseudomonadati > Pseudomonadota > Alphaproteobacteria > Hyphomicrobiales > Nitrobacteraceae > Bradyrhizobium > Bradyrhizobium sp. UFLA03-84. The sequence goes on along the minus strand of NZ_NSJY01000005.1, from coordinate 475,094 downwards.
ATGTTGGGCACGAAGATGATGAAGGCGGAGCCTACGATCGAGCCGGGCAGCCAGCCGACTCCGCCGACCACCATGCCGAGGAACAGCGAGATCGCGAGCTGGATGGTGTAGCCGTCGGGCGCCACGAACTGCACCGCGATGGCGCCGAGACCGCCGGCAACGCCGGTGATGCCGGCCGAGACGCCGAACGCCAGCGTCTTGTACAGCGCGACGTCGACGCCCATCGCGGACGCCGCGATCTCGTTGTCGCGGATCGCCATGAAGGCGCGGCCGGAGCGCGAGCGCAGCAGGTTCACCGAGGCGAGGTAGATCGCGATCGAGACCGCCAGTGTGAAGTAGTAGAGCCACATGTCCTGCGACAGCGGCAGCCCGAACGGGGCGTCCGGCTTGGTCACCACGAGACCCTGCACGCCGCCGGTCCAGTGCTCGAAATAGCCAAGCTTGAGCAGCTGCGGCATTGCCGTGGCGAGCGCGAAGGTCGCGAGCGCCAGATAGACGCCGCTTAGCCGCAGCGCCGGCTGGCCGAACAGGAAGCCGAAGCCGAAGCAGATGATGCCGGCGATCGGCAGCGTGAGGGCATAGTTCATGCCCGCATGCTCCATCAGGATCGCCGACGTATAGGCGCCGACGGCGTAGAACGCGCTCTGGCCGAGCGAGAACTGGCCGCTTCCGCCGGTCAGGATGTTGAGCGCCATTACCGCGAGCGCGTAGATCAGAAGCATCGTCATCTGGAAGATGATGAAGTTCTTCACGAACAGCGGGATGATGATCAGCGCGGCGAGCACGGCGAGCGAGGTGCCGTAGCCGAGCGTCATGGCACGCTTGGGCACGGCCTCGACGGCGGGGGCTTCTGTGACGATTTCTTCAGCGGCGCTCATGATCAAACTCGCTTGACGATGGCGCGGCCGAACAGGCCTGCCGGTTTCACGACCAGGACGACGATGATCAGCGCAAGCGCGATCGGAAGTTTCAGCTCATTGCCGACACCGGGGATGTAGGTGCCGACCAGGTTCTCGAAGATGCCGACCAGGAAGCCGCCCATCACGGCGCCGAACGGCGAGGTCAGGCCGCCGAGCACGGCTGCGGCAAAGCCGTAGATCAGCACGCCGAGCATCATGTTGGGCTCGAGGAACACCACCGGGGCGATCATCATGCCGGCGATCGAGCCGATCGCGGACGCCATGCCCCAGCCGAGCGCGATCATCCACGAGGTATTGATGCCGACCAGCCGGGCCGATTCAGGCAGCGAGGCGGCTGCGCGCATCGCAAGACCGACCCGGGTGAAGCGGAAGAAGAAGAACAGCAGGAGCAGCATCAGGAGCGTGATGCCGATCATGCCGGCCTGGTGGGTCGAGATCAGCTGGCTGCCGAGGAACGGCGAGGAGCCGAACGGCGTCGGGTACTGCTTGATGGTGAAGTCCCAGATCAGACCGGCGACCGAGTTGATGATCGCATACAGCGCGATGAACCCGGCGACGTTGGTCAGGATCGGCGCCTTGGCCAGCGGCTTGAACAACAGCCGCTCGATGACGATGCCGGCTGCGAACGAAAAGGCGACGGTGAGCACGAAGGCGCCCCAATACGGCACGCCCCATTGCATCAGCTGCCAGGACACGAAGGTCGAGAACATCGCCATTTCGCCCTGGGCGAAGTTCAGATGGTCGATGGCCTGGTAGATCATCACGACCGCGAGCGCCATGCAGGCATAGATCGCACCCGTGGCGATGCCGGCCAGGACCTGGTTGGCAAAAAGCTCCATTGTGCCAGCTCCTCAGTAGCCGAGATAGGATTTACGGACGTCTTCGTTGTTCGCGATGTCCTTGGCATTGCCCGACATCACGATCCGTCCGGTTTCGATCACATAGGCCTGGTCGGCGAGCTCGAGCGCGAGCTGCGCGTTCTGCTCGACCACCAGGATGGTCACCTTCTCCTCGCGATTGATTTTGCCGAGGATGCGGAACAGGTCGCGCACGATCAGCGGCGCGAGGCCGAATGACGGCTCGTCGAGCAGCATCAGGCGCGGCCGTAGCATCAGCGCACGCGCCACCGCGAGCATCTGCTGCTCGCCGCCGGACAGCGTGCCGGCCTGCTGGGTGTAGCGCTGCTTCAGCACCGGGAAGTGCTCGTACATCCGCTCGATGTCGGAGCCGATCGCCTTGGTGTCGGAGCGGCTGATGGCGCCGAGCTGCAAATTCTCCTCCACCGTCATGTTGGTGAAGGTGCCGCGGCCCTGCGGCACGTGGGCAATGCCGAGGCGGACCACGTTCTCGGTCGAGCGCGTGCCGATCGGCTTGCCCTCGAACTCGATCGCGCCGGTCGAGCGCACCATGTTGCAGATCGCCCGCAGCGTGGTGGTCTTGCCGGCGCCGTTGGCGCCGAGCAGCGTGGTCAGCGAGCCCTCGTTGAGGGAGAAGCTGAGGCCGTGCAGGGCCTGGACCTGGCCGTAATAGGCGCGCAGGTCCTTGACGTTGAGCATCGCGGTCATTGGTCCTTGCTCCCCAGATAGGCCTTGATGACGTCGGGGTCGGCCTGGACCTGGGCCGGCGTGCCTTCGGCCAGCTTGCGGCCGAAATTGAGCGCGACGACGTGGTCGGCGATCGACATCACGAGACCCATGTGATGCTCGACCAGCAGCACCGTAATTTTACGGTCATCGCGGATTTTGCGGATCAAATCGCCGAGCACATAGACTTCCTCGTGATTGAGGCCGCCGGCCGGCTCGTCGAGCAGCAGGATCTTCGGATCTGCGGCCAGGGCGCGCGCCAGCTCGACGCGCTTCTGGGTGCCGAACGGAAGCCCCGAAACCACGGTGTGGGCGACGTCCTCGAGATCGAGATAGCCGAGGATGTCGTGCACCTTCTTGTTCATGTCGTTCTCGCCGCGGCGAACCCAGGCGAGGCGCAGCGAGTCGCTGACGATGTCGCTCGAGGTGCGGGCATGCGCGCCGACGCGCACATTGTCGATCACGGACAGGTTGGGAAACAGTGCGACGTTCTGGAAGGTGCGGCCGATGCCGATCTCGGCGATCCTGTGCGGCGGCCGCGAAAGGATGCTCTTGCCTTCCATCAGGATGTCGCCGGACGACGGCTGGTAGAGCCGCGACAGGCAATTGAACAGCGTCGTCTTGCCGGCGCCGTTCGGCCCGATCAGGCCGAGGATCTGTCCATGGCGCATGTCGAACGACACGCCATTCAGTGCGATGATGCCGCCGAACACGACGCTGACGTCGCGAACCGCGAGCAGGGGATCATTCCCCTGCGCGAGCTGTGCCTGCGTCATCTCGTCTCGCCCGCCGTCTTCGAGCGGTGCGAGCGGTCCTGCGATGCGTTTCGCTGGACGTGATGGAGGCTATCTGATCCCCTCGGCCAAACGTGCAACTTTCCCTCCTACTCTGGTCTTTTTGCGTTCTTCTTTTTTGGATTGCGGCGCCATTCCACCGAGCGCCTGCTCGATGTTCCTTACCATCGCGACAAGACGAGGTCCAATGTCGTTGAGCAATCTATCTTCCGTGAAGCGGAATGCCGGCGCGCCGCAATTAAAGGCGTAAGGACCGGTTCCGTCGTTCAATCTCAATGCAACGCCAACCGCGGCGACGTCGTTCTGCCAGTCGCCGGTCGACATGGTGAAGCCGTGCTTCGCCACCGTCTCGCCGGAGCGCTCGATGCCGTCGCGCATCTTGGCCCAGCGGCTGCCATAGTGATCGCGCAGCTCGCGTAATAAAGCCGCACGCTCTTCGGGTGGCAATGCCCAAATATAGGCACGTCCCATTGCGGTGGTTGCGATCGGCACCCGCGAGCCGACGTCGAGTTGCACGCCGAGCGCCAGGCCGTTCCGGCTCTGACCGAAATAGATCATGCTGTGCCGATCGCGGCCGCCGACCGCGACGGCGCCGCCGGTCGCGCGCATCACTTCTTCTCGATAGGGCTCGGACAAATGCCGAACGCCGAGATTGGCGAGCGCGGCATAGCCGAGCGCCATCGCCGACGGCGCGAGCTGGTACTTCTCGAATTTCGGTACAGGTGTAAGGTATCCCAGCTTGGTCAGCGTGTAGGTGAGCCGGGAAATGGTTGGCTTCGGTAACTTGGTGCGGGCGGCAATCTCCTGATTGCCGAGCAGCCCGTCGTTGGGTTGAAATGCGCGCAGGACGTCCAGTCCGCGGGAAAGCGCGACGACGAAATTGCGATCGGTCGCTACCTTCTTGCCAGCGCGCTTCATCCCTATCCTTGTCCTGCCCTTGTTATGCTCGTTGACAAGGCTCGTGCTTCAAAATAACCCTCCGTGTCAAGATGTGGAATTAAATTTCGCAGTGCGAAATTGGTCTAATCGTAGCGGCTCAACGCAAGTCGTGCAGCTACTCAACACAAGTTCAAGAACAAGCATCCAGGGAGAGTCCCGGTGAGTGAAGTCGTCAAGCTCGAACGTCATGACAATATTGCCGTCGTCACGGTTAACAGTCCGCCCGTGAATGCGCTCAGCGCTGCGGTGCGCGGCGGCATCTTCGAGTGCATCAAGGCTGCGATCGATGACGCGCAGGTCCAGGGCATCGTGCTGACCTGCGCCGGCCGCACCTTCATCGCCGGCGCCGACATCACCGAATTCGGCAAGCCGCCGAAGCCGCCCGGTCTCGCCGAAGTGCTGAGCCTGATGGAGAGCTCGCCGAAGCCGATCATTGCCGCGATCCACGGCACCGCGCTCGGCGGCGGCCTCGAGGTTGCGCTGGCCTGCCACTATCGGGTCGCCACCAAGGACGCCAAGCTCGGTCTGCCCGAAGTAAAGCTCGGCCTGCTGCCGGGCGCCGGCGGCACCCAGCGCCTGCCGCGTGCGGTCGGTCCCGAGCTCGCGGTCAAGATGATCGTCGGCGGCGATCCGATCAGCGCGGACGCGGCGCTGAAGGCCGGCCTGATCGAGGAGATCGTAGAAGGTCCGGCGTCGGGCGGTGAGGCATTTGCGCGCAAGGTGGTCGCCGAGAAGCGTCCGCTGCGCAAGCTGCGCGATGACGACAGCAAGCTCGCCGCGGCCAAGGCCGATCGTTCGATCTTCACCAATGCGGTCGCTGCGCTGACCAAGAAGTCGCGCGGCCTCGAGGCTCCGTTCGCCGCCGCCGACGCCGTCGGCGCCGCGATCGACCTGCCGTTCGACGAGGGCCTGAAGAAGGAGCGCGAGGGCTTCCTCAAGCTGATGAACGGCGACCAGTCCAAGGCGCAGCGCTACGCCTTCTTCGCCGAGCGCGAGGCGGCCAAGGTCTCTGGCGTGCCCGAAGGCACCAAGGGCCGTAACGTCGCGCGCGTCGCCATCCTCGGCGCCGGCACCATGGGCGGCGGCATCGCGATGTCGTTCGCCAATGCGGGCATCCCGGTCACCCTGATCGAGACCGGCGAGGAGCAGCTCAAGCGCGGCATGGGCATCATGCAGAAGAACTACGAGGCGACCGCCGCGCGCGGTGGCATCCCGGCGGACGCCCCCGCCAAGCGCATGGCGCTGATCAACGGTGTCGTCGGCATCGAGAACGTCGGCGACGCCGATCTCGTGATCGAGGCGGTGTTCGAGACCATGGCGGTCAAGAAGGAAGTGTTCGGCAAGCTCGATCAGTACGCCAAGCCGGGCGCCGTGCTGGCCTCCAACACCTCCTATCTCAACATCGACGAGATCGCGCAGTCGACCAAGCGTCCGCAGGACGTGCTCGGCATGCACTTCTTCTCGCCGGCCAACGTCATGAAGCTGTGCGAGATCGTGCGCGCCGACAAGACCGCGCCCGATGCGCTGGTGACCGCGGTGTCTATCGCCCGCAAGATCGCCAAGGTGCCGGCCGTGGTCGGCGTCTGCGACGGCTTCGTCGGCAATCGCATGCTGGCGCAGCGCGGCAAGCAGTCCGAGAAGTTGCTGTTCGAAGGCGCGCTGCCGCAGCAGGTCGACGCGGTCGTCACCAAATTCGGCATGCCGATGGGCCCGTTCGCGATGGGCGATCTCGCCGGCCTCGATATCGGCTGGCGCTCGCGTAAGGACCGCGGCATCAAGTCGGAGATCGCCGACGCGCTCTGCGAAGCCGGCCGTTTCGGCCAGAAGACCGGCAAGGGCTACTACAAGTATGAGCAGGGCTCGCGCGCGGCGCTGCCCGATCCGGAAGTCGAGAAGCTGATCGACGAGACGCTGGCGCGCCTCGGCCGCAAGAAGCGCGTCGTCACCGACGACGAGATCCTCGAGCGCATGATGTACCCGATGATCAACGAAGGCGCGAAGATCCTCGCCGAGGGCATCGCGGCGCGTCCGTCGGATATCGACGTGGTCTGGCTCTATGGCTATGGCTGGCCGATCTATCGCGGCGGCCCGATGTTCTGGGCCGACAGCGTCGGCCTCAAGCACATCGCCGATCGCCTGGCGTTCTACGCCAAGGAGACCAACGATCCCTCGCTCGAGCCGGCGCCGCTGCTCAAGAAGCTCGCCGACGAAGGCAAGACTTTCGCTTCGCTCGCCGCGGCGTCGAAGGCGGCGTGATTGGTCGAAGGCCTCACCATGTGTCGTTCCGGGGGCATCGCGTAAGCGATGAACCCGGAACCCATGGTGCCCCGGCGCGTGCCGCCTGATGGATTCCGGGCCTGGCCCTTCGGGCCGTCCCGGAATGACGACGTCTAGAGCATGATCCGGAAGGGTGGAAACCGGTTTTCCGAAAAGATCATGCTCAAACAAGGAGATGAGATCATGATGCGGTTTGCATCATGATCTGGAGTCCCAGCGAAGGCATCGATGACCTATCCCGGCGAACAATATTATCCACCCGGCGTGAAGTGGAGCGACGAGATCACGCGCGGCACGCTGCCGGATCTGCTCTCCAACGCTGCCGCCGAGTTCGGCGCACGCCCGGTACTTGAATTCCGCGACCGCCAGATCAGCTACAGCGAACTTGAGTCCCTGGTCGAGACCGCGGCTGCCGCCTTCATGCGGGCGGGCTACGGCAAGGGCACCTCGGTCGCCCTGTTCCTCGGCAATTCGCCCGATCATCCGATCAATTTCTTCGGCGCGCTGAAGGCCGGCGCCCGCATCGTGCATCTGTCGCCGCTCGACGGCGAGATCGCGCTGTCGCACAAGCTCTCGGACTCCGGCGCGCGCGTGCTGGTCACCAGCAATCTCTCGGCGCTGTTGCCGACCGCGCTGAAGTTTCTCGACAAGGGCTTGCTTGATCGTCTGATCGTTTGCGAGGACGACAATTGGGGCAAGGTCGGTACGCCGCAGACCGCGCTGCCCGATAATCCCAAGATCATCACCCACAAGCAGTTCATCGAAGGCGCGACCAGGCCGGCGCAATGGCCCGCGGTCGACGTCGAGGACGTCGCGCTGCTGCAATATACCGGCGGCACCACCGGCCTGCCGAAGGGCGCCATGCTCAGCCACGGCAATCTCACCGCGGCGGTCTCGATCTACGACGTCTGGGGCAAGCCCGGACGGCTCGAACGCAACGCGATCGAGCGCGTGATCTGCGTGCTGCCGCTGTTCCACATCTATGCGCTGACCGTCGTGCTGCTGTCGGTGATCCGGCGCGGCCATCTGATCTCGCTGCACCAGCGCTTCGACGTCGAGGCCGTGATGCGCGACATCGAGGTCAAACGCGCGACGGTGTTTCCCGGCGTGCCGACGATGTGGATCGCGATCGCCTCGCTGCCCGATCTCGACAAGCGCGATCTCTCCTCGCTGGTGGTCGCCGGCTCCGGCGGCGCGCCGCTGCCGGTCGAGGTCGCCAAGATCTTCGAGCGCCGCGTCGGCATGAAGTTGAAGAGCGGCTGGGGCATGACCGAGACCTGCTCGCCCGGCACCGGCCATCCCAAGGAAGGGCCGGAGAAGCCGGGCTCGATCGGGCTGATGCTGCCCGGCATCGAGATGGACGTGGTGTCGCTGGAGGATTCCACCAAGGTGATGCCGGTCGGCGAGGTCGGCGAAATCCGCATCCGCGGCCCGAACGTCACCAAGGGCTACTGGAACAGGCCCGCGGAGACCGCGGAGGCCTTCGTCGGCGACCGCTTCCTCACCGGCGACATCGGCTATATGGACGCCGACGGCTATTTCTACCTGGTCGACCGCAAGAAGGACATGATCATCTCCGGCGGCTTCAACGTCTATCCGCAGATGATCGAGCAGGCGATCTACACCCATCCCGCCGTGCAGGAGGTGATCGTGATCGGGATTCCCGACGATTACCGCGGCGAGGCGGCCAAGGCCTTCATCAAGCTGCGCGACGGCGAGAAGCCGTTCTCGATCGATGAATTGCGCGCCTTCCTCACCGGCAAGGTCGGCAAGCATGAGCTGCCGGCCGCGGTCGAATTCGTCGACGAGCTGCCGCGCACGCCGGTCGGCAAGCTGTCGCGTCACGAATTGCGCCAGCAACAGCCGAAAACATCCCAAGCCACTCAACAACAGACTGCAGGATCCCGTTCATGACCGACGCCGTAATCGTCTCCACCGCCCGCACGCCGATCGGCAAGGCCTATCGCGGCGCGCTCAACGCCACCGAAGGCGCGACGCTGCTCGGTCACGCGATCGGCGAAGCGGTGGTGCGGGCCAAGGTCGATCCGAAGGAGATCGAGGACGTCGTGATGGGCGCGGCGATGCAGCAGGGTGCGACCGGCGGCAACATCGCGCGCAAGGCGCTGCTCCGCGCCGGGCTGCCGGTGACGGTTGCCGGCACCACCATCGACCGCCAGTGCGCCTCCGGTTTGCAGGCGATCGCGCTCGCCGCCCGCTCGGTGATCTTCGACGGTGTCGAGATCGCGGTCGGCGGCGGCGGTGAATCGATCTCGCTGGTGCAGAACGACAAGATGAACGCGTTTCACGCCCAGGATCCGGCGCTGCTCAAGATCAAGGGCGAGGTCTACATGCCCATGATCGACACCGCCGAGATCGTCGCCAAACGTTACAACATCTCGCGCGAGAAGCAGGACGAGTACGGGCTGGAAAGCCAGCGCCGCACCGCGGCCGCGCAGCAGGGCGGCAAGTTCAAGGAAGAGCTCACGCCGATCACCACCATGATGGCGGTAACCGACAAGGCGACCGGCGCGGTCACGATGAAGGAAGTGACGCTGTCGCAGGACGAAGGCCCGCGGCCCGAGACCACGGCCGAGGGGCTTGCGAGCCTCAAGGCGGTGCGCGGCGAGGGCTTCACCATCACCGCCGGCAATGCCAGCCAGCTTTCCGACGGCGCCAGCGCTTCGGTGATCATGAGCGACAAGGAAGCGGCCCGGCGCGGGCTGCAGCCGCTCGGCATCTTCCGCGGCTTCGTCTCTGCCGGCTGCGAGCCGGACGAGATGGGCATCGGCCCGGTGTTCGCGGTGCCGCGGCTCTTGAAGCGCCACGGCCTCAAGGTCGACGACATCGATCTCTGGGAGCTCAACGAGGCGTTCGCGGTGCAGGTGCTGTACTGCCGCGACAAGCTCGGCATCGATCCGGAGAAGATCAACGTCAACGGCGGCGCCATTTCGGTCGGCCATCCCTACGGCATGTCGGGTGCGCGGCTCACCGGCCACGCGCTGATCGAAGGCCGCCGCCGCAAGGCCAAGTACGCCGTCGTCACCATGTGCGTCGGTGGCGGCATGGGCGCGGCCGGCCTGTTCGAGGTGTTGCAGTAAGATTGTCGTCCCGGCCAAGCGAAGCGCGAGCCGGGACTCATACGCCGCGGCCTTTGTAAGTGGCAGAGCGGCAGCCGGCTTTGCCAGTTACTATGGCCGGTGGTTATGGGTCCCTGCTTTCGCAGGGACGACAGCGAGAGAGAGTTAGAAGAGTAATTGAACTTCAAAAGGAGGATCCGATGGATCTCGCTTTCACCAAGGAAGAGATAGCGTTTCGTGAGGAGGTGCGGGAGTTCTTCAAGAACAACGTGCCGCCGGAGACAAGGCGCAAGCTGCAGGAAGGCCGCCATCTGTCGAAGGACGAGATGGTCACCTGGTGGCGCATCCTCAACAAGAAGGGCTGGGGCGTCACCCACTGGCCGAAGGAATATGGCGGCACCGGCTGGACCACCGTGCAGCACTACATCTTCAACGAGGAGCTGCAGTCCTATCCCGCGCCGCAGCCGCTTGCCTTCGGCGTCAGCATGGTCGGCCCTGTCATCTACACCTTCGGCAATGAGAAGCAGAAGAAGGAATACCTGCCGCGCATCGCCAGTGTCGACGACTGGTGGTGCCAGGGCTTCTCGGAGCCGGGCTCCGGTTCGGACCTCGCCTCGCTGAAAACCACGGCCGAGCGCAAGGGCGACAAGTGGATCATCAACGGCCAGAAGACCTGGACCACGCTGGCCCAGCACGCCGACATGATCTTCTGTCTCTGCCGCACCGACAAGAACGCGAAGAAGCAGATGGGCATCTCCTTCATCGTGTTCTCGATGAAGTCGAAGGGCGTCACCGTGCGCCCGATCCAGACCATCGACGGCGGCCACGAGGTCAACGAGGTGTTCTTCGATGACGTCGAGGTGCCCTACGAAAACCTGATCGGCGAAGAGAACAAGGGCTGGGATTACGCCAAATTCCTGCTCGGCAATGAGCGCACCGGCATCGCCCGGGTCGGCGTCTCGAAGGAGCGGCTGCGCCGCATCCGCGCGCTGGCCTCCAAGGTCGAGTCCGGCGGCCGTCCCGTCATCGAGGATCCGGCGTTCCGCGAAAAGCTCACCGCCTGCGAGATCGAGCTGAAGGCGCTCGAGCTGACCCAGCTCCGCGTCGTCGCCGACGAAGGCAAGCACGGCAAGGGCAAGCCGAATCCGGCCTCCTCGGTGCTCAAGATCAAGGGCTCGGAGATCCAGCAGACCACCACCGAGCTGCTGATGGAGATCATCGGCCCGTTCGCCGCGCCCTATGACGAGCACGGCGATGCCGGCTCGAACGAGAGCATGGATTGGACCGCGCAGATCGCGCCGAGCTACTTCAACAACCGCAAGGTCTCGATCTACGGCGGCTCCAACGAGATCCAGCGCAACATCATCAGCAAGGCCGTGCTGGGGCTTTGATTTTCTCTCCCTCTCCCCGCATTTGCGGGGAGAGGTGACGAGGTCCCGGTTTCGGTAACGACTTTCAGTTTAAGGGAACGAACATGGATTTTGATCTGTCCGAGGAGCAGCGGCTTCTCAAGGAAAGCGTCGACGGGTTGCTGGCGGATGCCTACGACTTCGATGCGCGCAAGAAGTACATGAAGGAGAAGGGCGGCTGGAGCAAAGCGCTCTGGGGCAAGCTCGCCGAGCAGGGCCTGCTTGGTCTGCCTTTCGCGGAGACCGACGGCGGCTTCGGCGCTGGTGCGGTCGAGACCATGATCGTGATGGAAGCGCTCGGCAAGGCGCTGGTGGTCGAGCCCTATCTCGCGACCGTCGTGGTCGCCGGCGGCTTCCTGCGCCATGGCGGCTCGGCCGAGCAGAAGGCCAAGCACATCCCGGGCATCATCGACGGCAGCAAGACCTTCGGCTTTGCCCAGCTCGAGAAGAACTCGCGCTACGACCTGTTCGACGTCGTGACCACGGCGAAGAAGAAGGGCGACGGCTGGGTGATCGACGGTGAGAAGTTCGTCGTGCTCAACGGCGAGAATGCCGACACGCTTGTCGTGACCGCGCGCACCAAGGGTGGCCAGCGCGACAAGACCGGTATCGGCGTGTTCCTGGTTCCGGCGGATGCCAAGGGCGTCACCAAAAAGGGCTATCCGACCCAGGACGGCCTGCATGCGGCCGACATCACCTTCACCAATGTCGAGGTCGGCGCGGACGCTGCCATCGGCGATCCCGAGAACGGCCTGCCGCTGATCGAGCGCGTCGCCGACGAAGCCCGCACCGCGCTGTGCGCGGAGGCGGTCGGCGCGATGGATCAGTCGCTGAAGGACACCGTCGAGTACATCAAGACCCGCAAGCAGTTCGGCGTTGCGATCGGCACGTTCCAGAGCCTGCAGCATCGCGCCGCCGACATGTTCGTGGCGCTGGAGCAGGCCCGCAGCATGTCGATGTTCGCGACCATGGCGTCGGATTTCAGCGATGCCAAGGAGCGTTCGTCCGCAGTCGCGGCCGCCAAGGTGCAGGTCGGCAAGTCGCTCAAGTTCGTAGGCCAGCAGTCGATCCAGCTGCATGGCGGCATCGGCATGACCATGGAAGCCAAGATCGGCCATTACTTCAAGCGGCTGACCATGATCGAGAACACGCTCGGCGACACCGACTACCACCTCCGTCGCGTCAGCGAGGGCGGCGGGCTGCTGGCCTGATCTCACAAACGTCATTCCGGGGCGCCGCATCGCGGCGAACCCGGAATCCATTTCATCACCAATGATGCGGCCCAATGGATTCCGGGTTCGCGACTGCGTCGCGCCCCGGAATGACGGCCCATCCGGGAGGCAACAACAATGAAGAACACCCCGTTCGATCTCACCGGCCAGGTCGCGGTCGTCACCGGCTCGAGCCGCGGCATCGGCCGCTCTTCGGCGGAACTGCTGGCGAAGCTCGGCGCCAAGGTCGTGATCTCCTCGCGCAAGGCGGACGCCTGCCAGAAGGTCGCCGACGGCATCAAGAAGGCCGGCGGCGATGCGCTCGTGATCCCCTGCAACATCGCACGCCGCAACGAGGTCGAGGCGCTGGTCTCCGGCACGATCAAGCACTACGGCAAGATCGATATCCTGGTCTGCAACGCCGCGGTGAACCCCTATTACGGCCCGCTGCTCGACATCACGGACGAAGCCTTCGACAAAATCATGGGCTCGAACGTCAAGAGCAACATCTGGCTTTCCGCGCTGGCGATCCCGCAGATGGCCGAACGCGGCAAGGGCTCGGTCATCATCATCTCCTCGATCGGCGGCTTGCGCGGCTCGACCGTGATCGGCGCCTACGGCATCTCCAAGGCCGCCGACTTCGCGCTGTGCCGCAGCCTCGCCGGCGAATGGGGGCCGAAGGGCGTGCGGGTCAATTGCGTCGCGCCGGGCCTGGTGAAGACCGATTTCGCCCGCGCGCTGTGGGAGGATCCGGACAATCTGAAGCGCCGCACCGCGTCGACGCCGCTGCGCCGCATCGGTGAGCCCGACGAGATCGCGGGCGCGGTGGCCTATCTCGCCTCCGACGCCTCGACCTTCATGACCGGCCAGACCATCGTGGTCGACGGCGGCGTGACCACGGCGGCGACCTAGTTTCTACGTACAGGATTCAATCATGGCCGGGCCCCAAGCCCGGCCATGATGCTTTTAAGGCCTCGCCTCAAACCTGCTCCAGCGCGCGCTGGAAATCCTCGATCAGATCGTCGGGATGCTCGAGCCCGGCCGAGAAGCGAATGAAGCCTTCGCTGATGCCGAGTTCGGCGCGCGCTTCCGGCGCCAGGCGCTGATGCGTCGTGGTGGCGGGATGCGTGACCAAGCTCTTGGCATCGCCGAGATTGTTGGAGATCCGCGAGATCTTCAGCGCGTTGAGGCAGCGGAACGCGCCGGCCTTGCCGTCCTTGACCTCGAAGCCGACCAGCGTCGAGCCGGCGCCCATCTGCTTCTTCACCGTCGCAGCCTGCGGATGATCCGCGCGGCCGGGATAGACCAGCCGGGTGACCTTCGGATGGTTGGCCAGTGCCTCGGCGATCTTCGCCGCGTTCTCGGTCTGCGCACGGACGCGGACGCCGAGCGTCTCCAGTCCCTTCAGCAGCACCCAGGCGTTGAACGGCGACAGCGACGGGCCGGTCTGGCGCATGAAATTATGGATGTGCTCGGCGATGAACGCTTCCGACGACAGGATGACGCCGCCGAGGCAGCGGCCCTGGCCGTCGATATGCTTGGTCGCGGAATAGACCACGACGTCGGCGCCGAGCGACAGCGGGCTCTGCCAGATCGGGGTCGCGAACACGTTGTCGACGATCAGCCGGGCGCCCCCGCTGTGCGCGATCTTGGCGATGGCGCTGATGTCGAGCACGTCGAGCGTCGGGTTGGTCGGGCTCTCCAGGAAGAAGGTCTTGGTATTCGGCCGCAAGGCGCGCCGCCACTGGTCGAGATCGAGTCCGTCGACCAGCGTCGTCTCGATGCCGTAGCGCGGCAGCAGATCCTGCACGACATAGAGGCAGGAGCCGAACAGCGCCTTCGACGCCACCACGTGGTCGCCGGCCTTCAGCGGCGCGAGGATCGCGGTGGTCACTGCCGCCATGCCGGTCGCGGTCGAGCGCGCGGCTTCTGCGCCCTCGAGCTCGATCATGCGGCGCTCGAACATCGCAATGGTCGGGTTGGAGTAGCGCGAATAGATGAAACCGGGATCCTGGCCCTTGAAGCGCGCCTCGCACTGCTCGGCGCTGTCGTAGACGTAACCCTGGGTGAGAAACAGTCCCTCCGACGTCTCCCCGAATTGCGAGCGGAGCGTGCCGCCATGGACGAGGCGGGTTTCGGGACGGAAGCGGGCGGTACCTTCAGATTCAGACATGTGACCTCCGAAGTGGCCATTTCCCTCGGAAATGGACACAAAAAAACCGGCCTGGAGAAACCTCCACAAGCCGGGATCACACTGTCCCCGGCCTGTTTAGCGACTTATTTAACGTGGCTGCAAGCCGGCCGGCTCAAATCACCACGGGATAAGTGCAGCTGATATTCCCTCGCGCCCTTTCCGTCAAGACGGTCATCGGATAACCGTAAAAGCCCATGTTTTGGGGCTTGATGGCCGCCTGGAGTATGATTTTGGGCCATCCTGAGGGACCCTGCCGTGTCGTTCACGCTGGAAGATGAATCCAACGGAATTCTGCCCGACCGCATGATCGCGGAGATGGCGGAGGCCGGCCTCATTCTGCCCGCCTATGACTTTGTCGAGAGCCAGATTCAGCCGGCGAGCCTCGATCTGCGCCTCGGCGACATCGCCTACCGCGTCCGCGCCAGCTTCCTGCCGGGGCCCGATGCCACCGTCGCCGAGCGGATCGACCAACTGAAGCTGCACGAGATCGATCTGTCCGACGGCGCGGTGCTGGAGACCAATTGCGTCTACATCGTGCCGCTGCTGGAGAGCCTCGCGCTGCCGCCGGAGATCGTCGCTGCCGCCAACCCGAAGAGCTCGACCGGACGGCTCGACGTCTTCACCCGTGTGATCGCCGACGGCACCCGCCGCTTCGACATGATCGGTGCCGGCTATCACGGTCCGCTTTATGCCGAGATCTCACCGAAGACGTTTCCGGTGCTGCTGCGCGAGGGCTCGCGGCTCAGCCAGGTCCGCTTCCGGATCGGCGAGGCGACGCTCTCCGCCGACGAGCTCGATGCGCTGCATGCTGCCGAACGCCTGGTCGACGCCGACGAGGCCGATCTCAGTCATGGCGTGGCGCTCTCGGTCGATCTCTCCGGCGAGAACTCGGGCGGCTTCGTCGGCTATCGCGCCAAGCGCCACACCGGCGTGGTCGATGTCGATCGCCGCGGCGGCTATGCGGTCGACGATTTCTGGGAGCCGATCAAGGCGCGGCCCGACGGCAGCCTGATCCTCGATCCCGGCGAATTCTACATCCTGGCGTCGAAGGAAGCGGTGCAGGTGCCGCCTGACTACGCCGCGGAGATGGTGCCGTTCGATCCGCTGGTCGGTGAATTCCGCGTCCACTATGCCGGCTTCTTCGATCCGGGCTTCGGCTATGCCGGCGCCGGCGGCAAGGGCGCGCGCGCCGTGCTCGAAGTGCGCTCGCGCGAGGTGCCGTTCATTCTCGAGCATGGCCAGATCGTCGGCCGTCTCGTCTATGAACGCATGCTCGAGCGCCCCGACGCGCTCTACGGCCAGCGCATCGGCTCGAACTATCAGGCGCAGGGCCTCAAGCTCTCCAAGCATTTTCGCGTGTAATTCCGCGAGTCGGATTTCGCGTCATTGTCCGCCGTCATTCCCCGCGAAAGCGGGGAATCCAGTACGCCGCGGCCTCTCCGATTGACTACAACCGTCTCTGGAATACTGGATCGCCCGATCAAGTCGGGCGATGACACCGAGTGTGTGTTGGTTGCATCGCATCGTCGGCGATGACACAGTCGCGTAAAACAACAAGCGGGAGCAAGCATGACCGGAGAGCAAGACGCGCGCGAAGCGCAGTGGCGGAAGTGGCGCAGCGTCGCCGATCTCTATCACGCCTTCTTCACCGGGCTGATCCTCACCGTGGTCACGCGGCGCGGCACTGCCGACGCCGCCGAGTTCGTCTTCCGGGTGTTTCGCCGCCAGCAGCAGGAGCGCTTCCTGCCCGGCCTGAAGAAGCTCGGCCTTGACGGCCTGCCGCCGGCGGTCGCGGCCGCGCAATATCACTATCTCTCCAACTGGATCGGCGGCGTGCACGTCGAATACATGTACGAGACCGACCGCAAGGCCTGGATCCGCTATCCGCCGCCGCGCTGGATCTGGAAGGGCACTGCGATCTGCGGCGTGCCCGGCGAGGTCTCGCGCGCGATGCTGCGCGGCTGGCACGCCAACAATGGTGTCGCGCTCGGCGATCTCAGGCTCGGCTTCGTCTGCACCAAGCAGAGCGTCGACGGGCAAGATGGCCTCGAGGGCTATTACTGCGAGTACGATCATCCGCTCGAACTGGACCAGCGCCTGGTGTTCGCACGCCATCTCGAGGCGCCGCTGTTTGATCCGAGCACCGCGCCGGCGCTGCCGGTCGACAGCTGGCCGCGTCAGCGGCTGGAGAAGGCCTATCGCAACTACGCGATGGAATATGTGAAGACGGCTGCGCCGGTCATCGTGCAGGTGTTCGGCCCCGAGGATGCGAGCTATCTGCTGCATCTGACCGGCAAGCTGATCGGCATGCAGTATTTCGACGAGGTCGCGCAGGCGCTCGGCGGCAGCCGTGGCCGTGCCACGGAATTTGCCGCATTCCTGCGCACGCTCTTCGCGTCGCAGGATGATGTCGCCGAGATCAGCGCGTCCGAAGGCCAGTTCGAGATCCGCCAGCAGGGCTGGAAGCTGATGGCCGATGTCGCCGATTATCATCCGGCCTGCGCCAGCGTGCTGACCGGGCTGTTCGAGGGGCTGGCGGCCGGCTGCGGACGGCACATTCCGGTGCATCTGAAGCCGAACAGCGCCGCCGGCGCGCCGTTCGTCTGGTCGATCGGCTAGCTCAGAGGTTCATCAAGCTTCACCTGCAATCGCGCAGGCCCCCCTTGCGTCCTGCGCACGTGGAATCCGCCGCTGCCATGGTAGGGAAACACCATGGCGCGGCTCCCCAGATCGCGCGTGGGAGTTGAAATGTCCGACCTCGGCCTCGCCGAAATACCTGTCGACGAACAAGAACGGCCGCTGCCGCCGCCGGTGACCAAGCCTGCGCGCAACGCGCTGCTCGACGGGCCGATTCTGCGCACGCTGTTGTGGCTGGCCTGGCCGAACGTGATCGCGCTCTCCGCGGGCACCTGCGTCGTCATTGCCGAGACCTCCTATATCGGCCGGCTCGGCGTCGAGTCGCTGGCGGCGATGGCGCTGGTGTTTCCCTGCGTGATCCTGACCATGACGATGTCCGGCGGCGCGATGGGCGGCGGCGTCGCGTCCGCGATCGCGCGTGCGCTCGGCGCCGGCCAGATCGAGCGCGCCTCGACGCTGGCGATGCATGCGCTGCTGATCGGCCTCACCTTCGGCGTCACGTTCATGCTGGGCATGCTGATCTTCGGTCCGCGCCTGCTCGAACTGCTCGGCGGCCGCGGCAATGTGCTGGCCCAGGCGATCGCCTATACGCAGGTCTTCTTCGGTGGTGCGATCCTGCCCTGGCTGATGAACACGATGGCCGGCATCCTGCGCGGCACCGGCAACATGAAGCTGCCGTCGACCATGATCCTGTCCTCGGCGGTGTGTCAGATCATCCTCGGCGGCACGCTCGGGCTCGGCCTCGGCCCGGTGCCGCAATTCGGCATGCGCGGCGTCGCCGCGGGCTCGCTGATCGCCTATTCGATCAGCATCAGCGTGATGGGCTGGTACCTGTTCTCGGGCCGCGCCCGCGTCAAGCCGAGGCTCAAGGGGCTGCGCGTGCAGTGGGCGATGTTCATCGACATCCTCAAGGTCGGCGCCGTCTCCTGCTTCTCGCCGCTGCAATCGGTGCTGACGATCTCGATCTTCACCCACATGCTGGCGCAGTTCGGCACCGCGGTGCTTGCGGGCTACGGTATCGGCGCGCGGCTCGAATTCATGCTGACGTCGGTGGCCTTCGCGGTCGGCATCGCCTCGGTGCCGATGATCGGAATGGCGGTCGGCGCCGAGCGCGTCGCGCGCGCCCGGCGCATCGCCTGGACCGCAGGAACGGTGTCGTTCCTTTCGGTCGGCGTGGTCGGCAGCTTCATCGCCGTGTTCCCCGACCTCTGGGTCAACTTGTTCACCAGCGATCCGCATGTGCGGGCGACCAGCCATCAATATCTTTCGACCGCCGCGCCGATGTACGCCTTCATTGGTCTGGCGATGTCGATGTATTTCTCCTCGCAGGGCGCCGCCAAAGTGCTGGGCCCGGTGCTGGCACAGACCGCGCGGCTGATCTTCATCGGCACCGGCGGCTGGTGGCTGTCGACCCACGAGGCGAGTGCGCAAAACTTCTTCGCACTCGCCGCCGCCTCGATGGGTGTGCTCGGCGTGCTCTCCTGCCTCAGCGTGATCCTGACGCGCTGGGGCAAGTCCGCGCCGGTCGCCGAGGCGCAGCCGGCGCTGTCGTAGAACGCGCGAACGGCAGCGTCACGCCGCGCTCTTCTCCCTGGCAGATTTCGCCTGCGCGGCCTGCATCGCTGCTGCGCCGAGGTCCATCTGCGCGGACATGTAGGGCGCGATCTCGTGCGGCAGCACGTCGGCGATCCACACCACAAGGCATCGCGCATCGCCCTCGGCGAACACCTGGACCGAGGCGGAATGCTGCTTCAGCCGTTCGCTCGTGATCGCATAGACCAGCCGTTGCCGCTTGTCGTCGCAATCGACCAGCGTCTCGCGCGCCACGGTGCCGTTACTGAAAGTGACGGTGCGGACGTCGCCGTCGAGCTGCGTGTCGGTGACGAAGCCCGGCACCAGCCGCGTATGCAACGCGCCGAAATCGCGCAGCGCGTCCCAGACGTGATCTGCCGGCGCGTCGATCGGAATGTCCTTGTGAATCGAAGCCATGGGGATTGGGTCCTTTTATGAATTGATCTCAGGTCGACACCGCCTCGACATTGTTGCCGTCGGGGTCGAGCAGGAACGCCGCGTAATAGGTCGGGCTGTAGTCCTTGCGGTGGCCTGCCGCGCCATTGTCCTTGCCGCCGGCCTTCAGGCCTTCGCCGTGGAATGTCTTGATCGCCTCGTGGCTCGGCGCGCGGAACGCGATGTGCGCGCCGCCTTGCGCCTTGCCCTTGTGCAGATGCAGCCAGAGCGCGGGTTCACCCTTCGGGCCGAAGCCGGCGCCGCTGTCGTCGCGCGAGCACAGCACGAAGCCGAGCGGCGCCAGCACCGCGGTGTAGAAGCGCACGCTGGCGTCGAGGTCGGCGACGCGCAATCCGATGTGGTCGTACATGATGAGGTCTCCAGTCATTGCGCGCGTCGACGGACGCGCGGACCGGAGCAACCTAGCTATTGCAGCGCAAGGCGTTCTTGGAGAATCTTGCGGTCGCCGCGGGAGGCCTGCCGGAACTTCAGCGGCGAGGCGCCGGCCGCGCGGTGAAAGCTGCGCACGAAATTGGAGAGATCGCCGAAGCCGACGTCGTAGGCGATGTCGGTGACCGGGCTGTCGTCATCCACCAGCCGTCGCGCCGCATGACGCAGCCGCGAGCGCACCAGATATTGATGCGGCGTCACGCCGAGCACGGCGGAAAACAGCCGCAGGAAATGGAAGCTGCTCAGCCCGGCCTGTTCGGCGGCATCGTCGAGATCGATCTGGTGATGCGAGTTGGCGTCGATCCACAGCGCCGCCTCGACGGCGCGGCGGCGATCGCGCAGGCCGGCGGTGAGCGGCTTTGCCTTGCGGTCGGATACGAGCTCGACAAGGCGGCTGGCGAGGATGTGGCCGACCTCGTCGAGGCCGACATCGCTGTTGCCACCTGCCGCCGTTTGGGCGAGCTCGCCGATCACCATCAATTCCGGCAGCGGCGGCACCGAGCCGACCTGCCAGACGTCCGTGCGGTCGCCGATCGTCTCGACCAGCTCCGGGTCGAGGAAGAACGACAGGCATTCGTCGCCGACCACATGGTCGTGCGTGCAGGTATATTCATCGCCGGGATGGCCGACCAGGATCGAGCCTGCCACCAGTTCATGGAAGCGGCCGCGGCAATGGCAGCCGAAGCTGCCGCTGCGCACATAGGACACCGAGTGGCAGGCGAATTGCTCGACGAACGGCTTGTCGCCGGGCTCCGCCGTGCAGCGAAACTCGTTCACGGTGATGCGATCGCGCTGCAACAGTGTGGTCCGGGTCATATCCCAGATTTAGGCTTGCGGCCGGGGCCGCGCAACGGGCAGCAGCACGTCGAACAGGGTCTTGCTGGCGGCCGGCTGGCCGCCTTCGATCGAGAGCAGCCGCCGCTTGGAGACGCTGCCGCCGTTCGGCGAGATCCGGTCCGGATAGTGGCCTGCCTCGAGCACCCGATGGCAGGGCACGATGATCATGAAGGGATTGCGGCCGAGCGCCTGCGCCACCGAGTAGACCGCGCCGGTTGCACGCAGCGCGCTGGCGACCTCGTCATAGGTCCGGGTCTCGCCGCGGGGAATGGCGCGCACGGTCTGGTAGACGCGCTGGTTGAAGGCGGGGATGCCGCTCATGTCGAGCGCAACCCCTGCAAGGTCACCATCGCCGCCACGCAGGGTCGCTGCGATCCCCTCGACCACGGCCTCGATCTCCTCGGGCGGCCGCATCTCGCGCGCATCGGGATAGAGCTGGAACAGCCGCTTGCGGGTTTCGATCTCGCGGAGCTCGGGAAGCTGGACACCGGCGACGCCGGCTTCGCCCCATGCGATGCCGCATCGGCCGACTGCCGTGTCGAAAATGGTGTACCCACGCCCCGCCATGACGCCACCAACCCCCACGAGCGAGCATACCATCGTCGCGGTCCGGCGCATCCGGAATCTTAAGGTTTAGTTAAGCATGTTGCGGCCGGCGCTGTGTGACCTCGGCAACGTCCGGTCACGCATCTTCCGGTCACGCATCTTAAAGGCTTTGCCCGCTATCTGGTCGCCGGCATGCTGCTCCAGAAGACGATCGACGGAACGATGACCAGCACGAGCGCCGAAGCCGCGCCTGGCAGCGCCGGCATGGTCGGGCTCGCGAGCGGGCGCTTGCATCCGCTGTTTGCGTTGCTGCTGCTGGCGCTGGCGATCCGCCTCGCGGCCGCCGTCTGGCCCAACGTGATCTATCCCGACGAGGTGTTTCAGTATCTCGAGCCGGCGTGGCGGATGCTCGGCCATGACGGCGTTTTGACGTGGGAATGGCGCGAGGGCATTCGCGGCTGGTTCCTGCCGACATTGATGGCAGGGCCGGTTGCGCTGGGTGACGCGATCGCGCCAGGTGGCGCGGGCGCCTTCCTGGTGCCGCGTCTGATCGCCGCATGCGCCTCGCTGTCGATCGTGGTCAGCGCCTGGTTCTTTGGCGCGCGGGTCTCGCGAACCCACGCCGTCGTGGCGGCGTTTGCCGCCGCGACGTGGTTCGAACTGGTCATGCTCGCGCCACACACATTGGGCGAGCCGCTGGCGACGGCGCTGATCCTGCCGGCGGCGCTCTTGATCACCGATGGTCCGTCACAGCGGCGTCTCGCGATCGGCGGTGCCTTGCTCGCTTTCGCCTTTGTCTGCCGCTTCCAGTATGCGCCGGCGATCGCCGTGCTGACCCTCGGGGCGTGCTGGATGCGCTGGCGAAACCTCGTCCCGCTGCTCGCCGGCGGGCTCGTTGCGCTGTTGCTTGCCGCTGCGATCGATCTTGCACATGGCGCCGTGCCGTTCGCCTGGCTGATCGCGAACATCAAGGCAAACCTCGTCCACGATCGGGCCGTCGAATTCGGCGTCTCGCCGCCCTCGGCCTATCTGATCGACTTCCTGACCGTGTGGTCGGTGGCGATCCTGCTGCCGCTCGCCGCGATCTGGCGCGGCTGGCGGCACGCGCCGCTGCTGCTGAGCGTCGCGCTGGTCAACCTCGTCTTCCACAGCCTGATCGTGCACAAGGAATACCGCTTCGTCTTCCTGTCGGTGGTGCTGTTCACCATCGTCGCGGCGATGGGGTCGGCCGATTGGGTGCAATGGCTGCGCGCGAAAGCCACGTGGCGCCGCTTTGCATTGCCGACCGTCCTCGGCGGCTGGGCGCTGCTGTCCGTGGCGCTGGCCGGTGCCAGCGAAGGCATGCGCGAATACTGGACGCGCGGCGTCGGCGCTGCGCGGCTCGCCGCCGAACTGCGCAGCGATCCGCAGATGTGCGGCCTTGCGCTTTACAACGTTCGCTTCCAGCAGCTGCCGGGGCGGGAACGATTGGTCGGCCCGGTGCCGCTCTATGCGTTGCAGCCCGCCGATCCGGTTGCCGAGATGATCCTGCCGCCGCTGCTGCTGCAGGCGACCAGGCCGGCCTTCAATCGCATCCTTGCGCGGCCCGAGGCCGCAGGCGATCTGCCGGCGGATTTTTCGCAGCAAAGCTGTGCCCGCGTCGGCTTCAGCGATGCCTGCATCTATGCGCGCGGCGGGAGCTGCGACGCGTCGGCCGCGACGGCCTTTGTCATCAATGACGTGCTCGTGAGGATGGGCCAGTAGCGGACCGCGGTGCCGCGACCTTCCGTCAATGCACGCTTGATCCTCGGCCGCCGCCCGGGCTATGGTCCGGCCGGTCGCCCCCATGGGGTTCGACCTCAAGCAATTGAGATCGCGGGCGTAGTTCAATGGTAGAACGGCAGCTTCCCAAGCTGCATACGAGGGTTCGATTCCCTTCGCCCGCTCCAGTCCTCAGGCAAATTCGTGCCGGCAATCGCAGGAGACGAGACGTGAGGTTGCTTGCGGCGCTGCTGCTCTCGCTCGGCGCGCTTTGCACGGCGACCCCGGCGTCGGCCCAAATGTATGACCCTCGCTATCCCGTCTGCATGCATGTTTACGGGGAACTGCTCGGCGAGCGAATGGATTGTATCTTCACGTCGTTGCAGCAGTGCCAGGCCAGCATAGCGGGGAATCCGGCAACCTGCCTGGTCAACCCGTTCTACGCGCCAAGACCGGTGCGTTCTGACAGGCCCGGACGATGACCTTTTCTGCTCGTATGCGCGGGCATTTATTTGAGATCAATGCATGGACTGGTGGTTCTACGTGCTCATTGCGATTGCTGTGCTGGGATGCGCATACGTCGTTCGCGCCCGTCGCGGCAGGGATTCGAACGAGGACGAGGAACTGAACCGGCGGATCGACGAGCGTGTCGATCGTCTCGATCTCACGCGCCGCAATCGCGACCGGGATTCTTAACCGGTCTCGCGCGATGGTCCCGGGATATTACGGCGATCTGTTCACGCAACGTCCGCGGCTAACGAACTGTACTCAACCTGTTCTTCTCACAACGCGCAGTTATGTTTCCGTAGTTCTCCGCGTTTGAGAACGGAGTTCCGCCGGAACGCTTCAGCGGGTTCCGGCATTGGCCATGTAGAACCGGCCACCCTCCGGCAGAGAATGGTCGGTTCAAGCCCGCGGCCGGTCGTCCGCTCTCAACCACATCCCCTAGAGGACGGCCGCCGCGGGTCCCGACCGCGCGCACTCATCGCCATCCCATCGCGGGCGCGACCTGGGTCAAAATGCTCTCGATCACATGCGCGTTGTGGGCAACGCCGAGTTGATTGGGGACGGTCAGCAGCAACGTGTCGGCCTCCGCGATCGCCTCATCCGTCTTGAGCTGCTCGATCAGTTTGTCCGGCTCGGCGGCGTAGCCGCGACCGAAGATCGCGCGCGTCCGCTCGTCGATGAAGCCGATCTGGTCTTCCTCCTGCCCGTTGCCGAAATAGGCACGGTCGCGATCGTCGACCAGCGCGAAGATGCTGCGGCTCACCGAGACCCGCGGCTCGCGAGTGTGGCCGGCCTCCTTCCACGCGGCGCGGTAGGCCCGGATCTGCGCGGCCTGCTGGATGTGGAAGGCCTCGCCGGTCTCGTCGCTCTTCAGCGTCGAGCTTTGCAGGTTCATGCCGAGCTTCGCCGCCCAGACCGCTGTCGCGTTCGAGCCGGCGCCCCACCAGATGCGCTCGCGCAAGCCTTGCGAGAGCGGCTCGAGCCGCAGCAGCCCCGGCGGGTTGGGAAACATCGGCCGTGGATTCGGCTGCGCAAAGCCTTCGCCGCGCAGCAGCTCGAGGAAGATCTCGGCATGACGCCGGCCCATGTCGGCATCGCTCTGGCCCTCGCCCGGCTGGTAGCCGAAATAGCGCCAGCCATCGATCACCTGCTCAGGCGAGCCGCGGCTGATGCCGAGCTGCAGGCGTCCTTTCGCGATCAGGTCGGCCGCGCCGGCGTCCTCGATCATGTACATCGGATTTTCGTAGCGCATGTCGATCACGGCGGTGCCGATCTCGATCCGGCTGGTCCTGGCGCCGACCGCCGCCAGCAATGGGAAAGGCGAAGCGAGCTGGCGCGCGAAGTGATGGACGCGAAAATACGCGCCGTCCGCGCCGAGCTCTTCGGCGGCGACCGCAAGGTCGATGGATTGCAGCAGCACATCCGCGGCGGAGCGGGCCTGGGATTGCGGGGAGGGCGTCCAGTGCCCGAACGAGAGGAAACCGATTTTTTTCATGTCGGCAATGTAGGCATGTCCGACGCGAATTGCGATCCGTGGGGTGATCCCGGCATGACTGAAAGTCAGCCGGGCATGACTGAAAGTCATCAAAGGATGGTGGAATGTGTTTACCAGCCGCGTGAATATCCTGCGGCAAATGTCGCGGGTTTTGCGGATCGTGCCATTGCCCGGGTGCTGCATGCGTGCAGGTCCTGCCGCCTGCGCTGTCGCGCGACTTGCGATTGCCGGACGCGCCGCCTAGCTTTCGGCCGCCATTCTTCCCGCCACCACGTGTCCGCAGGTCCCGATGTCGCAGCCGTTTCTGTTTCAGCCGATCACGCTTCGCGGCGTGACCTCCCGAAACCGCATCCTGATTTCACCGATGTGCCAGTATTCGGCGACCGACGGCCTCGCCAACGACTGGCACCTTGTGCATCTTGGCAAGTTCGCCCAGGGCGGCGCCGGGCTCGTGATGGTCGAGGCCGCGGCGGTCGCCGCCGAGGGCCGCATCACCCATGGCGACGTCGGGATCTGGAATGACGAGCAGATCGCGCCGCTCGAACGCATTGCTGCCTTCCTGAAGGACAACGGCGCGGTGCCCTCGATCCAGCTCGCGCATGCCGGCCGCAAGGCCAGCATGCAGCGGCCATGGTATGGCAATGCCGCGCTCGACGAGGCCGACCGCGCCCGCGGCGATCTGCCGTGGCGAACGGTGGCGCCGAGCGCGATCCCGATGGAGGAAGGCTGGCTGATGCCGCATGCGCTCGATGTCGCCGAACTCGCCGCGCTGCGCGAGCAATGGCGGCGCGCGACCTTGCGCGCGGTGGAGGCCGGCTTCGAGTTCGTCGAGGTGCATTGCGCGCACGGCTATCTGCTGCACGAATTCCTCTCGCCATTGTCGAACCGCCGCAGCGACGCCTATGGCGGCGACCGCGCCGGGCGGATGCGCTATCCGCTCGAGATCATCGAGACCGTGCGTGCCGCGTGGCCCGCCGAGCGGCCGCTGGCGGTGCGGATCTCCTCGGTCGATGGCGTCGAGGGCGGCCTGACGCTCGAGGACCAGATCGCGTTCGCGCGCGAAGCCAAGGCGCGCGGCGCCGATTTGATCGATTGCTCGTCGGGCGGCCTGCTCGGTTCGGCAACCGCGGCGCGGATTCCGCGCGGCTATGGCTTCCAGGTGCCCTATGCGGACGAGATCCGACGCGCCGCCGAAATCGCCACCATCGCGGTCGGCTTGATCCTGCATCCGCAGCAGGCCGAGGATGTCCTCGCCAACGGTCAGGCCGATCTGGTCGCAATCGGGCGTGAGGCGCTGTTCGATCCGAACTGGCCGCTGCATGCCGAGCTTGCGTTGGGTGGCGGGAGCGGCGAAGTGTTCGCGTCCTGGCCGAAGCAGTATGGCTGGTGGCTGGAGCGCCGTGAGCCTGGCCTGCGCAGGCTCGAAGGCCCGCCGTTGCCGTTCCGCAGCGCGTGACGCGACAAGCTGCGACAGAATCATGAGGGAGGATTTGACATGACGAGTTCGGCCCAGCGCCCCTATCGCGGCGTCTTTCCGGTCGCGCCGACCATCTTCGACGCCAACGGCAACCTCGACCTCGACGGACAGCGGCGCTGCATCGATTTCATGATCGATGCCGGGTCGCACGGCATCTGCATTCTCGCCAACTTCTCCGAGCAGTTCGTGCTGACCGATGCCGAGCGCGAGACCGTGATGCATGCCGTGCTCGAGCACGTCGCGGGCCGCATCCCGGTGATCGTCACCACGACGCATTTCTCCTCGGCGGTGTGCGCCGCGCGCAGCCGCGAGGCGCAGGCCGCCGGCGCCGCGATGGTGATGATCATGCCGCCCTATCACGGCGCGACCTTTCGCGTCGGCGAGCTGGCGATCTACGAGTTCTATCGCGTGGTCTCGGATGCCATCAGCATTCCGATCATGATCCAGGACGCGCCGGTCGCGGGCACGCCGCTCTCGGTCGATTTCCTGGCGCGGATGGCGAAGGAGCTGGCCAACATCAGATACTTCAAGATCGAGGTGCCGATGGCCGCGAACAAGCTGCGCGGCCTGATCGAGAAGGGCGGCAGCGAGATCGAGGGGCCGTGGGACGGCGAGGAGGCGATCACGCTGATGGCCGATCTCGATGCCGGCGCCACCGGCGCGATGACCGGCGGCGGCTATCCCGACGGCATCCGCCAGATCATGGACCCGTTCTTCGCCGGCCGCCGCGACGAGGCCGTGCAGGCTTATGCGCGCTGGCTGCCGCTGATCAACTACGAGAACCGGCAATGCGGGCTGCAAGCCTGCAAGGTGCTGATGCGCGAGGGCGGCGTCATCAAGTCGGACGCCGTACGGCACCCGCTGCAGCCGCTGCACCCGGCCACCCGTGCCGGGCTGATCGAGATCGCGCGCACGCTCGATCCGGTCGTGCTGCGCTGGGGACGCTGAGCCTCACCGGCTGCCCGTCCGGATCGTCGCTCCCGGCTGCATTCACATAACCGTCAACAACGGTATCTACCGTTCCGATCCGGTACGGGGAGCGGGGAATTTTGCCCCAATGTGCACTCTGGATAGGTCTGACCGCTCGGGCAGAGGATGATCGAAACCTTCCGGGTTGGCGGTTTTGCGATGCGCTACGGCCATTTCGTGCCGCGGCTCTACAATTACTGCCGGTCGCTCGGCTTCGAGCGGCAGCATATGCTGCCGTCACGCGCCTTTTGCTCCGATGAGAGCCAGGGCTATCCGGTCATGCTGCTGGCCCAGCATTTCGGAACGTTTCCGTTCGACCATGGTCGGGTCGGCGGCAAGGTCGCGATCAACCGCCACGGGCCTTATGCCCATCACGGCGAGGACCTGGTGCTGATCCAGGCCAGCCATGTCGGCTACAATCCCGATGACGGCCGTTTCGGCGTCTATCAGCGTCACCGCACCGACGGTTGCCGGTTCGGCGATTGCTGCGGCAAGCTCTGCGGCGTGCTGCGCTGGTACGAGGACGAATACGCCCATGCCTGCCGGCAGGTGCAATGCGGCCGTCTCAATGGCGAGCCGGTGTTCCAGATCGACAATCAGTATCTCGACGAGGGCCGCAGCGAAGGTGTCTTTCTGCGGCTCGACCGCATAGTCGAGACGCCGCTTCAGCCGCTGACCGTGCTGAGCACGTCCAGGGTCTTTCGCGCGGGCGCAGCGATTCGTCAGCGGCTCGGCGACGCCTGCTTTCACGAGACGGCGGCGCCGATCGGTGCGGCGCTGTCACCCGACCTGTTTCACTTCCGCCGTGCGCCGGCTGAAGGCCCCGAGGGCCATGACCTTCTCGAGGCGGCGCTCGCCCCGGTCATGCCGGCGCTGGTGACGTCGTCGCACCCTGCGCTGGATGCCGCTCGCTACGTCACCCAGGCCGAGTTCGACCGCACCTACCGCAGCATCCTGCGCGAGCCGGCGTTTGCGACCAAGAACGTGCTGTTCGTCTCCGGCCTCAACATCGACGTGTCGCCGCGCGAGGGATTCCGGTTCCCGTTCACCAAATTCGTGCCGTGGGCGGCCTACGCCCGGCTGCGCGACGGCCGCGCATTCCTGCTCGAGCAGGAGCAACTGGTCGAGGCGCTGCGCCGGATGCCGGGCGAGAATCCGGATTGCCTGTCGTTCGACACGACGATCGAGCAGATGACCACAGCGCCGGAAATCCGGATTCCGATCGGCTGATGCAGATGACGACGCTCCCCGCTCTGCGTGCGAACACCGCTCCCGAACCGCGTCTCCAGCGCCTGGAATTCGCTGACCGCGAGTGCGGCTTGACCCGCCGCGGCTTCATCCTCGGCTGCCTCGGCATGGCCGCAAGCCAGGTGGTGCGCCTGCTCGACAAGTTGCAGCAGTTGCCGCTGCTGCGCATTCGTTTTCCCTGATCCAAAGCGTTTTCGAGCGAAGTGCACACCTGTTCGCGTGAAGAAGACGCGTCAAAAAAGAATCCGGGCGTTACAGCCAGCGCGAGACGGAGAAGATCAAGAGGCCGACGAGCCCGCCGACGACCGTGCCGTTGATCCGGATGAATTGCAGATCGCGGCCGACCTGCAATTCGATCCGCATGATCAGGGTTTCGGTATCCCAGTTCTCGACTACCTTGCGGATGAAGGCGGCGATTTCCTGGCGTCGCGATGCAACGGCGCGCAGCGCGGCGACGCGCAGCCAGCGGTTGATGCGGTCGCGCATCTCGGCATCGTCACGGACCCGTGTAGCGACCGAGATCAGGGCGGTTTCGATCGCGTCGGCGATCGCGGCCGAGGTCGCCGCCGAGTTCAGCCGCGCCTCGATGGCGTGCCACATCGCATCGATCTGCCGGATCACGGCGGGATTGTCGAGCATCTGCTGCTTCAGCTCCTCGCCCCTGGCGAGGTAGTCGGGATCGGTGGCGAGGCGGTCGATCAGGCGCTCGATCTCGGCCTTGAGCTCGACGCGCCAGGGATGATCAGGCTCGCGCATCTCGTCGAGCGTCTGGCTGACGCCGGAGATGACGCGGTCGGCCACCATGCCGTCGACCCATTTCGGCACGAACCGGTAGGAGCGCTGCGAGACCTTCTTGCGGATGGTTTCCTTGTTGTTGGCGAGTGCAACGCTCGCTGACGTGATCAACCGCTCGATCACCACCTGGGCGTTGCCGTGCGCCCACAACAGCGCCAGCACGCGCGAAGCGAGCGGGGCTGCGGGAACCGCGGCGATCCCCTGCCTTGTCC
Organism: Bradyrhizobium sp. UFLA03-84; assembly: GCF_002289535.1. NCBI lineage: Bacteria > Pseudomonadati > Pseudomonadota > Alphaproteobacteria > Hyphomicrobiales > Nitrobacteraceae > Bradyrhizobium > Bradyrhizobium sp. UFLA03-84. Next base: position 445,770 of record NZ_NSJY01000005.1, on the reverse strand, counting down.
GGCGGGTCAGAAAGGCGTTGATCTCGGCGCTCGGCGTTGCCTGCAGCGCCTGGTGGACCGCCGAGACGGTGCGCTGGGCGGCGCTGCGCGCGTGCGACGGACGCTCGATCCATTGCGCCGCCCAGCCGGCGATGTCGACGTCGCGAATCCGATCGCCGACCACGCGGGGCGACAGGAAGTTATTGGCGATGAAGCGGCCGAGCGCGACCGCGATCCGCTGCTTGCTCTGCGGAACGATCGCGGTGTGCGGAATCGGGATGCCGAGCGGATGACGAAACAGCGCGACCACCGCGAACCAGTCGGCGCATGCGCCGATCATGCCGGCTTCGGCGAAAGCGCGCGGATAGGCCAGCCACGGCCAGTGCGGCTGCGCCATCGAGGTCGCCAGGAACACCAGCAGCATGAACACGAGCAGGGCCGTGGCGAGCGCCCGCATGCGACGAAGGTCGCGCAGCCTGGTGTCCTCAGGCGGATGTGCGGCGCCGATGTCCAATTGCTGCCAAACGCCTCATGCCGTCGCAACGCCGCGCCGCAGTCCGAGCCGGGCCGCGATCGCCGCATAATGTCGCCTGACGCCCGCGCTGCCATAGGCCCGCTCCAGCCGGCGCACGGTGAAGTGCCCCTTCGCGATCTTCTGGAAATGGTCCATGAAGATGACGTTGACGCTCGCGCCGAACGCCGCGCCGATGATCGGCACCGCGCCGGCCGCGGCCTTGTCCGAGACCACCAGCCCGAACCGCGAGACGATCTCGCTGACCAGGTTGGAGATCACGGGAGCCGAGGCATCGACCGCGCCGCGCTCCAGGATATAGGCGGCTGCGTCGCTGGTGTATTTGCTGATCAGCGCGCGGGCAGCGTAGTAGCCGACATCGATGCTGTCGTCGGTTCGCTTGGTGCCGTAGGCGAACACCTCGAGACAGGCGAGCCTTGCCTCGATCTTGGAGAGATCCTCGCCCTGGTGCCTTGCGATTTCGGCGATCGCGCGCAGCATCAATGTCGTGGTCAGGGGAAGTTCGATCGCCAGCGCGCCGAAGCCGAACAGGCCGCTGACGCCTCCGGTTACGCCTGCGAGAAACGACGAGAAGGTCACCGCGGGTGACGGCGGCGGCTTCTCGTCGAGCGTATCGACGGCAACTTCCAGCCCTTTCATGACTGCGGTGCGCACCAGCCCGCTGAGCTGGCGGTTGGCGGCCTTCGGCAGCAGGTTGAGGACCCGGTTGACGGGAACGCCCGCATAGTCGGCGATCCTTGCCGCGAGGTTGGAGCTTTCCAGCGTCTTGACTGCGGCTTGGAGCGCGGCGTGATCGCCGGGTGGAAGGACAACGAGCTGGGCGACATCCTGGCTCATTGATACCTGAGAATTGGCCGTATGCCGTTGAAGCTCGCCAGGATCGCCGAGCCGTTGCTGATCAGCGCAGTGACCTCGGGCGTGATCAGCCCGCCGGGCAGGGCTAGTCCCAGCGCCAGTGTGTTCAGCGCCGCAACGATGGCGTAGTTCTGCTTGATCAGGCTGACGGCGCCTTGCGAGATCTCTACCGCCTTGACGAGCTTCCAGAGCGAATCTTCCATCAGGATGACGTCGGCGGATTCGTGCGTGACCTCGGCGCCATGCTTCATCGCGATCCCGACATCGGCGAAGCTGAGCGCAGGCGAATCGTTGATGCCGTCGCCGACCATGGCGACCCTGCGGCCCTGGCGCTGCAGTTCCTGGATCACGCCGGCCTTGTCGGCCGGCAGCATGTCGGCGAAGTGCTCGGTGAGGCCCAGATTCTCGCAGACGGCGCGCGCCACGACGCCGTTGTCGCCGGTCAGCATGATGCTGTTCTTGACTCCCAGCGCATGCAGCCGCTGGATCACCGAACGGCTCTCCTCGCGGATTTCGTCGGAATACGGCACGAGGCCCGCGAGCTTGCCGTCGACGGCGATATAGAGGCTCGAAAAGCCGCGCTGGTCGAGCGCCGCGCGATCGAGGGCCGAGGCGTCGACGGCGATTTCGCTCTGGCGCATGAAGCGCTGGTTGCCGACATGGACGTAATAGCCGTTGACCTGGCCCTCGACGCCGAGGCCGAGGCGGTAGGTGGTCTCGTTGCAGGGCGGGATGTTCACCGCGAGCTGCCGGGCCCGCGTGCGCAACGCCTCGGCGACCGGATGCTGCAGCTTGGTTTCGGCGGCCGCGGCGAGCCCGAGCAGATGGTTCGGCGTGATCTGCTTCTGGTAGGAGATCACGTCGATCACGGCGGGCGTGCCGTGGGTGAGGGTGCCGGTCTTGTCGAACACCATGGTGTCGATCCCGGCGAGCTTCTCCATATGACCGCCGCTCTTGATGATCATGCCGGTGCGCGCCGCGAGCGTCATCGAGGACAGCACCGAGGTGGGGGCCGCGACGCGGATGCCGGTGCCGTAGTCGACGATGACGAGCGAGAGGAAGCGATTGAAGTCGCCCGAGACCATCGCGGTGCCGGTAGCAAGCGCGAGCGTCGGGGTCACCAGCCGGTCGGCGAAGCGTTCGGCATGGTTCTGCATGCAGGTGTCGCCGATCGGCGCGGATTCGATCAAGCGGACGATCTGGCCGGCGGTGGTCGCCGTTCCGACGCGCAGCGCACGCAGCGTGATCTGGCCCTCGCGGATCACGGTGGCGGCGAACGCGGCTTCGCCCTTGCCGCGATGCACCGGCAGGCCCTCGCCGGTGATCGTCTTCTGGTCGATGGTGGCGGAGCCGTCGATGATCTCGCCGTCCACCGGGATCATCTCGCCGGGATACACCACGACGATGTCGCCGTTCTTGAGCTCGGCGGCCGGGATCGACACCACCTCGCCGTCGCGCAGCAGCCAGGCCGTCTTCGACTGGAATTCGAGCAGCTCATTGATCGCTTTCCGCGAGCCCGCCGCGGTCAGGTCGCGAATCCAGTCGCCGAGCTTGATCAGCCAGGTGACGATGCAGCCGGCCAGCGGATTGCCCTGGAGCACGGAGGCGCTGATCGCGAGCGTATCGAGCACGTCGATGTTCAGCCGGCTCTCGTTGGCCCAGACCTTCCAGGCGCGCCTGGCGATCGGGATCGCGTTCCAGAGCATCAGCGGCATGTTGATCGCCGTGATCACCGGATTGGCGCTGAACGCCATGAACAAAGACAGGGTCGGCAGTGCCAAGGGCGAGCGCTTGGAGACTTCCGGAACGCTGGCGCGCGGCGAGGCCGCGTCCGGTGCGGTGCTCGCGCACAGCGCCTTGAGGTCGGCGAGGCTCATGGCCTTGAAGCCGTTCAGCAGCGCGAGCAGCCGCTGCTCGTGCGCCGGATCGTATTCCAGCACGAGGCTCGCACAGTCGTAGTTAATCCGTGCGGTCCTGATGCCTTCCTGCGCTCGCAGCCAGCCGAGGCAGATCTCGCCCAGGTTGCGATTTTGTCCGAGCGCGGGAATGCTCAGACGAATGCGTCCTGGTATGGAGTGGCAGAAGCGGAAGTCCATGAATTCGCACTCTTGCCCCTGGCGGGTCAGGCCGCCGCGCCTTCCGGCTCCGCCTGCTCCGCGTCGCGCATGTTGGCTTGAATCATGTGGTTGAGCGCGAAGATCGCCAGCGTGACCCAGACCGGCGTCGCGGCGTTGGCGCCGACCTCGAAGATGGTGAAGCCGGCGATGCCGGTGGCGAGCAGGATCTTCAGATCGACCACGTTTCCGGTGGCGACCTTGATGCCGTTGTCGAAGTCCTTGAAGAAGTCGACGATCACCCTGGCCGTATGCGAGTGCTCGGCAAGATACTCGGCCTCCTGCTCGATCTTGGTCGCCAGCGCGTCGATTTCGTTGGCCGGCGGCTTGTAGTGACCGCCGGTGTGATGCTGCAGCCGGCCATGAAACTCGTCGTGCCGGTCGGCATCGTAGTGCAGCACGACACTTCCCGTGGTCGGATTGACGGTGACGTCCTCGATGCCGGGAATGACGCTGAAGGTCTGTTTGATCTGTTCGAGAAGCTCGGGGTTTTCCTTGGCCGACGGCACCTTCATGCGGATCCGGCCCGGAACCTGATGCGCGATCTGCAGCTTCATCTTTGTCATCGCATTCCTCTCACAGCGTTCCAACGCCGGCGCGGGACGCGAATGATGCCGTCGTCAAATCCGATTGCGCGCCGTGCCGGCGTCGCAAGGCCGATCGGCGGCGCACGTCGCCGCCTTGCCGCCCGTCCGATCCCGTTCAGGCCGCGGACGAAGCCCGGCTGTCGGCCGCCTTGCCTTCCTGGGCCTGGCTCTCGGCCTTTACTTCCGCAACGATGTCGTTCACCTGCTCGTGGGCTTCGGCAAACATCTCGCGCGACTTCTGCGCGAACTTGTAGGTGCCGCGAACGGTGGACTTGAACAACGGATTGAGTGCGCCCGCCAGCTTCGGCAGGTACTTCGGCGCCGCGACTGCGGCAACGCCAAGCGCAAGTCCCGGCAGCAAGGCAGCTTCGAACACGGCCGCACCGACAGCCACCACCGCGACGACCGCGACCGTCTTGTTGATGCCGCCGCCTTCTTCGGAATCCTGCTCGGGGGCGTCATGGTGGAAGGCGGTATCGTGACTGCTACCATTGGTGTTCGGGTTCATCGGAAATCCCTTGTGACCGCACAACTAACTGCAGTTTCATCAATAACGGCGGATTGAAATGGATTCGTGACAGTTTGATTACAGTCGTCCGACCGGTTGCGGCGGCATGGTGTCGCGGCGCGACTGGGCGCATCTACTCACCTGCGGGAGTGCCCGCATCGGGCGCGGCAAGCCTCGGCGGGCGATCTTTATGTCTCGATGTGTCTGCGCTCAGCTGGATCCAAGGGCAGATGCAGGTTGCGCCGCCCTACCGGTCCCACGTCACCGGCAAGTCCAGCAGGCCGCGGAACGCCCAACCGCCGATCCGCGGCGGCCGGTCTTCGATCAGGCGCAGATTCCTGAGCCTTGCGAAGATCGCGGGCAGCGCGACGTCGGCGACCATGGCGCGCGATGCCCAGGCGCCGGCGCAGAAATGCGGACCGGCGCCAAACGCGATGCTCTTGCTGGCGTCGCGGCGGACGTCGAAGCGATCGGGCTCGTTGAAATGCTTCTCGTCGCGGTTCGCCGAGCCGAACATCAGGAACACCCGCTCGTTGGTCTCGAAGGCGACGTCCCGGATCGTCCACGGCTTTGCGATCCGCCGCGGCGACATCCCGATCGGCGAGATCCAGCGCGCATATTCCTCGAACGCCTGTAGCCACGGAATCGCGCCGCTGGTTGCCAATGCGAGCTGGTCCGGGTGGGTCAAAAGTGCCCACACCGTGCCGGCGATCGCATCGCGCGGCTCGTTCTGGCCGCCCGAGATCGCCAGCTTGATGTTGGCGCGCACGCTGTCCATCGGCATGTCGGTCTGCAACAGCACGCCGAGCAGGCTGAGGTCGGGCGTCTTGCGCAACACCGGCACCATGTCGTCGATCGCGGCGTCGATGCCCGAGGTCGCGGCACGGCAGCGCGCCTCGATCGCGGGGTCGCCGACGTAATTGGCGATGCCGTCGATCATGCCCTGCGACCAGGCATTCATGTCCTCGAACCGCATGTTGGTGAGGCCGGTGATCGATTTCAGGCATTCGGCTGAGAACGGCAGCGCGAAGGCCTGCACGAAATCGACCACCCCATTCGGCGTCAACTCGTCGAGGATGCGTGCCGCATGTCCCGCGAACTGCGCAGTCCAGTGCGACCTGACTGTCTTCGGCGAGATCGCCGGGAAGATCGCCTTGCGCTCGTTCATGTGCGCATCGCCGTCCTTGCGCATCATGTTGTGGCCCATCAGCCTGTTCATCAACCCTTCGGGCTGGTGCGACGAGAACACGTCGATCTGCTTCTCGGAGACGAAGATGTCGTCGCGGTTGCACAGCAGCGTGCTGCCGAGTTGCGGCACGAAGGCGATCGGAGCCTGCTTGCGCATGCGCGCCAGCGTCGGATAGGGATCCTGCCAGAAGGCGGGGATGTCGATGTCGAAATGGGGGGCGGTGCTCACGACGTGATCTCGGGTTGCCTCGGGTTTCGAACCGAGCATAGGCCGGCAGGCGCGGCCGGTCTGTCCCTACCGTTGGGGACAGGGGAAGCGGCCGCTTCGACGCTTCAGTTCAGCTGCCGTGCCGACGCCATCAGCCGCAGTGCGATCGCGAACAGCTCGTTCTGCGAGGAGATGCCGAGCTTGTCATAGGCGCGCTTGCGATAGGTGAGGGCGGAGTGCAGCCCGATGCCGAGTTCGGCGGCGATCGCTTCGGAGCTGAGGCCCGAAAGGATGCGCAGGCAGACCTCCCTCTCGCGTCCGGTCAGCCTGGACAATGGTTCGGCGGTCGCAAACAGGGTCTTTAGCCGCGCGATCGGATCGGCGTCCGGCTCGCGCTGGAAGTGCCGCGCCACGGCTGCGGTCAACGCCGGCGCCACCGCGGCGAGGCGCGCGATCTGCGCGCGGCTGAAGCGGCCCTGCGCGGTGATCTGGTAGAAATTGACGTAGAAGCAGGTGTCGCCGGTCCAGATCGCGGACGCGAATTTGTCGACGATGTCGGAATCGTCGAAGAAGATCTTGCGGTAGCCGTCGCTGTACATCCGCCGGGCAAAGGTCGGCAGCACGATCGGCACCGCCTGCGTCTTGCCCTCGAACACCGCATCGCGGTTCGGGTCGGCCTGGTGGAAATGTTCGGAATAGGCGATCCCGAGGTCGCGCCCGGTCGGGATGTTGCCGACGTCGAGCAGGCACGCAGCGGACCGCGGCCCGGTGAACGAGAACACCATGCAGTGGCCGACCCCGGCGACGCGGCGCAGCGCGCCGATCAGGGCCTGCGCAAAGCCCTCGCGGCCGATCGCCAGCAGCGCCGGCGTGATGTCGCTGACGACCGAAGTCTTGAAGGCGCGATCTGCCTTCATGGTGTCCTCCCCTGTGTTTCGGGAAGACTAGCAGCGGCTTCACGGGGGTGGAAGCGGCTGACGCGTCGGCGTTCTGAACCTTCCCCGCGTCATTCCGGGGCGACGCGCAGCGTCGAGCCCGGAATTCATTCCACCACAAAGTTCGCGGCCCGATGGATTCCGGGCTCAGCCCTTCGGGTTGCCCCGGAACGACGGAACTGGTTAAGCCCCCGGCACCTGGTCGAGGAAGCCGGTGATGCTCCTGATCCGGCCATCCTTCAGCAGGGCGAAGTCGGTGCCCTTGATCGGGCTGTCGACGCCGTCGGGCCCGAGGCCCCAGGAGAACCGGACGTGGTCGCCGAAGCCGTTCGGCTCGCCGATCAGCTTGAAGGTGAAGTCCGGAAACTTCTGCTGCACGCCGGCGATCAGCGCGTCGACGCCCTCATGGCCGTCGCCGCTCATCAGCGGATCGACATAGCGCGCGTCACTGGTCCAGTTCTGGCTCAGCATCTCGCGGCGCCGGCTCGGCGTCCGCTCGTTCCAGAGCGCGATGTAGTTGCGGGCGACGGTGGCGTGGTCGGTCATGGTGCTCTCCTTCTGATGTGCCGGACTTGAGCGGCTGTCCGGACTATCGAAGGTTCGCGTGCGCCGATCGATTACCTCCGAGGTCATCGCGCGTCGCTGATGTGCCGGTCACGGTTTGATGTAGGCCTCGGGATCGCCGCGCGCGTGCGCCTCCATCGCATCGAGGAAGCAGCGCACCTTGGCCGGGACGAATTGCCGCGCCGGCAGCAGCGCATGCACATTGAGCGGCTCGCAGCCATGGTCCGGCAGCAGCCGCCGCAACTGGCCGGCCGCGACCGCGGCGCGGGTGTAGCTCGCGGTGACCCGCAGCACGCCATGGCCGGCGAGCGCCGCCTGCAGGCGGACATGCGCGTTCGAAGAGGTGAGACGCGCGCGGTCGACGGCGAGATGCTCGACGGCGCCGCCCGGCGTGGTGATCGCCCATCTCGGATCGCTGGGACCGGTCAGAAGCGGCAGCTGTCTCAGCTCGTCCAGCGTGCGCGGTTCACCGAACTTCCCCAGCAGCGCCGGTGCCGCGAACAGGCCGCGCTCCAGCGTGAAGACGCGGCGGATCACGATGCCGGCCGACGGCAGCGGGGCCTCCAGCATCGCGAACACGATGTCGTAATTCTCCGCGATCGGATTGACGATGTCGTGCTCGACGTCGATCCGGATCACGAGCTCGGGATAGCGGCCCATCACCGCGCAGGCGACCGGCCCCGCGTGATGCGCGCCGAATTCGTACGGCGCCTTGATGCGCAGCGTGCCCGCGACCGCGCTCGACATCGCCAGCGCCTCGCTGTGGGTGTCGTGCAGCGCCGCGAACAGCGGGCGGACCTTGCGATAGATGGTCTCGCCGGAATCGGTCAGCCGCAGGTGCCGCGTGGTCCGCTCGATCAGCCGCAGCCCGAGATTGGCCTCGAGCCGCTGCACCGCAGCACTGAGGCTCGATTTGGGGTGCCCGAGCACGCGCGCAGCCGCGGTAAAGCCGCCATGCTCGACAACCTCGCAAAACAGCTCCCAGTCGCGCCACTCCATGGCCGATTGTCCATCTACCGGTACAGTGTGTCCAGCCAAATCGGATTATCCCGATCGCCGGGATCACCTAACCTGATTGCAAGCAATAGTGCATCGGGAGGGTGAGATGGCTGACGGCGAAATTTTCCTGCGCAACGCGTGGTATGTGGCGGCGCTGAATCACGAGCTGATCGACGGCAAGAAGCTGGCGCGCACCATCCTGGAGCGGCCGATCGTGATCTATCGCGGCGCCAGCGGAAAAGTCGTCGCGCTCGACGACCGTTGCTGCCATCGCGCCGCGCCGCTCTCGATGGGGCGGGTCGAGGGCGACGACATCAGGTGCATGTATCACGGCATGAAGTTCGCGGCCGACGGCAAGTGCATCCAGATCCCGGGCCAGGACGCGATCCCCGCCAGGCTCGGCGTGCGCAGCTATCCCGTGGTCGAGCGCTACAACATGATCTTCATCTGGACCGGCGATCCCGAGAAGGCCGATCCGAAGCTGGTCCTCGACTATCCGCCGCTAGAGGACCCCAAATGGCGCGGCCTGCCGGGCTACATGCACTACAAGGCCAACTGGCTCCTGATCGTCGACAATCTCAGCGACTTCGCCCATCTCGCCTTCGTGCACACCAACACGCTAGGCGGCTCCGAGGAATATGCCTACAAGACCAAGCCGGTCGCGATCGAAAAGCTGGACGACGGCTTCCGCGTCGAGCGCTGGCACATGGGCGCCGATGCGCCGCCCTACCACAAGAAGGTGATCTCCAACCGCGACGACATGGTCGATCGCCGCAATGTCGGCCGCATGATCGTGCCGGGGATCTTCACGCTCGACACGATGTTTGCGCCGGCCGGGCAGGGCGCGGAGAAGGGCGTTCAGGTTCCGGGCACCCGGCAATATCGCAATGCGCAGTTCATGACACCGGAGACGCGCTCGTCCACGCACTTCTTCTGGAACTATCTGCACGATTTCGACATCGACAATCCGAACATTTCGCTGTCGCTGCGGCATTCCCTTGAGGAGGCCTTCAACGAGGACAAGGACTTCATCGAGGCGCAGCAGAAGGTGCTCGACGCTGATCCGGACTATCAGCTGCTCGCGATCGGCGCCGACGCGCCGCTGACCTATTTCCGCTGGCTGTTCGCCCGCAGGCTCGAGGCGGAAAAGGCAACGGCACGGGCCGCATGATCGCGGCAGCGATGGTCGTCCGCGCCTAGCCACAAGTCGCGCCGGGATCGCGAGATCGTGACCTCCCGGCATGGCTGCCGTTCCAGCGGGTTGACGTAAGGTGATCGACCTTAATTCGTCGGTTCTTGATCGGGGTCAAGGTTTCGACCTGCGCCGGCCTGACTATCTTCACCGGCGATCAATCGGTGAGTGAGCTTGCGCGAAAAGGCGGATCCCTCTGAACGGAGTGGCAGCACCAACTGGGTGCAGCACGCCTGGCTATGGCCGTTTGAAGCCATGCGATTGGCGCTGGACATCTCCTCACAATGGTACCCGGATCGCCCGGCCGAGCCGACGGATGCGTCCGACGAAATGGAGCTGCCCTGGACGACGGCCAATTCCGTCGCGCTGCAATTGCCGACGATGCGCCTGCTCGACTTCTCGACAGCGGTCGAGGGCCGACCGCTGTTGGTTTGCGCGCCCTATGCGCTGCACCGTGCGAAGATTGCGGATCTTGCACACGGCCACAGCCTGATGGAGGCGTTGCAAGAGGCCGGCATTGCACGTCTCTATCTCACCGATTGGCGCTCGGCGACGCCGGAGATGCGGTATTTCTCGATCGACACCTTTCTGTCCGATCTCAACGTGGCCATTGACACCATCGGGCCACCCGTCGACCTCGCAGGTCTCTGTCAGGGCGGCTGGCTGTCGCTGCTCTATGCTGCGCGTTTTCCCGGCAAGGTGCGGCGGCTCGTGCTTGCAGGCAGCCCGGTCGACGTCTCGGCACCGTCATATCTGTCCAGGATGGTTGCCTCGCTTCCGCAGCAAGGCTTCGAGGCAATGGTGCGTCAGGGACATGGGATCGTCAGTGGCGAGCACATGTTGCAGGTCTGGAGCGCCCCGTTCAACATGCTCGACGTGGAGGCCGCGCTGCAGCGGCGGCTCGACGGTGAGTCGGAGGATGCGCGGTTCTTGCTCGATCGCTTCACGCGCTGGAACGATGAGACGCTTGATCTGCCGGGCACCTTCTACCTCGAGGTGACCGACTGGATCTTTCGCAAGAACCGGATCGCTACCGGTGACTTCGTCGCGCTCGGTTGCAAGATCGATCTTGCTGCGGTGAAGCTGCCCGTCTACCTGCTCGCCGCGGATAAGGACGTCGTTGTTCCGCCCGATCAGGCATTCGCGACAATGCGGCTCCTGGGTACGCCGCATGCATGGTTGCAATGCGACACCGAGCCGTGTGGTCACCTCGGCCTGTTCGTCGGCTGCATGGCCCTGACTGGCCCGTGGCGCCGGATTGCACGTTGGCTTCAGTCCGATCTTGACGAGGCCGCAAGCGAGCGAGCGCGGATCAGCGCGTGAGGCGCCAAATGAAAATGCCCCGAACTGCAGTTTTGCAATCCGGGGCATCGAACGTCCATCGCGATGTCGCGCCTACTTGGCCGCGACGACCATGATCTCGACATTGTACTGCGGCGCCGCGAGCTTGGCCTCGACGGTGGCGCGAGCCGGGGTATTGCCCTGGGAAACCCAGCCATCCCACACCGCATTCATTTCCGGGAACGTCTTCATGTCGGTGATGTAGATGGTCGCGCTGAGCAGCTTCGACTTGTCGGTGCCGGCCTTGGCGAGGTGGCCGTCGATGATCGACAGGATATCCTTGGTCTGGTCGGTGACGCTGCCGCCCGCCGCCTTGCCGGCGACGACGCCCGCGAGATAGACGGTGTTGCCGTGAACGACGGCCTGGCTCATGCGCGGGCCGGTTTCGAAACGCTGAATGCTCATTTGGGTCTCCACTTGAATGGCGGGCATGTCTATAGCGTTTTCAAGCGAAGTGGCTAGCAGTTCGCGTGAAGAAAACGCGTCAAAACAAGAGATCGAGAGTTTCTGATTTGATCAGAAGCAGACCTCTATACTGTCGGGGCGACCGCCGCCACTGCGCATTTTGCAGCGTACCTCTCACGGAAATCGCATGAAGAATGCCCAAATCGTGTCGGCGCCGTCGATGTCGCCATTCTGCGGGCCGAGCAGTGTGGTGGCCAGTTTAGCAAAATGCGCATCCGGGAAGTTGCCGGGCATGCGGTGACCGCCGCCGTTCACGCGATAGAGCACCACGTCACGTCCCTGCGGACAGTTCGTTTCGATCCGCGTGACGGTCGATTGATCGGACGGATTGCGGTCTGGCAGATCGGTGGTTGCGGCGTCCCCGGTCGCGCAGCCATTGGTGCGCCGCCAGAATTGCAGGGTCCGTTCGGTCGACCAGAATCCGTCGACCGCGAACCTGCTGGTGCCGCGTCCACCCTGATCGGGGATCAGCGGATCGGCGGTGCCGTTCATCAGCAGCATCGGCACCGGTCGCTGCGGCCGGCAGGCGCGCGCGGATTCATCGGTCAGGTTCATGATCACGCTGGCGGCGGCAGCGAACAGATCGGCGCGTTCGCAGACGAGTGTCATCGCCATCGCGCCGCCATTGGAGATGCCGGTGACATAGATGCGCCTGGGATCGGCGGTGCCGTCGCCCACGAGCTTTGCGATCAACTGCGTGATGAAGGCGACGTCGTCGGTGCCCTCGGGCGGCGGATTGCCGGCGCGTCGTTGGTGCGGCCGGGAGTCGGCCCAGGCGTGGTTCAATCCATCGGGATAGGCCACGGCAAAGCCATCGCGCTTGGCGATCAGCGGCCACGACGTCCGTGTCATCATGTCGGCGCTGCTCTGGGTCTTGCCGTGCAGCACGATGACAAGCGGCGCGGGCCTGGTTGCCGGAGCTTGCAGCACGAATGTTCGCGTCGTGCCGTTGACGAGGAGCGAATCCGCAGCCGCCGGCGCAACGCCCAGGGCAAGGACGCCGGCCAGAGCCAACATTACGATTGCACGTCGTCGCATCGCCGCGGAAACCCGACCCTGCCGCGACAATTGCAGCACGCCGGCGAGACCGCTTCAACCAGTCTTGCGCGATCGTCGCGTCACGATCCGGTCGGCGCTTTCGATGCGTGGGCCCAGCGAGCGAACAGCGCCACCCGTTCGGCCGGCCAGGCGCCGTCGCACGGCATGGTGCCGGCCTCCAGGCGGGCGAGGATCTGCCGGCTGTGCCGGGCGACGTCCTCCTCCTTCCAGAGGTCGAAGGCGAACAGCATCGAGCTGCGATCCATCGGCCGGAACAGCGGTCGGATGTGCTGCTCGAACTGCACCGCCTCGCCGGGGCCGGGCAGCGCGACGCCGGTTTCGTCCGCGGCCTGGGCATCGCCTGCGATCGCGGCCGGCCGCGCGGCCGGCGTTGCGTTGCAGACCCACCACCAGCGCGGCACCGGCATGTTCGGCGGCGGTGTCGCTCCGGCGCCGGAATTCTCCACCGCGATCCGCGAGCCCCATTCGATATAGGCGACGAAGGCGGCGCGGAATTCCGGGTCGGACGGCAGTCCGGCGTCGTCGGCGCTCTGCACCATGTAGGTGGCCCACAGCGCGCGCTGCTCCGGCCTGATCTCCTTGCCGATGTGCTGCGACACCATCCGCCGATAGCCCCCATAGCGTTCGGTGTAGAAGCGCGGTCCGCCGAACACTTCGCTGAGCCACGCCGCGACCCGCTCGGGATGGTCCGGCGACATCTCGGCGAACAGCGGGCCAAGCAGCGGATCCTCCGGCACGTAGCGGCTGTAGAAGATGCGCGTCATGTCGAGCAGCGCCGGATAGCCGCCGGCCCATTCGAACAGCGTCGGCTCGCGCAAGGGATCGGGGACGGGATCGTGAAATGCGACGTTCCAGTGCATGCCGCTGCAGAACGGCTTGTTCAGCGACGCGCCGCAGCGGCACAGGCTGGCATGTTCCTGCGACGCGCCGGCGTTCCGGGCGATCGGCATCCCGTCCTCATCGACCAGCTCGACATGGCCGGTGACGCGATAGGGCCCGTCCTTCGAAATTTCGATCTGCGGCGGCCGGTTGATGTCGGACAGGTTGGCGTCGCGCTCCGGACCGATGCCGATCCCGAGCGCGCCCGATGGGCATCTGCGCACCGCGTTGATGAGATCATCGAGGCGCGCGCCGCTCGGCGCGATGAACGGCTCCTCGCCGAGATGAAACACCGAGTTGAGCCGGTCGGTGCAGAAGGCTGAATGCGCGCAGGTGCCGCGATTGTCGAACACATAGGCCTGCTGCCCGGCATAGACCTCGCGCTTGTCGGGCACGCGCCGCGGATCCCTGGCGTCGGTGAAGCCGCGCGCGACGTGGCTGTCGTCGCAGAACGGTTTGGTCTGCGATTGTCCGCAGCGGCACAGCCGCACCGGCGCCTCGGCTGCAACCGGCACGCCGAGATGATCGACGATCGCAATGCCGGGCTCGGGTTCGTAGGGCCCGTTGCGTCTGACGATGATGCGCCTGCGCTTGTGTTGCTCGTCATTTGGGCCTTGGTTTGCGCCTTGGGCGGAATTGTTGTCTGTCATGCGTTGCAGTGATCCCTAAGCTCGCCCAACCCGTGCGAAGCGTGCTTAGATGGATCGATGGCGGCTCTCAACGAACCAGATGGAAAGTGCCGCGGGAGAGTTGCGATGATCCGCAAGACCAAGCGCAAATATGGCTGCCCGGTCGAGTTCTCGATCGATCAGCTCAGCGGCAAATGGAAGACCGTGATCCTCAGCCGCCTCAAGGTCCGGCCGATGCGCTATGGCGAATTGCGTCACGACATCCCGCAGCTCAGCGACAAGGTGTTGACCGAACGGCTGCGCGATCTCTGCAACTCAGGCTTCGTCAAGCAGGAGCGCGGCGGCGGCTCCTCGCGCTACTGCCTGACCAAGCGCGGCGAGATGCTGAAGCCGATGCTGCAGGCGCTCTACGATTGGGGCGAGGCCAACGCCGACACGTTCGGCGTGCGCTTCGCGAGCGCGGAGGTGGAGTAGGGCAAGATGAGATTGGGTTGCGGCCGCAGGGCGAGGGACACTTCGCGCAATTTCTGAATATTAGAATTATGCCCCTGAGTTGCCCGACGTGTCAAGGCGGTTGGTCGAGCGCGGCCGTGGCCGGCTGCTTTGCATGGGGTTGTTTTCGATATTTTGACCGCGCCCCTGCGATGGTTCCCCAACTTTCATAGGAACTGGTTTGGAGAACGGATTTTCGGCCGGAACCATCAGCAAGGAAAGCTCGTTGTCGCGGGATGTGTTGGGGGCAATCAACACAAGGAATGCTCATGCGCATCTCTACGGCATCCGTCATCGTTGCGGCGCTCTCGCTTGGAACACCTGCCTGGGCGCAAACGCAGGGAACGCAACCGAACACGCCGCCGCAGGCCCAGTCCGAGCAACCCGCCACGATCAAGACCATACAGGTCGTGGACGTCAAGGAATTGAAGCCCGAAGTCCGCTCGAGGGTCGAGGCTGTCATCGCAAAGGCAAGCGAAGAAGACCTGAAGAACCTGCGGGGTTCCATCGACGCGTCCACGGAAGCGACATCCGCGCTCAAGGCGAAGGGACTGAGCTCGGCACAGGTTGTTGCGGTCAATCTCAGCAACGGCATCCTCACGCTCTTCACCAAGCTGGCGTGAGCGCTGGGATAGCTGAGGAAATTCGGACTCAATGATAAGGGCCCGCCGGCTCAAACCCGGCGGGCCTTTTCATTTTCGTTTCGCCGTCTCTTCCGTGGCGAGGGGATTGTCTCAGCCCACCGCCTTCGCGGCCGCGCGCCCCGCGTTGCGGCCCGAGAACAGGCAGCCGCCGAGGAATGTTCCCTCCAGCGAGCGATAGCCGTGTACGCCGCCGCCGCCGAAGCCGGCGGCTTCGCCTGCCGCATAGAGCCCGCGGATGATCTGGCGATCGTTGCCGAACACGCGTGAATCGAGGTCGGTCTCGAAGCCGCCGAGCGTCTTGCGGGTCAGGATGTTGAGCTTCACCGCGATCAGCGGGCCGTGCTCTGGATCGAGGATCCGGTGCGGCTTCGCGGTGCGGATCAGCCGGTCGCCGATATAGCGACGCGCATTGTGCAGGTTCATCACCTGCGCATCCTTGACATAGGGATTGGTGATCTCGCGGTCGCGCGCCTCGATCTGCGTCCTGATGGCGTCGAGTTGCAACAGGTCGTTGCCGGCGAGCTTGTTCATGGCACCGACGAGGTCGGCGAGGTTGTCGCGCACGATGAAGTCGGCGCCATGCTGCTTGAACGCCTCCACCGGCGCCGGCGCGCCCTTGTTGGTGGCGCGCTTGATCGTCATGCGCCAGCTCTTTCCGGTGAGGTCAGGGTTCTGCTCCGAGCCCGAGAGCGCGAACTCCTTCTTGATGATGCTCTGGGTCAGGATGAACCAGGAATAATCGTAGCCGGTGCCCATGATGTAATGCAGTTGCCCGAGCGTGTCGGAGCCCGGGAACAGCGGTGCCGGCAGCCGTTTGCCCGATGCGTCGAACCACATCGACGATGGCCCCGGAAGAATCCGGATGCCGTGACGCGGCCAGATCGGGTTCCAGTTCTGGATGCCCTCAACATAGTGCCACATGCGGTCGCGGTTGATCAGCCGCCCGCCCGCCTGCTCGGTGATTCCGATCATGCGGCCATCGACATGTTCGGGCACGCCCGAGATCATGAACTTCGGCGGTTCGCCAAGCCGCTTCGGCCAGTTCTGCCGCACCAGGTCATGATTGCCGCCGATGCCGCCGGAGGCGACGATCACTGCCTGCGCGCGCAGGGAGAAATCGCCGACGACTTCGCGCGAGGAACTCTTGCCGCGCTCGACAGAGGTCGGTTCCAGGATCACGCCGCTGACGCCGTCGACGGTGCCGTTGCTGACGTTGAGCGCATCGACGCGATGGCGGAACTTGAACACCAGCCGCCCGCTCTTCGCAGCCTCGCGCGCGCGGCGCTCGAATGGCTCGACGATGCCGGGGCCGGTCCCCCAGGTGACGTGGAAGCGCGGCACCGAATTGCCGTGACCCATTGCGTCGTAGCCGCCGCGCTCGGCCCAGCCGACCACCGGGAAGATGCGGTGGCCCATCGCGCGCAACCAGTCGCGTTTCTCGCCCGCCGCAAACGCGACATAGGCCTCCGCCCATTTGCGCGGCCAGTGATCCTCTTCGCGATCGAAACCCGCGGTGCCCATCCAGTCCTGCAGAGCGAGGTCTGCGGAATCCTTGATGCCGAGCCGGCGCTGTTCCGGCGAATCGACCAGAAATAATCCGCCGAACGACCAGAACGCCTGGCCGCCGATGCTTTGTTCCCCTTCTTGATCGAGCACGATGACGCGCTTGCCGGCGTCGGCGATCTCGGTCGCGGCGACCAGACCGGCAAGTCCGGCGCCGATCACGATCACATCTGCATCGTCAGCCATTTTTGATTTCCCCCGTCCCGCCGCGATTCAAGACCGTGGCGTTGTGCGCGGTCAACGCCAAAAGGACCTTGCCTGTGGCGGCGACGCATCAAATGGTTGCGGCAAGTTGTTCCAGTTTGGGACCTTTCCCTCACGCCACTGCAGCGCGCGCGCAACACCCAATTTGATTTTGTTTTGACCGGCTTCGCTCGTCTGGACAAAAATCCAGTCTCGCAACACGCTCTCGCCGTCTGCATCACAAGACCAACAGATTCGGTTTGGACTGGGGCTGGCCAATGAAGTTGATGACGGGGTTGCTCGCGGCGGTTCTCCTGCTGGCGGGAATGGGGGCGTCACAAGCAGTGGTCAGGATCGCCGATGATCGCGGCGGCAAGATCGGCGTGTATGTCGACAAGTATCAGGACCTGCGCACGTCGGGTGAGACCGTGATCATCGACGGGCTGTGCGCCTCGGCCTGCACCATCGTGCTCGGCAAGGTTCCTCACGACCGGATCTGTGTGACCTCACACGCCAGTCTCGGCTTCCATGCCGCTTGGGATTACGGCGACAACGGCCGCCCGGTCCCCAATCCCGAAGCCACCCATATGCTGTACCTGATGTACCCGCCGGCGGTGCGCAAATGGATCACCGATCGCGGCGGCCTGACCCGGCGCATGATCTTCCTGCAGGGCAAGCAGCTGCAGGCGCTGTACAAGCCGTGCTATCTCAACGCCCAGGCCTTGGCGGCCAAACCCGCGCACTGAACGGCCGATCTCGGCTTGACGTCGTTTCTCGCCATGGCCGGTAACCTGGGGCATGACGGGACAGGCAACGAAAATCGGCTCGCTATCATTTGACGGCCTGCGACCGCCATTGCGCTTGCTGCTCGGGGGAACCCGGCTTATCTCAACCGCATGGTTCAGCCGATCTCCACCCGATCCGAGCTCGTGACGGCTCCGCAGGGCCGGGTGGCGTCCATGATCCTGTGGGGCGCCGCCGGCATCGGCGTATTGGCCTTGCTCGCTGCCGCCGCGCTCTGGTTCCACTACGGGACCGCGGTGTTTTTCGAAATGATCACGGCCGGCATCTCCGCCTGCTTCTGACAAGGACGTCCCCGCATCATGCCCCGGACCACGCGCCCATTGGTGATCTTCGCTGCCTTCGCGGGCAGTCTGGCGGTCGGCCTGTTCCTCATGCTGTGGGCAGTCGGCGGCTTGCGCACCGTCGCCGCGCCGGCGGCGATCGGCGGGCCGTTCCAGCTCACCGACCAGGCCGGACAGACCGTCACCGACAAGAACCTCCAGGGCAAGCCGACGCTGATCTTCTTCGGCTTCACCCATTGCCCGGACATCTGCCCGACCTCGCTGTTCGAGATTTCCGAGGTCCTGAAGGCGATGGGCAAGGACGCCGATCGAGTGAACGCCTATTTCGTCTCGGTCGATCCGGAACGCGACACCGCCACGGCGATGAAGGACTACCTGTCGAGCTTCGATCCGCACCTCAAGGGCCTGACCGGCGATCCCACCGCGATCGCCAAGGTGCTGTCGAGCTATCGCGTCTACGCCAAGAAGGTGCCGCTGAAGGATGGCGACTACACGATGGATCACACCGCGCTGATCTATCTGATGGATCGCGACGGCCATTTTGTCGCGCCGTTCAATCTGAAACGGACGCCGGAAGAGGCGGCTGCCGATCTCAAGCGGTATCTCTGACCGCCATTTCCGGTTCAGAATTAACCTATTCGGCGCTCGCATCGGGCGCCGGATGGTCTATAAGCCGTTCAATTTCCTGATATTGCCGGTTATGCCAAATCAGCCCGCCCAGCCCTTTGCCGTCCGCTCGCGCCAGCTTCGCCTGGCCGCGGCAATGATGGCGGCTGCGGTGCTGGCGATGGCCGGCCCAGCGGTCGCTCAGACGCCTCCCGCATCGGCGCCTCAGGCACCCGCCGCCAAGCCGGCCCCCGCACCGGCCTTGCCTGCAAGGCCCGCGCCTGCACCGGTGGCGCCCGCGACGCCCCCATCGGCTGCCACCCCATCGGCGCCGAACCAGCCGGCCAGGGCGACCGAGGCCGCGCCGCAGGCCGTGCCTGGCTTCTGGGACCCCCGGCGGCGGCCGGATCGGCCGGACCTGTCGCGGCTCACCGTGATCCGCTTCCTGACCGAGACCGACTATCCGCCGTTCAACTTCACCGGCCCCGACGGCAATCCGGCCGGCTTCAACGTCGATCTGGCGCGCGCGCTGTGCGACGAGATCAAGGTCACCTGCACCATCCAGATGCGGCGCTTCGAGACCCTGATCGATGCGCTCGCCACCAACCGGGGCGATGCCATCATCGCCTCGATGGCCGTGACGCCGCAGCTGCGCGCCAAGGTCGATTTCACCGATCCCTATTACCGCGCGCCGGCGCGCTTCGTGTCACGCCGCGACAACGTGATGCCGGAAATCCGCCCGGAATATCTCGAGGGCAAGAAGGTCGGCGTCATCGGTGGCACCTCGCACGAGGCCTACCTCAAGGCGATGTTCACCGACGCCGAGATCCATTCCTATCCGGATAACGACACGCTACGCGCGGCACTGCGCCGCGGCGAGGTCGACTTCATCTTTGGCGATGCGATCTCGCTGGCGTTCTGGATCAACGGCACCGATTCCGCCGAATGCTGCGCGTTTTCGGGCGGCCCCTTCGTCGAGAGCCGCTATTTCGGCGAGGGCGTCGGCATCGCGGTGCGCAAGGGCAACGACCTGCTGCGGCAGTCGCTGAACTGGGCGCTGTTCCGGATCTGGGAAAAAGGCCGCTTCACCGATCTGTGGCTGCGCTATTTCTCGATCAGCCCGTTCTGACGCCCTGCACGATCCGCGTCATTGCGAGCGAAGCGAAGCAATCCATGCCTCACCGCGAGGATAGATGGATTGCTTCGTCGCTTTGCTCCTCGCAATGACAGTTTGGGGAGAGTTGGCCCGAAACTTTGCATTTTGCCGCGAAAGCGTTAGTTTTCGCGGCCTTTTTGGAGAAAGCCTGAAGAATGTCCGTGATTGATCCTGCCGCCAGCCCGAGCGACCTGCGGGCGCTCGCCGAACAATCCAACGCCTGGCCGTTCGAGCAGGCGAAAGCGATTGTGGCGCGGCTGAAGAAAAATCCCAAGGACGAGGTGCTGTTCGAGACCGGCTACGGCCCCTCGGGCCTGCCGCATATCGGCACCTTCGGCGAGGTCGCGCGCACCACCATGGTGCGCCATGCCTTCCGCGTGCTCACCGAGGACAAGATCAAGACGCGGCTGCTCGCCTTCTCCGACGACATGGACGGCCTGCGCAAGGTGCCGGACAACGTGCCGAACAAGGAGCTGCTGCAACAGCATCTCGGCAAGCCGCTGACCAAGGTGCCCGATCCGTTCGGCACCCATCCGAGCTTCGGCCAGCACAACAATGCGCGGCTGCGCGCCTTCCTCGACCAGTTCGGCTTCGACTACGAGTTCGCAAGCTCGACCGAGTACTACACCTCGGGCCGGTTCGACGCCGCGCTGCTGCGCATGCTGGAGCGGATCGAGAAGGTGATGGCGATCATGCTGCCCTCGCTGCGCGAGGAGCGCGCCGCGAGCTACTCGCCGTTCCTGCCGATCTGCCCGCGCACCGGCCTCGTGCTCTACGTGCCGGTGACCGCGCATGACGCCAAGGCCGGCACGATCTCCTATGAAGATCCCGACACCAAGGAGACCGTCACCGTTCCCGTCACCGGCGGCCGCTGCAAGCTGCAATGGAAGCCGGACTGGGCGATGCGCTGGTACGCGCTCGGCGTCGACTATGAAATGGCCGGCAAGGACCTGATCGATTCGGTGAAGCTGTCGGCCAAGATCTGCGCGGCGCTCGGCGGCACGCCGCCGGAAGGCTTCAACTACGAACTGTTCCTCGACGAGAAGGGCCAGAAGATCTCGAAGTCGAAGGGCAATGGCCTGACCATCGACGAATGGCTGCGCTACGCCTCGCCGGAATCGCTGTCGCTGTTCATGTACCGCGAGCCCAAGGCGGCGAAGCGGCTCTATTTCGACGTCATCCCGCGCAATGTCGACGACTACCAGCAGTTCCTCGACGGCTTCACCCGGCAGGAGGCGCGCCAGCAGCTGCAAAATCCGGTCTGGCACATCCATTCCGGCAAGCCGCCGCAGGCCGACATGCCCGTCACCTTCCAGCTGCTGCTGACGCTGGTGTCATCGTCGAACGCGGAGAATGCCGAGACGCTGTGGGGCTTCATCGGCCGCTATCGTCCGGGCGTGACGCCGCAGACCCATCCGAAGCTGGACGCGATGGTCGGCTACGCCATCAACTACTATCGCGACTTCGTGGCGCCGACCAAGCAGTTCCGCGAGCCGACCGACGGCGAACGCGCCGCATTGCAAGACCTGCGCGATGCGCTCGCCAACATGCCGGCGGATGCGACCGCGGAAGACATCCAGAACGTGGTCTACGAAATCGGCCGCCGCGAGCCGTTCCTCGACATGGTCAAGAAGGGCAAGGACGGCCGTCCCGGCGTCTCGCTCGACTGGTTCAACATGCTCTACCAGGTGCTGCTCGGCCAGGAGAAGGGCCCGCGCTTCGGCTCCTTCGTCGCGGTCTACGGCGTGCAGAACGCGGTCAACATGATCGACGGCGCGCTCGCGCGGTCGTCGTAGTTTGCCGCTGTCGTCCCTGCGAAAGCAGGGACCCATAACCACAGGCCGCCGTCGTTAAGGCAAGCTGTGGCACCAGCGCCGCGACATACGATGATCAGTGGTTATGGGTCCCGGCTCAAGGCCGGGACGACGGCGGAAGTTGAGGCGCCTGCAGCGGCTTACTTGCCTTGGTCGTGATTGCGCCGAGGCCGCAAAAACCGGATGGCTGTCCTGCTGCAATTTCAGCCGGGCCGCTGCCGGACTGCGCTACACTCGCTCCACAAAATCAGCACGGCCGCCGTCGAGCGGCCGGCACAGATGGGAGCATGCGCATGCAGTTCAGGGTTTCGCCGACATCGCTGCAGGACAGTTCGAGCGCCGAGGAATGGCAGGCGCGGGTCGATCTCGCGGCGGCGCATCGGCTCGCTTACATCCACGGCTTTTCCGAAGGCATCTTCAACCATCTCACCTTCGTGGTGCCCGGCCGCAGCGACCGCTACTACCAGATCCCGTTCGGCATGCACTGGTCGGAGGTCACCGCGTCGTCCTTCATGGAGGTCGGCATCGACGATGCCGAGGTGAAGCGCGGCGAGGGCGAGGTCGAGCGTTCCTGCTATTGCATCCATGCGCCGATCCACAAGGCGCTGCCGCAGGCCAAGGCGGTGTTCCACACGCATATGCCCTATGCGAGCGCGCTGACGCGGCTCGAGGATCCGCGCATCAAGGAGATCGGCCAGACCGAGGTCGGACTGTCGGAGGCGATCGCCTATGACGATCTCTACACCGGCCCCGCGCTCGATCCCGAGGAAGGCGCGCGGCTCGCCAAGGTAATCGGCAACAAGACCATTTTGTTCATGGCCAATCACGGCATCTCGACCGTCGGCGCGACCGTCGCCGATGCCTATGACCGGCTCTATTACATCGAGCGCGCCGCGCAGGTTCAGATCTACGCGATGTGGACCCAGCAGCCGCTCAAGCAATTGCCGCAGCATGTGGTGGAGAAGACCAAGCGCGATTTCCGCGACGACCACCTCTACAGCGGCCCGAGCCCGGCACAGCGGCACTTCGATGCGCTGAAGCGGATGCTGGACCGCAAGGAGCCGGACTACGCGACGTAAGTTCGCGTCAAACTCCGCTGTCGTCCCGGCGAAAGCCGGGACCCATAACCACAGGATCGGGTTGTTGAAGCGCGCTGTGGCCCCAGCGTGCTCAAGCATAATGAGCGGTGGTTATGGGTCCCGGCCTACGCCGGGACGACGAAGATGGCGACTGAATCGCCGCAGCTACTGGCTCGCCCACACCACGCGCGCGATCCACGCGACTTCCTCGGCATCGAGCATGCGGTCGGGATGCTCCGGATTGAGCGAGGCGAGCTCCAGCACCTTGCCGGTGCGGCGCTTCAGTTCCTTCACCATCACCTCGCCGCCGGTGGTGCGCACCACGACGCGGTCGCCGCGGCGGATCGCGGTCGCCGGCGACACCACGATGATGTCGCCTTCGCGATAGGTCGGCTTCATCGCGTCGCCTTCGATTTCCAGCGCGTAGGCGTGCTCGTCGGTGGTTGTAGGCAGCGCGACTTCGTCCCAGCCCTTGCCGGCGGGAAAGCCTGAGTCGTCGAAATAGCCGCCGACGCCGGCCTGTGCGAAGCCGAGCAACGGCACCGACTGGCCGCCGCGCGGACCGTCGCCGAGCAACTGCACGAAGGTCTCCATGCTGGCATTGCTCGCGGCCAGCGCTTTGGAGAGCGATTCGGTCGACGGCCAGCGCTCGCGCCCGTCGCCGGTGACGCGCTTGGACTTGTTGAAGGTGGTGGGATCGAGACCTGACTGCTTGGCAAGGCCGGACGGCGACAGGCCGGCGCGTTCGGCGAGCCGGTCGAGCGCGGCCCAGACCTGCGCGTGAGTCAGCGGGCGGGCGGCTTTGGGCTGTTTGGCCATCGAGGATACCCCGGATGGTAGGAATTATTACCTGAAACCCGGCGTTTTCGCAAATCCGCCGTGCGGTGTGTCCCGGCGCCGCTTGAGTTGCGCCGCCGCCGCCGATACGGTCCCTCGCTCGCCAGTTGGCGTCTGGGGCATTTCCCCTCAAATCCGGATAAAACCCCAAGAGACTCAAGGACAAAAGGGAAGGCCGGGCCGTGCCCATGATCTATAAAATCACCCCCGCTTCGGCCTGGCGCGAGGCCGAGCGGCAGGGCGTCTACCGGGGCAGTCCGGACGACAATCGCGACGGCTTCATCCATTTTTCCACCGCCTCCCAGGTGGCCGAGACCGCGCGTAAGCACTACCACGGGCAAACCGGCCTGTTCCTGGTTGCGGTCGATGCTGAAGCACTGGGCGATACCCTGCGCTGGGAGCGGTCGCGCAATGACGAGCTGTTTCCGCATCTCTACGGCGAACTCGATCTCGGCGCGGTGGTCGAAATCCTCAACCTGCGCGCGCGCTCCGACGGCGGCCACGACGTTCCGGAGCTGAAGCCGTGATCCGTGCCTTCGACGCCTTCTCGCTGCCGCTGCTGCGCTGGTTCGATCCCGAGGACGCCCATCGCATGGCGATCCAGGGCCTGAAGCTACTGCCGCCGATCCGGCTGCGGCCGGATGATCCCAAGCTCGCGGTGCGTGCCTTCGGGCTGAACTTTCCAAACCCGATCGGCATGGCGGCGGGCTTCGACAAGAGCGCCGAGGTGCCCGACGCGCTGCTGCGGCTCGGGTTCGGCTTTGTCGAGATCGGCTCGGTGACGCCGAAGCCGCAGGCCGGCAATCCGCGACCGCGGCTGTTTCGGCTGGAGCGCGACGAGGCCGTCATCAACCGCATGGGCTTCAACAATGACGGCGCGGAAGCCGTGCTGCGGCGGCTCGCCGCGCGCGCCGGCGGTGGCGGCATCGTCGGGGTCAATGTCGGGGCCAACAAGGATTCGGAGGACCGCACTGCCGACTATGTGAAGCTGATCGAGACCTTCGCCCCGGTCGCGAGCTATTTCACCGTCAACGTCTCCTCGCCGAATACGCCGGGCCTGCGCAATCTGCAGCAATCGGCGGCGCTCGATGATCTGCTGGCGCGGGTGATCGATACCCGCGAGCGCGTGCGCAAGAACGCCGGCGATTCGCCGGTGCTGCTGAAGATCGCGCCGGATCTGAGCCTTACCGAGCTCGACGACGTCGTGCACATCGCGCGCTCGCGGCGCGTCGACGGCATGATCGTCGCCAACACCACGCTGGCGCGGCCGTCGACCTTGCGCGAGGAGAACCGGGCCAAGGAACAGGGCGGCCTGTCGGGCCGCCCGCTGTTCCGCCTCTCGACGCGGATGGTGGCCGAGACCTATGTTCGCGTCGAAGGCGCGTTTCCGCTGATCGGCGTCGGCGGCATCGATAGCGGCGGTGCCGCGCTGACCAAGATCCGTGCCGGGGCCAGCCTGATCCAGCTGTATTCCTCGCTGGTCTACAAGGGCATCGGCCTGGTCGAGGACATCAAGCGCGATCTGTCCTCGACCCTGCTGCGGACGGGGCGCGACTCGTTGTCGGAAATCGTCGGCGCCGATGCCGCGACGATCACGGCCGAGGATTGGCCGGTGCGGTAGCGAACGTCTTCCGCAGCATCGCCGGATAGCGCAGGCCTTGCAGGCCGCCGCGCGCGACGTAGAAGCCGAGCAGCGCAATCCACAGGCCGGTGTTGCCGTATCCGCTCAGCACCCACCAGGTGGCGAGGAAGATCGCGAGCGAGGCCAGCATCAGATTGCGCATCTCGCGCGCCCAGGTCGCGCCGACATAGATGCCGTCGAAGCCGAAGGCGAACACGCCGGGAAGCGGCGCCAGGATCACGAACAGCAGGAAGTCGCGCGCATAGCGGCGCACGTCGTCGCTGGTCGTCATCAGATTGATCAGCGCCGGTCCGAACAGCGCGAACAGCACCGAGACCACGAGCGCAAAGCCGACGCCCCACAGCAGCACCAGTCGGGTCGAATCGGCGAAGCCGCGTCCGTCGCGCGCGCCGTATGCGCGGCCGCACAGCTGCTGGGCCGCGTTGGCGAGGCCGTCGAGGAAGAAGGCGCTCACCAAGAGGAAGTTGTTCAGCACCGAATTCGCTGCCAGCGTGACGTCGCCCTCGCGCGCGCCCTTGGCGGTGAAGAACAGGAACACGGCGATCAGCGCCGCGGTGCGGACCATGATGTCGCGGTTGACGGCGAGCATGCGCATCAGCTTGGCGCGATCGAACAGCGTGGCCGCGGGAACGGCGAAGCCGCCTTGCGAGATCCGCCACGCCACGACGATGCCGACGACGAAACCGGCGGTCTCGGCGAGCACGGCGGCGATCGCGGCACCGGCAATGCCGGCGCCATAGGCCTGCACCAGCAGCACGGTCGCGATCATGTTGATGATGTTGATCACGATCTGCAGCGCCAGCGCCAGATTGGCGCGTGCCTGGCCGACCAGCCAGCCCAGGATGACGTAGTTGGCGAGCGCCAGCGGCGCCGACCAGATCCGGATCATGAAATAGGTTTTCGCCGCGCGCGTGACGCCTTCGCTGCCGCCCATCAGCTGGAACGTGATTGCGGCCAGCGGCACCTGCAGCGCGATCAGCGCCGCCCCGATCAGGCCGGCGACGATGAAACCGCGCACCAGGATCGCGGCATATTCCTGCGGCTCGCCGGCGCCTTGTGCCTGCGCGGTGAAGGCCAGCGTGCTCATGCGCAGGAAGGCGAACAGCCAGAACAGGCAGTCGAAGATCACCGAGGCCATCGCCACGCCGCCGAGCAGCGCCGCATCGTCGAGGCGGCCGATCGCGGTGGTCGAGACGATGCCGATCAGCGGCGTCGTCAGGTTGGCGACCATCGCGGGGCCGGCGATGGCGAACACCTGGCGGGTGGTGATCTTCTGGTGAACGGGGGCGTGCATGGCTACAATTGTGAGGAATGTACGCTTCTATCGCGTCATCCGTTGCGCGGCCATGCTGGAAATGTCCTCAGAGCAATGCGGTGGCGTGGGGGCTGGGCCACTTACGAAGCAATTGTATCGTCAGAACGCCACGACCATGCCGTCGCTCGCTGCCACATACGGCAGGTCCTCGACGCGGCCGAGCATGTCGTCGCTCATATGCGTCAGGACCACGCGCTTGGCGTTGATCGCGGGCAAATGCGCTTCGAGCGCCTTCAGGCTGAGATGGTTCTTGACCATCTTGTCGTAGGTGTAGGCTTCGGCGATGAAAAGATCGGCATCTTGCGCAGCCGGAATCAGCGCGTCGGTCCACTCGGTGTCGGCGCTATAGCAGACGGTGCGGCCTTCCGCCTCGATGCGATAGGCGAGGAACGGTCCGCCGGATTCGCCGTGCACGACAGGATACGGCGTCACCGTCACCTCGCCGAAGCTGCATCGTTCCTGCGGGGCGAGCGTGACGACGGACAAATCGAAGCGCTGCTTGGTCCTGGAGGAGTGTTCAAACATCACCTCCATCACCGCAGGCAGTTTCGTTTCGATGCCTTCAGGACCCGCGATCACCAGCGGCCGGGTGCGGCGGGAGAACTGCGCATCGAGCAGGAAGAACGGCAGCCCGGCAAAGTGATCGCCGTGGAAATGCGTGATCAGGATCAGGTCGATCGCGTTGCGATCGATCTCGAGCCGCTTCAGCGCCGGGAGTGAGGACGCGCCGCAGTCGATCAGGAAATTGGCGCTCGCGCCGGTGACATGGAAGCAGGTGTTGAACCGGCCGCCGGAGCCGAATGCATCGCCGCAGCCGACAAATTGCAATTGCATCGGCTGCGGGCTTTCCGTTGGATCACCGGCCGCGCGGCGCGCCGAACAGCCGCGACAACAGCCAGATCGGGATCACGATCACGGCGCCGAGCAGGAAATAGCGCCAGGCCCAGTTGATCGCGTCGAAGCCGAAATCCCAGATGCTCTGGAACAGCCGGCGGATGCTGTAGAGGATGTTCCACGGGTCGAGGCCGATCGCGGCGAGCACGACGCCGACCAGGATCGATAGCAGGATCAGCCGGAATGCCACCGACAGCGGCGAGCCGCCGAGAAAGCGGTACAGGCCGTCACTGTGGCCGGCCGGCAAGTCTCGGATGTTGTCTGGCATCATGATCTCCTGGCGGAATCGCCCGCATTATAGGTCACGGCGGAGCACATGGGAAACCCGTGGAGCGCGATCAATGGCTGCCATGCGGCTTGCCGGTTTAACTTCCTGTCATGGAGATTAACATCCGTTCAAGTGTCTCCAGCCGGTCGGCTTCGCGCGGCGGCTTGTCCCAGCGCAGCCGGCTGATGCGGGGAAAGCGCATCGCGACGCCGGATTTGTGCCGTGGCGAGCGCTGCAAGCCTTCGAACGCGACCTCCAGCACGAGCCCCTGGTCCGGCTCATGCACGACATGCCGCACCGGGCCGAACTTCTCGGTGGTGTTGCGGCGGACGAAGCGGTCGATCTGCAGCAGCTCCTCGTCGGTGAAGCCGAAATAGGCCTTGCCGACCGGCACCAGCTCGTCGCCGGCATCGCCGCGGGTCCAGACCCCGAACGTGTAGTCGGAATAATAGGACGAACGCTTGCCGTGGCCGCGCTGGGCATACATCAGCACCGCGTCGATGATGTGCGGATCGCGCTTCCATTTCCACCACGGGCCCTTCGGCCGCCCCGGCAGATAGGGCGCGTCGCGCCGCTTCAGCATCACGCCTTCGACCGCGTCGGCATCGTCGCCGGCGCCGGCGCTCTTGGGATCGGCGCGCGCGGCGGCGAGTTCTTGCCAGCTCGCGAACGGGACGGTCGGCGACAGGTCGATGCGCGGATCGCCGAGCTTGGCGACGAAGGTTTCGAGATGCGCGCGCCGTTCAGTGAACGGCAGCTCGCGCAGATCGCTCTCGTCGTCGCCGAGCAGGTCGTAGGCGCGCAGGTGGATCGGGAATTCCTTGATCAGCTTCGGCGAGACGACTTTGCGGTTCAGCCGCTGCTGCAGCACGTTGAAGGTCTGCACGCGACCGTCGCGCAGCACCAGCAATTCGCCGTCGATCGCGCCGGGCAGATGCAGCGACGGCACGAGGTCGGGGAAGCTGCCGGTGATGTCCTCGCCGGTGCGCGAATAGAGCCGCGTCTGGACGTGACCGTGCGCGTCGCGGCCGGCGACGGCCTGCACGCGGATGCCGTCCCACTTCCATTCCGCGCTGAAATCGGCGGCGTCGAGATTGGCGAAGTCGCTATCCTCGATCGCATGCGCCAGCATCACCGGTCGGAACGGCGTCGGATCGCTGTTGACCGGCTTGTCGCCACGGCCTTCGAGCCAGGCGAACAGGTCGAGATATGGCGGTGACAGCCCGGGCCACATCAGCTCGATCTCGTGCGGGTCTTTATCGCCGAGTGCGGCCGCGGCGGTCTTCGCCAGCCGCGCCGAGATCCCGATCCGCATCGCGCCGGTGACGAGTTTCAGGAGCGCCCAGCGTCCGGTCTCGTCGAGCTCGTCCAGCCAGCGCGCCAGCTGCGCGGGCAGCTCCGCCTTGCCGAGCGTGCGCAACGTGGTGACGACATCGGTCAGGCTGGGAGGAGGCGGGTTGTTATGGCCCGGCAATTCAGCCTTCGGCCACATCAGCGCGACGGTTTCCGAGAGATCGCCGACGTAGTCATAGGAATAGCCGAACAGCACGGGGTCGGCACGTTCGGTGATCAGATCGCGGATCAAGCCCGGTTTGGCGTGCTTGAACGACAATGCGCCGGTCAGCGCCGCCAGCGCGTAGCCGCGGTCGGGGTCCTCGGTCTCGCGGAAATAACCGACCAGCAGCCTGATCTTGTTGTTGCGGCCGGGTTCGTAGGCGAGCCGGTCGAGCAATTCGGCAAAACGGTTCATGGCTTCCTGGTCTCGCCGACGGGCTGTGCCTCGCCATCGGGTTGGGCTTCGCCGGTGACTGCCGCGGTCTCGCCTTCATCCTCGTCGCCATAGCCGACCAGATCGAGCGGCCGCGCGGCAAGGCCCTTGCTCTTGCACCAATGCACCAGCGCGTCTTCCTGGCCGTGCGTGACCCAGATATCGCCGGCGCCGGTCGCGGCGATCGTCGCCGTCAGCCCGTCCCAGTCGGCATGATCCGAGATCACCAGCGGCAGCTCGACGCCGCCCTGCCGCGCCCGGGCGCGCACGCGCATCCAGCCTGACGCAAAGGCGGTGACCGGATCGGGAAAGCGCCGGGTCCAGACATCCGATGTCGCGCTCGGCGGCGCCAGCGTGATGGTGCCGGCAAGCTCGGCCTTCTTCATGCCGCGCGCGGGCCTGAGCTCGCCGAGCGGAATGCCGCGCTCCTGGTAATAGTAAGTGATCTTCTCCATCGCACCATGCAGATAGATCGGCGCGTCGTAGCCGGCCTCGCGCAGCAGCGCGATCACGCGCTGCGCCTTGCCGAGCGAATAGGCGCCGACCAGGTGCGCTCGCTCCGGAAACAGCTTCACCGATGCCAGCAGCTTGTTCACTTCACCCGCGGCATCGCCATGGCGGAACACCGGCAGACCAAAGGTCGCCTCCGTGATGAAGACGTCGCAGGGCACCAGCTCGAATGGTGCGCAGGTCGGGTCGCGCGCATCCTTGTAATCGCCGGAGGCGACGATGCGCCTGCTCTTGCAGGTGACGGAGATCTGGGCGGAACCGAGCACGTGCCCGGCGGGGTGAAACGTCACCGTGACGTCGCCGAGCCTGATCTCCTCGCCATAGGCGACCGCCTGCACCGAGCCGGCGAAATTCTCGCCATAGCGCAGCCGCATCATGTCGAGCGTTTCCTGGGTCGCGAGAACCGCGCCGTGGCCGGGGCGTGCATGGTCGGAATGGCCGTGCGTGATCAGGGCCCGCTCGACCGGCCTGACTGGATCGATGTGGAAGCCGCCGGGCTTGCAGCAAAGCCCGGCCGGAACGGGCATCAGGATGTCTTGCGGGCGCATGCCGGACATATAGGCATCAATTCCGCGATATCTAATTGCCATGCGCGGGCTTGACCGGCGCATCCATCTCCGGAAAAAGTCCGTGCTTTCCGGATGGCCAGACTAGGCCAAGATTGGTTCCTTAAGCGAATGGCCCCGCGCCTGTTTCTGTCCTCCGGCGACCTCGTTGCCGACCGCCGCTACGAGTTCGCGCGCGACCTGCAATTGAAGGGCGATCTGCCGGCTGCCGCCGAGCTGCTCGAACAGGCGATCGAGCTGGTGCCGAAATTCCCGTCGGCCTGGTACACGCTGGGCAAGATCCGCCTCGAGCTCGGGCAGCGCGAGGCCGCGATCGCAGCGTTCCGCGCCGCGCGCGACGCCGATCCCGACGACCGCCACGGCGCCGGCCTGCATTTGATGCAGCTCGGCGTCGAGGCCGTCGGTTCGATGCCGCCGGGCTATGTCCAGACGCTGTTCGATCAATATGCGCCGCGCTTCGAGGCGGCGCTGGTCGGCGATCTCGGCTATCGTGGTCCGGCGCTGCTGTTCAAGGCGGTGCTGTCGGTACGCGCGTCGGCGAAGAAGCCGGCCTTCTTCAAGCGCGCGATCGATCTCGGCTGCGGCACCGGGCTCGCGGCCGGCGCGTTCGCGCAGCATGTCGATCGCTTCATCGGCATCGATTTGTCGCCGCGCATGATCGACAAGGCGCGCGCCACGGGACTTTATGCCGAGCTCGAGGTCGACGACATGCTGCAGGGGATTTCGGGTAAGCTGGACGCCAGCGCCGAATTGATCCTCGCCGCGGATGCGATGGTCTATGTCGCCGACCTCGCGCCTGTGCTCGCCGAGGCCGCGCGCGTGCTGGTGCCGGGCGGCGTGGTCGCGATTACGACCGAGACCCATGACGGCGAGGGCGTCATCCTCGGTGAGGGGCTGCGCTACGCCCACAGCGCGGCCTATGTGCGCGCGTCGGTGGCCGCCGCGGGGCTGACGCTGGCCCTGCTCGACGATCTCTCGGCGCGCAATGAAGACAACATTCCGGCGCCCGGGCTGGTCGCGGTGGCCATCAAGCCGTGACGTCCTTACCCTCTCCCCTTGTGGGAGAGGATGGCTTCGATGCTGCAGCATCGAGGTGAGGGGTCTCTATCCGAGGACGCAGACCCCTCATCCGGCGCGGACGTTGTCCGCGCCACCTTCTCCCGGAGAAGGGAGAAAGTGCGCGCATCGCTCCCCAACTTGAGTCTACACGCTACGCATTTGCCGTGACGCGGCATTGCGCCACACAGCCGTGACTTCGCGCTTGCCCGGCGCAAGGCGGAATGCGAGAGCTTTGCGCCTCAGGGAGAGACACAATGAAAAAACATACTCGGCGCGAATTCGGCGCCACCGCATTATCCGTTATCGCAGCGTCCGTGCTGCCCGCGCCGTTCGTCCGGGCCGCCGACAAGAAGTACGATCCGGGCGCGAGCGACACCGAGATCAAGCTCGGCCAGACCGTGCCGCATTCCGGCCCCGGCTCGCTCTATGGCGTGCTCGGCCGCGTCGGCGAAGCCTATTTCCAGATGCTGAACGAGAAGGGCGGCATCAATGGCCGCAAGGTGAAATTCCTCACCATGGACGACGCCTACAGCGCGCCGAAATGCGTCGAGGCGACGCGCCGCCTAGTCGAGCAGGAGGAGGTGCTAGCGCTCTATGGTTCGCTCGGCACCGCGCCGCAGACCTCCGTGCACAAATATCTCAATTCCAAGGGCGTGCCGCAGTTGCTGCTCAACACTGGCGCCTCCAAGTGGAACGACCCGAAGAACTTCAAATGGACCATGGCGGGCCTGCCGCTCTATCCGACTGAAGCGCGTATCCTCGCCAAGCACGTCGTCAGCGTGAAGCCGAATGCCAAGATCGGCATCCTCTACCAGAACGACGATTTCGGCCGCGACTTCCTGGGGCCGTTCAAGAAGGTGCTGGCCGATGCCGGCGGCAAGGCACAGGTGATCATGGAGCAGACCTACGATCTCACCGATCCGACGGTCGATTCCCAGCTGATCAATCTCTCGAAGTCGGGCGCCGACGTGTTCTACAACATCACGACAGGCAAGGCGACGTCGCAGTCGATCCGCAAGGTCGCCGAGCTCGGCTGGAAGCCGCTGCAGCTGTTGTCGGCGGGCTCGACCGGCCGCTCGATCCTGAGCGCCGCGGGGCTGGAGAACGCCAAGGACATCGTCGCGATCCGCTACAACAAGGAAGTCGGCGTGCCGCGCTACGAGAAGGACGCCGACGTGGTCGCGTTCGAGGAGCTGCGCAAGAAGTACCTGCCGAACATCGATCCCGACAACACCATCGCTTTCGCCGGCTACGGCCAGGCGGTGACGATGGGCGAAATCCTGCGCCGCTGCGGCGATGACCTGACCCGCGCCAACGTGCTGAAGCACGCCACCACGCTGGCCGGTTTCCACTCGCCCTATTTCCTCGACGGCATCAATTACAGCTACACGCCCGACGACTACACACCGATGAAGACGCTCTACGTCTCGATCTTCAACGGCAAGGATTGGGACCTCTCCGGCGAGCCGATGACGGAGTAGGGCGTCTTTCTTCTCCCTCTCCCCGTTCTTACGGGGAGAGGGTTGGGGTGAGGGGCTCTCTCCGCCAGGCGGTGTGTGCCGTGAGACCTGTGCCCCCTCACCCGGATCGCATCTGCCGATGCGATCCGACCTCTCCCCGCAAGCGGGGCGAGGTGAAGTGACTTCCTGCCACCTGCCGCCATTTCCGTCCCGCCCTCGACGAAACCGCCTGAACCACCTACCTCTTGGGCGTGTCGACGCTCGATCTCTTTTCCGTCCCGCCGTCGGAAACGGCCGATCTCTTGCCGCGCCGGTTTCGCGACTGGTTCGCCTCACGCGGCTGGTCGCCGCGCGAGCATCAGCTCGCGTTGCTGGAAAAAGCGCGCGAGGAGCGTTCCGCGCTGCTGATCGCGCCCACGGGTGCGGGCAAGACGCTGGCCGGGTTCTTGCCGACGCTGGTGGAGTTGGCGAACGAGCCGGGTGGGATCAAGTCGCAGCGGCAGACGAGCGAAGGAGCTGTCGAAGTCGATTCAAGGCCAAAAGTCGTCTCCACCGGCCGCTCGGTCCGCCGCAGCAGCGGCCTCCACACGCTCTACATCTCGCCGCTCAAGGCGCTCGCCGTCGACATCGCGCGCAATCTGGAGACGCCGGTCGCCGAGATGGGGCTGCCGATCCGGATCGAGACCCGCACCGGCGACACGCCGGTGTCGCGGCGGCAACGGCAGCGTCGCTATCCGCCGGACATCCTGCTGACGACGCCGGAACAACTGGCGCTGTTGCTGTCCTCCGACGACGCGCCGTTCCTGTTCTCCTCGCTGAAGCGCATCGTGCTCGACGAGCTGCATGCGCTGGTCACCTCGAAGCGCGGCGATCTGCTGTCGCTCGGGCTGGCGCGGCTCTGGACCATCGCGCCACAGGCGCGCGCCATCGGCCTCTCGGCGACGGTGGCCGAGCCGGAGCAACTGGCGCGCTTCCTGGTGCCGCAGCCGGGCGGCGAGAACGCATCCGCCGACGTCGTCACCGCCGGCGGCGCCGCGCCGCCGGTGGTCGAGATGCTCGATACGCGCGAACGGCTGCCGTGGTCCGGCCACAGTGCCCGCCACGCGTTGCCCGAGGTCTATGAGTTGATCAAGCGCAACAAGACCACGCTGGTGTTCGTCAACACCCGCAGCCAGGCCGAGATGCTGTTCCAGGATCTGTGGCGGATGAACGACGACGGGCTCGCGATCGCGCTGCATCACGGCTCGCTCGACGTCGCGCAGCGCCGTAAGGTCGAGGACGCGATGGCCGCGGGCCGGCTGCGCGGCGTGGTCTGCACCTCCTCGCTCGACCTCGGCGTCGACTGGGGCGATGTCGACCTCGTCATCAATATCGGCGCGCCCAAGGGATCATCGCGACTGATGCAACGGATCGGCCGCGCCAACCACCGCTTCGACGAGGCTTCGCGCGCCGTCCTGGTGCCGGCCAACCGGTTCGAGGTGCTGGAATGCCGTGTCGCGATCGATGCGATCGCCGAGAATGCGCAGGACACGCCGCCGCTGCGCTCGGGCGCGCTCGATGTGCTGGCCCAGCACGTGCTCGGTTGTGCCTGCGGCAAACCGTTCCTGTCGGATGAGCTCTACGATGAGGTCAGGACCGCGGCGCCCTATGCAGCGCTGTCACGCACCGATTTCGACGACGTGGTCGATTTCGTCGCCACCGGCGGCTACGCGCTGAAGACCTATGAGCGCTTCGCGCGCATCAAGCAGGACAAGCAGGGCCGCTGGCGCGTCACCAATCCCAAGGTGCGGCAGAGCTACCGCCTCAATGTCGGCACCATCGTCGAGGAGACCATGCTGAAGGTGCGGCTGGTGCGTTCGCGCGCCGGCGGTCACGGATCAACCGGCGCGATCGCGCGCGGCGGCCGGATGCTGGGCGAGATCGAGGAGGTGTTCATCGAGGGCCTGGTGCCCGGCGATACGTTTGTCTTTGGCGGTGAGGTGGTGCGCTATGAGGCCTTGGTTGAAGACCAAGTCTACGTCTCCCGCGCCAACGACAAAGATGCAAAGGTGCCGTCCTATATGGGTGGCAAGTTCCCGCTCTCGACCTATCTGGCCGAACGGGTTCGCAAGCTGCTCGAAAACAGCCGCGCCTGGAACGCGCTGCCGGACCAGGTGCACGACTGGCTGTCATTGCAGCGGAAGTTCTCCCGCGTGCCGGCGGTGCGCGAGCTCCTGGTCGAGACCTTTCCGCGCGGCGGCAGCCATTATCTGGTCTGCTATCCCTTCGAGGGGCGGCTCGCGCACCAGACGCTCGGCATGCTGCTGACGCGCCGGCTGGAGCGCGCCCGCGCCCGTCCGCTCGGCTTCGTCGCAAACGAATACGCGCTCGCGGTCTGGGGCGTCGGCGATCTCTCCTTCATGGTCCGGCACGGCAAGCTCGATCTCAACGCGCTGTTCGATCCCGACATGCTCGGCGACGACCTCGAAGCGTGGCTTGCGGA
The DNA here is from genome assembly GCF_002289535.1 of Bradyrhizobium sp. UFLA03-84. Classification (NCBI taxonomy): domain Bacteria; kingdom Pseudomonadati; phylum Pseudomonadota; class Alphaproteobacteria; order Hyphomicrobiales; family Nitrobacteraceae; genus Bradyrhizobium; species Bradyrhizobium sp. UFLA03-84. Next base: position 410,313 of record NZ_NSJY01000005.1, on the reverse strand, counting down.
ATCCGCGCTGATGAAGCGCACCTTCCGCAACTGCGCCATCATCTCCGGCCTGATCGCGCGCCGCTTCACCGACGAGGAGAAGTCGCGCCGCCAGGTGCTGTTCTCGACCGACCTGATCTACGACGTGCTGCGCAAGCATCAGGCCGACCACGTGCTGCTGCGCGCCGCGCGCAACGATGCCGCCACGGGATTGCTCGATCTGCGCCGTCTCAGCGACATGCTTTCGCGTATCCACGGCCGGATCACCCACAAGGATCTCGACCACGTTTCCCCGCTTGCCGTCCCCGCGCTGCTGGAAATCGGCCGCGAGTCAGTTTATGGCGAAGCATCCGACGAGCTTCTGGCCGAGGCGGCCGAGGAACTCGTGCGGGAGGCTATGACCTAACGCTGATATTGTGGGGAACAAGACGTGACGGCAAGCGCGCTAGCTTTGCGAGACGGTGACGACATGCGCGTTGCGAGAGTCACGGTGGCGGATGTCGGCTTCGTGGCGGATTTTTCCGGCGCGCTGTTCTGGGAAGAGCAGCGCCTGCTCGTGGTGTCCGACCTGCATCTGGAAAAGGGCTCGAGCTTTGCCGCCCGCGGCGTGCTGCTGCCGCCTTACGACACGGTGGCGACGCTGAGCCGGCTTGCCGCCGTGATCGCGCGGCACGATCCGCGGCAGGTGGTCGCGCTCGGCGACAGCTTCCACGATCGCGACGCGCATGCGCGGCTATCGGAACCGGATCGTGCGGCGCTCGCGGCGCTGCAAATGCGGCGAAACTGGATCTGGATCGCGGGCAACCACGATCCGGCGCTGCCGTCCAGTCTCGGCGGCGTGGTCGCGACCGAAGTTGCGATCGGCCCGATCGTGTTCCGCCACGAGCCGACCGGCGCGAGCGGTGAGATCGCCGGGCACCTGCATCCCAAGGCGCGGGTGCCGACCCGCGGCCGCTCGATCGAGCGGCGCTGTTTTGCCAGTGACGGCGAGCGCGCGGTGATGCCGGCGTTCGGCGCCTACACCGGCGGCCTCAGTGTCCGCGACGCCGCGTTCGCCCGGATATTCGGGTCGCGCGGCTTCATGGCCCACGTGCTCGGCGACAACCGCGTCCACGCGTTCGCTGCGTCGCGGTGTTATTGACGGTCGCGACCGGCTCGCTCGAGCCTGCCGTCATTCGTACATCGCACCACATACTCAGCGTCGTCCCGGGCAAGCGCAGCGCGACCCGGGACCCATAATCACAGGGTTTTGTAGTTGAAGAGGGCTGTGGCTCCAGCCTGCCCTCTCACCGCGCCCTGTGGTCATGGGTCCCCTGCTTTCGCAGGGACGACACCGCAATTGCGGCCCGACCTTCGCTACGCCGCCTTCGCCTGCACGCTCTCGCAATATTCCGCGAGCCGATCCGCCAGCCGCAATGTCGCGGGCCTCGCCTCGGGGGCGGCGACGAGGGCGACTTCGGTCCGCTCGATCGGCGCAAAGCCGTCCTTCGCTGTCAGCACGCGATGCTCGGCCTGGATCGACATTTCCGAAAGAATGCTCAAGCCCAGGCCCGCCGCGACCGCAGCCTGGATGCCGGCGAGGCTGGAGGAGGTGTAGGCCATGTGCCAGTTGCGGCCGGCGCTCTCCAGCGCATGGATGGCGTGGGCGCGGTAGAGGCAGCCCGAGCCGAAGCCGATCAGCGGCACCGAGCCGATGGTGGTGTCGCGCGGATGGCTCTTGCTCGTCACCCAGTGCACGCGTTCCGGCCACACCGCGATGCCGCCCCTCTCGCTGGCGGCGCGCTTGATCAGCGCGAGATCGAGATCGCCACGCTCGAGATCGCGGTACAGGTAAAGGCTCTGGCCGGAGCGCACATCGAGGCGCAGATTCGGATGGCTGCGCGAGAAGGTCGCGAGCAATCGCGTCAACCGATAGGCGGCAAAATCCTCGGTGATGCCGATCCGGATCGCGCCTTCGCTGCCCGGACGCGACACCACGTCGCGTGCCTCCTCGGCCAGCGCCAGCAGCCGCCGTGCATAGGTCAGCAGCTGATCGCCGGCTTCCGTCGGGGTGACGTCCTTGCCGCTGCGGATCAGCAGCGGCTGGCCGACATCCTCCTCCAGGCGCTTGATCTGCTGGCTGACCGTCGATTGCGTGCGGTGAACGCGCTCGCCGGCGCGGGTGAAGCCGCCGGCATCGACCACCGAGACGAAACTGCGCAACAGCTCCAGATCGAGCATCGCAGCCTCCATTTATAAATCCACTGGATGGCAGTCTATCATTTAATTTCCAAATGACAAGGCGCGGGCCTAGATCATGGGCGATGGAGAACCCGCCAGGAAAAATCGCCATGTCCGCCGCAACGTCAATCGCCGCCCCCCGCGCCCGCTTCAACACCCTGCCGCTGCTGATCGCGCTGTTCTGCCTGCTCTGGAGCTATGCTTTCGTCGCCGGCAAGATCGGCGTCACCGATTGTCCGCCGTTGATCCTGCTCGCTGCGCGATTCTCGCTCGCCGGCGTTCTGATCCTCGGCATCTCCTGGCTGCGACGGGACCAATGGGATCTCAGCTGGCGCGATGTCGCCGTGTTCGCCGTAATCGGCGTCGCCAACAACGCGCTCTATCTCGGCCTCGGCTATACCGGACTAAAGACGGTCTCCGCCGGGCTCGGCGCGCTGATCGTCTCGGCCAATCCGGTCTTCACCGCGATGCTGGCCGCGATGTTCCTCGGCGAAAGCATGACCTTGCGCAAGGTGATCGGTCTCGTGCTCGGCATCGTCGGCGTCGCCTTCATCGTCTGGCATCGCATCAAGGTCGGCACGGACAGCCCGCATGGCATCCTGTTCACGCTGGCTTCGCTGGCCTCGATCGTCGCCGGCACCGTGCTGTTCAAGCTGCTGGCGCCGAAGGGTAGCCTGTGGATCGGCAACGGCATCCAGAACATCGCCGGTGGCCTTGCGGTGATGCCGTTCGCCTTCACGCTCTCCAGCGTCAGCGACATCGTGCCGAGCATGCGACTCGCAGGCGCCTTCGCCTTCCTCGTGCTCGGCGGCTCGATCCTCGCTTATCTGCTCTGGTTTCATCTCCTGAAAGTGTGTGGCGCGACCGCTGCGAGCGCCTATCACTTCCTGATGCCGCCGCTCGGCATGCTGTTCGCCTATCTCGTGCTCGGCGAGCATGTCAAATTTCGCGACCTGCTCGGGATCGTTCCGGTCGCTCTCGGCATTTATCTGGTGACGCGCCCCGCCGCGGCATCGCCCAAGAGGAGTGGAACGTGAGCATCACCATCACCCTGATCGGGGGCCCGACCGCCCTGATCGAGATCGACGGGTTCCGCCTGCTCACCGATCCGACCTTCGATGCGCCCGGCGACTATCAACTGCCGCATGTGAAGCTGGAGAAGCTGACAGGCCCCGCGCTCGGTGCGCGCGACGTCGGCGAGATCGATGCGGTGCTGCTGAGCCACGACCAGCATTCCGACAATCTCGACCATTCCGGCCGGGACTTTCTCAAGGACGCGAGGCGCGTGCTGACGACGGAGGCCGGCGCCAAGCGGCTCGGTGGCAATACCGAGGGTTTTGCGCCCTGGGCCTCGACGACACTTAAGAAAGGCGGGCGGACGCTTGCCATCACCGCGACGCCGGCGCGGCACGGGCCCGCGGGCATCGAGCCCTTGTCCGGCGACGTGATCGGCTTCGTGGTGGAGCGGACGAAGCCGGGCCGTCCGGTCTATGTCAGTGGCGACACCACCTGGTTCGACGGCGTCGCCGAGGTCGCGCGGCGTTTCGACTGCGGCGTGGTGCTGCCGTTCGCCGGCGCGGCGCAAACCCGCGGCCCGTTCCATCTCACGATGGACACCAACGACGCGATCGAGACCGCGCGCGCCTTTGCCGACGCGGTGATCGTGCCGGTCCATACCGACGGCTGGGCGCATTTCCGGCAGAACGCGAGCGATCTGCGCGCGAGCTTCGATACGCTCGGCTTCGGCCGCCGTCTGCGCATCCTCGAGCCCGGGGTCGCCACCGTCATCGAGAGCTAGGTTTCATTGCAGGAACCCCGGCGTATCCGGCTCGTTGTCAGACGGCTGGAACCGGACATGACGCGCCAAGGGACGATCGCACCACACGACAAGCATGACACGGCGCCGACGGCGAAGCCTCGGCGCCGGCCGTTCAGCGTCAGTCGCGTCCTGGAGACGCTCGGCCCCGGCCTGATCACCGGAGCCTCCGACGACGATCCATCGGGTATCGGCACCTACAGCCAGGCCGGCGCGCAACTCGGCTACGGCATCGGCTGGACCATGCTGCTGACCTTCCCGCTGATGACCGCGATCCAGGAGATCTCGGCGCGGGTCGGCCGCGTCACCGGGCACGGCATCGCAGGCAACGTATGCAAGCACTATCCGGGCTGGCTGCTCGCAGCCGTGGTGATGCTGTTGTTCGTTGCCAACACCGTCAACATCGCCGCCGACCTGTCGGCGATGGCGGACGCGACCAAACTCCTGATCGGTGGCCCCGCGATCCTCTATGTCGTGCTGTTCGGCGTGGCCTCGGTCGCCGCCCAGATCTTCATGAACTACCGGCGCTACGTCGCCGTCCTGAAATGGCTGACGCTCAGCCTGTTCGCCTATGTCGCGGCGCTTGCCTTCGCCAAGGTGTCATGGACGCAGGCGCTGGCCGGCGTGCTCGTTCCGCGCCTGACGTGGAGCGCGGATTATTTCACAACCATCGTCGCGATCCTCGGCACCACGATCTCGCCCTATCTGTTCTTCTGGCAGGCCTCGCAGGAGGCCGAGGAACAGCGGGTCGATGCCAGCAAGCATCCGCTGATCGAACGGCACTACGGCGCGCAGCGCGAATTCTCGCGCATCCGTGCCGACACGGTCACCGGCATGGCGTTTTCCAACGTCATAGCGCTGTCGATCATCGTCACCGCCGCAGCCGCGCTGCATGCCGCCGGCAAGACCGACATCCAGACCTCGGCGCAGGCCGCCGAGGCGTTGCGCCCGATCGCCGGGCCGTTCGCCGAGGTGATCTTCGCGCTCGGCATCGTCGGCACCGGCCTGTTGGCGATCCCGGTGCTTGCGGGCGCGACGGCCTACGCGGTCGGCGAGGGCCGGCGATGGCCGGTCGGACTGACGCGCAAGCCGAGGGAGGCGATCGCGTTCTATTCGGTGCTGGCGCTGTCGGGCGGCATCGGCATCGCGCTCAACTTCACCCCGATCGATCCGATCTCGGCGCTGTACTGGAGCGCGGTCGTCAACGGCGTGCTTGCCGTGCCCGTGATGGTGCTGCTGATGCTGATGGCCCGCCACACCGAGGTGATGGGCCGCTTCGCGATCGGCGGGTGGCTGTATGGGCTCGGCTGGCTCTCCACGGCTGCGATGGCGCTCAGCGTGATCGCGATGGGGATCGGGTTTCTCCTCTAGTCCCCGCGGAACAGCGAGCTATCGATCTTGGTCGTCGATTTGACCTTCCGCAGGATGATAGTCGTGCGGTAGCTCGCAATGTCGCTGTCCGGATGCATCAGGCGGTCGAGGATGAACGATTGATAGCGGGCGAGGTCGGAGGACACGACCCGCAGCGAGTAATCCCAGTCGCCGGCAATCATGCAGCATTCGACGACCTCCGGAAGGTCGATCACCTTCTTCTCGAAGCGCGCGAAGGATTCCCTGGTCTGTTGCTTGAGGCGAACTTCGACGATGACGTCGAATCCGAGCCCGACCCGCGCCGGGTCCACCAGCGCCACATAGGAATTGATGACGCCGGCCTCTTCGAGGGTCCGGACCCGCCTCATGCATGGGGCAGACGAGAGGCCGATCCGTTCGGCCAGCTCGAGATTTGTGATGCGCCCCTCGACCTGCAGCACGTCGAGGATCTTCCGGTCAATCTCGTCGATCATCACGATCGTGGTTCCCATTTCTTTCGCATTTGGTGCGTTTTGCGCAATTGATTGCAGAGACTGGGATGAAATGCATCTCAAATCGCAAGCTCATTGCGGCAGCGCGCGCATAAGATGCGCTGCAATAGCCTTGATCACGGCGACTGAGCGGCAAAGGGCATGGGTATGGCTGGAAATGACGACAAATCATTCTGGGATCGCGCGCGGCGTCACCTGATCCGGTACGGCGGGACGTTCGCGCCCGTCATCATCGAGCGCGCCTCCGGATCCTTCGTCCATGACGCCGACGGCCGCGCGATCCTGGATTTCACCTCCGGGCAGATGAGCGCCGTGCTTGGTCACGGTCACCCCGAGATCGTCCAGACCATCAGCGCGCACGCCGAGCGGCTCGACCATCTGTTCAGCGGCATGCTGAGCCGTTCGGTCGTGTCGCTGGCCGAGAAACTCGCGGACCTGCTGCCGCCGGGGCTCGATCGCGTCATGCTGCTGAGCACGGGGGCTGAGTCGAACGAGGCGGCGATCAAGATGGCGAAGCTCTTCACCGGTGGCTTCGAAACCGTCGCGTTCGCGCAGTCCTGGCATGGCATGACGTCAGGCGCGGCGGGGGCGACCTATTCAGCCGGCCGCAAGGGCTATGGTCCCGCGCCGGTCGGCGCGCTCGCGATCCCGACGCCGAACCCCTATCGGCCGCGTTTCGGCAATGCGGCCGACTGGCGGGCCGAACTGGCTTACGCCTTCGATCTCGTCGATCGCCAGTCGACCGGCTCGCTCGCCTGCATGATCGCCGAGCCGATCCTCAGCTCCGGCGGGCTGATCGATCTGCCGGAGGGCTATCTCGCCGCGCTGAAGGAGCTGTGCCGCGCGCGCGGCATGCTGTTGATCGTCGACGAGGCGCAGACCGGCCTTGGGCGTACCGGCGCCATGTTCGCCTTCGAGCGCGACGGCGTCGTGCCCGACATCCTGACCCTGTCGAAGACGCTCGGCGCCGGCCTGCCTCTGGCCGCGGTCATCACGTCGGCCGAGATCGAGGAGCGCTGTCACGAGCGCGGCTTCCTGTTCTACACGACACATGTGTCGGATCCGATGCCGGCCGCGGTCGGGCTGAAGGTCATCGAGATCATCCTGCGCGACCGACTGGTCGAGCGTGCCGCCATCGCGGGCGCGCGGCTGCGGGACGGGCTGCTCGCGCTTCAGAACCGGTTCGAATGCATCGGTGACGTGCGCGGCAGGGGACTGATGCAGGGCATCGAGATCGTGCGCGACCGCTTCAAGAAGGAGCCTGACGAAGCGCTCGGAACGCTTGTGTCGCAGCGCTGTCTGGAGCTCGGACTGAGCACCAACATCGTGCAGTTGCCAGGCATGGGCAGTGTGTTCCGCATCGCGCCGCCGCTCACGATCAGCGATGACGAGATCGATCTCGGCGTCTCGATCCTAGGCGACGCGTTCGAAAGCGCGTTGCACGGAAAGGATGGCTAATCCTTTCGGAACACGATTGAGGCCATCCAGCCCGTCATCAGCGCCATGAACGCGGTGACGAGGCCATAGACCAGGCCGTTATGCCGCGCGGTGGTGGCGACGAACTGCTCGAAGCCGACCTTGACGATCTCGAAGGCGGTCTCGGTCTTGGTCACCAGCGCGCCGTCACTGAACAGCTTGATCTCGACATTGTAGGTGCCGATCGGCACCTCCGCCGGCAGCGGAATGCCGGTGCGGAACAGGGTCGGGGTCAGGAACGTCACCGCCGAGGTCGCCTCGCGGTACAGGCCGTGCTCGGAGCGCAGCCGGACGAAGGCGCTGCGGAACGGATCGTTCGGCACCACGTCGGCAAAGTCAGGGCCGACCCGCTGCATCAGCAGCACGTTGTTGAGCCCGAGCTGCTGCCGCCGCTGCACCTCCGGTGCGGCGATCTGGTCGAACGGCCGATTGGAGAACAGCGCGAGATAGCCCGGCACCTGGATGAACTGGCGCGAATCGGTGTTGATCCAGATCCCGAATTTACGCTCCTTGCGCCGCGTCACCATGTCGGCGCGCGGGCCGGCCACCGTGACGACGAGATCGTAATTGCTGCGATTGGGCGGCGTCTTGTCGTCCTTCTCGACCGAGCCGAACAGCACCAGCTCGCCGCCGGAATAATTCGGCGTCACCGTGACGCGGTGGTTGGAGACCGACACGATCAGCCGCTCGGCACAGGCGGGCGAGGCCGCCAGGCTGGCGGCGGCGAGGCCGGCGATGACAAGCAGCGAGCGCAGCCTCATGGCGGGGCTCCGCCGGTTTCGCGAATGCTGTAGAGGTCCTGCGGCCGGATCACCAGCTCGACGGCAAAACGGATGCCGACCGCGAGCACCAGCAGGCCGAGCAAGAGGCGCAGATGCTCGCCGCGGATCTTCTGGCCGGCGCGGGCGCCGAACTGCGCGCCGGTGACGCCGCCGATCATCAGGATCAGCGCCAGCACGGCGTCGACCAGATGGTTGGTCACCGCGTGCAGCATGGTGGCGAACACCATGGTGACGAGGGTGAGCACCATCGAGGTGCCGATCACGGTCGAGGTCGGCACCCGCAGCACGTAGATCATCAGCGGCACCAGGATGAAGCCGCCGCCGATACCCATGACAGCGCCGATGAAGCCGATCACGAGCCCGGTCACGACGACCGGGATGACCGAGAGGTAGATCTTGGAGCGCTTGAAGCGCAGCTTCAGCGGTAGGCCGTGGATCCAGCCGTGGCTGCCGGGCTTGCGCAGCGTGACCGTTCCGCCGCGGCGGGCACGCAGCATCGCGCGCAGGCCCTCCCAGAACATCAGCCCGCCGACCGTTGTCAGCAGGATGACGTAGGACAGCGCGATCATCAGATCGAGCTGGCCGAGCGAGCGCAGGAAGGTGAAGGTCCACACCCCGAGCGCGGTGCCGAGCGTGCCGCCGACCAGCAGCACCGCCGCCAGCAGTGGGTCGATTGCGCGCCTGCGCCAGTAGGAGATCGCGCCGGAGAACGAGGAAGCCGCGATGTGGCTGGCGACCGAGGCGACTGCGACCGCTGGCGCGATGCCGACGAAGATCAAGAGCGGCGTCATCAGGAAGCCGCCGCCGATCCCGAACATGCCGGAGACGAATCCAACCGCTGCGCCCATCGCCAGGATGAGGAAGACATTGACCGGAATGTCGGCGATCGGGAGGTAGAGCTGCACGCGCGTCGCTTCTTGTCGGTTCGCCGCATGCTGGGGCGCAAGGCCGCATCACGGCGTGATGTCGTTCGGGTCGGGCATTCTCCGGCTGAACGAATCCGGTCGGCGCGCAAGGAGCAGGCGAACGCGGGTCGATTGCCGCATTCTTGCATAACCGAATTTGGCGGGGGGAGGGACTAAAGTTTCCGCCCCGGGTGGCATTTTTCGCCGCACGTGGCCGCTCGGCTGCGGACGTGGTTGATAATTCAGATTAACGACAGCGAAGCCGGCTTGTTTGAGCATGATCTCCGCGCAAACGCGTTCCGCGTTTGTCGCGAGGGAAAGCCGCTCCGCACTTTGCGCTAACGCGGCCCTTCGGGTCCGGATCATGCCTCAGGGCTGGTCGACGGGCCTGGTGATCAGGTTGAGCGCGAGCGCTTCCTTCGCACTCAACCAGCGGATATCCGAGGTCTGCGACATCGCCTCCACGATCCCGGAGGAGACGCCCATCTTGGTCATGTAGCCGAGCACCATGCCCTGGATGCGTTGCGCCTCGGCGAGCGGATCGCTGACCGGTGCGCTGGTCGTGAAGCGGTGCACGCCGAGCCGCGAGCCCGCGACGCCATAGCGGGTCGCACCGCCGGCATAGACCAGGACGCAGGCGCTGGCGCAGGCTGCGGGGCGGAGCTTGCCCGAAGCATCGGCCGTCGCGACGGCGGTGACCAGCCCGTGCGTGCGGATGACCTCGCCCATGATGGCGGCCTGATTCAGCGCGCCACCCGGTGACGACAGCAGCACGGCATCACCTGGCGCGAGACGGGCCTCGCTCAGCCGGTCGCGGAACCAGCTCGCGCTGGCCGAGCCGATCTTGCCGCTGATCGCGAGCGCGCGCCGGCCGCGGCCCGACCCGTCGATGTCGACGTCTGATATCACCGCCGAGGTCATGCTCGCGGCGATGTAGGTCTCGCGCCAGAAGTCCCAGGCGCCCGGCCGCGACAGGTCGCGGTAGGCCTGAATGGCGACGCTCGACAGCAGCAGCACGAAGATGATGATGGAGGGGAGCGAGAAGCGGAAGGTACCGCGCGGCGGGGCCACGTTTCCTTGCCGCGGCGGAGGCGGCGGCGCAGCGCTCGGGCGCGCGGCAAACGGCGACGGCGTCTGGCGAGGGGGCGCGACGCGGGGACCGGTCGGCGACGAACGGTGGCTGGTGCCATCATCCTGACGATCGTCGACAGACAAACCTGGTCCTCCGGGACGCACACGCCGCTGGGGCGGGACTGCGCGCCTGTCTACACGGCGGAAGGCGGGAGGGATAGGACAGCGGCGCCGTCGAGGCGCCGTTGCCATTCTCGTTTTAGTGAGCGGGAGCCGCCAGCGCCGCGGTCCGCTTCGACGGTGGCTTGACGGACTTCGCCGCCGCGGGCTGCGCGGGGGCGCCGTCCCAGCCACCGGCCGGGGCCGGCACATTGACCGCATCGCTCGGCTGCGGTTCGGGGGTAAAGGTTTGGATCGCAAGCTTCGCGGCGGCGAGCGACTGCGGGTCGAGCCGCTTGGCGATATCATCGCGCTTGTGGCCGGCGTCGGCGTCGCCCTGTGCGGCGGCGAGGCTGAACCATTTGAAGGACTCGGCGAGGTTCTGTTCGACCCCGATGCCGCGGGCATAGAGGATGCCGAGGTTGACCTGGCTGTCGGCAACGCCGCGATCGGCCGCCTTGCGGAACCATTGCGCAGCGCTCTTGTAGTCGGCGCCCTTGCCGCCGCCATCGGCGTCGAGCACGGCGAGGTTATGCATCGCCTTGGCGTTGCCGCGCTCGGCGGCCTGCACGTAATAGCGCCGGGCCACGTCGAAGTCGCGTTTCACGCTGAGACCCTTCTCGTAGAAGGTGCCGAGCCGGAACATCGCCGGCACCACGCCGGCCTGCGCCGCGCGGCTGTACCATTTGGCGGCTTCGTCGACATTGGCGGGCACGCCCTTGCCTTCGGCATAGCGGATGCCGACCTCGTAGGCCGCGGCCGCATCGCCCTTGATCGCGGCGGTGCGCAGCGCCGGACCGCCGATCGCTTCGGGCAGCTTCTCGCCGGCCGGAATCTGGATCGTCGCGAGCTTGCCGCCGAGCGGCGGAGCGGTCGGAATCGTGCCGGTGATATCGCTGGCGGCGGCAACCGGTGGCGCCGCGGCGGGCTCCGGCGCGGCGGCCGGTGCAGGGGCCACCTGAGGAATCGTCACCTGCGCGCTGTCGAGCGTGTTCGGCGCCGCGGTGTTGTTGGACTGACGGCCGAGCGGGGTCGGCGAGGTCATCGACGGCCCGGGCACGCCGGATGGCGCAGCCGGTGCCGGGGTCACAGGATTTTCAACGGGCGGCTGCATGGCAGGTGCGGCCGGCTCGCGCTGCTCGATCGCAGGCGCCTGCGGCGCGGAGCTGGTATCGAGCAGGTTCATCGCCATCTTGGCGGTGGAGAGCAGGATCACGACCACGCTCGCGCCGACCAGCAGCGAGCGGATCTTGGAGGTGATGGTCGAAGGCTGGGCTTCGGTTGCGGCAGCCGCCGGCGCGCCGGCCTTGACGCCGGCCTTGGCGGCGGCAGCCTTCGCGGCCTTGTCGGCCTTCTCCTTGGCCTTGGCGGCGGCCTTGCTCGCTGCGCGCGCCGCCTTCTCGTTGACCGGTTGCGCGGCGGCGGCCTGCGCGGCGCGGCGCGCGGCGGCGATGAAGCTCGATGTCGAGACCGGCTCCTTCTTGCCCGCGGGCAGATCGGAGATCGCGCGCTCGGAATCCGCAATCCGCTCCGACGGCGACGACGCCCGGCCCGACGGGCGCGTGCCCGGCTCGAGCGGATGATCCGGCGGCAGTTCCGGTGCGAGCGCAGCGCGTGCGGACGCCGCATGCGGCTCGAGGATCTCGCTGATCGCGCGCGGCGGCAGCGGCGGCGGTGCGCTCTCGACCGGCTGTGCGGCATGGAATTCGCGCGGCGCGGACATGAAGTGCTCCTGCGCCTGCGCAGGATTGGGCAATTCGGGCCGGTACGATTCCGGCCTGTACGATTCAGGTTGGGGCTGCGCGACCGGTTGCGGCATCGCCGCGCGCGGCATCTCCATCCGCGGCGCGTCCATCCGCAGTTCGGCCGGCGCAGGGGCAGGCGGCGGCGCGGTGCGCACCGTGCGCAGATCGCTCTCGATCATCGCCAGCCGATCGACGACATGGCCGAGCGTGTTGTGAACCGTCTCCAGCGAATCCTGGGTGCGGCGATCGGTCTCCGACTGGCTGAAGCGGATGTCGGACAGCTCGCGCTTCACCAGATCGACGATGCCGCTATCCATCATCGGCTGCGGCGCTGATGTATTGGCGCTGTTGCGGGTGGCGTCGGCGAGCGAGGCGATATGGGCGTGCTGCGCCTCGAGGTGCCGCATGATGTCATGCAGCCCTTCCTCGACCCGGCCGAGATTGCCGGAGCGCTGGTCGGCGGACTCCAGGCGCTCGAGCAGATAGGAGACGCGCTGTTCGAGATGGGTGAATGCCGACGAGCTGTCGTTGCCGACCTGCAGGCGGTCGATCCGCTCCGACAGCGAGCGCAGGGCGCCCTCGATCGCATCGGTGTTGTCATAGCCGGCCGGCCGCTCGCGGCCTTCCAGCGACGAGGCCAGTGCCGCAATGCGCTGCTCGATCCCCGCGAAGGCGTCGCCGTAGGAATCCCCGCGCGACATCTGCGACAGCTGGTCGACCTTCGCCGCCAGCGCATGCACGTCCCCGGAGAGCTGCAGCAGCGCGTCGTTGGAGGCGACATTGGAGACGATGGCGCGCAGCGCCGCGATCGCGCTCTCGAGCTGATGCACCGTCGACGGATCGTCGTTGGCGCGCAGGATCATGTCGAGCTTGGCGCCGAGATTGCGGATCGCCTCGTCGTAGCCGGTGAGCTGCTCGGCGGGCGTGAGCGTGCGCAGCGCCTCGCGGATCTCCGACAGCGCGCGTTCGATGCCGGCAATCGCCTGGCCCTGGCCGTTGTTGCTGTCGTGACGGATCTCGTCGATCCGGTGATGCAGCGAGCGGATCTCGTTCTCGATCGACTCGATCGCCCGGCGCGGCATCGCCTCGGTGATCGCCTGGCGGATTTCCGCGAGCTCGCCGCGGAACGACGCGATCGACTGCTCGATATGGTCGGGCCGCTGCAGCGCCTCGATCTGGCTCGTGATCTTGAGCAGATGACGCTCGAGCGAGGAGAAGTCCGGGCCGGCGGGCGCCGCCGGCGGCGGCGCGTAGGCGGCCATCGGCGGTGCCGACTGCTGCGTCGGCGGCGCGCTGCGCTGTGGCATCTGCCGGGGCGTGGGGTCGTCGAGCTCGTTCTGGCGCGCAGCGATTTCCGCGATCGCGGAATCGAACGACGCCGGGCTCAGCGGCGGCGAGGGGCGGTAGATCTGGGCTGCGGCGCGCTCGACCGCTTCCGCCTGGCGCAGCCGCTCCTCCAGTTGCCGGTCGTTGATCTGAGGCTCCCGCTGCATCTGGGCTTCACGCATCGGCTGCGGCTGCGGCTGGGGCTGGGGCTGCGGTTCGCGCGTCGGCTGCGGCCGCGAGATCTGCGACAGCCGCGCATCGAGGCGCGAGATCGCATCGTTCAGCTGCCGTGCCACCGCGGGCTGGCCGCGCGGCACTTCGGCGCGCACGGCTTCGGCGCGCGTCATCGGTTTTGCAATCTGCTCGATCTGGCGGGTGATCGCGTCGAGCCGCTGATGGATGTCGGCGACTTCGCGGCTTTCCCGGCTCGGCATCGGCTGCCGCTGCTCCGTGCGCCAATCCGGCGGGCTCGGCTCACCGACGGTGGAATTGAGCCAGTCGTTCAGCGACATCCCGGCGCGACGCGCAGCCGCTTCGGCCCTGTCGCGGACGGAGGGATCGATGCCGTCAACACTCCACGATACGCGCGAATTCATGATTCCGTCCGGTCCCGACTCCGGCGCCATACTCTGCGCCCGCAGCCTCCCCGCGCATTCCCGTTAAGAGACAATCGAATTCTGCGCTGGTCGTCTGCTTCAGCTGCTGACTTTTTCCCGTCACGGTAAATAACGGGTTAAGGAATGCAGTCGGCGGGCCTTAAAGTTAGGGATTCCCGGAACCTGTTGCGCCGGATCAGGACAGGCCTATCGTTTTCCGGCAGAGCGGATTCAGCCGCGCATGACGAACACGGCAAGCCGGGACGACGTTTGTTTCTAGCCGTTGCTTTCGCGCTTGCCGTCGTCGAGCGGCGTAACGTTGCCGCGGCCTGACATTGCCGACAGCGCATCGAGCGCTTCCTCGCACCACTCCACCACGACACGCTCGTGGCGCATCCCGAGCCGCAGACTGAGCATCTTGCCGACATCGGCGGCAGGCGCGGTGCCGTCGGGGAAGCGCTTGTTGAGCAGGCGCTCGTAGCGCTCATAGCGGTCGCGATGATGTTCCAGCCGCGCCATCAGGTCGGTGCGCAGCGGCTCGATGTCGACGCAGTCGAGCGCATAGAGCCGGACCAGCAAATCGTCCTTGATCGAAGGCGGGACGCTCGGTCGCGCCGCCCAGTGCTTCAGCGCCGCGCGGCCCTCGGCCGTCAGCGTGTAGACCAGCTTGTTCGGCTTGCCGGATTGCACCACCTCGCGGCCCTGGACATGGCCCTTGTCGCGCAGCCGGGAGAGCTCCCGGTAGATCTGCTGATGGTCGGCCTTCCAGAAGAAGCCGATCGAGGCGTCGAACGTCTTGGCGAGCTCATAGCCCGTCATCGGACGCTCCGTGAGGCAGGCGAGGATTGCGTCACCGAGTGCCAACGCCCACCTCCATTTGAGTTCCCGAGTTCGGCATCCTGAAGTTCGCTTGACTTTATGCGTTAATGTGCATATGCGTCAATATGCATATGGTGATCGGCATGCCGCCTTGTCGCGCGCGGCCGATGTTCAGGCTTCTTACAACCCCCGCCGCAGGAGACGTCCGAATGAGCAAGCCGGGCCTCGACAAGTGGTACGCCTACATGAAGTCCCACGACACCGCCGCTCTGTGGGATCTGCTGCATCCCGACGCGGTGTTCGAAAGCCCGGTCGTGCACACGCCGCAGCGCGGCCGCGACATCACCTTCAAATATCTGACCAGCGCCGCCAAGGTACTCGGCGGCCCGACCTTCAAATATCTGGGCGAATGGAAGAACGACAACGGCGCGGTGCTCGAATTCGAGAACGAGATCGACGGCATCAAGCTCAACGGCGTCGACATCATCACGTTCGACGGTGACGGCCGGATCACGCATTTCAAGGTGATGGTGCGTCCGCTCAAGGCGATCAACCTGCTGCATCGGATGATGGGCGAGGAGTTGATGAAGCAGAGCGGCGCAACGTCGCAATCGTAACGCATGATCCGGAAAAGTGCGCAGCGGTTTTCCGAAAAGATCATGCTCAACAAGGACCTAAAGCGCGATGACCATTCAACCTAATCGCATCGCGCGTTAGTCTCGCTAGCACCTGCCGCGGACCTCCGGAAGCGGATAAGGTCCGTTCCAGCAAACCCAAGGAAAAGCTGCGCAGCATCGGCCGCACATGCGGCCACGAGCCAGCCGGGAGATCAGCATGCCGACCTACAAAGCCCCCGTCGAAGACGTCAGCTTCCTGCTCAATGACGTTTTCCAGATCGACCGCTACGGCAATCTTCCCGGCTTCACCGATGCGTCCGCCGATGTGCGCGAAGCGATCCTCGGCGAGGCCGCCAAGCTCAGCGAAGAGGTGTTGCAACCGCTCAATCGCGTCGGCGATCTCGAAGGCTGCAGGCGTAATGACGACGGCAGCGTCACCACGCCGAAGGGCTTCAAGGACGCCTACAAGCAGGTCGCCGAGGGCGGCTGGCTCGGCCTCTCGGCGCCGACCGAATTCGGCGGCCAGGGCCTGCCGGTGACGCTCTCGCAGGCGGTCAACGAATTCCAGATCTCCGCCAACATGGCGTTCTCGATGTATGGCGGCCTGACCATGGGCGCGACCGCGGCGCTGCTGGTGCACGGCACGCCCGAGCAGAAGAAGACCTATGTGCCGAAGATGGTCGCGGGCGAGTGGACCGGCACCATGAACCTGACCGAGCCGCAATGCGGCACCGACCTCGGCCTGCTCCGCACCAAGGCCGTGCGTCAGCCGGACGGCAGCTTCAAGATCACGGGCACCAAGATCTTCATCTCCGCCGGCGAGCATGACCTTGCCGACAACATCATCCATCTGGTGCTGGCGCGTATCGAAGGCGCGCCGGCCGGCATCAAGGGCGTCTCGTTGTTCGTGGTGCCGAAAGTGCTGGTCAACGGTGACGGCTCGTTGGGTGCGCGCAACGGCGTCACCTGCGGCTCGATCGAGCACAAGATGGGCATCCACGGCAATTCCACCTGTGTGATGAACTACGACAACGCCACCGGCTGGCTGATCGGCGAAGAGAACAAGGGCATGCAGGGCATGTTCGTGATGATGAACGAGGCTCGCCTCGGCGTCGCCGTGCAGGGCCTGGCGCAGTCGGAGGTCGCCTATCAGAACGCGGTCGCCTACGCGCGCGAACGTCTGCAGGGCCGTTCGCTGACCGGCGTCAAGGAGGCCGACAAGCCGGCCGATCCGATCATCGTGCATCCCGACGTGCGCCGCACGCTGCTCACGATCCGCGCCTTCAACGAGGCCGCGCGCGCTATGGTGGTGTGGACCGCGCTGAAGAGCGACGTCGCACACCGCTCCAACGACCCGAAGGACCGTCAGGCCGCCGACGATCACATGGGCCTGATGACGCCGGTGCTGAAGGGGGTCCTGACCGACACCGGGTTCGCCAACACGGTCTCGGCGCAGCAGATGTTCGGCGGCCACGGCTACATCGCCGAGCACGGCATGGAGCAATTCGTGCGCGATGCCCGCATCGCGATGATCTATGAGGGGGCCAACGGCATCCAGGCGCTCGATCTGGTCGGCCGCAAGCTGCCGCGCGACGGCGGCCGCGCCGCGATGGCGTTCTTCGGCGAGGTCGGCGCCTTCGCCAAGGAGCATGGCGCCGACGAGGCAATGAAGCCGTTCATCACCCCGCTCTCCACCGCGCTCGGCCATCTGCAGCAGGCCACCGGCTGGCTGATGCAGAACGCGCTGACCAAGCCCGACAATGCCGGCGCCGCCGCAACCGATTACATGAAATTGTTCGGCCTCGTCGCGCTCGGCTACATGTGGGCGAAGATGGCCAAGGTGGCGCAGGACAAGGCCGCCGCCGGCACGACGCCCTATCTCAACACCAAGCTCGTGACCGGCCGCTTCTTCATGGAGCGGCTGCTGCCGGAGACCGCGGTGCATTTGGCCCGGATCCAGACCGGCAGCGCCACCACGATGGAATTGGCCGCGGAAGCGTTCTGAATAATTGCCGCCGCACCCATGCGGCGGCGCTTCCTTCCGTATATATTATGATCCTCATATCAAGGAGGGCGTCATGCCTGAGGCATACATCTACGATCACGTTCGTACCCCGCGCGGCCGCGGCAAGGCCGATGGCGCGCTGCACGAGGTCACCGCGCTGGCGCTCGCCACGGTGCCGCTGAAGGCGCTGAAGGAGCGCAACAACCTTGCCGAGGACAGTGTCGACGACGTCGTGCTCGGCATCGTCGATCCGGTCGGCGAGGCGGGCGGCGACATTCCGCGTTTCGCCGCGCTGAACGCCGGACTCGGCGAGAAGGTGCCGGGCGTGCAGATCAACCGTTTCTGCGCCTCAGGGTTGGACGCGGTGAACTTTGCCGCGGCGCAGATCATGAGTGGTCAGCATGAGCTCGTGATCGGCGGCGGCGCGGAATCGATGAGCCGCGTCGGCCTCGGCGCCGCTGGCGGCGCCTGGCCGATGGATCCCTCGATGGCGGTGCCGGCCTATTTCATGCCGCAGGGCGTCTCGGCCGATCTGATCGCGACCAAATACGGATTCTCCCGCGATGATGTCGATGCCTATGCGGTGCAGAGCCAGCAGCGCGCCGGCAAGGCCTGGGACGAGGGCCGCTTCAAGAAGTCGGTGGTGCCGGTCAAGGACATCAACGGCCTGACCATCCTCGCCAAGGACGAGCATATGCGCCCGACCACGACGATGCAGTCGCTGGCGCAGCTGCAGCCGTCATTCGCGGCGGTGGCGGCAATGGCCGGCTTCGACGCGGTGGCCGTGCAGTCGCACCCCGAGGTCGAGAAGGTCAATTATGTGCATCACGCCGGCAATTCCTCCGGCATCGTCGACGGCGCCGGTGCCGTGCTGCTCGGCAGCAAGGAGGCAGGAGCGAAGCTAGGGTTGAAGCCGCGCGCGAAAATCCGCGCCTTCGCCAATATCGGCTCGGAGCCCGCGATGATGCTGACCGGCCCGGTCGACGTCACCGAAAAGCTGTTCGAGCGCTCCGGCATGAAGAAGTCGGATATCGACCTGTTCGAGCTCAACGAGGCGTTCGCCTCTGTGGTGCTGCGCTACATCCAAGCGTTCGACATCGACAACGCCAAGATCAACGTCAATGGCGGCGCGATCGCGCTCGGCCATCCGCTCGGGGCGACCGGCGCCATGATCCTCGGCACCGTGCTCGACGAGCTCGAGCGCACCAACAAGGAGACGGCGCTGGTGACGCTGTGCATCGGCGGCGGCATGGGCACCGCCACCATCATCGAGCGCGTCTGAGGCGAGGGGAGCGAGCAACATGGCTTACAAGAATTTCAAGTTCGACGTCGACGCCGACGGCATTGCGCTCGTCACCTGGGACATCCCGGGCCGTTCGATGAACGTGTTCGATGAAATCTCCACCCAGGAGATCGGCGAGATCATCAAGCAGACGACCAGCGATGCAGCGATCAAGGGCGTGGTGATCACCTCGGCGAAGGAGGCGTTCTGCGCCGGCGCCGACCTCTCGATGCTCGAGGGCATGAACCGCGCCTACGCGCAACTCTTCAAGGAGAAGGGCGAGGAAGCCGCGAACCAGATGCTATTCGAGCAGAGCCGCCAGATGTCACTGTCGTTCCGCGCGATCGAGACCTCGGGCAAGCCGTGGGTCGCCGCGATCAACGGGCTCGCGCTCGGCGGCGGCTTCGAGATCACGCTGGCCTGCCACTACCGCGTCGCGGCCGAGAACCCGAAGACCCGGCTCGGCCTGCCCGAGATCAAGGTCGGCCTGTTCCCCGGCGCCGGCGGCACCCAGCGCGTGCCGCGTCTCGTGCAGCCGGCGGATGCGATGCAGTTGCTGCTCAAGGGCGAGGCCGTCAATCTCACGCGTGCGAAGGCGCTCAACCTGATTCACGCTGTGGTGCCCGCAGCCGATCTGATCAAGGCCGCCAAGGACTGGATCAAGGGCGGCGGCAAGGCCGTCGCGCCGTGGGACGAGAAGGGCTTCAAGCTGCCCGGCGGCCCCGTCTTCTCCAAGATGGGCATGCAGATGTTCCCGGCCGGCAACGCGATCTATCGCCGCGAGACCTACGACAATTATCCGGCCGCGCGCGCCATCATGAGCTGCGTCTATGAGGGCCTGCAGTTGCCGATCGACGCTGCGCTGCGGGTCGAGTCGCGCTACTTCGCCAAGGTGCTGCGCTCGAAGGAGGCGGCGGCGATGATCCGCTCGCTGTTCCTGTCGATGCAGGAACTGAACAAGGGCGCGCGCCGCCCGCCAGGCGTGCCGCCGACCAAGGTCAAGAAGCTCGCGGTAATCGGCGCCGGCTTCATGGGCGCCAGCGTCGGCTATGTCTCGGCGCAGGCCGGCATCGACGTCGTGCTGGTCGATCGCGACCAGGAGAGCGCCGACAAGGGCAAGGGCCACGCCAAGACCGTGGTCGACGGCCTGATCGCGAAGGGCCGGATGAAGCAGGAGGCGGCCGACGCCATCCTGGCGCGGATCTCGGCGACATCGGACTACAACGTGATCGCGGATTGCGACCTCGTCATCGAGGCGGTGTTCGAGGATCGCAAGGTCAAGGCCGAGACCTATGCCAAGGCGCAGCCGCTGCTGAAACCCGGCGCGATCTTCGCCTCCAATACCTCGACGCTGCCGATCAATTCGCTCGCCGAGGAGTTCAAGGACCAAGGCAAGTTCATCGGCATCCACTTCTTCTCGCCGGTCGAGAAGATGATGCTGGTCGAGATCATCCTTGGCAAGAACACCGGCGATGTCGCGCTGGCGACCGCGCTCGACTATGTCCGCGCGATCGGCAAGACGCCGATCGTGGTGAACGACAGCCGCGGCTTCTTCGCCAACCGCTGCGTGATGCGCTACATCTCCGAGGGCAACGAGATGCTGCTCGAAGGCGTGCCGCCGGCGATGATCGAGAACACCGCCAAGATGGCCGGCATGCCGGTCGGGCCGCTGTCGCTGCAGGACGAGGTCGCACTCGATCTCGGCCTCAAGATCACCAAGGCGACCGAGGCCGATCTCGGCCCCAACGCGATCGACCAGGCGCAGAAGAAGCTGATCGTCGAGATGGTCGAGAAGCAGGGCCGCTTCGGCCGCAAGAACGGTAAGGGCTTCTACGACTATCCCGAGAAGGGCAAGGGTCAGAAGAGCCTGTGGCCGGGGCTCGCCGGTCTGCAGCCGAAACAGCTCGATCCCGACACGCTCAGCGTCGAGGAATTGAAGCAGCGTTTCCTGGTGGTGCAGGCGGTGGAAGCCGCGCGGACCGTGGAGGATCACGTCATCACCGACGTGCGCGAGGCGGATGTCGGCTCGATCCTCGGCTTCGGCTTCGCGCCGTTCACCGGCGGTGCGCTGTCCTATATCGACTTCATGGGGACGAAGAATTTCGTCGCGCTCTGTCACGCCTTCGAGAAGAAGTACGGCTCGCGCTTCACGCCGCCGAAGCTGCTCGAGGACATGGCGGCCAAGGGCGAGACCTTCTACGGTCGCTTCCCGCCGAAGAAGCAGGCGGCGTAAGCGCCGTTACGTTCTGAACCAACTCGCACAGGATCAAGCCGGTCATCGATCCGACTTGATCCTGTTGCGTGTCGGTCATGGCGGTCAAAGTCCCGCCACGCTTGCTCCCCACTGGCACCATGCTGCTGGCATCACTCTTGCTGGTCGATCGAAGACGATCAGGGTTGGGGTGTCCTGCAATGCGTTCTGTGCTCAAGGAAGGTGCCGCTGAGACCGCGGGCAAAGCTTCGATCCCATCATCGCGCCGCCTGAATCCATTGCGCTTGCGCGGCAAGGGACCTTCCTGGACCGCCCTTGCGCTACTCGTTCTGGCCGTGGATCTTGTGCTCGCGGCCGCGGTGTGGAACGCCGTCGATTTCTTCCGCCATTGAGCCGTCATTGTCCGGCGGCAGCAACGCGCCGGCGAGATAGGCGATCTGGTTGAATGCGAGGCAAGCGACCACGATCGGGGCGCCGGTGGCAAAGGCATAGCCGTCGGACTGGAGCACGATTGCGGCGAGCACCGCGACCAGCGGCGACACCAGCATCAATGTCCAAACCCGAAAGTACAAACTGGTGGCCAGCCCGGCGAGCGTGCTGGTCAATAAGAGCGTAGAGACGATCGTCACATTTTCAGACCAGTTGGAGCGGAGGGCGCGCCGCAGGTCATAGTCGGTCAGTTGGATCGCACGAACAAGGACGGCAACGCCCTCAGCCCGAAGTACGCCGACTTAGTCTTAACTCGTAGAATGCGGATCAAATTTGATTTGTTCCACCGCGCGCCGGAAAGTTTGCACCGCTCATTTCTCCCGGAAGGCGCGGTGCACCTGGTCGGCCAGCGGCTTCATCAGATAGGACAGCACCGTGCGCTCGCTGGTCGGGATGAATACCTCGACCGGCATGCCCGGCAGCAGATGCGCGGTCGCGAGCTTGTTCAGCTCCGGCGCTGGAATCGCAACGCGGACAAGGAAATAGGTCGGGGCTGTCTTGTCGTCGCGTGATACGTCCGCGCCGATCCGGCTGATCTCGCCCTCGATCTCCGGCGTGGTGCGTTGGTTGAAATTGGTGAAGCGCAGCACCGCCGATGCGCCGAGCCTCACCTGATCGATATCCTGCGGCGCAACATGGGTTTCCACGATCAGATTGTCCTGGTCGGGCACGATGGTCATGATGGTCTCGCCGGCGGCGATGACGCCGCCCTGGGTGTGGATGGTGAGATCGTGCACGACGCCGGCCTGCGGCGCGCGGATCTCGAGCTTCTCGGTCTGGTCCTTGGCGGTGACCTGCTTCTCGATCGCATCGGCATATTTGGCCCTGATGTCGGCGAGTTCCTTGGCGACGCCGGAGCGGAAATCTTGATCGACCTGCAGGATCTTCAGCTCGGTCTCCGAGATCTTGCCCTTGGCCTGCGCGATCGACGCGGTGAGCTGGCCGCGCTCGCCGAGCAGCCGCGCCGAATCGCGCTGCAGCGTCGAGAGCCGCGACAGCGAGACCAGGCGTTGCTCCCAGAGCTGTTGCACGCCGGTCAATTCGTTGGCGATCAGATCGGCTTCTTGCTTCTTGGCGCTCAACTGGTCCTGCATGCCGCCGATCTGCTCCTTGAGCTGGGCGATCTGCTCCTTCAACTGCTGCTTCTGCCCGTCATTGGCGTCCTTGCGCAGCTGGAAGAACCGCCGCTCGCCCGCGACGACCGCCTGCGCTGCGGGATCGCTGAGCGAGGCCACGCTGTCGGGGAACGCGATCTCGGTATCGCCGTCGCGCTCGGCCTGCAGCCGCGCGCGGCGCGCCTCGAGCTCCCACAGACTCTTGGTCACGGCAGTGAGATTGGCCTGCGCCACCGTCTCGTCCATCAGGATCAATAAATCGTTCTTGGCGACGCGGGCGCCGTCCTCGACCAGCAGCTTCTTGGCGACACCACCGGAGGGGTGCTGCACCTTCTTGACGCTGGATTCGACCACCAGCGATCCTTGCGAGATGATTGCGCCCGACATCTTGGTGGCCGCGCCCATGATGCCGATGCTGGCGACGAGGAACGCCGCGGCCATCGCGACCGCCAGGATATGATGATGGACCGATTGCCGGGCGCTAGGCATTTTGCCGGGGCTCCGCGTCCTTCTTGCGCCTGCGGCGGGCAGGGGCCGGTGCCGGCTCCGCGGCCGCAGCGGGCTGCGCAGCCTTCGGCACCAGCAGCGGCAGCACTGCCGCGGTGGTGCCGAACGCCTGCATGCGTCCTTCGTTCAGCACCAGCACGTGATCGACTGCCTGCAATACCGCCGGCCGATGCGCGATCACGACCACGATGCCGCCGCGGGCGCGGACCCGGGCGATGGCGTGGATCAGGGCGCGCTCGCCTTCGGAATCCAGATTCGAGTTCGGCTCGTCGAGCACCACCAGGAACGGATCGCCATAGAGCGCGCGGGCCAGCGCAATGCGCTGCCGCTGGCCGCCCGACAGCATCAGGCCGCCGTCGCCGACCTCGGTCTCATAGCCGTCAGGCAGCCGAAGGATCAGTTCATGGACGCCGGCCTCGCGCGCGGCGGCCATCAATTTGATGGCGTCCGGGGCTGCGGCGAAGCGGCAGATATTCTCGGCCACCGTGCCGCGGAACAATGCGACGTCCTGCGGCAGATAGCCGATCGACGGGCCCAGCGCGAGCGGATCCCATTGCGCCAGCGTCGCGCCGTCGATCCGGATCACGCCGCGCACCGGCGCGCCGATCCCGACCAGCGCGCGGGCCAAGGTCGACTTGCCGGAGCCGCTGGGGCCGACTACCGCGACCGCATTGCCGGCGCGCAGTGCAAAGCTCACCTCGTGCAGCACCACGGCGTCGCTGGCCGGCGCCGTCAGGCTGATCGAGGTGACGCGAACCTCACTCTTCGGCGCGGGCAGCGGGGTGAACGCCAGGCGCGACGGCACCGCCGTCAGGGCTTCGGCGAGCCGGCCGACGCTCGCACGGACCGCGATGAAGCTGCGCCAGTTGGCAATCGCAAGCTCGATCGGCGCCAGCGCGCGGATCGAGAGGATGGTTGCCGCGAGCATGACGCCGGCGGTGGCCTGCTGATTGATCACGAGATAAGCGCCGAGCGCCAGCACGCCGGATTGCAGGATCATGCGCAGGAAGCGCGAGGCGCTGCCGAACGTGCCGGTCAGATCGGAGGTCACGCGCTGCATGTTGAGATAGGCCTGCGTGCGCTCCGACCACAATTCGGCCATTCGCCGCTGCATGCCGAGCGCGTGCACGACGGGTGCGTGGTGGAATGCGGTCTCCGCCATCTGCCGCCGCGACGACGCCAGCGCCACCAGCGAGCGCGTCGGCGCGCGCGTGAACAGCTCGGCGCCAACCGTGATCAGCGCCAGCGCGACGGCGCCACCGGCCACTGCAAGGCCCATCAGTGGATGAAACAGCGTGCAGACGATGATGTAGAGCGGGGTCCATGGCAGGTCGAAGATCGCGACCAGGCCGCTGCCGGCGATGAAGCCCCTGATGGTGTCGAGGTCGCGCATGATCTGCAAGCCGTCGCCATTAGGGCGGGACAGGGAAGCATGCTGCACGCTGTCGAACACCGCGCCGCGAATGCTCTCGTCGAAGATCTCGGCAATGCGCGCCAGCAGCCGGCTGCGCAGCACATCCACGCCGGCCTGCACCACGAGCAGCACCAGCGCGATCACGAGCAGGCCGACCAGGGTCGCGATGCTGCGGCTCGGCAGCACGCGGTCATAGGTCTGCAGCATGAAGACCGGACCGACCAGCATCAGGAGGTTGACGAGGCCGCTCGCCATCGCCACGGCGACCAGCGCACCGCGAACGGCCGTAATCGCATCCCGGATTTCAACCGGCAGTGAGGAGAAGCGTTTGCCCTGACCGATCATCGCGCCCCGCGGATGTTCAAGCCTGTGATGCCCAATGGACATGGAGAGGGAGACGCGGAAGCGCGGCGATCCCGCGCGTCCGCCGATTTACGGCAATCTCAGAGGATATGGGTGCCGTGCGCATCAAGGATGCCGTGACCATGTGTGAGCGGCGAGAGCAGATCATGCCCGATCGCG
Source organism: Bradyrhizobium sp. UFLA03-84 (assembly GCF_002289535.1). NCBI lineage: Bacteria > Pseudomonadati > Pseudomonadota > Alphaproteobacteria > Hyphomicrobiales > Nitrobacteraceae > Bradyrhizobium > Bradyrhizobium sp. UFLA03-84. The sequence goes on along the minus strand of NZ_NSJY01000005.1, from coordinate 385,394 downwards.
CCGAGATCGACCGGCGTGGAGACCGGCGCGCTCGCGGCGTGTCCGGCGGTACTGCTGTCGCCGAGCAGGCTGAGATTCAGACTACCGAGCAGATTGCCGGCCAGCTCGTCGGCGCCGACGCCGCCGAGACTCGGAATGTTGAGGCTCGGAATGTTGAGGCCGTGCGTGCCGGTGAGGGCGCCGAGGTCAAGCAGATGCGGGCCGGTCTGGCCGGTGTCGACGGCACTGATGTCGGCGGTGTGGTGATCGCCCGGCGTCGGCGCCGCGAGGAGATCGAGCGTCGGTCCGCTCGGTTGCTGCGGGCCAATCGTGATGCCGGCCAAATGGCCGTTGCTGGAGCCGGTGAGACCGCCAAGCAAGCCGCCGAGCAATCCATTGCCTGCGGTGTCGCCGCCGGGATTGAGCAGGCCGCCATCGAGCAAGCCGCCATCGAACAAGCCATGGGTCAGTTGGCTGACGAGCCCGGACACCGGGCTCAGCAGACCGCTGACATCGGAGACAACTGTATCAACCAGCCCCGAGACGGCATGAACCACGCCGCTGATATCGGCGCCGAGATGCGCGACCGTCTCGCCGAGATTGCCGGCAAGGATTTGCCCGGGCACATCCAGAATGTCCGTAACCAGATTGGCATCGCCGCCACTGCTGATCCCGATGGTGCTGATGCTGCCAAGATCGATCGCCTGTCCGAGATTTGTGACGCCATGGAGCATCTCGGGCAGGGCGGCCGCCTGGGACAGGACGTCGGCTGAGGAATGGACTGCGCTCTGAACCGCTGTCGTGGCGGTGTCGAGCACCGGTTGCAGCGTTCCGCCCGATGCTGCGAGCAATGTCGAATCCGGTTCGACCGGCAATGCCACGTTCAATACACTGCCGATCACCGGCAGGTCGCTCGTGTTCAGCAAGCTCCCGAGCAGAGGCAGGTCGGAACCGGACGCTGCTGCGGCGCCGTCGCCGAGCAGGGACGTCGCGTTGTCCATGGCATCTGCCGCCGGTAACGGATCGATCAGGCTGTGGGCCGGCTGGCCGGCAGCCGTATCGGCAATACTGTCGTCCGGGAGGACCGACGTCAGCGAGGCCGAAAGGTCGGTCAGTCCGCCGCTGGAATTTGCCAGCAGCGCCGTCGAGCCCGCCAGGACCTCGACCATCCGGTCCGCAGTGTTGCTGGATAGCGAGCTACTCATGGGCGCATCTCCCGCTGGGTGAGGCAGCAATCCGGCTACGCCCGATCGAAGGAATAGTTGCCGGACCCGGTTGCGGTATTCGCGCCATGGCGAAAGCACGCTTACGCCGAAGCGGACAAACTGCTGAAAATTGCAGATTTGGGGCTGACCCAATCGGGGGCACAAGCAAAAAAGGGCCGGATGCTATCCGGCCCTTTCACGTCTGATGAAGCAGATTCGAAAGCTCAGGCGGCCTTCAGCAGGCCTTCCTTCTTCAGCGCTTCCTGCACCTTCGGGCGCGCCGCGACGCGGGCCTTGTAGGCGGTCACGTTCGGCAGGCCGGAGAGATCGAAGCCGAGCCGGTCTTGCGCCCACATGATCATGGTGAAGAGGTAGCCGTCGGCGACCGTGAACTGGTTGCCCATCAGGTATTCGCGGCCGGCGAGCTGGCTGTCGACATATTTGAACTTGCCCATGGCGCGGTCCTTGAAGAACGCCTTGGCGTCGTCGGCAAGCACGGGCGAGAACATCGGGCCGAGATTCTTGTGCAACTCGGTCGTGATGTAGTTCAGCCATTCGAGCAGCTTGTAGCGCTCGTTGGAGTCCCTCGCGGGCGCCAGCTTCTTGTCGGCGGCCTTGTCCGCGATCATCTGGATGATGATCGGGCCTTCGGTAACCATCTCGCCGGTATCCAGCGCCAGGGCGGGCACCTGGCCCTTGGGGTTCACTTGCAGGAAATCGTCGCCGTTTTCGAGCTTTTTGGCGCGCAGATCGACCTTGACCAGGTCATAGGGCAGGCCGGCTTCGAGCAGAGCGATGTGGGGGGAGAGGGAGCAGGCACCGGGGGTGTAATAAAGCTTCATAGGGGTATTCCTTCCCTTGTTCTTGGCGTCCGGAGAGGGATTGCCTACATGCACCTGCATGAAATAGTCAAGATTGATGCAGATGCATTCAGTGCGGTACAGTCGGTGCCGGGACGTTATGGGCTAGACGATGAAACGCAAGCTATCGAGCGAGGCGACGGCCGCCTGGATCCGCCTGATGCGGGTACCGAGCCGGGTGCTGGACTGCGTCGAGCAGGATCTGAAGAAGGCCGGCTTCCCGCCGCTCGCCTGGTATGACGCTCTGCTCGAGCTGTCGCGCGCGCCGTCCGGAGAGCTGCGCCCGGTCGAGCTCGAGCGGCAGATGCTGATCCCGCAATATTCGACCTCGCGGCTGATCGACAAGCTGGTCGACGAGGGGCTCGCCGCCCGCCGCGAATGCAAGATCGACAAGCGCGGCCAGTTCGTCGAGATCACCGAGGCCGGACGCGAGCTGCAGAAGAAGATGTGGAACGCCTATTCGGCGGCGATCGACAAGCATGTCGGCTCGAAATTGTCCGACGCCGACGCTGAACGGCTGTGCGGTCTGCTCGACCGCCTCGGCTGCTCCTGCGGCGACGTCAAAGGCGATGGCAAGGCCGATGCCAAGGCTGATGCAAAGAGCGATCCGAAGGCCGCGTCCGCGCGAGACGGCGCGGCCGCCCGATGATAGTCCTGATCCCATCATCCGCGGCCGCTCCGGCCCGCGGATGTCCCTGCCACCACGCGCCTTCGATCGAAGCGCCCTTGAGTTGGATTTTTTATGGCGCGTGACCAGATCGACATGACGCCGCTGCAATCGCGCGACGAGCTCGTGGCGTGGATTGAAGCCGGCGTGAAGCCCGAGTCCGAATTCCGGATCGGCACCGAGCACGAGAAGACCCCGTTCACGCTCGAGGGCCATCAGCCCGTGCCCTATGAGGGCGCGAAGGGCATCGGCGCGCTGCTCGAGGGCATGAAGCTCCTGCTCGGCTGGGAGCCGATCATGGAGCGCGGCAACATCATCGGGCTTTATGACGTCACCGGCGGCGGCGCGATTTCGCTCGAGCCGGGCGGTCAGTTCGAATTGTCGGGCGCGCCGGTCGAGACCGTGCACCAGACGCAGTCGGAATTGATGGCGCATCTGGCGCAGGTGCGGGAGATCGCGACTCCGCTCGGCATCGGCTTCCTCGGTCTCGGCATGACGCCGTCCTGGTCGCGGGAGCAGATCCCGGTGATGCCGAAGGGCCGCTACAAGATCATGCGCAACTACATGCCGAAGGTCGGCAAATACGGCCTCGACATGATGTTCCGGACTTGCACGGTGCAGACCAATCTCGACTTCTCCTCCGAAGCCGACATGGTGAAGAAGCTGCGGGTGTCGCTGGCGTTGCAGCCGATCGCGACCGCTCTGTTCGCCAACTCGCCGTTCACCGAAGGCAAGCCGAACGGCTTCCTGTCGTTCCGCTCCGAGATCTGGCGCGACACCGACAATGCCCGAAGTGGCATGATTCCGTTCGCGTTCGAGGACGGCATGGGCTTCGAGCGCTATGTCGACTACGCGCTCGACGTGCCGATGTATTTCGTCAAGCGCGGCGAGGAATATATCGACGTCTCCGGCTCGTCGTTCCGCGATTTCTTCGCCGGCAACAACAAGATTCTCCCCGGCGAGCGGCCGACCCTGTCGGACTGGGCCAACCACCTCTCGACGATCTTCCCCGAGGTACGGCTGAAGCGTTATCTCGAAATGCGCGGCGCCGATGGCGTGCCGTGGGGCCGGCTGCCGGCACTGCCGGCGTTCTGGGTCGGGCTGCTCTACGACAATGACAGCCTCGATGCCGCCTGGGACATCGTCCGGCACTGGACCGCGCCGGAGCGGCAGGCGTTGCGCGACGACGTGCCGCGTTTCGGCTTCAAGGCGCGGATCAAGGACCGGTATCTGTTCGAGATCGCCAAGGAGTGCCTGGTCCTGTCGCATGCCGGATTGCGCCGGCGCGGCCGGATCGACCATCTCGGCCGCGACGAGAGCCGCTTCCTCGAACCGCTCGAGCGCATCATCGAGGCCGGCCGCTCGCCGGCCGAGGAGATGCTGGAGAAGTTCAACGGGCCCTGGAAGGGTTCCGTGGAACCGGCCTACCAGGAATACGCCTTCTAATCCCGACCCGGGCCCCGAACGCGTGCGGACCGCGGTGTTGTCGCACCCGCCGTTGCCTCGCCGTTCATCAGCCGTACAGGTTCATGGCGTTCAAATGACGCCCCGCGGGATGCGCGGGGCTGTGCGAATTTGAAAGCAATCTCATGGGGATAGGCCGCCTCTTTAGGGCGTGTGTGGTGATGTTCGCGGTCTTGTCGGCCGTTGCCGTCACGCGCCCGGCATTGGCGCAAACCAATTTCGACCGTCCCGGCGGCGACTATCTGAACGCGCCGGTGACGTCGGGCGACCCCGCCGATTGCGCGCTGACCTGCGAGCGCGACCGCCGCTGCCGCGCCTGGAGCTTCAGCTATCCGACCGATGCCAACAACGGCGCGGTGTGCTGGCTGAAGAACAGCGTGCCGGCGCGGGTGCAGGACGTCTGCTGCGTCTCCGGTGTGCGTGGCGCGGGCGTGGTCGAACCGCGCAACGGCGCCATCGAGACCTCGATCGACCGTCTCGGCGGAGACTACAAGAATTTCGAGTTGAAGAGCAGCGACGGCGACGAGGCCTGCCAGGCCGCCTGCACCGCCGACAACAAGTGCCGCGCCTGGACCTACGCCCGGCCCGGCTATGCCGGCCGCGACGCGCACTGCTTCCTGAAGAAAGAGATCAAGCCGCCGCGGCGCAAGGCGGGGTTCACGTCGGGCGTGGTGCGGTAGCGGCCGCACACACATCTGTCGTCCCTGCGAAAGCAGGGACCCATGACCACAGCTGCTGGTTACTGCGCGATATTTGAATGACGAGTCCCGTTCACCACATCTGCTGCGGAGTATGGGTCCCTGCTTTCGCAGGGACGACAAACTACTCTGCTGCGATCACCGTGATCTCCGGCCACAGCGCCTTCCAGCGCGTTGCCTTCTTCGCATAGTTCGCCGCCGAAAAATTCGCGGTCCGGTTCGGCCGCACGATCATGCCGGCGACATCGTCGAAACCGCTCGGCGCGTAGACGTCGTAGCCGCTTGCGCTGCGGCGGATGCCGACCTGCACATTTGTGCTGAGGAAGCGATCGATGCCGTCGGTCGAACGCGACAGCGCCGGGTAGGGCACGCCGTGCTTGCCGGGATACCAGAGATGGACCCGGGCCTGGTTGCGCACCTCGATCGCGACGCCGAGGTGGCCGAGCCGTGCGGTGAGGTCGCGGATGACCGCATCCTCGGCCTCCCATGACGTGTCGGAATCGAAATAGAAGACGTCGTAGTCGTTGATGCCGTGATCGAGCGGCCGCTTCGTCAGCACGTTCCACACGCTCTGCACCAGGCAACCGGCCACCAGGCAGGCATCGGGCAAACCGAGGCGGTCAAGCTCGTCCGTGATTGCTGGATTGACCGGGTTGCGCAGCGCCGCGGCGAGGAATTCGTCTTGCGTCACGACGATGCGGCCGCATCGTAATCCCTGACCGCCTTCTTCGAGGCCAGCGTGCGCCAGTGCCGACGCAGCAGCGGCTCGACGGTTGCGCGCTTCGCCTTCGACAGGCGGATCAGCACGATCGGATAATCCCGATAGTGATCGGTGAAATAGAAGACCTTGGGCTGGCTCTCAACCAACATGTCGCGCTCATCCGGCGGCACGCCCGGCATCACCAGGCTGTCAGCGTCTTCCTTGAGTCGCACCAGCATCTTCTTGCGCACCTTCAGCGCCGGCGTGCCGTAGGACGAGCCGTCCTCAACCTCCGGCCACGCCAGCACCAAGGTCCTGACGTCGTCGAAGGTCACGTCGGCAAGCTCACTGCACCGAGGTGAAGAAGCGCGCGAGGCGGAAGCCGGACAGCCAGGTCCAGACCGGCTGGCTGCGGATGCCCATGTCCCAGGAGCCGACCACCGCATCGGCGCGGCCGATCAGATTGTCGATCGGCAGCAGCCCGACGCCGCCGTCGCGCACCGGCACGCGGCTGTCGGCGGAATTATCCCGGTTGTCGCCGAGCACGAACAACTGGCCCGGCGGCACCGTCACCTCGGGCGTGTTGTCGAGCCGGCCATTGTCGCGGATCTTGAAGATCGCGTGGCTGACGCCGTTCGGCAGCGTCTCGATGTAGCGATAGGCGTCCTCGCCGCCGCCGCGATCGTCCTCGGCAAAGCCGGTGCCGTCGGGCTTCAGTGCCGCCGGATGATCGTTGATGAACAGCTGGCCCTGTCGCATCTGGATGCGATCGCCGGGCAGCCCGACCACGCGCTTGACCCAGGCCTGCGAGCGATCGCCCGGCCAGCGGAATACGACGACGTCGCCGCGCTTCGGCGTCTCGCCGAACACCCGGCCGGTTTCCGGCAGCGTGATCTGGATCGGCAGCGACGCCGCGCCGTAGCCATAGGGAAATTTCGAGGCGACCAGCGCATCGCCGATCAGGAGCGTCGGCTCCATCGAGCCCGACGGCACGTAGAACGGCTCGGCGATCGCGCCCTTGGCGAGGAACACGACGGCCACGATCGCGGCCAGTTGCACGGCCTGTCCGCGCCAGCTGGTGGGCTTGGTCGCCACGACTTCGTTTCCGCTGCTCACTAGCCCGTTCCTCCGACCGTAATCCGTTCCATCCGGAGCGTCGGCTGGCCGACGCCGACCGGCACGCCCTGGCCGTTCTTGCCGCAGGTGCCGATTCCCGTATCGAGCGCAAGATCGTTGCCGATCATGGTGATCCTGTGGAGATCGGTCGGCCCGTTGCCGATCAGCATGGCGCCCTTCAGCGGGGCGCCGAGCTTGCCGTTCTCGATCTTGTAGGCCTCGGTGCACTGGAACACGTATTTGCCCGAGGTGATGTCGACCTGGCCGCCGCCGAAATTGGCGGCATACATGCCGTTCTTCACCGAGGCGATGATCTCGGCGGGATCGCGGTCGCCGGACAGCATGTAAGTGTTGGTCATGCGCGGCATCGGCACGTGAGCATAGCTCTGCCGACGGCCGTTGCCGGTCGGCTTCATGCCCATCAGGCGGGCGTTCTGACGGTCCTGCATGTAGCCGACCAGGATGCCGTCCTCGATCAGCACGGTGCGGTTGGTCGGCGTGCCCTCGTCATCGATCGACAGCGAACCGCGGCGCGAGGCCATGGTGCCGTCGTCGACCACGGTGACGCCCTTGGCCGCGACCTGCTGGCCCATCAGGCCGGCGAAGGCGGAGGTCTGCTTGCGGTTGAAGTCGCCCTCGAGTCCATGACCGACGGCCTCATGCAGCATCACGCCGGGCCAGCCGGCCCCTAACACCACGTCCATCTCTCCGGCCGGCGCCGGCACCGATTCGAGATTGACCAGCGCCTCGCGCAGCGCGCCGTCGGCGGCGTCGCGCCAGGCCTTGGTCTCGATGAAGCGGGCATAGCCCTCACGGCCGCCATAGCCCTTGCTGCCGCTCTCTTGCCGGTCGCCCTGGCCGGCGACCACGGAGATGTTGACCCGCACCAGCGGGCGGATGTCGCGATAGCTCTCGCCGTCGGGCCGCAGGATCTCCACCACCTGCCAGGTCGCGGTGAGGCTGGCCGAGACCTGCCGCACCCGCGGGTCCTTGTCCCTGACATAGGCGTCGATCTCGCCGAGCAGCTTGACCTTGGCCTCGAACGCCGGTCCGTCCAGCGGATTCTCATCGCCATAGAGTCTGACATTGGTGTGGGCGGGCGCCGCGGCGAACGTGCCGGCATAGCCCCCGCGCACCGCCGCGACCGCGTCGGCCGCGCGGATCAGCGCCGCGATCGAGACGTCGGAGGAATGCGCATAGCCGACCGCGTCGTCCTTGACGGCGCGCAGGCCGAAGCCCTGCGAGGTGTCGTAGGTCGCCTGCTTCAGCCGGCCGTTGTCGAACACCAGCGCCTCGGTCTGCCCGAACTCCAGGAACAGCTCGCCGTCATCGGCGCCTTCAAGGCCGCGCGATACCTCGCGGCGGACGGCATCGCGGTCCAGATTGGCGCGGTCGAGCAGGGAGGTCGTGGCGGGATTGGTCATGGTCACTCCGACGCAGTGCGATGTCTTGGCGAGTCCTTGGGCGATTCTTCGTCATCCTTGCCTGAAGCACAGCTGATTGCCAGTGCGGAACCGCAGCAGGGATTCCAGTGATTGAAGCAGAGACGAGCGGAAAACTCATCTTACAACCCGGAAACCTGTGCCGGTCCCGGTTCCAGGCCCGGACGGCAATTGCCAAACATAGTGTTTGGGGTGGCAAACCGGGAGTGCCTGCGACAGTGACATCGGTCACGGCAGCCCCGCGGGATACTCACCTTGTCGTCATCACGGCGAGCGCCGCCCGGCCTTCCGGGGCTGGTCTTTCGGCTCGCCTTGATCGATCGACGGCGCCGGCTGTGCGGTGCTCCCGGTCGAGGTCGGGAAGCCGTGCTCCTGCGCCCAGCGGAAGAGCTCGTCGAACACCGGCTTGAGCGCCTTGGCCGACGGCGTCATCTCGTACTCAACCCGGGGCGGGACCTCGGGATAGACCGTGCGCTTGACCAGGCCGTTGGCCTCGAGGTCGCGCAGCTGGGTGGTCAGCATGTGCTGGGTGACGCCGGGGATCGCCTGCCGCAACTCGCCGAAACGCCGTTTGCGCTCGACCAGTTGCCAGAGGATGTCGCCCTTCCATTTTCCGGCCAGCACCGACAGCGCGCGATGAAATTGCGCCGACAGGTCGCCGTTGCACGGCTCGGACGCCGCCGGAGGCTCGGCAGGCTCAATAGTCAGTTTTTTCATACTACCTCACAAAAAGCATCCTACTTGTTCTTTTCATCTTACTCCCGAATTTAGTCCATCGAAAGCTGCGGGCCTGCCGCCGATCGGTCAGGCGGCCGCGCGGTCCGGTCGTTTCGATCAATCGAGGAGTCATCAATGTCAGTTGCCGTTGCCGCTGCGCCGTCGCGCTGGAAATCCGTCAGTCTCTGGGTCGTCAGGGGACTGCTTGCGCTGGCCTTCGCCGCCGCGGGCGCCGCCAAGCTCTACGGCGTGCCGATGCTGGTCGAGGAATTCGAGCACATCGGGCTCGGCCAGTGGTTCCGCTACTTCACCGGATCACTGGAGCTGGTCGGCGCAATCCTGATCCTGCTGCCCCCGGTCGCAGCGTTTGGCGGCGTGCTGCTGAGCTGCATCATGGTCGGCGCGACCATCAGCCACCTGTTCGTGATCGGCGGCTCGCCGGTGCCCGCCCTCGTGCTGTTGGCCCTGAGCGCGATCGTCGCCTACGCCAAACGCAGCCAGTTCGCGCTGCTCGCGGCCGCGCCGTGAGGTCGCCGCAATGCGCGTCTCCCGCCGCATCCTGACGCTCGCCGCGGGGCTTGTGCTTGCATTCGCGGTGCCGTTCGCCGTGACATTGCTGCTCGCCGGCTCGGTCGCGGCGGTCTCCAAGCCGGAGCCCAAAAACCTCGGCTCAAAGCAGCCCGAGCCGCGCGTGCACCACATTGTGCTGCCGATCAACAGCGACGACCCGACCACGATGCGGGCGCTGATCTCGACCGCGCTCAACCTCCCGAAACATTACCGGGAGCGCAACGAGCCGTTCGAGATCGAGGTCGTCGCCTACAATGCCGGCGTCCACATGCTGCGCGCCGATACCTCGCCGGTGAAGGATCTGCTGCGGGTGGTGCACGGGCTGACGCCCGGCATCCGCTTCGTGGTCTGCGAGGCCACCAAGCTCGGCATGGAGCGTGCCGAGGGACATCCGCTCGTGCTGCTCGACAATGTGGATCTGGTGCCGAACGGGCCCGGCCGCATCGTCGAATTGCAGGAAGCCGGCTGGTCCTACATCCGGTCGTGAGCGATGCAGCCGTCAAGCCAAGCGGAGAACTGACCATGACCGTTGTTCGTGCGCCCACGCGCCGCGCCGTCGTCGCCGGCATGATCGGCGCGGGCGCTGCGCTCGCGATGCCGGTGCGCGCCGCGTCGGGACCGCCGCAATTCGGCACCATCCGGCATCAGTTCACGCTGGTGCAGGGCGCCTATCCAGTCCCGCCGGTTGCGATCCCGTCGCTGGCCGGCGGCGCGCTCGATCTCACCGCGCGCAAGGGCAGACTGGTGTTGGTGAACTTCTGGGCCACCTGGTGCGCGGCTTGCCGGACCGAACTGCCGATGCTGGACCGGCTCGCTGCGAGCGGCCGCAGCGACCTCGCGATCATCGCCGTCAGCACCGATCGCAACCGCGCGCTGGTGGCGCCCTACGTCAAGCAGCTCAAGCTGCGTCACCTCGCGATCGGCTTCGATCCCGGCGGTCTCGTCTCACGCGTCGATGCCGCCGAGGTCCGGACGCCGTTTGCGCTCTACGGCATGCCGATCTCGTTTTTGATCGGCATGAGCGGAAAGGTCGAGGGCTATCTGACGGGTGAAGCGGACTGGCTGTCCGCCGATGCGAGTGCGTTGTTCGACTATTATGCGAGGGGTGCTGGGCGGTGATTTCGCGCAGCACGCGACCTAGGGCAATTTGTCATACCCCTCCGCCAGGCCGTTCAGGCTGAGCGGAAAGCCAATGCCCTCTTCCGGGGTCTCGAAGATGATGAAGGTCGCGGTCTTGGCGTTCTTGAGCTGGCCGAGCAGCTTGTCGTCCATCACGACCTCGGCGACGCAGCCATTGGGCAGACAGCGGACGAAGCCGGCGCGGCCGACATCCTGATTGTCGAGTTTCAGGCCGAGGCCGGAGGGCAACAGCACGCCGAGAGGGGCGACCACGCGCATCAGCCGGCTCTTCTGGTCCGCGGTCTTCAGCACGATCACGGTCAGGCCGGCATTGGAGCGGTCTTCCGCTACCACGCTCTGGATCAGGGCGCATTGCTCGGCTTGGGCTCCGGGCGGGGTGTCGCAGCGGATCTGCCAGTCACCATGGACCGAGCGCACCGCGCCCTGCGCGTTTGCCGCCTGGGTCAGGCCGAGCGAAAATGCGGCCGCCAAGAGGGCGCCGAGCCAGCGCGGCAGCGCCCGTCCTGCCTGAATGTTCGAAGCGCCCATCCGGGTCGATCCTCTAGAATGTTGGGTCCGGCCGTTCCGGCCGCCGGTAGCACGCAACAGCCGACTGATACCGCAATGACGGCGCCTTGAAGGCGATCTTGAAGCCATTCCAGCGCCGGATTGGGGCAGCCCGCAGCGAATCAGGTTCCTGTGGGCTACCGTGTCTGTGGGTACATCCGGCAATCCCCCTGTCAACTGCATGCGGCGACGTTTCGGCGACTTTCGCTTGATTCTGCGGGAAAAATCGCAAGCGGCAGCTTCATGGCAGGCGCATGGCTTTCGGCCCTACTACTGCATTGCGAGCGCCTGAGAATTATGGTTTGAGAGGCTGGATTTCGACGCGTTCTAGCGATCTGGCTCCCGTACCCACCTTGACTCAGAGACGGGTATGTCCGGAAGGCCGTTTGTCAGGGCGGATCGTGCTGCATTTCCGGCCACATGCCGGAGGTGCTTTGGGGAATAATGCAAGGGAGCGCGAGCGGCATGAAGATGTCGATTGGCCGGTTGGGCAGGCAATTGCTGGGGTTGGCGGTAGCGGGTGTGGCGTCTGTCGCCGCGGGATCGGCCTTCGCCGAAATGGGGCAGCCGGCGCCGTGGGAGCACACGCTGCAGGAAGCCGCGACCCCGGTGATGGAAAACATCATCTGGTTTCATAACTTCTTGCTGGTGCTGATCACCGTCATCACGCTGTTCGTGTTGGCGTTGCTGGTCATCGTGGTGGTGAAGTTCAACGCCCGCGCCAACCCGGTCCCCTCCAAGACCACCCACAACACCCTGATCGAAGTGGCCTGGACGCTGATCCCGGTCCTGATCCTGGTCGGCATCGCGGTGCCGTCGTTCCGCCTGCTGTTCCTGGAGCTCGACGTGCCGAAGCCGGACCTCACCGTGAAGGTCACCGGCAAGCAGTGGTATTGGTCCTACGCCTACCCGGATAACGGCAAGTTCGAATTCGACTCGCTGCTCGACAAGGAAAAGCAGCCCCGTCTGCTCGGCGTCGACAACGAGATGGTCGTCCCGGTCAACAAGGTGGTGCGGATCCAGACCACCGGCGCCGACGTGATCCACTCGTTCGCGGTGCCCGCGTTCGGCGTGAAGATCGACTCGGTCCCCGGTCGCCTCAACGAGAGCTGGTTCAAGGCCACCAAGACCGGCGTGTTCTACGGCCAGTGTTCGGAACTGTGCGGCAAGGACCACGCCTTCATGCCGATCGCGGTCCGGGTCGTCAGCGACCAGGAATTCGCGACCTGGGTTGAAGGGGCGAAGAAGAAGTTTGCGACCAACCCGGCGAATTCCTACGCCTCGGCTGGTCAGGCGGCGCAGTAGGCCGAGCGGCTTATTGCGGCGGATGGAATAAGGGCGACGGGACCGCGAGGTCCGAGAGGGACTGCAAGGCAGGATTTTGAACATGGCGACAGGCGCAGCGACACACGACGATCACGCCCATGATGATCACGCCCACCATCCGACCGGATGGCGGCGCTATCTCTACTCCACGAACCACAAGGACATCGGTACGATGTACCTGGTCTTTGCGGTGATCGCGGGCGTCATCGGCGCGGCGATGTCGATCGCGATCCGTGCCGAGTTGATGTACCCGGGCGTCCAGATATTCCACGAAACGCACACTTATAACGTGTTCGTGACCTCGCACGGTCTGATCATGATCTTCTTCATGGTCATGCCGGCGATGATCGGCGGGTTCGGCAACTGGATGGTGCCGCTGATGATCGGCGCGCCGGACATGGCGTTCCCGCGCATGAACAACATCTCGTTCTGGCTGCTGCCGGCCTCGTTCGCGCTGCTGCTGCTCTCCACCTTCGTCGAGGGTGAGCCGGGCGCCAACGGCGTCGGTGCGGGCTGGACCATGTACGCGCCGCTGTCGACCTCGGGCCATCCCGGTCCGGCGGTCGATTTCGCGATCCTGTCGCTGCATCTCGCCGGTGCATCGTCGATCCTCGGCGCCATCAACTTCATCACTACGATCTTCAACATGCGCGCGCCGGGCATGACCCTGCACAAGATGCCGCTGTTCGTGTGGTCGATCCTGGTGACCGTGTTCCTGCTGCTGTTGTCGCTGCCGGTGCTCGCCGGTGCGATCACCATGCTGCTGACCGACCGCAATTTCGGCACCACCTTCTTTGCGGCTGACGGCGGCGGCGACCCAGTGCTGTTCCAGCATCTGTTCTGGTTCTTCGGCCACCCCGAAGTGTACATCCTGATCCTGCCCGCGTTCGGCATGGTCAGCCAGATCGTCTCGACCTTCTCGCGCAAGCCCGTGTTCGGCTATCTCGGCATGGCCTACGCCATGGTCGCGATCGGCGGCATCGGCTTCGTGGTGTGGGCGCACCACATGTACACCGTCGGCATGTCTTCGGCGACGCAGGCCTATTTCGTCGCCGCCACGATGGTGATCGCGGTGCCGACCGGCGTGAAGATCTTCTCCTGGATCGCCACGATGTGGGGCGGCTCGATCGAATTCAAGGCGCCGATGATCTGGGCTGTCGGCTTCATCTTCCTGTTCACCGTCGGCGGCGTCACCGGCGTGGTGCTGGCCAACGCCGGCGTCGACCGCGTGCTGCAGGACACCTATTACGTGGTGGCGCACTTCCACTACGTGCTGTCGCTCGGCGCCGTCTTCGGCATCTTCGCCGGCTGGTACTACTGGTTCCCGAAGATGTTCGGCTACATGTACTCGGAGAAGATCGCCAAGGCGCACTTCTGGTTCACCTTCGTCGGCGTCAACCTGGTGTTCTTCCCGCAGCACTTCCTCGGACTGTCGGGCATGCCGCGCCGCTATGTCGACTATCCGGATGCGTTCGCCGGCTGGAACCTGATCTCCTCCTGGGGCTCCTACATCTCCGGCTTCGGCGTCCTGATCTTCATCTACGGCGTGATCGATGCCTTCGTCCGCAAGGAGCAGGCCGCGAACAATCCGTGGGGTGCGGGTGCCACCACGCTGGAGTGGACGCTGACCTCGCCGCCGCCGTTCCACCAGTTCGAAGTGCTGCCCCGCGTGCAGTAAGTCCAAGACAACGCGGCGCACCTTGGGTGCGCCGCGCCTTTACTTAGAGAAGTGAGACCTGATCTTGTCGGTTGTCGATCACAACGCCATCGAACTGCCCCGGATCTCCGAGGCCGAAGTGGGCGACTACATCGCGCTGTTGAAGCCGCGCGTGATGTCGCTGGTGATCTTCACCGCGCTGGTCGGGCTGATGATCGCGCCGGTCCATGTGCATCCGGTGCTGGCGTTCACATCGATCCTGTGCATCGCGGTCGGCGCCGGTGCCTCCGGCGCGCTCAACATGGCCTATGAGAGCGACGTCGACGCCTTGATGTCGCGCACTGCCAACCGGCCGATCCCGCGCGGCCGTATCACCCAGGCCGAGGCGGCTGCGTTCGGCCTGACGCTCGCCTTCTTCTCGGTGATGACGCTCGGCATCCTGGTCAACTGGGTGGCGGGCGCGCTGCTCGCCTTCACCATCTTTTTCTATGCCGTGGTCTACACGATACTGCTGAAGCGCTGGACCGCGCAGAACATCGTGATCGGCGGCGCCGCTGGCGCGCTGCCCCCGGTGGTGGCGTGGGCCGCCGCGACCGGCTCGCTCTCGGTCGAGCCGATCCTGCTGTTCCTGATCATCTTCTTCTGGACCCCGCCGCACTTCTGGGCGCTGGCGCTGTTCCGCAGCGACGACTATGCGCGCGCCGGCATCCCGATGCTGCCGGTGGTCGCCGGTCCGGACGCCACCCGCTTGCAGATCCTGCTCTACACCATCGTGCTGGTCGTGATCGCGCTGGCGCCGTGGCCGCTCGGCTATTTCGATGCGATCTACGGCGTCACCTCGCTGGTGCTCGGCGCCGGCATGCTGTGGCTCGCGATCGAGGTCTATCGTCGTCGTGAGGGTGTTGCGGCCAACCGCGCCACGCGCCGGCTGTTCGCCTTCTCGATCCTTTATCTGTTCGCGCTGTTCGCTGTCCTCCTCGCCGAGGTGGTGGTCCGCGCGATCCTGCCTGTCTTCATCGGATAGGGACGCCGGGGGGGCGAGATGGGGGCGCACGGGATAGCAATGGACGACAAGAACGAACCAGACGGCATCGTCCTCACCGAGGCGCAGCTCAAGAGCCGCCGCCAGCGTTCGGTCGCGATTGCGCTCGCGCTCGGCGTCATGGTGGTGCTGTTCTTCGCCGTCACCCTGGTCAAGGGGCCGGCCGTGCTGGTGCGGCCGCTGTGAGCGAGATGGCGAACCAGGGTGCACCGCAGGCTCCGCAAGGCGAGGGCGCCAAGGTGACGCGCCGCATGCTGACGCGTGACGCCATGGTCGCGTCGATCTGCGGCTTCGTCGTGGTGCTGATGGTCGGCGCGTCCTACGCGGCCGTGCCGTTCTACAACTGGTTCTGCCGCACCACCGGCTTCAACGGCACCACCCAGGTCGCGACCTCGGTGCCGACGGATGCGCCGCTCGAGCGCACCATTGCGGTCAGCTTCGATTCCAACGTCGCGCCGGGCCTGCCCTGGAAGTTCGAGGCCGAGCAGACCACGGTCGACGTCAAGATCGGCCAGGTCGTCACGGTCTATTACACCGTGACCAACCAGTCGGCGCGCACCACGACCGGCCAGGCCGCCTACAACGTCGCGCCGCTGACGGTCGGCGCCTATTTCCAGAAGATCAACTGCTTCTGCTTCACCGAACAGACCATGGCGCCGGGCGAGAAACGCGAGATGGCCGTGGTGTTCTATGTCGATCCGGCGCTGGCCAAGGACAGCGAGAACGACACGCTGAAGACGATCACTTTGTCCTACACCTTCTTCCCCGTGCGTGATGCCGCGCCGAAGCCTGTGGCTGCGGGCGAGGCGGAGCAGCGCAAGGGCGGCTAGAGCATGATCCGGAAAAGTGGAGACCGGTTTTCCGGAAGATCATGCTGATGAGATTGGAATTCTAAGATTAAGACGTGCCTTGCGGCACGCGAATGGAGAGACGGCAATGGCTGAGGCGCAAGTCAAGCATCACGACTATCATCTCGTCGACCCGAGCCCGTGGCCGGTGGTCGGCTCGGTCTCGGCCTTCATCATGGCGCTCGGTGCGATCGGCTGGATGCACCACATGTTCTCCGCTGCCCCGATCGTGTTCGGCGTCGGTACCATCGGCGTGCTCTACACCATGGCGAGCTGGTGGGGCGACGTGATCAAGGAAGCCCAGTACAAGGGCGACCATACCCGCGTGGTGCAGATCAGCCATCGCTACGGCATGATCCTGTTCATCGCCTCCGAGGTGATGTTCTTCGTTGCCTGGTTCTGGGCGTTCTTCAACTCGGCGCTGTTCCCGGCCGATGCGGTGCACGCCACGCGCGATGCGGTGTTCGGCTGCGGCGCCGGCACGGCGATGGGCGCCTGCTCGGTGCCCGGCACCTGGCCGCCCCACGGCATCGAAACCTTCGATCCCTGGCATCTGCCGCTGCTCAACACGCTGCTGCTCCTGACCTCGGGCACTACCGTCACCTGGGCGCACCATGCGCTGCTCGAGAACGACCGCCAGGGCCTCAAGCAGGGCCTGATCCTCACCGTGATCCTCGGCGCCTGCTTCACCTGTGTGCAGGCCTATGAGTACGCCCATGCGACGTTCTCGTTCGGCGGCAATGTCTATGGCGCGACCTTCTTCATGGCGACCGGGTTCCACGGCTTCCACGTGCTGGTCGGCACCATCTTCCTGCTGGTCTGCCTGATCCGCGCCTATGCCGGCCACTTCACCCCGAAGCAGCATCTCGGCTTCGAGTTCGCCGCCTGGTACTGGCACTTCGTCGACGTGGTCTGGCTGTTCCTGTTCATCTGCATCTACGTCTGGGGCCACGGCGCCGAGTCGATGGCGCACGGCGCACACTAACTTCGCTGACGTGCTAAGAGGGGGCGGCCTGATGGCCGCCCCTTTTGCTTTTGATAGAGAGCCGATGACCGATACCCCGCCCACAGTGACCGAGAGCGCGATCCGCGGCATCGCCTGCCGCTGTCCCCGCTGCGGCAAGGGCAAGCTCTATTCCGGCTTCCTGACGCTGGCGCCGCGCTGCGAGGCCTGCGGCCTCGACTACGCCTTCATCGATGCCGGCGACGGCCCGGCGATCTTCATCATCATGCTGGCCGGCGCCATCGTGGTCGCGGCGGCGCTGATCGTCGAGGTGAAGTACCAGCCGCCATTCTGGGTTCACGCCGCGCTGTGGCTGCCATTGATCCTGGTGACCACGATCCTGCCGCTGCGCTCGATGAAGGCGCTTTTGATCGCGCTGCAATTCCACCACAAGGCCGCCGAAGGCCAACTGATCGAGCGCGACCCGAAATGAATGATGTCTCTACGCGCCGGCCGAGCGCGGCCGGCTTCGGCATTTTCACCTTGATCCTGATCGCGGTGTTCATCGCGCTCGGCGTCTGGCAATTGCAGCGCCGGGTCGAGAAGCATGCGCTGATCGCCGCGCTCGACACCCGGCTTGCTGCGCCGACCGAGGCGCTGCCGCCGCCATCGGCGTGGCCGACGGTGACCTCCGCGAAGGATGAATTCCGCCGCGTTACCCTGACCGCGACCTACGCCAAACTGCCCGACGCGATGGTGTTCAGCTCCGGCTCCGCGGTACGCGACGACATTTCGGGACCCGGCACTTGGGCATTCCTGCCGGCCAAGCTCGCCAGCGGCGAGACGGTGGTGATCAATACCGGGTTCGTCCAGAACACGATGCAGGACCGCGCCTTCGAGGATCGCGTCACCGGGCGCCTCGTCACCGGCGCGCCGGTCGAGCTCACCGGCTATATCCGCTATCCCGAGCCGCCAGGCCGGCTGACGCCGAAAGAGGATCCGGTGAAGCGGCTGTGGTTCGTGCGCGACCATCGCGCGATGGCGCAGGCGCTCGGCTGGGGAGAGGTCGCACCGTTCTATATCGACCTCGAGTCGCCGGTGCCCGACAGCGGCACGCCGAAGCCGGGGGCGCTGAAGGTGCATCTCAAGGACGACCACATGCAATACGCCATCACCTGGTTCTCGCTGGCGGCCGCGGTCACGATCGCGTTCGGCCTCTGGTGGCGCGGCCAGCGCCGCCGCGCGGGCTGAGACGAGCAGGTCACGAGGCCGCCCCGGCTTCGTGCGGCGCGTCCTTCCGCGCAGCTGTGCGCAGGTTGGCCAACGACCGGCTGATCCTGTCGAGATAGATGTACACGACCGGCGTCGTGAACAGCGTCATCAGCTGCGAGACGATCAGCCCGCCGACGATGGCAAAGCCGAGCGGCTGGCGCAACTCCGATCCGGTGCCGGTGCCGATCATCAGCGGGACGCCGCCCAGCATCGCGCACATCGTCGTCATCAGGATCGGGCGGAAGCGCGCCCGGCAGGCCATGTAGATCGACTGTTCGGCGGAGACATGCTGGTGGCGCTCGGCCTGCAGCGCGAAATCGATCAGCATGATGCCGTTCTTCTGCACGATGCCGATCAAGAGGATGATGCCGATCAGCCCGATCACGTCGAGCCCGAGGCCGAACGCCCACAGTGCGACCAGCGCGCCGAGCCCGGCGGACGGCAGGGTCGAGAGGATCGTGATCGGGTGGATCGTGCTCTCATAGAGCATGCCGAGGATCAGGTAGACGGCGACCAAGGCGGCGAGGATCAGGATCGGCGTCGACGCGAGCGCCGCCTGGAACGCCTGCGCATTGCCCTGGAAGCTGGTGACGACGGTCGACGGCACGTGAAGATCGGCGGTCGCCTTTTGCACGGCTGCGACCGCAGATCCCACCGCCGTGCCCGGCGCCAGGTTGAAGCTCAGCGTCACCGACGGAAACTGGCTCTGATGGTTCACGGAAAGCGGCGCGGTGCCGTAGTCGATGCTCGCGATCTGGCTCAGGGGCACCATCGTCCCCGCGGATGAGCGGACATAGATGCGGTTGAGCGCGTAGGGGCCGAGCTGGAACGACGGATCGACCTCCAGGATCACGTAGTAGGTGTTGAGCGTCGTGAACAGCTGGGCAACGTGACGCTGGCCGAATGAATCATAGAGCGTGTTGTCGACCGCGGCCGGATCGATGCCGAGCCGGGAGGCGGCGTCGCGGTCGATCTGCAGCTTGAGCTGGCGCGCAGCGTTGGCCTGGTCGGTCGCGACGTCGGCCAGTTCCGGCAACGTCTTCAGCTTCTGATACAGCTTGCCGGCCCACAGATTGAGCTCGTCCTGATTCACGTCGGTGAGGGTGAACTGATACTGCGTCTTGGACAGGCGGCTGGCGAGATTGATGTCCTGTGTCGCCTGCATGAACACCGACATCCCCTTGATCTTCTGCAGTGCGGTGTCGAGCTGGCGGATCACCTGATCGGCCGATGCGTCGCGTTCGGCGCGCGGCTTCAACAGCACGAACAGGCGGCCGTTGTTCTCGGTCACGGTCGGGCCGCCCGGTCCGATATAGCCGGTCGCGTTGGCGACTGAGGGGTTCTTGGAAATGACGTCGATGACGCTGCGTTGCAGCGTCGCCATCTGCGCCGGCGAGATGTCGGCCGAGGCCTCCGTGATGCCGGTGATCATGCCGGTGTCCTGCTGTGGGAAGAAGCCCTTGGGGATGGCCACGAACAGCAGGCCGGTCACCGCGACGCATGCCAGCATGATCGACAGGGTCGTGGCCTTGTAGCGCAGCGCCGCGGCCAGCACGGCCTCGTAGGCGGTCTGGATCGCGACGAAGCCGCGCTCAAGCGTGCGCGAGATGATCCCGGCCTCGGCGCCCTGGTGCGGCGACAGCAGATAGGCGCACATCATCGGCGTCAGCGTCACCGAGACGATCACCGACACGACGATGGCAACGCAGACCGTGACAGCGAATTCCTGGAACATGCGGCCGATCACCCCGCCCATCAACAGCAGCGGAATGAACACCGCGATCAGCGAGACCGAGATCGAGATGATCGTGAAGCCGATCTCGCCGGCGCCCTTCAAGGCGGCCTGCATCGGAGAAAGGCCTTCCTCGATGTGCCGCGAGATGTTCTCGATCATCACGATGGCATCGTCGACGACGAAGCCGACCGCGATTGACAGGCCCATCAGCGAGAGGTTGTCGAGGCTGTAGTTGAGCAGATACATCACGCCGAAGGTGCCGATCAGCGAGATCGGGACCGAGACCGCGGGGATGATGGTCGCCCACATATTGCGCAGGAACAGGAAGATCACCCCGACCACCAGCGCAATGGTCAGCACCAGCGTGAACTGAACGTCGGCGACGCTGGCGCGGATGGTCTGCGTACGGTCCGAGGCGATCGTGACCTTGATGTCGGACGGCAGGCTCGACACCAGCTGCGGCAGCAGCTTCTTGATGCCGTCCACCGTGCTGATCACGTTGGCGCCGGGCTGGCGCTGGATCGCCAGGATGACGGCGGGCTTGTCGTTGTACCAGCCGTGCAGCGTGACATCCTCGGCCGCCACGATGGCATGCCCGATGTCGCGCAGACGCACCGGCGCGCCGTTGCGATAGGCGATGATCAGATCGTCATATTTGCTCGCGACGAGCACCTGGTCGTTGGTCGCCAGCGTATAGGCCTGCTGGCTGCCGTACAGCACGCCCTTCGGCTGGTTCACGGTGATGTTGCCGAGCGTGGTACGCAACTGCTCGAGATCTAGCCCTGCGGCAGCGAGCTTGGCCGGATTGACCTGCACCCGGATCGACGGCTTCTGCATGCCGCCGATGGTGACGAGCGAGACACCCGGCACCTGCGACAATTTCTGCGCCAGGATGCTGTCGGCATAGTCGTCGACCTTGGTCAGCGGCTCGGTGTCCGACGTCAGCGCGATCAGCAGCACCGGCACGTCGGCCGGATTGACCTTGTGGAAGGTCGGCGGCGACGGCATGGTCTTGGGCAGTTGCCCCGATGCCGCATCGATTGCGGTCTGCACGTCCTGCGCGGCTGCATCGACGCTGCGGTTCAGCGCGAATTGCAACGTGATCTGGGTGTTGCCGAGCCCGCTGCTCGAACTCATGCCGGTCAGGCCGGCGATCTGGCCGAACTGCCGTTCCAGCGGGGTTGCGACCGACGAGGCCATGGTCTGCGGGTCGGCGCCGGGCAGTTGCGCGGTGACCTGGATGGTCGG
This sequence comes from Bradyrhizobium sp. UFLA03-84, assembly GCF_002289535.1. NCBI lineage: Bacteria > Pseudomonadati > Pseudomonadota > Alphaproteobacteria > Hyphomicrobiales > Nitrobacteraceae > Bradyrhizobium > Bradyrhizobium sp. UFLA03-84. The sequence continues at coordinate 364,219 of NZ_NSJY01000005.1, read as the reverse complement.
AGTGTCCACCGTCGGCAACGCCGAGACCGGCAGCCGCACGAAGGCGATCATGCCGACCAGCACGATGGCGATGGCCAGAAAGGCGGTGGCGACGGGCTTGCGGATGAAACCTGCGGAGACGTTCATGGCAGCATACCTGCGCTTGCGGTGGTTGCGTCCTGGACCTGGTCGTTCTTGTCGTCGGGCACGATCTCGACTGTCGTCCCCGGATTGAGCCGGTACTGACCCGCGGTGACCACGGTCTCGTTCGCGGCGAGGCCTTGCTCGATCAGGACCTGTCCGTCGCGCGATTGGCCGGTCGTGACATTGCGGATGCCGACGACGTTGTTCGGGCCGACCGTATAGGCGAAGGCGCCGTCCGGCCCCTGGCGCACCGCCGTCAGCGGCACGGTGAGCGCGTTGTGCCGAACCGCGATCGTCAGATGGACGTTGACGAAGGTGCCGGGCCACAGCGTGTTGCCGGCGTTGGGAAACGATGCCTTCAGCTGCACGGTGCCGGTCGAACTGTCGACCTGGTTGTTGATTAGCATCAGGCTGCCGTGGTCGAGCTTGTGCTTGTTCTGGGCATCATAGACATCGACCGACGCGTCGCCGGAAGCCAGCGCCTGCTGGACACCGGGGATATCGCCGGATGGCAGCGTGAAGATCACCGCGATCGGCCGCAACTGGGTGAGGACCACAAGCCCGTTGGTATCGGTCGGGTGCACGACGTTGCCGGGATCGATGCGGCGGATGCCGGTGACGCCGTCGAACGGCGCCGTGATGGTGGCGTAGCTCAGCTGGGTCTGTGCGGCTTCCAGCGCGGCCTTGTCGAGCGCGACGGTGCCTTCGCCCTGCGCGACCTGCGAATCCTGGGTATCGAGCAATTGCTGGGTCGCAAAGCCGCGAGTGGCGAGCGGCTGGGTACGCGCCAGATTGGTCCTGGCGTTCTTCAGGCTCGCCTCGTCGCGCGCCAGCGCGGCCTCTGCCTGGTCGACCTGGGCCTCGTAGACACGCGGGTCGATCCTGGCGAGGACATCGCCGCGCTTAACCTGCTTGCCCTCGACAAAATCGACGCTGTCGAGCGTGCCCTGCACCTGGGTGCGGATGGTGGCCGCGTTGATCGGCGTCACCGTGCCCAGCCCTTCGACCACGATCGGCACGTCGTGCTGCGCGACCTTCGTCGCTGTCACCGGGACGACAGGCGCGACCGTCTTCGACTGGGCTGCAGCCGGAGCCTTGTCGGCCGCGCGGTCCGGCCGATCCACGGCATAGAGGCCGACGCTGACCGCGGCGGCCACCAGGCACGCGCCCGCCATTTTGAGGGTCTTTGATGTCATGGGTTACCAGCTCCATCGGTGGTCCGGCGGCCGATCGTTGCGACCAGCTCGAGGACAAAGGTTTCAGTTGCGCTCGCCGCGGCCGCTTCCATCGCGCGGCCGGCGGCGAGGTCGAGATTGATGACGCGTGCGTCGAGATCGGCAGCGCGCAATGCGCCGATCAGGCCGCCGTGCGGCGCTTCGTCGTTGTGATGAATGACGAGACGGATCGCGGTTGCCGTCGGCGCCACCGGAAACGGCAGTGCGTCGGCGGCGACGTCGACCGCGACAATGCCGCCACAGGGCAGCTCGCCCCGCAGCGCCAATTCGAGCACGAGCCGCGCGAGGTGCCCTTCGCCCAGCAGGATCAGGTGCCGCGGCGCCGTGGCGGTGCGATCGAGCGCGTCCGCGACGCCGCTCAGGATGCCGGCATGGCTGGTTTCGCGAAGTGCGATCGGCAGCCATGCTGCTTGCGGCGTGAGCCGCCGCCAGTGCGCGAAGGTCTCCGGGGCTGCGAAATCAGCGGCCTCGGGGACGGTCAGGACGCCGACCAGGACGCGCGTGGTGCGAGCGGGCGGGGTTGCGATGGCGCTGTGCGGGCTCTCGGGCATGCGCGGAAGCTGGGCCCAGGCTCGATATTATTCAAATGAATTGTCTTTATCCTCCAATTCACATCGTGCATGATGAAGCATGCGGATGCGCAATCTCGATCTCAACCTGCTGCTGGTGTTCGACGCCATCATGCGCGAACGCAGCGTGGTGCGCGCGGCCGGCGCACTTGCCATCAGCCAGCCCGCCGTGAGCCACGCGCTGAACCGGCTGCGTCATGCGTTGAAAGACCAGCTGTTCGTCCGCACGCCGTCCGGCATGCTGCCGACACCACGTGCGGAAGCGCTCGCGCTGCCGGTCCGCAAGGCGCTGAGCGAGCTGCAGCTCGCGGTCGAGGGTGATCGTTTTGAACCGGCGCAGGCGGAGCGGCGCTTCGCCATTGCGGTCAACAACTATGCCGCGGTGGTCGTCGCCGGTTCGGTCATCGCGGCGGTACGCGCGCAGGCGCCCAAAGTGCGGCTGACGCTGGTGCCGAGCGGGACCTTGAATCTCGCCGACAGGCTCGATCGCGGCGAGCTCGATCTTGCGATCTCCGCCCGAGCGCTGGATGGCGAGCGTTTTGCGTCCCGCCGGTTGATCGAGGACCGCTTCGTCGCAGTGCTGCGGGCCGGTCATCCGGCGTTGCGCAAGAAGCTGACCGGCGAGACGCTGGTCGAGCTGCCGCACCTTGCGATCACCTCCAGCGGCGAGGATCTGGATTTCGTCGACGCCTGGCTGCGGGCCCGCAAGGCCGAGCGCACCATCGCCTCCGATGTGCCGTATCTGTCCGCCGGCGCCGTCCTGGTGCAATCGAACATGGTTGCGATCCTCGGGCGTAAGCTCGCGCTCGAATTCCGCCGCGCCTATCCGATCGAGATGCGGGAGCTGCCATTCGACGCATCGAAGCTGCAGAGCGTCATGAGCTGGCACCGCCGCTTCGACGATCTGCCGGCGCATCGCTGGCTGCGGGAGACAATCATTGCGGCGACTGCCGGGATATGAACTGCTTACGGCATGAGCGCGTCACTGGGGGAGGCGACGCGGAGCTTCATTGCATCGCTCATCGGCAGCTGCAAATTCTGCCCCCTCGGCGGGATCGGCTGCTCGAACCATTTCGCATAGAGCCTGCCGAATTCGCCCGATGCCATCTTCTCTCTGATTGCACCGTCGACCAGCGCCTTGAACTCCGGGTCCTGCTTGCGCATCATCAGCCCGTAATAGGTCGGTGCATAGGTCGCCGCGAGCATCCGGAAGGCCTTGGGGTCCTGCGCGTTGGCGACCATCCCGGCGACCAGGATATCGTCCTCGAACCAAGCTGCGGCGCGGCCGGTCCGCAGCATCAATAGCGATTCGGCATGGTCCTTGGCCTGCGCAATCGTCACCTTGAGCTTGTGGTCGGCGATGGTCTTCTGGGCGCCGGCAAGGTTGAGAGAACCTTGTGTGACCACGATGGTCTGCCCGTCGAGCTGTTTGAGGTCGGTGATCGGAGATTGATCGACCACCAGCCAGCGCGGCGATGCGACATAGGTCGCAACCGAGAATGCCACCTGCTTCTGCCGCTCGGCCGTGTTGGTCGTGCTGCCGCACTCGATGTCGATGGTGCCGTTCTGCAGTAGCGGAATGCGGTTGGAAGCATCGACCGCGACGTATTCGGTCGCAAGCGTCGGCCGTCGCAATTCGGCGCGGATCTTGTCGGCGATCGCCCCGCAGAGATCGAGCGAGAGGCCGGTCGGCTTCTGATCCGCGCCGATGAAGGCAAACGGGATCGAGGCCTCGCGATAGCCGAAGGTGATCTTACCGAGCTCCCTGATCTTGTCGAGCGTCTCGCTCGCCGCGTGAGCCGTGCCGGACTCGAATGCAGTGATCGATAGTGTAGCGAGTGTCAACGCGTGGAAACAGTTACGGATCATGTCGGCCTCCCCTGTTGCTAGCCGGCTTTGCTGCGTGACAATTCGTCGAGGCTCTCCCGCAAAGACCGGTCGAGGATGTCGGTGGCCCGGTCGATTTCGTCGGCGGAGACGGTGAGCGGCGGCGCGATCCGCCACACCGATCCGCGCTCGGGACGACGGCGGATGTTCATGCTGAGGCCGTGCTCGAAGCATTTCCTGGTGGTCAGCCCGCCCAGCTGATGCGCAGCGTTCTTGCTGTTGCGATCGGTGACCAGTTCGACGCCGAGCAGGAGCCCCGCGCCCCTGATGTCGCCGATCTGCTCATATTTCTGTTGCAAACCTTCGAGCCGGTTGCGCAAGTAGGCGCCCATCACATTGGCGCGTTCGACCAGCTGCTCCGCGGCGATGACGCGCAACACGGCAAGGCCCACTTCCGCGAGCAGCGGGTCGGACACGTGGCTCGTGTAGTAGGTGAAATGATCGTCGTGCAGCTTGTGCTCGATCGCCTCGGTGATCGACACCGCGGCGAGCGGCAGGCCACCGCCCAGCGTCTTCGACATCGTCATGATGTCCGGCACCACGCCGAAATATTCGGAGCCCGTCTTCCTGCCGATGCGGCCGAACGCGGTTTGCGCTTCGTCGAAGATCAAGAGCATGCCGCGGTCGTGCGCCGCCTTGCGCAGCGCCTCCATGAACGCCTTCGGCGGCACCAGCACGCCGCCGGCACTGATGATCGGCTCGGCGATGATCGCTGCACCCCGGCCGCTCGACTGCATGTTGAACATCTTCAGCGCGAGATCGAGATTGGCGAGGGCGGATTCCTCGTCGCTGGCCTTCGCAATATACGGTCGGTAGGCGTTGGGCTCGGGGATGACGAACACGCCGGGCGGCGGCACGCCGTAGCCCTTGCGATCGCTCGCCATCGAGACCGAGGCGGCACCGCCGGTGATGCCGTGCCAGGAGCCGCCGAGCACCAGCACCTCGTAGCCGCCGGTGTACATTTTGGCCATGCGGAGCGCGACTTCGGTCGCCTCCGAACCGGTGTTGATGAAGATCGAGCGCTTGAGATCGCCCGGCAGCCAGTCGGTGGCCAGCACCTGGGCAAGCTCGGCAACCACTTCAGGGATCATGCCGCTGAACATGTGGAACGCCTTGCGGCCGGCGCGCTCGACCGCCTCGACGATCGCCGGGTGGTTGTGGCCGATCGTGGCGCACATCTGGCCGGACGTGAAATCGAGATACTCGCGGCCGTCGCTGTCGGTGACGATGGTGCCCTTTGCCGAGGTGAAGAGGTTGGGGAACACGTCGCCGCCATAGCGGACCAGGAATTCGTCGGCGGCGGCCTTCAGCGCGGAAGTCATGGCTTCTCCTCAGGCAAGCGGGAGCGATCGCGCGCGGCCGGAGCCGTGCGGCAATGCGGAATCCGCTTGCCATTCGTGGGTCGGGTCTGGGGTAACGTGGCTGTTGCGTCAGGACGTCTGCGGTACGAAACTTGCCTGCGCCAACAATGATATCGTTACCCGGCAGGCAGGATGGTCGCCAGTTCAAAAAATTCACCGGCCGATGAAGTGGAGTCAACGCAGCGGCCGCGCATGCCGCCGCTGAAGGCGCTACTGGCGTTCGAGGCCGCCTCGCGGCATGGCAGCTTCAGCCGGGCCGCCGATGAGCTTGGCGTCACGCCGTCGGCGATCAGCCATCACATCCAGAAACTCGAGGACTTCCTCGGCGTTCCGGTATTCTCCCGGCACGCCGGGCGCGCGGTGCTGACCGGTGCCGGACGGGTCTATGCCAGCGAGATCGAGCGTGCCTTCGGAACTATCGTCGGCGCGACGCGCCTGGTGGCGCCGCAGTCGCAGCGCGACCATCTGTTCATCGCGAGCGGCCCGAGCTTCGCCGCCAAATGGCTGCAGCCGCGGATCGGCGAGTTCATCGAACAGCACCCCGAGATCGGGATCAGGCTGTCGACGATGTCGGATCTGCGCGATCTCGAGACCATCCGCTTCGACCTTGCGATCGCCTATGGCTGCCCGCCCTCAGGCAAGGGCCGGCAGGCCGAACCGCTGCTGGCGGAGCGGTTGCGCCCGCTGTGCAGCCCGCGGCTGATCGAACAGGCGCAGCTGCGTGAGCCGGCCGATCTCTGCCGCGCGACCCTTATTCATTCCTCCAACGCGCTGACCTGGACCGACTATCTGCGCCAGGTGATCGGGACCAGCATCAAGGCTCGGCACGAACTCTGGTTTGACCGTTCGACCATGGCGATCGATGCGGCCGTCGAAGGTCTTGGCGTGGTGCTCGAAAGCGAACTGCTTGCCGCCGACGAATTGAAGAAGGGCACGCTGGTCGCACCGTTCGATCACCCCGAATTCGAAGTCGAGACGGTGTCCTACTATCTGGTGCGCTCGGCCGAAGCCAAGGGCCGCGGCCATGTCGCCGCGTTCGAGGCGTGGCTGCGCACGAAGATCGCGACAGCGAATCTTCGTGCGCCGGTGACGTGAGATCTCATCCGCACCGGCTCAGTGGCCGGCCGGGGCGGGGCCGCCGAGCTTGATGTTGCGCAAGGTCAGCGCCAGCGGGATCGCCGACAGCGCGATCAGCATCAGGACCCAGAACGCATCCATGTAGGATAGGAACGAGGCCTGGGTCTGCACCTGCTGGCCGATCCACTGCACCGCCTGCTGCTGCGCTTGCAGCAGCGAATTGCCTTGGGCGACGAAGAAGTCGGTCATCCGGTGCAGCGTGTCCTGGTATTGCGGGCTCGACGGCGTCAGCTGCTCGACCAGCCGGCTCTGGTGGAACTGCTCGCGATGCGTCAGCACGTTGGAGACCAGCGAGACGCCGATCGAGCCGCCGGTGTTGCGCGCCGCATTGATCAGCGCCGAGGCCTGGTCGGTCTTGCCGGCCGGGATGCCGTCATACGACGCCGCCATGATCGGGATGAAGATCAGCGGCAGGCCGACGCCGATCAGCATGCGCGAGCGCGCCATGTACCAGAAGCCGAGATCGCCATAGACATTGGTCATGCTGTACATCGAGGCCGCGATGACCAGCGCGCCGACGATGATCAGATATTTCGGCTGCACCTTGGCGGCGAGCCGGCCGACCACGAACATCATCGCCATGGTGACCACGCCGCCGGGCGACAACACGAGGCCGGCCCAGGTGGCGGTGTAGCCGAAATCCTGCTGCACCAGTTGCGGCAGGAACTGGGTGGTCGCGAGCAGGATCGCTCCGGTCGCCAGCATCACCAGGAAGCTCGCGCCGAACTGCCGGGTCGCGACCATCCGCAAGTCGATCATCGGATTGCGACGGGTCATCTCCCACGGGATCATCAGCACGAACGCGATCGCGCAGATCGCGGCCGACGTGATGATGAAGGACGATCCGAACCAGTCGTCCTCCAGGCCGCGGTCGAGCGTCACCTCGAGCGCGCCAAGGAAGGTCGCCACCAGCGCGAAGCCGATGAAATCGAATGAATTGTCCTGTTTCTGGTCCTTCGACTTGGCGGGCTCCTGCAAGACCGCCCCGATCAGGGCGATCGCGAACAGGCCGACCGGAGCGTTGATCAGGAAGCACCAGTGCCAGGACAGATTGTCGGAGAGCCAGCCACCGAGCGTCGGGCCGACCACCGGCGCCACCACGACGGCGATGCCGAACACCGCAAACGCCTGGCCGCGCTTGGCGGGCGGGAAGGCGTCGGCAAGGATCGACTGCGCCACCGGCACCATGCCGCCGCCGCCGAGACCTTGCAGGATGCGGAACAGCAGCAGCGCGTTGAGGTTCGGCGCGAAGCCGCACAGGATCGAGCTCACCGTGAAGATGCCGAGGCAGATCAGGAAGAAGGTCTTCCGCCCGAGCATCTTGGCGAGGAAGCTGGAGGCGGTGAGGATGATGGCGTTGGAGACCAGGTAGCTCGTCACCACCCAGGAGGCTTCATCCTCGCTGACGCCCATGCCGCCGGCGATATAGGGGAGCGCCACGTTGGCGATGGTGGTGTCGAGCACCTCCATGAAGCTCGCGAGCGCGACCACGATGGCGATCAGCCATGGATTGACGGTGACGCTCGGGACAGGGAGGCTCTTGGCATCGATTGCTGCTGCACTCATGACAGCCTCCTGCGATCAGAGCTTGCCGAGACGCTCGAGCAGCGCCGGCGCGGGATTGATCCGCACGGTGGGCACCACCGACATGCCCGGTCCAAGCGCGACGTCGGTCGGCGGGTTGTCCATCACGATCTTGACCGGCACGCGCTGCACGATCTTGACGTAGTTGCCGGTGGCGTTCTGCGCCGGCAGCAGCGAGAACGCGGTGCCGGAGCCCGGCTGCACGCTCTCGACATGGCCCTGGATGGTGCGGCCGGGATAGGCGTCGATCCGCATCGTCACCTTCTCGCCGGGGCGCATCTTGTCGAGTTGGATCTCCTTGAAGTTCGCGGTGACCCAGGTCTGGTCGGGCACGAACATCGTGAGGTTGGTGCCGGCCTGCGCGAACTGGCCGACCGCGGCCGAGAGGTTGACGACGCGGCCGGGCTGCGCGGCGGTGACCGTCGTATAGGACAGGTTGAGCTTCGCCTGGTCGCGCTGCGCGTCGGCCTGCGCCAAATTGGCGACCGCGCTCTTGCGCTGTGCCTTCAGCGATTCCACCTGGCGCTGCGCCAGATTCAGCTGCGCCTGCGAGCTCAACAGCGATGCCTGCTGCTGATGCAGTTGCGAGGTGTATTGCTCGGAGTTCTGCACCGTGCCGTAGCCGGTCTGCTCGAGATGCTGGTAGCGCGTCGCCTGCTGCTGGGCGAAGGTCAGTGCCGCCTGCGCCTGGTCGACCTGGGCCTGGCTGGCCGCGATCTGCGCCTGCTGCACGTCGAGCTGCGCGTCGACATTCTCGATGCTGGCCTGGGCAGCGGCGACCTGTGCCTCGGACTGTGCGAGGGCGGCGCGATAGTCGCGGTCGTCGAGCCGGGCGATCACGTCGCCGGCCTTGACGTGCTGGTTGTCGGTGACGGGGACCGCGGTGATGTAGCCGGAGACCTTCGGGGCGAGCGCGGACTGCCGTGCCGCGATGAAGGCGTCGTCGGTGGATTCGAAATGCCCGGTGTAGTCCATGTAGAGGTAGCCGCCGCCGAGCGTGGCGGCGAGCAGCACGGCGCCGACAGCGGAGACCACGGGCCGACGGCGCAGGAAGCTGCGCGGCGCCTTGCCGGTGATCTCCGGTGGGATTGTCGCAGGCGGCGCGGGCTCCCTGGCGGCGGGGCGCCCCTCGGCGGGTGCCTTCGCGGTGATCTCCGGCCGCTCCGACGCGATGTTGGGCTCATGAGGGGCGGGAGTTGAGGGCGCGCCCTCGCTGCCGTTATGCCCCGGTTGGTCGCGCTCCAAAACAGTGTCTTCGAACATGTTGGCTGCTCCAGCTGTCCGGCGAGGTCTGCAAGGCCTTCGCAAAAAGGGAACGGAACCGTTCCGTTCTGTGCGGCAAATAGTCCCGGCTGTGCGGCGCGTCAATAGGAACGGAACTGTACCGTTCTATTTACAACTAGATGTGATAGGGCTATATTGCGTGGTGTTGCCGGCTAGACCGGTTGATGGAACCCGGGCCAAGGCGATGACCACCAGCACCCTGAAGACGCCACGGGCGCCCAAGACCAAACTGGCGACCCGGCCTGTGGCCAGCCCCGTCGAGGTGCGCGCCGGCCGGCCGCCGAAGGAATTGGCCGGTGAGGTCGATGCGCGCATCCTCGATGCCGCGCGCAAGGTGTTTCTGCAGCGCGGGTTCGAAGGCGCGAGCATCGACGAGATCGCGGAAGTCGCACGCTCCGGCAAGCGTACGATCTATGCGCGCTTCCGCGACAAGCGGGCGCTGTTCACCGAGGTGGTGACGCGGGACATCCTGTCGCGCATCGCCGAGTTCAAGGCCGACCCGCCAGTCGGCGCGACCATCGAGGAACGCCTCACCAGCGTCGCCTCGACCCTGCTGCATTGGGGTTTCGACGCCGACCGGATCGGCCTCATGCGGCTCGCGATCGCGGAGGCGCACCGCTTCCCGGATCTCGCCGCCACCGTCAACCGCCGGGCGCGTGCGCTCAGCACCGAGCTCGGGATTCACCTGCTGCGCGAGCTGACGCAATCCGACGAACTCGGCAAGCTGCCGGCCTTCGCGCCGGAGCAGCTGCCGACCACGGCGCGGCTGTTTCTCGACATCATCGCGGTGCCGATGCTGCTCCGCGCCCTGTTCGAGGTGGACCTGAAAGCGCTCGACCCCGAGATCGATGAGCACGTCGCGCGCGGCGTCGCGTTCTTCGTTGCCGCGTGCCGCGGGACCGATTGATCCGGTTACTCAAGCAAAGTTCGCTCAGCGAACTCGGGTCGTTGTAAATTCACAACACATTGCAACAAATGCCAGAGTGCGAGTGCGGCATGCTGCCGCTCCTCTTCCTCGATGCACAACCTTAAGTTAATCGGCTTTGCCGAGTGCAAGGGAATGGGAATGCGTGGTTTTGCAATCGCTGGGGTTGGCCTGGCTTTATTCGTGGGGTTTGCAAGCGCGGCGTCTGCCGCTGACCTGGGAGAGCGCAGCTGGACCAAGGCTCCGCCATTGGTGGCTCCCGTGTTCAACTGGTCTGGCTTCTACGCCGGCGTGAATGTGGGCGGCGGCTGGTATGATGGTGGGAATGTCACGACCAGCAGCAATGTCATTTCGATCGTCGGCCTCGACAACGTCGTTCGTATCCCCGTTTCGGACAACAACCAAGCGGGCGTCACTGCTGGTGGACTACTCGGATTCAACTATCGGATCGATCGGGTTGTCCTGGGCGTGGAAACCGATTTCAACGGTGTCGATCTGAAATCGTCCAGGGGCGGAAGCGCCACCGCCGTTCTCGATGCCCGTGGTTTTGGTGGTTTTGGCGGCCGAGGCGGGGGCGGTCGATTTGCCACCGTGACCGGAAACTACAATTTTCAAAGTACCAGCAAGGTCGATTGGTTTGGCACCGTGCGGGGCCGCATCGGCTTTGTGCCGACCGAGCGCCTGCTGATCTACGGGACGGGCGGTCTCGCCTACGGTGAGGTGAAGACCAGCATCGCCAATTCGTCGGCGTTTTCCACGGGCCTGTCGCGGCTTTGGCTTGGCGACAATTCCGAGGTCCGCGTCGGTTGGACCGCCGGCGGTGGCGCCGAATATGCCTTCACCAACAACTGGACGCTGCGCGGCGAATACCTCTACGTCGATCTCGGCGCAAGCGGCGCCACAGCGACGTTCCAGGGCACCGATCCGCTGCAGAGTCAGATTCGCTACAACGCCAGCCGCGAGAACAGGTTCAGCGTTGCCCGCGCCGCGTTGAGTTACAAGTTCTGACACCGGCTCGAACAAATTACCGTCCCGTCATGCCAGCATCGAGCCGCGCGGCGTCGCGTTCTTCGTCGCCGCGTGTCGCAACGGTTGGCCCGGGAGTTCGCGGCAATAGGCGATCGATCGCCGGGCCGCGCGCTCAGCGTGCCGTCGGATTGTCGCGATACTGGAACAGCACTTCCGCCGCAAAGCCGGTGCTGAGGTCCTTGCGAACGTCCCGCGCAATGTGGCGACTGGAAAAACTGGCCGCGAAAATCTCCGCCTCCGTCATGCCGAGATCGGCCATCAGGCGCGTCGCACTGAACAGCTCGTCGGGCGACTTCTGCTTCTTCGCCTTCAGGTAATTCTCGAGCCGCGTGCGTCTCGAACGCTTGTTCGCCCAAAACACGATGGAGGCGCCGGCCGCGATGATCGACGTCAGGATCGAGGCGACGTTTGCGCTGATGCGAAGCCAATGCTCCATGCCGCCCCCGCGTTCGTCATGTCCGCAGGCGCAGATTGAGCCGGATCGCCGACCTTGTCGAGAGCTCGACCGTCAGGCGTTCAGCCCGGCGCACGCTCGACCGCGTGGCGCAGCCAGACCATGCCGCCTTCCAGCGTCTCGCAATGCGTCAGCCGCAGCGATTGTCCGGCGCCGGGACGGTCGCCGTCGGGTCCGTGGTAATCGACGATGCTTTGCGATCCAGCAACGCCGTCGACCGCCGGAAAGATCAAGGTGCTGAACTCGTCGATCAGCCCGTGCTTGAGGAATGCGCCGTTGATCCCGCCGCCGCCTTCGAGCAGCAGCGTCCTGGCGCCGAACAGCGATGCCAGCTGCGTCATCGCGCCCGGCAGATCGTCACCCCTGGGGCCGGCAAAGATGTAGGACGCGCCGTCCTCGCGCAGCTCGGCGAGATGGCTGTCGGAGACCTGTTCGCCGAGCACCGCAACGGTGTGATCGCCGCCGACATTGTCCTTGCCGAAATGCACGCGGCCCGACGGATCGATGCCGATGGCGAGCTTGCGGCCGTCGCGGTTGGAGAGATGCGCCTCGCGCGGCAGCCTGGGCGCATTGGCGAAGTGCCGCTCCGTTCCCTTGGCCATCTCGTTCATGGTGACGCGGCCGATGATCCATCCATCGGCATTGAAGCCGTCATGGATCCGTTCGTAGTGGCTGCGCAGCACCTCGGCGGGAATGCCGCTAGCTGCCTTGGTGAAGCGGCTGGGATGAAGCCGGCCGTCGATCGACGTGCCTATGTGGCAGATGATGTGGGGTCGCATGAGATGAACTCTTCGATGGCGTGCGGACCAACGGGCCGCAGCGGCGGGTGGGGCTGGCCCTGATCTAGCGAGCCGCGGGCACGTTCTCAACGCCGATAACGCAGCGGTGTTTCAACTGATGCGGCCCGGCCCGCACTCTCAATGCTTGTCACGTCGGTTGCAGTGTGCCCCTGCCGTCCCTCGCCGAAACTGTCATTTCACCATTACCCAGGCCGGCTGCAGCCATGGGTACGCGATCAGGCCGACCACCGCGGTGGCCGCGATCAGCAGCGGATTGCTTACCTTCCAGCGGAACAGCACCGCCAGTGACGCGATTCCGATCAGCGCGGTGAGCCAGTCGCCGATGGCGATCTTGCCGAGCAGTATGCAAGCGCCGAGGATGGTTCCGATCGCGGCTGCATAGGCCCCCTTCACGAAGCCCTGGACGTTGGCGTTTCCGCGATGCCGTGCAAGCAGGGGGGCAACGATCAGCACCAGCAGGAACGACGGCAGGAAGATGCCGATCGTGGATACCACGGAGCCCCAAAATCCCGCCACGAGGTAGCCGACGAAGGTTGCGGTGATCACCACCGGTCCCGGACTGATCATGCCGATCGCGACCGCGATGAGGAATTGTCGCTCATCGAGCCAGTTGTATTGCTGCACGAGTCCCTGCTCGAGGAACGGTACGATCACGAGGCCGCTGCCGAAGGTCAGCGAGCCGGCCTTGAGAAAAAACAGCAGAAGCTTGGAGAGCGTGGACCCGCTTGCGACCGGCGCGATCGGACCTGCGGCGACCGGCACGATGGCAATTCCCGGCAGGATCGCAGGCGAACGTTTGAACGGCTTGCCGTAATAGAGGATGCCCACGATGCCCGCTCCGATGAACAGCAGCGCGACCTCGGCCTGGAGGATGACCGTGACGGCGAGGCAAACCGCCGCGATCGCCCATTGCAGCCAGTCTTCCATGCCGAGCTTGGCAAGCCGGTAACAGGAGTGAAGGATGAGCGCGATCACTGCGGGACTGACACCGTAGAAGATCGCGGTCACCGGCTGGAGATCGCCGAGATAGACGTAGAGGGCGCCGAGCGAAGCCACGATGACGAAGTTGGGCAGGATGAAGCACCATCCGCCGACCCAGGCGCCCCAGAAGCCGCCGCGAAGCCACGCCACGTAAATGCCGACCTGGATCGCCAGCGGCCCAGGAAGCGATTGGCAGATGGCAATCGATTCCTTCATCTCAGCCTTGGTCAGCCATTTCTTGCCGTCGACCAGTTCCCGCTCCATCTGCCCGACCAGCGCGACCGGGCCGCCGAAGCCGAGAAAGCCGAGGCGCAGGAAATAGCGTGCCAGTTCTGCCAAGCGGCTGCGCTGCGAATCTGTCGGCGTGATCACGGGAAGGCTCCTTGCAGAGAACTTTGTTCGTCGCGGTGGATCAGGGATGGTTTCTGGAAGATCGCCTCACTCATTCGGTTGCTCACAGAACTCTCCTCACGTCTCCTTCGAGTACTGCTCATACAGCCGGACCGCGTTGTCCCAGCGGATGGCTTCCATGTAGATGTCGACATAGCGCGCCGCGGCCGCGCCGAAGTCCATGTGATAGGCGTGTTCATACATGTCGAGCACCAGGACCGGGCGACCTCCGGCGAGGGTCGTCGTGTGATCGGCAGCCCATTGGTTGACGAGTCGCTTGTCGCGGGGCGAGTAGGCGAGGATCACCCAGCCCGATCCGCCACCCTCCGCCTTGCCCATCGCCGCAAATTCCGCGTGCCAGCGCTCCATGCTCCCGAAGTCGCGCACGATCGCCTCAGCCAGCGCGCCGCCCGGCTTGCCCGCCCCGCCCAGTCCATCGAAATAGATCTCATGCAGGATCATCGAGTTCGATGCGATCAACTCTTCGCGCTTCAGGCCGTTGATCACAAAGTTCGGCGCCTTGGCGAAGTCGAGCTCGGCAAGCTGTGTGCCGATGGCGTTCAGCCGCTTCACCGCGCCGACGTAGTTGTTCTCGTAATGGCTGATAAGGATTTTTTCCGAGATGCCGGTGATCGACTTCGGGTCGAACGGCATCGGCTTGGCCTTATAGGGCATCGCCTTGGCTCCTGTCTGTGGGTTGGCTTCGGCAAGGACTTGATTGGTGGTGAGCACGGCTGTTGATGCTGCGGCCGCACCGACCGTCGCGATGAAGTTTCGTCGTTCGGTGTTGATGGTCATCGGACTCTCCACATGTATTGGATTGCTGCCCCGAATCTGGATTTGATGGGTCAGATCGTGGCTCTATTCCTTGGTTAGTCCGACGATGGTCGGGAATCCCGAGATGGTCTGCACCGAGATTTCGACGGGGTCGCCGAAGCGGACGGCATTGAAGATCAGGCCGTCCTGAACCTTGAATGGTTCGGTCCTGTCTGCGGACAGCCGTATCAGCAGCGTATCGTTACCCTCATCGACGCTATCGACGATGCCGCGCAACGTTTCGGTTGCCGGCGGATGAACGATCGCTGCCAGCACCGTCACGGCGGCTTCCCGGTCATTGCTGAGCGCAGCCGGTGCTGCGAGCACCGTAGCCGGCCACAGGGCGGCCATGCACAGGGCCAGAGTTATTCTCATCATTATTGTGACTCCATCGCTCTCTATTGACGGCGGTGCCGGACCTCAGTCCTGCTCCTTGACCTGGCCGCGGCTGTCGATCACGAGTCGCACGGGCTTGCCGTTCTTCATCGCCTTCGCCGTCGTACCTTCGGCCGTCGATTTGACGTCGCTCACGTTCGCGTAGCCGGCGGCTTGAAGTTTCGCGACCAGCTCGTCCTGCGTCAGGGCGCGTGCGGGCGTCGCGGTACTCGTGATCGCGACGACGAGCATCATGTGAAGGAGCCTCTGCATCGTTGTTCTCCTGGTTGTGTGGCCCCGCCCCAGGTTGGTCCAGAGGCGCGATTTCCGCGCGCCTCTCATTGGCAGCAAAGCCGGTTACGGCTTCACCTTGCTGGTCGGCCAGTTGTGCGTCTCCTTGGTCGCGTCGCGGCACCAGCGATAGAAGGCGTCGTAGAGCAAGAGGCCGGCGCTCAGTTGTTCGAGGTCGTCGTCGAACATGCGCGACAGGCCGAGCGAGGCCGCGAGCAGTCCAGGCGCCTCGGGCGACAGATCGAGCCGCGCGGTATCCGCCGCCCGCACCATGGCCGCGAGCCGCTCCAGGGCCGGCGTCGAGAGGCCGAATTCCCGAATCATCACATCGAACGTGCAGAGCTCGCCGCGATGGCTCCAGAACACGTTCTCGATATCGAACGGCGTGGCGCCGAACCGTTCGGCGACGGCCTCGACTTCCGCCGAGGTCACGAACAGGAACACGGCCGCGGGATCGACGAAGCGGCGGATCAGCCACGGACAGGCGATGCGGTCGATCTTCGGCCGCGATCGCGTGACCCAGACGGTGCGGCCGCGGCCGTCGCGTTTCGGAATCCGGTCGGCGGGCACGGTCGGTAGCTCAGCTTGGCTCCAGCCGAGATGTCCGCCCTCGAGAACTTCGGCTGCAATGTTGCTGCAGCGGAGCCATGCGGCGGTGCCTTCGGCGAGCTTCTGGCCCTTCTGGCAGACCACGACCACGGACTGGCCGGTCAGGCCGGAAGCCCAGTCCAGGACGTCGAGATGCGAATGCCTGACCGCGCCCGGGATGAAGCACGGATCGGCGGTGAAATCCTCGTCGAGGCGAACGTCGACAAGCGTCGGCGCCTTGGCGGTACCAATGAGACGAGACAGTTTTTCGGATGAGATCGAGGTGTATGCCGACATGGTGCGTCCTTGGTGAACAGGACGCGATTCTTGGGCATGTCGCCTCGCGGGGAGATCGCACATCCCCGTGCGTTGGAATTAAGACCTTGTGCCGATCGATGTCAACCGGAGTGCGCCGCGGTCACGGTCGAAACCCCACGCCACTGTCACGAACAATTCACCTGCGCGGTTTGGAACAATGTCTCGACCGTGGCGCAAGATGACATCCGATCGGGATCGTTGCGATCTAGAAGCCGCAATCTCTGTATTGTTGTGCGCCGAGGTGAAATCGCGAACCTTGCTCGACGAAGTCCACGTCCAGGCACTGGTTGCCCCGGCGGAACGCACCGATGCCGTTGCACCGGAGATATTCGAGGTTTATTCGCCAGCGCTTTTCACGCGGCGAATAGGTCGCGAAGTCGTGTTGGGCGCTGGCGGGCCCTTTGCAAATCCCCGCGATGTATTGCCGGACTTCGGGCGGCAGACCGTCGATGTGATCGGAATTCCAAGGGCCGTCATTATGCCCGATGCTGCTCTTGGAGACGGCCGGCAGCGCGTTCGACAGCAGGATCGGGAGAGCCACCAACAGGACGCGGACTTTCACGCGACGCCTCTTTGCTTGCCTCGTTGGCCTTGTTGGTTTGACCGAATTCAATGCCGTCCGCCACGCAATGTAAAGCGCGTGGAACGCCGCCATCGAGAGCCAGCCGCCTCTCGAACCGGTTGACCAAAATAGGGTACCCCCCTATATTATAGGCTATGTCGCACACCATCAAGCACAAGTCCAAGCTCGTCGGCCGGGTTCGCCGCATCAAGGGTCAGCTGGAGGCCGTCGAGCGGGCCCTGGAATCCGAGATCGGCTGTGCCGACGTGTTGATGCTGGTGGCCTCGGTTCGCGGCGCCATCAACGGCCTCACCGCCGAATTGCTCGAGGATCACATCCGCCATCACGTCGTGGATCCCTCCCGGGAAAAGGATCCCGAAAAGGCCCAGGGCGCCGCCGATCTGATCGATGTCGTTCGTACCTATTTGAAGTAGCGCCGTCCTGAAGCGAAGCCTATGACCGATCTGTCCCAGTTGCTGCAGCAGAGCAGCGCGCATGCATGGCTGTTCATCCCCAGTGCGATCCTGCTCGGCGCACTGCACGGTCTCGAGCCCGGCCACTCCAAGACGATGATGGCGGCCTTCATCGTCGCGATCCGCGGCACGGTGGTGCAGGCGGTGCTGCTCGGCCTGTCGGCGACGATCTCGCACACCGCGATCGTCTGGATCGTGGCGCTGGCGGGCCTGCATTTCGGCCAGCAATGGTCCGGCGAACGCAGCGAAGCCTATTTGCAGCTGGCCTCGGCAGTGATCATCGTCGCGATCGCGGCCTGGATGGCCTGGCGCACCTGGCGCGAGCAGACCTCCGAACACGATCATCACCATGATCACGACCATGATCACCATCATCACCACGACGAGGCGCGCCAATTGACCCTCGCCGGGCAGCCGCTGTCGCTCGAAGTCTTCGAGGACGGCGTGCCGCCGCGCTGGCGGTTGCGGAGCGAGGCCGGGGCGCTGCCGGCGGCCGGCGAGGTTGATGTCGTGACGATCCGCCCTGACGGCAGCGAGCAGCGTTTTCGCTTCACCGAGCAGGGCGGCTATCTAGAAAGCATCGATGAAATTCCCGAGCCGCATGCCTTCAAGGCGCGGCTGTCGGTGCGGGCAGACGTTGCGGAGGTCCTGTTCGAGGAGCACGACCATGCGCATATGGATCTCGGCGAGGCGGACGACGCGCACGCGCGCGCGCACGCCGCCGACATCCGCAAGCGCTTCGCCGGGCGTACCGTCACGACCTGGCAGATCATCCTGTTCGGCCTGACCGGCGGGCTCATTCCGTGCCCGGCAGCGATCACCGTGCTGCTGCTTTGCCTTCAGCTCAAGCAGTTCAGCCTCGGCTTCGTGCTGGTGCTTTGCTTCGGCATCGGGCTTGCCATTACCATGGTCTCCGCCGGCGTTGCGGCCGCGCTCAGCCTCCGCCATGTCGAGCGTCACTGGGGCGGCTTCAGCCGTTTCGCACAGCGCGCGCCTTACGTGTCGGCCGCACTGATCGTGCTGGTCGGCCTCTACACCGGCTGGCTGGGGCTGCACGGGATCATGGCGTGATCCGCGGTCGACTCGCTTCCATCTTGAAACCTGCACCAGGCCGGCTAGAGTTGCTTTCACGGGGACAGGCAGACTCCCCGTGAGACCGTCGGTCCAAGCTCTGCGCGACAACCTGTCGTGGAGCTTGCTATGGACATCCAACCGCAGACTATTCGCCGTTCCAAGATCGCCATCCTGTGGCGTGGAGATGCCGCGTCGCGCCGCGAGGCGACGCCGCAGAACAGCCGTTTCGTTCGCGTCTTCGAAGCGCTCGATGCCGCCGGCATCGAGGCCGTGCCCGTCGTCTATGACGAGACATTCGCCGATCTCGTCCGCGACCAGTTGTTGACCATGGACGGCGTTCTGGTCTGGGTCGATCCGATCCACCAGGGCAAGACGCGGGCGGCGCTCGATCCGCTGCTGCGCGAGGTCGCGGTGAAGCGTCCGTGGGTCAGCGCACATCCCGATGTCATCCTCAAGATGGGCGTCAAGGAGGTGCTCCACCGCACGCGTCATCTGGGCTGGGGCGCCGACACGCATCGATACGCCACGGCCGAGGCATTCCGTGCCGAATTCCCGCCGCGGCTTCGCGCGGCCGGTCCGCGCGTCCTCAAGCAGAATCGCGGCAATGGCGGCCAGGGCGTCTGGAAGGTGGAAGCCCTACCGGATGCGGCGGTGCGTGTGCTGCATGCGCTGCGCGGCAGCCAACCCGAGGAGATGCCGCTGGAAGATTTCATGGCGCGCTGCGAGCCGTATTTCGGCTGGGGCGGCTGCATCATCGATCAGCCATTCCAGCCACGCCTGCCCGAGGGCATGATCCGTTGCTATGTCAGCGGCTCGACGGTCGCGGGGTTCGGGCATCAGCTGATCAAGGCCTTGATCCCGCCGCCCCCGGAGGGCCCGGATTCACCGCAGGCCCAACCCGGACCGCGCATCATGCATGGCCCAGACGCCGGGCAATTCCAGGCGCTGCGTCGTTCGATGGAGGACGAATGGATTCCGCAGCTGATGAAGACGCTGGCGATCGACGAAGCATCGCTGCCGGTGATCTGGGATGCGGACTTCCTCTACGGTCCCCGCGACGCTGATGGTGCCGACACCTACGTGCTGTGTGAGATCAACGCGAGCTCATGCTTTTCGATCCCCGACGAAGCGCCGGCGGCGATCGCGCGGACGGTCCGGGATCGCATTGCCGGGCGTGTGGAGAGTGGTAGCGGCGGGTAAGCAAAGCTCGCACGATCCATGTCGCGAGAACGCGAAGCTGCGTCCCCACCAAAGCTGTCATCGCCCGGCTCGACCGGGCGGTCCAGGACGCCTTGAATCGAGAACCATCCATCCCCGTCGTCCCGGCGGAGGCCGGGACCCATTACCCCGAATGTTGGTTGTTGCGCGACGCAGGGACCGCGATCCCGTTCACAACCGAACCCTGTGGTTATGGGTCCCGGCTTTCGCCGGGACGACGCGTGGAGAGACTGCGCAACGGGAGCGCTTCGCTCGTAACGACGTGGAGAGAATGCCGCCTACTTCGCCCGCATCGCCTCCGGCGTATCCGGTTGCGCGGCGGGATGCGCCTTGGCGAACGCCGGCAGCGCCATCGCGGTTTCGTGGATGCGCTTCACGGTCGGCCAGGGCGACAGGCTGATCTGCTGGTTGATCGCCGCCGTGACGTGGCCGACCAGGCAGATGTCGGCGAGGGTCGGCGTATCGCCGTGGCAGAACTGGCCGGTCGCCTTGTGGCCGGCGAGGTGACCCTCGAGCGCGGCCAGCGTCTCGACCGTCCAGTGCCGCCGCCAGGCGCTCTGCTGGCTGTCGCGCAGATCGAGCTCGCGGTCGAGATAGCGCCGCACCCGCGGCGTCAGCAGCGGATGGCCCTCGCAGGCGACCATCAGCGCCAGCCCGCGCACCCGGGCGCGGCCGAGCGCGTCGGATGGCAGCAGCGGCGGGTCGGGATAGGTCTCGTCGAGATAGTCGACGATCGCGAGCGACTGGAACAGCACGGTGCCATCGTCGGTCACCAGCGCCGGCAGCGCCATCTGCGGATTGATCTTGCGATACGCATCGGCGCGATGCGCGTCGGCATCGAGATCGACGAATACGACGTCGGCCGGCACGCCCTTGAGGTTGAGCGCGATCCGCACCCGAAAGCTCGCCAGCGATCGCCAGAAGGAGAAGAACTGCATGGGGGATTTCTCTCTGCGCCAAACGACGAGGCCTGTAGCCCGGATCAAGCGCAAGCGAAATCCGGGACCGGCCAGCGTGCGGTCGCAGTCTATCCCGGATCGCGCTTGGCTGCATCCGGGCTACGGACTGCCGGAAAAGGCGACCTCATCACCCTCCCCTGGAGGGGGAGGGTGGCAAAGCTAGCCCGCGCCCACCTTCTTCTTGCGCCAGGCGAGGTGCACCGCACAGGTGCAGCCCTGCGGATGCGAGGCCAGTTCCTCGTCGTTGGCGGGCGTCGCGGCGGGCGCAATCGCCTGGCCCTTGGCGCTGTCCTGCGAGGGGATGTAGTTCAGCACCGGCGCGAGCCAGCGCTCGACCTCGGCGACCGTCATGGCCTTGCGCGCGGCATAGTCCTCGACCTGATCGCGCTCGATCTTGCCGACGCCGAAATAGAAGCTTTCGGGATGCGAGAAGTACAGGCCCGAGACCGACGATCCCGGCCACATCGCAAAACTCTCGGTCAGCTTCACGCCCGCGGTGTTCTCAGCGTCGAGCAGCGCGAACAGCGTCCGCTTCTCGGTGTGGTCGGGTTGCGCCGGATAGCCGGGCGCCGGACGGATGCCGTCATACTTCTCGAGGATCAGTTCGTCCGCCGAGAACGTCTCGCCGGGCGCATAGGCCCAGAACTCCTTGCGCACGCGCTGGTGCATGCGCTCGGCAAAGGCTTCGGCGAGGCGATCGGCCAGCGCCTTGCACAGGATCGACGAGTAGTCGTCATTGGCGTTCTTGAAGCGGTCGGCAACCGCGTCCTCGCCGATTCCCGCGGTGACCACGAAGCCGCCGATATAGTCGGGCACGCCGGTGTCCTTGGGCGCGATGAAGTCCGACAGCGCGGCGTTGAAGCGGCCCTCGCGCTTCTCGAGCTGCTGGCGCAGCGTGTGGAAGGTCGCGATCTTCTTGGCGCGGTTCTCGTCGGCATAGACCTCGACGTCGTCGCCGACGGCGTTCGCCGGCCAGAAGCCGACGGTCGCGCGGGCCGTGAACCACTTCTCCCTGATGATCGTGTCCAGCATCTTGCGCGCGTCGGCATAGAGCGAGCGCGCGACTTCCCCGACCTTGGGGTCGTCGAGGATCGCCGGGAAGCGGCCGGTCAGCTCCCAGGTCTGGAAGAACGGCGTCCAGTCGATGTAGTCGGCAAGCTCCGCCAGATCGTAGGCGTCGAAGCTCTTCAGTCCGAAGAAGGCCGGCTTCTTCGGCGGCACCGCCGCAAAGTCGATCGCGACCTTGTTGGCGCGCGCTTCAGCAAGCTTCAGCCGCTTTTTGTCGGCCTGGGCGCGGAAATGCGCCGTCGAGATCTTCGCGTATTCGGCGCGCACCTCGGCCGCATAGGCCTGCTTCTTGTCGGCCGACAGCAGCGAGGAGGCGACGCCGACAGCGCGGCTCGCGTCGTTGACATGCACCACCGGGCCGCCCGGATAGTTCGGGTCGATCTTTACGGCGGTATGCACGCGGCTGGTGGTGGCGCCGCCGATCAAGAGCGGCACGTTCATGCCCTGCCGTTCCAGCTCGCCGGCTAGGAAGCTCATCTCGTCGAGCGAGGGCGTGATCAGGCCGGACAGGCCGATAATGTCGGCGCCCTCGGCCTTCGCGGTTTCGATGATCTTGCTCGCGGGCACCATGACGCCGAGGTCGATGACCTCGAAATTGTTGCACTGGAGCACGATGCCGACGATGTTCTTGCCGATGTCGTGGACGTCGCCCTTTACGGTGGCAAGCACGATCTTGCCAGCGGCGCTGCGGCCGCCGGTGATGCCGTTGGCGAGGTTGCGTGCCTTCTCCTCTTCCATGAACGGCATCAGATAGGCCACCGCCTGCTTCATCACGCGCGCCGACTTCACGACCTGCGGCAGGAACATCTTGCCGTCGCCAAAGAGGTCGCCGACCACGTTCATGCCGGCCATCAGCGGGCCTTCGATGACGTCGAGCGGGCGGGAGGCGTTCTGGCGGGCGGCTTCGGTGTCAGCTTCGATGAATTCGGTGATGCCGTGCACCAGCGCGTGGCTGAGCCGCTTCTCGACCGGCCATTCGCGCCAGGCGAGATCCTGCTCCTTGGTCTGCTTCTCCTTGCCGCGGAATTTCTCGGCCAGCGCCAGCAGCCGCTCGGACGCGCCGGGATCGCGGTTGAGGATGACGTCCTCGCAGGTTTGCCGCAGCTCGGGGTCGATATCGTCATAGACGATCATCTGCCCGGCATTGACGATGCCCATGTCCATGCCGGCATGGATGGCGTGATACAGGAACACCGAGTGCATCGCCTCGCGCACCGGCTCGTTGCCGCGGAAAGAGAACGACAAATTGGAGACGCCGCCGGAGATGTGGGCGCCGGGCAGGTTCTGGCGGATCCAGCGCGTCGCCTCGATGAAGTCGACGCCGTAATTGTTGTGCTCCTCGAGGCCGGTCGCGATCGCGAAGATGTTCGGATCGAAGATGATGTCCTCGGGCGGGAAGTCGAGCCGGTTGACCAGGATGTCATAGGCACGCTTGCAGATCTCGGTCTTGCGCGCGAACGTGTCGGCCTGGCCGGTCTCGTCGAACGCCATCACCACCACGGCGGCGCCGTAACGCTTGGCCACCGTCGCCTCGTGCAGGAACTTCTCCTCGCCTTCCTTCATCGAGATCGAGTTGACGATCGGCTTGCCCTGGATGCACTTCAGGCCGGCCTCGATGACGTGGAACTTCGAGGAGTCGACCATCACGGGCACGCGCGCGATGTCGGGCTCGGCGGCGACGAGGTTGAGGAACGTCACCATCGCCGCTTCGGAATCGAGCAGGCCCTCGTCCATGTTGACGTCGATGACCTGGGCGCCGTTCTCGACCTGGTCACGCGCGACCTGCAGCGCCGCGGTGTAGTCGCCGGCGGTGATCAGCTTGCGGAAGCGCGCCGAGCCGGTGACGTTGGTGCGCTCGCCGACGTTCACGAAGGGGATCGCGTCGGTCAGCGTGAACGGCTCGAGGCCGGACAGCCTGAGCCGAGGTTCGATCTCGGGCACCACGCGCGGCTTGTGCGGAGCGACGGCCCTGGCGATCGCCGCGATATGGTCGGGCGTGGTGCCGCAGCAGCCGCCGACGATGTTGACGAGGCCGGCGGTGGCGAACTCGCCGATCAACCGCGCCATGTAGTCCGGCGTCTCGTCATACTGACCGAACTCGTTGGGCAGGCCCGCGTTCGGGTATGCGCACACGAGCGTGTCGGCGACGCGGCCGATATCGGCGATGTGCGCGCGCAGATCCTCGGCGCCGAGCGCGCAGTTGAAGCCGATCGTGATCGGCCTGGCGTGCCGTACCGAATGCCAGAACGCCTCCGGCAATTGCCCCGAGAGCAGGCGGCCGGACTTGTCGGTGATGGTGCCGGAGATCATCACGGGCACGTCGATGCCGCGCTCTTCGATGATCTCGGAGATCGCATACAGCGCCGCCTTGGCGTTCAGCGTGTCGAAGATGGTCTCGACCAGCAGCAGGTCGGCGCCGCCATCGAGCAGGCCCTTGGCCTGTTCGCCGTAGGCCTTGCGCAGGTCGTCGAAGGTGACTGCACGATAGCCGGGATTGGAGACGTCGGGCGAGATCGAGGCGGTGCGGTTGGTCGGGCCGAGCGCGCCGGCAACGAAGCGCTGCTTACCGTCTTCGGCGGACACCCGCTCGGCGGCGGCACGCGCGAGGCGGGCACCTTGCAGGTTCATCTCATAGGCGAGGTCCGACATGTCGTAGTCGGCCTGCGCGATCGAGGTCGAGGAGAAGGTGTTGGTTGCGACGATGTCGGCGCCAGCGCGCAGATAGGCGGCGTGGATGTCGGTGATCGCCTCGGGCTGGGTCAGGATCAGGAGATCGTTGTTGCCCTTGATGTCGCGATGGAAGTCCTTGAAGCGCTCGCCACGGAAGGCGGCTTCGTCGAACTGCAGGCCCTGGATCATCGTGCCCATGGCGCCGTCGAGCACCAGGATGCGCTCGCGGGCAGCCGCGAGCAAAGCGTTACGCTTGGGGGAAACCGGTACGGACATGATTCAGGCAGCTTTCTGGGCACCGTTCGGCCGGATGCCGAGCAGGTGGCTGATCGCGAACACGAGGTCCGCGCGGTTCATGGTGTAGAAGTGGAAGGTGTCGACGCCGTGCTTGAACAGCTTCTGCACCTGGCCGGCCGCGACCGTGGCTGCGACCAGCTTGCGGGTCTCGGCGTCATTGTCGAGGCCCTCGAACTTCTCGGCGAGCCAGTCCGGCACGCTGGTGCCGGTGCGCGTGACGAAATTGCGGGCCTGCTTGAAATTGTGCATCGGCATGATGCCCGGCACGATCGGAATCTCGATGCCGCGCGCCCGCACCCTGTCGACATAGCGATGGTAGAGGTCGTTGTCGAAGAACACCTGGGTGATCGCGCGTGTCGCGCCGGCGTCGACCTTGGCCTTGAGCGTGTCGATGTCGGCGTCGAAATCCTTCGCTTCCGGATGCTTCTCCGGATAGGCGGACACCGAGATCTCGATATCGGCGTGGCGCCTCTTGATCCCGGCGACGAGCTCAGCCGAGCTCTGGTAGCCGTCAGGATGGGTGAAGTAGGGCGTGCCGATGCCGCCGGGCGGATCGCCGCGCAGCGCCACGATGTGGCGGACGCCGACCTCATGGTAGCGGTCGACGATGTCGTCGATCTCGCCGCGCGAGGCGCTGACGCAGGTCAGATGCGCGGCCGGCAGCAGATCGGTCTCGCGCAGGATGCGGCTGATGGTCGAATGGGTGCGCTCGCGGGTCGAACCCCCGGCGCCGTAGGTCACCGAGACGAAGTTCGGCGTCAGCGGCGCCAGCCGATTGATGGTCTCCCAGAGATTGCGCTCCATCTCCTCGGTCTTCGGCGGGAAGAACTCGAAGGAGATTTTCGGCGCCTTTGGCGCGCGCTGGCCGTTCGGCACGGAGGAAATGGTCTGGGTCATGATACGCAAGGGCTCCGCAACTGGAGGGGCGACGTCCGGCCTGGATATGGAGGCCCTAAGATAAGCGAAACCGGTGGGCTGAAACAGCCCATCGGATATGGGAAATTGCCCATTGTTGGCAAGGAAACGAGAAAAATCGGCTGCGGGGCACGTGTGGTGGGCGGCGGGATGGCGGCCAAAATAGATTGCTATTGTATTGATATATTTATCTTAAATTATATCTTGGCGATATGCATACCGCCGGAACGCAATGTGGGCCAAGAGGTGCGTCAATGAATCGTCTCGTTTCGTCCCAATGCCTTGCGCAGCCTCTTCCAGCTTTCCGCAGCGGGACTGCTCTGCGCGGCCGGGGTCTTTGTCGCCTCGTGACGTCACACTAGGCTGTCGGCCATGATCCCGCTTTCTGTCCTCGACCTGTCCGTCGTCACAACAGGCACCAAGCCCGCCGCCGCACTCCGCAACAGCATCGATCTGGCGCGCCATGTCGATGGCCTCGGCTATGTCCGCTACTGGCTCGCCGAGCACCACAACCTCGCCTCGGTCGCAAGCCCAGCGCCCGATCTGATGATCGGGCAGATCGCGGCGGTGACCCAGCACGTCCGCGTCGGCTCCGGCGGCGTGATGCTGCCCAACCATGCGCCGCTCGTTGTCGCCGAGCGCTTCAAGATGCTGGAGGCGCTGTTTCCCGGCCGCATCGATCTCGGCCTCGGCCGCGCGCCCGGCACCGACGGTGCCACCGCCTACGCGCTGCGCAGCCGGCTCGATCGCCGCGAGGGCGACGATTTCCTCGAGCGGCTGCATGAGCTGACCTTGTGGGAGACGCGCGATTTCCCGACCGGCCACCCCTACAACAATGTGGTGGCGATGCCGGATGATTCGCCGCTGCCGCCGATCTGGCTGCTCGGCTCGAGCGACTATTCCGCCGAGCTCGCAGCCCAGGTCGGGATGGGCTTTGCTTTCGCGCATCATTTTGCCACGCACGACGCGATCGCGGCGATGACGAATTATCGGGCGCATTTCAAGCCGTCAGGCTGGCGCGCCACGCCGCAATCGATCCTGGCGGTCGCCGTCATTGCCGCGGACACCGATGCGGAAGCCGAGCGGCTTGCGATGTCGATGGATCTCAACCGGCTGCGCCGCGACCGCGGTCAGTATCTGCCCCTGCCGAGCGTCGAGGAGGCCGAGGCCTACCCTTACAGCGACGCCGAGCGCGCCTCGATTGCACGCAACCGCGCGCGGCTGTTCGTCGGCAGTCCTGCAACGGTGATGACGAAGCTGCAGCCGCTGATCGCGGCAAGCCAGGCGGACGAGTTGATGGTGATCACCGCGGTCTACGACCACGCGGCGCGCAAGAAGTCCTACAGCCTGCTGGCCGAGGCGTTCGGGCTGCAGAAGAAGGCGGTCGCATAACGATTGTCGTCCCGGCGAAAGCCGGGACCCATTACCACGGATCAAAGTTGTTACGCATCGCTGGGGCCGCTATTCCTCCCACAACCCAAGCCGGTGGTTGTGGTCCCGGCTTTCGCCGGGACGACGGACGAAAAGGCTGCGTGCTCGGTTCAGTCCTGCGTCTCGCTGAACGTCGCGCGGAACGGGTTGCCGGGATAGACGCCGAGGATGCGGAATTCGCGCGAGAAGAATTTCAATTCCTCGAGCGCGAAGGCGAGCCCGCGGTCGTCGGGGTGGCCGTCGACATCGGCATAGAATTGCGTGGCGAAGAAATTGCCGTCGACCATGTAGCTCTCGAGCTTGGTCATGTTGACGCCATTGGTGGCAAAGCCGCCCAGCGCCTTGTAGAGCGCGGCCGGCAAATTGCGCACCCGGAAGACAAAGCTGGTGACCAGCGGCCCCGAACCCTGCGCGGCCCATTTGGCCTCGCGCGCCAGCACCACGAAGCGGGTGGTGTTGTGGGCTTCGTCCTCGATGTCCTCGGCGAGAATGTCGAGACCGTAGATCTCGGCGGCGAGGCGCGAGGCGATCGCGGCCACGGTCCTGTCGCCGCGTTCGGAGACGTCGCGGGCGCTGCCGGCGGTGTCGCCGGCGACGATCGGCTTGATGCCGAGCTTGCGGATCGTGCGCCGGCACTGGCCGAGCGCCTGCACGTGGCTTTCCACGCTCTTGATGTCGGCGAGCTTGACGCCCTTGAGCGCCATCAGCTGATGGCGGATCGGCAAGAACCATTCGCCGACGATGAACAGGCCGGAAGCGGGCAAGAGGTGATGGATGTCGGCGACGCGGCCGGCGACCGAGTTCTCGATCGGGATCATGCCGAGATCGGCCTCGCCCGAGGAGATCGCGGCCAGCGCGTCCTCGAAGGTCGGGCAGGGCATCGGCTCGGCGTCGGGATAGGCCTCGGCGATCGCGATGTGGGAATTGGCGCCAGGCTCGCCCTGGAACGCGATTTTCAGCTTCTTGGTCATGGGTTCTTTCCTGCGGGGCCTTTTAGCACCCGCTCAGGCCTTGGAAAGTATTCTGCGGGCGGTTTCGAGGTCGGCCGGGGTGTCGACGCCGCGCGGGACGGTGTCGACGATGGTGATATCGATCCGCATCCCGGCCTCCAGCGCGCGCAGTTGCTCGAGCTTCTCCTGCTGCTCCAGCGGCGAGGGCGGCAGCTGCACGAACCGCTCCAGCGCGGCGCGGCGGTAGGCGTAGAGGCCGATATGGTGGTAGCGCGGCCCGTCGCCATAGGGCGCGGTGGCGCGGGTGAAATACAGCGCGCGCAATCGGTTCGCGCCAATCGGGGAGCCGACGGCCTTGACGACGCTCGGCGCCTGATCCTCCTCCTCGGTATGGATCCGCGAGGCCAGGGTCGAGATATCGACCGAGGGATCGTCGAGCGCCGGCATCACGCTCTGGATGGTCTCGGGCGTGATGGTGGGGAAATCGCCCTGCAGATTGACCACGATCTCGGCAGTCCGGTCCGGATCGAGGGTCGTCATCGCCTCATAGATCCGGTCCGAGCCGGAGGGATGGTCGGAGCGGGTCATCACGACCTCGCCGCCGGCAGCCTTCACCGCCGCTGCGATCTCGGCCGAGTCGGTGGCAACCGCGACCCGGCCGATCCCGGCTGCCTCGGCCCGCCGCAGCACGTGGACGATCATCGGCGCGCCTGCGATATCGAGAAGCGGCTTGCCGGGCAGACGGGTGGCGGCCATGCGGGCCGGAATCAGCACCAAGGTACGGGATTGCGTCATTCGTCTCGGGGCCCGTCCGGGCTGCGGAAATTGCCGGGGAGGAGGTTGAATTCGGCGCGTTTATACGGGTTGCCAGAGCGCGGGCAAACCGATATCTCAACCCTGCCTGGGGGGAGGCACGAAAGGTCGATTCCCGGGTCTTTCCCCGCGGCCGTATTCCCGGCCTGAAGTCGACATTCAAGGCCCGGAGCCTGACCCAAAATGGACTCCTTCGAACTCAACAAAATCCTCGGTGCGGTCCTCGGCACCTGCATCGTCGTCCTGGTGATGAGCTTTACCGCCGGATCGGTGTTTTCTGCGAAGCAGCCGGAGAAGCCGGGTTTTGAGATCGCGGTGAAGGAAGAGTCCCATGGCGGTGGCGGCGAGGCCGCTGCGGCCGCATCCGAGCCGATCGAGAAGCTGCTGCAGACCGCCTCGGCCGAGAAGGGCGCGGCGGCCGCCAAGAAGTGCCAGGCCTGCCATACCTTCGAAAAGGGTGGCCCCAACCGCGTCGGTCCGAACCTCTACGGCATCGTCGGCGAGAAGAAGGGCGAGGGCCGCGGCTTCAATTTCTCGGCTGCGATGAAGGGCAAGGGCGGCGATTGGTCGTTTGACGACCTCAACAAGTTCCTGACCAATCCGAAGGGCTTCGTCCCCGGCACCGCGATGGGCTTCGCGGGCGTGCCGAAGGACAGCGAACGCGCCGATATCATCGCCTATCTGAATTCGAACTCGGAGCATCCGGCTCCGCTCCCGACCGCTTCGAAGTAGCGAATTGCTTCGCGCAAGCATGCGGACGAAACGGCCAGGCAATGCCTGGCCGTTTTCGCATGGGCAATCCGCTGTCGCGGGGTTGTTATCGGGACGTTTCGCCGCACCGATATTGTTCCCGGGTCAATATCATGAGGAAAAAGCAACGTAATTTGTCGAACCGTTGCCTTATATTGGGTCCCATGTAACCGGGGCCGCAAGCAGGAAGAGCGAATTTGGCGATCACCCGACGACATCTCCTTCAAGGCAGCGCACTGGCGGCAATCGCTCCGGCGCTCGGACTCAACGCCAACCTGTCGGCGATCACGCCGGCCCTCGCCGACGACGCCCCGAGCGGGCTGAAATGGCGCCACGGCCTCTCGACATACGGCGAAATCAAATACCCGGCCGACTTCAAGCGCTACGACTACGTCAATCCGGACGCTCCCAAGGGGGGCGTCGTGCGGCTGTTCCAGCCCGGCACCTATGACAGCTTCAACCTCGTGGTTGCGGGCTTGAAGGGCACGGTTTCGGCGGCCGTCAGCCGGATCTACGATTCGCTGATGGAAGCCTCGCTCGACGAGCCCGATACGTATTATGGCGAGCTCGCCGAGCGTGCGACCTTTCCCGATGACTTCTCCTATGTGATCTACCGCCTGCGGCCGGGGTCGCGCTGGCACGACGGCAAACCGGTCACGCCCGAGGACGTGATTTTCTCGTTCGAGGCGTGGAAAGCCAACAGCCCGATGTTCAGCGGCTACTACCGGCATATCGCCAAGGCCGAGAAGGTCGGCGACCGCGACATCAAGTTCACCTTCGACAGTCCCGGCAACCGCGAGCTGCCGATGATCACCGGCCAGCTCATCATCCTGCCCAAGCATTGGTGGGAAGGCACCGACGCGCAGGGCAAGAAGCGCGACATCACCGCGAGCACGCTGGAGCCGCCGCTCGGGTCCGGTCCCTACAAGATCAAGGAATTCGTGGCCGGGCGGTCCGTGGTGCTCGAGCGCGTCAAGGACTATTGGGGCAAGGATATTCCGATCGCGATCGGGCAGAACAATTTCGATGAGCTGCGCTACGAGTATTTCCGCGACGACACGGTTGCGCGCGAGGCACTGAAGGCGGACCAGTTCGATTGGTACGGCGAGCGTAGCGCGAAGGAATGGGCGTCGGCCTACGACGTGCCGGCGGTGCGCGAGAAGCGGCTGCTCAAGGAGCTCTTCACCGTCCGCAATCAGGGCCGGATGCAGGGCTGGGTGTTCAATCTGAGGCGCCCGAAATTCACCGATCCCCGGCTGCGCCGCGCTTTCAACTACGCGTTCGACTTCGAAGAGATGAACCGCGTGCTGTCGACCGGCGAGTATCATCGCGATTCCAGCTATTTCGACGGCATCCCCGATCTGATGGCGACCGGCCTGCCGGAAGGCAAGGAGCTCGAGATCCTGGAGACCGTGCGCGACAAGTTGCCGCCGGAAGTCTTCACGACGCCATACAAGGATCCGGTCGGTGGCACGCCTGAAAACGTGCGCGCCAATCTGCGCGAGGCGACGCGGCTGTTGAAGGAAGCCGGCTTCGAGATCCGCGACCGCAAGCTGGTCGATTCCTCCGGTCAGCCGTTCACGGTCGAGATCCTCGGCATCAGCGGCGATTCCGGCATGGAGCGGATCGCGCTGTTCTACAAGCCGAGCCTTGAGCGTCTCGGCATCACCGTCAATCTGCGCGCCGTCGACACCGTGCAGTACCAGAACCGGGTGCGCGATTTCGATTTCGAGATCGTCACCCAGGTATGGGGACAGTCGATCTCGCCCGGCAACGAGCAGCGCGACAATTTCGGCTCGCAGGCGGCCGACCGGACGGGCTCGAACAATCTGCCCGGCATCAAGAATCCGGCCGTCGATGCCATCATCGAGCGCATCATCTTCGCCGGCAGCCGCGCCGATCAGGTCGCCGCCGCCAAGGCGCTGGACCGGGTGCTGCTCTGGAACTTCTACTGCGTTCCGCACTTCAACTACGACAAGCAGCGCTACGTCTATTGGGATCGCTTCAGCCATCCCGACCCACTGCCGAAATACGCCGTTGCAGGATTCCCAAATCTTTGGTGGTTTGACGCCGACAAGGCGGCCAAGCTCAAGCGTTCATAAGATCGAAGGATTCGCGCATGGCGCTATTCTCCCGTCGGCACGCACTCGGTCTCGGCATCGGTGCGCTGAGTGCTGCAGGCTTGCGTGTCGCACCGGCAGCGGCCGACAACGGAGCCGAGATGCACGGCATGTCGGTTTTCGGCGACCTGAAATACCCGGCGGATTTCCAGATCTTCGACTACGTCAATCCGAAAGCGCCGAAGGGCGGCGCCTTCTCCGTGATCCCATGGGTGCGCGCCTACAACCAGTCCTACTACACGTTCAACTCGCTGAACGCCTATGTCCTGAAGGGTGAAGGCGCGCAGGGCATGGACATGACGTTCGCGGCGCTGATGTCGCGCGCCAACGACGAGCCCGACGCGATGTACGGCTTTGCCGCGAAGTCGGTCCAGATCTCGCCGGACAAGCTGGTCTACCGCTTCGCCATGCGTCCCGAGGCACGCTTCCATGACGGCTCGAAGCTGACTGCGCAGGACGTGGTCTTCTCGCTCGCTACGCTGAAGGAAAAGGGTCACCCGCTGATCCAGGTGCAACTCCGCGACTTCGTCAAGGCCGAGGCGCCCGATGACGCGACCGTGGTGGTGACCTTCGCGGCGGGGCGCGCGCGCGACGTGCCGCTGTTTGTCGCGAGCCTGCCGATCTTCTCCAAGGCCTATTACGCGACCAGGTCGTTCGAGGACTCGACGCTCGATGCGCCGCTCGGCTCGGGGCCGTACAAGGTCGGCCGGTACGAGGTCAATCGCTATGTCGAGTACGACCGCGTCAAGGATTGGTGGGGCGCGGACCTTCCGGTCAACCGCGGCAGCTACAATTTCGACACCGTGCGCTACGAATTCTATCGCGACCGCGATGTGGCGTTCGAGGGCTTCACCTCGAAGAGCTATCTGTTCCGCGAGGAGTTCACGGCGCGCGTCTGGGCGACACGCTACGATTTCCCGGCGGTGAAGGATGGCCGCGTCAAGCGCGAAACGCTGCCCGACGACACCCCGTCCGGCGCGCAGGGCTGGTTCATCAACATGCGCCGCGACAAGTTCAAGGACCCGCGCCTGCGCGAGGCGCTGATCTGCGCCTTCGACTTCGAGTGGACCAACAAGACCATCATGTACGATGCGTATGCGCGCACCGTCTCGCCGTTCCAGAATTCGGACATGGTCGCGGAGGGGCCACCCTCGCCGGAGGAACTCGCGTTGCTCGAACCGTTCCGCGGCCACATTCCCGACGAGGTGTTCGGCCTGCCGTTCGTGCCGCCGATGTCCGATGGTTCCGGCCAGGACCGCGCTTTGCTGCGCAGGGCAGTGCAACTGCTCAACGAAGCCGGTTGTGTCGTCAAGGACGGCAAGCGCGTGCTGCCGAACGGCGAGCCGATCACCATCGAATTCCTCAACGACGAGCCCTCGCTGCAGCCGCACCACGGGCCTTACATCAAGAATCTCGGAACGCTCGGCATCGAGGCGACGTTCCGCCTGGTCGACGCGGTGCAGTACCGCGCCCGGGTGGAAGACTTCGATTTCGACATGACCATGCAGCGCTTCAGCTTCTCGGCGACGCCCGGCGACAGCATGCGGCCGTTCTTCTCCTCGCAGGCGGCGAAGACCAAGGGCTCCTACAATCTCGCAGGCATCTCCAACCCGGCGATCGATGCGTTGATCGAGAAGATCATCGGCGCGAACAGCCGCCATGAACTGACGGTCGCCTGCCGAGCCTTCGACCGCGTGTTCCGCGCCGGCCGTTACTGGGTGCCGCAGTGGTACCGCAACACGCATCCGATCGCCTATTGGGATCAGTTCGGTCATACCGAGAAGCTGGCGAAATATACCCAGGGCGTCGGTGCGCCGGAGAATTGGTGGTACGATGCGGCCAAGGCCGCGAAGCTCGAGCAGTCGAAGTAGCCGATGAGCGCCTATATCGCCCGACGTGTCCTGCTGATGCTGCCGACGCTGCTCGGCATCTTGTTTGTCTCGTTCGTCGTCGTGCAGTTTGCCCCTGGCGGTCCGGTCGAGCGTGTCATCGCGCAGATCAACGGCGCCGACACCGGCGGCACCTCGCGCGTGTCGGGTGGCGGTGGCGATTTCGGCGCGCAGCGTGGCCAGGGCGCCGCAGCGGCCGGCGCCGTCAACTCGAAGTATCGCGGCGCGCAGGGGCTCGACCCTGACTTCATCAAGAAGCTCGAGGTGCAGTTCGGTTTCGACAAGCCGGCGCCGGAGCGGTTCGCGCTGATGGTGTGGAATTTCGCGCGGTTCGACTTCGGCAACAGCTATTTCCGCAGCGTCAGCGTGCTGCAGCTGATCAAGGAAAAGCTGCCGGTCTCGATGTCGCTCGGCATCTGGATGACGCTCCTGACCTACCTGATCTCGATCCCGCTCGGCATTCGCAAGGCGGTGAAGGACGGCTCGCGGTTCGATACCTGGACCTCGGCCGTGATCATCATCGGCTTCGCGATTCCCGGCTTCCTGTTCGCGATCCTGCTGATCGTGCTGTTCGCGGGCGGCTCGTTCCTCAACATCTTCCCGCTGCGCGGCCTGACCTCGGACGGTTGGTCGCAATTCCCCTGGTACTGGAAGATCATCGACTATTTCTGGCATCTCACGCTGCCGCTGGTGTCGATGGCGCTCGGCGCCTTCGCCACCATGACGCTGCTGACCAAGAACTCGTTCCTCGACGAGATCCGCAAGCAATATGTGATGACCGCGCGCGCCAAGGGCTGCAGCGAGCGCCAGGTGCTGTACGGCCATGTCTTCCGCAATGCGATGTTGATCGTGATCGCGGGTTTCCCGGGCGCGTTCATCCACGCGTTCTTCTCGGGCTCGCTGCTGATCGAGACGATCTTTTCACTCGATGGGCTCGGCCTGCTCGGCTTCGAGAGCGTCCTGAACCGCGACTATCCGGTGGTGTTCGGAACGCTGTTCATCTTCTCGCTGGTCGGACTGGTGGTCAATCTGATCTCCGATCTCGCCTATATGTGGATCGATCCCCGGATCGACTTCGAGGCGCGGGAGGTCTGATGACGCTGCTCGCGCCCCAGCCGGTCGAGACCTCGACGCAATCGCCGCTCGGCGAGGCCGTGCCCGCCACGCGCCACGGCTTCTCGCCGTCGCCGCTGAACAAGCGGCGCTGGCAGAACTTCAAGGCGAACCGCCGCGGCTACTGGTCGTTCTGGATATTCCTCTTCCTGTTCGTGGCGTCGCTGTTCGCCAATGTCATCGCCAACGACAAGCCGCTGGTCGTCAAATATGACGGGCGTCTGTACTGGCCGGTGATCTTCACCTATGCCGAGACTACGTTCGGCGGCGACTTCGAGACCGCGGCCGACTATCGCGATCCTTATCTGCAGAAGCAGATTGCCGCCAAGGGCGGCAGCATGATCTGGCCGCCGATCCGCTACTCCTATGACAGCCGCAACCTCGACCCGCCGACGGCGGTGCCGTCGAAGCCGACCTGGCTGCTGACCGAGAAGGAGTGCGCGGACGTGGTGAAGCGCAAGGGCCTGACCGGCTGCCGCGACCTCGAATACAATTGGCTCGGCACCGACGATCAGGGTCGCGACGTGGTCGCGCGGCTGATCTACGGCTTCCGCATCTCGGTGCTGTTCGGCCTGATTCTGACCATCCTGTCCTCGATCATTGGCATCGCCGCCGGCGGCGTGCAGGGCTATTTCGGCGGCTGGACCGATCTGATCTTCCAGCGGCTGATCGAGATCTGGACCGCGATCCCCTCACTTTATCTGCTCCTGATCATCTCGGCGGTGCTGCCGCCCGGTTTCTTCATCCTGCTCGGCATCCTCCTGCTGTTCTCATGGGTCTCGCTGGTCGGCCTCGTGCGCGCCGAATTCCTGCGCGGTCGCAACTTCGAATACATCCAGGCGGCGCGCGCGCTCGGCGTCTCCAACGGCGTCATCATGTTCCGCCATTTGCTGCCCAACGCGATGGTCGCGACCATGACGTTTCTGCCCTTCATCGTCTCGTCGTCGGTGATGACGCTGACGGCGCTGGACTTCCTCGGCTTCGGGCTGCCGCCCGGTTCGCCCTCGCTCGGTGAATTGCTGTCGCAGGGCAAGGCCAATGTGCAGGCGCCATGGCTCGGCCTCACCGGCTTCTTCTCGGTCGCGATCATGCTGTCGCTCTTGATCTTCATCGGCGAAGCCGCGCGCGACGCCTTCGATCCGCGCAAGACGTTCTCGAAGGGCTGAGGCATGGACGCGATCAACCAGCCGCTGCTCGATGTCCGTGACCTCTCGGTCGCCTTCGGCCGTTCGCTTGCGGTCGACGGCATCTCGTTCTCGATCAAGCGCGGCGAGTGCGTCGCGCTGGTCGGCGAATCCGGTTCGGGGAAATCCGTCAGTGCGCTGTCGGTGCTGAAGCTGCTGCCCTATCCGACGGCCTCGCATCCCTCCGGCGCGATCCGGTTCCGCGGCCGCGATCTGCTGGCCGCATCCGACCAGGAGATGCGCGAGGTCCGCGGCAACGACATCTCGATCATCTTCCAGGAGCCGATGACCTCGCTCAATCCGCTCCAGACCATCGAGACCCAGATCGGCGAGATCCTGTCGCTGCATCGGGGCGTCAGTGGCACGGCGGCGCGGGCGCGGACGCTGGAACTGCTCGGCCAGGTCGGCATCCCCGAGCCGGAGACCCGGCTGAAGAGCTATCCGCACCAATTGTCCGGCGGCCAGCGCCAGCGCGTGATGATCGCGATGGCGCTCGCCAACGAGCCCGATCTCTTGATCGCGGACGAGCCGACCACCGCGCTAGACGTCACCGTGCAGGCGCAGATCCTGGCGCTATTGGCCGAGATCCGTGCTCGGCTCGGCATGAGCCTCTTGTTCATCACCCACGATCTCGGCATCGTCCGCCGCATCGCCGACACGGTCTGCGTGATGAACAGCGGCAAGATCGTCGAGCAGGGCCCGGTCGAGCAGGTCTTCACCGCCCCGCAGCACGCCTATACCAAGGCGCTGCTGGCGGCCGAGCCGAAGCCGGATCCGGCGCCGCCGCAGCCCGGCGCGCCGGTCGTGATGTCGGCGGACAATCTCAAGGTCTGGTTTCCGATCAAGCGCGGGCTGCTGCGCTCGACCGTCGGCCACATCAAGGCGGTCGATGGCGTCAGCCTCGCGGTGCGCAAGGGCGAGACGCTCGGCGTGGTCGGTGAATCCGGCTCCGGCAAGACCACGCTCGGGCTCGCGCTGCTCAGGCTGATTTCGTCCGACGGCCCGATCGTGTTCCTCGGCAACGATATCCAGGGGCTGCGCTTCAAGCAGATGCGGCCGTTCCGCCGCGACATGCAGATCGTGTTCCAGGACCCGTTCGGCTCGCTCAGCCCGCGCATGTCGGTGGCCGACATCATCGCCGAAGGGCTCGAGGTGCACCAGACACAGCTCTCGCGCGAGGAGCGCGAGGTGCGGGTGATCAAGGCATTGAAGGATGTCGGGCTCGATCCGGAATGGCGGTTTCGCTATCCGCATGAATTCTCCGGCGGCCAGCGCCAGCGCATCTCGATCGCCCGCGCGGTCGTGCTGGAGCCGAACTTCGTCGTGCTGGACGAGCCGACCAGTGCGCTCGACATGCTGTTCCAGGCCCAGATGGTCGATCTGCTGCGCGACCTGCAGCGCAAGCGCGATCTCACCTACATGTTCATCTCGCACGATCTGCGCGTGGTTGCCTCGCTGGCGAGCCATCTGATCGTGATGAAGTCCGGCAAGGTCGAGGAGGAGGGGCCGGCCTCCGAGCTGTTCAAGAATCCGAAGAGCGACTACACCCGCGCGCTGTTCGCCGCTGCGTTCCGGCATGAAGCGGAGGGCGGAGGGACGGTGGCGACGTAGCCTGCGCTCGTCATTCCGGGGCTCGCGAAGCGAGAACCCGGCATCCATCGAGCCGCACGTTCAATGGATGAATGGATTCCGGGCTCGACGCTGCGCGCCGCCCGAAATGACGCGATCAAAGCCGCTTGATTGCCACGACCTCGCTGCCGGCGGCCTTGATCCGCGCGATCGCGGCCTGCGTGTTCTCCACGACCGTCGCCATGTGATGCGCATTGGCGTGAACGATCGTCGTCGCATCGCGCGCAATCGCGACATGGCCTTTCCAGAAGATCAGATCGCCACGCTGCAGATGCTTCGATTCTGCTGAAGCCAATTCGCCGCCGAGTCCCTCCTGCTGCATGTCGCTGTCGCGCGGGCAGCCGGTGCCTGAGGCCGTCAGCGCGATCTGCACCAGACCGGAGCAGTCGATGCCGAGGCTCGACTTGCCGCCCCAGAGATAGGGCGTGCCGACGAATTGCTCGGCGATGGCGACGAAATCCGGCGCCATCGTGTCGAGCGGCGCGAGATGCCGACGCGGCAGGTGCCAGCCCTCGCGGGTCACCGCGAAGGCGCCGTCCTCGCGGACGATTGCGAGCTTGCTGCCCAGCGCCAGCGCCTCGACCGGCGGCAGCTTGATCGACGGCCTCGGAAACGCCAACGTGCGCAGCGCCGTCACCTTATGCGTGGGCGCGGCGCCGGGCTTGGCGAGCGTGGCCTCGGGAATCCAGCCGACATAACCGTCATCGGCGAGCTGGCCCCAAGCCCAGCCTTCGCCGTTGCGGTCGTAGATCGTGACGCGCTCGCCGCGCAGCGCCTGCGTCATCTGTTCGGCATCGGCCGCCGGCGCCCGCCGCAGCGGCGCGATGGCATCCATGACCTCGAAGGTCTCGCCTTCCACGAAGCGTGCAGCCTTGACCTTGCCCTCGAGATATTTCGCGGCGACGTCGTCGCGGGCGGGAGTGAGGCGGGGATCATCCATAACGCTGACTCAGCAACTTGTAGATCGCGCGCGCGGCCTGGCACTCGCCGCCTTCGGGGCGGCCGGGCTTTGCGGATGGCGTCCAGCCGTAGATGTCGACATGCAGCCAGCTCCTGGCGTGCTCGACGAAGCGCTGCAGGAACAGCGCGCAGGTGATCGAGCCCGCAAAACCGCCTGATGGCGCGTTGGTGATGTCAGCGGTCTTGGAGTCGAGCCAAACATCGTACGCCGGCCAAAGCGGCATCCGCCACAACGGGTCGTTCTCGCTCCTTGCACACGTCGCGACGTCGCCGGCGAGCGCCTCGTCATTGGTGTAGAACGGCGGCAAATCCGGGCCCAGCGCCACCCGCGCCGCGCCGGTCAGCGTGCCGAGATCGACCAGCAGATCCGGTGTTTCCTCGTCGGCCAGCGCCAGCGCATCGGCGAGCACCAGCCGTCCCTCGGCGTCGGTGTTGCCGATCTCGACGGTGATGCCCTTGCGCGACTTGAAGATGTCGAGCGGGCGGAACGCGTTGCCGGCAACCGCATTCTCGACCGCCGGGATCAGCACGCGCAGCCGCACCTTCAGCTTTGCGTCCATCACCATCTGTGCCAGCGCCAGCACATTGGCGGCGCCGCCCATGTCCTTCTTCATCAGCAGCATGCCGCTCGACGGCTTGAGGTCGAGCCCGCCGGTGTCGAAGCAGACGCCCTTGCCGACCAGCGTCACCTTGGGATGGGCCGGATCGCCCCAGCTCAGATCGATCAGCCGCGGCGCGCGCGTCGACGCCATGCCGACGGCGTGGATCAGCGGGAAGTTCTGCGCGAGCTCGTCGCCGTCGATGCAATTAAAGGTGGCGCCGAACCGGCTTGCGAGATCGCGCGCCACTTCGGCGAGCTCGGCTGGGCCCATGTCGTTGGACGGCGTGTTGATGAGGTCGCGCGCCAGCGCCGCGGCGTCCGCCATCCGCGCGATCTCGGCGGTGTCGACGCCGTCGGGCGGCATCAGGCGGACCTCGGGGGCCTTGTTCTTGCGATAGCGGCCGAAGCGGTAGCAGCCGAGCGCGAAGGCGAGCGCGGCGAGTTGCGTGTCATGCGGCGCATTGGCAAAGCGGTAGACGCCCGGCGGCAGCAGGCCCGGCAGGGCGCCGGGCCGGAACGGATCGCGCGCCTTGTGGTCGGCATCCTCGAGGCCGAACAGCACCTGCGCAATGCCGCCGTCGGTCGCCGGCAGGGCAAGGGATTTGCCGGGCTTGGCCTCAAACCCGTTGGCCTCGGCGAACTGGCGCGCCGGCGCCGGCAATTCGCTGCGGATCGCATCCCAAGTCGCCTTGGTAACGAAGGTGATCGGCGTGACGGCGGTCGTGGGTGCGGTCTCGAATACGGATGGCATGCGGC
Organism: Bradyrhizobium sp. UFLA03-84; assembly: GCF_002289535.1. Classification (NCBI taxonomy): domain Bacteria; kingdom Pseudomonadati; phylum Pseudomonadota; class Alphaproteobacteria; order Hyphomicrobiales; family Nitrobacteraceae; genus Bradyrhizobium; species Bradyrhizobium sp. UFLA03-84. Next base: position 324,640 of record NZ_NSJY01000005.1, on the reverse strand, counting down.
TCTCGGCTGTTCTGGCGTCGTGGGTCGCTACTACACGCCTTTCACGGCGGAAGGTAGCGCGCCCGCGGTTGACGTGACCTGCGGGATTGGAACCGGGCGCGCCGGCCGGCGGTGCCGGGCAGTTAACCAGACGTTAGGGTTAACAGTCTATTGCTGGCACGCTCAGTTGGATCCATTCGCCCGATTTCGTGAGTCACAGTGCCATGCGTCGACAGTCCAATTTGACCCGGCATCTCGCTTCCGCAGCCCTCATGACGGTCTTGGCCGCCGGGCTTGGCGGTTGCCAGACCATGTCCGACGTGACCGGATCGATCGCGTCGCGCTCGGATCCAACGCCCGACGATCCACGTCGCGCCGTCGAGCTCTATGGCGAGCGCTATCGCAAGAACCCCAAGGATGTCGACGCGGCGATCGCCTACGGCCAGGCGTTGCGCATGACCGGACAGCGTTCGCAGGCTTGCGCCGTGCTGGAGCAGGCCACGCTCGCCAGCCCCGGCAGCAAGCCGCTGCTCGCCGCCTATGGCCGTGCGCTCGCCGACAACGGTAATTCGCAGGCCGCGTTCGACGTGCTGAGCCGTGCGCACAGCCCGGACAATCCGGACTGGCGGATCCTGTCGGTGCAGGGCACCACACTCGACAAGTTGAACCGGCACGAGGAAGCGCGGCGCTATTACGCGAGTGCGCTGCGGTTGGCTCCGGACGAGCCGTCGGTGCTGTCCAATCTCGGTCTCTCCTACATGCTGACCAAGGAATTGCCGAAGGCAGAAGAGACGCTGCGCCAGGCCTATGCCAGCGCCCGCGCCGACACCCGCATCCGGCAGAACCTTGCGCTGGTGGTCGGCCTGCAGGGCCGCTTCACGGAGGCCGAAACCATCGTCAAGGCCGACCTGCCGGCGGATGAGGCGGCGGCCAACGTCGCCTATCTCCGCGACATGTTGAACCGCAAGGACGGGCCGCGGACCGCATCACGCGCCACACCTGTCGTCGCCAAGGACGACTAGCTCTCCGCGCTTTCTGCGCTCGATAGCGAAGCTCTCGGCTCGCGAAGCTCATGTGCGCACAAAAGAAAACGCCCGGCATTGCCGGGCGTTTTCGTAGGCGCTGCTTGTGCAGCTCAGTGCATCGTGGCGATCTTGATGTAGGACGGCCCGAGGATCACGATGAACAGGCAGGGCAGGAAGAACAGGATCATCGGCACGGTCAGCTTGGGCGGCAGCGCCGCGGCTTTCTTCTCGGCTTCGTTCATGCGCATGTCGCGGTTTTCCTGCGCCATCACGCGCAGGCTCTGCCCGAGCGGCGTGCCGTAACGTTCGGATTGCTGCAAGGCCATGCAGACCGACTTCACGCCTTCGAGGCCGGTGCGGCGCGCCAGGTTCTCGTAGGCGGACTTGCGGTCCTGCAGGTAGGACAATTCCGCGGTTGTCAGCGCGAACTCCTCCGACAGCGCGATCGACTGTCCGACGATCTCGTTGGCGACCTTGCGGAACGCGACCTCGACCGACATGCCCGACTCGATGCAGATCAGCAGCAGGTCGAGTGAATCAGGGAAGGCGCGCTTGATCTGGAGTTGGCGCTTGGAGATCGCATTCTTCAGGAACAGCATCGGCGCCTGCAGGCCGGCATAGGCCGCGCCGACGCAAATGCCGATCTTGAGCGTCAGCGACCAGGTCGCGCCCGCGATGAAGAAAGTGTAGATGATTGCGGCGATCAGCATCAGAACCGGCGTGATCGCCCGCGCTGCCAGGAAGTAGACATACGGCGCATGGCCGCGATAGCCGGCCATCACGAGCTTCTCGATTGCCGCTTCCTGAGCCAGCCATTTGGTGAGGTTCAGGTCATCCACCATCTTGGAGACGGCCTGCCTCGGCGTCTGGCGCAGCGTCACCTTTTCCGACTTGGCCAGGCGTTCGCGTTCGCGCTGCCGGAGGCGTTCGCGCTCGCTGGCGACGGCCTTCATCCGCTTGTTGAGGTCGCCGCCGGCGAGCAGCGGCATCACCAGCGTGTAGACCGTCGCGCTTGCCGCGAAGAAGGCAAGCAGCATGGTCATGAACCTGACGTCGTGGAGCTTGGCGACCAGAATATCAATCATGCTGCACCGTCAGAAATCGAAGTTGATCATCTTCTTCATCACCAGCACGCCGCACGTCATCCAGAGCGCGCAGCCAACCAGCATCAGCTGGCCCATCGAGTTCGTCCACAGCAGGGCGATGTAGTCCGGCGTCGTGAGGAACACGAGGATCATCACGATCGGTGGCAGCGAGCCGATGATGGCGGCAGAGGCCTTCGCTTCCATCGACATTGCCTGGATCTTCTCGGCCATCTTCTTGCGGTCGCGCAGCACCCGCGACAAATTGCCGAGCGCTTCGGACAAGTTGCCGCCGGACTTCTGCTGGATCGCGATCACGATGCCGAAGAAGTTCGCCTCCGGCAGCGGCATGCGCTCGTAGAGCCGGGCGCAGGCCTCGCCGAGCGGCATGCCGATCGCCTGGGTCTCGATGATCGCGAGGAACTCGCTGCGCAGCGGCTCGGGCGCGTCGTTGACCACCGCCTTGAGCGATTCGAACAGCGGTAGGCCGGCCTTGATGCCGCGCACGATGACGTCGACGGCGTCGGGCAGTGCCTTCAGGAATGCTTTCTCGCGGCGCTTCTTCAGGAAGCCGAGCAGCCAGCGCGGAGCGCCGAGGCCCATTGCGAAGCCGATGCCGGCCGCACCGAGCAGTCCCCCGCCGACCATGAAGGCCGTGCCGAACCCGAACAGGCCGAGGGCGCCGGAGATCATCCAGAATTTCTGCTCCGACCACTCCAGTCCGGCCTGCGAGATGCGGACGCCGAGCGGGACTTTCTTGTCCTTCTGCCGCCGCGCCTCGAGCTCCTTCAGCGACCCTTCGACCTGCTCGCGGCGGGAGCGCTGCGTGCGCTCACTGCCTCGTGTCGTCGACTGCTCGTTGCGCGCCACTGATGCACGGCGCGACTCGGCCTTCTTTTCCCCAGAGAGGTAGGGATACAGGAAGACCCAGGCGATGCCGCCCACGGTGGTGGCGGCGAGGAAGGCCAGAGCGAGCGTTTGCGTCTGCATCCTGCGCTCCCCTAGACCGGCGCCGGCGAGTCGGAGGCGTCCAGCGCCGCCGCCAGCCGCTTCTCTTCATTGTAGTAGCGCGCCCGCTCCCAGAAGCGCGGCCGGCCGATGCCGGTCGAGCGGTGCTTGCCGATGATCTTGCCGTTGGCGTCTTCCCCGACCACGTCGTAGAGGAAGATGTCCTGGGTGATGATGGTGTCGCCTTCCATGCCCATCACCTCGGTGATGTGGGTGATGCGGCGCGAACCGTCGCGCAGGCGCGCGGCCTGCACGATGATGTCGACCGAGGCGCAGATCATCTCGCGAATGGTGCGTGAGGGAAGCGAGAAGCCGCCCATCGTGATCATGGATTCGCAGCGCGACAGGGCTTCGCGGGGATTGTTGGCGTGCAGCGTGCCCATCGAGCCGTCGTGGCCGGTGTTCATCGCCTGCAACAGGTCGAATGCCTCGGGTCCGCGGACTTCGCCGACGATGATGCGCTCGGGACGCATACGCAGGCAGTTGCGTACCAGCTCGCGCATCGTGACCTGGCCCTCGCCTTCGATGTTCGGTGGCCGGGTTTCCAGCCTCACGACATGCGGCTGCTGCAGCTGAAGTTCGGCGGCGTCTTCGCAGGTGATGATGCGTTCGTCGTGCTCGATATAGTTGGTCAGGCAGTTCAGCAGCGTGGTCTTGCCCGAACCGGTACCGCCCGAGATGATCACGTTGCAGCGGACCCGGCCGATGATCTGCAGGATGGTCGCCCCTTCCGGCGTGATCGCGCCGAACTTGACGAGCTGCTCCAGCGTCAGTTTGTCCTTCTTGAATTTGCGGATGGTGAGCGCGGGTCCGTCGATCGCCAGCGGCGGCACGATGGCGTTGACGCGCGAGCCGTCGGCGAGGCGGGCGTCGCAGATCGGCGAGGATTCGTCGACGCGCCGGCCGACCTGGCTGACGATGCGCTGGCAGATGTTGAGTAGCTGCTGGTTGTCGCGAAAGCGGATGCCGGTGCGCTGGATCTTGCCGGCGACTTCGATGAACACGGTGCCTGCGCCGTTGACCATGATGTCGGCGATGTCGTCGCGCGACAGCAGGGGCTCCAGCGGTCCGTAGCCGAGCACGTCGTTGCAGATGTCGTCGAGCAGCTCTTCCTGCTCGGCGATCGACATCACGATGTTCTTGATCGCGATGATCTCGTTGACGATGTCGCGGATTTCCTCGCGCGCCGACTCGCTGTCCAGCTTGGCGAGCTGGGCAAGGTCGATCGCCTCGATCAGGGCGCCGAAGATCGTTGCCTTGACCTGATAGTAGTTGTCCGAGCGGCGGGCTTCGACGGCGGGAGCCGGCGGCGGCGGCTTGGCAGGGGCAAGCGGCGGCGACGAGATCGTCGGGGCGGCGGGCTCGCGCGCCATCGGCGACGATCCGGCAGGCTCCGGCGTCTGAAAGGCGGGCTTGGGTGCCCGCAAATCCCCATCGTTTCCGCTACGCTTACCAAACACGACGTCTTGACTCCACGCGGACCACTATTTGGACCGCAGCTTTTCGAGCAGGGGCGACAGGAAGGACCCCCTCGGCTTCTTGGTTTCGCCGCGGCCTGTCAGCCGCTGCGCCATCTGCAGAAACATCTCGACTGCGCGGTGATTGGCGGAGATCTCCGCGATCATCTGGCCGTTGTTGGCGGCTGAACCGAAGATCTGCGGATCGAACGGGATGGCGGCGATCGGCTGGCTTTCGATCGCCTTGGCGAATTCACCCGCTGCGATCTCCGGACGCTTCGGCACGCCGACCTGGTTCAGGCAGTACAGCGGCGCCCGGTCATTCGGCCGTGACGCCTTCAGGAGGTCGAACATGTTCTTGGCGTTGCGCAGATTGGCGAGATCGGGCGCCGCCACGATCAGGATGTCGTCGGCTGCGATCAGCGCGCGCTTGGTCCAGCCGGACCATTGGTGCGGCACGTCGAGCACGATGCAGGGCATCGTGGTGCGCAGCGTGTCGAAGATCGCATCGAATGCTTCGGCGCCGAAATCGTAGACCTTGTCGAGCGTTGCCGGCGCCGCCAGCAGGCTGAGGTGGTCGGTGCATTTCGACAGCAGGCGGTCGACGAAGGCGGTATCGACGCGGTCCGGCGAGAACACGGCATCGGCGATGCCCTGCGCCGGATCCTGGTTGTAGTTGAGGCCGGCGGTACCGAACGCAAGGTCGAGGTCGGCGACCACGGAATCGAGCGCCAGATCGCGGGCGATCGCCCAGGCAATATTGTGCGCGATCGTCGAGGCGCCGACGCCCCCCTTGGCGCCGACGATGGCGACGACGCGGCCGACCGCCTTGGCTTCCGGCGCCGAGAACAGGTTGCAGACCGCGCGTACCACGTCGATCGCATGTGCCGGCGCAATCACGTAGTCGCTGACGCCGCGGCGCACCAGCTCGCGGTACAGCGTGACGTCGTTGACCCGGCCGATCACGACCACCCTCGTGCCGGCGTCGCACACCGTGGCGAGCTGGTCGAGGCCGGCCAGAATGTCGCTGCGGCCCTCGGTTTCGAGGATGATGACGTTGGGCGTCGGCGCCGAGCGATAGGCCTCGATGGCGGCCGCCATGCCGCCCATCTGGATCTTGAGGTGAGCCTTGGCCAGCCGGCGATCCTCGCCCGCCGACTGCACGGCGGCGGCGGTCTCGACCGTTTCGCAGAACGCCTGAACCGAAACCCGTGGCGCCGGAGCAATATGGTCGTCCACGGCCTGCGGCGGGGCGTCCGTCTGCTCTTCGGAGTTTTGCTGCGCGTAGGTGATCATTTTCCTGTGTCGCTTAGCTTGGCCCTGTCGGCCTCGGGATACGTCGTGGCAGTGGTGGTGCCCTTGCGGTACTTGTCGAAGGCGATGTTGCGGCGCGACGTGTACGCAGGGGTCTCCGCGCGCGGCTGCACGAGGTCGGTCGGGTCTTCGACCATGGCGGCAAGGTTGCGCTGATTGGCGCAGCCGAAATTGTAGTACTGCTTGTTCTGGATGTAGGACCCGTTGTGCATCGACGGGCCGAGATCCTCCGGCCAGAGCCCGCACGGCCCGGCCTCCGCCTTCATCTTGGGATAGTTCACGCGGATCGCAGGCATCAGGCGCGGGTTCTCGGGATGGTACTTGCGCACGAGGATCCCGCGCGGCGGCACGCCGGCCGCGGCAAAGGTCGCCTGGATCTCGCGCAGTGATTCCTGCGCGGGCCGGGCATTCGGCGTGTCGACGGGAACGTCGATGGTGACGGCGCCGGTGCCTTCGCGCATCCAGTCCTGCGCCATTCCCATCACCTCGGCGCGCTGCTCCGCGGTCAGGCCGCCGCGGCTGCGGCCGACGAACACCACGATCGAGCGGTCGGCCTCGGTGACGGCGATCGGGTGACGCAGGCGATAGTCCGCCGGCGAATCCACCATCGCGAAGCTGTTGTCGGCGGCGTGCTGGCAGGCGCCGAGCGTCATGGCAAGGCCGACGAGCGCTCCGGCGAGACTGACGGTGCGCTTGTGATCGGCGGATGGTCTGGGTGTGGTCTGTGTCATCGTCCGCCTCAGTCGGTAATGAAGCCGTAGGTGCCGCGGTAATTCCGCGCCGGCTCGGTGCGGCCCGGCACGCCGTAGATGCGATTGAGGCTGCCCAGCAGGTCGGCCTGCGGATCGGATGCGTTGGCGAAGCCGTCATCCGGGCGCGAGAGGTCCTTCTGGGCCACCGCGCGAACCACATAGGGCGTCACCAGCACCATCAGTTCGGTCTGGTTGTTGACGAAGTCGCGGCTGCGGAACAGCGTGCCGAGCACCGGCAGCGACGCCAGCCCCGGAAGGCCGTTGATCGCCTGCTTGGTCTGGTCCTGGATCAGGCCGGCCATGGCCATCGAGCCGCCCGAGGGAATCTCCAGCGTGGTCTCGGCGCGGCGGGTCTTGATCGAGGGGATCGTCGTTCCACCAGCGCCGCCCGTCAGTGCGTTCTCGGTCGAGACTTCCGACACTTCGGTCATCACGCGCAGGCTGATCCGGCCTTCGGTCAGCACCACCGGCGTGAAGTTGAGCGAAATGCCGAATTTCTTGAAGCTGACGGTCTGAACGCAATTCCCGATCGTGCCGGTCGACGAAGTCTGACAGGTCACGCCGGTCGGAATTGGAAACTCGCCGCCCGAGATGAAGGTTGCCGATTCGCCCGAGATCGCGGTCAGGTTCGGTTCGGCGAGCGTCCGCACCACGCCGGCGCTTTCCATGGCGCGGAGCGTCGCCGTCACCGACGATCCGAACTGCGTGGTGAGATTGTTGCCGGACACCAGCGGTCCGCTGTTCGCGGTGAATGGGTTGCTGTTGGCGAATTTCACCACGGTCGTGCCGTAGTTGAGGTTGGCGGTGAGGTCGATGCCGAGCTGCTTGATCAGGCTGCGCGAGACTTCGGCGACCGTGACTTTGAGCATCACCTGGTCGCGGCCGCGAACCGCGATGGAGTTCACGACCTTGTCGGGGCCGCCGACCAGCCGGGTGGCGATCTCGCCGGCCTGCTGCGCATCGACCGGGCTCGCCGCGCTGCCGGTCAGCATCACGCCGTCGCCGACGCCCTCGATCTGGATATCGGAATTCGGCAGCGCCGCGCGCAGCGCCTGACGTACGCCGTTGAGGTCGCGCTTGACCGCGATGTCATAGGCCGCGATCTGCTGTCCGGCGGCGTCGAAGAACACGATGTTGGTCTGGCCGACGGTTGCGCCGATGATGTAGGCGCGTTGCGCCGAGCGGACCACGGCGTTGGCGATCTTGGGATCGGCCACCAGCACGTCCTTGATGTCCCTGGGCAGGTCGATCACGATCGATTTGCCGACGCCGAGCGAGAGGAAGCGGGCGTTCATCTGGCCGCCGTCGGCCGATGCGGCAGGGGCAGGCGCGGCGCGATAATCGCTCGCCACCACCGGCGTCAGCGCTGGGTTCAGCGAGAGCGCCGTGACGGCCGAGAACGACAATGCGCGGACCATGAAGGCCCGCATCGTCCGTTGAGTTGCCCCGCCCTTCATCACGTGTGTCCTCATGGTCACTTCTGCATCGTTGCCTGGTTGGCAACGCCGAAGCGGATGACGTTGATCGTCTCACCGCGCCTCGAGTGGTTGTCGTCGATCTTGGTTTCGGGCGCGTTGTTGTCGGCGATGCTGCGCAGCGCCAGCGACAGGACGCCGCTCTGGCGCGCGCGCGCCAGCGTTTCGGTCTGTTCGGGCTTCAGCTCCAGCGTCACCGTCTTGCCGATCAGTGCGTTGGTGCCGTCCTTTTCCTTCGGCGCCTGGTCGATCGCCAGCACGCGGATATTGGTCAGGATCACCTCGGAATTGACGATATCGGCGCCGTTGCGGTCCGGGTTCTTGTCGCGCTTCGACAGCAGGACGTCGACCCGGTCATTCGGCAGGATGAAGCCGCCGGCGCCGGTCTCGGGCGAGATTTCGGTCGATACCGCCCGCATGCCGGTCGGTAGGATCGCGGCCATGAAGCCGCTCCCGTCGGCCTTGACGAGCTTCTGCTCGCGAATCGGCTCGCCCTGGATGAACGGCGCACGCGCGATCGAACCGGTGACGTCCTTGATCGCTTCGGCGTGGCTGTCCCTGCGCATGAAGCTGGCGCTGGCGGTTGCTGCCGGCCAGGTCTGCCACTGCAGATCCTCGGGCTTCACGGCCTGGCCGAGACCGATGTCGGTTTTCGCGACCAGGATGTCGACGGTGGGCAGCTGCGCGACCGGCGGAGGCGGCGCCGGTTTGTCGTCGCTTCCGCTCGCCAAATAGAGCGCCGCTAGGCCGGCGCAGCCTGCAATTGCCAGGACCAGAATGCGGGCCTTATCCATTACGCTTCACTTTCCACATGACGCCGCGACGCTGCCGCCGCCGTGATGGGAGTTGACCAGCTATTCGTCAAAGCATGGTTAATGAGGCGTATCTAAATCGCCTTAACGAGCGGTTACCGCTGCTTTCTCAGCGCAAGGCGAAGTGCGCGAGATCGATCGTCTTGATCCAGTCCGTCTCCGGATAGATCAGCAGGGCGCCGAGGGCGAGTGCGATGCCGTAGGGGATGCCGGTCTGCTTGTCGTGCAGGCGGCTGAGCCAGGCTTGGGACGCGAGCGGGTAGGGCAGCGGCCACTGCCGGAGCTGCAGCAGCAGCACGGTCAGCGCGCCGCCGAACAGCGAGGCAAAGACCAGATAGGGGAGCAGATGCTCGAAGCCGAACCACAGTCCGGCCGCGGCCGCGACCTTGGCGTCTCCGCCGCCGACCCAGCCCATCGCGAACATGCCGAATGCGACCACCAGCACCAGCGCGCCGGCGCCGGCATGGCTGAGAATGTCGTGGACACCCATCCCGGTCAGCGGTGCCAGGACGAAGAAGCCGGCCACCAGCGCCAGCGAGATCCGGTTCGGGATCGTCATGGTCAACAGATCGCTCGCCGCCGCAAAGGCCATCAGGGCCGGAAACAGCATCAGGCGTGCGATGTCGAGGATCATGGATTCATGCCGTCAAGCTGGAGCTGCGGTCGAGACCCGACGCTAGCGGCCAATGGTGAACAATCGGGAAAGGACTGCTGGCGCCGCGACGGAGGTCGCCGGGCAGCCCCGACAAATAGCAAAGGTCCCGGGTTTGCCGGGACCTTTGATGCGAGTTCGTCGGAACCGACTTACTTCAGCGAACCGGCGATCGTGCTGAAGGTGCCCGAGAGCTTGGTGCCGACGCCGTTGACTGCAGCGATGATCGCGATGGCGATACCGGTGGCGATCAGGCCGTATTCGATGGCGGTCGCGCCCGACTCGTCCTTCACGAAGCGCGAAACGAGGTTCTTCATAAGTAACTCCTGTGTACACGTGGCTGGTCGAACTAGGTTTGGTCTCGTCGGCGTTCTCAGCACCGTGACCATTGCGGCACCCTACGGTTCGACAATTTCGGTGCAGTTAATTTGATCGCACAAACACAGCGGGAACCCGCACTTGTTGCGCACAGTAAATTTGGGATTAAGCGGACCGCTCAGATTGCAGGTTGTTGCTGAGAACCCGCTGCGGGCACCTGTTCACGGCTCCTTAAGTGCACATCTGTACCCATGGAGCGTCCGTCAAAAGAGGCCGTCATGCCCAGCCTTCCCTTTGAAGTCATCGAGATGATCGGCCAGACGATGATGAAGGTGGTGCCGATCACCATCGCGCTGGCGCTGGTCTTCACGGTGCTCGCCCATTTCTGGGCCTGCAATCCCGGCAAGCCGTGGTGGCAGAAGCGTGAGCTGATCACCGACATCTGTTACTGGTTCTTCGTGCCGGTGTTCGCCCGCGTGCTGCGCATCGGGCTCCTGGTGGTGGGCGCGGCCGCGGTGTTCAATGTCCACGGCGCCGACGATTTGATCGCGTTCTATGAGAACGGGCATGGCCCGCTGGCGCAGCTTCCGCTCTGGCTGCAGTCGATCATCTTCCTCGTCGGCTCCGATTTCATGCTGTACTGGCTGCACCGGATGTTCCACCGCGGCGACTTCTGGAAGTACCACGCCATTCATCACTCCTCCGAGGATCTTGAATGGATCTCGGCGGCACGCTTCCATCCCGTCAATCTTCTGATCGGCACGATCACCGTCGACGTGATTCTGCTGATGGCCGGAATCTCGCCGAACATCATGCTGTGGGTCGGACCGTTCACCACGTTCCACTCGGCATTCGTCCACGCCAACCTGAACTGGACGCTTGGCCCGTTCAAATATGTGATCGCGACGCCGGTGTTTCACCGCTGGCATCACACCGGTCTCGAGGACGGCGGCGACACCAATTTCGCTGGCACGTTCCCGCTCTGGGATATTCTGTTCGGGACGTTCCGCATGCCTGAAGGCAAGCTTCCGGAAGATTACGGTGTCGATGCCGAGCAGGGCGTGCCGAGCGAGATCGGCGGACAGCTGGCCTATCCGTTCCGGCAATGACGCCGGTGGCCGCCAGGTGCCATCATGAGCATTGAGACGGCGACCTTCCCGCGGGCGAAAGCCTCCGCGCTCGCCGAGGTCCCGGCCTGGTTCTGGATCGCGTGCGGCGTCTATGCGCTGCTGCTGTTCGTCGGCGACCGGCTGCTCGCCGATTCCGATACCTACTGGCAGATTGCGGTCGGCCGCTGGATCCTCGACCATCGCACGCTGCCGTCGGTCGACATCTATTCTTACACCAAGGCCGGTGCGCCGTGGGTGTCGTCGTCCTGGCTGGCGCAGATTCTGTTCGCGAAGGCCGATGACCTCGCCGGGTGGACCGGCCCGGCGGCGCTGGCCGCGGCCTGTGCCGCCGCCAGCTTCGCATTGCTGACCGCTATCCTCAGCCGCGCGCTGCCGGCAATCTACGCCAGCCTGATCGCCCTTGCGGCGCTGGTCCTGACGTGCGGGCATCTGCTGGCCCGTCCGCATGTGCTGGTGATGCCGATCATGCTGGTCTGGGCGAACGGCCTGATGACCGCCAGCGAACGCCGCGAGGCGCCTTCGTTCTGGCTGCTCCCTCTGATCGCGCTGTGGGCCAACCTGCATGGCGGCTTTCTGTTTGGCCTGGTGCTGGTCGGTGCATTTGCGCTCGATGCGCTGTGGAATGCCCTGCCGGCCCAAAGGCCGGCGCTGGCGCTGCGCTGGGCAGCGTTCGGCATCGGTGCGCTGGCTGCGTGCTGCGTGACCCCCTATGGGTGGGGCTCGATCCTCGCCTCGCTGAAGATTCTCGGTCTCGGTGAATTGCTGCATCTCATCCAGGAGTGGCGGCCGGCGACCTTCAGCGAGATCGACCCGTTCGCGCTGTCCATCCTCGGCCTGCTCGGCGCGGCGCTCTATTACGGGGCGAGGTTGCCGCTGCCGCGAATCCTCCTGGTGCTGGGCTTGCTGCACATGGCCCTGTCCCACATCAGAAATCTCGAGCTGTTCGCGCTGCTGCTGCCGCTCGCTGTGCTCACGCCGGTCGCAACCCAGTTCCGGCTGCGCGGCTCTTGCACCGCTCGCCCGAGGGCCGTTCCGGCCGCGATCCTTGTCGCCGGACTTTGCACATGGACCTCAATCGCGGCGGCGCGTCAGGTGCTATCGCCACCGCCGACCCATTCGCCGGCTGCCGCGGTTGACGCGATGAAGGCGCACCACGTCAAGCGGGTGCTCAACGATCTGCAGTTCGGCGGCTATCTGATCTGGCGTCAGGTGCCGGTGTTCATCGACGGGCGCGCCGAGCTCTACGGCGAGGCGTTCGGGATGAGCCTCGCCCGCGCGCTTCAGCTCAAGGACGTCAACGGTTTCCTCAGCCTGCTCAAGACTTGCGACATCGATGCGGTGATGCTGGCGCCGGACACGCCGGCCTCCAGATTACTGGATCATATTGAAGGATGGCAGCGCCTCTACGCCGACGATCGCGTGGTCGTTCACGTCCGCACCGCCAGCTGAAGCCGTTGCGGTCATACAACGTGGGTCGCCGCGAAGTGGCGCTCAAGTCCTGCTGACGGACGGCCCGGCAGAGCGACGAGCGATGAGGATGGCGGCAATGGTCAGGCCGCCGCCGGCCAGGACGTCGGCGAGGTGATGACCTCCCACGGGCATCGTCGCGACGATCATAGTTGCGTTCACGACGAACACGGGAACGACGAGCCAGCGGGTATCGCGCGCAGCATAGATCGTCATGACGCCGAGCATGGTGTGGAACGAGGGAAAGCTGACGATGCCGTCGACGCTTGCCATGTCGACCACCGACAGCGATCCGTCTCGCAACATCGAGAAGGTCCGTCCGAACGTCCACATGTCGCCGAGCGCAGCAAAGTGCCCGTAGCTTTGCGGGGCGGGGTGGAAATAGGCGAACGCGCCCGCGGCGAGGATCAGCCACATGCCAATGCACAGCGCAACCGCGCTCAAGCCGAGAACGGCGATGAATTCCGCGAGCCGGTCGCCGCGCCGTTGCAGGATCAGCCACCCGAGCACCAGTTGTGACACCAGGCCGGTGCTTTGGTAGGCCGTCGTCAGCATCGTCGCGACGAACGAATGCGAGTTGGTCGCGGCCAGGAAGGTCAGCCAATCGAAGCCCAGCAGATGATCGACGCCGGCCAGAACGTCGTCCCTGAGCGGCAGCTTCGATGCTGCGATCAGATAGCTGAGCGTGCTGCCCGCGGTCAGGAGCACGCTGATCGGCAGCAGCGCGCGCCAGAACAACTCGGTCATGAACAGGCCGCGCCGCAACAGGATGGCCGGACGTCGCTGGTCGGCGCCAAGCCGGTTGGAGGCAATGGCGAGGAACGCGGCTGCAATCGCGCAATATGCGATGCCTTGCAGGATCGAGATCCAGTTCGAGGACGCGAACAAGAGCCCGGAGTTGGGCAGCCAGATCGCGTCGGCCAGGATACACGCGACGATGCAGGACCATGCGATCGCCATGTGGCGCTGCGCGGCGTCGCCGAAGTCGCTGAACATCAGCCAGCGCACCGCGGCGCCACGGATCCGGGCTGGGTCGACTATCAGGCCGCGGGCGCCGGAGCCGGCGGCGCTCTTTTCGATTCTTGATACCGACGACACGTGCTGCGCTTTGTGCTTGTGGCTGGCGCAGAAACTGCTTGGAGTCTCTTAAGATTGGGATAACCCCGGAACAGGCGATTCGATGACGCGCTGCCGCGGCGGCAAGATGACGGCATCGGCGACCGGGCATTCCCGGGCGAGGTCGCGGACATCAGGCTTGCCGGCCAGGGAAGTCGTGACATCCGCGCAATTAGGCGGTCGATTTTTGCTCTTCTTAAATGAATTGCCGTCAGATTTGCCTGCGTCGGGCGCCGGTCCGCTGCGTATCGCCTTTGCCGGCTTGTTCACGTCCCGGGGTAGAGTATGTCGTTTCAGTCCCAAAGCATTCGCGCCGTCGCGCGCATTGGATTCATCTCGCTGGCCGCAGCCGTGCTGCTCGGGCCCGCGCTGGCAACGGCTGCGCCCGATCCGGATCGGATCGCGGTCAACGTCGATCAGGCCAAGCTCGTCAAGCTGCCCGGCGGCATCGCCACGATCGTGGTCGGCAATCCCCTGATTGCCGACGTCACCCTGCAGAATGGCGGGGTCGTGGTCGTGACCGGCAAGGGCTATGGCGCGACCAATTTCATCGCACTCGACCGCACCGGCCAGGTGCTGGTGGATCGCCAGATCCAGGTCGAAGGTCCGACCGATCAGCTTGTCACCGTCTACCGCGGCATCGATCGCGAGACCTACAGCTGCATGCCGGTCTGTCAGCGCCGCATCACCCTCGGCGATGGCGACACCTATTTCAGGGCGACCATGGAACAGGCCGGTACGCTCAACAATCAGGCCACCGGCTCGGGGGGAGCCGCGAAGCCGCAGAACTGACGCGCGCTTCACACGCCGGCGCCGCGGCCGATCGCAGGTCGTTCACCGGCATGCTTAACAATGGCCTAACGGATCGGGTCGCTCTGTCTCGATCCGGCGAAATACTTCGACAATGACTCTTGGGTAGTTGTTGCCGCCATGTTGATCCGGGGTCGTTGATGCCGCTGACCGCCTATTCTTTCGCACGCCTCCTCCGTCGCTTTCGCCGAGACCGCCGCGGTGTAACCGTGGTGGAATTCGCGATGGTCGCGCCGCTGTTCTTCGGATTGCTTTTTGCGATCATCGAAGTGGCAATGATCTTCTTCGCCAGCCAAGTGCTCGAGACGGTGACGCAGGATTCGTCGCGTTTCATCATGACCGGCCAGGCTCAGGGCTTGAGCTATACCCAGGCGCAGTTCAAGGCGTACGTCTGTAACAAGATCACAACGCTGTTCGACTGCAACAACGGCATCTACGTCGACGTCCGCAGCTATCCGTCCGCGACGGGCTTCAGCAGTGTCAACATCACGCCGATCACCGATCCCACGCAGGTGAAGTGGTGTCCCGGCAAGGACGGCGACGTCGTGGTGGTCCGGCTGTTCTATCAATGGCAGCTGTTTGTCACCCAGCTCGGCTTCAACGCCTCGAACCTCCCCAATGGCAAGCGGCTCCTGATCGCGACTGCGACGTTCAAGAACGAGCCGTCCGGAACCGCTGGGGCCACATGCTCATGAACAAGGTCGTGAAAGCCCTGCCTGAGGCCTTGCTGCGCTCCGTTGCTGCTCTCGCGCGCGACCGCCGGGGCCTTGCCGCCGTCGAGTTCGCTTTCATCATGCCGCTGATGCTGGTGATGTTCTTCGGCACCGTCGAGTTTTCGTCCGGCGTTGCGGTCGACCGCAAGGTCACGTTGATGGCGCGCGCCGCGTCGGATCTCACCTCGCAGGCGACCCAGGTGGTGGACGCCGATCTGCAGAACTTCTTCAGCGCCAGCGTCGGCATCATGACGCCCTACGATGCATCGCCGACCAAGGTCACGCTGTCGGAAATCTACGTCGATAATTCGAACATCGCGCATATCCAGTGGAGCAAGTCCGGGACGATCGCCTCGGGTGCGACGCAGGCCACGGTGACGGCCTCGAGCCGCAGTCAGGGTGACATCGTGACAAGCGTCGTTCCGTCGGCGCTGCTGGTTGCGGGTACCTATCTGATCTTCAGCGAAGTGAGCTACAAATACGTTCCGGCGGTCGGCTATGTGATGGCCAAGGCTGGCCTTACTCTCAGCGACGTTGCCTTCACGCGGCCGCGGCAGTCGATTTGCGTGTACTATGCCCCGACATCCGCGACCATGCCGACGACCTGCTCGACGTATTAAGGCGCAGATGTTCTCGGCGTTGACGCTTTTGCGTTGTCGCCGCTAACGCCGGTTTGCGCGCTTTGAGGTCATGGCGACAGAACAACGATCCAGACAAAAGGGCCGCACCCGAAGGTGCGGCCCTTGATGCTTTAACGACAATTTCCTGGAGCTGTGCGCTCCCGGGAAATCGGCTTATCCAGCGGCGCGCAGATTGTCGGCCGAGGATTTGCCGGAACGGCGGTCAGCCACGATCTCGTAGGAGATCTTCTGGCCTTCACGCAGAGTGCCAAGGCCGGCGCGCTCGACTGCACTGATGTGCACGAACACGTCGTTCCCGCCTTCATCCGGCTGGATGAAGCCGTAGCCCTTGGTCGCGTTAAACCACTTCACGGTTCCCATGCTCACGTGGGTAGTCCCTTCTCAGATATACAAGTTCAAGACCCGCTGATCGGCGGGGTGGTGAGATCGAATTTTTGGAAGGGTCGTCAGCGTCTGAACCGGCTGTACCGGTATTGGCTAATGTCGTCCGGCCGAAAATCGATGGGTAGGATATTATTCGATAGAAGACTTCAAAACAATCCTGACGTGCGCGATTTTTTGGCCGGCGCAGCCGCCGGCCATTTGTTGCGCAGGACATCAGGACACCATGCGCGCAGCGGTTGCAGTCCGCCTGCTATCGGCGGCGGAACTGGCCGCCGCGCTGTGCTCCGCCCCGCGGCGGGCCGCCGGGCGCGCCGCTCGGACGTTCGTCCTTGTGCCGGAAAATCAGGCGGCCCTTTTCCAGATCGTAGGGCGACATTTCGATCGTGACGCGGTCGCCGGCCAACGTCTTGATGCGGTTTTTCTTCATCTTGCCGGCGGTGTAGGCGACGATCTCGTGTCCGGCATCGAGTTGCACCCGGTAACGAGCGTCGGGGAGGATTTCGGTCACCAGTCCTTCGAACTGGATCAGCTCTTCCTTAGCCATATGGTTCTCCAGATCGAGCGACGGCTAGTGCTTCGGTCGGTTGTTGCGGTTGTGTTGCGGATTCGGCCGGCTCTCGCGATGCAAGAAGGCGACGCCCTGGATGCCTTCGCTGTTGCCGGCCTGCGACGGACGCGGCGACTCGCCCCGGCTCGTCTGCGGCGCGCCATTATTACCACCCCGACGGCGGCGGCGGCGAGGGCCTTTTGTGCCAGGAGCGGCCTCATTCCCACGGACATTATGCGCGCGGGGCGCAGAGCGGCCGCCCCGGTGCGGGTGGGTGGCCTGCGCCGGTGCCGCGGCCTCGCGGTTGCCGCCTTGTGTGCGGCGGTCTTCCCGCGGCACGGTAATCCGGATCAGCCGCTCGATATCGCGCAGATAGCCCATCTCCTCGGCGCCGGCGATCAACGAGATCGCGACCCCGTCGGCACCGGCGCGCGCGGTGCGACCGATGCGGTGGACATAGGTTTCCGGCACGTTGGGCAGGTCGAAATTCACGACATGGCTGACGCCGTCGACGTCGATGCCGCGGGCGGCGATATCGGTCGCCACCAGCGTGCGGATCTCGCCGGACCGGAACGCCGCCAGCGTGCGCTCGCGGTGGTTCTGCGACTTGTTGCCGTGGATCGCATTGGCCTCGATGCCGGCCTTGGCAAGGCTTTTCACGACCTTGTCGGCGCCGTGCTTGGTCCGGGTGAAGACCAGGGCGCGGTTGACCGGTTCCTGCTTCAGGAGCTGGGCCAGAACCGCAGGCTTGGCCGCGAAATCGACCTGGATCGCGCGCTGGGCGATCCGATCGACCGTCGAGGCGACCGGCGTCACCGCCACGCGGGCGGGATCGCGCAGCATCGCCTCGGCGAGCTCGGCGATGTCCTTGGGCATGGTGGCCGAGAAGAACAGCGTCTGGCGCCGGATTGGCAGCTTGGCGACGATTTTGCGGATGTCGTTGATGAAGCCCATGTCGAGCATGCGGTCGGCTTCGTCGAGCACTAGGAACTCGACCTGGTTCAGCTTCAGGCCGTTGCTCTGCACGAGATCGAGCAGGCGGCCGGGGGTGGCGACCAGCACCTCGACACCCTGCATCACGGCGCGCACCTGGCGGCCCATCGGTACGCCACCGATGGCGAGTGTCGAGGACAGCCGGATGTGGCGGCCATAGGTGTTGAAGCTGTCGAGAATCTGCCCGGACAGTTCGCGGGTCGGAGAGAGCACCAGTACGCGGCAGCTCTTGGGCTGCGGGCGGACGCGGTTCTCCAGCAGCCGGTGCAGGATCGGAAGCGCGAAGGACGCGGTCTTGCCGGTTCCGGTCTGGGCGATGCCGACGACGTCACGGCCGGCAAGTGCGAGCGGGATGGTCTGGGCCTGGATGGGGGTCGGCGTGAGATAGTTTTCTTCTCGAAGCGCGCGGGCGATGGGATCGGCGAGGCCGAAATCCTGAAAGGAGGTCAAAAGGTGGTTCTTTCCATAAAAGCCATCGTCGTCCCAGCCAATATCGGCTGGAATCGCATGAGGCGATCGGGACACCCGCGTGTCTGGGGCATCAAGCTGGGTTAGCTGAAAGGCGAGCCAGAAGCCGCTTGGGGCGGCATAAGAACACGCAGCTCGCGAAGGCACCGCGACTCTCGCGGGCATGGCGAGGATATGGACCAGGAACTGGGCGGTTTCAAGGTGGAATCGCTGGGATCTGCTCCCGACGTGCGCCGAACCATCGCGCAAACTGTCACAAATCAGTGCCGTAAATTTAGCCAGAAAGGGGATCTTGCTCAAAAAATAACCTGATTGCTCTTTCGGCAGCCAAATCATTGGCTCAATGTTTGAGCAGTCGTTCTCCGTATTTGCCCGGAACTCGTGAAATTATCCAGCTGGTTCATCGGCTTACGGTGTCCACGCACCGTGGCACAGTTCTTGCGATTCCCTTAACCGCAGGCGGCCATGCGGCCGTTTCGCAAGCGTTCACGCCTGCGTCAGGGAGACGACATTTCATGCTTACTCAGCTTACTCACGGAATAGCGACGATGACCCGCCGCCGCGCGCTCGCGGCGACGGCCGGCCTGGTTTTGGGCCTGGCAGCGTCCTCGCCCTTCGCGCCCGCGCAAGCGGCCGACGACACCATCAAGGTCGGTATCCTTCACTCGTTGTCGGGCACCATGGCCATCAGCGAAACCACCCTGAAGGACACGATCCTTTTCCTGATCGACGAGCAGAACAAGAAGGGCGGCGTGCTTGGCAAGAAGCTCGAGCCCGTCGTCGTCGACCCCGCCTCGAACTGGCCGCTGTTCGCCGAAAAGGCCCGCGAGCTGATCACCAAGGACAAGGTTGCGGTCGTGTTCGGCTGCTGGACCTCGGTGTCGCGCAAATCCGTGCTGCCGGTGTTCAAGGAGCTGAACAACATCCTGTTCTACCCCGTGCAGTATGAGGGCGAGGAGTCCGAGCGCAACGTGTTCTACACGGGTGCGGCGCCGAACCAGCAGGCGATCCCCGCTGTCGACTATCTGATGAAGGAAGAGAAGGTGAAGCGCTGGGTGCTGGCCGGCACCGACTACGTCTATCCGCGCACCACCAACAAGATCCTGGAAGCCTATCTGAAGTCGAAGGGCGTCGCCCAGGACGACATCATGATCAACTACACGCCGTTCGGTCATTCCGACTGGCAGACGATCGTGGCCGACATCAAGAAGTTCGGCTCGGCCGGCAAGAAGACGGCGGTGGTTTCGACCATCAACGGCGATGCCAACGTTCCGTTCTACAAGGAGCTCGGCAACCAGGGCATCAAGGCGACCGACATCCCGGTCGTGGCGTTCTCGGTCGGCGAAGAAGAGCTCGCCGGCATCGACACCAAGCCGTTGCTCGGCCATCTCGCCGCCTGGAACTACTTCGAGTCGATCAAGACCCCGGCGAACGAGAAGTTCATCAAGGAGTGGCAGGCCTACACCAAGAATCCGAAGCGCGTGACCAACGATCCGATGGAAGCGCACTACATCGGCTTCAACATGTGGGTGAAGGCGGTCGAGAAGGTGAAGTCGACCGATCCGGACAAGGTGATCGACGCGCTCCCGGGCATCGAGGCGCCGAACCTGACCGGCGGCGTGTCGAAGATGCTGCCGAACCACCACATCACCAAGCCGGTGTTCATCGGCGAGATCAAGGGCAACGGCCAGTTCGACGTGGTCTGGAAGACCCCGGGCCTGGTGGCCGGCGACGCCTGGTCGAAGGAGCTCGAGGGCTCCAAGGACCTGATCGGCGATTGGGTCGGCAAGAAGTGCGGCAACTACAACACCAAGACCAACAAGTGCGGCGGTCAGGGCTCTTAAGCTCCTGAGCTGATCAACGACACAACACAACCTTCCAACACCGGAGAAGGCGGCGCCGCTCGCCGCCTTCTCCTCCCACTCCTGCCGGGGTACTGACGTGTTTGCCAATTGTATCGATCGCTTTCGCGCGCTTTGTCTCTCGATCCTGCTGCTGAGCTGCCTTGCTGTGCCGGCGCTGGCCGGCCCGTTCGAGGATTCGGTCGCCAAATTCGCCAATGACGAGTTCTCCGACACCGAGGCTGCGATCGGCGAGGTCGCCGCATCGGGCAACGCGCTGGCTCCGCGCATCATCGGCGCGCTGCAGGACGGCCGGCTGTCGGCCGATCCCGACAGCAAGAAGGTCTTCATCACGCAGACCGACGGCAAGATCGTCGACGCCACGACCGGCGCCGCCGTCGACAAGCTGCCTGACAATGCCGCGGCCGTGCGGCTCAACAACCGCCTGCGCCGAACCGTGGAGGCCGCGCTTGGCGGCCTGACGCTGCTGTCGCCGGATCCGGCCAAGCGGCTCGCCGCGGCGCAATCAGTGTTCAAGAGCCACGAAGAGAATTTGCTGCCGACAGTGGAGAGCGCGCTCGCCAAGGAGAGCGTCAAGCCGATCAAGCAGGCCTTCGCCGAGGCGCGCGCTGCGATCATCCTGTTCAAGTCGGATGCATCCGACAGCGACAAGCTCGACGCGGTCGCCGTGATCAAGTCGCGCGGTGACCAGGAGGCGCTGGCGCTGCTGACCGGGCTCGGCGATCAGCCGCCGCTGGTCGCCAAGGCCGCCGCGAGCGCGGTGTCCTCGATCCAGAGCAATCTTGCGATGTGGTCGATGGTGCAGAACGCCTGGTACGGCCTGTCGCTCGGCTCGGTGCTGCTGCTCGCGGCGATCGGGCTTGCCATTACCTTCGGCGTGATGGGCGTCATCAACATGGCGCATGGCGAGATGGTGATGCTCGGGGCCTACACTACCTTCGTGGTGCAGGAGGTGATCCGCACCCGGTATCCCGCGCTGTTCGACTACTCGCTCTTGATCGCGGTGCCGCTCGCTTTCCTGGTCGCGGGCTTCATCGGCGTCCTGATCGAGCGCACCATCATCCGCTTCCTCTACGGCCGCCCGCTGGAGACGCTGCTCGCGACCTGGGGCCTGTCGCTGGTCTTGCAGCAGGCGGTGCGCACCGCGTTCGGCCCGACCAACCGCGAGGTCGGCAATCCCTCCTGGATGAGCGGCGCGTTCGAGCTCGGCCAGATCACCATCACCTATAACCGGCTCTGGATCCTCTGTTTCACGCTCGCCGTGTTCGCAATCCTGCTCGCGATGCTGCGCTACACTGCGCTCGGCCTCGAGATGCGGGCGGTGACGCAGAACCGCCGCATGGCGGCCTCGATGGGCATCGCCACCTCGCGGGTCGACGCGCTGACCTTCGGCCTCGGCTCGGGGATCGCCGGCATCGCCGGCGTGGCGTTGTCGCAGATCGACAATGTCAGCCCGAATCTCGGCCAGAGCTACATCATCGACTCATTCATGGTCGTCGTGTTCGGCGGCGTCGGCAATCTCTGGGGCACGCTGGTCGGCGCGTTCACGCTCGGCATCGCCAACAAGTTCCTCGAGCCGGTGGCGGGTGCAGTGCTCGGCAAGATCGCGATCCTGGTCTTGATCATCCTGTTCATCCAGAAGCGGCCGCGCGGCCTGTTCGCGCTCAAGGGCCGGGCGGTGGAAGCATGACGCCGCACATCCTGACCCGTTCGCTGGATCGCGCCGCGACCGCTTTCGTGCTGCTCGTCGCCGCGGTCGGCGTGCTGATCCCGCTGTCGAACCTGCTGCTGCCGCAGGGCTCGATGTTTCAGGTGCCGACCTATCTGGTGGCGCTGTGGGGCAAATATGTCTGCTACGCCATCCTCGCGCTCTCGATCGACCTGATCTGGGGCTATTGCGGGATTCTTTCGCTTGGTCATGGAGCATTCTTCGCGCTCGGCGGCTATGCGATGGGCATGTACCTGATGCGGCAGATCGGCAGCCGCGGCGTCTACGGCAACCCGATCCTGCCCGACTTCATGGTGTTCCTGAACTGGGACAAGCTGCCGTGGTACTGGTACGGCTTCGACACGTTCGCCTTTGCGGCGCTGATGGTGCTGCTGGTGCCGGGCCTGCTTGCCTTCTGCTTCGGCTGGCTCGCCTTCCGCTCGCGCGTCACCGGCGTCTATCTGTCGATCATCACCCAGGCGATGACCTACGCGCTGCTGCTGGCGTTCTTCCGCAACGATTTCGGCTTCGGCGGCAATAACGGCCTGACCGACTTCAAGGATATCCTCGGCTTCAATGTGCAGGCCGAAGGCACCCGTGCCGCGCTGTTCCT
The DNA here is from genome assembly GCF_002289535.1 of Bradyrhizobium sp. UFLA03-84. Taxonomy (NCBI): domain Bacteria; kingdom Pseudomonadati; phylum Pseudomonadota; class Alphaproteobacteria; order Hyphomicrobiales; family Nitrobacteraceae; genus Bradyrhizobium; species Bradyrhizobium sp. UFLA03-84. The sequence goes on along the minus strand of NZ_NSJY01000005.1, from coordinate 302,314 downwards.
GCTGAGCTGCCTGGCGCTGATCGTCGCCTTCCTGATCTGCCGCGCGATCGTGACCTCGAAGCTCGGCAAGGTGCTGATTGCGGTGCGCGACGCCGAAAGCCGCACCCGCTTCCTCGGCTATCGCGTCGAATCCTACAAGCTGTTCGTGTTTACGCTGTCGGCCTGCATGGCCGGCGTCGCCGGCGCGCTCTATGTGCCGCAGGTCGGCATCATCAATCCGAGCGAGTTCGCGCCGGGTAATTCGATCGAGGCGGTGATCTGGGTCGCGGTCGGTGGCCGCGGCACGCTGGTCGGTGCCGCGCTCGGCGCCGTTGTGGTCAACTACGCCAAGACGTTCTTCACCTCGGGGCCGCTGGCGCCGTACTGGCTGTTCATGCTGGGCGCGCTGTTCATCCTGGTCACGCTGCTGCTGCCCAAGGGCATCGTCGGCACCTTCAACAGCTGGTGGGAGACGTCAAAGGCAAAGAACGGCTCTCCCGACGCCGAAAGCGCCGCGCGCGAAGACGGCGTCGGCGCACCGAACCCGGCGGAGTAGACCGATGAACGTGATGGATACCCGCGCCACTTCGGCCATGCTCTATCTCGACGGCGTGCACGTCTCGTTCGACGGCTTCCACGCCATCAACAATCTGTCGCTGACGCTCGCGCCCGGCGAGATGCGGGCCATCATCGGCCCGAACGGCGCCGGCAAGACCACGATGATGGACATCATTACCGGCAAGACCAAGCCGGACGAGGGCACCGTGCTGTTCGACGGCACCGTCGACCTGACCCGGCTCGACGAGACCCGGATCGCCGAACTCGGCATCGGCCGCAAATTCCAGAAGCCGACCGTGTTCGAGAGCCAGACCGTGCAGGACAACCTGCTGCTCGCGCTCAATGTCGATCATTCGGTGCGCGGCACGCTGTTCTGGCGCGGCAGCAAGGCCGAGTCCGAGCGGATCGACAAGGTGCTCGAGACCATCCGCCTGACCGACGCGCGCAACCGCCTCGCCGGCAGCCTGTCGCACGGCCAGAAGCAGTGGCTCGAGATCGGCATGCTGCTGGCGCAGGACCCCAAGGTGCTGCTGGTCGACGAGCCGGTTGCGGGCATGACCGACGTCGAGACCCATCTGACTGCTGAGCTCCTCAAGGAGATCAACAAGAACCACACCATCATGGTGGTCGAGCACGACATGACCTTCGTGCGCGAGCTTGGCGTCAAGGTGACCTGCCTGCACGAGGGCTCGGTGCTCGCCGAAGGCTCGATCGACCAGGTGTCGTCGAACGAGCGGGTGGTCGAAGTGTATCTGGGACGCTAGCGATGCTGAAGGTCGACAACATCAATCTCTATTACGGCGCGGCGCAGGCGCTGCGCGGCGTGTCGCTGACCGCGGAGCAAGGCAAGGTCACCTGCGTGCTCGGCCGCAACGGCGTCGGCAAGACCTCGCTGCTGCGCGCCATGGTCGGGCAGTATCCGATCGCCTCCGGCGCGATCAATTTCGACGGCAAGGACATCACCGCGCTGAAGCCTTATGAGCGGGCGCGGCGCGGCATCGGCTTCGTGCCGCAGGGCCGCGAGATCTTCCCGCTGCTGACGGTGGAGGAAAATCTGAAGACCGGCTTCGGCCCGCTGAAGCGCGAGGATCGCAACATCCCCGACGACGTGTTCTCGCTGTTTCCGGTGCTGCAGACCATGCTTGGCCGCCGCGGCGGCGACCTCTCCGGCGGCCAGCAGCAGCAGCTTGCGATCGGCCGCGCGCTGGTGATGCGGCCAAAGCTCCTGCTGCTCGACGAGCCGACCGAGGGCATCCAGCCCTCGATCATCAAGGATATCGGCCGCGCCATCTCCTATCTGCGCAACCTCGGCAACATCGCTATCGTGCTGGTCGAACAATATCTCGACTTTGCCTGTGAACTCGGCGACAGTTTTGCCGTGATGGACCGGGGTGCGGTCAAATACGCCTGCGACCGCGCAAGCCTCGATCCCGCCGAGATCAGCCGCCAGATGGCGCTGTGAACAGGATGTGACGCCGCGCTTCGTGGCGTGCGTGAGGGAGCGTCGGGGGAATGCGGAGCGGGATCGCAGGCGCGGCAGCGGCGACGTTTGCGGCAAACCGCGCCCAGGGTGCGGTGCGGTTCGCGGTGCATCGCAAGGACGGCGCGACCCGCCGCGGTGATCTCCATGAGTCCGGCTCGTTGCGCGTCCGCTTCCCGTCGCCGGAGGACGACGGCCTCTCGGCCATGTTCGTCAACACCGCCGGCGGCGTCGCCGGTGGCGACCGCTTCGACATTGCAATTGCAGCCGGCGAGGGCGCCCGCCTGACCCTGACCACAGCGGCGGCGGAAAAAGTCTACCGCGCGCCGGGCGCGGCGGCGCGGCTCGATATCGCGCTGAAAGTCGCCGATGGCGCACATCTCTCCTGGCTGCCGCAGGAGACCATCCTGTTCGACCGCGCCCGTATTGTCAGAAGCTTCGACATCGACCTTGCCGAAGGCGCCTCGCTCCTGCTCTGCGAGATCGTGGTGTTCGGCCGCGCCGCGATGGGCGAAACCATGCGCCATGGCGAGTTCGTCGACCGCTGGCGGATGCGGCGCGGCGGCCGGCTGGTGTTTGCCGAGACCGTCAGGCTCGACGGTGAAATCGGCGAGAAGCTGGCGCGACGCGCGATCGCGGGCGGCGGCTGCGCGATCGGCACTGCGCTGATCGTGCCCGGCGACGAGGCGTTGGTCGAGCGGATCCGCGAGGCGTCGGACAGCCTCGGTGGCGAGGTCGGCATCTCCGCCTGGAATGGCTTTGCAATGGCGCGCTTCTGTGCCCAAGATGCGGCCCGGTTGCGCGCCGACATGATGGCGGTGCTCGGCCGCGCCTCCATGGTCCCGCTGCCACGGCTGTGGCTTAACTAGACCTTTCAAGAACGATCAGAGTGCTCGCATGAATTTGTCTCCCCGCGAAAAGGACAAGCTCCTGATATCGATGGCCGCCATGGTGGCGCGCCGCCGGCTCGAGCGCGGCGTCAAGCTGAACCATCCCGAGGCCATCGCGCTGATCACCGATTTCATCGTCGAGGGCGCCCGCGACGGCCGCACCGTCGCCGAGCTGATGCAGGCCGGAGCCAAGGTCCTGACCCGCGATCAGGTGATGGCCGGCATCCCCGAGATGATCCACGACATCCAGGTCGAGGCGACATTTCCCGACGGCACCAAGCTCGTCACCGTGCACGAGCCGATCCGATAGGAGCGCGACATGATCCCCGGCGAACTCTTCATCAAGGACGGCGAGATCGAGCTCAATGCCGGCCGCAAAACCGTGACGTTGTCGGTCGCCAACACCGGCGATCGTCCGATCCAGGTCGGCTCGCACTACCATTTCTTCGAGACCAATCCAGCGCTGAAATTCGACCGTAAGAAAGCCCGCGGCATGCGCCTCGACATCGCCGCCGGCACCGCGGTCCGCTTCGAGCCCGGCCAGACCCGCGACGTCCAGCTCGTGGCGCTCGCCGGCAAGCGGGTCGTCTACGGCTTCCGCGCCGAGGTGAAGGGGAAGCTGTGATCTTGACCTGACGCGACGAGAACTCTGGCAATGATCGATAGTGAGGTAAGCATCGTGGCCGGGCTCCCTCCCCCCTTGCGGGGGAGGGTGGGGAGAGGGGTATGCCGCACACTCGAGTGAGCGACATCCAGCGCGATCGCGCCAAGCATCTCCGCCGCGCGATGACGCGCGCGGAGACCTTGCTGTGGCGACACCTGAAGGCCGATCGCCTAGCCGGTCTCAACTTTCGCCGCCAGGCGCCGATCGGCAACTACATCGCCGATTTCGTCGCGCACGCGCGCAAGCTCGTCGTCGAGGTTGACGGCGAGAGCCACGATTTTGAGGAGCGCATCTGTCATGATGAGCGGCGGGATGCGTGGCTCAAGTCGCGCGGTTATCGCGTTCTCCGTTTCACCAATGACGACGTGATGAAAAACCTTGAGGGAGTGGCCCTGAGCATCGCGGAAGCTGCGGAGCAAGCGGCACCCCTCTCCCTAACCCTCCCCCGCAAGGGGGGAGGGAACCCTTCCGCCGGTGGCTCCCTTACATTTGACGCTGATGGCGAGGAGAAACCGTAGTGGAACGTGGAAAGGTAACGACGCCACGTGAGGTGGGCACACTCGTCAGGCTCCCTCCCCCCTTGCGGGGGAGGGTTGGGGAGAGGGGTAAGCCCCGGGCGCCAATCGAAGTCGCTTCTCGATCTCACGCCAATTGCCGTCGCGATCAAAAGGGAGCTTCGTAGCCGATGCTTCCTGCAATCCGCCTCATCTCCGAAGCTGCCGATCTTGCCGCACGCCGGCACAACGGCATGGCACGCAAGGGACGGGGCAACGAGCCTTACATCAACCATCTCGCCGAGGTCGCGAACCTGCTTGCGATCGCGACCGATGGCACGGATGCCGAACCCGTTGCGGCCGGTTGGCTGCACGATACGATGGAGGACACCGACACCACGCGCGAAGAGCTCTCGGCGAGGTTCTCCGATCGCGTGGCCTCCCTCGTCATCGAATGCACCGATGACATGAGCCTGCCAAAGGCCGAGCGGCGGCGGCTGCAAGTCGTCGACGCGCCGAAGAAGTCGGCCGACGCCAAGCTGATCAAGATTGCCGACAAGATCAGCAATATCGGCGCGCGTATTCAGTCTGATCCGACGACGGAGGAGCGCGACGACCTGGTCGACTATACCGATTGGGCCGAGCAAGTGGTCGCGGGCTGTCGTGGCGGCAATTCCTGGCTTGATACGAAGTTCGACGACGTGGTGCGAAGGGCGAGGCGCTCGCTGTGACCGCCGGTCAACAATTCAAACACAAACGGGGCTGACATGTCCGTGAAGATCAAGCGTTCCGTCTATGCCGACATGTTCGGCCCCACCACCGGCGACAGGGTGCGGCTCGCCGACACCGATCTGATCATCGAGGTCGAGAAGGATCTCACCACCTATGGCGAGGAGGTGAAGTTCGGTGGCGGCAAGGTGATCCGCGACGGTATGGGGCAGTCGCAGGTGACCAACGCGCAGGGCGCGGCCGATACCGTCATCACCAATGCGCTGATCGTCGATCACTGGGGCATCGTGAAGGCCGACGTCGCGATCAAGGGGGGCATGATCGCGGCGATCGGCAAGGCGGGCAATCCCGACATCCAGCCCAACGTCACCATCGTGATCGGCCCCGGCACCGATGTGATCGCGGGCGAGGGCAAGATCCTCACCGCCGGCGGATTCGACAGCCACATCCATTTCATCTGCCCGCAGCAGATCGAGCATGCGCTGATGTCCGGCGTCACCTCGATGCTGGGCGGCGGCACCGGCCCGTCGCACGGTACCTTCGCCACCACCTGCACGCCCGGCCCGTGGCACATGGGGCGGATGATCCAGTCGTTCGACGCCTTCCCGGTCAATCTCGGCATCTCCGGCAAGGGCAATGCGTCGCGTCCGGCGGCGCTGGTCGAGATGATCAAGGGCGGCGCCTGCGCGCTGAAGCTGCACGAGGATTGGGGCACCACGCCGTCCGCGATCGACACCTGTCTTTCGGTGGCCGACGATTACGACGTCCAGGTGATGCTGCATTCGGACACGCTGAACGAGTCCGGCTTCGTCGAGGACACCGTGAAGGCGTTCAAGGGACGCACCATCCACGCCTTCCATACCGAAGGCGCCGGCGGTGGTCATGCGCCAGACATCATCAAGATCGCCGGCTTGAAGAACGTGCTGCCGTCGTCGACCAATCCGACCCGGCCGTTCACCCGCAACACCATCGACGAGCATCTCGACATGCTGATGGTGTGCCATCACCTCGATCCGTCGATCGCCGAAGACCTCGCCTTCGCCGAGAGCCGGATCCGCAAGGAGACCATCGCCGCCGAAGACATCCTGCACGATCTCGGCGCGCTCTCGATGATGTCGTCGGACTCGCAAGCGATGGGCCGGCTCGGCGAAGTCATCATCCGCACCTGGCAGACCGCCGATAAGATGAAGAAGCAGCGTGGGGCCTTGCCGCAGGACAAGGGCAACGACAACGACAATTTCCGCGTCAAGCGCTACATCGCCAAATACACCATCAATCCCGCGATCGCGCATGGCGTGTCGAAGCTGATCGGTTCGGTTGAGAAGGGCAAGATGGCGGACCTCGTGCTGTGGTCGCCGGCATTCTTCGGCGTCAAGCCGGATTGCATCATCAAGGCCGGTTCGATCGTGGCGGCGCCGATGGGCGATCCCAATGCCTCGATCCCGACACCGCAGCCGGTGCATTACCAGCCGATGTTCGCCGCGTTCGGCAAGTCGCTCACCGCCTCGTCGGTGGTGTTCACCTCGAAGGCCGCGGTGACCGGCGGCCTCGCCCGCAAGCTCGGTATCAGCAAGAAGCTCTACGCGGTGCAGAACACCCGCGGCAAGATCTCCAAGAAGAGCATGATCCACAACGACGCGACGCCCGAGATCGAGGTCGATCCCGAGACCTATGAGGTACGCGCAGACGGCGAGCTCCTGACCTGCGCGCCGGCCGAGGTGCTACCCATGGCACAGCGCTACTTTATGTTCTAAAACCACCCCCGGTAACTTACCTAGAAAAGAAAACCGGGAGGAATTTCCGTGATTTACGTCGTTGCTACGCTGACCATCAAGCCCGAGACCCGCGCCGAATTCATCGCCGCGGCGACGGCCTGCATCAAGGAAACCCGCAAGGAGCCCGGCAACATCGCCTACGACCTCCATGAGAGCGTCACCGACCACAGCAAGATGGTGTTCGTCGAGCAGTGGGAGAATGCCGACGCGCTGGTGCCGCACCGTACCGCCGAGCACATGAAGACGTTCGGCCGGGTCGCGGTGAAGTGCATGGCCGCGCCGCCGAAGATCGAGGTGATCACGCCCGAGAAGGTCGACATCCGCTAAAACAAGAACAAGAACGGAGCAACATCATGATCTATGTCATCGCGACCACCCCGATGAAGCCGGAAAACAAGGACGACTTCATCAGGGGACACAAGGCGTGCATCGCCGAGACCCACAAGGAGAAGGGCTGCCTCTCCTATGAGGGCCATGTCAGCGTCAACGATCCCAATCTGTATGTGGTGGTGGAGCGCTGGGAAACCCGCGACGACCTGACCGCGCACAGCAAGGCGCCGCACATGAAGGTGTGGCGCGAATATTCCGCCGACATGAAGACCGGCCCGACGGTGATCGAGATCATCAGCGACGGCAAGGTTCAGAAGCTCTGAGGCATCGATGATCCGCGCAACCAAGGTCCTGGGACAGCATCGCTTCAAGGAAGCGGCGGCCGACACCGTCGTGCTCGATTTCGACGACCGGCACCGGCGGCGGATGGCGATGACCGGGACGCGCGGGCTCGAATTCCTGCTCGACCTCGAAAACGCTATCGCGTTGCGCGGTGGCGATGCGCTGGTGCTGGAGGACGGCCGCCTGGTCGAGGTGGTCGCAGCTCCGGAGCCGCTCGCTGAAATCCGCGGCAGCGATCCGCATCACCTGATCCGGGTCGCCTGGCATCTCGGCAACCGTCATCTGCCGACGCAGATCATGCCGAAGGGCCTGCGCATCCGCAGGGATCACGTGATCGAGGCGATGGTGAAGGGGCTAGGGGCCCGCGTCATCGAGATCGAGGCGCCGTTCGATCCCGAAGGGGGCGCCTATGCCGAGCATGCGCACGCCGACGCGCACGCGCATGGTCACACCGGGCACGATCATGCCCACAGCCATGCGCATGACCATGGTCATCACCACGGCCATGATCATGATCACGGGCATGAGCACGATCACCATCATGATGAGCATTGTGAGCACGCTCATCATCACCACGACCACTCCCATGCTCATGACCACAAATGAGCCCGATCCCGCCGCGATGCGCGGCGGGATGGCGGAGGACGAGGCGGCGGCGCTGTACCGGCTGCTGACGTGGCTGTCGCCCTCCTTTCCGGTCGGCGCGTTCGCCTACTCCAGCGGCATCGAATGGGCGGTCGAGGCCGGTGACATCACCGATGCCGCCTCGCTGCGCGACTGGCTCGCCGCGATGCTCAGCGACGGCAGCGGATTTTGCGACGCCGTGTTTCTCGCGCAAAGTTTTCGCGCGGCGGCGGAGCAAGACTACGCCGGGCTGAAGGAGATCGCCGAGCTCGCCGCGGCCTTCGTGCCCTCGCGCGAGCGGCAGCTCGAGACCACGACGCAGGGGCGCGCCTTCATCGAGATCGCCCGCGCTGCCTGGAATTCGCCCGGGCTCGACGCCATGATTGCGGCCTGCGACGGGCCGATCGTCTATCCCATCGCGGTCGGAATCGTCAGCGCTGCACACGGCATCCGGCTGGCGCCGTCGCTGCATGCCTTCCTGCATGCCGTGGTTTCGAACTGGATCTCGGCAGGCAGCCGGCTGATCCCGCTCGGGCAGACCGACAGCCAGCGCGTGCTGGCCGATCTCGAGCCGGTCGTCGCCGCGACTGCGGCGCGGGCCGATGCGGCCTCGTTCGACGATCTCGGCAGCGCGACCTTTCGGGCCGATCTCGCCAGCCTGCGTCACGAGACACAGTACACGAGGCTGTTCCGGTCATGATCTGCCACACCATCCACGCGTCGTCCCCGCGAAAGCGGGGACCCATAACCACAGGCCTTCGTGGTTATGCACGGCTGTGGCCCCAGCGTGTCGCAACAGTTGAATTCGGTGGTTATGGGTCCCTGCTTCCGCAGGGACGACGATAGCGGAGGCACTGACATGCCCACTTCTCACGGCCCACTCCGCGTCGGCGTCGGCGGTCCGGTCGGCTCCGGCAAGACCGCGCTGATGGACCTGCTCTGCAAATCGATGCGCGAGCGCTACGACATCGCTGCGATCACCAACGACATCTACACCAAATGGGATGCCGAGTTTCTGGTACGCTCCGGCTCGCTGACGCCGGATCGCATCGCCGGCGTCGAGACCGGCGGCTGCCCGCACACTGCGATCCGCGAGGACGCCTCGATGAACCTCGCCGCGGTCGCCGACATGCGCGCAAAATTCCCCGACCTCGATCTGGTCCTGATCGAATCCGGCGGTGACAATCTGGCGGCGACCTTCTCGCCGGAATTGGCCGATCTCACGATCTACGTCATCGACGTCGCCGCCGGCGACAAGATCCCCTCCAAGGGCGGTCCCGGCATCACGCGATCCGACCTCCTCGTGATCAACAAGATCGACCTCGCGCCCCATGTCGGTGCGTCGCTCGAGAAGATGGACACCGACGCCAGACGGATGCGCGGCGAGCGGCCCTTCGTGATGACCAACCTGAAGAAGAGCGACGGCCTCGATCGCATCATCAGCTTCATCGAGACCAAGGGCGGCCTTCGGTCGCAGGGCACCGGCAAGGCGGCCAAGAAGAGGTAGCGCGTTAATCATTGTGGCATCCCCCAAGTGCCGGTCCCGTCATCCTGAGGTGTGAGCCTCTTTGGCGAGCCTCGAAGGATGAATCGGCCACCAGCCGGGCCGTTCATCCTTCGAGACGCCGCTTCGCGGCTCCTCAGGATGACGGGATAGCCGCTTGCAGGATCGCGGCCGCCGCAAAAAAGCTGCGCAATCGCCGGAACAAATTCCAACTTTGACGATTAGCAACCTTTGGCGCCGCCAAAGACCGCCGGGTGGCGTCGTCGTTAATGTTGCCGACCGGCTCCTGTTGCGTACCGATGATCGCCATTCCATATTGCTTTGCGGCTGGCGTTCATCGCTCCCTGATTTGTCGCCGCCCCCGCAGAAGCCAGATGCCTACCGTCCCCTTTCGCCACCCCCTGATTGCCGAGTAAGCGTGTGGTTCGACTGGGCTTCATCGTTGCGCTGATTGCACTGATCGGAGTTCTGCTCTCCGGTCTTGCCGCCTATCGGGTGCACGATCAGGAGCTTGCGATCGACGGCATCGCGCTGGCGCGGGCGATCGACGTCCATGCCAGCCTGGTGCAGGACCGCCTGACCGAGCGCGAGCTGCTGGCCCGGGTGGCCTCGGGGCTGTTCCGGACGCCGTCGATGGTCAAAGCCAACATGCTGCAGCCGCTGCGCTCGGCGATCTATGCCTTCAAGACCGATTTCGTCGTCGCCGCCTGGATCGCGCGGCTCAAGCCGAACGAGCTCGCCGCAGCGGAGGCCGAGCTGAAGGCCAACGGCTTCACCAATCCGACCATCCGCGATTTCGACGACCAGGCGCTCGACCTCAAGGCGCTCGACAAGCCGATCAACGTGCTGATGGACGTCGAGCCGCGCAATCCGGAGACCCTGAGCATCCCGGGCCGGGCCTTCGACCGTCACTCGGTGGTTGGTCCGATGCTGGCGCGGGCGATGGCGAGCGGCAAGCCGGTGGCCTCGGACCCGGTGCCGCTGCTGCGCCAGAACGGCCCGGTCGGCGTCGTGCTCGCCGCGCCGGTGTTCCAGGAGGGCGCGTCCGAGCCGGCCGGCTTCATCACCTTCTCGTATGAATTGTCGGCGCTGATGCTGACCAACGACGATTCCTCTCTGTTCGCGGTGGCGTTGAAGGACCCGCGCGATTCCAACGACGAGTTCACCGCCAACGAGCAGGGTATCGTCACTTCGCGCGCGGTGCGCCAGGATGGCCCGATGCCGTCGATGGTTCGCACGGTGACGTTCGGCGGCCGTGACTGGTCCCTCGACTACTACGCCAAGAGCAATGCGACGGTGCGTGCACAGCAGACCGCGACCATCGTCGCGGCGATCGGGCTCGCGCTGACCGGCATCGTCTGCGGCCTGTTCGGCTATGTCGCCTACAACAATTTGCGGCTCAGCCGCGAGATCGAGGTCCGGATCGGCTTCGAGCGCCGGCTGACTGCGGTCATCGACGAGCTCAATCACCGGGTCAAGAACATCCTCGCGGTGATCCAGTCGATTGTCACCCGCACGCTGCGGCACGGCGCCGACATCGACGTCGCGCGCGAACTCCTGATCGGACGCATCCACGCGATGTCGAATGTCGTCACGCTGCTCAGCGAGAGCCAGTGGCAGGGCGTCAAGCTGAAAGGCCTGTTCGAAGCCCGCGCGATTCCGCATGCCGACCGGATCGCGGTGAACGGTCCCGACATCACCGTCAGCGCCCGCGCCGCGCAATCGCTGTCGCTGCTGTTCTTCGAGCTCGCCTCGCACTCCGACGAGGGGTTGTCGCTGGTGGGCAAGCATCCGCACATCGTCGCCAATTGGGAAGTGGTCGGCGAGGATGCCGACGCGGTCTTCCATTTCCGCTGGGAGGAGTTCAACACCAGCCAGGCGACGCGGCGCGCCGACAGCGATTTCGGCCTGATTCTGCTCGACCGTGTCGCGCCCGAGGCGCTCGGCGGCACCGCAAAGCGCTACTTCACCGACGTCTCCTATGTCTACGAACTCACCGCGCCGATGGACACTGTGGTCGACATGACCGAGCGCGACCGCACCGAGCAATTCTCCGCGCCGGTCCGTCCGGCGAAAAAATAGCGCCGCCGCAGCCGCCACAGGTTGTGCCGATCGATCGCTGCGCGGATAGATCGACATCAGGCGTGCGGCACGACGCCAGCCTCATCTGTGACAACGTCGCACATCCGTAGTTGCCCGCAACCGAGCGTTAAAACTTCGTTGAACATGCTTGGGCATATACCGAGCAGGATATCGTCTGAGGACCCCGATGAGGCTTTGGGTCAGCCTGACCTTGCTCGCGGCAGTTTTGCCGGTGGGGCTGTCGCTTGCGTTGACCCCGGCGACGGCGCCGCGCGACCCTGCCGTTGTCCGGGCCAGCTATCGTCGGCCGGACGTCGTGCCGTTCCCGAGCAGCAATCCCTATTCCGAGGCGAAGTCCGCGCTCGGCCAGATGCTGTTCTTCGATCCGTTGCTGTCGCGGTCCAAGACGCATGCCTGCGCGAGTTGTCACAAGCCGAGCCTGTCATGGGCCGACGGCCTTCCGCGCGCCATCGGCGAGGATCCGAAGGGCCTGCCGATCCGCTCGCCGACGCTGATCGACGTGGCCTTCTTCGAGCCGCTCGGATGGGACGGCAAGTTCAAGGATCTCGAATCCGTTGCGTTCGGGCCGATCCTCAGTCCGATGAACCTGAACATGACCGAGGCGGAGTTGATCGCGCGGCTTTCGGCAATACCGGGCTATGTCGATGCATTCGCCCACGCGTTCGGCGACGGCGCGATCACGCGGCCGCGGATCGAGCAGTCGCTGGCGACCTTCGAGCGCTCCATCGTTGCCGGCGAGGCGCCGTTCGACCGCTGGATCAAGGGTGACGAGAGCGCGATCAGCGCATCGGCCAAGCAGGGCTTCGCGCTCTTCAACGGCAAGGGACGCTGCTCGTCCTGCCACAGCGGCCCGTCCTTCTCCGACGGATCGTTTCAGGATATCGGCACCGCCAAGGGCCATGACATCGGGCGCGGCCGCTTCTTTCCGACCTCGGCGAAGCTGAAATACGCGTTCAAGACCCCGACGCTGCGCGACGTCGCGCGCCGTGCGCCCTACATGCACGACGGGTCGGTCGCGACGCTGGAAGATGTCATCGAGCTGTACAACAAGGGCGGGATCGAGCGGCCGAGCCGGTCGCCCGACATCAAGCCGTTGTCTCTGACGGCAGGCGAGAAGAAGGACCTGATCGCCTTCCTGCAAACCTTGACCGCCACCGCCCCGCCGGTAGCCGGGGTTCCCAAGCTGCCGCGCTGACCGCCGCAGAGGGTTTGGAACCGGCTGGTCAGGCCAGGTGCGGCAGTGCGGCCCCGAGAAGGCCGAGCCCGACGATCAGGAGCGCGCCCGCGCAGGTCTCCAGCGTCGCCGCGCGCGCGGCGGATGGCTTTGTCAGGTAGGCGAGGGCCGACCCCACCCCGATACTCACGACACTCAACACTCCGAACATGTAACCGGCCTCCCGATCCGATCTGTCCGGGTTTCACTACGACAGTTGAATTGAGCCCCCGTGCCGGAATTAGCTAAAATTCGATGGAACCGGCCGGAAAACCCGGCACGAAGGGACGGGCCGGGGCCTGCCTGCCGCAATTAACCACAATGCAACCAGCGGCTGTCATGGGCAGGCGCAAAGCCTAAAATTTGATATAAGTTAAACAAGTCCTTAAGTGTGTGGGCGGTTGATTCAATGTTTAGTGGGCAGGAGCGAAATGCCGGCTCGGCTGTGCGCTCCTATTTCGCCACGTGCTTTGCAGCGGTTGTATTTTGCGTCACAGCCGCGCGCAGTGCCGAGGCACATGTCAAATGGTTCTGTGCCTACGATGTTGCCGGTCAGCCCCGGGGACTCGAGAATGTTCTTTGCCTCGACTTTGAACTGCTGCTCGGCATCGCCGTCTTCTGGCTGTTCGCGGGCTGCGTGATCGAGCCCACCTCGCTGGGTGATGCGACGATCCGGGTGCTGGACCGCGTCACCGAGCAACTGCGGCTGCGCACCGAGTTGATGATGCGCGCGGTTGCCGGGTTCTTCTTCATCTCGATCTGGGCGGTCGGCGGCATCCTGCTGACGCCCGAGTTGAAGACGACGTCACCCTTCGTGGGCGCGTTGCAGCTCGGCATCGCCGCCGGCATGCTGTCGCGGCGCACGCTGCCATTGTCGGCCGCGGGGATGGCGATCCTGTTCGGGATCGGTGTCCGCGACTACGGCATTTTCCATCTCGCCGACTACCCGATTTTTCTCGGCGTTGCCGCCTATTTTGCGCTGATCGGGTTGAACAAGGACCTGTTCGGCATCCGGCCGATCGACGTGATGCGGTACGCCGCGGCCATCACGTTGATGTGGGCCTCGATCGAGAAATGGGCCTATCCGGAGTGGAGCTTCCCGCTGCTGATCGAACACGCCTCGATGACCCTCGGCTTCGACAATGAGTTCTACATGCGCGCCGCCGGCATGGTGGAATTCACGCTCGCCTTCGCCCTGATCTGGACGCCGCTGATCCGGCGCTGTGCTGCGGCCGTGCTGACGGGGATGTTCATCAGCGCCTGCTTCGAGTTCGGCAAGATCGACACGATCGGACACTCAGCGATCATCGCCGTGCTGATTGCGATCCTCGCCGACAACAAGGTGCTGCCGCGCGATCATCGCGCGGCATGGCTGGCCCCGGTCGCGTTGTGCGCCGCGCTGTCGCTGACCTTGTTCGTCTATTATTTCGGCCACGCCGCGCTGTTCAAGACCTCGGTCCTGTAGAGCGTCGTTGCGCTATTTGGCGACGTGGACGGCGAGCTTCATCTTCGGATGAATGCCGCACAGCACGGTGTAGTCGCCGGGCACGGAAAAAGTGACGTCGAACTTGCTGCCCGGCTGCTGGTCGCCGGAGTCGAAGCTGAACGCGTCGGTGCTCAAATAAGCGTGATGCAGCAGCTCGCCATCATCGTTAATGAACCGTAAAATCTCGCCGCGCCTGATCGAGATCTCGGCGGGCTTGAATTCACGATCTTTCTGCGAAATGACATAAGGACTTGCGCCCAAAGCTGCTCCGGCCAGCGCTCCGGTGACGATCGCAGCCGCAAATGGCACGCGGCCGAACCGGCCCAGGCGCACAGCGCGCAACCAGCCTGACTGCATGAGACCCCCGCTTGAACCTCGAATGCCCGACATCGGCACCCCCAGCGTGCAAGTGATGCCCCAGGAATACCTGTAACGGTGATTATCGCCGGCTGATCTTAACGATTTCAGCATCAGTTCCGGTCACTACTAAGGCAATTTTGAGCAGACAGTCATTTTTCCGCAGCGCTGCGCGTTTCTGCGTAGCTTGAACATCGAGCACTACGGCGAAACGCGGGTATGGATAGCCTATTAGGCAACCTCAGGACGAAGACCGGTGCAGCCATTCGGTTCGCGACCGGCCGCCTGTCACGTCTTGCCCTGACCAAGGGTTCGATCCGCACCCAGATCCTGATCTTCTGTCTGGCGATGAGCGCCGTTGCCGTCGCGCTCGGCGGATATTCCATCCTCGGCATCCGCCACGCCGGCGATCTCGTGGCCAAGACGTTCGACGAATCCCTGATGTCGATCAATTACGCCCGCGCCGCCGGTGCGGACTTCGCCTCGATGCGGGTCGCGTCGTCGCAGCGCCTCTTGACCACCGATCCGGAGATCCGCGCCAGCCTCGACAGCCAGATCGAGAAGCTCGCGAAGACGCTCTCGGAGGATCTGACGATCGCAGCCGACCGCTCGCAGTCCACGCGGGCCGCGCAAGCCGCGGCAAAGGTTCAGGAAGCCGCCGACGCCTGGATGGCGCTGCATCGCCGCGCGATCGGAACGTCGCCCGATGGACAGCCGGCGGCCGATCCGCAGGCATCGGGGACGACGGTCGGTGATGTCGATCGCTATTCCAAGATCGTCAGCCAGCAGGTCGAACTGCTGGTCAACTACACGGCGGGCGACGGCTTTCTGTTCCGGCAAAAGGCGCTGTCGACGATCAAGCGCGACCTGCAGCTCAATGTCGCCGGGCTCACGGTTGCGCTGTTCCTGTCGGCGCTGTTCTCGTGGCTCCTGGCGCGCCGCATCATCGGCCCGGTCGCGATTGCCTCGCGGGCCGCGCGCAGCATCGCCGGCGGCGACCTCGACGCGACCGTTCCCAAGGGCGGCACCGACGAACTGGGCACGCTGCTGACCGCCATGGAAACCATGCGCGACAACATCAGGCGGATGGTCGATCAGGAGGTGTCGCAACGCCGCTCCGCGCAGGCGCGGCTGTCCGATGCGCTCGAGACGTCGCGCGAGGGCGTCGTGCTGCTCGATGCGGACGGCGAGATCGCGCTGGCCAATTCGCGCGCCAGCGAATTCATCCGTCTCTCGCCGCAGCTTCTGCAGTCGGATCGGATCGATGCTCCGAGCCTTGCGCCGGCCGACGCCGGCATCGATGGCTTTGCCAGCGAAGCGCAGCTTTCGGACGGACGCTGGCTGCGCGTCAGCCGCAGCGAGACCCAGGAGGGCGGTGTCGTCCTGGTCTACAGCGACATCTCCGCGCTGAAGCAGCAGAAGGCGGAGCTGCATGAGACCAATCTGCGGCTCGACGCGGCGCTTACCCACATGTCGCAGGGGCTGTGCCTTTACAACAGCGAGGCGCGGCTGCAGGTCGCCAACCGCCGGTTCTGCGAAATCTTCGATATTTCGCCGGAGCTGGTCGTTCCCGGAATGACCATGGAAGACGTGCTCGGCCTCAGCGTCGCCGCCGGCAATCATGGCGAGCGGACCGTCGCCGACCTGCTGACCGAACGCGAGCGATCGATGGCCCAGCACGAGGGCAACTATCTGCAGCATCTCAGCGATGGGCGGATCATCGCCATCGCGCAGCGGCCGACGTCCGACGGCGGCTGGCTGGTCACCTGCGAGGATGTCACCGAACAGCAGCGGGCCGAGTCCCAGATCGCGTTCATGGCGCGGCACGATGCCCTGACCAAGTTGCCGAACCGGACCTTGCTGGCGGAGCGGATCGAGCTCGCGGTCGCGCAGGTCGGCCGCGGATCCGGCTTTGCGGTGTTCTGCCTCGACCTCGACAATTTCAAGCAGGTCAACGATACGCTCGGACATCCGGTCGGCGATGAACTGCTGTGCGCAGTCGCGGACCGGCTCAACGCCTGCGTCCGCGAGGTCGATACCGTTGCCCGTTTGGGCGGCGACGAGTTCGCGGTCATCCAGTGCGGTGTCCAGGGCGGCGAGGAGGCCGAGCGTCTGGCCCGCCGCATCGTGGAATGCGTCGGCGCGCCCTATGAACTGAACGGGCATCGCGTCGTGGTCGGTTGCAGCGTCGGCATCTCGATGTCGCCGGGCGACGGCACCACCGGCGAGAAGCTGCTCAAGAACGCCGACGTCGCCCTGTATCGCGCCAAGATGGAAGGCCGCGGCACCTGGCGCTTCTTCGAGCCTGCGATGGACGCCAGCCTGCAGCGGCGCCGGGCGATCGAGCTCGACCTTCGCGAGGCGATGGTCAAGGACGAGTTCTCGTTGTTCTACCAGCCGCTCTACGATCTCCATCTCGACCGCATCTGCGGCTTCGAGGCGCTGCTGCGCTGGCATCATCCGAAGCGCGGATTGGTGCCGCCGGACCAGTTCATTCCGATCGCGGAAGAGATCGGCCTGATCGGTCCGCTGGGCGAATGGGTGCTCGACCGCGCCTGCGAGCAGGCCGTCACCTGGCCGAGCGAGATGAAGCTCGCGGTCAACGTCTCCGCGGTGCAGTTCCGTGATCCCGACTTTACCGACGTCGTCGTCGACGCGCTCGCGGCGTCGAAATTGTCGCCGCGCCGGCTGGAGCTCGAGATCACCGAATCCGTCTTCCTCGCGAACAGCAGCGAGACGCTTGCAACGCTGCACAAGCTGAAGGCGCAGGGGGTGCGCATCGCGCTCGACGATTTCGGCACCGGCTACTCGTCGCTGAGCTATCTGCGCAGTTTCCCGTTCGACAAGCTCAAGATCGACAAATCCTTCGTACGCGACGCGACCGCGACGCATGGATCGAAATCGATCGTGCGCGCGGTCATCAGCCTCGGCAGGAGCCTCGGCATGACCACGATCGCCGAAGGCATCGAGACCGTCGAGCAGCTGGACCACATGCGGGCCGAAGGCTGCAACGAGGCCCAGGGCTTCCTGTTCAGTCATCCGGTCCCCGTGACCGAGATCGCCGCCAAGATCCTCGAATTGAGGAGCGGCTTCAAGCCGACCGCCGTCAAGAAGGCGATGGCGGGCTAGACCCAAGCATCAAAGCGGTGCGGGCGTAGATCGGTCGCTTCGGGCGACCTGCTTTTCCATGCAAAAAGGGCGGCCATCCGAGGGCCGCCCTTTCGCGTTCAGTGATGGCTTCGCCTATCCGCCATTGCCGCCGATCACGGCGCGCACGGTGTTGTCGGGACCGAAATCCTCGGCGCTGTCGACATAGAGCAGCGCGGAGAGCTTCGAACGCGCGCGGTTGACGCGGCTCTTGATGGTGCCGACCGCGCAGCCGCAGATCGCCGCGGCATCCTCGTAGGAGAAGCCGGAGGCACCCACCAGGATCAGCGCCTCGCGCTGGTCCTGCGGCAGCTTTTCGAGCGCCGTGCGGAATTCCTCGAACTCCAGATGCGCGGCCTGCGACGGCTGGCTCTTCAGCGTCTTGGCATAATTGCCCTCGGCGTCCTCGACCTCGCGCCGCCGCTTCCGGTAGTCGGAGCGAAACAGGTTGCGCAGGATGGTGAACAGCCACGCGGGAAGGTTGGAGCCGGGCTGGAACGAGTCGATGTTGGCGATCGCCCGCAACAGGGTCTCCTGCACCAGATCGTCGGCGCGGTCACCATTACCGGACAGCGAGATCGCGAACGCGCGCAGGCTCGGGACCGACGCAAGGATGTCGTCGCGAAGTTCATTCGTGAGAGGCATTAGTCCCCTCCATTGTTCTTGTCGGTATCGCCCCCGGCCACGGCCGCCGCGGCAGCCTCGGGCCCGTCGAGTTTGCGGATCAGCTCCGCAAAGCGGTCGGGCACCCCCTGCCGCACCACATCGTCGTACATGGCGCGCAGCTGGTGGCCGATTCTCGATTGAATCTCGGCGTTGAGACCGCCCTGCTTCTTTACTTCCTTCATGATCTGATCCACGCTTCCCCGGGAGTTAAGTCTCTGATTTCCAAGATGTTTCCTCGAAAAAAGAGGCTGGCCGCGTTGCCTCGTCGGTCAGGAGCTAATGCAAAGTTGCGCAGAAAGTTCCGGAAGGCTGGAACTATTTCGTGGAACTTTTTCGGCTTTCGCGCGTAATCGGGCATGCAGGGGAACCGGGGTCGCCCCAGAAACTGGACTCTCGGAGCCGGATTCTGTCGTCCCCAGAGACGGGTTTCAGGCCGCAGGGCCAACAACCCAGGCCTAAGAACAAGGATGGAGTGGGAATGTCCCGATCGCAGATCGTTGCCGAACATCTTCCGTTGCTGCGCCGCTACGCTCGCGCACTGACCGGAAACCAGGCGTCGGGGGACGCCTATGTCGGGGCCATGCTCGAGGCCCTGTTGCAGGACGGATCATTGCTGGACCAGACGCACGGCCCGCGCGCCGGCCTGTTCCGGCTATTCACCCAGATCTGGAATTCGGTGTCGGTGAACAACAACGACAATGCCGACGTGGCGACGCTGTCGCTGCCGCCGGAGCGCCGACTCTCCAACATCACGCCGCTGCCGCGGCAGGCCTTCCTGCTGCTGTCGCTGGAAGGCTTCTCGGAGGAGGAGGTCGGCTACATTCTCGGCACCGATATCGCCGAGACGCGCAAGCTGACCGATGCCGCCGGCCGCGAGATGGCTGCCGAGATCGCCACCGACGTCCTGATCATCGAGGACGAAACCTTCATCGCCATGGATCTCGAGAGCCTGGTGAAGAATCTCGGCCATAACGTCATCGGTGTCGCGCGCACGCATTCCGACGCGGTGGCGCTCGCCAAGAACAAGAAGCCCGGCCTGATCCTCGCCGACATCCAGCTCGCCGACGGCTCGTCGGGCCTCGATGCGGTGAACGAGCTGCTGCGGACCTTCGAGGTGCCGGTGGTGTTCATCACCGCCTATCCCGAGCGCTTCCTGACCGGCGAGCGGCCGGAGCCGGCGTTCCTGATCTCGAAGCCGTTCCAGCCGGCGATGGTATCGGCGGTGGCGAGCCAGGCGCTGTTCTTCCAGCGCAACTCGCGCAACCGCACGCCGCGCGCGGCGTCGGCATGACCTGAGTTTACGCAAGCGGGCAAAATGCAGACCGGCGTACCGAAAGGTACGCCGGTTTTTTTGCGAGCCGATGCTCGGGACGAACAGCTTGTCCGCCTAGGAACCGGCATTGTCAGACCGAGTTTATTTTTCATTGTTCGGGCTTGGCGGGAGCCGTTGTGTCGAGATTGCAAACTCAGGCGACATTGCGTGGCGAGGCCACCGAACGTCTTTTCATCGGCAGCAGCGAGCTTGCCGGACTCAGCAAGGACCTTGACTGGACTGCGACCTCGATCGGTCCACCCGAGGCGTGGCCGGACAGCCTGAAGACCGCGGTTCGCATCATGCTGACCTCGCAACAGCCGATCTGGATCGGCTGGGGTGACGATCTGACCTTCCTCTACAACGATCCCTACAAGTCGATCATCGGCGGCAAGCATCCGCATGCGCTCGGGCAGCCGACCCGCGTGGTCTGGCGCGAGATCTGGAATGACATCGCGCCGCTGCTCACCAAGGCGATGAGCGGCAGCGAGGGCACCTATGTCGAGGCCCAGCTCCTGATCATGGAGCGCAACGGCTTTCCCGAGGAGACCTACTACACATTCTCCTACAGCCCGATCCCGGACGCCGATGGTTTGCCTGCGGGGATCTTCTGCGCCAATACCGATGACACACAGCGCGTGATCAGCGAGCGGCAGTTGTCGCTGCTGCGGGAGCTTGCCAGTCGCGCGGCTGATGCGAGAAGCGTGAGCGAGGCTTGCGAACGCAGCGCTGCGGCGCTGGCGACCGACCCACAGGACCTGCCATTTGCGATGATCTATCTGATCGAGCCGCAAGAGCAGGCGGCGCGATTGGCCGCGGTGAGCGGCATCGATCGGCACCATGTCGGGGTGAAGCCATCGCTCACGCTCGATGGCGGCGAGGTATGGCCGATTGCCGAAGCGCAGGCGAGCCGCGACGGCGTTCTGATCAAAGACCTGAAGAGCCTGTTTGGCCTCGATTTTCCGTCCGGCGGCTGGCGCCAGGCGCCGGAGCAGGGGGTTGTGCTCCCGATTCTCGCTGCCGGCGACACGCTCGCGGGCTTCCTGATCGCAGGCCTCAATCCTTTCCGCCTTTACGACGAGCGCTATGCAAGTTTTCTCGGTCTTGCGTCGGCGCAGATCGCGGCCGCGATCGGCAATGCTCAGGCCTACGAGGAGGAACGCCGGCGGGCCGAAGCGCTGGCCGAGATCGATCGCGCCAAGACCACCTTCTTCTCCAATGTCAGCCACGAGTTCCGCACGCCGCTCACCTTGATGCTGAGTCCGCTCGAGGAGGTCCTGTCCCAGGCAGACGACCATCTTCCGCCGCAGCAGCGCTCGTTGCTCGATATCGCGCACCGGAACGGTCAACGCCTGTTGAAGTTGGTCAATACGCTGCTCGATTTCGCGCGGATCGAGGCGGGCCGGGTAACGGCCACCTACGAACCGCTCGACCTCGTCGCGCTGACGTCCGACCTCGCGTCGAGTTTCCGTTCAACCGTCGAGAAAGCCGGCTTGGGTTTGACGATCGAGACCGAGCCGCTGCCACAGCAGGTCCATGTCGATCGCGACATGTGGGAGAAGATCGTCCTCAACCTGCTCTCCAACGCATTCAAGTTCACGTTCGACGGTGGGATTGCTGTCTCCATCAAGGCCTCGTGCGACGGCGCTGCGGCCGAGATTGCGGTGCGTGACACGGGGACCGGCATTCCGCCGTCCGCGCTGTCGCACATCTTCGACCGGTTTCAGCGGGTCGAGGGCGCGCGGGGCCGCTCGTTCGAGGGAAGCGGTATCGGCCTCGCGCTGGTGCGCGAGCTCGTGAAGCAGCATGGCGGGCAGATTCGGGTCGACAGCGAGGTCGATCGCGGGACCACCTTCACGATCACGCTGCCGTTTGGAACGGAGCATCTCCCCGCCGACCAGATCAGCGCGGGCAGCTTGGCCGCACAGAGCAGTGTTCGCGCACAAGCCTATCTCGACGAAGCGATGGGATGGCTGGAGGGCGGCGACGCCGACGATCGGCCGGATCCCTCGTCGTCGGAGGACCTCGGGTTCGCGACGCAGGAGATCGCGGGACGGCGGCAACGCATCCTGCTCGCCGACGACAATGCAGACATGCGCGAATATGTGCGTCGCCTGCTTGCGCCGCTGTACGACGTCGAGGCGGTTGAAGACGGCCAGGCCGCGCTGGAGGCGGCGTGGCGGCGTCGGCCCGATCTGGTGTTGAGCGACATCATGATGCCGCGCCTCGATGGCATCAGCCTTCTCAATGCACTCCGTTCCGACGAGGACCTGAAAGGCCTGCCCGTGATCTTCCTATCGGCGCGCGCCGGCGAAGAGGCGAAAGTCGAAGGCTTGCAGATCGGCGCCGACGATTATCTCGTCAAGCCCTTCAGCGCGCGGGAGCTGCTCGCGCGCGTCGCGGCCAACCTTGAACTGTCGGCCACCCGCTCGGAGCGCGCCGTGCGGCTCGAGGAAGAGGCCCACGTCCTCGAACTGCTCAACAAGGTCGGCAGCGCAGTCGCGGGCGAGCTCAATCTTGATCGCGCCGTTCAGATCGTTACCGATGCCGCGACCGAACTGACCGGCGCTGCGTTCGGTTCGTTCTTCTACAACGTGATCAACGACAAGGGCGAGAGCTACATGCTCTACACCCTGTCCGGCGCGCCGCGCGAGGCGTTCTCGCGATTCCCGATGCCGCGCAATACCGCGGTGTTCGCGCCGACCTTCAACGGCGACGGGATCGTGCGGTCCGACGATATCCTGAAGGATCCGCGCTACGGCAAGAGCGATCCGCATTACGGGATGCCGAAAGGACATCTGCCGGTGCGCAGCTATCTGGCGGCGCCCGTGGTGTCGCGCTCCGGCGAAGTGCTGGGTGGTCTGTTCTTCGGTCACCCGGATCCCGGCATATTCGGCGACCGCGCAGAGCGGCTGATCGCCGGCATCGCCGCGCAGGCGGCGACCGCGATCGATACCGCGCGGCTGTTCCAGGCCGCGGAGCGTGAGGTCGCCGAGCGGCGCCGCGCCGAAGCCGCCTTGCAGGTCCTCAACACGACGCTGGAGCAGCGCGTCGTGGAAGAGGTCCAGGAGCGTACCAAGGCGGAGGAGCAACTGCGGCAGATCCAGAAGATGGAGGCCGTTGGCCAGCTGACCGGCGGCATCGCTCACGACTTCAACAACATGCTGGCGGTAATCATCGCCGGCCTCAATCTGATCCAGCGCAAGCTCGCCAAGGGAGAAAGCGACGTAGAGCGCTTTGTCGAGGCCGCGGTCGACGGCGCGCAGCGTGCCGCGGGCCTCACCCAGCGTCTGCTCGCCTTCTCCCGCCAGCAGCCGCTCGCGCCGGTCACGCTCGACGGCAACAAGATGATATCAGGTATGGCCGAGCTGCTCGCGCGCACGCTTGGCGAGACCATCAGCCTCGAAACCGTGCTGGCCGCGGGACTGTGGCGGGTGCGTGCCGATTCCGGACAGCTCGAGAATGCCATTCTCAAC
This sequence comes from Bradyrhizobium sp. UFLA03-84, assembly GCF_002289535.1. Classification (NCBI taxonomy): domain Bacteria; kingdom Pseudomonadati; phylum Pseudomonadota; class Alphaproteobacteria; order Hyphomicrobiales; family Nitrobacteraceae; genus Bradyrhizobium; species Bradyrhizobium sp. UFLA03-84. The sequence continues at coordinate 279,185 of NZ_NSJY01000005.1, read as the reverse complement.
CTCTGCGTCAACGGCCGCGACGCGATGCCGGGCGGCGGCAAGCTTACGCTGGAGACCGCCAACAGCTATGTCGATGAGGCCGCGGCGAGGGTATACTCAATTCCGTCAGGTCAATACGTGATGATCGCGGTGGCCGATAACGGCTCCGGCATGAGCGAAGACGTCATCGCCAAGGCGTTCGATCCCTTCTTCACCACCAAGGGCGTCGGCAAGGGCACCGGCCTTGGCCTCAGCCAGGTCTATGGCTTCGTACGCCAGTCGGGCGGCCATGTGAAAATCTATTCGGAGGTTGGCGTCGGCACGACCGTCAAGATCTATCTGCCGCGGCACCTTGGCGAGGCCGGTCCGGACGTGGTCAGGCGTGTGCCGATCGCCTCTTATCGCGGGCGGAAGAACGAGGTCATCCTGGTGGTCGAGGATGAGGATCGCGTGCGCGGCGTTTCGGTCGAGGCGCTGCGAGAGCTCGGCTACACCGTGGTCAGTGCCGCCAGTCCCCGCGAAGCGCTGCAACTGCTCGATGGCGGGGTCTCGGTGGCGTTGCTGTTCACCGACGTGGTGATGCCCAGCATGTCCGGTCGCGAGCTCGCCGTGCAGGCTCGCGAGCGCATCCCGGGGCTCAAAGTGCTCTACACCACCGGTTACACCCGCAACGCCATCGTCCACAACGGCATCCTCGACCCCGGCACCAACCTGCTGCCGAAGCCGTTTTCGATCGACGAGCTGGCGACCAAGGTCCGCGGGGTGCTGGACGGGATCTAGCGATTGATCCCGTTCCTCCGCAATTACTTCGGCGTGACGTGGATCTGCATGGTGCTGAGTGCCCGCAGCCCCGAGCTGTCGCGGAAGGTGACCGGGCCTGCAATCTCGAACTGCTTCACGCGGCCAGCGAGCGCTGCGATCACGGCCTCGGCCTCCAGCCGCGCCACCATCTGTCCGACGCAGCCGTGGATGCCGACGCCGAAGCCCATATGCCCGGACAGCCGCCGCCTGATGTCGAACTGGTCGGCATGCTCCCAGCGCGTCTCGTCGCGGTTGGCGGAGGCGAGCAGCAGCAGCACCTTCTCATGCTTGCCGATCGCAACGCCCGCGATCTCGGTCTCATGCGGCGTGGTGCGGAAGACGAACGGCGCCGGCGAATCGAACCGCAACGTCTCGTCGAACGCCGCGCGCGACAGCGACGGATCGGCGGCGAGCAACCCCCATTGCTCGGGGTGCCGCGCCAGCGTGTACAGTGCCATGCCGATGGCGCTGATCGTGGTGTCGAGCCCGGCCGAGAGCAGCGAGCGCACCAAGAGCTGCGCTTCCTCGGCGCTGATCTCGCCGGTGTCGGCCGCCTCGAAGACCTCTGCGCCAAAGCTGCCCGGGCGCAGCGCCTCGCGCTGACAACGTGCCGCGACCCAGGGCAGCACCCGCGGTGCCTCCTGCATCAGGTTGCGGAAATAATCGTTCTCGGGTCCGAACCCGGCGAACACCATCGCGCCATAGGTCAGGAAGTTCTCGCGGCCCTCTTGGTCGATGCCGAGCGCGTCGGGGAATACGCTGACCGGAAACACCTCGGCGATGTCCTTGATGGCGTCGAATGATCCGCGTTCGATTAGCCCGTCAATCAGCGTTGCAGCCTTTGCCTTGAAGTCATCGGCAAGCCGCCGCATCGCGCCGGGCGACAGGATCCGCGCCAGCACCGCACGGGTCCGGGTGTGCAGCGGCGGATCGGCTTCCAGCACGATGCTCGGCGGCCGCCACGGCTTTTCCTTGAAGTGGTTCGCAAGCCCGGCGCCGCCGGCGTTGCTGAAATTGAAATGGTCTCCGAAGATCGTCTTGACTTCGGCAAAGCGCGGCACGGCCCAGATGTCGTAGCGCGTCAGGCGAACGACCGGCGCGGCGGCACGCAGCTTCGCGTAGGTGCCATACGGATCGGCCCGCGTCGCCGGGCTGAACGGATCGAAGTCACTGCGGACAATGTCGCCGGCAAGAGGGCTCACAGGGGCGCTCATTGCATCCTCCCGTCTTGTGATCAGTTAATTGACCATAGTCAATTAACTGGGATATGGCAAGGGGCAGGTTGCCATCCAGGCAGGCACACGGCATGGAGGCACCAAGGGAGACGGCCATGTCGATCGAGGAGCGGCCCGGCAAGGGTGCGCGGCGCTTTCAGCGCAGGGCGCGCCAGGAGGCGGACAAGGAGGCGCTGAAGGCGCTGATCCTGGAGACCGCGCGCAAGGAGTTCGCCGCCGGCACGCTCGAGACCGTCTCGATCCAGAAGATCGCCGACGCGATCGGCTATTCGAAGGGCACCGTCCTCAAATATTATCCGACCAAGCTGCTGCTGCTGCTTGCGGTGAAGCAGCAGAATCTCGAGGCGGTTGCCGCAGCGCTCGAACGGGTCCGCGCGCAGACCGCCGACAGCGATCTGCGGCTGCGGCGGGTGATGGAAACCTATCTCGACTACTGGGCCGACAATCCCGATCACTTCCGGTCGCTGTTCTCGATGTCCGGCTCGGTCGAGGACCGCCGGTTTCCGGACGGCGTCTATTTCGGCGAGACCGAGATCGCGCGCCGTAGCTACGAGCTGTTCGTGGTCTCGGTGCGGGAATTTCTCGCCGCACATGGCGCCGAGCCGGGGCCGGGCCTGCCGCAGCGGCTGGCGACCGCGCTGCTCGCGGCAACCCATGGCGTGGTCGCGCTGACGCTGGGCACGCCGACCATGAAACTGCCCGACATGCGCGGCACCGGCCGTCTCCTGATCGCAAGCCTGATCGATGCCTGGACCAGCAAGCTTGCCGCGGCGCGGAAAAGCGAGGGCTGGCCGCGGATTTCGACCGGCACCTTTGCCTGACAGGGCGATACGGCATGCGCGATGCGATGTGGAATCGTGGGTGTCCGCCTGCTAAGCGCGGCCGATGGACACGACGCAACGCGATCGAACAATCGGTTTCCTCTGCCTGGTGGTGACGGCGTTCGGCTGGGCGCTGAACTGGCCGCTGATGAAGCTGCTGCTGCAGCAATGGCCGCCGTTGTTCGCGCGCGGGCTCGCCGGCACCTGCGCGGCGGTGATCCTCGGCACGCTGGCGCTGGCCCGCGGCCAGTCGCTCGCGGTGCCGCGCGAGGCGATCCCGCGGCTGTTGTTCGCCTCCTTCACCAACGTCTTTGCCTGGATGGGCTTCGGCACCATCGCGATGAAGTTCGTCACGGTCGGCGAGGGCGCGCTGCTCGCCTACACCATGCCGATCTGGGCGATGCTGTTCGCCTGGCCGGTGCTGCACAGCCGCCCGACCTTGCGGGACCTGGCCGCGCTGGCGCTCGGCGTCGCCGGCGTTGCCCTCTTGCTCGGCGGAGGCGGCTTTGCGTTCAGCGCCGGCAAGCTCACCGGCATCGCGCTGGCGCTCGCCTGCGCCATCCTGTTCGCGCTGGGCAATGTGCTGAACCGCAAGCCACTGCCGATGCCGCCGCTCGCCGTGGTCGCCTGGCAGGTCGGCATCGGCTGCCTCGTCATGCTGCTGCTCGGCGTTTGCTTCGAGCATCCGAATTACACGGCGATCACCCCGCTCGGCCTCGGCTGCTTCGCCTACATGACGCTGATGCCGATGGGCATCTGCTATCTCACCTGGTTCGAGACGCTGCGCCGCCTGCCGCCGACCTCGGCGTCGACGGGGATGCTGCTGGTGCCTGTCATCGGCGTGGTGTCGGCGGCGATCATCCTCGGCGAGCCGCTGGGCCTGCGCGAGATCGGCGCCATGGCGCTGACGCTCGGCGGCGTGACGCTGGCGCTGCAACGAGCCTGAGGCCTTGGATGCCGTCCTGGCTATGACACTCGCTTCGGGGGATCAGGATACTCACCCCAATCAGGAAGAAGCGGCAATTCGTGATCGGCGTGTTTGCGATTGAACACGTCGGGTCACGCCTGGCAGCATAGGAAGCAATTGACCCCGGCGCTTTCCAGCTCGGGGTCTTTTCTTTGGTGCTCTCGGGAAATCCCTGCAAAAATTCGAGCGCGATTCACACATGTGATTTCTGGAACAGGCGCCCATCGCGAATCATCCCGGTCACTGGGCAGGGCTATTTCATTAAGATCAAAATACGAGCCCAGAAAGGGCCGTCAATTTTCGGCAAGCGGCGGTTCGGCGTGAGAATGGGACTACAGAACGGCCTCAGCTAGCGCCTGCTAGCTGGGGCCGTTTTTCATTTAGGAACGGGCGCGGCGCGCGCCGAGTTGTTCTTGCGTCCGGGTGCTGCACCTGCCGGGCAGTATCAGGACGATCAAAGTGCAACTGCGCGGCCTCAGCTTGTGCCCCCTCGCTGGGGCCGTCTCTTTGCGAGGCTCGGAGCTATTGCTTCGTCTCTTGCGAGGGGCCGACCCTGCCGAAGCTTTGATGAAATCAAAGTGGCTGTCGAGCACGCCGACTAGCAAGGGCACGCGCGGGTTTTCGGGAAGCCGGCGTCCGGTCGGGTACGGCGGCCGAAGGAACGGACATCGGCACATCGCGTTCTCCTGAAAAGGGAGCTTGGCCATGCGCAAGGCGATCGCGCGGCTTGATGCGGAGCAGAAGGCGCAGCTGCTCTATCTCGCGGATCTCGGTACGGCGATGTTCACCGCGGCGCTCGTGGTTTGCACGCTGAAGGCCGTCGTGGACCTCCTCGTCGGCGGTTGAACCGCCCCGTGACTGCGCGCCGTCACTTGTCGTTTGGCGCGTCCTCTCCCTGCGTGTGGCCTTCGGGCCCTCGATCGAACACCCCGTAATCGCTGGACTTCACCCCCGCCGCGGCATCGGTGCCGACGCTGGCCAGACCGAGCTTGAGCAGCTCGCGAACCGCCGCGGCACGGGTCGGCATGCGGTGCTTGAAGCGGAAATCATCGAGGGCAGCCAATTCCTCAGGCGACAACATCACTTGCAATCGTTCGGCACGCAGCTCGTTCATCGCAAAACACCCAAACTTAGCTGAATGAGTAATTTGCTAAACGAACCAATTTGTGTCCGGTTCCACCGGTTGAGACAAAAACGTCGATTGAGTAATTTTATCAAGCAAAATCAATAGCTTATTTAAAAATATGGGAACGATCCGGCGGCCTGTTTCGTTATGTTGCGGGAGTGATGCCATGACCAACAACGTCAAGCTTCCCCGCAAGCTATCCGAGGAGCCGAGCGCGCCGGAACCGCGGCGCCCGAGCCACGCTCGGGTCATCGATCAACTCGACCGCTGGGCCAATAGTCCCGGTCTGCAACCGCCAAGGATGGACGATGGAGAGGACGATTCGACGACGGAAGCGATCTGAGCCCCACACGTTCGAGCAGCGCCTCGAGGAACACCGCGTACGGCTTGAAAACCTGCTCGCTCAGTTGCCGCGCGGCGCCGAGCGCGAGCAGATCGCCGCGCGGATCGAGCAGCTGAAGACGGCGGTGGAGCTCAATGCGATGCTCTCGACGACCGCATAGACGGATAGCGGCCACGCCGTCCGGCGGGCCGCTTAGCATCCTCGGCAGACCGAATTCAGCTTTGCCTTGAGGGCGGGACTGTCCCAGGGTGCGACGGGATCGAAGGTAATCGGCAAGATAAACTGGAAGTCCTCGCCCGCCGTGTCCGCAGGGAATGGCGGGAACGGCTGGGCGCGCTCAACGATTGCCAATGCCTCTGCGTCTATCGCCGGGATGCCGGTGGCCTCGACCAGCCAACTCGACATGAGATGACCTGCGCGATCGATCCTGAAGCCGACTTTGGCGGTGCCTCGCTGCCCGGACGCCAGCGGAGGGGAACGCCGGGCCTGGAGCACACGGTTCGAAAAATCCTGTCTCCATGCGGCGGCTGAAGGGGAGAGTTTTGGGGCTGCGCTGTTCTTGGCGAGGGCGGGAGCTGTGGCAGCAAAGAGCAGCGCAATACAGACAACGAGCCATGGCAACATCGGGGAAGTCAGTCCACTTCGACAATCTGCAATCATTGTATTCGCGCGTCGGTTGATTGCAAAGCGCGTCGCTCGTCATGCGGCGGAGCTCCGTCAGGCAGTTGCCCGCGAAAACGGCTTGCCCGTATTTGCCGCGCACCGTACCATCGCGCACGTTGATGGGGATGGAGTCCCCCGATAACCGCCGCAAGGCTGATGACTCCTACCGGGCGCGACAGCGTCGGTAGGAGCATGCGCAACTGCCGACCCGCCGCGCCCCCCGCGAATGAGATGTGGGCAAGAGCATGACGGGTCTTCCTGGTTCACTCTCAATCGCATTGTCGCTGGTCGGGGCCATCTGGCTCGTCGGTGTCGTCGCCCTGCTGGTCGGCGCGCCGGGCGGGCTGGTCGCCGCGACTTTCGCTGTTGGGCTTGTGACAGGCATCGTCGAGTGGCGGGCCGGAAGGGTGAGAAATTGAACGCACAATTGTTGGCGGCGGTCGCGATCGGCGGTTCGCTGGGATCGGTCGCGCGCTATCTGGTGGCGATCGGCGCCGGGCGCCTGGTCGGCACGGAATTTCCGTGGGGCACGCTGGTGATCAATATCGCGGGCTCGTTCCTGATCGGCGCGTTCGCGGAGTCCTTCGCGCTGAGCTGGAATGTCAGCCAAGCGGTGCGGGTGTTTCTCACCGTCGGCATCTGCGGCGGCTTCACCACCTTCTCGACCTTCTCGCTCGACGCGATCGTGCTGATGCAGCGCGGCGAGCTGTGGGTGGCCGGGGCCTATATCGCAGCCTCCGTCGCGCTCTCGATCCTGGCGCTGTTCGGCGGCCTGCTGCTGGTGCGGACCTTCGCGGCTTGATGGCCGACCGTCATCCCCGCGCCCCGGCTGCTTTGCATGGGGTTGTTTTCGATATTTTGGCAGCACGCCCCTGCGCCGGCCCCCATGACTTCATATCGCTCTCGCTAGTCGGTGGGATACCGGCCGGTGCGCGGATTGATCGGCGACGTCGGCCGCCGACGCAGCGCTTCGGGCAGGAACGGCTCGCCACTCCTGGGCGAGGCGTCGGCGCGGACGTCGGCGGCCCATTGCGCGCGTTCGTGGGGCGTCTGGTTGTCGTCGAAAGTCCGCTTCACGTCGACCCCGCTGACCGGGTCATTGACGCCGTGCCGGCTCGCGGGATGGTCGACGCCGTTGTGGATGTCACTGGAGTTACTCATCGCGGCCTCCGGGTTCGGTTTGTCGGGACCAACATTGCCCGCGCGGGCACCGTTCCAAAAAAGTGAAGGGCCGGAGGTATCCTCTGCCACCGGAATCCTTGGCGCATGCTGGGCCAGCCGGTAGGATGGAACCTGGGACGACCAAGAGAAAGACCGAGGGAATGAAGCATGTCGACGTCGCGGTGATTGCTGCCACGCTGTGGCTGCTGGCGTCGATGGTGCTGGACATCCTGACGCCGAAGTCGATCACCGCGCTGATGATTGCCGCAGCCCTTGCCCCGCCGTTCCTGATCGGGATCGGCATCCATTTCGCGCGCGAATATTTCAAGGCCAAGCGGCGCAGCTACCGGCCGCCGCAACTGGACGAACACTTCAAGAACTAGAACGGGGCGGCGAGCTGGTCAGGGCTGCGTCAGCTGCATTGAACCGCGCCCATGGCTTGCTAAGCTTGGGCCATGACCGAACATCTCCCCGACACGATCAGCCGCCTCTACACCGACCCCGGCGAATATGTCGACAGCGACCATCCCGCCGTCGAGTCGTTCGCCCGCGCCGCCGTCCCGCCCGGCGCCAGCACCCGCGAGATCGCGAGCCGGCTCTACACCGCGGTGCGCGACGGCATCCGCTACAACCCCTATGTCAGCATGCGCTCGGCGGAGAGCTACCGGGCTTCCAGCGTGCTCGCCGCCGGCAACGGCTATTGCGTCGGCAAGGCGGCGCTCTATGCGGCGGCCTGCCGGGTCCACGGCATCCCCGCCCGGGTCGGCTTCGCCGATGTCCGCAACCATCTCACCACCGAGAAGCTGCGCCAGAGCATGGGCTCGGACCTGTTCACCTGGCACGGCTTCACCGAAGTGTTCGTCGACGGCGCCTGGCGCAAGGCGACCCCGACCTTCAACGACACGCTGTGCGCCAAGCTCGGCGTTGCGCCGCTCGATTTCGACGGCCATTCCGATGCGCTGCTGCATCCGTTCGACGGCGCCGGGCGCGCCTACATGCAATATGTCAACGACCACGGCAGCTATCACGACGTCCCCGCCAAGTTCCTGATGCGCGAGATGGCGCGCGAATACGCCAACATGCAGGGCGAGGACATGACCGGCCGCGACATGGAGCGCGAGGCGGCCGAGCAGTAGCGGGCACGGGCAGCGACGGCGCAAGCCGTCCTGGTCAATTGCGCACCGGCTGAGGGGGCGGTGTCATGGATGCGGAGTTGCCGAAAGCGCCAATCGGCCGCCCGGCGATGGGCTGGGAGGATGCGGTCGCGCTGACCGGCTTCATCCTGGTCGCGGTCGGGCAGGCCTCCAACCAGGTTCTGGCGCGCGGCCTTGCCGGCTCGGTGCCGCCGTTTTCGCTGGCGTTCTTCCGCTGGAGCATCATCGCCGTCGGCCTGGCGCCGTTTGCGATCACGGCGATCCGCGACGGCAAGATCCCGCTGGCGCAGAACCTCTGGCCGATCCTCGCCGCGGGCTTCCTCGGCATGTTCCTCTGCGGCGGCCCGGTCTACATCGCCGGCATCACCACCACGGCGATCCATATCGCGCTGATCTTCGCGCTGTCGCCGATCATGGTGCTGCTGATCTCGGCCGCGCTCGGCATCGAGCATATCGGCCCGCTGCAATGGCTCGGCACGGCGCTGGCGCTCGCCGGCGCGCTCTTGATCGTCTCGGGCGGCCATCTGGAAACGCTGACCCAGTCGAGCGCGGCCTGGGGCGATCTGCTGGTGGTGGGTGCGATGCTCGGCTGGTCGGGCTACACTCTGGTGCAGTCGCGGGTCGCGCCGCGCGCCTCGCTGCTGGCGCGGGTCAGCCTGTTCTCGGCGGCCGGCGCGCTGTGCTCGCTGCCGCCGGCGCTGCAGGAAATGTGGGCGACGCCGGCCGCGGTGTTCAACGCGCGGGCATTCGAGGCCTATGTCTTTGCGGGCCTGGTGCCCGGCCTGATCGCCTATGCCGGCTTCGCCTGGCTCGGCGCGCGGTTCGGCTCGGTGCGGACGTCGCTCGTGCTCTACGTCGCGCCGATCGCGAGCGCGCTGTTGTCCTGGATCATCCTCGGCGAGCCGCCGAAGCTGATCCATCTGGTCGGCGGCTTGCTGATCCTCGGCGGCGTCTGGGCCAGCCTGCGCAAATAGGCCGGCTCCCCTCCAGTGCAACTTTTCCCGGCCTCGTGCGTTGAATCCAGCGTTGATTCAAGAACTTAGTTGGAGGCCGCATGAATCTGACTCCCCAGCAACGGAAAGAGCGTGATGCGCAGCGTCAGCAAGAGGCGTCGCAGGCGATGAAGGAGCACCGCGCCAACGAGAAGGCCTTCTACGACAATTTCCAGCGCCTCAAGGCCGAGCGCCAGGCGCGCGAAGCCGCGGAGTCAGGAGTGGGGGCGCAATCCGCTTCAAAGTAACGGCAGGGAGCACACCCACCATCCGGATTGCCCGGGTCTGACAGATTGAGAAGGAGCAGGACAAGGGGGCGAGCTCGACGCAAGCGGGCTCGCCCCGATGACGAGATGAAATCTCCAGGCTTATGGAGGACGTCAGATGTATTTTGCCGATAAGAAAACGGTCACCTGCAAATGCGGTGAACCCCTCAGCGAGTTGATGCTCGTCGACGACCAGACGACCGGGATCAAGTTTCATGTTGGTCGTTGCCCGTCATGCCGTGAAGTGACGGTTGTTCGATCCCAGGACACGCCATCGAGCGACGATGCCTGAAGCCGGATTCCTCTCGCCGGCGGCAGGACAGTGCTTCGCGACGGACTTCGAATGCGACGCCTGCGTGACAGGTCGGCTGACATATCGTTCGCCGGCAGGGCGCGAAAGACGAACCTCCAAAAAAGAGCAGGGCGCGACCGGCATCACCACGGTCGCGCCCTACGTCGCCGGTCAATGGGGCAGGGGGAATAACCGGCTCTTGCAATGACTCGCAGACCCCCGGACTCGTTCCGCGAGAATCAAAATTATTTCGTACACGGTTAAGTGATGGCCGGGCGCGAGAACCGCACAGGTTTCGTTCGCGTTGTGTCCGTGATCGCCAACGGGAATTTCCATGGGGCGAGGGACATCACCATGCCAAAGATTCAAAAGGGAATTTTCGCTGCGTTGGCGGTCGGACTGACGCTTGGCGCGGTCCAGTTGGCATCCGGCCACGATCTGATCGGCGGCCAGCAGGTCACCACCGCACTGGCGCCGGAGAGCGCGGTCAATCGCGCCGCGAAGACCGACCGCGCCGCGGTTCCGATGAGCGGCCTGCCGAGCCGGACCGTGGCGCTGAAGGTCGACCGGCTGCCCGATACGTCGGTCCTGGTCCGCGTTCCCGTGGCGCGGGAAGAGGCCCGCAATCACCCCGCAGCGCCCGTCCGCGCGCGGCCCGGTGACACCCGCAAGGTGGCCTGTGAACCGGTGGTCAGCGTCCTGACCGAAGTGGCCAAGCTGCTGCAGCCCGGCCGCTGCGTGACCTGAGAACCAACTATCTCACCGTCATTCCCTGGTGTGCAATTGCACACCTGAGGGCGCGCCACGTGGAGCGAGCCCGGAATCCATTGCACCACGAGATGTGCGGCACGATTCCGGGCTCTCGCTTCGCGAGCCCCGGAATGACGGCGATGAAGAGGTTACTCCTCCTCTGGCTCGCTGCTGTTGCTCGCAGCGCCGCGGCTGGCCATCAGGCCGAGCGCCAAGCCGCCGACCAGCAGGATCGGGACCAGCCGCTTGACGCCGACGGCGCGGACGATCTGCAGTCCGGTGGCGACCAAGGCCGGATCGGCGAACATGGTTGCCGCAGCCGATTTCGCGGCCTTGGCCGCCTTCTCTGCGCGCCGCTGCATCTCGCGCTTGTGCGCCATGTACACGGCGACGACGATCAAGGTGACGACCAGGAACAGCGCGGCGCCGGCGAGGCACGCCTCCACCGGCCCGTAATGCTGCAGCACATAGACGAAGGCGGCCGCACACAGGAAGGCGAGGGTGATGAACAGCAGGATCGCGGCGGCCGCGGCCAGCGACGTCAGCCGCAGCGCGCTGCCGGTGGATTGCTTGACGTCATCGATCAGCCGCTGAAGCATTGACCAGCCTTGTTTTCGACCTTGCCGTGAAAAGCGCATCGACAAACGAGGCGGCGGCGCGCCAGCGCTGCCATCTCGTCCAGAACGGTGGTTTGCGCATGACCGCCATCGCAGGCTTCATCCGCCGGGGTTGAGCAGCGCCTAGCGCCGCCAGGTGACGCCGATCAAAAAGCCGAGGCCGAGCGCCAGGCCGACGGTCGCCAGCGGCCGCTGCGTGATCACCTCTTCCAGCGACTCCTCGATCGAGGATGCGGCCTCCTGCGCCGCGCCCATCATCGCGCTGCCGCGCTCCGACATGTCGTCGAGCGCATCTTCCGCGTTGGCGCGCGCATCCTTGTAGCGGCGGCGAGCCTGCTTGCCGGCGTTGTTGGCAAACGAGTTGAGCGCGTCGGTGATCTGTTCGGTGAGGGCTGCAATGTCGTTCTTCACGGCGGTGACATCCTTTTCCAGGCGTTCGTAGGTCGCTTTGTCGGTCATGTTCTTGATCCCAAATACGCTGTCCGTGTTCGACATCGGAGGCTCCCGCATCATTCGCGTGTCGCGTGTTGCATGAAAAACGCCTCGCATCTCGCAAGGTTCCAGATGCGAAACTGTAGCTTTTTGTTCGACGCGTTTTATCCACGCGAACCGGTGTCCACTTCGCTTGAAAACGCTTTGCTACCCTTCGGGCAGCTGCGGCGAATTGACCGGCATCAAATGCTCCTTCACGATCAATGCCACGATCAGCAGCGGCGACGACAGGAAGGCGCCCATCGGGCCCCACAACCAGGTCCAGAACGCGAGCGCGAGAAAGACCGCGAGCGCGTTCAGCGACAGCCTGCGGCCGACGATCGTCGGCGTCACGAAATGCCCTTCCACGAAGGTCACGACGGCAAAGCAGGCCGGCGCGATCAGCCCGGCGCCGATGGTCGGCGCAGAGATGATGCCGACCACGACCAGCGTCACAAACATCGCGACCGGGCCGATGATCGGAACGAAGTTCAGCGTCGCGGCGAGCGCACCGAGCCCGGCCGGATTGGGCATGTTCGTCGCGGCGCAGATCACACCGGTGACGATGCCGACGCCGACATTGATCATCGTCACCGTCAGCAGATAATTGCCGAGATGGATCTCGATCTCGTTGAGCATACGAAGCGTGCGCAGCCGCGCCGCACGTTCGCTGAAGGTCATGACCAGCGCGCGGCGCAGATCCTTCCAGCTCGCGATGAACAGGATCAGGGTGGCGACGAACAGCAGGAATTCGGCGAAAGTCGGCGACAGGAATTCCAGCGTCGGCTGCACCCACTCGAATTTCGGCATCTGGAAGCTGGCGAGGGTGTCGGAGCCGCCGACCATGCTCTGCAGCTCCTGCCATAGTGCGAGCGGCCGGTCGAACACGTGCAGCTTCTGCCTCAGGATCGCGCCGAGCTCGGGCAGCCGCGAACTCCATTCCATGACAGGCGAGGCGATCAGCCCGACCATGAAGGCGACGGCGGCGCCGACCGCGATCACGATCAGCACGGCGCCGAGCGCGCGGGGAATCCGGTAGCGCTCGAGCTGGCCCGCCGCCGGCGACAGCATGGTCCCGACAATGAAAGCCATGGTGATCGGCAGGAAGAAGGCGCGCGCCAGATAGAGCACCCCGACGATGACGATGATGAGCAGGGCGACCAGCGTGAAGGCGACGACCTCGGCGCGGCTGATCAGCGGCGGCAGTTCAGCCTTGCTGTCGGGGAGGGGCGTGCCTTCGGGGGCGTTGCCAAGCAGACGTTCACCCGGAAAGGCGCGCACCAGTTTCCTCCCGCACGAGGACAAATGAATTTCGTGTCAAATTGCGCGTGACAACGGCGCGTCGCGGCAAAGGTTCCATCGCGGGTTCGTGAGACCTGGCGGGTTGACAATCGCGACTTCGAGACGATTCGCTCCGGAACTCTCTGGCCGCCACGCGCGTTGGCTTGGCATCGCATCACCACGATGCGCATCCCGTCCAGGGGCAGCACATGACACATCCGTCTCTCTCCAGCCGCCGGCTTGCGTCGCGCGTTGCGTTCATCCATGCCCGCACTCTCGCCTTCGCCAGCGTCCTGTTTGTGACGCCATTCATTGTCACCACTTCGGCAAACGCGCAGGCGCTCGGCTATGCGTCGACGCAGCCGGGCGCATTCCCGTCCGACGAGGCGATGACCGATCCCTCGACCGAGGCCACCGAGGACGGCGCGCTGCCGGAGCGGCTGCGCCGCACCACCGTCGCGCTCAACACGTCCGAGGCACCCGGCACCATCATCATCGATACGGGCAAAACCGCGCTCTATTACGTGCTCGGCGGCGGGCGGGCGATCCGCTACGGCGTCGGCGTCGGCCGCGAGGGCTTCACCTGGGCCGGTACCCAGACCATCAGCCGCAAGGCGGAGTGGCCGGATTGGCATCCGCCGGCCGAGATGATCAAGCGCCAGCCCTATCTGCCGCGCTTCATGGCCGGCGGCCCGGGCAACCCGCTCGGTGCGCGCGCCATGTATCTCGGCTCCAGCGAGTACCGCATCCACGGCACCAACGATCCGTCGACGATCGGCAAGTTCGTCTCGTCGGGCTGCATCCGGCTGACCAATGAAGACGTCTCCGACCTGTTCAGCCGGGTCGATGTCGGCACCAAGGTTGTGGTGCTGCCGAAGAACGCGCCCCATCTCGCCGCGCGTGAGCTCGGTCCGAGCACGACGCAGATCTCGGTCCGGCCGGCGCCGCTGCAGCCGCGCCCCGCGGTGATGACGCTGCCTTCCGGCCGGCAGGCGATGAACATCCCGGCGGGTTCTTCGTTGTACTGAGCATCGGCGTTGGACCGGGGATCGGTATGATGAAGTTCAATTCCAGGCGGTGGGTGTACGGGACGGCGGCATTGCTCGGCCTGTCCCTTGCGCCCGCGGCGCAAGCCCAGGATTTCTTCTCGCAATTGTTCGGCGGCTTCATGCAGGGCCGTCCGCCGGTGATCCGGGTGCCGTTCGACGACGGTCCGGCGCCTGTGCCGCGGGCCGAGCGACGTGCGCGCTATGACGGCGGGCAGGCCTATTGCGTGCGCACCTGCGACGGCCGCTATTTCCCGCTGGCTGCGACCGGCAACCAGAGCAAGGCGGAGAGCTGCAACAGCTTCTGCCCGGCGAGCGCGACCGAAGTGGTCTATGGCGGCAACATCGACAACGCCGCGACGGAAGACGGCAAGCCGTACTCCGAGCTGCCGAACGCATTCCGCTATCGCGACGAGATCGTCTCCGGCTGCACCTGCAACGGCAAGGATCCCGTCGGGCTCGCTGCAGTGAAGATCGAGGACGATCCGACCTTGCGCAAGGGCGACATCGTCGCCGGCAAGGACGGGCTGATGTCGGTCAGCCGCCCCGACCGTCGCGGAGCCTCTCTCAACTTCACGCCGGCGCCGGAGCGCATCCGCGCCAAATATGAGCGCACGCCGGTGCTGGCGCGCGAATAGCGTCGCCCGGATGAGTCCAGCCAGATCCGGTTCCGGCGTCAGGAACCGGCCTCCCTCTCGCACGTTAGGTGAATGCGAACAGCACATTCACCGATGCCATCAGGGGGCCCCGCATGCTCGTCGGCGTACTCGTCACTTTCCTTGTCATTATTCTCGTTCTTTATCTGATCAACATGCTGCCGCTCGACGGCCGCGCCAAGCAGATCGCGCGCGTCGTCGTCATCATCATCGGCATCGTCTCGCTGCTGAAATATCTCGCGGTGTTCTAGCCTCGTCATTGCGAGGAGCGAAGCGACGAAGCAATCCATCCGTCCGCTATGCTGAAGCATGGATTGCTTCGCTCCGCTCGCAATGACGACGCGTCTAGATCTGACCTCAACAAAAAAGCCCCGGCTCATCGCCGGGGCTTTTACTTGTCGTCGCGATCCCGAGATCAGCCGGCGGCCTTGGCCTCGCGGCGGCGCGCGGTGAGGATGTATTCGGTGTAGCCGTTCGGCTGGGTGCGGCCCTCGAAGATCAGGTCGCAGGCCGCCTTGAAGGCGACACCGTCGAACGACGGCGCCATCGGCTTGTAGAGGCTGTCGCCGGCGTTTTGCTTGTCGACCACGACGGCCATGCGCTTCAGCGATTCCATCACCTGATCCCGGGTGATGACGCCCTGATGCAGCCAGTTGGCCAGATGCTGGCTCGAGATGCGCAGCGTGGCGCGGTCTTCCATCAGGCCGACATCGTGGATGTCGGGCACCTTGGAGCAGCCGACGCCCTGGTCGATCCAGCGCACGACGTAGCCGAGGATGCCCTGGCAGTTGTTGTCGATCTCCTGCTTCACATCGTCGGGCGCCCAGTTCGACTGCGACACCGGAATGGTGAGGATGTCGGAGAGCTTTGCGCGCGGTCCGCCCTTGGCGAGTTCCTGCTGGCGGGCGGTCACGTTGACCTGGTGATAGTGCAGCGCGTGCAGCGTCGCGGCGGTCGGCGACGGCACCCAGGCGGTGGTGGCGCCGGCCTGCGGATGGCCGATCTTCTGCGCCAGCATGTCGGCCATCTTGTCGGGCGCGGCCCACATGCCCTTGCCGATCTGGGCATGGCCGGGCAGGCCGTCGATCAGGCCGTTGTCGACGTTCCAGTCCTCATAGGCCTTGATCCACGGCTGGGCCTTCATGTCGTTCTTGCGGATCATCGGACCCGCTTCCATCGAGGTGTGGATCTCGTCGCCGGTGCGGTCGAGGAAGCCGGTGTTGATGAACATGATGCGCTTGGAGGCGCGCTGGATGCAGGCCTTGAGGTTGACCGTGGTGCGGCGTTCCTCGTCCATGATGCCGACCTTCAGCGTGTTCTCCGGCAGCGAGAGCATTTTCTCGACCTCGGCGAACAGATCGCAGGTCAGCGTCACCTCGTCGGGGCCGTGCATCTTCGGCTTGACGATGTAGGCCGAGCCGGTGCGGCTGTTCTTGACCTTCGAATTTCCCTTGAGGTCGTGGATCGCGAGCAGGCCGGCGACCGCGGCATCGAGCAGCCCTTCGGGGATTTCCTCGCCCTTGGCGTCGAGCACCGCGTCGGTGAACATGTGGTGACCGACATTGCGCATCAGCAGCAGGCTGCGGCCGTGCAGCTTCAGCTCGCTGCCGTCGGGCTTCTTGTAGACGCGGTCGGCATTGAGCGAGCGGGTCAGCGTCTTGCCGCCCTTGTCGAAATCGGCCGACAGCGTGCCGTTCATCAAGCCGAGCGTGTTGCGATAGACCAGCACCTTGTCTTCGGCGTCGACGGCGGCGACCGAGTCTTCCATGTCGAGAATGGTGGAGACCGCCGATTCCAGGATCATGTCGGCGACGCCGGCCGGATCGTCCTTGCCGATGACGTTGCTGCGGTCGATCTTGACCTCGACATGCATGCCGTTGTTGACGAGCAGGATCGCGGTCGGCTGGGCGGCGTCGCCAAGATAGCCGGCGAACTGGGCGCCGTTCTTCAGCGCGGTCGAGTTGCCGCTCTTCAGCTTGACCGAGAGCTGGCCCGCGATCACGGCGTAGGACGTCACGTCGGTGTGGCTTCCGGTCGCGAGCGGCACGGCGGCGTCGAGGAACGCCTTGGCCTTCGCAATCACCTTGTCGCCCCGCGCCTTGTTGTAACCCTTGCCGCTCTCGCTCGGATCATGCGGGATCGCGTCGGTGCCGTAGAAGGCGTCGTACAGCGAACCCCACCGCGCATTGGCGGCGTTCAGCGCGTAGCGGGCGTTGGTGAGCGGCACCACGAGCTGCGGGCCGCAGATCTTGCCGATTTCCTCGTCGACATTTGCGGTCTCGACCTTGTGGGTCGCGGGCTCCGGCAGCAGATAGCCGATCTCCTTGAGGAACGCGGTGTAGGCGTTGATGTCGAACGCCTTGCCCTTGTGGGCGCGATGCCAGTCGTCGATCTTGGCCTGCAAGGTGTCGCGGACCGCGAGCAGTTCGCGGTTCTTCGGGCCGAGCTTCTGGATGATGGCGGCGAGTCCTGCCCAGAACGCGTCCGGCGCGATCCCGGTTTTCGGTGTCGCCTCCTTGGCGATGAAATCGAACAGGACAGGGGCGATCTTCAATCCATGGGCATCGACACGAGTCATGATGGGCTTTCTCAACGAAATGGGGCGTTTAGGGGCTGTTTTCCCAAGAAATCAGCAAAAAACGCGCCAAAGGGCCGCGTTCACGGCCCTTTTAGCCCTAAAGCTACGGCTCTGAGAAGGCCCCCTGCCGCCACGCCCTCTGGTGTCATGCCCCGCTTGAAGCGGGGCATCCAGTACGCCGCGGCCCATCGGCTCAATAATTGCTGTCTCTGGAATGCTGGATCGCCCGGTCAAGCCGGACGATGACAGGTGAGCAAGATCAGATATTCGCCGCGAGGTCGGTCAGTTCGTCGAACAGGATGCCGGTGGTGGCCAGCATCCGCTCGATCTCGTCGGTGGCATCGCTGACCGAGCGGTTCGAGGTGTCGATGGTCAGTTCGTTGCCGGCCGGCGCCTGGTAGTCGTTGGTGATGCCGGTAAACGACGGCAATCCGCCGGCGCGTGCCTTGGCGTAGTGGCCCTTGGGATCGCGGGTCTCGCAGACCTCGGCCGGGGTGGCGACATAGATCTCGCGGAACGCGCTGTCGGCGATGCGGCGCGCGGCCGCGCGGTCGGCTGTCGACGGCGACACCGCGGCGACGATCGCGATATGGCCGTTGCGCGCCAGGTGGGTCGCGACCTCGGCGAGGCGGCGGATGTTCTCGGTGCGATCCTGCGGCGAGAAGCCGAGGTCGCTGTTGAGCCCGGCGCGGAAGGTGTCGCCATCGAGCAGGATCGGCGAGCCGCCGTTGCTGAACAGGCGCCGCTCCAGCGCCCGCGCCAGCGTCGACTTGCCCGAGCCGGGCAGGCCGGTCAGCCAGATCACCGCGCCATTGTGGTGGTAGCGCGCCGAGCGCTCGTCGGGCCGCAGCGCTGACTCCACCGGCACGATGTCGATCGGCACCGCAGGGCGGCCGGCGTCGACCGACAGCACGAGGCCGCCGCCGGCGATGCGGCCGTTGACCTCGATCACCAGGCGGCCGGTGCGCGGATTGTCGGTGTAGGGATCGGTCGCGACCGGCTGCGCCAGCGAGATGTCGATCTCGCCGACATGGTTGCGCGCGATCGCTGAGTTCTCTTCGTTGGACAGCGCGCCGGGATCGATCGCCTTTTCGATCGCGACCACGGTGGCGCGGCTTTCCTTGCTGCCGAGCCGGATCAGGATCTGCTCGCCCTTGGTCAGCGGCTTGTCGTGCAGCCAGAATATCCGGGCGCGGATGCGTCGGGTGTCGCGCGGGCTCTGCCCGGAATGTCCGATGATGTCGCCGCGCTCGAGGAACAATTCGCGGTCGAGCGTGATGCCGACCGAGCGGCCGGCGCCCTGCGGTCCCTGCACCGGCGTCACAGGCCAGCTCTCCACCGTCTTGATCTTCGCGATCTTGCCGGTCGGCATGATGACGATCTCGTCGCCGGCCTTCAGGCTGCCGGACTCGACGCGGCCCGCCACGATGCGGCGGTCGTCGAACTTGTAGATCGCCTGCACCGGCAGCCGCAGCGGCAGCTCAGCCAGCGGCTTTGCCGGCTCGAGCGCGTCGAGCGCCTCGACCACGGTCGGTCCCTTGTACCAGTCGATCCGCGGGGTGTGCTCGGCGACGCCGTCGCCATCGCGCGCCGAGATCGGCACCACCGCGGTCGGCGTCACGCCGAGGCCGATCAGATGCGCCGAAATTTCCGCGCTGATCTCGTTGAATCGCGCCGCGCTGAAATCGACCCGGTCCATCTTGTTGACGACCACCGCGACCTGCTTCACGCCGAGCAGGTGCAAGAGATAGCCGTGTCGCCGGGTCTGCGAGCGGACGCCTTCGAGCGCGTCGATGATCAGTACCGCGCCGTCGGCCTGCGAGGCGCCGGTGATCATGTTGCGCAAGAACTCCGCGTGGCCGGGCGCGTCGATCAGCACGACGTCGCGCGAGCGGGTGCGGAAGCGGATCTGGGTGGTGTCGATGGTAATGCCCTGGTCGCGCTCGGTCTGCAGCGCGTCGAGCAGGAACGACCATTCGAACGGCATGCCGCGCCGTGCGCTGACCGCCTTCAGCATCTCCAGCTTGCCGTCCGGCAGGCTGCCGGTCTCATGCAGCAAGCGGCCCACCAGAGTGGACTTGCCGTGGTCGACATGGCCGACGATGACGATGCGCACCTGGGGACGGGTGGTGCCGTTGGGGGTCGCCGAGATCGAGGCGGTGGGAAGGATCATGTTCATCAGAGTGCTCACGCCAAACTGGGATCAGAGATAGCCGGCGACACGCAGCCGCTCGAACGCATCCTCGGTCTCGTGATCGAGCGCGCGGCCGGCGCGCTCCGGGATCTTGGTGGCGTCGAGCTCGGCGAGGATCTCGTCGATGTTGGATGCGGTCGAGGCCACCGGGTTGGTGATGTCCTGATCCCCCAGCGAGCGATAGCGCTTGCCGTCCTTTGCGAGATAGAGCGGGATGATCGGAATGCCTTCGCGCTTGGTGTAGGCCCAGATGTCGGCCTCGGTCCAATGCAGGATCGGATGGATGCGCAAATGCGCGCCCTGCGGCGGCGAGGCATTGAAGTGATCCCAGAATTCCGGCGGCTGGTCGCGCACGTCCCATTCGCCCTCGAGGCCGCGCGGCGAGAACACGCGCTCCTTGGCGCGGGTCGCTTCTTCGTCGCGCCGGATGCCGGCGATCAATCCGTCAAAGCCGTATTTGTTCAGCGCCCATTTAAGCCCCTCCGTCTTGCGCGCAGCGGAGCGCGCCGCCGGCGGCAGGGTGGGGTCGACGGCGTCGATCGGCGGGCAGGGCTCGACGCGCAGGTCGAGATCCCATTCCTTGCCGAAGCGATCGCGGAACGCATACATCTCCGGAAACTTCTTGCCGGTGTCGACATGCAGCGCCGGGAACGGGACGCGGCCGAAGAACGCCTTGCGCGCCAGCCAGATCATCACGTTGGAATCCTTGCCGAGCGACCACAGCAGCGCGAGCTTCTTCAGCCGGGCGAACGCCTCGCGCAAAATGTAGATGCTCTGCGCCTCCAACTCGTCGAGATGATCCATCGACGGCGGCAGAGCCGCCGGAATTCCCGGCACGGAAGATGCTTGTGCAAGGGCTGCGGACCGCGTCCTGGCGGCGGCGGATTCGTTGTCGAGAAGATGCATCTCTTGGCCTTGGCCTGTGGAGTTGAAAATTCTAAAGTTGCGCTGCAATAGAGAAGAAATAATTTTCTCTTTGCTGGGCTTGATCGAGAGATAAATAGAAAATAATTTCAGTCAACCCCCAAATTGGGGAAGCGAGTGTCTGATGCGATATCTGCCGGTGTTTCTGGATCTGCAAAGCGGCAAGGTGCTGCTCGTTGGAGCGGGCGAGCTCGTGCGCGCCAAGTTGCGGCTGCTCGCAGCCGCCGGCGCCGCGGTTCGCTGGTACGCGACCGACGGCGACCATGAGCTCGCAGGAATCGCGGCGGAGGACGCCGCGCGCATCGAGCACGCCGATGGCGATCCGCTTGCAGCCGATCTCTCCGACGTCATCGCCGTGCTCTGTGCCGGCGCAGGCGAGGTTGGTGTTGCGATGTCGGTGCGCGCCAAGGCGATTGGGCTGCCGGTCAACGTGATGGACGACCTCGTGCACTCCACCTTCATCATGCCGGCGATCGTCGATCGCGGCGATGTCGTGGTCGCGGTCGGCACCGGCGGCACGTCGCCGGTGGTGGCGCGCCGCATCCGCGAGAAGATCGAGGCGGTGTTGCCTGCACGGATCGGCGATCTCGCCGGCTTCATCGGCCGCTTCCGCAAATCGATGCATGCCCGCATCGAGGAATTTCCGCTGCGCCGCCGCTTCTGGGAGCGCATCATCGACGGCCCGATCGGCGCGCTGGTGCTGGCCGGCCGCACGGACCAAGCCGAGCAGGCGCTGAATGCGATCGAAGATCCCGCTGCATTCGCCGGTGCCGATACCGAAGGCAAGGCTGTCGGTCATGTGACGCTGGTCGGCGCGGGTCCCGGCGATCCGGATCTGCTCACCGTGAAGGCGCTGCGCGCGCTGCAGGATGCCGACGTCGTGTTCTACGACGAATTGGTGTCGCCCGAAATTCTCGACCGCATCCGGCGCGATGCCGCGCGGATTCCGGTCGGCCGCCGCGTCGGCAAGCCCGGCATCGGCCAGGACGCCACCAACCGCCTGATGATCGAGGCGGCGCAGTCGGGCCAGCGTGCGGTTCGGCTGAAGGGCGGCGATCCCTTCATCTTCGGTCGCGGCGGCGAGGAGATCGAGATGCTGCGCGACGCCGGTGTCGCGTACTCCATCATTCCCGGGGTCTCTGCCGGTCTCGGCGCGGCCGCGCAATTCGAGGTGCCGCTGACCTTCCGGCACGAGGCGCTGCGCATCACCTTCCTGACCGCGCACAAGGCGCGCGATGCCGAGGTCGTCGACTGGTCGGTGCTGACCGATACCAAGATGACCGTCGTGGTCTACATGGGCATGACCGCCGCGCCGTCGATCCGTGAAGGCCTGCTCGCTGCGGGCCGCTCGCCGGAGACGCCGGTCGGCGTGTTTGCGCGCGTGACGCGACCCGACGCCAAGGCCGCGGTCGGCACGCTGGCGCGGCTGCCCGAACTGGTCAAACAGGTCGACGGCGGTCCCGCTGTTCTCATCATCGGCGACGTGGTCGCGCATTCCGCGCCGTGGAGCCGATCCAACGTCACCCAACTGTTCTCCAACCAGATGTTCTCCGAACTGCTGAAAGCTGCCGAATGACCTCTCCGCTTGAACAGAAGAAAATCAGGATCACGGGCCCCTCGATGGTCACCGCCAACCGGACCTGGGACGGTGCCGTGGTGTACCGAACCGCCAGGCAAGGCTGGTCCACCGAACTCGCCGACTCGGCGATCGTGACCACGTCCGACGAGGCCCGCGCGCTGCTGGCGGAAGCCACCGCCGACGACGTCGGGGCGGTCGGCCCCTACATCGCGCCGGTCGAGCTCAAGGACGGCGGCAAGGTCAAGCCCGGCAATCTGCGCGAACATATCCGCGCCAAGGGCGTCACCATCGATCTCCAGGTTCCCGCGTAAGGCGCCGACGGCGTAAGGCTCACCGAACATGTATGCTTATGACGAACTCGACCGCACGCTGATCAACGAGCGTGTTTCGGAATTCCGCGACCAGGTGAAGCGCCGACTCTCCGGCGAGCTCACCGAGGACGAATTCAAGATCCTCCGCCTGCAGAACGGCGTGTACTTGCAGCTGCACGCCTACATGTTCCGGGTCGCGATCCCCTACGGCACGCTGTCGTCGAAGCAGCTGCGCCGGCTCGCCCATGTCGCGCGCCGCTACGATCGCGGCTACGGCCATTTCACCACCCGGCAGAACATCCAGTTCAACTGGATCAAGCTTGCCGAGCTGCCGGATGCGCTGTCCGATCTCGCCGAAGTCGGCATCCACGCGATGCAGACCTCAGGCAACAACATGCGCAACGTCACCTCGGACCAGTGGGCCGGCGTCGCGCCGGGCGAGATCGAGGATCCGCGGATCTGGTCGGAGCTGATTCGCCAGCACACCACGCTGCATCCGGAGTTCTCGTTCCTGCCGCGCAAGTTCAAGATCGCGATCACCGCCGCCGAGCACGACCGCGCCGCGATCAAGATCCATGACATTGGGCTCAGGCTGCACAAGAACGCCGACGGCGAGACCGGCTTCGAGGTGCTGGTCGGCGGCGGCCTCGGTCGCACGCCGTTCATCGCCAAGACCATCAAGCCGTTCGTCCCCGGCCGCGATATCCTGAGCTACATCGAGGCTATCCTGCGGGTCTACAACCAGTACGGCCGCCGCGACAACATCTACAAGGCGCGCATCAAGATCCTCGTGCACGAGCTCGGCATCGAGAAGTTCGCCAAGGAAGTCGAGGAGGAGTGGAAGGCGATGGGCGATGTCGGGCTGACGCTCGACCACGCCGCCATCGAGGAGGTCCGCTCGCGCTTCTCCTATCCGGCCTACGAAAAGCTGCCCCACATGCCGGACGAGCTGAAGCAAGCCGCGCACGATCCGCTGTTCGAGCGCTGGCGCAAGAACTCGGTGTCGGCGCACAAGGTGCAGGGCTATTCGATCGTGACGCTGTCGCTGAAGCCGGTCGGTGGCCCTCCGGGTGATGCCACCGCCGAGCAGATGGATGCGGTCGCCGACCTCGCCGACAAATATTCGTTCGGCGAGATCCGCGTCGGCCATGAGCAGAACCTGGCGCTGCCGCACGTCGCCAAGCGCGATCTGCCGCAACTGTTCAAGGCGCTCGATCGCCTCGGCCTTGCGACGCCGAACGTCAACCTGGTCACCGACATCATCGCCTGCCCGGGGCTGGACTACTGCTCGCTGGCCAATGCGCGCTCGATCCCGATCGCGCAGGAGCTGACGCGGCGCTTCGCCAACCACGACACCGCCGACCTGATCGGCCGGCTGCACATCAACATCTCCGGCTGCATCAATGCCTGCGGCCATCACCATGTCGGCCACATCGGCATTCTCGGTGTTGAGAAGAACGGTGAGGAATTCTACCAGATCACGATCGGCGGCCGCGCCGATGAGAACGCGCAGTTGGGCACCTTGATCGGCCCGGCCGTTCCCTACGCGGAAGTCGCCGACGTGATCGAAGACATTGTCGAAGCTTATCTCGCGCTGCGCGACCGTCCCGAGGAATTGTTCGTCGATACGGTGAAGCGTCTGGGCGTCGAGCCGATCAGGGAGCGCGTTTATGCCACTCGTTAAGCAGGGAAGACTAACGACCGATTTGTTCGTGCATGTCGCCGACGGCGCCGAGCTGCCCGGCGATGGCGCGGTGCTGGTGACGGCCGAGCGTTTTCTCGCCGATCCCGAGGCGCTGCTGCGCCGCGCTGGCAAGGTCGGCGTGATCTGGCCGAACAACCGTAACCTCGACGAATTGGTGCCGCATCTCGATCGCCTCGCCACGGTAGCGCTGGTGTTCCCGACCTTCCGCGACGGCCGCGCCTACAGTCAGGCGCGTCTGCTGCGCGAGCGCTACGGCTATGACGGCGAGCTGCGCGCCACCGGGCAGATTCTGCGCGACCAGTTCGTGTTCATGACGCGCGCCGGCTTCGACGCCTTCGAGGTGAAGAAGGATGCCGACGCCGACGCGTTCGCCCAGACCATGAAGCGCTATTCGGTGTTCTACCAGCCGACCGGCGACGGCCGCGTCACCGCGCTCAACCGCCGTATGCAGCTGCGCCATTCGGAGAGCGCCGGCCAGTGAGCACGCACGTACGACAGCTCCCGGCGGCGCCGGTCGCGTTGCCCGCGGCCGATGAGCTCGACCGTGCGCTGCGCACCGCATCGCCCGCCGAAGTGATCGCGGCTGCTTTGCAGACGGTCGGCCGCGAGAAATTGGCGCTGGTGTCGTCGTTCGGCACCGAGTCCGCCGCGCTGCTCAAGGTGATGGCGGATGTCGATCCGGCGATTCCGGTGGTGTTCCTCGACACCGGCTGGCTGTTCGAGGAGACGCTCGCCTATCGCGATACGCTGATCAAGACGCTCGGCCTGACCGATGTGCGCTCGATCAAGCCGGATGAGGACGCGCTGTCGCGCCAGGATCCGGACCGCGAGCTGTGGTTCACCGATCCCGATGCCTGCTGCCGCATCCGCAAGGTCGAGCCGCTAGCGCGGGCGCTGAAGCCGTTCGCCGGCTGGATCAACGGCCGCAAGCGGTTCCAGGGCAACGCCCGTGCCGACATCCCCGTCGTCGAGCACGACGGTGCCAGGCTGAAATTCAACCCGTTCGCCCATGTCTCGCGCGAGGAGATCGAGGCGATCTACGCGCTCGGCAAGCTGCCGCCGCATCCTCTTGTCGCATCGGGATATCAGTCGGTCGGGTGTATGCCTTGCTCGAGCCGGTCCGCAACCGGCGAGGATGCACGCGACGGCCGCTGGCGTGGCCGCGCGAAGACCGAGTGCGGCATCCACACGATGAAGATGTCGTGAGCATGATCCGGACCCGGAGGGCCGCGTTAGCGCAAAGTGCGAAGCGGTTTTCCCTGCGACAAGCGCGAAGCGTTTGCGCGGAGATCATGCTCAGATAACGCGCCAGATCGCGATGACGTTTCATCGCGACTTGGTGACGTGACAAAGCCTTCGCAGCGCGGCGGCTTCGTAGCACAGGCGCGCTGCACGGCCGCAAACAAAGAAAACCGGTTTCGTTGACTTCAGGCCACTTCACCGTGAGTTATGTCTGACGTGTTCCCTGACATTCTCAGGTTGAATGGAGACCGAAATGATCCGTCGTGTGCTGCCGCTGGTCGCGGGACTGTTGTGGGCGAGCTCGGCCTTCGCGGCCGACTATTCGCTGCTCAACGTGTCCTACGATCCGACGCGCGAGCTCTATGTCGACTTCAACAAGGCGTTCGCGGCAGCCTATCAGAAGGACACCGGCAAGAGCGTCGAGATCAAGCAGTCGCATGGCGGTTCGGGCTCGCAGGCGCGCTCGGTGATCGACGGATTGCAGGCCGATGTCGTTACGCTGGCGCTCGCCTATGACATCGACGCGATCGCCGGCAAGGGTCTCATCGCCGCGGACTGGCAGAAGCGCCTTGCGCTCAACGCTTCGCCCTATACCTCGACCATCGTGTTCCTGGTCCGCAAGGGCAATCCCAAGGGCATCAAGGATTGGGACGATTTGATCAAGCCCGGCGTTGCCGTGATCACGCCGAACCCGAAGACCTCGGGCGGCGCGCGCTGGAACTATCTCGCCGCCTGGGGCTATGCGCAGAAGAAGTTCGGCTCAGCCGACAAGGCGAAGAAGTTCGTCGCCGACCTCTACCAGAACGTCCCGGTGCTCGACACCGGCGCGCGCGGCTCGACGGTCACGTTCGTCGAGCGCGGCGTCGGCGACGTGCTGCTGGCGTGGGAGAACGAGGCGTTCCTGGCGCTGCGCGAATTCGGCGCGGACAAGTTCGAGATCGTGGCGCCGCCGCAGTCGATCCTCGCTGAGCCGCCGGTCGCCATCGTCGACAAGGTTGCTGACCAGAAGGGCACCCGCGCCGTCGCCGAGGCCTATCTGAAGTACTGGTACACCAAGGAAGGTCAGGAGATCGCCGCGCGCAACTCCTACCGGCCGCGCGATCCCGAGATCGCCAAGGAGTACGAAAAATCCTTCGCCAAGGTTGAGCTCTTCACGATCGACGACGTTTTCGGCGGTTGGACCAAGGCGCAGAAGGAGCACTTCGCCGAGGGCGGCATCTTCGATCAGATCTACAAGAACTGATTGACAAGGGGGGATGGTGAGCACAGCGGTCGCACGACGCAGTACGCTGCCGGGGTTCGGTCTCACCATGGGACTGACCCTGACATGGCTCTCCGTCATCATCCTGATCCCGCTGGGCGCGCTGTTCCTCAAGACATCAGAGCTCAGCCTCGATCAGTTCTGGAACATCGTCACCAGCCGCCGCACCCTGAATGCGCTGAAGATTTCGTTCGGGCTGTCGTTTGCGGCCGCCTGCGTCAATCTGGTGATGGGCACCATCATCGTCTGGGCGCTGGTGCGCTACCGCTTTCCGGGCCGGCGGCTGTTCGACGCCATCGTCGATATTCCCTTTGCCTTGCCGACCGCGGTCGCCGGCGTCGCGTTGACGCAGCTGTTCGCGCAGAAGGGTTGGCTCGGTGCGCCGCTCGCCGAGCTCGGCATCAAGGTCGCGTTCACGCCGATCGGCATCTTCATCGCGATGATCTTCATCGGCATTCCCTTCGTGGTACGGACGGTGCAGCCGGTGCTGATCGATCTTGATCCCGAGATCGAGGAGGCGGCGGCGAGCCTTGGCGCCAATCGCTGGCACACAGTGTTCCGCGTCATTCTGCCGAGCCTGATCCCGGCGCTGCTCACCGGCTTTGCGCTCGCCTTCGCCCGTGCCATCGGTGAATACGGCTCGGTGATCTTCATCGCCGGCAACCTGCCCAATGTCTCCGAGATCGCGCCGCTATTGATCGTGATCCGGCTGTCCGAATTCCGCTACGCCGATGCCACCGCGATCGCGGTCGTGATGCTGGTGGCCTCGTTCCTGATCATCTTCCTGATCAACCGGCTGCAGCGCTGGGCGCAGGCCCGCATTCCCGTGCATTGAGGTCCGAGATGTCGATGCAGACGGGATTGGCGACCTCGACCACACAACTGCGGAGCTACGCGCCCGCGACCGATGTCAGCGTGGCAGCGCCGGCGCCGCAGCTTGAGATCGCGCGCGCCGAGCCGGTCGCCGCGCGGCATAACCCGCGCACCGAGCCGGGTCCGATCCGCCTCATTATCATCGCGCTGGCGATCACTTTCCTCAGCGTCTTCGTCGTGCTGCCGCTCGTCGTCGTGTTCGCCTCGGCGTTCTCGAAAGGCGTCGTCGCCTATTTCGCAGCGCTGGCGGAGCCCGAGGCGCTCGCCGCGATCAAGCTGACGCTCCTGATCGCCGCGATCTCGGTCACGCTCAACCTCGTGTTCGGCGTGGTCGCGGCCTGGGCGATCTCGAAGTTCGAGTTCGCCGGCAAGACTTTCCTGATCACGCTGATCGACCTGCCATTCTCGGTCTCGCCCGTGATCTCGGGCCTGGTCTTCGTGCTGCTGTTCGGCGCGCAGGGCTATTTCGGGTCATGGCTGCAGGCGCACAACGTCCACATCCTGTTCGCGGTGCCCGGCATCGCGCTGGCGACCATCTTCGTCACCTTTCCCTTCGTGGCGCGCGCGCTGATCCCGCTGATGCAGGAGCAAGGCACCCAGGAGGAAGAGGCCGCGATCTCGCTCGGCGCCTCCGGCCTGCAGACCTTCTTCCGCGTCACCCTGCCCAATATCAAATGGGGCCTGCTCTACGGCGTCCTGCTCTGCAATGCGCGCGCGATGGGTGAGTTCGGCGCGGTGTCGGTGGTGTCAGGCCACATCCGCGGCGAGACCAACACGATGCCGCTGCTGGTCGAGATTCTTTACAACGAATACCAGTTCGTCGCGTCGTTCGCGATCGCATCGCTGCTCGCGATGCTGGCGCTGATCACGCTGGTGGCGAAGACCGTGCTCGAGCGGCGGCTCGACGAGGCAGAGGTGCCCGATGGCGATTGAAGTCAGGAATATCGTGAAGAAGTTCGGCAGCTTTGCCGCGCTCGACAATGTCGATCTCAAGGTCGCCGACGGCGAGCTCTTGGCGCTGCTCGGGCCCTCCGGCTCCGGCAAGACGACGCTGCTGCGGATCATCGCGGGTCTCGACTGGCCCGACTCGGGCGAGGTCGCGATCGACGGCGAGAATGCGCTGTCGCGCGGCGCCAGCGAGCGCCAGGTCGGCTTCGTGTTCCAGCACTACGCGCTGTTCCGCCACATGACGGTGTTCGAGAACGTCGCCTTCGGCCTGCGCGTGCAGCCACGCGCGATCCGCAAGGACGAGGCGACGATCCGCGCCCGCGTCAAGAATTTGCTCGATCTGGTGCAGCTCGACTGGCTCGCCAACCGCTATCCGAGCCAGCTGTCCGGCGGCCAGCGGCAGCGCATCGCGCTGGCGCGCGCGCTTGCGATCGAGCCGCGCATCCTGCTGCTCGACGAGCCGTTCGGCGCGCTCGATGCCAAGGTGCGCAAGGAGCTCAGGCAATGGTTGCGCTCGCTGCACAACGAGATCCACGTCACCTCGATCTTCGTCACCCACGACCAGGAGGAGGCGCTCGAGGTCGCCAACCGCGTCGTGGTGATGGACAAGGGCAGGATCGAGCAGATCGGTTCGCCCGGCGAGGTCTATGACAATCCGGCGACCGCGTTCGTGCACGGCTTCATCGGCGAATCCATCGTGCTCCCGGTCGATGTGGCGGGCGATGCGGTGCGGCTCGACGGCCGTCCCCTCAACATTCCGGCGCAGGGCGCGGCGTCCGGCGCGGCCAAGCTGTTCGTCCGCCGCCACGACATGGCGGTCGGCCCAGCGGGAGCCGGCGCCCTGGAAGGCGCCGTCCGGCATGTTCGTTCGTTCGGCCCGATCCAGCGCGCCGAGGTGGCTCTGTCGGGCAGCGAGGGCAAGACCGTGATCGAGATCGACGCCCCGCGCGATCGCGAATTGCAGGCCGGCGAAATCGTTTCGCTGCAACCCCGTCGCTACCGGATCTTCGCCGCGCAGGAGTAGGACTAGCCGCCGGATTCAAACCTCCCCTTGAAAAGGGCAGGTCGCTTTGCTCGTGAGAGCAAAGCGGGTGGGGATCTGCTCCCTCCAAGTGCAGCGGAGCCCGTGGGCCGACCCCCATCCCGACCTTCCCCCTTTCGCGGGGAAGGGGAAGCGGCCGGCCGCCGGAACTGCATAGCCCGGACATTGGTGGCCTTTGCTGGCCAAAAGTTAGCCCCTGTTCACCATTCAGCCACGGTTGGTATGCAACAACGGCGGGCCAACCTTGGGGGTTTTCACCTGTGAAACGGACGACGGTAGCCCTGTTCGGGCTTCTGGTGCTTGCCGGCTGCGCCGCGGACACCAAAATCCCGGAAGAACCGGCGATGTATCTCAACATGGCGCAGCCCGGTGCCGTTCTGGATAGCCAGGCCGCCGCGATCCTGTTTTCGCAATACCGCCAGAACAACGGTCTCGGCATCGTCGTGGTCGATCCGGACCTGACCAGGCTCGCCGAGCAGCAGTCGCAGGCGATGGCCGCCCGCAACAAGATGGACCATGACGTGAAGGCCCCGCTCGGCAAGCGGCTGGAAGCGGGCGGCTACCCGGCGACCGTAGCGGTCGAGAACATCTCGGCGGGCTATCACACGCTCGCGGAAGCCTTTTCAGGCTGGCGCGACTCGCCGCCGCACAAGGCGAATATGCTCAAGAGCGGTGTCACAAAAATGGGCATCGCGGCCGTCTATGCGCCCAACACTAAGTACAAGGTGTTCTGGACGCTCATTCTGGCGGCAACCTGATTTCGATAAATTCCGCGTGATCTAACCCCTTCATCTCGCTGATTGACGCCGCGGCGAACAGCCGCCACGGTTGCGGCTCAAATCGTCTTTGAGCGAACGGTTACGAATGGATACTTCGGATTCCGCGCCGGCCTCGACGCCCGCGCAAGCGCAGCGGGTGCTGGTCCTTCAGGGCGGCGGCGCGCTCGGCTCTTATCAGGCCGGCGCCTTTCAGGCGCTCTGTCACGCAGGCTTCGAGCCGGAATGGATCGCCGGCATCTCGATCGGCGCCATCAACGCCGCGATCATCGCCGGCAACGAGCCGGACAAGCGCGTGCCGAAGCTGAAGGAATTCTGGGAGATGGTCTCGGCGCCGGTGCCGTGGAATCCGGTCTCGAACCATGAGCGCGCCCGCTCGCTGTTCAACGAGACCTCTGCCGCCATCATCGCGACCTTCGGCGTGCCCGGCTTTTTCACGCCGCGGATTCCGCCGGCGCCGCTGTGGCCGCCCGGCAGCTCGCAATCGCTGAGCTACTACGACACCGCGCCGCTGAAGAAGACGCTGGAGCGTCTCGTCGATTTCGATCGCATCAACAATCTGAAAACGCGGCTGTCGGTCGGCGCGGTCGGCGTGACCTCGGGCAATTTCTGCTATTTCGACAATTACGAGTTCAAGAAGCGCGGCAAGAAAATCGGCCCCGAGCACATCATGGCCTCCGGCGCCCTGCCGCCGGGCTTTCCCGCCGTGGTGATCGAGGGCGAGCACTACTGGGACGGCGGCATCGCCTCCAACACGCCGCTCGACTTCGTGCTCGACGAGGAGACCAGCCGCGATCTCCTGATCTTCCAGGTCGATCTGTTCAGCGCCCGCGGCCCGTTGCCGGAGACGCTGCTGGAGGCTGCCGAGCGCGAGAAGGACATCCGCTATTCCAGCCGGACGCGGATGAACACCGACAAGAACAAGCAGGTCCACAATGCCCGCATGGCGGTGCGCGACCTGATCAGCAAGCTGCCCGATTACCTTAAGAACGATCCGTCGGTCGAACTGCTGCGCAAGGCATCCAAAGAGAACACCGTCACGGTGGTTCACCTGATCTACAAGAGCAAGAATTACGAGAGCTCCTCGAAGGATTACGACTTCTCCCATGTCGGGATGGTCGAGCACTGGGGCGCGGGCGTCCGCGACGTGCATTTGTCGATGCGTCACAAAGAATGGCTAGAACGGCCACAGTCCGGGGAAACCATGGTGACTTACGATCTCACGGGGGACGAACCCACGCCCCCGCAGGCAAAATAGGAGCGACCGAATAATGGGTACATTGACAGGCAAGACCGCCGTTGTGACCGGCTCGACCAGCGGCATCGGATTGGCTTACGCTCGCGCCTTCGCGGGCGCCGGCGCCAATATCGTCCTCAATGGCATGGGCGTTCCGGCCGACATCGAGAAGGAACGTTCCGGCATCGAGACCGACTTCAAGGTGAAAGCCGTGCATTCGCCGGCCGACATGACCAAGCCGGCGGAGATCGCCGACATGATCGCGCTCGGCGAGAAGACCTTCGGTTCGGTCGACATCCTGGTCAACAATGCCGGCATCCAGTTCGTGTCGCCGATCGAGGAATTCCCGCCGGAGAAGTGGGAAGCGATCATCGCGATCAATCTGTCGTCGGCGTTCTACGGCATCCGTGCCGCGGTGCCCGGCATGAAGAAGCGCGGCTGGGGCCGCATCATCAACACCGCGTCGGCGCACTCGCTGGTCGCCTCGCCGTTCAAGTCGGCCTATGTCTCGGCCAAGCACGGCATCGCCGGCCTCACCAAGACCGCGGCACTGGAGCTCGCGCAGTTCAAGATCACCTGCAACTGCATCTCGCCGGGCTATGTCTGGACGCCGCTGGTCGAGCACCAGATTCCGGAGACCATGAAGGCGCGCAACATGACCAAGGAGCAGGTCATCAAGGACGTGTTGCTCGCCGCCCAGCCGACCAAGGAGTTCGTGACCTCGGAGCAGGTCGCAGCGCTGGCGCTGTTCCTGTGCGGCGACGACGCCGCGCAGATCACCGGCGCCAACCTCTCGATCGACGGCGGCTGGACCGCGGAGTGATCCTCGCCAGGATTTGGCGGTGAAGGGCCGGCCCTGATTGGATCAGGGCCGGCTTTTCTTATCGGATGATCGGCAGGCTTGCCGTCAGGCGTCCGATCCACTCTCTTTCGCAGGCTTTTGTTTCGCGGCTACCAGCCGCTCCATGCTCTTCAGGATATCAACCTCGTCCGCAGTGGAGCTCGCGTCGGGGGTGACTTCGATGGATGTGATCGCGGCTTCAGTGATCTGCAGCTCAACTTCGGAGGCGACGTGCTGGTGGCCGTGCAATGCGTTTTCGATCGCATTCGCCATCGACAGCAATTCGTCCTGCGCCGCCTTCGGCCAGGATAGGACGCGATCAAACAGGTCTTTCAGCTCAGTGGCGGTCATGCGGCAACTGTATACCGCCGCGTCCGGCCGAAAGCTATGCCGCCGCCTGCCGCTTCCCGAATGCCAGCACGTGCAGACCGAGGCGCGAGCGCACCACGTAGAACAACAGGATGGTCTCGAAGGTCAGCGATAGCGAGGTCGAGGCGGCGGCGCCCATGCCGCCGTAGCGCGGCACCAGCGCGATGCAGAGCCCGACATTCATGAGAAATGACACCGCATAGGCGGTCGCGCAAATGCTCTGGTGGCCGAGCATGTTCAACAGCCGCTCCACCGGCCCGATCGCCGAGCGCACCACGAGGCCGATCGCGGCGACGAACATGATGCTGTAGCCGTCGACGAATTTCGGGCCGAACAGCCAGAGCAGCGGCTTGCCGAACGCGAGCAGCGCGATGGTTGCAAGCAGCGATGGCCAGAACGTCCAGCTGATGGCGTGCGCGACATAGGCCGACAGCCGGTCCTTGTCGCCGAGCGCATGGTACTCGGCGAAGCGGTGCGCCGTCGTCGCCGACATCGCGTAGTGCACGAACGACACCAGCGCCAGCGTCTTCACCACGGCGAAATAGATGCCGACCTCCTCGGAGGAGCGGAATTGCTGCAGCATCAGCACGTCGGTGTAGCCGAGCAGCAAATAGAAGCTCTCGACCAGCATGATCGGCAGCGAGATCTTAAACCAGCCCTTGACGTCGTAGGTCTTCTCGCCCGGACCGTGATGGGCTGCGAGGCGGCGGTTCAGCACGATCATCTGGCCGATCGCTGCGATGTAGACGGCGGCTGCGCTCGCGATCATCGCGGCGGTGGCGCCGAGATTGAGGCCGAGCGCCAGCGCGCCGGCGGTGAGCGCGATGATCAGCCCCTGCCGCACGATGAATTGCGGCATCAGGCCGAGCTGCATCCAGTCATGCGCGCGCGAGATGCCGTCCTGGGTGTTGGCGACCACGAAGGGCGGCAAGGTCAGGCAGCCTATGTAGAGTGGCACGATCGCGTTGGGATCGATCCACGGCGAGGCAAGGTGGATCACGCCGGCGAGCAGCAGCGCCACCGTGCTGGATGCGGCAAGCACCACCCAGCGACCGCCGGAGAGGAAGCCGCGCAATGCGGCGAGGTCGCCGCGCGCGCGATATTCCGGGATGATCTTCTGCGAGGACGGCGCGATGCCGAAATCCATCGTGCTGCCGAGCAGCAGCACCCAGGTCCAGACATAGACATAGATGCCGTAGTCCGAGCCGCTCATCCAGCGCGCCAGCAGGATCTGCGCGAGATAGGCGATCGCGGCGCTGACGACGCGGATGATGAAGATCATGCCCGCGAGACGCTTGGTGACCGACGCCTCCTTGGTGCCGCCGAGCAGGCGCGCGACGAGATCCCGCAGGCGTGCGACCACGCCCGATGGCGCAGAGGATTCGGCAGAGGATCCGGATTGTGTCTCCATCACGGCCAAGGCGGAAAATTCCCAAAACGCCGCAAGGCGGCAATGGCCCCCGATCTATCAACGAAACGTTAAGATTGGGTTGGGTGAGCGCTGTTCCCGCCTTGCGTCATCCCGGCCTAGTGCGCAATTGCGCACGGGAGCCGGGATCCATAACCACGGGGAACAGTTTGTGCGCACAGCTTCATCCCCAGCCTGCCTCAATCAGCCGCCGCGGACTATGGGTCCCGGCTCCTGTGCGCAATTGCGCACGAGGCCAGGACGACGATTGGAGAGGTGGGCGTCAGTTCAAATTGATATTGAATTCGTAGCTCTTGTCGCCGCCGACCAGGGTCAGCTTCAGCGCGGCGCCGTCCGCCTTGGCGCCGGGCGGCAGGCCGTCGAGCTCGAACGAGAAGCGCTTCACGCCCGGCGGCGCGTGCTCGACGAGTTTTGGCACCGGCAGCGCCCAGTCCGGCGTCGGCCCCTCGGCGAACAGGCTGAGGTCCTTGCTCTCCGGCGCGGTGACATCGACCAGCACGTTGTTGCCCTCGCGCTTGACGTCGCGGATCGTGAACGGCGTGGGATCGCCGATATTGGCGGGCTTCGGCACCGCGTTGAGCGCTTCCGACAGCGCCGCGTCCTCGGTCGAGGCGACGCTCGCGAACGCAAGCTCGGCTTTCGCTTCCACCGGCACGCACAGCTTCTCGCACACCGCGTAGCTGATGTCGGCGCGCAGCACCAACGGCTTGTCGGGATTCTTCGCGACGATGCGCAGTGGCAGCACCACCTGGTGCTTGTAGCCGAGCGAGGTGCCGCCGGCACCGTCGTCGAACCGGCGCGGCGCCGGCCACATCACCGTGACCGCGTCGACATTGTCCGATTTGGAGAAATCGAACCGCGGCGGCACGCCGGAATCGCCCGGCGTCCTCCAGTAGGTTTTCCAGCCGTCCTGCAACTGGAAAGCGATGCCGCCGAGCAGCACCGCGCCGCTGCGCGATCCCGCCAGCAGCCGCACCGCGGAATGGGTGTCCTGCTGCCACGGCGAGGCGTCGTCGGCACGAACCTCCGCTGCCACGGATGCGACGGATATCAAGGCGGCAACGCCAAATGCGGCACGCATGGGAACTGTGACGATCATGAGACGTCTTTACCTGCAACTTTGGTTGCAAACCATTGAATTGCTTGTGATGCACCGCCGCACTGCGGCCGATGGTTGATTGACAGAACCGCCACCCAATATCAGGATGCCAAATCAGCAGGAGAGGCCTTTGCGGATGCGCCCTGAAGGCAAAACAGGCAAGACTCGCAAGACCACCGCCGGCAGAAATCCGGCCGTCGGTCCCCATGCCACCGAAGATGGCTATCTCGATGGCCAGATGCTGATCGCGATGCCTGTGATGAACGACCCGCGCTTCGAGCGCTCCGTGATCTACATGTGTGCGCATTCGTCGGAAGGCGCTATGGGCATCATCGTCAATCGCCCGGCCGGCAGCATCGATTTCCCCGGACTGCTGGTGCAGCTCGACATCATCCAGAAGTCGGACCAGATCCAGCTGCCCGAGAACGCCGAGATGATGAAGGTGATGAAGGGCGGCCCGGTCGACACCGGC
The DNA here is from genome assembly GCF_002289535.1 of Bradyrhizobium sp. UFLA03-84. Taxonomy (NCBI): domain Bacteria; kingdom Pseudomonadati; phylum Pseudomonadota; class Alphaproteobacteria; order Hyphomicrobiales; family Nitrobacteraceae; genus Bradyrhizobium; species Bradyrhizobium sp. UFLA03-84. The sequence continues at coordinate 243,684 of NZ_NSJY01000005.1, read as the reverse complement.
CGCGGCTTCGTGCTGCATTCCAGCGACTTCTACATTCAGGACGCGACGCTCAACATCGATGACGGCATCTCGCTGACCGCGACCGTCGATATCCTGAAAGCGATCGCCAAGGGCGCCGGTCCCAAGCACGCGATCCTCGCGCTCGGCTATGCCGGCTGGGCGCCGGGCCAGCTCGAGAACGAGATCCAGCACAATGGCTGGCTGCATTGCGACGCCGATCCGGAGCTGATCTTCGGCACCGACGTCGACGAGAAATACGCCCGCGCCTTGCGCAAGATCGGCATCGAGGCCGGCATGCTGTCGAACGACGCCGGGCACGCGTAGGCTACGCTGACGTATCGACGACCTCTCCACATTCCCGCTGTCGTCCCTGCGAAAGCAGGGACCCATAACCACAGGACGTGGGATGAAGCGAGTTGGGGTCACAGCGTCGCGCAACAACCACGCCCTGTGGTTATGGGTCCCGGGCTCGTTGAGCTACGGCGGACAAGTCGCTTGCCCGGGACGATGGCCGTTGGTTGAGCTACGAGTGTCGCTGCTACTCCGCCGCTTCCTGCGCCACCGTCGGCTGGGTGCCGGCGACCGTGGCGCGGCGCATGTCGCGGGGCTGCGACTGGTCGTAGCGGCGCACGCGGTGCACGGTCTGGCGGTTGTCCCACATCACGAGGTCATGCAGCGTCCATTTGTGCACATAGACGAACTCGCTCTGCGTCGCATGCTCGGTGAGGTCGCGCAGCAGCACCCGAGCCTCCGGCACGCTCATGCCCTTGATGGCGCCGGCATGCGACGACAGGTACAGCGACTTGCGGCCGTGCACCGGATGGGTGCGCACCAGGCGCTGCAGCACCGGCTTGAACATCTGCTTCTCTTCCTCGGTGTAGTCGAGGAAGCCGAGCGAACCGCGCGAATACATCAGCGAGTGCTCGCAGATCATGTCCTCGATCTCGGCCTTGGCTTCGTCGTCGAGCGCGTCATAGGCGGCGCGCATGTCGGCGAATTCGGTGTTGCCGCCCTTCGGGTTCACGACGCGTGCCGACAGCAGCGAGAATTTTGCCGGAATCGGCCGGAACGAACTGTCGGAGTGCCACAGGCAGTTGCCGAGATTGAACAGATGGGTGCGATGATCCTTCGGCAGCGGCTTGCCGTCCTTGCCGAGGTTGCCGACATCGTTGAGCCCGGACGAAAGGCGGTAGTCCTCCTTCTTCGTCACCGTGCCGCCGCGCGAGTGCTCGCGCTCGCCGAAATTCAGCGCGAACGCCATCTGCTGTTCGTCCGTGATGTCCTGGCCGTGGAAGACGAGCACGGCGTATTTGTCCATGCCGGCCTCGATGTCGGTCGCTTCCTGCTTCGTCAGCGGCTTGCGCAGATCGACGCCGGAAACCTCGCCGACGAAGTGCTTGTGAAGCTGCCGGATCAGGACCGTCATTGGCGCATCTCCCGTATCGTGCGGGCTGTTGTCCCGCTTCGTCTGATTTGACGGAAAGGCTACTCCCGACGCGCGCGCTGTCAACGCTTCGCGGCCGAGCCGGCAGCGAATGCGGGTCAGGCATTCCGCGCCATCAACCCGCCGTCGACCGGGATCACGGCGCCGGTCAGGAACGATGCCGCGGGCAGGCACAGGCTCAGCGTCATGTGTGCGACCTCTTCCGGATCGCCGTAGCGCGCCAGCGCGGTGCGGCGCTTGGCGTAGATCGTCTTGTGCTCCTCGGAGATGCGGTCGGTGATGGCGGTGCGGATCGGGCCCGGACAGATGCAGTTCACCGTGATGCCTTCGCGTCCCAGTTCCACCGCCAGCGAGCGGGTCAAGCTGGTGACGCCGCCCTTGGCCGCGGAATAGGGGCTGTGCAGGCCCGTCGCACCCAGAGCTTCGGTCGAGGCGATGTTGACGATGCGCGGCGAGCGCGACTTGCGCAGGTACGGCAGTGCGGCGCGGATGATGCGCGGATGCGCCGTCAGCATCACGGCGATGCCCTTGGCCCAGGCGTCCTCGTAACCGGGATCGTCGATCGGCACCCGCACCGAGATGCCGGCATTGTTGATGACGATGTCGAGCCCGCCGAAATGCGCGGCGACGTCGTTGACGACCCGCGTGATGGCGTCGCGATCGCTGACGTCGAGAGTCCAGGCCTTCGCCGAGCCGCCGCTCGCCGAAATCTCTTTCGCCACCGCCTGCGTGCCTTCTTCGGTGAGATCGGTGACCGCGACATTGGCGCCTTCATCGGCGAACACGCGCGCGGTGGCGCGGCCCATGCCGCTGGCGGCGCCCGTGACGAGAACGGTGAGGCCCTTCACCGAACGGCTGAGCTGCTTGTATTCGGACACGACGGACCTCCCGTTGATTTCTTGCGTTGTGAGACCGGCAACGCTGGCACCGATCCGCAGAGACGTCAAACCGGCGTTGCCTGATTGCCGCGCACGCAGCGCGTTAACGCAAGTCCGCCGTTGGCTTTTCGCAAAGGATCATGCTCAATCAAGAAAACAGCAGAGAGGAAATGCGATGAACGAGCTCGATTTCAGCGGCAAGCAGGTACTGGTGGTCGGCGGCTCCAGCGGCATCGGCAACGGCATCGCGCAGGCCTTCCGTGCCAAGGGCGCGCGCGTCGCGGTGTACGGCACCCGCGCGCAGGCGAGCGACTATTCCGCTGAGGAAGGCTCGCATCTCGATGGCCTTGCCTATGCGCAGCTCGATGTCTCTGATCCGCACGCGATCGAGACCCTCGCACCGTCATTCGATCGGCTTGACGTGCTGGTGTTGGCGCAAGGCGCGGTGATTTACCGCCGCGGGGAATTCGAGATGGAGGGCTTCCGCAAGGTGCTCGAAGTCAATCTGATGAGCCTGATGGCCTGCGCCACCAAATTCCACGCGATGCTCACCGTCAGCAAAGGCTCGCTGATCATCGTGAGCTCGACCGCGGCCTATCATTCCACCATGGGCAATCCGGCCTACAACGCCTCGAAGACCGGCGCGGTCGGGCTGACGCGCACGCTGGGCGAGGCGTGGGCGGAGAACGGCATCCGCGTCAACGGCATCGCGCCGGGCCTCGTCGACACCAAGATGACCAAGGCGACGACCGCCAATCCCAAGCGGCTCGAAGGCGCGCTCGGGCGCATTCCGCTGAAGCGCCTCGGCACGCCCGCCGACATGGCCGGCGCCGCTTTGTTCCTGGCCTCGCCGCTCGCTTCCTACATCGTCGGCCAGACCATCGTCGTCGACGGCGGGCTGATCCTTTAGCCGCAGGAACTTGCGCGGGGTTCGGCGGTTGGCTCCCTGACAATTTCAGGGAGCAGTCGTGATGGACAAGGATCGGATTTTCGGGACGGCGAAGGAGTTCGCGGGCAAGGCCGAAGGCGCAATCGGCGATGCGACCGGCGACGCGCAGACGCAGGCTTCGGGGCGCGCGCGCGAAGCCGCCGGCACCGTGCAGGATCTCTACGGCCAGGCCAAGGATGCCGCGCGCGACGCCGCCGACACCGCGGTCAATTATGCCAAGGATGCGTATGAGCATCGCGGCGAGACCATCCGCGGTGGACAAAAGGCCATGGCAAGATCGGTGCAGGACAATCCGCTCGGCGCGCTCTTGATCGCCGGCGGCATCGGCTTTGCGCTCGCGCTGTTGATGACGCGCCAGCCGCGCCGCCCGCCGCCGTCACGCTGGCGCTACTACGGCTGAGATATCTCACCCACCGTCATTGCGAGGAGCCAACGGGTCGCGCGTAGGCGCGCCGGATGACAGGCTCCGCGACGAAGCAATCCATTTCTCCACTGGCGGAGCGATGGATTGCTTCGCGGAGCCTGTCATCGGGCGGCGCTTCGCGCAGACCGGGCGGCTCGCAATGAATCGGATGTAACTTCGCTTCCGCCGCTTACTGCCAGGGATTTCCCGGCCCTGCGGCGCGCTGTCCGACGCTGCGTGGCGGACGCGGTGGCGGGGCCACCAGCGGGCGCTGCTGCGGCGCGCCGAAGCCGAAGAAGTCGCGCAGCCAGGGCTGCGTCTGCGGCTGCTGTTGCGGTTGAGCCTGGGCCGGACGGAACACGCGCCTCTGCGGCTTCGGCGCGGTGATGATCGAACCGTCGGGCGCGATCGCCGTGGTCGAGGGCGGCGGGTTGGCAGGTCCTCCGGCCGCAGGCGCAGCCGGCGTCACCGCGGCAACCGGCACGTCGCCCTTGGCCTGCTCGCGCCCGATCTCACGGCGTGGCCAGGCGAAATCGTCGGCGCGGCCGGCCGGCGGCGCCAAGGCCTCGCCCTTCACCAGCGTGCGCGCGGCGAGCGCATCGACGGCGGCAGGCCGCGAGCCGGGACCGCCGAGCAATTGATCGGTGCCGACCGTGGAGGCGACCAGCGGCAGCACGGGGCCCGCCAATGGCCGCGGCGCCGGCTTGCCGGGCTCGGTGCTGGTCTCCGGTGTTGCCGGTTCGCTCGGCAGCGCGATCGGGCCGGTTCGCACTGCGAGCAGGCGGGTCACCTCGCGTTCGACATAATGCGCGAGCTTGCGCGCGCCGGCCTTGGTGAAGAACACGCCGTCGTCGGAGCGCAGCTTGCGCGGCTGGCCTTCGAAGTCGGGGCCCTTCGGCATGAAGCGGCCGGCCTCGTCGACAAACCCGTCCCAGACGTCGACATAGGTGATGCCGGCCTTGCCGGCGCCGTCGCGATACAGCGCGTCGAGGAACAGCATGTCCGACGTGCCCTTCTGGCCGCGGATCGCAGGCAGACCAACCCACAGCACCGGCACGCCCTTGCTCTTCAGCACGTTGATCAGCTCTTCGATCTTCTTGCCGTAGAGCTCGACCCAGCGGTCGTCGCGGAATTCGTAGAGGCCGTTGGGCGAACGCGCGGTCTTTTCCGGCGCGGCCTGCGAGTCGCTCTCGGCGTCGTCTGCCGGCGGCTCGGTCTCGGCCGGCTTGTTGTCGGCCTTGGCATCAGCCTTGCCGTCGGTCTTGGCGGCGGCATCGGGCTTGTCGCCCGGCTTGGCGTCCGGCTTGCCGCGCGCGTCCTTCTTCTCGTCCTTCTTGTCGACCTTCTTCTCCACCGCCGATTCGCGGATCGCGGTGCGGTCGTTGAGGCCGAGCATCACGACGATGGCGTCGGGGTTCTCGGTGGCGAGAATGCCCTTGGCGGCGGCCGCCCAGTCCGCCGGGTCGCCCTTGGGCTGATAGCGGATCAGGCCGGAGACCGTCTTGTGCTTGCGGATCACGCCCATATCGGGCTGATCGGAATAGGCATCCTCCAGGCCGTAGGCGAGCCAGTCGGCCATGGCGTCGCCGATCACCAGCACGTTGCGCTCGGCTGCAGCTTCGCGCTTGGCCGGCGGCGGCGCCCGCGAGAAATCCTCGCGCGGTCGTTGGGGCTGTGATTGCGGCGCTTGCTGCTGGAACGGTGCAAAGAAATCACCGCCGAACCAGCCGCCACCGCCGTGCTGCGGCGGAGCGCGGCGCTGTGGCTGAGGCTGTCCACCGCCGAAGCCGGGGAAGCCGAAGAACTGCGCCGAGGCGGGCTGCGCGATGCCGATCAACAGCGCGAGCGCCACCGCCAGCGCGACCAGCGGCCCGGCTTCGGTGAATAGGCGCAGGAAGGACTTCGGCTCTCGCATCGGGTTCGGTCGCAAATGATCTGGAAGCAGGCGAGCATATTAGCGGAATCGGGCCGCAAGCGGGCAGCTTTTCCACCATAAATCGGGTGCCTCCGGCCGCCGTCAAGGCGAGCGGCAAATATCGGATTTCACAGTTACTTTTCGGGGGAGAGGGGGCCTATGGGGCAATATGGCCGCCGGCCTACCGCCCCCGCAGCCGCTCCAGCACTTCAGCGGTGGCAAAGCCGTCGGCCGGCGCCCCGATCGAGACCTGGAATCCGCGCAGCGCCTCGCGGGTCTGGCCGCCGAACTGGCCGTCGGGCGTGCCTTTGTAGAAGCCGCGCTGGGCGAGCAGCTGCTGCAGTTCCAGCCGCTCGGCGCGCGACAGCACCCGCTCCTGGCGCGGCCAGGGCTGCACGAAGGGCTGACCGCCGCGCAGCCGATCGGCGAAATGACCGATCGCGAGCGCGTAGGCCTCGGCCGGGTTGTACTTCATGATCACCCGGAAGTTCTGCAGCATCAGGAAGCCCGGACCCTCGGCGCCCGCCGGCGCCAGCAGATAGGCCTTGTCGGAGGGCCGCGGGAACGGCTGGCCGTTCGGTCGCTTGACGCCGAGTTGCTCCCATTGCGAGAGCGGCATCGCCTTGGCTCGGTCGGCCAGCATGTAGTTCAGGCCTTGCGGCAGCACGACCTCGTAGCCCCAGCTCGCGCCGGTCTGCCAGCCGTCCTTCTTCAGATTGTTTGCGGTCGAGGCGATCAGGTCGCTGGGATTATCGACGACGTCGCGGCGGCCGTCGCCATCGCCGTCGACGGCATAGCGCTTGAACGCGGTCGGCATGAACTGGGTCGGGCCAAATGCGCCGGCCCAGGAGCCGCGCATCTGCTCGGGCCTGAGATCGCCGCGGTTGAGGATCTCCAGCGCCGAGAGGAACTCGTCCTTGAAATAGGCCTGGCGGCGACCGATGCAGGCGAGCGTCGCGGTCGACTGCACCACGCTGCGATCGCCCATCTGGGTCGAATAGTTCGACTCGATGCCCCAGATCGCCGCGATGATATAGCGATCGACGCCATAGGCCTTCTCGGTGGCGTCGAACTGCGGCTTGTACTTCGCAAGGACCTCGCGCCCCTTGGCGAGCCGCGCGTCGCTCACCAGGATGTCGAGATAGTCCCAGATCGCCTTGGTGAACTCCGGCTGCGAATCCAGCAGATCCATGATGCGCAGATCGGGCTGCAGACCCGCGGTGAAGCGCTCGAAATTCTGCTGCGTGATGTTGCGCCGCGCAGCATCCGGCCACATCGCCGCGACGCAGTTCGGGAAGTCCGATGCGGCCTGGCGGATCGCGGCGGCGATCATCAGCGGATGGCCAGAGGCGCCGTCCTCGCCGCTCCAGGGTGGGGCAGCACCGTCCTGACCGGTCGCGGCCTGCGGCGGCGTGGCGTTCGGTCCCGAGAAGATGCTGTCGATCAGGTTGGTCAGGCCGTTGCCCGCCGACTGCGCTTGGGTGCTGCCCGGCAGCAGCAGGGCCAGCGCGACAAGGCTCGTGCTGAAAAGCTTGGTCCGCGGTGTTCCGGTCGAGCGCATTATCGTGTGCCTGTCAAAATCGTGCCGCCTCAGAAGGCCCCGTCACGGTTTCCAATATCTTAACAATGGGCGGCATTTTGGGCGTGACGAAATCGCGCGCAGTTGTTTGACCGGGACAAATTGTCTGACGTCATCAACCGGTCTTCGTCTGGTCTCTGAGGCCGGCCAAAATACCTTCGGCATTCTCAAAGCAGTCGCCGCCGGGTGGCGTGGCTTCGATCCGGGCGATCACGGCCTCGAGCCCGGCCTGGGTTTCAGATAATCGGCAGCGCAAGGCCTCGACCTCGGCCACCTTGGTCTTCAGCGCGACCACCAGCCTGTCCTTGCTCCAATCTCCCTTGCCGTGCGGCGGCAACAGGTTCCGGATCTCGTCGAGCGAAAATCCGGCCTGCTGGGCCATCACGATGATCTCGAGGACCTGCCTGGTCCCGCGCGAATACTGCCGATAGCCGTTCAAACCCCGATCGATCGAACCGATCAGGCCCTGCCGCTCATAGAAGCGGATGCGCGACGGCGCGAGGCCGGACTCCCGAGCCAGTTCCCCGATCTTCACTGCTAATCCCCTTGTGGCTTGACCTTAAAGTTAACTTTAAGGTTATGGTCCGCGGCGATCAACGAGGAAATTGGCTGATGTCGCCCTTCGAGTCCCTGTCCCTGCCCAACGGAAGCAGCATTCCGAACCGCATCGCCAAGGCGGCGATGGAGGAGAACATGGCTGACGGCGAGCATTTCCCGTCGGCCGAATTGCTGCGCCTCTACCAAGCCTGGGCCGACGGCGGCGCCGGCCTCATCATCACCGGCAACGTCATGATCGATCGCCGCGCCATGACCGGGCCCGGCGGTGTCGTACTGGAGGACGGCACCGGGCTCGAGCCGTTTCGAAACTGGGCGCGCATCGGTCGGGCCAAGGGCGCGCAAATCTGGATGCAGCTCAATCATCCGGGCCGCCAGATGATGAAGAATCTCGGCCAGCAAACCCTGGCGCCGTCCGCCGTGGCGCTCGACCTCGGCAAGCATTCGAACCTGTTTGCGATGCCAAGGGCGATGACCGAGCAGGACATCCATGAGGTGATCGCCCGCTTCGTCAGCGCCGCGCGCCTTGCCGAGCGCGCCGGCTTCTCCGGCGCGCAAATCCATGCTGCGCACGGCTATCTGCTCAGCCAGTTCCTGTCGCCATTGACCAACCAGCGTACCGACCGCTGGGGTGGCTCGCTCGAGAACCGGGCGCGACTGTTGATCGAGACCGTCAAGGCGGTGCGCGCGGCGGTGTCGCCGGGTTTCTCCGTTGCGGTCAAATTGAACTCGGCCGATTTCCAGCGCGGCGGCTTCGATGCGCTCGATGCGAAGTCCGTCGTCGAGATGTTGAACGGGTTGTCCGTTGATCTCGTGGAGTTGTCGGGCGGCAGTTACGAGGCGCCGGCGATGCAGGGCGATGCGCGCGATGGCCGCACGCTGGCGCGCGAGGCCTATTTCCTCGACTTCGCGCGCGATATCGCCGCGGTCGCCAAAATGCCGGTCATGGTCACCGGCGGCATTCGCCGGATCGGCGTCGTGCAGCAGGTGCTCGACAGCGGCGTCGCCGTCGCCGGCATCGCCACCGCGCTGGCGATCCGGCCGGACCTGCCGAACGCCTGGCGTCGGGGTGAGGATCTGCGGCCAGAAGTCGCGCCGATCAACTGGAAGAGCAAGCCGATGGCCTCGCTGGCCGCGATGGCCGTCGTGAAATTCCAGTTGCGGCGGTTGAGCCGGGGCCGCACGGCCAATCCGAACGTTTCGCCGCTGAAGGCGTTGTTGTTAGCCCAACTCCGCACCGCATCGCTCACCCGCAAATATCGTCGCTGGATCGCGTCATCCGCTGCCGCGACCGCCGAATCCGGCGGCGTGCCGGTCCCGTCGCGCGCGGTCGGGATGCCGCGATAGACGGAACACTCGGGCGGACACCGCTGGGGTGGAAATGCGGAACGCGTGCATCACACATCCGCCTTTGTTCTCGGCTGCAAAAACGGTTACCAAGGTGCGATTAAATCCCGCGCCGCCGTCCCACCCGTTTTCAAGGCCTCCGATAATCCCATGAAGATCCGCAAAGCCGTATTTCCCGTCGCCGGTCTCGGTACCCGCGTGCTGCCCGCCACCAAGGCGATGCCGAAGGAGATGCTGACGATCGTCGACAAGCCGCTGATCCAGTACGTGGTCGACGAGGCGAGGGAAGCCGGCATCGAGCACTTCGTGTTCGTCACCGGCCGCAACAAGGGCGTCATCGAGGATCATTTCGACCGCATGTTCGAGCTCGACACCACGCTCGCGCAGCGCGGCAAGAAGACCGAGCAGGACATCCTGGCGCAGAACCAGCCGGAAGCCGGCGCGATGAGCTTCACCCGGCAGCAGGCGCCGCTCGGGCTCGGCCATGCGGTGTGGTGCGCGCGCGACATCGTCGGCAACGAGCCGTTCGCCGTGGTGCTGCCCGATGAGCTGGTGCTGAACACGCCGGGCTGCCTGAAGCAGATGGTCGAGGCGGCAAACAAGCTCGGCGAGAAGTCGAACGTGATCGCGGTCGAAGCGGTGCCGGACGAGCTCACCCATCAATACGGCATCTGCGGCGTCGGCAAACGCACCGGCAACATCTTCGAGGTCGACGGCATGGTCGAGAAGCCGCCGAAGGGCACCGCGCCGTCGAACCTGTCGATCACCGGCCGCTATATCCTGCAGCCCGAGATCTTCAACATCCTGGCGACGCAGGAGCGCGGCGCCGGCGGCGAGATCCAGCTCACCGACGCGATGATCGGGCTCGCCAAGACGCAGAAATTCTACGGCGTCGAGTTCGAGGGCGAACGCCACGATTGCGGCTCCAAGCCCGGCTTCCTCCGCGCCAACATCGCCTTCGGCCTCAAGCGCCCCGAACTGCGCGACGGCCTGATCGCCGAGATGAAAAAGTATCTGGAGAAGTAGGGGGGCGTAGATCCGGGGCCCTGCCATGGGCGCCGGAACGACAGCTTCGTAGCAACCATCATGATCTGACGGTTGCTAGGGACTGCGCCCACAAATTCGGTGTCGTCCCTGCGAAAGCAGGGACCCATAACCACCGAATCTCATTGTTGCGCGATGCTGGAACGACGAGTCCCGTTCACAACATCCGCCGCGGAGTATGGGCGGCGTCCACTCCAAGACCCAGCCGCGATCACCCGGCCTTGCGTCGCGCCGCGCGCTTCGCCGGCTCCTTCGCGCCGTCCTGCTTCGGCGCGCGCAGCTCGCGGGCCGCGAGCGAAACCACCTCGGCGATCTGCTGCAGCTGCGAGGCCAACGGCGAGGTCTTGCGCCAGACCATGCCGATGGTGCGCGAGGGCTGCGGATGCTTGAAGCGCGAGACCGTGACCGGGGCCGATCGGGTCTCCACCATCACCGCCATCTCGGGAATCAGGGTGACGCCGATGCCCGCGCCGACCATCTGCACCAGCGTCGACAGCGAGCTCGCATCCAGCACCTCGCGCGGCGGCGAGGACTGCATGTTGCAGAACGACAGCGCCTGGTCGCGGAAGCAATGGCCTTCCTCGAGCAGCAACAGCCGCATCTCGCGCAGCATCTCGGCGCTCGGCACCGGCGTCTTGGCATCCTCGCCCGGCCGCACCAGCAGGAAATTCTCCGAGAACAGCGCGACCTCGGTCAGCGACGGCTCCGACACCGGCAGCGCCACGATCGCGGTGTCGAGCCGGCCCTCGGCGACCTCCTTGATCAGCTTCGGCGTCAGCGTCTCGCGGACATGGATGTCGAGCTCGGGATGCAGCCGCGCCAGCGTCTCGATCACCTTCGGCAGCAGATACGGCGCGATGGTCGGGATCATGCCGACGCGCAGCCGTCCGGCGAGCTTGTCGCGCGAGGCGCGCGCGAAGTCGCCGAGCTCGTCGACCGAGCGCAGGATGTCGCGCACGCGATGCAAAAGTTCCTCGCCGAAGCTCGTCAGCGTGACCTGGCGCGCGCTGCGCTCGATCAGGACGCCGCCGACCGCCTGTTCCATCTCGCGGATCTGCATCGACAGCGCCGGCTGCGACACCGCGCAGGCGTCCGCGGCGCGCCCGAAATGCCCGTGCCGCGCCAGCGCATCGAAATACCTCAGTTGCCGGAGTGTGACATTTATCATCAGATTATCTTATTGCCGCGATCATTAAAGTCAATTTCACCTGATGGATTGAGGCGCGTAGAATCCTTCTTGGAAGAGCTCCAGCACATTCCAGAATCCATCACCTCGGAGAAAAAACATGGACGCAAAAACCGACGAAGGCGCGGGGAAATGCCCATTTTCGGCAGCCCCTCGCGGACACACGAATCGTGACTGGTGGCCGGAGACGCTCGACGTTCAGGTGCTGCATCACAACTCCAGCCTGTCCGATCCGATGGGCAAGGGCTTCGACTACGCCAAGGAATTCAAGACCCTCGACCTTAACGCCGTGATCAAGGACCTGACGGCCCTGATGACGACGTCGCAGGAATGGTGGCCGGCGGACTTCGGCCATTACGGCGGCCTGATGATCCGCATGGCCTGGCACTCGGCGGGCACCTACCGCATCAGCGACGGCCGCGGCGGCGCCGGTGCCGGTCAGCAGCGCTTCGCCCCGCTCAACAGCTGGCCCGACAACGCCAACCTCGACAAGGCGCGCCGGCTGCTGTGGCCGATCAAGCAGAAATACGGCCGCAAGATCTCGTGGGCCGACCTGTATGTCCTCGCCGGCAACGTCGCGCTGGAATCGATGGGCTTCAAGACCTTCGGTTTTGCCGGTGGCCGCGCCGACGTGTGGGAGCCGGAAGAGCTGTATTGGGGGCCGGAAGGCACCTGGCTCGGCGACGAGCGCTACAGCGGCGAGCGCCAGCTCTCCGAGCCGCTCGGCGCCGTGCAGATGGGCCTGATCTACGTCAATCCGGAAGGCCCGAACGGCAACCCCGATCCGGTCGCTGCCGCGAAGGACATCCGCGAGACGTTCTTCCGCATGGCGATGAACGACGAGGAGACCGTCGCGCTGATCGCCGGCGGCCACACCTTCGGCAAGACCCACGGCGCGGGTGATCCGTCGCTGATCGGGCCGGAGCCGGAAGGCGGCGCGCTCGAGGATCAGGGCCTCGGCTGGAAGAGCAAGTTCGGCACCGGCGTCGGCGCGGATGCGATCACCGGCGGCCCCGAGGTCACCTGGACCCAGACGCCGACGAAGTGGAGCAATCACTTCTTCGACAACCTGTTCAAGTACGAATGGGAGCTGACCAAGAGCCCGGCGGGTGCGAAGCAGTGGAAGGCGAAGGGCGCGGCTGCCGACATTCCGGACGCGTTCGATCCGTCGAAGAAGCACGTCCCGACGATGCTGACCACGGACCTCTCGCTGCGCTTCGATCCGGCCTATGAGAAGATCTCGCGCCGGTTCTACGAGCATCCGGATCAGTTCGCGGATGCCTTCGCCCGCGCCTGGTTCAAGCTCACGCATCGCGACATGGGCCCGATCCAGCGCTACCTCGGCCCGCTGGTGCCGAAGGAGACGCTGATCTGGCAGGACCCGGTTCCGGCGCTCGATCACGCCGTGATCGACGACAAGGATATCGAGGTGCTCAAGGCGAAGATAACAGCCTCGGGTCTGTCGGTCTCCGAACTGGTGTCGACCGCCTGGGCGTCGGCCTCCACGTTCCGCGGTTCGGACAAGCGCGGCGGCGCCAACGGTGCGCGCATCCGTCTCGCCCCGCAGAAGGACTGGGATGTCAACGAGCCGGCACAGCTCAAGACCGTGCTGTCCAAGCTCGAAGCCATCCAGAAGGAGTTCGGCAAGAAGGTCTCGCTCGCCGATCTGATCGTGCTCGGCGGCGCGGCTGCGATCGAGAAGGCGGCAAAGGACGGCGGCACCATTGTGAAGGTTCCGTTCACGCCTGGCCGTACCGATGCGACGCAGGAGCAGACCGACGCCCACTCCTTCGCTCCGCTCGAGCCGCTGGCTGACGGCTTCCGCAACTACATCAGCGGCAAGCGTCAGTTCATGCTGCCCGAGGAGGCGTTGGTCGATCGCGCGCAGTTGTTGCGGCTGACCGGACCGGAGTTGACGGTTCTGGTCGGCGGCCTGCGTGTGCTCGGCGCCAATGCCAAGAAGTCGAAGCATGGCGTCTTCACCGGCAAGCCGGGGACGCTGACCAACGACTTCTTCCTCAACCTGCTCGACATGGGCACGGTGTGGAGCGATGCCGGCGAGGGCGTCTATGAGGGCCGCGACCGCAAGACCAAGGCGGTGAAGTGGACCGGCACCCGCGCCGACCTGATCTTCGGCTCGCACTCGCAGCTGCGCGCGTTCGCCGAAGTCTACGGCTCGTCGGATGCCAAGGAGCAGTTCGTGAACGACTTCGTCGCGGCCTGGGCCAAGGTGATGAACGCCGATCGCTTCGACCTCGTGAAGTAAGCGGCCGGCAACGGCAGTAGGGACAGGGCGGTGCTTCGGCGCCGCCCTGTTTCGTTTCGGGGACGCTGGTTTGAAGGCGAAGGGCCTTCCGCGCTTTCCTCAGTCGTGCAGTTTCATATCCCGGATCATCTCCTCGAACTCCGCCCGCGTCGGCACCGCCAACGGTGCTTGCTGCGCGCTGCTTGCTACGGTGGGACCGTCACACTGCGAGGCGTCGCGCCGAGGCTCGAGGATTGCGGTCAGGCTGGCCCAGCAGACGAACAGCGCTACGATCCAGTCCAGTACATTGGTTGCCGTCATGGCGGCACCAGCATCAGCATTGTCATATGCTGATGGTGCAGCCGACGTGTCCCTTGCGCAATTCGGAAGCTACGAAACGCAACTTCGGCAAAACCGAGAGCCGCATCGGAAGTGCGCTCCCTCTCCCGCTTGCGGGGGAGGGTTGGGGTGGGGGTCTCTCCACGAGTCGCATCGCGGAGAGAGCCCCCACCCGCATCGCATGCCATGCGATGCGACCTCCCCCGCAAGCGGGAGAGGTGCAGCTAGTCTGCGGCCGAAGCGATGCAACCTGACTTCGTCGCCGCCGCTCGTGCTATCCAGTCCGCGCCCGCCGTCCCTCGATCGGGTATGCCGGATCGTTGAAGCCCGGCGTCGAGGGATGGCCTGACACGACGAGGCGGTCGATCAGGGCCTCGTCCTCGGCGGTGAAGCTGTAATCGAGCGCGCGGATGTAATCGTCCCATTGCGCTTCGGTGCGCGGGCCGGCGATCACGGCGCTGACGAACGACGAGTTCAATACCCAGGACACTGCGAACTGCCCGGCGGTGATGCCGCGGCTCTCGGCGTGACGCTTGATCTCCTGCGCGAGCCGCAGGGATTCCGGCCGCCACTCGGTCTGCATCATGCGCTTGTCGTTGCGTCCCGCGCGGGTGTCCGCGGGCGGCGCCGCATCGGGCGCGTATTTGCCGGTCAAGACGCCGCGCGCCAGCGGGCTATAGGGCACGATGCCGAGCCCGTAATAGGCGCAGGCCGGGAAATGCTCGACCTCCGGCATCCGGTTCATTGCGTTGTAATAGGGCTGGCTCGCGACCGGGCGGTCGATGCCGAGCCGGTCGCAGATGTTGCAGATCTCGGCGACGCGCCAGGCGCGGTAGTTCGAGACGCCGAAATAGCGCACCTTGCCGGCGCGGATCAGGTCGCCGATCGCGCGCACCGTCTCGTCGAGCGGCGTCGCATGGTCTTCCTTGTGCAGGTAGTACACATCGATGTAGTCGGTGCCGAGCCGCTTCAGGCTCTCGTCGGCGGCCTGCAACACCCAGCGCCGCGACAGGCCGCCATGGTTGGGATCGTCGCCGATCGGATTGGCGAGCTTGGTCGCGAGCACCCAGTTCGACCTTCTGTTCGAGATCGCGCGGCCGACGACCTCCTCGGACTTGCCCCCATTGTAGGCGTCGGCGCTGTCGATGAAGTTGATGCCGGCCTCGCGCGCCTTGGCCACGATCCGCGACGAGGTCGCCTCATCGGTCGGTCCGCCGAACATCATGGTGCCCAGGCAGATCGGCGAAACCTTCAGGCCGCTGCGGCCGAGCTGGCGATATTGCATCGATCGTTCCTCCGGAATGAGGCGTCAACTCTCGTTCTTCAAGATCTTGAACACGCCGTTGGCCATCGCGATACAGCGCTTGTCGACCGTCACCTCGGCCGTGATGAAGATCAGGCTGCGGGTGGAGCGTACCACGCGCGGCCGCGTCGTCAGGATCTCGCCGATCTTGCCGGCCTCGACGAAATGGGTGTCGAGCTGCACCGTCGCAAGCGTCGGCTTGCCCGAGACGAAGCGCGCGGCCATGCCGCAGGCGCGGTCGGCGAAGGTCATGATCACGCCGCCCTGCACCAGGCCGCGGCGGTTGTGGTGCTTGTCCTCGGTGATCAGCGCAAGCTCGAGCGCGCCGTCCTTCAACCGTTCCCACAAGGGACCGATCAGCGTCAGGAAACCCGTGGTGTCGGCGACCTTCCAGCCGTCGGATTTGAGCTTGTCCGCGGCCTTGGCCGTCATGAGGTGAGGATCCCTTGCCTGCAATTGATTGATCGTGAGTTTGGTCGCGGGAGGCATGCCGTTCGGCTCATTTCATCAAACGCTGATGTGTTGTAGTCAAGCTCAATGGTCCGCACATTTGACGATGCCACCCGGCGGAATATCGCAGAGCTCTGTGCCGCGTTCGCGCGCCAGGCCGCGGCCGATGCGGCGCCGACGCTGAAGCGCGCGGCGGTCGCGATCGCGCTGACCGCAGGTGAGGACAGCAGCAGCGCCGCCTTCCTGCTGACCCGCGCAGCGCACGGCTGCGCGCCCACAGCGCGCAATGGGCGCTGCCGGGCGGGCGCTGCGATGCCGGCGAGACGCAGGCGGAAGCCGCGCTGCGCGAGCTGCACGAGGAGCTCGGCCTTGCGCTGTCCGAGCGCGATGTGCTCGGCATGCTCGACGATTATCCGACGCGGTCCGGCTATCTGATCACGCCGGTCGTGGTCTGGGCCGGCGCGCATGCGGCACTCACGCCGAACCCGGACGAGGTCGCATCCGTCCACCGCGTCGGCCTCGATACGATCGAGCTCGATGACGCGTTCAGCTTCGTGACGATCCCCGAGAGCACGCGGCGGGTGATCCGCTTCCGGCTCGGCGGCCAGCAGATCCATGCGCCGACCGCCGCGCTGATTTATCAGTTCCGTGAGGTGCTCGCCGGGCGCAGCACCCGCGTCGCCGATCTCGAACAGCCGGTGTTCGCATGGAAGTAGGCCGACGCTACCTGTGATGCCGCTTGCGGGCGTTCATCTTCATTGCCTTGCCCTGCGCAACAGGCGGATGAGTCGCGGTCGCGGGTTCCGGAGGCGCGCGCGACACATTCTCGTAACAAGACAACCGTGAACGCGTATCCGGAAACGACCCGCAGTCCGGACGCTCGGCGCGCGCCGGGGCGGCGAGTATCAGAGCGCCAGCGGCGGCGAGCCACAGTGCCGTCCTCATCGCAATCTCCAAGGCCTTCCCGGGACACGCATTCTTCGAAGAACACCGCATTGTGGCGAAAATTCTGGACTTGATCGCGGCATCCGGCCGCCTTCGATCCGGACATTTCCGGGCTGACTTCGCGGCAGTGCTTGCTACAACGAGGCCATGCGCCCGCAATTGATTCGCCTCTCGTCAGGATTTGTCGCGCTCGCGCTTGTCGCCAGCGCGCCGTCTGTATCGGCCGGTGAGGCCGATGCGTTGCCGCCGTCCGTCGCCAATGCGATGGCGCAGGCCTCGCCGCAGGCGATCATGGACTACCGCCGCAAGCTGCAGGAATACGAGGAGGCGCGCGCCGCCTTCGAGCAGGACGCCGGCGCCTATTGGAGCGCGATCGCCGACAAGCGGCGCGGCCGCAATGCGAAGCGGCGCGACCGCGTGCAGATCACGCTCGACGACTACGTGCTGCAGCAGCCGCCGGTCTATGAGGGACCGAAGCGGCCGGTCAATCCGGCTCCCGAGGAGGAGGGCGGCAAGCCGCCGCGTCCGCCCAAGACGATCCCGGTGGTCTCGGATCTGGTCAGGGCGGCGGCCGAACAATTCCAGTTCGCGCCGCAGCGGCCGTCGAGCGAGGTCGAGTTCAAGCGCGCCTATGCCCGCTACGCGCGCGCGGCGGGGCTGACGCCGGAGCAGGCGGTGCGGGTCTATTCATTCGAGACCGGCGGCACCGGCAATTACGACGTGCAGGCAGGCATCGAGCATGGCGGCAAGCGCGCCATCTCCACGGCGATGGGCTACAACCAACTGCTCACCACCAACACCGTCGAGCTGTTGGCCGAGCAGGGCCATGAATTCGTGCGGGATCTGACCGAGCGCGTCGCGAGGACGCAGGGGCCGGCGCGCAAGGCCATGGAGCACAAGCTCGCGGTGCTGAAGAAGATGGTCGCGTTCACGCGGACCGTGCCCGACGACTGGTCGGCACATCAGCGCCTCGCCGATACGCCGCAGGGCTGGGCGTGTCACGCCATGGTGCTCGACATCGATGTCGGTCCGATGCTGCAGACCCACAAGTTGCTGACCTCGGTGATCTTCGCCCGCAACAAGGGCTACGGCCGGCCGCTCACCGCGGCCGAGCTCGAGATGATGAACCTGACCGGCGACGGCACCGGGCTCGACATGGTGACCATGCCGCAGGCGATGCGCGAGCAGGTGCCGACCGCGAACTTCTTCCAGCGCTCGGGCTACGAGCGCAACCCGGTCGCGATCCGTCACAACACCGTGGCCAGGCTGCTTGCCGTCACCAACGAGCGGATGGATTTCAACAGCAACAAGCCCGGCGCGAAGGAATTGGCTGCGGCGTTCTGAGGTCTGCCGAATAACGTCAGAGCTCCGGTTCTGACTGAATCAGAACCGGAGCTCTGTCTCTTCCTTTGACGCGCTTTCTTCAGGAGAACCGGCGTCCACTTCGCTCGAAGACGCTTTAATTCGAGCCGAACATGAACTTGCCGTCGCCCTCGAGATAGGGGCCGGGACGCATGTAGAGCTGGCCGTTGTGGCCGATGAAGAACAGCGTCCCCTTCGGCACCTTCTTGGCGCCCTTCAGCAGCGTGCCGGCATTGCTGGTCCCCATCTTGTAGGTCCAGGTCTTGCCGTCCTTGTCATAGGCGTAGCCCATGTCGGTCTTCAGCTCCCAGGGCGCGGCTTCCTGCGCGAATGCGCATGTCGTCATCGCAGCAAGGGTCGCGGTCGCAATAAAGGTCTTGGTCAAAAAATGCGTCATGATCCACCTCCGGCCGAAAAACGGCGTCGTCCCCACGTTCTTGAACAAATCACGAACGGCGTTCGCGCGTCAATACGACAATCGGCGCGACCGCTCGCTGACATCAGCGACTTTGTGATTTCCCGCGTCAAGCTTGGCGACTATTTTCGCGTTACCGTCTACAAACGCTTCGATTGCCGGAAACACGAGCTGGGGATGATCAGGATGAAGCACGTCATGAAGATTGGTATCGGTGTCGCTCTGTCGTTCATGGCGCTGGCGTCAGTTGCGCAGGCGGACGAATTCAAACTGTCCAACAACCAGCGCATCTCCTGCAGCCGCGGCCTGTCGGCCGGCAAGCTCAAGACGTCGACCTGCAAGTCCTACGCCTATCTGTTCAATGCCAAGACCTCGGAATACTTCCGCTGCCAGGTCTCGCTGGCGCTGACGCAGGACAACAAGGAGGTCATCAACGTCCAGGCCGACGGCAGCTGCACCAAGAAGCCGCGCATCTTCGATACCGACGGCAATTACAGCTTCGATGCCACCGAGACCGAGCCGCCGAACACCAACTCGTTCTTCGGCACCGGTGGCTATGCGATCTGGGCCAGCGACACCACCACCCAGAAGATCCGCGGCTGCATCACCATCTCGTCCGGCCTCGGCTCCGACATCTCGAAATGCCTCGACATGACGTTTCAGTGACGACGGCGCGGGCCGTGTGATGCGCAAGCTGCGCCCAGCCCCGCTCTGCCGCTCCTGGCTGTTTCTCGAAGGCGCCAACGAACAGGTCCTGCAGCACGCGGCCGCCAGCGGCGCCGATGTGCTGATCCACGAGCTCGAGGATTTCACCCCGCCGTCACTGCGTCCGAAGGCGCGGGCGCTGGCGGCCGAGCTCTACGCAGCCTGGCGCGACCAGGGCGCGGTGGTCGCGGTTCGCGTCAACCCGCTGGACCAGGACGGCATGGACGATCTTGCTGCCGTGATGCGCGGCCGTCCTGATATCGTCGCGCTGCCGAAGGTCGCCGAGCCGCACCACGTTATCGGGCTCGACGAGGCGGTGACGCGATTCGAACGCGACTACGGCATCGCTGCGGGATCGACGTCGCTGCTGCCGAACATCGAATTCGCGCGCGGCCTCGTGCAGACCGGTGCGATCGCTGCGGCGAGCCGGCGCACCGTCGGCTGCCTGATGGCCTCCGAAGACCTCGCCGCCGATCTTGGTGCCGAGCGTGGCAGCGACGGCCTGGAGCTCGCCTACGCGCGGCAGCGCTTCATCGTCGAGTGTCGCGCGGCCGATGTCGTCGCGGTCGATTGTCCCTACACTTGGAGCGACGCGGCCGGCGTCGCGCGCGACACGATCTGGGCGCGACGGCTCGGATACACCGCAAAGAGCCTGGTCGATCCCGCGCATGCGGCGATCGTCAACGGCGTTCTCACCCCGAGCGAGGACGAAATGCGCCAGGCGGGCAGGATCGTTGCAGCCTTCGAAGCGGCGCGAACGCAGGGCCTTGGGCGCGTCGAGCTCGACGGCTCGCTGCTGGAAGTCCCGACTTATTCCAACGCAAAGCGGTTGATCGCGCGCGGCGAGGCGCTGCGCGCGATCGATCGCCAAGCTCGAGCCTGACCCGAGGCGGTGCCTCAGGAGGCCGACTCTTTCTCCGAGAAATGCATGCGCGAGCGGGCGAACTTCTTGACGCCCATCGGCTTGCCGAACAGGTAACCCTGGACCTGATCGAAGTCCATCTCATGCGCGGCGAGAAAATCCGCGCGCGTCTCGACCCCCTGGGCCACGACCTGCGCGCCGGCATCGTGGGCGAGCTCGACGATACGCCGGCACACCGTCTGCTTCAGGCGCTGATCGGCGCAGCCGGTGACGTATTGATGATCGACCTTGAGCTGGACGAACGGAAAGTTCGGCAGTCCGAGCAAGGACGGCCAGTTGGCGCCGACATTGTCGATCGAGATGCCGATATTGTGCAGGCGGACGCGCCTGGCGACCTCGATCGCAAGGTCGAGATGATCGACCACCTCGGTGCTGTCGATCTCGATCAGCAGGCCGGCGAAGGCCGCGTGGTCCGGAATCCGGTAACAGAGTTCGCGCACCGCATCATCGTCAGCGAGAAACGAGATCGGCAGGTTGATCGAGAGATTGACCGGCCCGATCTGTTCGAGGAGATAACGCCAGTCCTCGATCGCGCGCTCGATCACGAACTCGGACAGCGCGTGAAAATGCGGATCGCTTTCGTCGGGGATGAAGTAGGCCGGCGGCACGACGCCCCACGCAGGATGGCGCATCCGGATCAGTGCCTCGGCTCCGCTCGGAACGAGCGTCCGGAGATGAATTTTCTGCTGATACCACAGTTCGAGCCAGCCGGCCTTCAGCGCCTCGGGCACGTCCACCGCGGGGCTCGGTGCCGGCTCGAGCGGCAGCAATGACGCGAGACTGTCACGAAGGGTTCCGGCGCTGAACGGCGTGGACAGGGCCGGCAGCATGGCGATGCCGTATTCATCGCCGATCTGCCGGACCGCCTTGACGATGATCGAGTCCGGTTGCCCGATGACGAGGACCTTGCCGCGATAGTCCTTTCTCACCAAAGTCTCGAGAATTTTACTGACTTCGATGCCGTCCACGGACACGCCGAGCACCAGAAGATCGGGCCGTTCCGCGTCCAGCACGGTCTCGAGTTCCAGCGCCTGGCCGCATTCGCTGGTGATAAAGCCGAGATCTTCCAGCGCCTCTGCAAGGAAGGTTCGAAGGTGCTTTTTGCTGTCCGCAATGCATGCGCGCGGGGTCAGCTTGCGATGTCCGAACCATCCGGCTCGTGGTTGTGTGATGTGGCTGATGTGATTCATGCCCCGCCTTGTCCGTAATTACCCCGGCTTGACTCGTACATCTAAGAACCCCGGCAATCATGGAAATTTCTGGTTCATACATTGATTGGCTCGCTAACCTTAAAGCATTCAATTCGAATCAAATGATGCCGGAATCGGCGCATCTCGCCGCGGTTACACGTGCAACAAATGCGTCATCTGACCTTCATGAGCGCGATTGCGCTCGACTCTGGACGCATGCAGAAACATTGAGCGAGTGTGTCATCGAGAGACGATGTTAATGACTGTGGTGCTGTGTCGATGCAGATGCGGAACTGCATCATTGTCGGACATCAGATCGCATCACGCGCGGTGATCCGCGGCGCGTCGCCGGCGAATCAGGTCATCCATTTTTGTGACGTCAAAGTAGATGTGTGTGACGTCGCCGTTGCGGTGCGCAGCGTCTCCGGCATCAACGCGCAGAAGCCGATCAGCCCGGCACCAGCGACGGCGGCAAGGAAAAGAAATGCGGCGCTGTAGCCGGCGTGGACAATGATGAATCCGGCGACCGCCGTGCTCAGCGCGCCGCCGAGACCGGTTGCGGTGGCGATCGCGCCCTGGCTGATGTTGAAATGCCCGGTACCGTGCGTGAGATCGGCAACCACGAGCGGAAACAGCGCGCCGAAGATTCCGGCGCCGATGCCGTCGAGCAACTGCACCGACACCAGCCAGTACGGGTTGTCCGACAGCGGATAGAGCGCGCCGCGCACAGCCAGGACCGCGAGCGCGGTCGCGAAGATCGGCTTGCGGCCCCAGACGTCGGCCTTGCGTCCGACCAGCATCGCAACCGGCACCATCACGATCTGCGCCGCAATGATGCAGACCGACATCAACGATGTGCCGAGGTTGCGATTGACCAAGGCGAGCTTCTGGCCGACCAGCGGCAGCATCGCGGCATTGGCGAAATGAAAGACCACGGTCGAGACCGCAAAGATCAGCAAGGGCTTGCAGGTCACCAGCACGCGAAAGCCGGATGGCCGGTCATGCCGCGCGCCATGCTCCTCCGCGCTATCGTCGAGCCCGCGGGCGACCTGATGGTCGATCGCAGCTGGCGGGATCGACAGCGTCGCGGCGATGCTCGCGAGTGCCATCGCCGCAAGCAGCCAGAACACGACGACCGGGCCGAACCAGTACGCCGTGCCGCCGGCGATCGCGGCGGCCACGGCGTTGCCGGCATGGTTGAACGCCTCGTTGCGGCCGGTGCGCGCCGCGAACGCCTTGGGACCGACAATGCCGAGCGTCACCGCGGCGATCGCCGGCGCGAACACCGAGCCGCTCGCCGCGGCAAGCGCCTGGGTGGCGGCGACCAGCGCAAAGTGGTCGAGCAGCGGCAGCAGCAGGCACGCGACGGTCACGGCCATGGCGGCTGATATCATCAGGCCACGTTTGGCGCGGCTGCGATCGATCAGGGCGCCGGCCGGCGTCTGGGCGACGATCCCGGCGATCGCCGCGATCGACATCACCGACCCGATCGATGCCTCGTCCCACTTCCGTTCGGTCAGCAGGTAGATCGCAAGATACGGGCCGAGCCCGTCCCGCACGTCGGCGAGGAAGAAGTTCAACGCATCAAGCGCGCGCTCAACGGTCGTCGTCCCGGACGGCTGCAAGTGATACCTCGCGGCGGGATTGCGCATTTCAACCCGCTTGCACGCGCCGAGTTCCCGGGCAGGTAAAGTGGTGCTGCCATCAGGGATTTTGGCCGCGCATGCGTCATTTGGATGGGTTGACCCGGCAGGGTTGTGCGGCCAATTTCCGGCCCGGCTTAGGGGAGAATAATGCTCATGAATTCAAGGTTGATGGCTGCTGCGATCGTGGCGGCCAGCGTTTTGGCTGCGCCCGTCGCGCAAGCCGAGCAGTTCATTAATGTGCTCACCGGCGGCACTTCCGGCGTCTATTATCCGCTCGGCGTCGCGATCGGGAAGATCTACGGCGAAAAGATCTCCGGCGTGAAGACCCAGGTGCAGGCAACCAAGGCCTCGGTCGAGAACCTGGTGCTGCTGCAGCAGGGCCGCGGCGAGATTGCCTTCACGCTCGGCGATTCGCTGAAGGCGGCCTGGGAAGGCGACACCGAGGCCGGCTTCAAGACCAAGCTCGACAAGCTGCGCACGATCGGCGCGATCTATCCGAACTACATCCAGATCGTCGCGACCGCCGAGAGCGGCATCAAGACGCTGGCCGACCTCAAGGGCAAGAGCCTGTCGGTCGGCGCGCCGAAATCCGGCACCGAGCTCAACTCCCGCGCGATCCTGGCGGCCGCCGGCATGAGCTACAAGGATCTCGGCAAGGTCGAGTATCTGCCGTTCGCCGAATCGGTCGACCTGATGAAGAACCGCCAGCTCAACGCCACGCTGCAATCCGCCGGCCTCGGCGTCGCCTCGCTGAAGGACCTCTCGACCTCGAGCGAGATCACCGTGGTCGCCGTGCCGAAGGAGACCGTCGACAAGATCGGATCGCCCTTCGTCTCCGTGATCATTCCGGCCAACACCTATACCGGCCAGGACAAGGACGTGCCGACCGCTGCGGTCGTGAACTACCTCGTCACCTCGAGCGCGGTGTCGGACGATCTGGCCTATCAGATGACCAAGCTGGTCTACGAATCACTGCCGGAACTCGCCAATGCCCACGCCGCGGGCAAGGAGATCAAGCTCGAGGCCGCCGCGACCGGCAGCCCGGTGCCGCTGCATCCCGGCGCGATCCGCTATTACAAGGAAAAGGGCCTGATCAAGTAAGGCCGGTTGCTTCGAGCGTGCATGGCCGGGCTGGACCCGGCCACGCATCTTTCCAAAGACGTTGATATTTCGATGGATACGCAGGTCGGGCCCGCGCATGACGTGCGGTGGGGCGCTATAAACCTCGCGGGCACGGCGGGGGACTGATTCAATGCAGCAGCAGGCTGAGGGCGTTGAGCCGATCAAGGTCGAATTCGACAATTTCGAGCATGGCTTTCCGGAAGGATTTGGCCCGGGCGCCTGGGGGCATCTGGCTTACGCCATCGGCCTCGCCTTTGCGGTGTTCCAGCTCTATGTCGCGGCTTTCAACTACCTGCCGAGCCAGGTGGTGCGCGGCGTCCATGTCGGTTTCCTGATTCTCCTGACCTTCGGCCTGATCGGCAATTTCACCGCCAAGACTGATTTCGGCCGCGCGGTGAGCTGGATCGTCGGCGCTGCCGGTTTCCTCTGCGGGCTCTATCAGTGGATCTTCTATGCCGACCTGATCGCCCGCGACGGCGATCCGACCAACATGGACCTTGCGGTCGGCACGCTGCTCGCGGTCCTGATCTTCGAGGGCACGCGGCGGCTGATGGGGGCGGCGCTGCCGCTGATGTGCGGCGCCTGTCTGCTGTACTGGTTCTTCGGGCAGTATCTGCCGTCGCCGTTCAATCATCGCGGCTATGACTACGACCAGATCGTCACCCATCTCTCGTTCGGTACCGAAGGCTTCTACGGCGTGCCGATCTACGTCTCGGCGACCTACATCTTCCTGTTCATCCTGTTCGGCTCGTTCCTGGAACGCGCCGGCATGATCCAGCTGTTCACCGACGTCTCGCTCGGCCTGTTCGGCCGCACCCGCGGCGGCCCGGCCAAGGTCGCGGTGTTCGCCTCCGGCATGATGGGCACGATCTCCGGCTCCGGCGTCGCCAACGTCGTCACCGTCGGCCAGTTCACGATTCCCTTGATGATCAAGTTCGGCTACCGCCGCGCGTTCGCCGCCGGCGTCGAGGCCACCGCCTCGATGGGCGGCCAGATCATGCCGCCGGTGATGGGCGCAGTCGCCTTCATCATGGCGGAGACGCTCGGCGTGCCCTATTCGGAGATCGTCAAAGCCGCGGTGATCCCGGCGATCCTGTATTTCGCCTCGGCGTTCTGGATGGTGCATCTGGAGGCCGGCAAGCATGGCCTCGTCGGCATGAAGCGCTCGGAGATCCCGAGCGCGTGGAAGGCGCTGGTGGCGCGCTGGTACCTGGTGTTGCCGCTCGCGGCACTGGTCTACATGCTGTTCGAAGGCTTCACGCCGCTCTATGCCGGCAGCATGGGGCTGGCGCTGACGGTTGCGCTGATCCTCGGCGCCAGCATCACGCTCGGCCTCTCCAACACCGTCGTGCGATACATCTTCTGGATCGGCCTTGCGCTGGTGGTTGCCGCGGTGTCGCGCCACGGGCTCGAGATCGTCCCGGTCATCAGCATCGTCGCCGGGCTGATCGTGATCGCCGCGATCACGCGCGGCGGCCGCGCCACGCTCAGGGCCTGCCGTGACTCGCTTGCCGACAGCGCCAAGTCGGCACTGACCGTCGGCATGGCCTGCGCCATCGTCGGCACCATCATCGGCATGATGACCCAGACCGGCGTCGGCACCATCTTCGGCAGCTGGATCATCGGGCTCGGCGCCAAGAGCCTGTTCCTGGCGCTGATCATGACCATGCTGCTGTCGATCCTGCTCGGCACCGGCATCCCGACGATCCCGACCTACATCATCACAGCGGCGCTGGCGGCGCCGGCGCTCGCCAAGCTCGGCGTGCCGCTGATCGCAAGCCACATGTTCGCGTTCTACTACGGCATCATGGCCGACCTCTCGCCGCCGGTGGCGCTCGCCGCACTGGCGGCGGCGCCGATCGCCAAGGAGAATCCGGACAAGATCGGCTGGGAGGCGATGCGGATCGCGCTCGCGGGCTACGTCATTCCCTTCATCTTCGTCTATTCGCCAGCGCTGATGTTGCAGGGCGGGGACCCGATGGCGGCCCAACTCGGCTTCTACGGCGCAGTGGCGCTGGCGACCTTCAAGGCGCTGGTGGCGATCGCGCTGTTCGGCATCGTCGCGATCGGCTTCCTGTTCACCCGGCTGACCCTGATCGAGATCGCGGTCGCATTCGGGGCTGCGCTCTGCCTGCTCGGCGATTTCCGCTTCTCGGACACCGCGGGCTTCACGCTCGCGGCCGCGGTCGTGCTGTGGCAATGGCGGCAGCGCCCGCGCGACGCGGTGGCGACGGCTTGAGCCTCTGCCTCGCCTCCGCGGGTGTGGTGAAGACGCTGCAGATCGCGGCCTTCACGCTCGCCTGGACGCATTCGATCGAGAAGACCGCCTGGCAGGAAGACTGGCAGGTCACGACGGCCGGGCTCACGCTGCAACAGGCGCGCATCAAGGGCACCGGCGCCGGCATGGAGCCGCCGCCGGAGGCGAAGCTCATCGGCGGCTGGTTTCAATGGTCGCCGCCGCCGGTGCCGAGGGCGGAGGTCGTGCTCGGCAATTCCGGCGCGGCGGGCGAATGGCATCTGTGCCATGCGGGACGCTGCCAGACGCTATCGGAGATTTTCGAGCATCCGATCGGTGCTAATGTCACCACGATGAGTGTGTGTCGCGATCCGTAGCCCGGTGAAACGTCAGCGCAATCCGGGAGCACCGCCCCGGAATTCGCTCCGCTCCGTCCGGGCTACAATGACAACAACAAGGGAGAAAGACCGATGGATCGGCTCAAGGGCAAGGTTGCGATGGTGGTCGGCGCGGGCTCGATCGGGCCGGGCTGGGGCAATGGCAAGGCGACCGCCGTCACCTTCGCGCGCGAGGGCGCCAGCGTGTTCTGCGTCGATCGCAACGGCGCGGCGGCCGAGGAGACGGTCAAGATCATCACCGAAGAGGGCGGCAAGGCGATCGCCTTCACCGCCGATGTCTCGCGCGCCGGCGAGGTCGAGGCGATGGTCGCGGCCTGCCTGAAGGCCTATGGCCGCATCGACGTGCTCGACAACAATGTCGGCATTGCCGAGGTCGGCAGCGTGGTCGAGGTGGCGGAAGCCGAGTGGGATCGCGTGTTCGCGGTCAATTTGAAGAGCGCCTATCTGTCGATGAAGCACGTCATTCCGGTCATGATCAAGCAGGGCGGCGGCTCGATCATCAACATCTCCTCGATCGCCTCGATCCGCCATGTCGGCATTTCCTATGTCAGCTACAATGCCAGCAAGGCGGCGATGAACCAGATGACGCGCTCGACCGCGGTCGAGTTCGCCTCCAAGCATGTCCGCGTCAATGCGATCCTGCCCGGGCTGATGAAGACGCCGATGGTCGCGCATTCGGCCGGGCTCGCGCAGAGCTACGCCAAGGGCGATGTCGAGGCGATGTGGCGCGCCCGCGACGCACAGGTGCCGATGGGGCACATGGGCGACGCCTGGGACGTCGCCAATGCGGCGTTGTTCCTCGCCTCGGACGAATCGAAATATGTCACCGGCATCGAGCTCGTGGTCGACGGCGGCATCACCTCCAAGTCGGGTGCGTGAGCGGCACTATTGCGCGAGGGCCAGGATGCTTCCGGCCAGCGAATGCCACGCCGCCGAGGTGCTGATCGGCCAGTTCAACAGCTTCACGGCGATCAGCGCCAGCCCGCCGCAGATGTAGACCGGGTGCGGACGGCCGCGGGTGCGCCAGTCGAACACGATCGCGACGACCAGCAGCAGATAGGCGACGAACGCGGGCGCAATCGTGACCGGCACCGGAGGCGGGCCGACAGCTCCGGGCGGGGCGAGAAAGGTCAGGAACCAGCGCGCCACCGCGGCATCGAGGATCGAAATCGACGCAAGCAGCATCAGCCGCTTGTGCATTTCGCGGTCGCGCAGGTAGACGATCGCAAGCGCGAACACGACAGCAAAGAACAGGATGCCGCTGAGCGGAACGATCGCAAAGGCCAGGCCTTCATTGATCTGTCCGATCGCCGCCGAACGCTTCATGACGCTGATCGAGGCCACGATGCCCATCATCGTCATTGCGGTCGCCAGCGATATGCCGATCATTCCGACGCTGCGATGCCGTGCGATCCGTCCCGAGGCGGCAAGCCAGCTCTGAAACACGAAATAGAGCGTCCAGGCGAAGAACAGCAGCCCATGCAGATGCACGACGGGAGGCGTCGACAGCGAGCCTTTCGCCATCGGCATCCAATAGGTCGGCGCAAAGCCGAGGAAGGCGACCGCCATGCACGACAGCGCCATGTAGAAGTAGAAGAACTGTGCCTCGACTTTCGCCGAAGTGCGGGGTGAGTTGCGATCAACGAGGATTGTCATGATGTTGGGTCTGACAAACCCCGTGATGGTTCAAATTATCTCAACTCGCGATCTATGCCCGCTGTCATGCGCTAGGCCTCGACGCTGAGCTCGGCGCGGTCGAGCTCTTCCTCGACCAGGTGGAAGGCGTCGTCACCGATGGTCTCGGTGCGCCGCAGGCCGAGCAGCGCCTGCCGCGCTGCCGCGATGGCGCGGCGCCGCAGCGGATCGGCCGGCAGCTCGCGCGAGGACAGGCCGCCGTCCGGGTCGCTCTCGGCGCGCAGCAGCACGGCGCGGTATTCGAGCCGGAGGATTTCGGCTTCCTCCGAAGGATCCGTATCGATCGCCTCGAGCGCGGCGCGAAACGCGACGCCGCGGGCATGGGCCGCCTCGCGTCCGACCGGGTCGTCGTCAGCGAAATTCAGCGCCAGGATCAGCGGCCGCAAGGTCAGGCCCTGGAGCACCAGCGAGCCCAGCACCACGGCAAACGCGGTCAGCAGGATCAGGTCGCGAAACGGAAACCATTCGGGCAGCGCAAACGCGGCTGCCAAGGTGACGATGCCGCGCATCCCGCACCAGGACACGATGAAGCCGCGCTTCAGGGTCGGCACCGCGTCCACCACGTGGGCGGGCAGCCAATGGCGCGCCTTCAGCGTGCGCAATAGCGCGCCGTAGGGCATCACCCAGAGGATGCGGGCGAGAATCACGACGGCAAGGATCGCGGCGGCAAAGCTGCAATATTTCCACCGCACCTCGGCGTCGAGCTCGGACCAGATCGGGCGCAGTTGCAGGCCGATCAGCATGAAGGCCAGCACGTTGAGTACGAACACCACGGTTTCCCACACCGCATAGGACGACACCCGCAGCCGCGCGGAAGTGCGCGCCGGCGCGGTGCGGGCAATGGTGATCGCATAGGCGATGATGGTGAGGATGCCGGACAGCCCAAGATGCTCGGCCACGATCCACACCATGAAGGTGCCGCCGAACTGGGTGATGATCGCGCTCGGCGCCTCGGTGATGCGGCGGGTGATCACCATCCAGACCTGCGCGAACAGATAACCGGCGGCAAGGCTGCCGACCAGCGCGATCGTGATCGACGGCACGAATTCGCGGATCTTCATGTGCTCGGCGGCGACCAGGCCGACCGCGACCCGATAGATCAGCAATGCGCTGGCATCGTTGAGCAGGCTTTCGCCCTCGAGGATCTTCTGGATCCGGTAGGGCAGCTTGACCTGGCGCAGGATCGCGGTGGCGGCCGCGGCATCCGGCGGCGCCACGATGGCGCCGAGCGCGATCGCAACCGGCCAAGGCATGTCCGGCCGCAGCCAGTGCGCAACCACGGCGACCGCCGTCGTGGTGACGCCGACCGCGACCACGACCAGCGTCGAGACCGGCAGCCAGTTGTTGCGGAGATCGCGCAGCGAGGTGTCGAAGGCGGCGTCGAGCAGCACGGGCGCAACGAACAGCGCCAGCGCCAGCTCCGGTTCCAGCGCCCAGGTCGGCGCCCACGGCAGCAGGGTCAGCAGCACGCCGCCGATCGCCAGGAAGGTCGGGTAGGGCACCTTGATCCGCCGTGCCAGCGCCGACAGCGCCACCGCTGCGAGCAACAGGCCGATGATCCATTCAAACGTGAGCAAGGCGAACCCCCAAAGTGCGGCGCGCGACGTGCTGCCGCGAGCGCGACACCCATTGCAGCCGATCGTCGCAATTGACGTATAGTCCAGCGTGTGGTTTGGCGGCAAATGGCGCTGCCGGAAAATCGGGGCCGGCGGTTCAGGCGCGGGATGTCTTGTCGGTGATGGGAATACGACGCAACTCTGCAAAGCTGGCTGTCGCGCTGACCTGCGCATGCCTGTCGGTCGCATCGGGCGTTGCGTACGCGACCGGCAGCGAGCCCGGCAAGGATGTGCAGGCCGATCCTGGCCCCTGCAATGCGGCGGTTGCGGCAGCCGATGACGACAAGATCATCGAGGCCTGCGGCGCGCTGATCGACAATGAGAAG
The DNA here is from genome assembly GCF_002289535.1 of Bradyrhizobium sp. UFLA03-84. Lineage (NCBI taxonomy): Bacteria > Pseudomonadati > Pseudomonadota > Alphaproteobacteria > Hyphomicrobiales > Nitrobacteraceae > Bradyrhizobium > Bradyrhizobium sp. UFLA03-84. The sequence goes on along the minus strand of NZ_NSJY01000005.1, from coordinate 213,469 downwards.
GCGACGAAGCCCGATCGCGTCAAGGCCCTGACCGCGCGCGCCGGTGCCTATGACCGCAAGCAGCTGATCGATCGCGCGATCGCCGACTACGACACCGTGCTCAAGCTCGATCCGGCGCTTGCCGATGCCCACAATGCGCGCGGCGAGCTGTGGCGGCGCAAGGGCGACCGGCCGAAGGCGATCATGGATTTCGGCGCCGCCGTCAAGCTCAATCCGGATCACGCAGCCGCAAAGGCCAACTACAAATCGCTGTCGCTGGAGCTGGAGCGGATTGGCGCCATGATGGCGGTCGCCGGCAAGCCGAGCTTCGACTGCCGCAAGGCGCGCCGGCCGGTCGAAAAGGCGATCTGCGCCAATCCTGAGCTTGCCGATCTCGATCGCGAGATCGGCGCATCGACCTTTCGGACGGTGCGCGAGGCCGGGGATCCGCGCCAGGCGCGCGAACTGCAACGCGCGCAGGATGATTTCATCGCCCGCCGCAATGCCGAATTCGGCAAGCCGGGCTATGACCTGCAAAAGGCGATGCGGGAGCGGTTGCGGCAGATCAACGGGGTCGACGGCTACTAGTGCTAACGTCGGTAAGTTTGCGGCTTGAATTATCGGTCGAGCCAATGACAATGACCGCTAAAGAGAGCCAACCATCCAGCTTCGTCATGCCCGGCCATGACGATGGAGCGAGGCGAGGGAGAAGCGCGATGAACATTCAGCAGAGCCGGTATCATGAGGTGCATGCCCGCTCGCTTCGGGACCCCGAGGGGTTTTGGGCCGAGGCAGCGCGCGAGATCGACTGGATCGAGCCGGCGAAGAAGATCTTCGATCCCTCGATGGGCGCCTATGGACGCTGGTTCACCGGCGCCGTGGTCAACACCTGCCACAACGCGCTGGACCGCCATGTCGCCGGAGGTCGCGCTGACCAGGTCGCGCTGATCCACGATTCCCCACTCACCAACTCGATCACCAAATTCACCTATTCGGAGCTGCTGAAGGAGGTGCAGACGCTCGCCGCGATCATGCAGGATTTCGGCGTGGCCAAGGGCGATCGCGTCATCCTCTATATGCCGATGGTGCCGGAGGCCGTGGTCGCGATGCTCGCCTGCGCGCGGATCGGCGCGGTGCACAGCGTGGTGTTCGGCGGCTTTGCGGCCAAGGAACTCGCGACCCGTATCGACGACGCCAAGCCGAAGCTGATCTTCTCGGCGAGCTGTGGCATCGAACCCGGGCGCATCGTGCAGTACAAGCCGCTGCTCGACGAGGCGATCCGCCTTGCCGCCGTCAAGCCGGAGACCTGCATCATCCTGCAGCGGCCGCAGCAGGCGTGCGAGCTCACTGCGGGCCGCGACCATGACTGGGCGACGCTGCGCCGTGCCGCGCTCGACGCCGGCAAGGCCGCGCCCTGCGTGCCGGTCGCCGCGACCGATCCGCTCTACATTCTCTACACCTCGGGCACGACCGGAATCCCGAAGGGCGTGGTGCGCGACAATGGCGGCCATCTCGTCGCGCTGAAATGGTCGATGGAAAATCTCTACGGCGTCAAGCCGGGCGAGATCTGGTGGTGCGGATCCGACATCGGCTGGGTGGTCGGCCACTCCTACATCGTCTATGGCCCGCTGATCCACGGCGCGACCACGATCATGTATGAAGGCAAGCCGGTCGGCACGCCGGATGCCGGCGCGTTCTGGCGCGTGATCAGTGAGCACAAGGCGGTCGCCCTCTTCACCGCGCCGACCGCGTTCCGCGCGATCAAGAAGGAAGATCCCGAGGGCAAGTTCATCCGGAACTACGATCTCTCCAGCTTCCGCACCCTGTTCCTTGCCGGCGAGCGCGCCGATCCGCCGACGGTGGAGTGGGCGGAGCAGCAGCTGAAGGTGCCTGTCATCGATCACTGGTGGCAGACCGAGACCGGCTGGTGCATCGCCGGCAATCCGGTTGGCCTCGGCATGCTGCCGGTCAAGCACGGTTCGCCGACGGTGCCGATGCCGGGCTATCAGGTCGACATCGTCGACGAGGCGGCGAAGCCTGTGCCGGCGGGCACCATGGGCTCGATTGTGATCAAGCTGCCGATGCCGCCGGCCTGCCTGCCGACGCTGTGGCAGCAGGACGATCGCTTCAAGGACGCCTATCTCTCGGAATTCCCCGGCTACTACAAGACCTCGGATGCCGGCTACAAGGATGAGGACGGCTATGTCTGGGTGATGGGCCGCACCGACGACATCATCAATGTCGCCGGTCACCGGCTTTCCACCGGCGGCATGGAAGAGATCCTGGCTTCGCATCCCGATGTCGCCGAATGCGCCGTGCTCGGTGTCAAGGACACGATCAAGGGCGAGGTGCCCTGCGGCTTCCTGGTGCTGAAGGCCGGCGTGACCAAGGCGCCGGACCAGGTCGAGAAGGAAGTGGTGGCGCTGGTGCGCGAGAAGCTCGGCCCAGTCGCCGCATTCAAGCTCGCGATCACCGTGGCGCGGCTGCCGAAGACCCGCTCCGGCAAGATCCTGCGTGGCACCATCAAGAAGATCGCCGACGCCGAGCCGTGGACCATGCCGGCGACGATCGAGGACCCGAAGGTGCTCGACGAGATCGGCGAGGCGCTGAAGGGCAAGGCGTAGCTCGACGTCGCAAGCGCTGTGCTAGGTTCGATGGAGAGAGTGTGCCGTGTGCACCCCTCTCCCTAACCCACCCCCGCAAGGGGGGAGGGAACCCTTCCGCCATTGGCTCCCTCACGTAAGATGAGTTGAGGTGCGTGCAGTTGGCCCTGCGCCGCGTGAGGTAAGCACGCGGGTCAGGCTCCCTCCCGCTTGCGGGGGAGGGCTGGGGAGAGGGGTGGCCCCGAGCAAGATGATCGATCAGGGCGCGAACCGTACAATCGGGACGCTCACCATCGGAACGCATCCGGAAGCAAAATGGCCTTGATTTTGATGGATTGCCGGGTCATCCCGGCCTTTCAGACTCACAGGCCACCAGATACGGACCACCGGATGCGATCCATTTCCGCACGCGCGCCCCTCGCCCTGCTGCTCGCACTGCCGCTGCTGGCAGGTTGCCTCGAACGCGGGCGATCGCCGATCGCGGAGAGCATGGGCGACGACGATCAGTATTGCCAGGGGGGCGGCAAGGTTGCGGTCGGCTCGCCCGAATATGTCGCCTGCCGCAAGGACCGCGACGTCCAGCGACAGAACGCCGAAGCCCGCACCGATCGGCGGCAGCGCGATCTCGGCGAATACATGATGAACAATCCGGACCGGCACTAGCGCGGTGATTGCGGCCCTGCCGGGACGGGACAGGATCGGAGAGCTCGACGGGCTGCGCGCGATCGCGCTTCTGATCGTCGTCATCTGGCACTATTTCGGCACGCCGGACGGACCAGAGAGCTGGCCGTGGAAATTGCTGCATGTCGGCCGCTTCGGCGTCGACCTGTTCTTCATCCTGTCCGGCTATCTCATCACCGATATCCTGCTGCGCCACCGCGCAGCCGAACGATACTACTCGGCGTTCTACGGCAGGCGCGCGTTCCGCATCTGGCCGCTCTATTATCTGATGTGCGCCGGCGCCGTGATCGGCTGGTACTTCGCGTTAAGCCCCGATCTGTTCGACACCAGGGGCGTGCCCGGCTGGCTGTATCTGTTCGGCCTGCAGAATTTCGGCATGGCCAAGGCGCAGACCGATGGCGCCTACTTTCTGGCCGTCACCTGGTCGCTTGCAATCGAGGAGCAGTTCTATCTGCTGTTTCCATTGCTGGTCCGGAACATCCCGCCCGAGCGGCTGTTCGCGATCCTGCTGGTGCCGATCCTGATCTGCCCGATCGGGCGGCTGATCGATAGCGCGCTGCCGGACGCCTATGGCTGGTACGTGCTGCCGCAATTCAGGATCGATTCGCTCGCGATCGGCGCGCTGATCGCCTGGTGGCGCCTCTATCGCAAGCCGGATGCCGAGATATCGAGGCTTGTCGCAAACATCCTCAAATGGTCGAGCTTCTCGCTGCCGCTGCTGTGGCTGTTCGGATGGAAGCGCTGGTCGGTGGCGTTCTCGCACACCCAGGTCGAGATCTTCTTCGGTGCCCTGCTGTTCGTCGTTCTGGAAAATCGCGGTTCGCCAAGGCTCGCACTGCTGCGCAGTTCGGCCGCGACCTTCTTCGCCAGAACTTCCTACGCGGCGTATCTCACCCACCACGTCATCGTGTACCTGCTGTTCGCCGTGCTCCATGAGCCGAGAACGATCGAGAGCCTCGCCGGCATCTCGCTGACCTTCGGCGCGCTCGTGCTGACCTTTGGGCTGTGTGCCCTGAGCTATCGCTACTTCGAACGTCCGCTGCTCGACTTCGCCCACCGGCGCTTCTCGTTCGCCTGAGCGAAGGCGCGCGCGGGGATCAAGGCCATTCGTGCGCCCAAATGAAAACGCGGCGGGGTGGCTCGCCGCGTTTCGTATCCGTTCGTCGTGTTGCGACGTTCGCGCTTACTCTTCGTCGTCGGCCTTCTTGCCGCCGATCGTCTTCAGCTTGGCGAACACGGCATCAACGTTGAGATCGTCGTGGCGCTCGATCGGCTGATCGTCCTCTTCCTTGCGCGTGGTCTCGGAGGCCGGCAGCAGCGTGGCGCCGCCGTAGACGGTCGTGGTCGGCTTCTCCTTGGCGGCGCGCTGGACCTCGAAATCGAGCTCGATCTGCGAGCACAGGCCGAGCGTCACCGGGTCCATCGGCGTCAAGGTCGATGCGTTCCAGTGGGTGCGGTCGCGCACGCTCGCGATCGTGGTCTTGGTGGTGCCGACCAGCCGCATGATCTGGGCATCCTTCAACTCGGGGTGGTTGCGCACCAGCCAGAGGATCGCGCTCGGCCGCTCATGGCGGCGCGACACCGGGGTGTAGCGCGGGCCCTTCTTCTTGGCGGCGGACGGCAGCACCACCTTGCTCTCCTGGAGCTTGAGGCGGTAGTTCTGGTCGCGCTCGCCGCGCTCGATCTCCTCGCGGGTCAGCTGGCCGTTGGAAATCGGATCCATGCCCTTGATGCCCTGGGCGGCGTCGCCGTCGGCGATAGCGCGAACCTCGAGGGGGTGCATTTTGGTAAAATCGGCCACCTGATCGAAGGTCAGGGCGGTATTGTCGACCAACCACACGGCAGTCGCCTTCGGCATCAGCGGTGCGTTGCTCATGGCAAATCTCCTTTGTGCTTCGCCCACCTCTGTCGAGGCGAAGCTGGTAGTCATCGGCGATGACGGGAATTATAGGGCCTATATAAGCCCTCAGGGGGGAATGGCGCAATGGGCCAGCAAAATCGCCTTGACAGCGCCCGAAAGCAGTCCCAAGTCCTTACCTTAACTGGCCGTTCCCCGCCCGCCGGCGAGGGGTGATTCGGTCCCGAAATTGCCCCGACACAGCCCCGAGACCAGCCCGATGTCAGCGAAAAAACCCGATCTTAAAATCGTGCTTTGTTCCCCCCGCGGCTTTTGCGCCGGGGTGGTCCGCGCCATCGACACGGTCGAGCGCGCCCTCACCATTTATGGCGCCCCGGTCTATGTCCGGCACGAGATCGTCCATAACAAATACGTGGTGGACAGCCTGAAGACCAAAGGCGCCATTTTCGTCGAGGAATTGTCCGAAATTCCCGACGAAACCAACGCCCCGGTGGTGTTCTCGGCCCATGGTGTTCCCAAGTCGGTTCCGGCCGAGGCCAAATCCCGCAATTTCTTCTCGCTGGACGCGACCTGCCCGCTGGTGACCAAGGTCCACCGCGAGGCGGCGATCCATTTCAAGCGCGGCCGCGAGATCCTCTTGATCGGGCATTCCCACCATCCGGAGGTGGTCGGCACCCTGGGCCAGCTGCCCGAGGGCGCCGTGACCCTGATCGAGACCGCCGAGGATGCCAAAACCTTCGTGCCGAAGGACCCTGACAATCTCGCCTTCGTGACCCAGACCACGCTGTCGATCGACGACACCGCGGAGATCGTGGCGCTGCTCAAGGAGCGCTTCCCGAACGTCAACGGTCCGCACAAGGAAGACATCTGCTACGCCACCACCAACCGCCAGCTTGCGGTCAAGAAGGTGGCGCCGGTGGTCGATGCCCTGATCGTGGTCGGCGCGCCGAACTCGTCGAACTCGCAGCGCCTGCGCGAGGTCGCCGAGCGCGAGGGCTGCCCCATTGCAATTCTTGCCCAGCGGGCCAGCGACATCGACTGGGCGCGTTTCGAAGGCATCAGGAGCCTAGGCATCACCGCGGGCGCTTCGGCGCCGGAGGTGATCGTCGAGGAGATCATGGGCGCCTTCGCCGAGCGTTATGAACTGCACGTGGAGACGGTCTCGGCCGCGGAAGAGAACGAGTTCTTCCCGCTGCCGCGTTCGCTGCGGCCCGACGCTGCCGCGGCGGAATAGACCATATGGCGGTCTACACCGACGTTGCCGCCGAAGATCTCGCGGAATTCCTCAAAAGCTACGACATCGGCGAATTGCTCTCCTACAAGGGCATCGCCGAGGGTGTCGAGAATTCGAACTTCCTGCTGCACACCAGCCAGGGCGCCTACATCCTCACGCTCTATGAGAAGCGTGTGGCGGAGGATGACCTGCCGTATTTCCTGTCGCTGATGGCGCATCTCGCCGCGCGCGGCGTGTCGTGCCCGCAACCGGCGCGCAACCGCAATGGCGAGGTCACGAGCCGGCTTGCCGGCCGGCCCGCGGCGATCATCAACTTCCTCGAGGGCGTGTGGCCGCGGCGGCCGAACGTCGCGCATTGCTCCGGGGTCGGCGAGGCGCTGGCGAAAATGCATCTCGCGGGTGCCGACTTTCCGCTGGTACGCAAGAACCCGCTGTCGGTCTCCGGCTGGCGGCCGCTGTTCGATCTCGCCGCCGCGCGCGCCGACAGCGTGCAGGTGGGCCTGCACGACTTCATCGCGCGCGAGCTCGATCATCTCGAAGCCGCCTGGCCGTCCGATTTGCCGGTCGGCGTGATCCATGCCGATTTGTTTCCCGACAACGTGTTCTTTCTCGGCGACAAGCTTTCGGGCCTGATCGACTTTCCGTTCGCCTGCAACGACATCCTGGCCTACGACGTAGCGATCTGCCTCAACGCCTGGTGCTTCGAGCCGGATCATTCCTTCAACGTCACCAAGGCCCGCGCGCTGCTCAACGCCTATGGCCGCGAGCGGCCATTGTCGGCGGCGGAGGAGGCGGCGCTGCCGCTGCTGGCGCGCGGTGCGTCGATGCGCTTCCTGCTGACGCGGCTGGTCGATTTCCTCAACGTGCCCGAGGGCGCGCTGGTGCAACCGAAGGACCCGCTGGAATATGTCCGCAAGCTGCGCTTCCAGCAGAATGTCGCAAGCTTGAACGACTACGGCATCACGCCGGCCGGATGCGCGGCGTGAACGACAAGCCGCATGTGATTGTCTTCACCGATGGTGCCTGCTCCGGAAATCCGGGCCCGGGCGGCTGGGGCGCGATCCTCAGGTTCGGCGACAAGGAAAAGGAACTGAAGGGCGGCGAGGCGCACACGACCAACAACCGCATGGAGCTGATGGCGGCGATCTCGGCGCTGGAAGCCCTGAAGAAGCCGTGCGTGGTCGACCTCACCACCGACAGCCAGTATGTCCGCCAGGGCATTACCGGCTGGATCCATGGCTGGAAGCGCAATGGCTGGCGCACCGCCGACAAGAAGCCGGTCAAGAATGTCGAGCTGTGGCAGCGCCTCGACGCCGCGCTGAAGCCGCACGAGGTGCGCTGGCACTGGATCAAGGGCCATGCCGGCCACGCCGAGAACGAACGCGCCGACGAGCTGGCGCGTGAGGGCGTCGCGATGGCGAGGCTGAAGGGATAGGGACGCGACGTGCCGGATCGCCTGGTCAAACCGGGCGATGTTCAGTGGCTGAAGTTTCGCGTTTCCTTCTTAAGACACGCGATCATTTGTGCGCCGTCGCGGGGATTGACCCGCTCCTGCCGACCCATCACCGCGATCACCCCAACCAGTGTCGCCGTTCGATCGAACAAGGGAAACGCGGCAGCACTCACGCCTTGCATCAAGTGTCCCTCGTTGTAGGCGTAACCTTGGTCGCGGACCTCTGTGATCAACCGATCGATCGCAGCGGGATCGCGCGCAAACAGGTTCAAGCCGCCGACGGCGTCGAGTTCGGTTCTGATCAAGGGGTCGCTGAAATGCCGCGGCAGGAACGAGGCAAAGGCCAGCCCGGTCGCGGTCGCGAGTATCGGCAGCACCGCGCCGATCCGCATCGTCATGATGATCGGCTGGCTGCTTTCCTCGATGTGGACGATGGTCGGGCCTTGTGCGCCCCACACTGACAGGACCAGAGTTTCGTCGATGCGGTCGCGCAACTCGCGCTGGAGCGCAATGGCATCCTTGAGCGGCTGATATGAGTTGAGCGCCGCAAGTCCAAGCTTCACGGCGAGCGGACCGAGCGCGTACTGGCGTGTATCGGGATCCTGACGCGCCAGGCCGGTCACGAGAAAACTGGACAGGTAGCGATGGATTTTGCCGGGAGACATGTGGCCGGCGGCCGCGAGTTCGCGCAGGGCAACCGGCGGCTGTGCGCGCGCAAGGTGGTCGAGGATATGCCCGGCGACCTCGACCGCCTTGATTCCCCTACGATCTTCGACCTTCATCCAGTGTTCCTCCCGCATATCGCAATGCGAAACGCTGCGGCACCATTCCCTGGAAATCGGCCAGCGCAGCATAGTGCGGTGTTCCGCATTGAGGAACGGCTATCCCGAAAATTCCTCGCTCGGTCGCTCGCGCCGGCGCTTAATGGCAAAGGCCTGCCGCGCGCGTGCGGCGCGCAAGATCAACCGGCGAAAAGACCGGTGATCCCCGGTCTCGTCATCGGCGCCGCAGGGGGAACGCCAGGAGGATGAATATGACGATCGCTGGTCTGGTCGAGGAAAGTCGTGGTGAAGACGCCGGCCGGATGCGCCTCGTGGTGGTCGCGGCGTCGCTCGGAACGGTCTTTGAGTGGTATGACTTCTTCCTCTACGGCAGCCTTGCCGTCTTCTTCAGCGCCTTGTTTTTTCCGCCGGGCAATGAGACCGCAGCCTTTCTGGCCAGCCTCGCGACATTCGGCGCGGGCTTCGCGGTGCGGCCTCTCGGCGCGTTGGTGTTCGGAGCGCTGGGCGACCGCATCGGACGCAAGCGTTCCTTTCTGATCACGATGGTGATCATGGGTCTTGCGACCCTGATTGTTGGTCTGCTTCCGACCTATGAACAAGTCGGGCTATGGGCGCCGATCCTCCTGGTGACCTCGCGACTGGCGCAGGGCCTTGCGGTGGGCGGTGAATATGGCGGTGCCGCAACCTATGTGGCGGAGCATGCACCTGCCGTCTCGCGCGGCTATGCCACCAGCTGGCTGCAGACCACGGCGACGATCGGCTTCCTGATGTCGCTTGTCGTGATCCTCGCCTGCCGGGTCACGCTCGGCGACGACGCGTTCAGGATGTGGGGCTGGCGGCTTCCGTTCCTGACGTCGATCGTCCTGCTCCTCGTCTCGCTCTACATCCGGCTCAAACTCGAGGAATCGCCGATCTTCGAACGGATGAAATCGCAGGGGCGCATTTCCCGTGCGCCGATCAAGGATAGCTTTGCCGACCGCAATAATCTCAAGCGCGTGTTGATCACGCTGTTCGGCATCACCACAGGCATGACGGTGATCTGGTACACGTCGCAGTTTTATGCGCTGTTCTTCATGCAGGCTGTGCTCCAGGTCGACTACAAGACGAGCTACGCCATCTTTGCGATCGGATTGACCGTCGGCATGCCCCTGATCGTGATATTCGGAGCGCTGTCCGATCGCATTGGCCGCAAACCGGTGATGGTCGCGGGAATGCTGCTGGGCGCGGTGACCCTTGTCCCTGCTTTCCATGCGCTCGCCGATTTCACCAATCCGGGCCTGGTGGCCTTCTCTCGACAAAATCCAATCACCATCGCTGGCGACGGCTGCACCTTCTCGCTGTTCGCCAAGCCGGTGTCGGACTGCGATCGGGCGCGCAATTTCTTCAGCCGCAACGGCCTGTCATATGTTTCCGTGCCGGGCACCGGTGTCGTCACCACCGTCGGAGACACGCAGCTGATCGGCTTCGACGAGGCGACTTACAAGAAGGCGCTCGATGAGGCCGGATTCAGGGCTGTACCTGCGGCCATCAATTTGGCCGGCGCGGTTGCGGTCGTGGTCTGGCTCTCGGCGTTGATCGGGATGGTGTATGGCCCGATGGCCGCCTTCCTGGTGGAGATGTTCCCGGCCAGCATTCGCACGACGTCGCTATCCCTGCCGTATCATCTCGGCGTTGGCATTCTCGGCGGCTTCCTGCCGTTCGCAGCCTCGGCGCTTGTCATCTACCAGGGAAACATTTTCGCCGGGCTCTGGTATCCGGTCAGCATTGCGCTCGCCACCGCAGTCGTTGGCCTGATCTTCCTGCCGGAAACCAAGGATCGCACGATCGATTAGGAGATGTCGCCCTCGGGCAATTTGCGTCGACACGCATCGCGTCCCCTCTCCCATGAGGGGAGGGCGACGCGACATCCGCAATCGAGGCCAGTTTGGCCTGATCGTTATGGGACGGTTTGGGGGCTGTTGCCGCGGATGGAGACCCCTTATCCGGCGCGGATTTCATCCGCGCCACCTTCTCTCACAAGGAGAGAAGGGGCCGCGGTTGATCAGAGCTGTCCGAGCAGCGTGTCGCCGCCGGAGACTTCGACCTTGCCCGGAGCCGGCTCCTTGTTGAGCTTCTTCACCACGCCGTCCTCGACCAGCATCGAGTAGCGGTGGGAGCGGATGCCGAGGCCGTTGCCGGAGGCGTCGAGCTCCATGCCGATCGCCTTGGCGAAGTCGGCATTGCCGTCGGCCAAAAAGACCGCCTCGTCGCGCTGGTCGGTGTCGCGCTTCCAGGCGTTCATCACGAAGGCGTCGTTGACCGAGACGATCGCGATGGTGTCGACGCCCTTGTTCTTCATGGCGTAGGCGTTGAGGAAGATGCTCGGCAGATGCATCTTGTGGCAGGTGCCGGTGTAGGCGCCGGGCACCGCGAACAGGGCGACCTTCTTGCCCTTGAAAATGTCGTCGGTGGTTTTGACCTGCGGCCCCTCGGCGGTCATCACGCGAAACTTGGTTTCCGGCAGCTTGTCGCCAACATTGATCGTCATCGGTGTTCTCCCTCGGTGAAGCTGACCTGTCTTAGACCCGGCGCTCGGACGGCACAATACGAGCTACAGCGAGAACGGCAATGCGGGAGCGCAGTCACCGTTCCGTCATCAGCCGGAAAACCCGCCAGCGTCGAGGAAAGCCTGCTCCTCGACCGTGGTCTGCCGGCCCAGCACGCGATTCCGGTGCGGGAAGCGGCCGAACCGGCGGATGATGTCGGCGTGGTCCTCGGCGTATTTCAGGTTGTCGGGATGGCAGTCATATTGCCTGAACAGCGCCACGCAGCGCTGCTGGTCGTCGAGGCCCTCGGAATGCTCGAACGGCAGATAGAGGAATTCGCGCAGCAGCGGGTCGGTCCGCGCATCGACGCCGCGGTCGATGGCGCGGCTTGCCACCTCACGCGCCAGCGCATCGCTCGAGAAGGTCTTGGCGTCGCCGCGAAACAGGTTTCGCGGAAACTGGTCGAGCACGATGGTCAGCGCCAGCGCGCCCTCGTCGCTCGCCTCCCATGACGACAGTTCACCGGCTGCCGCCTTCTGCCAGGTGGCGAGGAAGCGGCTGCGGATCTCGGCATCGAAGGCGTCGTTGCGTGTGTACCAGCGGTCACGGCCGGCGTCCTGCCAAAAGGCGAGCACGTCGGCCGGCGTCGCAATGCGCGCGTCAGTCATATCCAGCGTCAGTCCCACTCGCGCTCTAGGCTGCGGCCTTCTTCTCGTCGCGCAATTCGCGACGCAGGATCTTGCCGACATTGGTCTTCGGCAAATCGGTCCTGAACTCGATCTGCTTCGGCACCTTGTAGGCGGTGAGCTGGGTGGCGCTGAACTTGATGATGTCCTCGGCCGTGACGTTCGGGTCCTTCTTGACCACGAAGGCCTTCACCGCCTCGCCGGACTTGGCATCGGGCACGCCGATCACGGCGCATTCCAGTACGCCCGGATGGCTCGCGATCACTTCCTCGATCTCGTTCGGATAGACGTTGAAGCCGGAGACCAGGATCATGTCCTTCTTGCGGTCGACGATCTTGGTGTAGCCCTTCTCGTCCATCACGCCGATGTCGCCGGTGCGGAAATAGCCGTCGGCGGTCATCACGCGCGCGGTCTCGTCGGGCCTGTTCCAGTAGCCTGACATCACCTGCGGACCCTTGGCGCAGATTTCGCCGGCCTCGCCGATCGGCAGTTCATTGCCGTCGTCGTCGCGGATCGAGAGCCAGGTCGACGGGACGGGAAGGCCGATCGTGCCGGAGAACTCCTCGATCGTGGCGGGATTGCACGTCAGGGTCGGCGAGGTCTCCGACAGGCCGTAGCCTTCCGACAACGAGACGCCCGTGACCTTCAACCACTTCTCGGCGACCGGCCGTTGCGTCGCCATGCCGCCGCCATTGGCGATCTTCAGCTTGGAGAAGTCGAGCTTGTCGAAGCCCGGCGTGTTGAGCAGGCCGTTGTAGAGGGTGTTGACCGCCGGGAAGAAGCTGACCTGGTACTTCGACAGTTCCTTGACGAAGCCGGCCATGTCGCGCGGGTTCGGAATCAAGAGGTTGGTGCCGCCGCACCGCATGCCGAGCAGATAGCACGCGGTGAGCGCGAACACGTGATACAGCGGCAGCGCGCAGACGATGACCATCTGCTCGACGATCGGCGGCTTCGCCAGCGCCGGCTGCAGCCAGGCGTCGTTCTGCAGCACGTTGGCCAGGATGTTGCGATGGAGCAGGGTCGCGCCCTTGGAGACGCCGGTGGTGCCGCCGGTGTATTGCAGGAAGGCGACGTCATCGAGCGTCAACTTCGGCTTGTTGAGCTTGGTGGCGCGGCCGGCCGACAGCGCCTCGTTGAATGAAACCGCGCCCGGGATCGACCAGGCCGGCACCATCTTCTTCACCCGGCGCACCACCACATTGACGATCACGCCCTTGAGGCCAAGCAGATCGCCCATGCTGCCGACGATGACATGCTTGACCGAAACGTTGGGCAGCACCTTCTGCACGGTGGTGGCAAAGTTCTCCAACACGACGATCGCTTCGGCGCCGGAATCCTTCAGCTGGTGCTCGAGCTCGCGCGGGGTATAGAGCGGGTTGACGTTGACCACGGCATAGCCGGCGCGCAGCACGGCTGCGGTCGCGATCGGGTATTGCAGCACGTTCGGCATCATCAGTGCGACCCGCGCGCCCTTCTGCAGGCCCTTGCTCTGCAGATAGGCGCCGAGCGCCGACGACATCTCGTCGAGCTCGCGATAGGTGATCGCCTTGTCCATGCAGATGAACGCCTTGCGATCGGCGAACTTCTTGAAGCTCTCTTCCAGCAATTCGACCAGCGAGGCATATTGCGTGACGTCGATATCGGCGGGCACGCCGGCCGGATAATGCTTGAGCCAGATGCGCTCCATAATGGTCTTTCCCTCTCTCAAAATTGGCTGATGTCCCGGATTGTTTCCGGGTTTTTCGACCCTTGGTCGTATTATTCTTGGACGCGGTATTTCAGGCAGTATTGAGCGATGCCGCGGCCAATGGCAAGCCGCTGCGCGCTATCGACGCATTGGGAGGTCAGAGGGGGTTTAGGCGCTGCTAGCCGGCCGGCTTGGCGTCGGCTTTCGGCTTGTCAGCAGATTTGGGCTTCGCAGCAGGCTTTGCCGCCGCCGGCTTGCCGGCAGGCTTCGCGGCGGCCGGCTTGTCCGGCTTCGCAGCTGCGGCATCCGGCTTGGCGTTGGCGTGACGCACCGGCTTTGCGGCCGGCTTGCCATCGGATTTGGCGGCGCTCTTGGCGTCGCCCTTCGCGTCGTCGGCCGCATCGGGCTTCTTGCCCGCGACGCGGGTGTGCTTGCCCTTGCCGCGCTTGACCGGCTGCAGCTTCTCGGTGTCGGCCTCGACCGCGGCGATCAGCGCAGCGCCGGTCTTGGTCGGTCCGGTGTAGACCACGACCGGCTCGGACGCCGCCGCCGGCTGCGCCAGCATGTCGGCCGGCTTGATCGGCATCGCGGCCTGCAGGCCCGAGGCGAAGAAGCTGACGCCGCTGTCGCCATTGGTGCTCGCGCCGGCGCTGGCGACGGTGTCCTCTCCGTCCTCGTCGCTGGCCGGCCGCTTGTGCTTGGCGCCGCACATCTCCTCGCGCAGGTTCGGCGGCGTGGAATCGATCGGCACCAGATTGTCGACGGTGCCGAGCGAGGGCCGCAGCCATGCCAGCCCGTTATTGGCAAAGCCGCGATCCAGGAGCTGCGCGGCGCGGATCGCGCGCATGCGGCCCGAGGAGGCGCCCAGCACCACGGCGATCAGCCGCTTGCCGTCGCGCGTCGCCGACGCCACCAGGTTGTAGCCGGAGGCGCAGATGAAGCCGGTCTTGAAGCCGTCGGCGCCGGGATAGCGGCCGATCAGCTTGTTGAAGTTCTGGGTGATGCGGCGGCCGAAGCGGATCGAGGGGATGTGGACGAAATACTCGTATTCCGGCAGGTCGCGGATGATGGCGCGGGCGAGGATCGCCATGTCGCGCGCCGAGGTGATCTGGCCGTCGGCCGGCAGGCCGTTCGGGTTGACGTAGCTGGTCTGCGTCATGCCGAGCTTCCGCGCGGTCTGGTTCATCTCGCCGGCAAAGCCGTCGATCGAGCCGCCGATGCCTTCGGCCAGCACCACGGCCATGTCGTTGGCCGACTTCACCAGCATCATCTTCAGCGCGTTGTCGACGGTGACCTGGGTGCCGGGCCGGAAGCCCATCTTCGAGGGCGACTGCGACGCGGCGGTCGGTGACACCGTGAGCAGCGTGTCGAGCGAGACGCGGCCGTCCTTGACCGCCTTCAGCGTCACATAGGCCGTCATCAGCTTGCTGAGCGAAGCCGGATACCACGGCATCGTCGCATTGTCGGCCTGCAGCACCTTCCCGGTATCGGCCTCGACAACCAGCAGCGCCTCGGCGTGCGCGACCTGCGGCGTTGCGATGGCGAGCATCGCGACGGCCAGAATCCATTTCAACGACGGGCGCAGCGGGCGAGGAAAATGCACGAGTCCGGTTCCGGTCCTTTGAGACCCGCCTTCGAAAAAGGAGGTCTTGCGATGTGACGTACGGGTTTCAAGCGTGTCCGGCGCCGCGTTGCGGCGATGCAAACCCTATACCGGCTTGCCAATAGAGAACAGAGGCCGGCGGATTATATCGTGGACGAAATCGGCTGAATTTCGGCAGCCGCCTCAATTGGAAAGGGGAGGATTATGGTGCCTCGATGCCGGCGCGCGCCTGTTCCTGGACCATGAACTGGGCGCGCGCGAGTTCGGCAAAACGCCCGCCTTTTGCCACCAGTTCATCGAAAGTTCCGCTTTCGATCACCCGTCCCTGGTCGAACAGCAGGATACGGGTGGCGTGGCGGATGGTGGAGAGGCGGTGCGCGATCACGAAGGTGGTGCGGCCCTTCATCACTTCGTCGAGAGCAGCGTTCACCTTGGCCTCGGTGACGGCATCGAGCGCGCTGGTCGCCTCGTCGAGGATCAGGATCGGCGGATCCTTGAGCAGCGCACGCGCGATCGACAATCGCTGGCGCTCGCCGCCGGACAGCATGCGGCCGCGTTCGCCGGCATGGGTATCGAATTTCTTCTCGCTGCGCTCGATGAAATCCAGCGCCTGGGCACGGGCCGCGGCGGCGCGCAGCTCCTCATCGGTCGCGTCCGGTTTGCCGACGCGCAGGTTCTCAGCGAGCGAACGGTTGAACAGCAGCGCCTCCTGGAACACCACGCCGATGTTCCGCCGCAGCGCCGTCAGCTTCATCGCGCGGATGTCCATACCGTCGATCTCGATGATGCCGGATTGCGGATCGAACGCGCGATGCAACAGCGCGATCGCGGTGGACTTGCCCGCGCCGGTCGAGCCGACCAGCGCGATGGTCTGGCCCGGCAGTGCGGTGAAGCTGAGATCCTCGATCGCCGGCCGCTTGCCGTCATAGGAGAACGACACGTCGTTGAACTCGACCAGGCCGGACAGCCGTCCGGGGTCGATCGCGCCGGGCCGGTCGCGCACCGCCGGCACCGCGTCGAGCACGTCGAAGAATTCCTGCAGCCGCGGCGCTTCCATGAACACGTTGTTGATGAAGCTCACCACCTGCTCGAGCTTCTGGATCAGCATGGTGGCGAAGGAGACGAACATCACGATCTCGCCGACCGTGGTGAGGTCCTGGTTGTGCAGCGCGATGCCGACGGTGAAGATCGCGAGCACCGTGATGGTGGTCGACGCGCGCGTGATCACGGTGACCAACGCCCACCACGACAGCACCGGCATCTGCACCGCGAGCAGCTTGTCGGCGACGTAGCGCAGGCCCTGCACCTCGGAATCGATCCGCACGAAGCTCTGCACCAGCGCGACGTTGCCGAGCGCGTCGGAGGCGCGCGCCGAGAGGTCGCTGTAATAGGCTTCGACCTCGCTCTGCATGCCGTAGGTCTTGCGCACCACCATCGTGGTCAGCACGGTGAACACGACGCAGAGCACGAACAGCAGGATCGCCAGCCGCCAGTTGATGTAGAGCGCGAGCGGCAGCAGCACGACCAGCGACATGATCGCGGCGAAATGCTCGCGGAAGAAGCCGAGCCAGAGCCGCCACAGCGCGTCGGTGCCGTTCAGCATCACCTTCATCAGCCGTCCGGAATGGGTGCCGGAATGGAAGGTCAGCGGCAGCTGCAGGATGTGCTCGAAATAGCCGGTCAGCACCGCCTGGCGCTGGCGGTGCGCCAGCCGGTCCGCCTGCAACGCGACGATCGCGCTGCAGCCGATCGTGAACAGGCCGAATGCCGCCCAGGCCACTAGCAGCGGCCATGCCGAATTCGTCGCGAACAGCCCGGTGACCGGCCGCCCCGACAGCACGTCGACGATCTTGCCGAACAGCACCGGCTCGGCGAATTGCGCGCCGGCGAGCAGCATGTTGGCGACAGCGAGGATCCAGCCGAGCCGCGCCTCCTTGCCGAGCAGTTCGAGGACGCGGGTATAGAGGCGGAGCATGGACATGCCGGGGGGACTCTCGAACGATGGGCGCCCGGTCAGGCGGGATGTAATTTAATCAGGGTTCGCGATGCAGGGCCAGCGGTGACAGCGCGTCATGCTCAGGGTGACGGGTTGAATCGCCGTACAACATATCAAGTGTCGTCCCTACGAAAGCAGGGACCCATAACCACAGAATTCAATTGTCGAAGAAGGTTGCGGCCCCAGCGCCGCGTAACAATGATCCTCGGTGGTTATGGGTCCCTGCTTTCGCAGGGACGACACCAAATGCTTGGTGCCGCGCGTCAATCTTGCTCTCACATGGCCTTCAATTCACCAGCCGGCCGTCGATCGGCGGCAGGAATTGGTCGTCGAAGATGTCGGCGGCGTGCGGCCGCTTCTGGAATTTGAAGTCTTCGGCGAGCTGGTCGACCGAGCGCTCGAAGCGCTCCCGCTCGATGCCGCCGAGGCCGTTGCGCTTCACCTCGCCGGTCAGGACGTTGTCGCGGATGATGGCGGTGAGCCGCTCGAGCTCCAGATCGCGCGAGCCGCCGTCCATCCGGCTCACCACCTCGCCTGCGGCGCGCGCCGGGTCCTTGACCGCGAGATTGGTGCCGCCGACCGCCGCGCGCACGAAGCCTTTCACTGCGTCCGGCTTGGCCGCGGCAAGGCGCGGGCTGACGATCACGGCAAAGCCGTAGGCCTCGCAGCCATAGTCGGCGAAGCGGAGCACCGCAAGATCGTCGGCAGGCACGCCGCGATCGCGCAGATTGATCGCCGAGAGATAGGAGAAGCCGGTCACGGCATCGACCTGGCCTGCGGAGAGCATCGGCTCGCGCACCGCAGCGCTGATCGTGTTCTGCTTCACGCTTCCCTGCTTGATGCCGTTCTGCTTGGCGACCGCGGGCCACAGCCGGATCGAGAGATCGCCTTCGGCGACGCCGAGGTTCTTGCCCTCCATATCCGCCAGTGCCTTGATGCCGCGGCTCTTGCGGGCAATGATCGCATAGGGCGCCTGGTTGAACAGCACGAACACCGCCTTGACCGGGGCTGCGCCAGGCTTGTCGCGAAAGCGGATCAGCGAGTTGATGTCGACGAGCGCGAAGTCGCTCGAGCCGTCGGCGACGCGCGCGATTGCGTCCGCCGAACTGGTGGCAATGTTGGTGCCGACGTTGAGGCCCTCGGCGCCGAACAGGCCGCCGACCGACGCCATCACGAATGGTGCTGCGGCAGCGTCAAGCGGACGGTCGAGCGTGAACTGGACGGTGAGCGGCTGCGGCTGGTCGCCGGCGTGCGACGGCGTCAGCGCCGGCCACGCGCCGCCCGAGAGGCCGGTCATGCCGGCCAGTATCCAGCGGAGAACGGTGGTCCGACTTACCTGCATCATGACATCCGGGAGGCGAGACAAAGTGCCGCGCCGGCTGCGCGCCGTGTTCACAACATCGAATGCGCCAAGGCAACGGCCATTTCAAGCTGCAAATTCAGGCGTTATTTGCAGGCATTCTGCCTCGGGCAAGGTGAACGGCCGATGACTGCCTCGATTTCACCTTGGGTTGTTCAGCTTGCATTCGGTTTCGGGAACCTAATTTGAGGAGAGTGGTTAGCTCACCAAGGCCCGACGGGCCGGCTTCCACAAAGGATGACTGCAATGTTTGCGCGAAAAGGTGTTTTTTCGTCTGTTGGCCGCGCAGCCACATTGGCAACGGTTGCCGCGGTGGCGTTGACGGCCGTTGAGCCGACGATGGCGTTCGCAGGCTCCGCTCCGGCGGGCAAGGCAACCGCAGTGACCACATCACACGGCACGAGCGGCGCGACCGACATCAGCGCGCGCCGTCGCTACTATGGCGGTGGTGGCGCGGCCGCTGCGGCTGCGTTCGCCGGCATCGTCGGCACCGGTCTTGCGATCGCCGCGGCCCAGAGCCGCCGCGACTACTACGACTCCTATGGTTACTACGGCGGCCCCGGCTATTACGGCGGTCCCGCCTATTATGGCGGTGG
Source organism: Bradyrhizobium sp. UFLA03-84 (assembly GCF_002289535.1). NCBI lineage: Bacteria > Pseudomonadati > Pseudomonadota > Alphaproteobacteria > Hyphomicrobiales > Nitrobacteraceae > Bradyrhizobium > Bradyrhizobium sp. UFLA03-84. The sequence goes on along the minus strand of NZ_NSJY01000005.1, from coordinate 194,423 downwards.
CCCGGTCTATTACGGCGGCGGACCGTATTATGGTTATCACGGCTATTACGGGCGCCGCTCGACACTGCCCTATACGCCGTACTGACCCTCATCATCGGTTCTCGAAACTGTCACAAACATCCAATCCACCGGCCGCGGGGCCGGTGGATTTTTTGTTGTCGGTCCGGCCGTTAACACGCTGGCGACGCGTTTCGATTAGGCTCGAAGGATGAGTGATTCGATCGAACGGCTTTACCGGGCGGTGATCGCGGCGAGGGATCTTGATCCAGCGACGTCGCGCACGGCACGGCTGTTCCAGCGCGGGCCGGCCAAGATGGCCAAGAAGCTCGCCGAGGAAGCGGTCGAGGTCGTGATCGACGCCGTCAGCGGCAAGCCGGATGCCGTCGTCCGCGAGAGCGCGGACCTGCTCTACAATCTCACGGTGCTCTGGGCTTCGGCCGGCGTGAAGCCGGACGATGTCTGGCGCGAGATGGAGCGGCGCGAACGGCTGCTCGGGATCGCCGAGAAGCTGCCGAAGTCACCGGTCAAGGTCCCCAAGGGCCTGTCCAAGACCGCGCCGGTCCCGGTGGTGCGACGTCGAATTGTCGCGCTGGAGAACCGGCTGCGCAAACGGCAGCCGTAAATCAACCAAATTCGGCCCATCCCCGGCATGGACAAATCCGCTCCATGATGGTTCATCGCGCCCATGTTGAAACGGATTTATGACTGGTGCGTCGAGGCGGCCGACAAGCCCTACGCACTCTGGATTCTCGCGGCCGTCGCCTTCGCCGAGAGCTCGTTCTTCCCGATCCCTCCCGACATCATGCTGCTGCCGATGTCGCTGGCGCGGCCAAAGCGGGCGTGGTGGTTCGCGACGGTCTGCACCATCGCGTCGGTTGCCGGCGGCGTGCTCGGCTATGCGATCGGCGCGCTGCTCTACGACTCGCTCGGGCAGTGGCTGATCCATCTCTACGGCCTCGAGGACAAGGTCGACGCATTCCGCGCTTCCTACGCCCAGTATGGCGCGTTGATTATCCTGGCGAAGGGGATCACGCCGATCCCCTTCAAACTGGTGACGATCACCTCGGGTTTTGCCGGCTACAACATCTGGCTGTTCATCCTGTGCTCGATCATTACGCGCGGCGGCCGCTTCTTCATCGTGGCGGTGCTGCTCAACCGCTACGGCGATGTCATCCGCGCCGAGCTCGAGAAGCGGCTCGGCCTGTGGGTCGCGCTCGGCGCGATCGTGCTGGTGCTGGGCTTCGTCGTCGCATTCAAGCTGATCTGACCAAAGTTCAAGCTGCTCGCGTCTTTGCCCGAGGGCAGCTTCGGACTACCCTTGCTGCGATGGCTGATGGAAGCGACCACCGGTGAACCTCGTGCGGCTCAATCCCGCCAAGGCGCGCGTCGCAATGGCAGGCCTTGCGCTGTCGATGGCGCTGCCTGCGATCGAGGGCGGGTGGGCGCAGACTGCGTCGCCCTCGCTCGGCGTGCAGTCGCCGGCGCAGCAGCCTATTGAGTCTCAGCAGCAGATCGAGTTGCCGCCGACGCCGGTCGAGCGCGAGAATCCCGGACTGATCAACGAAATCGGAAAGCTGTTCGAGAAGTCGAAGTCGGCGCTGCCACAGCTGAAGAGCCCCAGCGAGACCTTCAACGACCTGTCGAACCTGGCGCGCCCCTCGACCATGGTGACCGGGCGCGCCGTCTGCGCGGTGGCCGCGAACGGGGCGCCCGACTGCAAGAGCGGCGCCGACCGGCTATGCCAGAGCAAGGGGTTCAAGGAAGGCAAGGGCATCGATATCGACACGTCGGAGAAATGTTCGCCGCTGGTCTATTTGCCGGGCCACAAGCGCGGCCCGAACGACTGCAGGACGGAAAATTTCGTGACACGGGCGGTCTGCCAATAGCAGCGGCGAAGCTTGCGCCTGGGATGCCAGATGCGGCCGGAAAATACGCTCCTTAGATGAGGTTTTGTCATCCTTTTTGCAGCGCCATAACGCAATACTTGACACTGGAAAGATTGCCTTGTTGGTATGACGGTCAGCATTCGAGACCAACCAATCGATCAAATTGAGGATCCGCCGCCAATGTCCATGCCTGCTCTGTTCAAGGGCCGCCTGTCTCTTCCCGTGATCGGGGCACCGCTGTTCATCATCTCCGTGCCCGACCTCGTCATCGCCCAGTGCAAGGCCGGCGTGGTCGGCTCGTTTCCGGCGCTGAATGCGCGGCCGCCGGAACTGCTCGACGAATGGCTGTACCGGATCAAGGAAGAGCTCGCGGCTTATGACAAGGCGCATCCGGAGCGGCCGTCGGCGCCGTTCGCGGTGAACCAGATCGTGCACAAGTCGAACAACCGGCTCGATCACGACATGGCGCTTTGCGAGAAGCACAAGGTGCCCATGATCATCTCCTCGCTCGGCGCGCGTGAGGAGCTCAACCAGGCCGTCCACGGCTGGGGCGGCATCGTGTTCCACGACGTGATCAATCAGAAGTTCGCGCACAAGGCGATCGAGAAGGGTGCCGACGGCCTGATCCTGGTCGCGGCCGGTGCCGGCGGCCATGCCGGCACGCTGTCGCCGTTCCCGTTCGTGTCGGAGACGCGGCAGTGGTTCGACGGGCCGATCGCGCTGTCGGGCACCATCGCCAACGGCCGCGCCATTCGCGCCGCGCGCATCATCGGCGCCGACTTCGCCTATATCGGCTCCGCCTTCATTGCGACCAAGGAGGCGAATGCGGTCGAGGGCTACAAGAGCATGATCACCAATTCGTCCGCCGAGGACATCGTCTACTCCAATCTGTTCACCGGCGTGCACGGCAACTATTTGAAGCCGTCGATCGTTGCGGCCGGCATGGATCCGGAAAACCTGCCGACATCAGATCCCTCGAAGATGAGCTTCGGCACCGATGCGTCCGGCGAGCGCGCCAAGCCGAAAGCCTGGAAGGAGATCTGGGGCTCCGGCCAGGGCGTCGGCAGCATCTCCAAGGTGGTGCCGGCGGCCGAGTTGATTGGCCGTTTCAAGAAGGAATACGACGAAGCGGTCGATCCGGCGCTTGGCTAAAGCGCGGTGATCAGGATGAACCACCGCGCTTCAGCTTTCTGTTTGAGCATGGTCTCTTCGGAAAACCGCTCCACACTCTTCCGGATCATGCTCTAATGGAGCCGATCTTTCGCGTTGACGGCGACCGCGTCGTCACCAGTCCCGACGCCGCGGGTCCCTGGGATCCGCGGATGCAGCACGGCTCTGCGCCGGCGGCGCTGGTGGTATGGGCTGCCGAAGCCATTCCGACGCCGGTGCCGATGCGGGTCGCGCGGGTCACGATCGATCTGATGCGTCCGGTACCGGTGGCGCCGCTGACGGTCTCGAGCGAAATCCTGCGCGACGGCCGCAAGATCCAGCTCTGCGGCGTCAGGCTGCTCGCCGATGGCGTCCTCGTCGTCTCGGCCACCGTGCTGAAGATCAAGCAGCAGGCGGCCGAGCTGCCGCCCGACATCGCAGCGCTTCCGGTCGATCTGCCCGGCCCCGACGAAAGCATGGTCGAGCCGGGTAATCTTGCGAACAGCCCGTTCGTCAAATGCATCTCGATGCGGGCCGCGCGCGGCCGCTTCGGCGTGAAGGGCCCGGGCGCGATCTGGTTCCGTGTCGATCGACCGCTGATCGCGGGGGCTGCCGTCTCGCAGGCGATGCGCGCCGTGGTCGCCTCCGACTTCTCCAACGGCACCTCGCCGGCGCTCGATTTCGACCAATGGACCTTCATCAACGCCGATCTCACCGTGAGCCTGGCGCGCGAGCCGGTCGGCGACTGGGTCCTGCTCGACGGCGAGTCCTGGATCGGGCCTGACGGCGCCGGGCTTGCGATGTCGCGGCTCGCCGACGTGCGGGGCTATTTCGGCCGGGCGGTGCAGAGCCTGGTGATCGAACCGCGCTAGCCAGCACTGCGCTGCTCCAACCTTCCCTTGAAAAGGGGAGGTCGCTTCGCGCGTCCGAGCAACGCGGGTGGCGGTCTGCGCCCTCCGCATACAGCATCGCCTGCGGCTGACCCGATCCGGCCCTTCCCCTTTTCAGCTCGGGCGCGGCGGTACTAGATGATTTCGGAATATTAGAAATATATCCCTGATTTGCCTGACGCGTCAAGTTGTCGTGTCGAAGCGCGGCAGCCCACCGGCTCCTTTGCATGGGGTTGTTTTCGATATTTTGAGGCGTGGCTGCCCCTTGGGCAAAAATTAACTCATGCCGCGGGAACGGTTGGCGGCACGAGCGAGTTTCGCTCCCGTTAGGGGGCCCCATGACGCGTATCGATCCCGCCGCCGGCACCGTGGCCATGGCCACCCGGCGGCCTTGTGTTGTGCCGGCCGCTGCCGACCCCCGGCCGTCGCGGGGACCTTCGCGATGAAACCCGGCCCGTCCTCGGAACGCGCGGTCATCCTTGCCGCGAGCGAGCGGGACGCCGTCAGGACTGCCCATCTGATCAAGGAGGCCGGCTACTACGCCAATATCTGCGGCGACATCGCCGAGCTCGAGCGCCAGGTCGCAAGCGGCGCCGGCCTTGCCATCATCGCGGACGAGGCGATCGGGACCGCGGATCTCGCCGGCCTGACGCGCTGGCTGAACGAGCAGCCGTCATGGTCGGACTTCCCGATCGTGCTGATGAGCGAGGGCGGCGGGCCCGAGCGCAGCCCGGAAGCGGCGCGGCTCGGCCGCGCGCTCGGCAATGTGACCTTCATCGAGCGCCCGTTCCATCCGACCACGCTGGTGAGCCTGGTCGCGGCGGCGGTGCGAGGTCGCCGCCGCCAATACCAGACCCGCGCGATTCTCGAAGACCTCACCGAGAGCGAAAGCCTGCTGCAGACGGCGCTCGATGCCGGCCATCTCGGCGCGCTCGAACTGCACGTACCGGGCTTCGAGCTGGAGGCCTCCGCGACCTGCAAGCGCTTCTTCGGGCGCGCCGCGGACCTGCCGTTCACCTATCAGGACCTGCTCGACGCGGTTCATCCCGACGACCGCGCGCGGCGACAGGAGGTCGTCGAGCACACGCTCAAGACCGGCGCCGACTACAAGATCGAGTATCGCAACATCTGGCCCGACGGCAGCCAGCACTGGGTCGACGTGCGTGCCCGCGCGGTGCGCCGGCCCGACGGCAGCATCCGGTCGCTGGTCGGGGTCTGCTCCGACATCACCGCGCGCAAGACCGCGGAGATCGAGCGCGAGGCGCTGCTGGCGCAGCTCGCCGCCGAGCGTTCCGCGCTTGCCGAGCTCACCGCGACGCTGGAGCAGCGGGTCGAGCAGCGCACCGCCGATTTGATGAGGGAGGTCGCCGCGCGCGAGCGGGCGCAGGAGCAGCTCCGCCATGCGCAGAAGCTGGAGGCGATCGGCCAGCTCACCGGCGGCGTCGCGCACGACTTCAACAATCTCCTGATGGCGGTGATGGGCAATCTCGACCTGCTGCGCAAGCGGATGCCGGAGGACCCGCGGCTGCAGCGGCTGGTCGACGGCGCGCTGCAGGGCGCCGAGCGCGGCGCCTCGCTGACGCAGCGGCTGCTGGCATTCGCGCGGCAGCAGGATCTGCGCGCGGTGCCGGTCGATCTCGGTGCGCTGGTGCGTGACATGAGTGAATTGCTCGAGCGCTCGCTCGGACCGCGCATCGTGCTGCGGCTCGACATTCCCGACGGATTGCCGCTGGCCTGCGTCGATACCAACCAGCTCGAGCTCGCGGTGCTCAACCTTGCGATCAATGCACGCGATGCGATGCCGGATGGCGGCGCGATCGAGATCCGCCTCGCGGCCTGGCAGGCCAAGAATGAGCAGACCAAGAACGAGCAGATCGGGAACGAGCAGACCAAGAGCGATCCGGCGCTGCATCCGGGCAACTACCTGAAACTGTCGGTGATCGACAGCGGCACCGGCATGACGCCGGAGGTGTTGAAGCGGGCGATCGAGCCGTTCTTCTCGTCGAAGCCGGTGGGCAAGGGCACCGGGCTCGGCCTGTCGATGGTGCATGGGCTCGCGGTGCAGCTCGGCGGCGCGTTGCAGCTGTCGAGCGCGGTCGGCGAGGGCACCACGGCGGTGCTGGTGCTGCCGGTCGCAACTGCCGCGCCGGAAGCCGCAAGTCCCGTACCCGTGGCGCAGCCGGTCAAGCGCTCTGCGGTGATCCTGCTGGTCGACGACGATCCGCTGATCGCGATGTCGACCATGGAGATGCTGGAGGACCTCGGCCATCGCGTGATCGGCGCCAATTCGGGGCCGCACGCGCTCGATATCCTCAGGAGCGATCAGGAGATCGACCTGATGATGACCGATCATGTGATGCCCGGCATGACCGGCATCGAGCTCGCCGCGGCCTCGCGTGAGGTGCGGCCGCAGCTCGTCGTCCTGCTCGCCACCGGCTATGCCGAACTGCCCGACGGCACCCACGTCGACCTGCCGCGGCTGGCCAAGCCCTACCACCAGGATCAGCTGCGCGAGCGGCTCGACCAGCTATTGGGCCGGGGAGCGGCGAGCGACCTGCGTGTTGCCGCCGAGGACGCTGGCCCACTGATTCTCCCCCCGCCACCCTGAAGAGTGGCGCTCGGGTGGCGGCTCGAAGGGCAACGGCTCCGGTCTTCGCCGCGTGGCTGACAATGTCGGAAATGTGATCAGCGCGCGCCGGCGACGCGGGAAGGGTGAGCGCGCCGCCGGTGTTTCTCACACCGTTCGAACACGTATTGGCCATAGGTCGTTGCAGAATGCCGCGCACCACACAGGAGCTGATCGATGAAGATGTCCACCCGGCTCGCGATGTCTGCGGTTCTGACCGGCATGGCCATGCAGGCTTCGGCAAACGATCTGCAGTCGAGCCGACGGTCGGTCTCGTATCACACGGTGGACGTCCAGGGCGTCAACGTCTTCTATCGCGAAGCGGGTCCGGCCGACGCACCTGTCGTGCTGCTGCTCCACGGCTTTCCATCCTCATCGCGGATGTGGGAGCCGATACTGCCGCTTCTCGCCGATAAATATCATCTGATCGCCCCCGATTATCCGGGATTCGGCAACAGCAGCGCGCCGGCTCCGTCCGGTTTCGAATACAGCTTCGACAATCTCGCGCGCGTGACGAACGAGTTCACGACGAAGCTCGGCCTCACCAACTATGTGCTGTTCATGCAGGACTATGGCGGGCCCGTCGGCTTCCGCCTGGCGCTCGCGCATCCTGAACGGGTCCGCGCCATCATTATCCAGAATGCGGTCGCGCACGAACCGGGCTTGAGTCCGCTTTGGGAGGCGCGCCGGAAATTCTGGGCGGATCCGGTGCACGAGATCGACAAGCTCAAGGCCAATTTCACGTCGTTCGAGGCAACGCGCCAGCGTCATGTCGGGACGAGCCCGCATCCCGAACGTTACGACCCGGATCTGTGGGTCGACGAATCCGCGTTTCTGTCCCGCCCGGGCCAGGCCGATATCCAGACCACGCTGTTCCTGGATTACCGCACCAACGTTGCCTCCTACCCGCAATGGCAGAAATGGCTTCGCGAGACGCAGCCGCGAACCCTCGTGGTCTGGGGCAGATACGATCCGTCGTTTACCGTCGCCGGTGCCACCGCCTATGCCGCCGACGTTCCGGCAGCCGAGGTCCACATCCTGGACGCGGGACATTTCGCGCTTGACGAAGCGACCGATGAGATCGCGATACTGGTGCGCGACTTCCTTGCCCGGCTCGACCAGCGCAAGGAATGACGCCGAATATGGCGCGGCCCACATTGGGCCGGGCCAGGACGAACGTGGGAACGGCGCCAAGCCTTTCGCTGCGATACCTCACCCCACCATGCGGTCGCGGCCGGTCCAGAAGCCTGCCTTCAGCACCTTCTTGTCGACCTTGCCGACGCCGGTCATCGGCAGCTCCTTGACGAACTGGATCTGCTTCGGCGCATGCGCCGAGCCCTTTTTCGCCTTGACGAGGCCGATCAGCTCGTCGGCATTGGGCGAAGTGCCCTCGCGTGCCACTACGACGGCGGTGACCGCCTCGCCCCATTTGTCGTCGGGCACGCCGACGACGGCGACCATCGCGACGTCGGCGTGCTGCGACAGCACGTCCTCGACTTCGCGCGGGAAGATGTTGAAGCCGCCGGACACGATCATGTCCTTCTTGCGGTCTAGGATGAACATATAGCCGCGCTCGTCCTTGCGCGCGATGTCGCCGGTGTGCAGCCAGCCGCTCTTCAGCGTCTCCGCCGTGATGTCGGGCCGCTTCCAGTATTCGGCCATCACATGCGTGGCGCGCACGCAGATCTCGCCGGCCTCGCCGGTCGCGACCTCCTGATCGTCCTGATCGAGGATCTTCACCTGGCAGGCGGTGATCGGGAAGCCGCAGGACAGGAACAGCTCCGGCGTCTTCGGATCGTGGTCGGCCTTGCGCAGCACCGAAACCGGATAGCATTCGGTCTGGCCATAGAGCTGCGAGAACACCGGGCCGATCCGCTCGATGCCTTCGACCAGCCGGCTCGGCGACATCGCGGACGCCCCGTACAGCAACAGCTCGAGCGAGGAGAGGTCGGTCTTGGGCAGCGCGGGATGATCCAGCATCACGTAGATCATGGTCGGCACGAACAGCGTGAAGTTGATCTTCTCGCGCTCGATGGTCTTGAACACCGCCTCCGGATCGAACCCCTTCAGCATGTGCACGGTGCCGCCGCGCATCAATGTCGGCAGCACTTTTGTCCCCGCGACGTGGCTGATGGGGGCCACGGTGAGGTAGCGCGGCGTCTCCGGGATTTCGAAGTCGGCGAGGATGGCGGCGGCGAAGCCGCCATATTCGCGGTGATAGCGCAACGCGCCCTTGGATTTGCCGGTCGTGCCGCCGGTGTAGTTCAGGGTCGAGATGTCGTCCTCGCGCGCGAAGTTTTTCGCGCTCGCGCTGCCGGCGTCTTCGACCGTCTGCAAGAGGTCGGCGCCGTAATCCGCCGGGCCGAGCGTGAACACGGTCTTCAGCCCCGGCGCTTTTGCCGCGAGCTCGCCACCGCGGTCGCGAAACGTGATGCCGTCGACGATCAGCATCTGCGCCTCGGAGTCCTCGAGCTGGAACAGCTGGTCGTCGAGCGAGCCGAGCGGATGCAGCCAGGTGATCGCGAGCCGCGACAATTGCGCGGCGACGCCGGCGCACCAGCTGTCGGCGCGGTTGGCGGTAAGGAAGGCGACGCGAGTGCCCGGCGCAAAGCCGAGCCGCATGAACACGCCCTGCATCCGCCCGATCAGGTCGGTCGCGCCCTGATAGCTGAGCGAGCCGCCCGGCCATGCGAAGGCGGTGCGCGACGGATAGCGCGCCAGCGCCCGCAAGGTCTGCTCGCAGACCGCCGGAAATGCATAGAGCGGATTGCTCATCTCGTGGTCTCCTCCCGCTTTGTCTTTGGCTTCTCGCGTGCCAATGTTGGCGCAACGCTAACACAATGATGATGGGAAGAAACAACTTGTCCGCAGATCTTCTCGCGCGCTTTCGCGATCGTCTCCGGTTGCCGCTGATCGCGGCGCCGATGTTTCTGGTGTCGGGCGTCGAACTGGTGGTAGCCGCCTGCCGCAACGGCGTGATCGGCTCATTTCCGACGGTGAATTGCCGTGAGACGGAACAGCTGGATGCATGGCTCGGCGAAATTGACAACCGCGTGCAAGCGCATGCCGATGCGAGCGGGAGGGCGACCGCGCCGATCTGTCCGAACCTGATCGTGCACCGCTCCAACACGCGGCTACAGCAGGACCTCGTCGTGCTGCTGCGGCACAAGCCCGAGCTCGTGATCACCTCGGTCGGCTCGCCCGCGCCGGTGCTTGGCCCCCTGCACGATGCCGGCGCGCTGGTGTTCGCCGATGTCGCTTCGATCCGCCATGCCGAGCGCGCGGTCGCGGCCGGCGCCGACGGGCTCGTGCTGCTCACTGCCGGCGCCGGCGGGCAGACCGGCTGGCTCAATCCGTTCGTGTTCGTCCGCGCGGTGCGCGCATTCTTCGACGGCCCGATCGTGCTGGCCGGCGGCATCAGCGATGGCCATGCGCTGCGCGCCGCGGAAGCGCTCGGGTGCGATCTCGCCTATATGGGCACCAAGTTCATCGCGACGCGCGAGAGCATGGCGGACAACAGGTACAAGCAGATGCTGGTCGAGGCGACCGCCGACGACATCCTGCTCACGACCGCGTTCACCGGCTTGCAGACCAACATGCTGCGGCCCTCGATCGAAGCCGCAGGTCTCGATCCCGACGACCTGCCGGCCCGCGGCGCGATCGACATCGGCAAGGACATCGACATCGGCGCCCGCGAAAGCCGCCCCAAGCGCTGGCGCGACATCTGGAGCGGCGGTCATTCCACGTCGGGGGTGACCGGGGTGCTCGCGGTCGACGAACTCGTGGCGCGGACGATCGCGGAGTACGAGGCGGCGAGCGCGCGGGTGCGGCTCGGCTGAGCCATCGCGAACGGCGGCCGCTTAGCCGCCAAAACCCGCCTGTCTGCTTAACTCGGCATTAACCATGCCAGTCCCAACTATGCGCCAGGGATGGTCCGCCAATACGGCTGGGCCGCCCGGCAGTTGTGGGAATGCGACATGGCTTTTGAGGCGCTCTCCAAGACCCCGGCATCGCTCAACGAGCTCCGGACCCGGGTGTTTTATGCCCTGCAGCGGCATCCGCTGTGCCGTCAGGTCGAATTCGACATCGTCAGCACGCCGCGCACCCGCCGGACCAACTGGACGGTCAGCCTGCACGCGGTCCAGCCTGGCGCCCTCTGGACGGCGCACGAGATCGTTGCCGACATCCAGGAAGCCTATGAGCTTGACGCCGCGGCCTGATTTTTCGGGCCGTTTCGGGACGATTTCACCTATTTGGCGCGGTCATGGCACGCTAACGCCGCATTTGCCGCGCAGTTTGCGGTGACACCGGCCGGGAATGGAGTAGTTTTTGACCAGAGCCATCACCCTCGCCGCGCTGACATGCCTCCTCCTCGCCGGCGCCGCGATCACAGCCATTTTGGGCCGTGACAGCCTGCCGGCAGCGCAGGCCGACGTCGGCCCGGTCGCCAATCGCGCCAGCAAGCAGGACAAGCTCGCGGTCACGACGCTTGCCGCCGCCTCCTTTGAAGCGCCGCAGCCGGCCGAGCCCCCCGCCAATCCGTCGCCGCTCCTGCTGCGGGCGCAAGCCGCGATCCCGGGCGCGACCGACACGGTACGCCAGGCCTATGCGTCCGCCGAGCCCGCCGACATCGGCCTGCCGAAGCTCAATGACCCCGTCGACGCGGCCCAGCCGCAGATCGCCGAGCCCGCTCCAGCCCCTGCGCCGGCCCCCCTCGCACCGCCGAAGCCCAAGGCTGCCGCCAAGCCGGCGCCGCAGAAGACCTACGCCTTGCTCAGCGATGCCCAGATCGCCGGCATCAAGGACCGGCTCAAGCTGTCGTCGTCGCAGGAATACTACTGGCCGGCGGTCGAGACCGCGTTGCGCGCCGTCGCCCGCAAGATCCACGCCAAGCGCCAGGGCGATCCCGCTGCCGGCACCATGCCGATCGATCCGGATTCCGAGGAAGTGCAGCAGCTGAAGTCGGCGGCGATGCCGCTGCTGTTCCAACTCCGCGAAGACCAGAAGAACGAGGTTCGCTCGCTGGCGCGCCTGATCGGCCTCGAACGCGTTGCGTCGATGATCTGAGCGCAGGAGCGGTCGACCCGAACCCTGCGGTCTACGGCCCCTGGTGAACTTCCTGCGGCCGCAGCTTCTCCACCTTGCCCTGGGTTTCGACCAGCAGTTGCTTCATGAAGTCCTTGTTGCGCTTGAGCCAGGGCTCCAGCGTTTGCCGCACATCGCCCGGCGACTTCTTCTCGATGGCCTGAGCGAGCCGGGTCTGAAACGTCCCCCAATCCTTGAACATTTCCTTCAGGAGCGCATCGTCGGAGATGTTGATCGTCGACTTGATGTCGCCGACGGTTTCGAGCTCGCGCATGTTGCCCTGTCGCAGGATCGAATCGAGGTTTTCCAGGCATTCGTGGTAGCGCTGCAACAGGTCGTCCCATCGCTTGGCGCTGAAGTCATCGTCGAGGTCCTCGACCGCGTTGTAGAGCGGCTCGAGAAACGACCATCGGAAGCGCCGCGCCAGTCGCAGCAGGATCGACAGGAACACGATGTCCTTCGGCATGTTCTGCGCGACCATCAGCCTTGGATCCTCGCTGAACGGCGGCATCGGCACGAAGATGATGACGACCGAGAACGGCGTGTTGTCGAGATATTCGAGCCGGGCGATGACCGGTTGATACAGCTTCAGATCGCGGAAGATCGGACTGAGGACCTGCTCGCGGCTTCGCCGGCTGGCAACATCCACGTCCGAGAACGAATTCGCGACATAGCTCGTCAGCTCGTCGAGCCAGGCGCCGCTGTCGTAGCGGTTCTGCGCGCTGAGCAGGTCCTCCCAGTCGAGGCCGGCCGCATCGGGACCCGACAGCAGCGTGGTGGTGGCGGGATCCGCCTCCAGCCTGGCATCCGTCAGGAATCCGCGCGCACGCTCCGCAGGCGGCAATGCCTTCAGCGCATCGGCCTTCTGGCGAAACGACAACTCGTCGCTGAACACGACGCGGAGCCGCAGGCGAAACAGCTCTTCCGGGCGGGTGATTTGCATGAACTGCGCGTGCAGGTCCTTCACCGCCTCGTTGAAGTCGCGCGCGTGATTGGCGTTCAGTTTCGGCCGCAGCGGCACCGGACCGAAGGTCGGCCGGACGAACAGATCCTCGAGAAACCGCCGCACCTCGTCGTCGCCGATCCCGTAGAACTCGTTCTCCGCCAGCATCGGAAACGAGGGCGAGCTATCGACCGAGAACCACAGCACCTTCGACGTGAGCTTCAGTGCGCGCTTGTAGCCGTCGAACTGGGAAATCTCGGACGCGCACCACGTCCAGTTATGTTCCGCGTTGGTATGGATGAAGATCAGGCAGTCCGCCTTCGCCGTGTTGTCGATCATCCATTGGCGCCATTCCGCGCCGCCGGGAATCTCCTCGCACACGTAGCATTCCACCGAACGCTGTCCGTCCAGGCTGCTGAGATATTCGAGCCGAGCCTTCAGGAGGCGCGCGAGAAATCTGTCTTCGGCGCGATGGCTGATAAACACCGAGAAATCGTTTGGCATGGCAAAATCCGATCTGCATGAATTTCTATGCGACGGCTGGCCGTCAATCATCGGCCGGATGCCGCGGCTGCACGTCTCGCCGCGCACCGATGATAACCCGTCTGTGAAATCTGCGATCGCCGGCCGAGAAAAAGAAAAACCGCCTGCCAGTGAAGTATCTCACTATACCTTAGGATGTATCATGTGCAGAATGCGCAGGGGCCGGCGTGCGATGCTCGTCCTGCTCCGAATGTACTGACTAAAATTTTTCGAAACATCAGCCGATGTGTCGACGATGAGCACATCGCTTCATTGCATGCCCCGGCGCCGTACGCTCGCGAGGGCGACCAATTGAGCCTTCGGCCGTGATCGGCCGGCCGTGTCGAGATCAGCAACAGTCATAGTCGGAGGGCCAGCCGTGCCGAAGACCAAGCAGCAGCATCTCGACCGGGACGCCGGGCCGAAGCGGATATTGGCGCTCGATGGCGGCGGCATTCGCGGCATTCTGACGCTCGAATATATCGGCGCCATCGAGGCGATGCTGCGCAGGCGGTACGGCAAGGATGACCTGCTGCTCTGCGACTATTTCGACCTGATCGGAGGCACCTCGACCGGATCGATCATCGCGGCCGGGCTTGCCTGCGGGATGACCGTGGACGCCTTGAAGAAGCTCTATCGCGGAATCGGCACGGACATCTTTCAGGAGTCGTTCTGGCGGCGGGGCCTGCTGGCGCCGAAATTCGATTCCGATGCCCTGCAGCACGCGCTCGATGCGCAGCTCGGCGCCGACACGGCGCTCGGCGGCGATCACGTCCGCACCGGCTTGATGATCATGACCAAGCGGCTTGATACCGGCAGCCCCTGGCCGCTGCACAATCATCCAGACGCGACCTACGCCAGGCAGGATGGCGCGTTGCGGCTGACGGAAGTGGTTCGCGCCAGCACTGCCGCCCCAACCTATTTCAAGCCCGAGGAGATCAAGATCTCCGCGCGCGACGGTCACACGGTCAGCGGCGCCTTCGTCGACGGCGGCGTCAGCCCGTTCAACGATCCGGCGCTGCAGCTATTGATGCTCGCGGCACTTCACGGCCATGGTTTCCGGTGGCATGGTGGCAAGGACGAGCTCCTGCTGATCTCGGCGGGGACCGGCGTCTTCAAGTCGACATTTTCGACCGACCAGATCGTCCACATGCCGGCGGCGGAGCAGGGCGTGCGGTCGCTGCAATCGCTCATGGACGATTGCGGACGGCTCAATCACGGCATGCTGCAATGGTTGACGAACTGCCTGACGCCATGGCCGATCGATCGCGCGGTGGAAGACATGGCGGCGGACAGCCGGGGCGGGCCGCAACTTGCGACCTATGCGCGCTACAACGTATTGCTGGAGACGGGCTGGCTGAAGACGACGGTCGCCATCGACCGTACGCCGGAGGCGCTTGCCAAGATCGCGGCGATGGACGACCCGTCCAACATGGACGAGCTCGCCGAGATCGGAGCGCTCGCCGCGAAGGTGCAGATCAGGCCGGAACATTTCCCGCCGGCCTTCGACATCGTTTGATGCCTCGTAGCGCGGTGTCCTGACACTCGGTCCCGGCTTCGACAGGAGATTCGCCTTCAGCTAGGTTTGTCATCGAGACACAATGATCCAATCATTAGTCGGGTGTCACGATGACCACGGAACAACGCGCCGGATCGCCCAACATAGTGGTTCTCTTCAGCGGTCACATGATCGATGCGCCAGATCGAAAAACGCCACGCTTTCCGCCGGACAGGGAGCCTGTCGCGGCCGCTGCGATCGCCGATGCACTTGCGAAGATCGGCGTCGCCGAAGGCGACCTCGCGATCTGCGGCGGCGCTTGCGGCGGCGACCTGCTGTTTGCGGAGGCTGCTCTCGCGCATGGCATGGGGCTTGAGATCTACATCCCGTTCGACGAGCCGACCTTCCTTGCCGGCTCGGTCGATTTCGCCGGCGGCAATTGGCGCGCGCGCTATCTCGCGGCGAAATCGCGCGCGGTGCTCCATGTCATGCCGGACGAGCTCGGCCCGCTGCCGGCCGGCGAAAACGCCTATGAGCGCGACAATCAATGGATGCTGCAGCGGGCCGCCAGGTTCGGCGGCAAGAAGCTCGCCTTTGTCTGCCTGTGGAACGGCGAAGGCGGCGATGGCCCCGGCGGCGCCAAGCACTTGATGGATGAAGCGGGGCGCAAGACGACGTGGGTTTACTGGCTGGATACGAGAAAATTATGGGACTGAAGGAATTGCAGGATGCCGTCGTGTTTCATGATCATGCCCTACGGCCGCAAGCCGACCCAGGCGGATTCCAAGCTTGGTCCGGCCGAAATCGATTTTAACGCGCTGTGGGATCGCGGCTACGTTCCGGTGATCAAGGAGCTGGGCTATGAACCGGTTCGCGCCGACCAGGACACCGGTGCGCTGATCGTCGGCCAGATGCTGGAGCGGCTCTATTTCGCCGATCTCGTGCTGGCGGACATGACGATCCCGAACGGCAACGTCTATTACGAGGTCGGCATCCGCCATGCGGCGCAGAAGACCGGCTGTGTTCTGCTTGCCGCCGACTGGTCGAAGCAGCTGTTCGACGTCGTGCAGATGCGCACCGTGCGCTACCCGCTCCCCGAGGGCAACATCTCCGACGACACCGCAGCCGGCCTCCGGCCCAGGATCAAGGAGGGCATCGTGTCGCTGCGTGACGGGCTCTCGCCGATGCCCCAATCGATCCCGGGCTACCCGGAAGATGTCGATCCGACCAAGGCGACGACGACCAAGGAGCAGCTTGCCGAACTCGCGACGTTCCAGACCAAGGTGCGCGAGGTGCGTGCCGCACCGCACGCCGAGCGCATGCAGCGCGCGCAGGCGCTGATCGCCAGGGATGGGAGACCGCCCGCGACCTATCCGATTGCGCTCGCCTTGCTGCTGCTATTGCGCGACAGCGTCGACAAGACCACGGACTGGAACAGCGTCCTCGACTTTGCGGCGGGCCTTCCGGCAAAGTTCAAGGACGTCCCTGAAATCCAGGAGATCCGTGAATTCGCCGCCGCCTATGCCGGCAACAATCTCCAGGCCATTGCGGCGCTCGAGACGCTGATCAGGAGGGCGGGGCCGACACCCGAGCGGCTCGGTCTGATGGGCGGTCGCTACAAGCGCCTGGCAAGGGCAGCGACGCTGGCGACAGACAAGCGGCAAGCCCAGGCGAAGGCGATCGAATATTATGAGCAGGGCATGCAGCTCGACCTCAACGCCTATTATTGCTCGAGCAACCTGCCGCGGCTCTATCGCGCGCGCGCCCGGGCTGGCGACGAGGAGCGCGCGCAGACTGCATTGCGGCTGACGATCGCCGCCTGCGATCGTGCGAGACTGCTTCAGGTCGGCGACGAATGGACGCGTCAGACCTTGCTCGCCGCGGCTTTCGACCTCGGCGATCCCGACAAGGCCGACGAACTGGCCGACGCGGTGATCGATGAAGGCCCCGCAGCGTGGAAGATCGACAGCGTGCTCGGTGATCTCGAGGCCAGCGTCACGCAGGTCACCGACGCCGCAAAGCGTGCGCGATTGTCCGTCGTCATCGACAAGATCAAGGCGGCCTGATCGCGCAGCTCTGCTGGCGTTCACGTCAGCCGAGCCGCATCGACAGTTCGACGTCCTCGCCGAACGGCGTCGAGATGTAGCCATTCGCCGGCGAGCGCACCCGCGCCAGATAGTCGGGGCTGTAGTCGGCATTGTCGGCGACGACGAAGGCGCCGGGCTTCAGGCGGCTCTCCACGAGATCGAGGATATCGGGATAGAGCGCCTTGGCGCCGTCGAGCAGCACGAGATCGATCGCATCGGGCAGGCCGGAGCGCAGCGTCTCGAGCGCATCGCCCTCGCGGATCTCGACCAGGTCATCCAGTCCGCCGGCGACGAGATTGTGACGGGCGCGCACCACCTTGGACTGCTCGAACTCGCTGGTGATCAGCCGGCCGTCGCCGCCATTGTCGCGCAGCGCCGCGGCAAGATGCAGCGTCGAGATGCCGAACGATGTCCCAAATTCGACGATGTTCCGCGCCCGCGTGCCGCGCGCCAGCATGTAGAGCAGCGCGCCGGTCTCGCGCGAGACGGCGAGCGGCACATTGTTCAGGCGGCCGTAGAGCGCGCGGTAGTCGGTCCTGCTTCGCATCAGGCGGGTCCGTTCCCCGTCGGAAAGGTCGGCCACCGCGAGCTGGGTCTCCTCCACCGCGGCGGAGGCTTGCGCGAACAGGCGGTCGAGCACGCCCGCGAGCCTGGGTGAGGTAAGGGTGGTCATGTGGGTCTCCAGGTCCAAAAATCGGCGCGTCCTTGCGCCGCGTCAGAAATACGAATAATTAGTCGCATTCGCTAATCGCATTTCCGAAGGTGTCCTTGAGGCGTCCATGGCCAAGCGGCGAAGCTCTTCAATTTCCTCGCGAAAGCAGCCGCAACAGGCCCGCTCGGCCGACCTCGTCGCGGCGATTCTCGATGCTGCTGTTCAGGTTTTGACGAAGGAAGGCGCGCAGCGCTTCACCACGGCGCGGGTGGCCGAGAGGGCCGGCGTCAGCGTCGGCTCGCTGTACCAGTATTTCCCGAACAAGGCGTCGATCCTGTTCCGTCTGCAAAGTGACGAGTGGCGGCAAACCGCCCGCCTGCTGCGCGACATCCTAGAGGATGCCGGGCGGCCGCCATTGGACCGGCTGCGCGCGCTGGTGCATGCCTTCATCCGCTCCGAATGCGAGGAGGCCGCGGTGCGCGTCGCGCTGAACGACGCCGCGCCGCTGTACCGCGACGCGCCCGAGGCCCGCGAGGCGCGAGCCTCCGCCGAGCGCGTCGTCGAGGTTTTCATGCGCGAGGCGTTGCCGAAGGCGTCCGATGCGGACTGCGCGATCGCGGGCGATCTGATCACGACGACATTGAGCACGGTGGGCAAGGATTTTTCGGAGAGTCCGCGAACGCGAGCAGAGATCAAGGCTTACGCCGACGCCATGGCGGACATGTTCTGCGCGTATCTGAGAAGTCTCGGAAAGCGGTGACGGTTCAGAGATAGTGCCTGGCGACCAACAGGAACCCGAGCACGCCGCCCGTCACGGCGAAGACAGTCACGCCATTTCGGAAACTGACGTAGGCGGCCGACCAATAGGAAGCAGTGGTGGAGACGGCCGCGGCTTTTTTCGGTTTCTGAGGCAAGCTGGTGGATTCCTGAAAAAGCGCCGCCACCTGGTCAACACAGGTGACGGCGCCCGTCTGAGGGCTTCAGGGCGAAACCCCGCTTGAGCGTAAGCCGCGATGATGAACGGTTCGTTATACCGCTCGGCGTCGCGCGCCCGGATGTCGGCGCTGAAGCCAAGTTCCCTAGAACTGAGCGTAGGCGTTGCGGAACGCGATGGCGCCGGCGAGCGAACGCGGCCGCGTGCGCACGGCGTGTCCATCGTTGCCGCTCTGCACGATCCACTGGCCGTTCTCATGACCCACGATCTTGCCGACGTGGTGACGCCAGACGACGATCGCGCCGACCGAAGGGCCGCCGGCATTGGTGCCGTATCGCGCCCAGGATCGCGCCAGATTGTATTGCGGGCCCGGGTCGCTGCCGACCTGCGTGCGCATGAACCAGCCGCACCACGCAGCGGGGCGACCGGAATGTCCGTGTGCATAGTGCCGATGATGGTGATGACGGCCGCGCGCTTCGGCAGCAGACGAGGCGAACGCCAGGAGCACGGCGACAGCCGCGAGAGTTTTACGCATTACAAAGTCCTCTTGTTGTTGGCAGACCATCCTTGTTGTGGGGGGAGGCGCAGCGATGATCTGCGATTTGGTTGCGAAGCGACCGCATCGGCCGGACGGCGCAAACAGAGGCGGGGACATGGCCCGCCCAAGCCTTTAAGAAACGGGCTATGGCCAAAATATGGCGGCAATTTCCGGCTGGCAGCCGAGATCTTGCCGAAGGCGCCGGATGTGGGCCTTGCGACGGCGGCGATGTTCTGTGCCCGTCTCAACGGTCTCGCGCGGCGCTGCGGCCATCGGTGCAATTCGCACTGCCTGTAACAATGCGTGACCGCGTTGTCTCTCTGCCCATGCCAATTTCGCGGAGCACCTCAGTCAAAAGCGCCGCGCTTACGCGTCTGTGTATTGACGGCTCCTGAGCGTCGGGACGACACTCGTGCCAACAACAAGCAATGAGCTCGTAGGCATCTGGTCTAAGTTCCCGGAGAGGAAGCCATGTCGAAACGCAGCGACTCGCGCCGCCCAGGCGCGCTCGATCCCGGCCGCCGAAATTTCCTGAAAGGTGCAACGATCGCGGGTGCCGCAGCGCTGGGTACGCCGGCTGCGGCCAACACGGCGATGTCGGCGTCTCCGGAGCCGCGTCCCAGGCAAGCGCTCAAGGCTGCCCCTCCCGGGCCGAGGCTCGCGGCCGCGGACGCGATGCCGCCGCCGGCCGATCCGGTCAATCAGACCTCGAGTGGCGGCGACTTCATGGTCGACGTCCTGAAAACGCTCGACATCGATTACCTCGCGATGAACTGCGCCTCGAGCTTCCGCGGACTGCACGAGGCCGTCATCAATCATGGCGGCAACAAGAAGCCCGAGATCATCACCTGCCCGCATGAAGAGATCGCGGTGCATATGGGCCAGGGCTACGCCAAGATGGAAGGCAAGCCGCTCGCCATGATCTGTCACGGCGTGGTCGGGCTGCAGCATGCATCGATGGCGATGTACAATGCCTGGTGCGATCGTGTCCCCGTCATCGTGATGGGCGGCAACATCATGGAAGCCGACAAGCGCGCGCCGGGCGCGGAATGGCCGCATTCGGCGATCGACCCCGCGGCGCTCACGCGCGACTTCGTCAAGTGGGACGACCAGCCGGCCTCGCTGCAGCACTTCGCGGAATCGGCGGTGCGCGCCTACAAGATCTCGATCACGCCGCCGATGGCGCCGGTGATGCTGTCGCTCGACCAGGAGCTGCAGGAGAACCCGATCGAGAATCGCGACCGCCTGCGGATTCCGAAATTCACCCCGGCGACCCCTCCGCAGGGCGACGACGCGGCGCTGGCGCAGCTTGCGAAGATGCTTGTGGCGGCGGAAAACCCCGTGATCCTGTGCGACCGGATGGCGCGCACGCCGGCCGGCATGCCGCGCCTGGTGGAGCTTGCGGAAACCCTGCAATGCGCAGTGATCGACAATTACGGGCGGATGAATTTCCCGTCGCGCCATCCGTTGAATCAGTCGTTCCGCCGCTCGATCCTGTCGCAGGCCGATCTGATCCTGGCGATGGAGGTCAACGACATCTGGGGCTCGCTCAGCGATTTCCACGATCGCATCGTGCGCACGTCCGAGCCGCGCTACAAGAAGACAGCCAAGATCGTCACGCTCGGCACCCGCGGCCTCTACCTGAAGGCCAACTACCAGGATTTCGGCCGCTACCAGGACGTCGACCTCGACATCACGGGCGACGCCGAGGCCAGCCTGCCAGCGCTGACCGAGCAGGTGAAGCGGCTGGTCGACGAGGGCCGCAAGGCCGCGTTCGACGCCCGCGGCAAGAAGCTCGCGGCCGCCAAGCTCGCCACCGTCGAGCAGGCCAAGCTCGACGCCACGATCGGCTGGGACGCGAGCCCGATCACCACGGCGCGGCTGTGCGCCGAACTCTACAGCCAGATCAAGGATGAGGACTGGTCGCTGGTCGGAACCTCGATCGGCCTCGCATGGCCGCATCGCTTATGGAATTTCACCAAGCCGCATCAGTGGAACGGCGTCGCCGGCGGCGGCGGTGTCGGCTACACCTTGCCGGCCTCGCTCGGAGCCGCGCTCGCCAACAAGCGGCACGGACGATTGACGGTTGCGATCGGCGGCGACGGCGACTTCATGTTCGTGCCGTCGACGCTGTGGACCGCCGCGCACCACCAGATCCCGCTGCTCTACATCGTGCACAACAACCGCGCCTATCATCAGGAATACATGTACCTGCAGGCGATGGCGGCGCGCCACGGCCGCGGCATCACCAATGCCGATGTCGGCACCACGATCAAGGATCCGTTCGTCGACTATGCGACCCTTGCCAAGGGGTTCGGCGTTTATGGCGAAGGGCCGATCAGCGATCCGAATGCGCTGGCGCCCGCGCTGAAGCGCGCGATCGCCATGGTCAAGAGCGGCCAGCCGGCGCTGCTCGACGTCGTGATGGATCAGCGGTGAAGCGGGGGTGGCGGTCATGACAATCAGTCGAACGCTGAAGTGCCTTGCAGCCATCGCCGCGATCGCGGGAGCTTTCGTTGCGGGCGTCGTCGCATCGCGGGCCGAGGACGCGCCGGCCGGCGATCCCGTCAACGGCAAGCGGCTCTATCTCGCCGACGGCTGCTTCGAATGCCACGGCCGCGCCGGGCAGGGCGGCCGCTTCAACTATCTGACACCGGCGCTGGCGCAGATCGCGCTGCCGGTGGAGTCCTTCACCGCGTTCCTGCGCGAGGCGCCGAACGATATGCCGTCATTCTCCGCCGACGTGCTGTCGGACAAGGATGCCGCCGACATCCACGCCTATCTCAGCTCGCTGCCGGGACCGAAGGCGGCCAAGGATATTCCGCCGATCCTGAACTAGTGAGGCAGTCCGCGAGGCGCCGGACTGTTGCGCTCTCGCTCGCGCGCGCTGATGCGAGACGCGTGCGTGTTGGCCATCGCTCGCTTCCGATGACGTAATGCCCCATGGGCAAGCCGCGCCATTCCTGCGCTGAACGTTCAGTAAAACCAAGCACTAAACATCAGGCCGAGCTCGCGCTGGTGTCTTCCGTCATTCGGTATTGCTGCGGTGCGAAGGAATGACCTATGATTGCGCAGGAATCCGGCCTTCACCATCGCCCGTCAGAAACCCGCTTGACGGGTTCCGTAATTTAGTAATACGTTTAGTATTACAAGAACGATAAACATCACGCATCGAGCCGATGTGTGGGAGGAGCCCAGCCATCCGGACCGCAATGTCCGGACGCGTTCCGTCTCGCTCTCCATCATCGCTCATCAACTCGGTTTCGAGATCTCGGCGTCGCTCCGGCAGGGCGCGCCGAGCGGGTCAGGTGCTTCAACGATAGGGAGGAAATGGATTATGCGAACATTGGGATGGTTGCGTAGTACGGCGGCGTCCGCGGTCGTTGCGGTTGCGGCCCTCGGAGCTTTCGGCGGCGGGCAAGCTGCGGCACAAGGCAAGCAGCTCACGCTGTGCTGGGCGGCGTGGGATCCGGCCAACGCGCTGGTCGAGTTGGGCAAGGACTTCACCAAGCAATCCGGCATCGAGATGAAATACGAGTTCGTCCCCTGGACGAGCTACGCCGATCGCTTCCTCAACGAGCTCAACTCCCACGGCAAGCTCTGCGACCTGATCATCGGCGACAGCCAGTGGATCGGCGGCGCCGCCGAGAACAAGTGGTACGTCAAGCTCAACGACTTCTTCGACAAGGAGAAGATCTCGATGGACGATTTCGTCCCGGCGACCGTGGTCGGCTACTCGCAATGGCCGAAGAACACGCCGAACTACTGGGCGCTGCCGGCCATGGCCGATGCGGTGGGCTGGACCTACCGCAAGGACTGGTTCTCGCGGCCCGAGATTCAATCCGCGTTCAAGGCCAAGTACGGCCGCGACCTGGCGCCGCCGAAGACCTATGACGAGCTGAAGCAGATCGCCGAGTTCTTCCAGGGCCGCGAGATCGACGGCAAGAAGGTTTATGGCGCCTACATCTTCACCGAGCGCGGCTCGGAAGGCATCACGATGGGCGTGACCAACGTGCTCTACAATTACGGCTTCGCCTACGACAATCCGAAGAAGCCGTACCAGATGCAGGGCATCGTCAATTCCGCCGACGCGGCCAAGGGGCTCGAGTTCTACAAGGAGCTCTACAAGTGCTGCACCGCGCCGGGCATGACCAACGCCTACATGCAGGAAGGCCTCGATGCCTTCAAGTCCGGCCAGGTCGCGATGCAGATGAACTGGTTCGCGTTCTTCCCCGGCCTCTACAAGGATCCGAACGTCGGCGGCGACAAGATCGGCTTCTTCGTCAATCCGGCCGGTCCGGAGGGTCATTTCACGCAGCTCGGCGGACAAGGCATCTCGGTGGTGGCGACCTCCGACCACAAGGACGACGCGCTCGCCTACATCAAGTGGTTCGCGCAGCCCGCCGTTCAGCAGAAATGGTGGCAGATCGGCGGCTACTCCGCTCTCAAGGCCGTGGTCGACGCGCCCGACTTCCCGAAGAGCGCGGCGTTCGCGCCGCAGTTCCTGGAGTCGATGGGGATCGTCAAGGACTTCTGGGCCGAGCCGTCCTATGCGCAGCTGCTGCTCGACATGCAGAAGCGGGTGCATGACTACGTCGTCGCCGACAAGGGCACGGCGCAGCAGGCGCTGGATCTCCTGGTCAAGGACTGGACCAAGGTCTTCAAGGAGCAGGGCAAGGAAGTCGCCTCCTCGCAGTAGAAGGCGCCAGCACTCCGCCTGAACTGGCTTCCCCGAGCCCATCTCGGGGAAGCCGACCAGCCCAGCCGATGGACACGATGACGACGATCCTGCAACCCGATCATGCTACGATGCCAGGTGTGAGCACGCCTGCCAAATCCCGCGACGCCCGGCGCGTCCGCGGCCTGTCGGACCGGGCCATTGCCTGGCTGTTCGTCGCGCCGACGATCGCGCTGCTGCTCGCGATCAACATCTTTCCGCTGATCTGGATGATCAGGCTGTCGTTCACCAACCTCAACCTCAGCATGTCCTATCTGCCGCTGCGGTTCGTCGGCCTCGACAATTTCAGGGACATCCTCACCGACGAGGACGTCTGGTTCCGGCTGCAGACCACGGCGCAGTTCGTGATCTCGTCGGTGGCGCTGCAGGTGGTCGTCGGCTTCGGTCTCGCGCTCCTGATCAACCGTCAGTTTCGCGGCCACAGCTTCTGGACCACGATCATCCTGCTGCCGATGATGCTGTCGCCCGCGGTGGTCGGCAACTTCTGGACGCTGCTGCTGCAGCCGCAGATCGGCCCGTTCAACTATCTGATCAGCCTGTTCACCGGCGTACCGCCGAGCTCGTTCAGCATGACCGGGCAGGTGTCGCTCGCGCCGTGGACCATCGTGCTGGTCGATACCTGGATGTGGGCGCCTTACGTCATGCTGATCTGCCTCGCCGGGCTGCGCTCGATCCCCGATTACATCTATGAGGCCGCGGAAGTCGATCGCGCCTCGGCGTGGCGGCAGTTCTGGTCGATCACGCTGCCGATGACGGTGCCGTTCCTGATGCTCGCGGTGTTGTTCCGCGCCATCGAGAACTTCAAGATGTTCGACATGGTCAATCTCCTGACCTCGGGCGGGCCGGGCTCGACCACCGAGCTGGTATCGATCTCGCTAAAGCGCGCGGCGTTCGAGAAGTGGCGCACCGGCTATTCCTCGGCGCTCGCCATCATCCTGTTCGTGACCGTGTTCGGCGCCGCCAACATTTACGTCAAGACGCTCAATAAGGTGAAGCAACGATGACCGCTGCCGCCACCAGATCCACCGCGCATTCGATCGTCGAAGCCTCGCCGCGCACCAAGGCGTTCGCCGGCGGCCTCGTCATCCTGTACGCTGTGATCACGATCCTGCCGCTGCTGTGGATCGTCGCCACCGCATTCAAGTCGCAGAGCGACGCGATCGCCTATCCGCCCAAGGTGATCTTCGAGCCGACCCTCGAAGGCTATGTCAACCTGTTCACCGTGCGGACGCGGCAGACGCCGGACTTCATCGCCAAGCTGCCGCCGCCGGAGACCTGGTACGACCAGCTGGTGCGCAAGCGGGACATGGTGATCGCAGGTCCCTCGAAGGTCGTGCCGCGCTTCGTCAACTCGCTGATCATCGGCTTCGGCTCGACCTTCCTCGCGGTCTTCCTCGGCACGCTCGCGGCCTACGCGTTCTCGCGCTTCCGCATACCGCTGGCCGACGACCTGCTGTTCTTCATCCTCTCGACGCGCATGATGCCGCCGGTCGCGGTCGCGATCCCGATCTATCTGATGTACCGGCAGCTCAACCTGACCGACACTCGGCTCGGCATGATCCTGCTCTATACCGCGGTCAACGTCTCGCTCGCGGTCTGGCTGCTCAAGGGCTTCATCGACGAGATCCCGCGCGAGTATGAGGAGGCCGCTTTGGTCGACGGCTATACGCGGCTGCAGGCGCTGCGCAAGGTGGTGTTGCCGCAGGCCGTCACGGGCATAGCCGCGACCGCGATCTTCTGCCTGATCTTCTCCTGGAACGAGTATGCCTTCGCGGTGCTGCTGACCAGCGGTGAGGCGCAGACTATGCCGCCCTTCATCCCCTTCATCATCGGCGAGGGCGGGCAGGACTGGCCGGCGGTTGCCGCCGCGACCACGCTGTTCGTCGTCCCGATCGTCATGTTCACCGTGCTGCTTCGCAAGCACCTGCTGCGCGGCATCACCTTCGGAGCGGTGCGCAAATGAGCGGCGCTGTTGTTGCCAGGAGTGGCGTAGCGCGCTGGTTCCGGCGCGGGCCGTGGGAGGCCGTCGCGATGACCCTGATCGGAGGCGGCATCATCATGCTGGTGCAGCCCTGGTCGATCGACCTCTACAGCTACTCCTTCGTGACGATCCTGGCCGGCACGGTCGGCTTCGTCATCGTCAGCCATTTTCCGGAATAGGGCCATGGCACAGATCCGCATTGAAAACCTGCGCAAGTCGTTCGATCAGTTCACGGCGGTGGAAGGCTCGACCTTCACGATCGATGACGGCACGTTCTTCGCGATGCTCGGGCCCTCCGGCTGCGGCAAGACCACCACCTTGCGCATGATCGCCGGCCTTGAGCTGCCGACCGAAGGCAAGATCCTGCTCGACGGCGAGGACGTTACGTTCCACCGCGCCGCCGCCCGCGACATCGCCTTCGTGTTCCAGCTGTTCGCGCTCTACCCGCACATGAATGTCGGAGAGAACATCGGCTTCCCGCTGAAGTGCCAGGGCATGGCGAGGCGCGAGATCCGCGAGCGGGTGCAGGAGACGGCGCGGATGCTGCGGATCGAGCATCTGCTGTCGAGCAAGACCTCGAAACTGTCCGGCGGCGACCGCCAGCGCGTCGCGCTCGGGCGCGCCATGGTACGCCGGCCGAAGGCGTTCCTGATGGACGAGCCGCTCGGCGCACTCGACGCCGAGTTTCGCCATCTGATGTGCGGCGAGCTGCGTGACCTGCATGATCGCATCAAGGCGACCACGGTCTATGTCACGCACGACCAGCTCGAGGCGATGTCGATGGCCGACCAGATCGCCGTCATGAACAAGGGGCGGGTCGAGCAGATCGGGACGCCGCAGGAGGTCTATGATCGGCCCGCCAGCATGTTCGTCGCCGATTTCATCGGGTCGCCGCCGATGAACTTCCTGCGCTTCGAGGGCGGCCTGCGTTCCGGCGATCGTGCGGTCAGCTTCCACGACACCAGGCTTGCGGTGCCGGAGATCCGCGAGGACCGCGCCAGCGCGCCGCTGGCGCTCGGCGTCCGTCCGGAGCATATCCGCTTCGCCGACGCGGGCGCCGTGCGCGGCGAGGTGTTCGGTGCGGAATATCTCGGCACCACCCAGATCGTCACCGTCGACACGGCCTATGGCCGGGTCGCGGCGCGGCTGCCCTCCAGCGCATCGGTGCGGATCGGCGAGACCATCGGTCTTGAATTCAACGCCGAGCGGCTGGCGCTGTTCGACATCGGCAGCGGCCTTGCGATCCGAACCGCCGTTGGGGAGGGCCTGCGCCATGGCTGACGTCACGCTGCGCAATGTCACCAAGCGTTTCGGCGCAGTGGAAGCGGTCCGCGATCTCTCGCTGACGGTGGGCGACGGCGAGTTCCTGGTGCTGCTCGGACCGAGCGGCGCCGGCAAGACCACGACGCTGCGGCTGATCACCGGATTGGAAAAGCCTGATACCGGCTCGGTCATGATCGACGGGCGCGACGTGACCCACGATCCGCCGGGCTCGCGGGACATCGCCTTCGTATTCCAGCAATACTCGCTGTATCCGCATCTGACGGTCTACGACAATCTGGCATTTCCGCTGCGCTCTCCGGCGCGGCGGGTGGCGGAGCCGATCATCCGCAAGCGCGTCGAGCAGACCGCGGAGCTGTTGCATATCGCCAGCAAGCTGAACAACCGTGCCACCCGGCTGTCCGGCGGCGAGATGCAGCGGGTGGCGATCGGCCGCGCCCTGGTCCGCGATCCCTCGATCTATCTGATGGACGAGCCGCTGTCCTCGCTGGACGCAAAGCTCCGCAGCGAGCTTCGCCTGGAACTCAAGCGGATCCAGATCGAGCTCGGCGCGACCATCCTCTATGTCACCCACGATCAGGTCGAGGCCATGACGATGGCCTCGCGCATTGGCGTGATCAAAGACGGCCGACTGCTTCAGCTCGGCACGCCCCGCGAGATCTACGAAAGCCCGTCCAGCAGCTACGTCGCCTCGCGGCTCGGCACGCCGCAGATCAACTTCCTGCCGGCGCGCCTGCTCTCCGATGTGGCAATGCCGCAGGGAACCGAGACGGTCGGCATCCGCACCGAGCATCTTCAGGTCGCGGCGCGCAATGGCGGGCAGATGGTCGCCCGCGTGCACCGGGTCGAGCACCTCGGCGAGCAGAATCATATTCATCTGGACTATAAGGGCGAGACGCTGGTGACGCTGGCGGATCCGCATCAGCCGCTGCAGGCCGGCCAGGAGGTCGACTTGCATCTGGTGCATCCGTTGTGTTTCGACCGTGCGGGGCAGCGCATTGCCGCGGCGGTTCATTAGAGGGGCGAGAGGATCGAAGAAATGTCGGTGCCATCAGAGACATTCAAATCGTTGGTCAAGGCGGCCGCAGAACAGGTCATCGCCAGCGCGCCGGAGCTGACGAGCCTCGATCAGGCGATCGGCGACGGCGACCACGGAACCAACATGAAGCGCGGTTGCGAAGCCGTGCTCGGCAAGCTCGACGCCATCTCGGCGCAGCCGCTCGATGAAGCGTTCAAGATGATCGGCAAGACCCTGGTGATGACGGTCGGCGGCGCCTCCGGGCCGCTCTATGGCAGCTTCTTCCTCGCCGCCGGCGAGGCGCTTTCGCACGACAAGCACCTGCCCGAGGATCTCGCCGACGTGTTCGGCAGCGCCGTGAACGCGGTGAGCGCGCGCGGCCGCTCGCATGTCGGCGAGAAGACGATGCTGGATGTGCTGGTGCCCGTGCTGGAGACGTTGAAGACCGCGGCGGGCCAGCCGGACCTGATCGCGCGGGTGCGTGCGACGGCGACCGATGCGGTCGAACGCACCGCGCCGATGCAGGCCACCAAGGGCCGCGCGTCGTTTCTCGGCGCGCGCAGCGTCGGGCATGTCGATCCCGGCGCGCGGTCGAGCTGCGTACTGGTGCAGGCGGTGTGCGCCGGCCTGGAGGCACGGGCATGACCGAGACCGTGGGGATCGTGATCGTCTCGCATTCCAGCGACATCGCCAAGGGAACCGCCGACATGGTGCGGCAGATGGTCGGCAGCGAGGTCAAGGTGGCGTTCTGCGGCGGCAATCCCGACGGCGGATTGGGCACCAGCGTGCCGCTGATCATCGACGCCATCAATGCCGCCTGGTCTCCGAAGGGTGTCGCGGTGCTGGTCGATCTCGGTGGCGCCGAGACCAACAGCGAAATGGCGGTCGAGATGCTGGAGCCTGCGCGGCGCGATCTCGTTGTCGTCTGCAACGCGCCGATCGTCGAAGGCGCCGTGATGGCGGCGACCGAGGCGGCGGGCGGCAGCACGCTGGCCCAAGTCAAGGCGGTGGCCGAGGAACTCTCTGCCGATTGAGATGTCGGCGATGCGATGAATGGATGATGAGCATGCTTGATAGAGCGGACGGACAGATCTTCACCGGCAATGTGCGGCTGGTGCATGCGGTCGGCATGCACGCGCGCCCGGCGGTCAAGCTGACCAAGCTCGCCAAGAAGTTCCAGGCCCAGATCTCGGTGCGCGTCGCGGGGGCGCCCGAATGGATCAACGCCAAGAGCGTAGCCAAGATCATGGCGATGCGCGCCGCGCACGGCAGCACGATCGAGATCAAGGCCTCCGGCACTGACGCCGAGGCCGCCGTGGCGGCGCTGGTCGATCTGGTCGCCAGCGATTTTCCGGATGGAGCAGGCTAGCATGCAGGGCGGCGCTGCAGGATCGGCCTACCGCGGCAGGACCGCCTCGATCGGCTTTGCCCATGGTCCGCTGGTTCGCGTCGATGCGGGCGCGGGCGGCGAGCGGGTGGCCGGCACGCTGGTCGAGGAGGCGCTCGCTCTGCGCAGGGCGATCGATCTCGCCAGCGGGCAGATCGCCGATCTTGCCGCCAGCGCCGGCGGCGAGGCTGCGCAGATCCTCGAATTCCAGGTCGCGTTGCTGGAGGACGAGGACCTGATCGAACAGATCTTCGCGTCGATCGGCGATGGCCGGCCGGCCGATGTCGCCTGGCGTTCGACGCTCGACGAGCAGATTGCGGAGTACAATTCGGCGGCCGATGAGTATCTGCAGGCGCGCTCGTCGGACCTTGCCGACCTGCGCGACCGCGTGATCCACATCCTGCGCGGCGACGCGGGCGAGCCGCTCAAGATCCCGAGCGGAGGCGTTGTCTGCGCCGACGACCTGCCGCCGTCGCGCTTCCTGGAGATCGACTGGTCAGGTGGCGGCGGCCTGGCGCTGCTGCACGGCAGTCCGACCAGCCATGTTGCGATGCTGGCGCGTGCGCGCGGCATCCCGATGGTCGTGCAGCTCGGCGCCATTCCGGATGCCGGCGCCATGGCGCTGCTCGACGGCGAAGGCGCGACGCTGGAGCTCGATCCTAGCGCCGAGCAGGTGCGCATCTTCGAGAAGCGGCGCGAGAGCCATCGCAAGAGCCGGGCATCGGCCCGCGCGATCCTGCGGCGGCCGACGGCCTCGTGGCGCGGCGAGCACATCAAGCTCCTGATCAACATCCAGCGCGTCGACGATCTCGAGCATGCGGATGCGCAATACGCCGACGGCATCGGCCTGATGCGGACGGAATTCCTGCTCGCCGGGCGGAGCGAGCTGCCGGACGAGGAGACTCAATTCCAGGCCTATGATGCGGTGTTGCGCTGGGCCGGCCAGCGGCCCGTGACGATCCGCACCTTCGATGCCGGCGGCGACAAGCCGGTGCCCGGCTTTACCTTCGATGGCGAAGCCAATCCGTTCCTCGGCGTTCGCGGCTTGCGGCTTTGCCTCGCCCGGCCCGAGATCTTTGCCGTTCAGCTCCGCGCGCTGGCCCGCGCCGCGCTGCGCGGCAATCTCAAGGTCATGTTCCCGATGGTGACGCAGGCCGACGAGCTCGAGGCGAGCAAGAAGCTGTTCGCCGACGTCGTGCAACGCTTGCAGGCGGACGGCATTGCCGCGATGCTCCCGGAGCTCGGAATCATGGTCGAGGTTCCGGCGGCGGCCCTGACGATCTCGAGCTTCAAGGCCGCGTTCTTCTCGATCGGCTCGAACGATCTCGCGCAATATGTTCTAGCTTGCGATCGTTCCAACGGAGCTCTTGCCCCCCTGATGGACCCCCTGCATCCCGCAGTGCTCGAACTGATTTCGCGGACCGCGGAGCATGGCCGCCGCGCCGGCGTCAGTGTCAGCCTGTGCGGCGACATGGCGGGCGATCCGCGCTGTCTTCCCGCGCTGCTGAATTGCGGCCTGCGCGAATTGTCGGTGAACGCCTCGGCGCTGGCGCAGATCAAGCAGACCATCGACCGGCTGAGCGGCGGAGGCGGTGTTGGCTGACACGGCGGCCGATGAAGCGCCCGAGGCCGGCGCGGTTGCGGCCTACAAGCGCATCTTCAAGGAAGTGCTTGAGAGCCGCCCGTCAGGGATGCGGCTGCGCCTGGCGCATGCCATGGGCAAGAACCGCAGCTTCGTCAGCCAGATCAGCAATCCGGCCTATCCGGTGCCGATCCCGGTGCAGCATCTCAACACGATCTTCGATGTCTGCCACTTCCCGCCGCAGGCCAAGGCCGCCTTCTTGCGCGCCTATGCGCGGGCGCATCCGCGCCGCGTCGGCCGGCTGAGCGAAGGTTCGCACGAGCGGACCCTGACGCTGCATCTGCCGGATCTCGGCAGCGCCAAGCGCAATGCCGAGCTCGACGCGCTGCTGCAGGAATTCACGCGGCGCCTGATCGGCATCATGCGGGAAAAATAGGCGAAAACGCCGAACGAAGCGGGGAGGACACCATGAAGAAGTTCATCAATGCGGTCGACAATGTGCTCGCCGAGAGCCTCGACGGCTTTGCGGCCGCGCATGCCGATCTGGTCGCGCTGGGCGCCGAGCGTAAATTCGTTCGCCGCCGCGAATTGAACCGCAACAAGGTTGCGCTGGTCTCGGGCGGCGGCAGCGGGCATGAGCCGCTGCATGCCGGCTTCGTCGGCCACGGCATGCTGGATGCCGCCTGTCCCGGACAGGTGTTCACCTCGCCGACGCCGGACCAGATCGTCGAGGCCGCGCAGGCGGTCGCGGGCGATGCCGGGGTCCTCTTCATCGTCAAGAACTATGCCGGCGACCGTATGAACTTCGAGATGGCGGCGGAGATCGCCGAAGGCCGCACCGCCACCATCGTGACCGATGACGATGTTGCGGTCGAGAAATCGACCTACAGCATCGGGCGTCGCGGCGTCGCCGGCACCTTGATCGTCGAGAAGATCGTCGGCGCCGCCGCCGAGAAGGGGGCCGATCTTGCGACCTGCGTGGTGCTCGGCGAGCGTGTCAACGCGCGGACCCGCTCGATGGGCGTGGCGCTGACCAGCTGCACGGTGCCTGCCGCGGGTACGCCGACCTTCGCGCTTGGCGGGGACGAGATGGAGATGGGCGTCGGCATCCACGGCGAGCCGGGCCGTCGCCGCGTCAAGCTCGCACAGGCCGACGCGATCGCATCGGAGATGACGACAGCCATTGCGGAGGATCTCGCTGCCCCCGCCGGCTCCGAGGCCCTGCTGCTGGTCAACGGCTTCGGCGGCACGCCAACGATCGAGCTCTATCTGATGTATAACGCGGCGCGCCGCATGCTCGAGCAGCGCGGCCTGCGCATCGCGCGCTCGCTGGTCGGCAGCTACGTCACCTCGCTGGATATGGCCGGCTGCTCGCTCACGGTGAGCCTGCTCGACGCCGAGACGACGGCGCTGTGGGACGCCCCGGTGCGTACGGCCGCACTGAACTGGTGATCTCCGGCACCGGCAGCGCCTCGCTGCAGCGGGGCCTCACCGGGGATTGCGAAGCGTCGCGCGTCCCTTCTTGCGCGGGGACGGCGAATTCGTTGTGGAAGCTCGCTGATCCTCCTGGAACTTGAGGGTCGCCTTGACATGCTCGGCGAGCCGCACCGCGCTGTCCGCGTTCGACGCAAGACGCGATAGCAACTGAGCCAGCATCTTGAACTCCTCGCGCGTCAGCATCCCGAACAGCGCATCGTTGACCGGCCGTTGCAGGGCGGCAAGACGGGTCAACAGGCTGAGGCCGTGCTGGGTGAGCGCAAGCTGCACCCGGCGCCGGTCGTCGGGATGCGGACTCTTCTCGAGCAGATCGTCGGAGACCAGCTTGTTGATCTCGTTGGTGACGAAGGCGCCGCTCAGATACAGCCGTTCGGCGACCTGATTGACTCCCATCGGCTCTTCCGCCGTCGAATTCTTGATTGCGATCAGGATCAGATACTGCGTGGTCGACAGGTCGACGAAGTTCGCGAATATTTCCCGGCAGGCTTCAAGGCTGCGTCCGAAGGCGAAATAGTCGTAGAGCAGGCCGCGAAGCGTCCGGTCTCCTTCCTTGTCGAGCAGTTCGGGCTTCGACGCCGTCAAAAGCGCTTCGGTCACGGTCGTTCTCCCCGCGAAATCATCGGCTTGCGAATTTGCCTAAGAAGCACGCAGGCGCGCGCCCATCAAGGGGGCTTGACATCGCTAAATAGCTTTGTCAGAAAGCTATCTGAAGATTATAAAGCAGGGTCGAAGCAGCGAGGCAGGCGTCCCATGGAGGACCGCGCATTCAGGCGAGTGCTGGGAGAATTCGCGACCGGCGTTGCGGTGGTGACCGCGCGGGGCCACGGCGAAGAGCTCATCGGCATGACCATGAGCTCGTTCAATTCCGTTTCGCTCGATCCGCCGCTGGTCCTGTTCAGCGTCGACCGCAAGGCCAAGAGCCTGCCCGCGATGCTCGAAGCCAAGGGCTTCGCCGTCAACATCCTCGCCCGCGATCAGGAACAGATCTCCAATCAGTTCGCGCGTGCCCTGTCGGACAAGTGGAATCAGGTCAAGACGTCGGTCGGCCACGCCGAGGCCCCGCTGATATCGGGCGCCCTGGCTCATTTCGAATGCGCGCCATTCGCAAGCTACGACGGCGGCGATCACGTGATCTTCGTGGTTCGCGTCGTCCGTCACTCGACGCGCAGCGAGCCCGCTACGCCGTTGATCTTCTTCCGGGGCCGCTATCGCGACCTCGTCGACGAAACCGAGCGCGAGCCGACCTGGCCGCTTCCCATTCATTACTAGATCCGAACCGGAGAACCGCGATGCGTAGTGCCAAGGAGTATCTGTCTGGACTGAAGGACGGGCGGACCATCTACATCAACGGAGCTGCGGTCGGCGATGTGACCGCGCATCGCGCCTATCGAAATCTCGCCGGTTCGATGGCGGGGCTGTTCGACTTCGCGAGCGCCAGGGAGAACGTCGATCTCATGACGTTCGAGACCGATGCCGGACGTGCCAACCGGATCTGGCAGCTGCCGACGTCCTACGCCGATCTTGTCCAGCGGCGGAAGGCGCTGGAAGCATGGGCTGCACTGCATGCAGGTTTCATGGGCCGGGCCCCGGACCATGTCGCGTCGTGCATCGCTGGTCTCTACATGGGGCTCGACGTCTTCAAGGCGCACGATCCGGCGCGCGCGGGCGCGCTCGAGAGCTACTACCGCTATGCGCGCGACAAGGACCTCTACCTTACCTACGTGATCATCAATCCGCAGGCCGATCGTTCGAAGGGAGCCGCCGAGCAGTCGGATCCGTTCCTCACCGCCGGCGTCGTCGATCGCGATGCAGAAGGGATCACGATCCGCGGCGCCAAGATGCTCGCGACCGGAGGCGTCGTTGCCGACGAGGTATTCGTCACGACCATCCAGCCGATGCGTCCGGGCGAAGAGCGCTATGCGATGTCCTTCGCGATCCCGATGAACGCGAAGGGCCTCAAGATGCTGTCGCGCAAGTCCTACGAAGATGCGGCCGGCGCGGTGTTCGACAATCCGTTGTCGAGCCGCTTCGACGAGAACGACTCGGTCCTCTACTTCGATGACGTGAAGGTTCCCTGGGATCGCGTCTTCATCGAGGGCAACGTCGAAATGTGCCAGAAGCAGTTTCACGCCACGCCCTGCCACGTCTATCAGAACTACCAGGCGATGGTGCGGCTGAGCGTGAAGCTCAAGTTCCTGGCCGGCCTTGCGCACCGGACCGCCGAAATGAACGGCGTCACCCAATTCCCGCAGGTGCGCGAGATGCTCGGCCAGCTTGCCGCCGAGACCGGCATGGTCGACGCCCTGGTGGCGGCGATGGAGGCGAAGGGGGCGCTGGTCGGTCCCTACTTCATCCCGGACCGGCACACGCTCTATTCCGCGCAAGTGCTGACGCAGCAGCTCTACGCGCACATCATCAATACGCTGCGCGAACTAGCCGGCGGAGGCATGATCATGCTGCCGTCGTCGGTCGCCGATTTCGACAATCCCGAGATTGCGGCCTTGATCGGCAAGACCCAGCAGTCGCCGAAGGCCAATTCGCACGACCGGGTGAAGTTCTACAAGCTCGCCTGGGATGCGGTCGGATCAGAGTTCGGCTCCCGCCACCAGCAATACGAGATGTTCTACGCCGGCGCGACCTTCGTCACCAAGGGACATTCCTATCGCACCTACGACTGGGCCGGCGCCGATCGGCTGGTCCAGACCATGCTCGATTCCTACGACCTCAACGGCGTCTCGACCGCCAGCAAAGCCGCCTGAATCAACGGAGACAATCCATGCCCGTCAACAAGAAGCACGACGAGTTCTACACGCTCGACATGACCACCGGTTGGGAAACGCCCGCAGGCTATCCCGCCGGCATCCAGCAGAAGATCCTTGCGGGCGCGCTCGACGAGGAGAACCGGCGCGGGACGAGAACCCGGCTGCTGCGTTTTGCCCCAGGCGTCTACACGACCGCACCGTTTTCGCACGAGTATTGGGAAGAGGTCTATCTCGTCTCGGGCGACCTGATCGTCGGCAATGACGAGAAGGGCGAGGGCGGCAAGAGCTTCCCGCCGAACACCTATGCCTGCCGGCCGCCGCACGCGCCGCACGGTCCGTTCAAGTCCGTCAACGGCTGCCTGCTTCTCGAAATCCACTATTTCGATCCGGTCTGAGGCCGTTCCGCCGGCACCGACAACATCGTTCGACCGCTTCAAGGGGGAAAATATGGCGTTCAAGAATATCTCGCTCGCATTCGCGGGTTGCATGTCCTCGCTTCAACCGCTGCTCCGGTTCAATTGGGAATTGCCGCACGCGCGCCTCCGGGTGGTGGTCGATGGCCTGGCGGGCGCTCTTGTGATCGGCGTCGTGGCGGCCACTCCGGTCGCGGCGCAGGACAGACCGGGCTCGATGGGACTGGGCATCTTCACGTTCACGTCCGGTCCCGCCGCGGCCTATGGCATGCCCGGCAAGAACGCCGCCGATCTCATGATCGACGAGATCAATGCCAAGGGCGGCATCGGAGGGGTTCCGGTCACCGCGACCTTCGTCGACGAGGCGCAGGGTGCGCAAGGCGTGATCGCGGAATATCGGCGGCTGGCCGGAGATACGAAGAACCAGGTGATGGTCGCCGCCTTGTCGAGCGCCACCTGCCTCGCGCTGGCGCCGATCGCGGAGCAACTGGAGGTTCCGACCGTCGGCTGGAACTGCGATACCCACCAGCTGCTCATGGACGGCAAGAGCAAGTATGTGTTCCGGCCCAACGGCAACACCGTGCCCGAGTTCATCGCCTATGCGATCTACCTTCTGGATCGCAAGCCGGACGTGAAGACGGTGGCGATCATCAATCCGGACTACGCGTTCGGCCACGACGCGGCCAAGATCTTCACCGCGGCGCTCAAGGCACTGAAGCCGGACGTCGAGATCGTCGCCGAACTCTATCCGAAGCTCGGCTCGCCGAACTACCAGACCGAGATATCGCGCCTCACGACCGCGCGCCCGGACGTCGTCTTCTCCAACCTCTGGGGCGCCGACCTCGAAAACTTCGTTCGTCAGGCGACGCCGCGCGGGCTGTTCACGTCCAGCCAGGTGGTCCTCGCGCTCGGCGAGACCGTGCTGCAGCGCGTACCGTTGCCGGATGGCGTGATCGTCGGGGTTCTGGGCGACGGCTGGTGGATGTCGCCGGACGCCAAGGCCAATCCCGAGACGGTGAAGTTTGCCGAGGCCTACAAGGCGCGCTTCGGCGAGTATCCGGTGTTTCCGTCCATCAAGATGGCCAATGCGCTGATCTACGTGAAGGCCGCCTATGAGGCCGCCATGCAGAAGAATGGCGGCAAGTGGCCGACGCGCGTCGAGCTTGCGGCCGCCATGAAGGGGAGCAAGGTCGCTACCTTGACCGGCACCGCGCAGACGCGGGCCGACAATGACGGTCTCGTCGACCAGATCGTCGGGGTCACCATGAAGACGTCGGCGCAGCCGTTTCCGGTGATCGGCGACATGGTCCGCTACAAGGGCGACAGCCTGATGCCGCAGGCCGGCCAGGATCCGCTGGCCTGGATTTCGACGCTCAAGCCCGAATTCGCGAAGAGCCTTCCGAAGCCGGGGAGCTACAAGATCGGCGAACGGTAGCGTTTGCTCGCAACCAATCAAGCAGGCGTTAAGCCGATGTCGAATGCAATCATTCCCTTGTTGCTGGATAGCCTGGCCAGCGCCGCGTTGATCTTCTTCGCGGCAGTCGGCCTGACGCTGGTGTTCAGCGTGCTGCGTGTCCTCAACGTGGCCCACGGCAGTCTCTACTCGATCGGTGGCTACGTCGCCGCGTCGGCCTGCCTGTTCATCGCGAGCCGGCAGCTCAACCCCTATCTGTCGTTCGTTGCGTTGCTGTTCAGTGCGGTCTTCGTCGCCGCCGTTTTCGGTCCGCTGATCGAGCGCAGCCTGGTCCGCTGGACCTACGGCAAGTCCGAAGCCGTCCAGATCCTGATCACGTTCGGATTGTTCCTCATCCTCGAGGACCTGCAGCGCCTGATCTTCGGCGTGCAATCCCTCTACGAGGACGCGCCGATGCGACTGCTTGGCACGTCGAGCATCGGTGGCGTCGTTTATCTCAACTACCAGATTCTGCTGGTCGGGATGGCGGTCCTCGTCGTCGTCGGGTTGCGGCTCCTGATCAACCACACGCGGCTCGGGCGCCTGATCACGGCCGTCGTGACCGACCGTGAAATGGCGCAGTCGATCGGTATCGATACCAACCGGATATTCATCCTGGCATTCTCGCTCGGCGTGTTCCTTGCCGCACTCGGGGGCGCTCTGGCGACGCCGACATCGGGCATTGCCCCGGGGCTCGGGGCCGACACCATGGTGCTCGCTTTTGCGGTGGCGGCGATCGGAGGGCTCGGGCAAATCGAGGGTGCCGCGGTCGCCTCGCTGATCGTCGGGCTAGCGCGCGTGCTCGCGATCTATCTGGCGCCCTCGCTGGACGCGGTTGCGCCCTATGCAGCAATGCTGATCGTGCTTCTGATCCGCCCCTACGGCCTGTTCGGATCGGTAACGGCGCGGAGGATATGATGCGGATCATCCTGGCCGCGGCCGCGGTTCTCACGCTCGCGGTGCTCCCTGTCGCCGCGCCGTGGCTTCAATTCGTGTTGACGCTTGCGATCGCCAAGGGCTTTGCGGCGCTCGGTGTCGCCGTGCTGCTGCGTGCCGGGCTGATCTCGATCGGTCACGCGATGTTCTTCGCCGCCAGCGCCTACGGCGTCGCCTTCCTGGCGGGGTGCGGCGTCAGCGACCTCGGATTGCTTCTGGTGCTCTCGGTGCTGGTCGCTGCGCTGACCGGCGTGATCGCCGGTGCGTTCCTGGTCCGCTATCGCGCGATCTTCTTCGCGATGTTGAATCTCGCGGTCTCCATGGTGTTTTACGCGCTGTGCGCCAAACTCTACGGAGTCACGGGTGGAACGGACGGGATGCCGGTTCCGATTCCGGCGGTGTTCGGCGTGGTCTTCGCCGAGCCGATGTTCAAGAGCATGCTGTTCTACCTCAGCCTGGCGCTGATGGTGCTCGTCGGTCTCGCCGTCCAGCGATACCTCGACAGTCCGCTGGGGCATGCGCTCTCGGCCGTCCATACCAACGAGATCAGGCTCGAATATCTGGGCATTCCGGTCTGGGCGGTGCTGCTGATCGCCTACGTGATATCGGCGGCCCTCGCCGGCCTCGGTGGCGCGATCTCCGCTCTTGCGATCGGCCGCGTGGTCCCCGACTTCGCGTTCTGGACGGCATCCGGCCATCTCGTCCTGATCGCCGTGCTTGGCGGCATCGGTGGCGTGCCGGGCGCGTTCATCGGCGCCTTGTTCCTCGAACTGCTGCACAGCGCAGCCGTGACCGTAACCGATGCCTGGAATCTGATCGTGGGCATGGCTCTGATCATCGTGATCATGTTCATGCCGCAGGGCATCTATGGACTATTCGCGCGCAAGGAGGCGTCGAGCCCATGAGGCGTCCCATCCTGGAGGCCAAGAACCTCTGTGTCGCATTCAACGGGGTCAAGGCCGCCGACGGGGCGAGCATCGCGATCCACGACGGCGAGTTTCTCGCGATCATCGGTCCGAACGGCTCGGGCAAGACGACGCTGCTCAACATCTGCACGGGTTATATCCGCCCGGTTTCAGGCAGCGTTCTGCTCGACGGCACCGATATCACCCGGCTGTCGCCGCGCGCCATTGCGCGGCGAGGCGTCGCACGCGCCTTTCAGATCCCGCAACTGTTCTCCGCACAGCGCGTGATCGACAACATGATGCTCGCGCTTGCGGCAACCGACGGACTGTGGAGCGCGGTCCGGCCGCTTGAAACAGCGAAACGGCGCGAGGAGGCCATGGCCCTGCTCGAACTGGTCGGTCTCGACGGCGATGCCGAGCGGATCAGCAGCACCCTGCCGGAGGGTCATCGCAAGCTACTGGACATCGCCGTTGCGTTGGCGCTCAAGCCGCGGCTGCTGCTGCTGGACGAGCCGACCAGCGGCGTGAGTGCGCTGGAACGCTTCCCGCTGATGGAGGCGCTGATGAGCGCGCTGCGCCAGCGCCGCATCACCGCTCTCTTTGTCGAGCACGACATGGACGTGGTTGCACGTTACGCAAGCCGCGTCCTGGTGTGGAATGCCGGGAACATCATGGCCGAAGGGCCACCAGATGAGGTGTTCGGCAACGCGCAGGTCCGCGAACGCGTTGTGGGGGTGGCCTGATGCTCAGGCTCGACAAGGTCAGCGTCTCGATCGAGGGCGTCCGCGTGCTGCGCAAGGTCAGCTGCGACATCGTCGCGCGCAAGACCACGGTGTTGATCGGCCGCAATGGCGCCGGCAAGACCACGACGCTTCGCGCGATCATGGGCCTCATCGCGCACGACGAGGGCTCGATCCACCTCGATGCCGACGATCTCGGCCGCCGGCCGGCCTACACGCGCGCCCGGGCCGGCATCGGATATGCGCCGGAGGATCGCCGGCTGATACCGGAGTTGAGCGTCGAGGAGAACATCCGCCTTCCGGCACTGGCGCTGAACCTTGCCAAGCCGGAGATCGTTCGCAGGCTGGACGAGATCTATGCGCTACTGCCCGAACTGCATGCAATGCGGGCCCGGCCCGCGGGCGGCGTTTCCGGCGGGCAGGGCAAGATGGTTGCGCTGGGCCGTGCGCTGACGGTCGCGCGCAAGGTCCTGTTGCTCGACGAACCGTTCCAGGGGCTGGCGCCGGCCCTGGCGCTCGATTATGCACGAACTCTCGGTGAGCTGCGCAAGCACCGGCCGGAGCTCGCCCTGCTGATCACGGAATCCTCGCCGGTCCTGCTCGACCGCGTCGCGGATCGCACGTTGCAGATCGAGCGCGGCGAGATTCTCGTTCCGTCTACCAAGGATGACAAAGCCCATGTTCATGAAGTTTGACCGCATCGCGAAGGATCGGACCGACCACGTCGGCGTCGAAATCGAATCGCTCGTGATCGCGGGCTGGGCGGGCAGGAACGCGGCGGCGATCGAGCACCATATCGAGGAGCTCGCGGCGCTCGGAATCCCGCGCCCGTCGACGACGCCGCTCTACTACCGTGTCGCGGCGCAGACGCTGACGCAGGCGGATCGCTTGACCGTGCTCGGTCCGGACAGTTCCGGTGAGGTCGAGCCCGTCGTGGTCGCCATGGCCGACGGCCTCTGGATCGGAATCGGATCCGACCATACCGATCGCAAGGCGGAAGCCGCGGGCATCGCACTTTCGAAGCAGCTCTGCGGCAAGCCGGTCGGCCGGCAGCTCTGGTCCTACGCTGACGTCGAGCCGCACTGGGATGAACTCGTGCTTCGCTCGTGGGCGACGATTGATGGGAGGCGGGTGCTCTATCAGGAGAGCCCGGTTTCCTCGCTGAGAACCCCGCGCGATCTGATTCGCCGCTACGCGAACGCCGACATCCTTCCGGCCGGGACCTTGATGTTCTGCGGCACGCCGGGTGCGATCGGCGGAATTCGACCGGCAGCGCGCTTCGAAATGGAGCTGAGCGATCCGGTTCTCAGGCGCTCCCTGATCCACGGTTACGACATCGATGTGCTTCCGGTCGTCTCGTGACCGCCAGCGTCCGGTGAGGAGCGTCGACCGATGACGTTAGCTAACGACCAATCTCAACCCACCGCCGTGGCACGATTGGAAGCCGCGCTGACACGCGCGCGATCATCTGACGCAGCGAATACCTTCACCGCTTTGTTCGAGGAGAGCGCTAGGTGCGAGGCCGAAGCCGCCGATCGACGAGTCGCCGCCGGGACGACGCGCGGCCCGCTCGACGGTCGCATTGTCTCGGTCAAGGCTCTGTTCGACGTCGCCGGCACCGTGACGAGCTCGGGCTCCGCCGTATTGCGCGCCTTGCCGCCCGCCGCTGAAGACGCGCTGGTCGTGAAGCGTTTGCGCGCGGCGGGAGCGGTGATCATCGGCAAGACGCAGATGACCGAGTTTGCCTTTTCCGCACTCGGCACCAATCCGCACGATGGGGTGCCTGGCAACCCCCGCGACCGCCGGCGCGCGCCGGGAGGATCCTCGTCAGGGGCGGTCGTCTCGGTTGTTGACGGCATGGCCGAAATCGCCATCGGGAGCGACACCGGAGGGTCGATCCGAATTCCGGCGGCGCTGTCGGGGGCGACCGGCTTCAAGCCGACGAGCGGCTTCGTGCCGACTGCCGGCGCGTTCTCGCTGTCGTCGAGCCTCGATACCATCGGTCCGATCGCCTTGAGCGTCGCGGACTGCTTCATGGCCGATCAGGTGCTGTCGGGTGGAGACGTGGCGTCGCGGCCGCAGCCGGCCTCTCCCTACACCTTTCGTCTCACGGTCGCTCGCGGTCGCCTGTTTGATAGTTGCG
Organism: Bradyrhizobium sp. UFLA03-84; assembly: GCF_002289535.1. Taxonomy (NCBI): domain Bacteria; kingdom Pseudomonadati; phylum Pseudomonadota; class Alphaproteobacteria; order Hyphomicrobiales; family Nitrobacteraceae; genus Bradyrhizobium; species Bradyrhizobium sp. UFLA03-84. The sequence goes on along the minus strand of NZ_NSJY01000005.1, from coordinate 152,777 downwards.
AGCCGGAGGTGCTCGGCGCGTTTAAGAATGCCGTCGAGCGGCTTCGATCAGGTGGATTGCAGATTGCGGATGGATCGATCGAGGCCGCTCTCGACGATGTCGCCGAGATCGATGGGATCGGCACGTTTCCGTCGATCGAGGTCGGCGCGACGTTGCGTGGTCTCGGCCTGTCGAGCCTGGATGGAGTCGATCCGAAGACCCGCGTTCGCATCGAGGCGGGCGCCGGTATCCTCGGTATCGACTATGTGCGCATGGTGCGGCTGCGGCAAGCCGCCATCCGGTTCTTCGAGCAGTCCTTCGGCAATGATGAGGTTTTCATCCTGCCGACGACGCCGATCCGCGCGCCGTTGTTGTCGTCGGTTGAAGAGGACGCTGCGTTCCATCAGGCCAATGGTCTCGTGCTTCGCAATCCACGGGTCGCCAATCTGCTCGATTGTCCGTCGATCTCATTGCCGATACCCGTAGACGGGCTTCCGGTCGGCCTGATGCTGATCGGCCGCAGGAATGCCGACCGGCGCCTGCTGGAGATCGCGTCCTGTGTCGAGGCGCTGCTGCGTGGCCATTCGAATGCCGTTTAGGACTTTCGACCGTCGTATCTGTTTGAGCGAAGAGGTTGTGCAAGAGCGCGTGTGAACCTGTCGATTGTCGATTTCGGGCATCGGCGCCGAAGCAGGGCGCTTCTGCGGCGGTGGCCAATAGCGGGTTTTGCGATGCGGCAGAACCATGTTGCCGATAACGACGATACCGTGCGCCAATCACCCGATTGCGCTATGGTTGTGATGTCAAGGCGTCGCCGACGATTGGAGAGGAGCAGCAGTGATGGCCGTGTCGACCTCGTTCATCGCAGGTCGTCTGTTCGACGCCAAGCACTTGGTTCTTGCAAGCGGTGACCTTGACGAGGTCGTCGACGGATGCAGCAGGATGCTCCGGCCGCACGACCTGGCTATGCGGGGGCGGCGCGCGAAGCTCGCCGCGCGCCTGCATCATCTGCCAATAGGACCGATTTCGCTGAACCGGCTGCGCTATGGCGGCGACGTCACGGTGGTGCCCGAATTGTCGGAGGAGGGGAATTTCCTCGTCACGCTGCCGGTGCAGGGCAGCGCGCTGTTTCGCTATGGCTCGGCAGTTGCCGAGGTGACACCGGGCCACGGCACGATCGTAGGGCCATACCGGGAATTTCGCCTCGACATCGATGGCGCGTTCGACCAGATCCTGTTGCGGCTCGACCGCCGGCGGGTCGAGGTGGCCTGCGCGAACTTTCTCGGCCTCGACAAGGCGATGCCGGTTCATTTCGATCTCGCGTTGCGCGGTGTCCCGGCGTTCTGGCACAAGCTGCTAGAGGCCGCCGCCAGCCTGTCGATGTTCAGCGAGGCGCTGGCGCATCCGAAGATGCTGGTGCGGCTCGAGGAACTGATCATCGAATCGCTGCTGATGGCGCAGCCGAACAATTTCAGCGGCGCGATCGCTGCGGCGAACGGGGCAGCGCCGTCGGCGCAGGTGCGCAAGGCGATGGACTATATGCGCCAGCACATCGCCGATGCGGTCAGCCTGGGGCAGGTCGCACGGCACTGCGGGCTCAGCCTGCGCAGCCTCCAGGCCGGGTTCCAGCGCGATCTCGGGACGTCGCCGAGCCGATGGCTGCGCGCGCAACGGCTCGACCGGGTGCACGCCATTCTGTTGTCATCCGAACCCGGCAGTGTTGCGGTGACCGACGTCGCGCTGCAATGCGGCTTCTTCCACCTTGGCGATTTCTCGGTGCGATTCAAGCAGCGATTCGGCGAGAAGCCGTCCGTCGTGCTGGCAAAACGCCGCTCGTAGCGCCGCGCGTCCACGAAAATTTTCGCGATTCCGATAGCCGTCTTCGCGCGTGCGATAGCGCCGCGCCGTCCTCTGTCCAACATTCCAGCCAACGAAACCTGCCGCCGCCATCCGGTGATGAGAGCAGGAGGCATTGGATCGGAGGGGACATGTTTTCTACACGGATATTTATTACAGGATTGACGGTCGGCCTGACGGTAGCTTGCACGCAGGCCTCAGCGTTCGAGGCCGGCTATATCGGCTCGGCGCAGAAGCCGGGCCTCGTACTTGGAAATGCCGCGATCACGCCGCCGGCCGGCCTCTATATGTTCGATCAGGCGGTGGCCTATTCGGGATCGATCGTCGGTCCGGGCGCGCCCACCGCCGCAGGCGGCGGCAAGACCTCCGTTCACATCGCGGCCGGGGCCGCAGGATTGCTCTGGGTGCCCGGATGGACAGTATTCGGCGCAACCTACGATGCGGTGATCGTGCAACCGTTCATGATGCTCGACGTCGGATCGCCGGTGAACGTCAATCCGCTCGGCATGCACAATACGTTCCTGGCGCCGGCGGAGCTGAGCTGGAAGCTCGGCGACAGCGGTGTGTACGTCAAGTCGGGCTTCGGCATGTGGATGCCGACCGGCACCACCTCAGGCCCCAACGGGCTTGGAAATGTCGGCGCGCCCTGGTGGACTTTCCAGCCGAACCTCGTCGCCTCCTATTTCAAGGACGGTTGGAATCTCACCGCCAACCTATTCGAGGAAATCAACACCGCGAGCTCGGTGACCGGCTACACCAGCGGCAACGTGCTGCATGCCGAATTCACCGCGACCAAAACCATCGGCAACTGGACGTTCGGTCCCGTCGGCTACTACGTCGGACAAGTGAGCGACGACAAGTCCAGCGCATTCTATGGCGGGGCGGTCAATCTCAAGCGTTACGACATCTGGGCCGCCGGCGCGCTGGTCGGATACAATTTCGGTCCTGCCGCGTTGAGCGTGTGGGCGACGCACGAGCTGTCAGCCAACGTTTCCGGAGGGACGGCGATGCCTGGTATCGACAGCGCGGCCGTCTCGCGCGGTTTCACGGTATTCGCCAACCTGAGCCACCGGCTGTGGGCGCCCGAAGCGCCGGCCCCCGCGCCAACGCGTACATCGTTTCGCAAATAGCAGCATTCGCGACCCCGCAACGCTCGACACCGCACCGCGCGGCCGTGCGACCGCACATCGCGCCATCGAAAATTGGAGACCATTGATGTCCTATGCAGTTGAAAATTGGGGTAGTGGAGCGGACCGGATCGTCCTTGTCCACGGCAGCCTTGGCGTCGGTGCCGCTGCATTCGGCGAGCAGAAGCCGCTGGCCGACACCTTCGCCCTGGCAGTCATGACCCGCCGCGGCTACGGCGACACCGCGCCGATCGATGCGGTGGATGTCCTTCGCGATGCGGCTGATGTCATCGAGTTGCTCGGCGACGGCGCCCATCTGGTCGGCACGTCGATGGGAGGGATCGTTGCGATGAACGCCGCCGGCCGGCGTCCCGACCTCGTGCGTTCGCTCACGGTGATTGAGCCGCCGGCCTTCGCGCTGGCGTCCGATCTCGCCCCGGTGCGCCGCGTGGCGGAGGCGATGCGCAAGCATTGGGCCACCGCCGATCGGACGAAGCGCCACGCCTTCGTGACCGGTTTCCTGGCGGCGCTCGAGATGAACATGCCGATGCCCGATCCGCTTCCCCCGCCGGTGAACGCTGCGGCCGGCGTCCTCGTCACCGAGCGTCCCTGGAGCGTCGATGCGCCGGTCGGCGCGGTCGCCGACGCGCGCTTTCCGAAGCTCGTCGTCGCCGGCGGATGGAGTGAAGCATTTGACGGCATCAGCGGGCGGCTCGCTGACCTGTTCAACGTCGAATGCCACTGCCTGCAAGGGGCCGGTCACGCAGTCCAGAAGGTTGGCGAGCCCTTCAACGCGCTGCTGCGGCGGCACATCGCGTCCGCCTGAGTCCATTCATTCAAATACTGAAACCCAAGGGAGACTATCGATGACCATCACGACCGAAGACAAGATCGATATCCAGGAACTCACCGCGCGCACCTATATCGGGCTCGACAGTGAGGATGCCGGCGGGTTCGCCTCCGGCTTTGCCGACGACGGCGTCTTCGTTGCCCCCTACGGCGAGTTCGTCGGTCCCGCCGCGGTGAAGGAATTCATCACCAAGCACATCGCCGCCGGCAAGGAAGACGGCGTGCGGCATTTCCTTACCAACCACGTCGTCGATGCCCATGAGGAGGGCGCACGCTATCGCTTCTACATCACCAAGATGAACATCGCGACCGGGCCGGTTGCAATCGCCACTGCGGGCGGCGATTGCATCGTGAAGCGAACGGGCCAGGGCTGGCGCTTCAAGCGCTTTCAGTTGACGATCGATCCGGCGATGTTCGGCGACGCCAAGCCGGTGGTTGCGCCAGTCGCCAAGAGTGCGTGAAAGCATCATTATCAGGACCTTGCTCGGCGCGGTTCGCGCGTCGAAACCACGGCGGCCGCGAAAGTTGGCGACGCCGCAACGATCACGCCGGGACGACGATATGGTCCGGCGCGAGGCCCGTCCGGTGGCGCTCATGCATCGCGGTGTAAGCGGCCTCGATATGCCCCGTGAAACGTTTGGTATCGAACAACGGTGCCGTCTGCCGGTTGGCCGTCAGCCTGGTCTTGAGCGCCGCGAGCCTCGAGGGATGGATTGCAAGATCGACCGCCATCTGCTCGTAGGCCTCCGGCGATTCCGCAATAAGCTCGGGTAGGCCGACCGCGTGGAGCAAGCTTGCCGCGACCCGGCTGGCAAACGTTTCGCCGAGAACGGTCAGCACCGGCAGCCCGGCCCATAGCGCATCGCTGGCGGTCGTGTGGGCGTTGTAGGGCGTGCTGTCGAGGAACAGGTCGGCGAGGCGGTGGCGTGCGAGATGGTCGGGTAACGACGCACGCTGTGCGAACACAAGGCGTTCCGCAGCGACGCCACGCGCGACCGCCTCCTTGCGCAGATTTGCGGCAGACTCGGCGCTGGCTTCGAGCAGCCACAACATGCTGCCCTCGACGCGGCCGAGGATCCTCATCCACCGATCGAACATGTCGGGCGTGATCTTGTAGTTGTTGTTGAAGCAACAAAACACGAAGCCCGCCGGTGCCAGCCCCACGTCACCGCGCGTAAAGATCCGATCGGCAATAGCGCGCTTGTCGTCGTTGGCCTGATAGGTGTCGGGCAGCGCGACCACCTTTTCGCTGTAGAATTCGCGATGGTGGTCCGGGATCACGGTCCGATCGGCGATGATGTAGTCGACGAACGGGGCACCGAGTGTTCCGGGGTAACCCAGATAACTGACCTGGATAGGGGCGGGCCGGCGGCCCAGGACTCTGGTGCGGGATCCCCCGGTAAAGCCCTTCAAATCGACCAGGATGTCGATCTCCAATCGTCGGATCAGGTCGGCGACTTCATCGTCGTTCATGTCCCCGACCTCGACAAGGCGATCGAACGTCGCCTCAAGCCGTCGACGCATCTCCGTGGGGTCGGTGGGTGACCATGAGATGGCCACCGTCTCGAATTTCGACCGGTCGTGGCACTCGAACATCCCTGCCATCAAATGCGATGTCGCGTGATTGCAGAAATCCGATGAGAAATAGCCGATGCGAATTCGATCGTGATGATAGCGCTCGCCCCGCCAGCGCTGGTTCTCGGACGGCGGATGGTTCTTCGCGGTCCATCGCGTGGCGCACAGCAGCTGGTCGGCGGCCGATGAAGGAACGCTGCAAAACAGGAATGGCGCCGTCGTCGCGTTCCGCTCCCTGATCGACTCGATCAGTTGGGCGCAATCGGCGCGGAAGTTGTCCCAGTCGCAAAGGTGAGATTTGGCGTGCAGACGATAGCCTTCGATGTCGGCCTGGTCCGGCTTGAGCGCGACGGCCCTGTCATAGGCAGCGAGGGCCTCGTCGTAGCGCGCCAGCATGGATAGAACCTTGCCGCGGTTGGCATGGGCCGCCGCATCGTCGCCCTTGTACTGGATCGCCTTGTCGATGCTGGCGAGCGCCGCCTCGGGCTGCCTGAGCTTGAGCAGCGCCGTGCCGCGGTTGTTGTAGGCTTCGCCATAGTCGGGCCGCAGCGCGATCGCCTTGTCGAAACTCGCGATCGCCTCTTCGAGACGATCCAGTCTGGTCAGCACGTTGCCGCGGTTGTAGCACGCGCCGGCAATTCCCGGCGCCAAGTCGTAGCTCGCGAGCGCCTCATCGAACCTCTCGAGATCATTGAGCACGTTGCCACGATCGTTGTGTGCACCGGCGTCGTTGGGCTTGAGCGCAATCGCCTTGTCCAGGCTCGCCAGGGCCTCCTCGAACCGCCCGAGCTTTCTCAGCGCGGCGCCCTTGTTCCGATGGGCATCTGCATGGCCCGGCACCAGTGCGATCACGCGATCGTAGCTGGCGAGCGCCTCCTCGTGGCGGCCAAGGTCTGCGAGCGTCAATCCGCGATTGTAGAGCGCCGGCGCGAGGTTTTGCCTGAGCGCGGTCGCCCGGTCGAAGCTCGCGAGCGCTTCGTCGAAGCGGCGCAAATCGCGCAGCGCGTTACCCAGATTGTTGTGCGCGTCCGCAACGTTGCCGTTGAGCCTGATCGCTCGCCGGATCAGGTCAACACCGCGCTCGCTGCGGCCGGTCTGTGCGGAAATCAGGCCTAACAGATGCAGCGCATCGAAGTTGCTTGGCTGTCGCCGGAGAATATCTTCATAGATCTTCTCTGCCGCCGCCAACTGCCCCCGCTGATGCAGCGCGAGAGCCTGCGCGAACGCGGGCTGGGAGGGCTCACCTGTTTCGGGCATCCGACCTCGTCACGTGCTCCGTTCACTCCAAAAATCGCAATACCAGCAGCATTGCAATCTACCAGCACGGATACCGCCGCATAGCAGCAAAAGCGGGCGCACGGCCGTGAATGCCGCAAGGAAGACCGCATCTGATCTGGAAAGATCGAACGTTGCCAGATGGGGCCCAGGCCGTCCGTCGCTCTCGCTTCGCTCAAGCTTCGCCGGACACGCTTCGCCCTTGCAGCCTTTCGCGTGGCTGCGCCAAGCGAAGCCCGCAAGGGCGAAGCGTGGTGCCCCAGGGCCGATAGCAGTCTAATGGTGTAACCATCTGAAATTGAAATAATTTTTGTCTTCGGATTGTGCCGATGCCGACAAGAATGCCAACAACCGATGCGCGGCATTAGTTGAAAAAGATTCAGGCTCCCCGGGCGCAGGCTGTCTCCAAGCCGTTTCGGTCTGGACACTCGACGTCGGGAGCTCCACCGCATCGACAGTATCGAGAACCGGACGGCCCTGATCTCCTGGTACCCTGCGCGCCGGGCCTCGCGTAGCGGAATAACTCGGCGTTGCTTTCCCGTCGAAATCCACGCCCGTGACGGCGAACTGATCGGCGGCGCCTTCACAGCCAGAAAGTCAATTGGATTACCGTCCCTTGGACGATGCGTGCCATGTCACAAGCGAGATTCCAGCAGCATGCGCGGCAGGATCAACCCGAACGTCATCGCCAAGACGACCAGAAATGCCGTGGTGCCATCCGCGGCGACATTCGTCAGCAGAGTGGTCGGCGCACGAGCTCCCATCGAGACCAATTCGACGAGGCCGCTCGCGGCCTGGAACAGAAAGAAGCCCGGCATCATGGAGACGACCGCGGAAAAGCCCAGTGCGGCGAAGGGCAGATGCAGGCGGTCTACCACCGGCGTCACGATGATGCTGACCAGAATGCAGGCGATGAGCGCTCCGGTCGCGACATTCGTCCCTGCGAGCGAGATCAGTGCCCACCGTGCCGCATGCCCGAGCACGCCGGCCGCAACCGGGAATGGCAGCATGCGCCATGGCATCGAGAACAACGCCCCGAAGGAGGCGACGGCGCATCCTGCCGCGATCGCGTCGGCCATGAGTGGCACGGGCGCGGATGGTCCGGCGGCTGGGGGTGCGGCCCCGCTGGCCGCGAACCCCAGCAGCAGGCCGAAACAGATCATGAGCACGATGATGGCGGCATAGGTCAGGCGAGCGATGCCAAGTGCAATCCGCGTCCGGGCGAGATCGATCGCGCCGTTGAGGAGATGCGGGCCCGGCACCAGCATCATGCAAGGACAGAATGCGACGAGCGCTGTCGCAATCCGCAAATGAAGGTTGGCCGAAACGGCCGCGATGAGGCCGGCAATCAGGCCGGCGCAAAGCGGTTGGACAAAGGGGTTGGTGCTCAGGGTTGACAGCCTACGTCGGACGAGGGCGCCGATGGCGGCGCTCGATGCAATGAGCATCAGGCTCGCGATGTCGAGCGCGCCGAAGATTACCCCGAGAGACGCCGCGCCGATGGCTGCAGCCGAAGTGAATTGGAGCGTGCTCGCGGTGGGTTTGTTTCCGGCCGAAAGCAGCGCGGGCCGTGCTTGATCCGCCGGCAGGGTGCCGTTGCATAGCCGGTCCACAATGACGGTGATGGCGAGCACCCTGTGCATGTCTACGGCGAGCGGCTTCGCAGGGACGACCTCGGACAACGACGTACCGTCGAACTCGACCGTAAGCTTGTCCCAGTCCGGCAGCACCTTCGCCGGCACGCCCATGGCTGCCCCAAGGCGTTCGGCAGTCACCACCATCCGCTCCGTGGTTTGCCCGTGGACAAACAGCAGCCTGGCTGCCAGCGCGACAGTGTCCAATGCCGCTTCGCGCGCTGCAGCCTCAGAGTCCGACCGGGACGATTGAGGTACGACCGTCATTACAAGCTGGCCTCGAAATTCCGGATGCCGTTCCGCGCCGTCGATTCGGACGGCGCGGTGCTCTCCCTAGTGTCCGGCGCTCTGTCCGCCGTCGACGTGCAGGATCTCGCCCGTGGTGAAGTTGGCTCCTTCGAGGTACAGCACCGCATCGACGACATCGCGCACCTCGCCCATTCGTTCGACCGGATGCAGCTTGGCCAGGAAGTCGTAGGATTCGGGTGCGTGCATCGGCGTCTTGACCGCGCCGGGCGCGACAGCGTTGACGCGGATACCCTTGCGCGCATATTCGATCGCGAGCGACTTCGTTGCTGCGTTCAAGCCGCCTTTCGTGAGAGCTGCCAGCGCCGAAGGCACGCTGCTGAAGGCGTGTTCGTCGAGGCTGCTTGTGATCTGCACGATATGCCCGGATCCCCGCTTCAGCATTTCCTTGGCTGCGCGGCGGGTAACATGGAAGAAACCGTCGAGATTGATCCCCAGCAGGTTGGCATAGTCGTCGTCCGAATATTCGGTAAATGGCTTTGCGACGAAGATGCCGGCATTGTTGACGAGGGTATCGATACGACCGAAACGGTCGATCGCCTGCGACACGATGCGCTCAGCGGTGCTCGGATCGGCGATGTCCCCGGCAACGGCCAGGATATCCGGATCGGACGACTGCCTGATCGAGCGGGAATTCGCGACCACGCGAAAGTTGCGATCGCGGTAGGCGCCGACCAACGCCTCGCCGATACCTTGCGACGCGCCGGTGATGATAGCCACTTTCCGTTCTGTACCCATGATGTGCCTTCATATCCTCTGTTGAAGCGGCGACGCCGCCGGTCTCGTCTCAGCTACTGCGCGGTCCAGCCGCCATCGACGGAAATCGTCGTGCCGGTGATCTGGTCCGCCGCGGGTGAACAGAGGAAGGCAACCGTGCCGCCAAGCTGTGAGGGAGACACGAAATCCAGAGACGGCTGCTTCTCGGCCAGCAGCTCATTGGCCGCTTCCTTTTGGGTGATGCCTCGTCGCGCGGCCATGTCGCTGATCTGCTTTTCGACCAAGGGCGTTCTCACCCAGCCCGGACAGACCGCATTGCAGGTGACGCCGCTGCCGGCGGTCTCGAGACCGACCACCTTCGTCAGGCCAACCAGCCCGTGCTTGGCCGCAACATAAGCGGCCTTATGGGTTGAGGCGACAAGGCCGTGCGTCGAGGCAATGTTGATGATCCGCCCCCAGCGCTGCTTCTTCATCCGGGGCACCGCGGCGGCGATGCCGTGGAATGCCGCGGACAGATTGATCCCAAGGATCGCGTCCCACTTGGCGGCGGGAAATTCCTCTACCGGAGCGGTGAACTGGATGCCGGCATTGTTCACCAGGATGTCGATGCGTCCGAATTTCTCGAACGCGGCCGCGATCATCCCGCGTACGGCGTCTCCTTTCGACATATCGGCGCCGTCGTAAATGACACGCACGGCACTCTCACGCTCGATGCCGCCGCGAATCGACTCGATCTCGGCGGCGTCGCCAAATCCGTTCAGCACCAGGTCGGCGCCGAGGCCGGCCAATTCCTTGGCGATGCCCAGTCCGATGCCGCTGGTTGACCCGGTGACGATTGCTACTTTTCCCTTCAGCATGGCAGTTCCTTTCGATGTGAGAGAGTTGATGTACGTAGAGACTCAGGCGGCCGACGCCGCCCTGGCCCTGCTTGGCGGTATGGCGCGGAAAGCGATGGCAAGGCGATTCCACGCGTTGATCGTTCCGATCAGGATGGTCAGGTTCGCCGCCTCGGCGTCGGAGAAGTGCTGGCAGAGCTCGTCATAGACGTCGTCGGGCGCGTGCGTTTCGGAGATCAGCGTGACCGCCTCGGTCCAGGCCAGTGCGGCGCGTTCGCGGTCGCTGTAGAGTGGCGCTTCGCGCCAGGCGTTCAGGAGATAGAGCCGCTGCTCGGTTTCGCCGTGCTTGCGTGCATCCTGCGTGTGCATGTTGATGCAGAAGGCGCAGCGGTTGATCTGCGAGGCACGGGCCCTGACGAGCTCGATCAACGACAGTTCGAGGCCGGATGACTGGATTTGATTCTCCACCGCGGTCAGCGCCTTGATGGTCTCGGGGGCGGCCTGGTAGAAATTCATGCGGGGTTTCATGATCGTTCTCCTCTGGGGATGGGATGGTCAATGACCGCCGCCGGCATCGAGGCGGTCGGGCTTGGTGAGCATCAGTGCTGCCATCAGGGCTACGATCTGCGAGATGCCGAGCAGATAGAAGGTGTCGCTGAAGCCGAGGATGAAAGCCTGCTTCTGGACAATCTTTCCGATCGCGACGTAGGCGCGGTGGACGGCATCGACGCGATCGATCACGCCGTGATTCATGAAATACTGGGTGAGTTGATCGAGCCGGGTACGGGTCGCCTGCTCGAACAATGTCACCTGCTGCGAGAGCACGTTGGAATGAAATTGCTCGCGCTTCGTCAGCAGCGTCTGCAGGGCGGCGATGCCGATCGCGCCTCCGAGATTGCGCATCATGTTGAAGAGCGCAGATGCCGAGCCGGCGTTCTCCGCCTCCATTCCCGCCGTTGCAACAGCGGACAGTGGCGCAAAGACGAGGGCCTGGCCAAGCGCGCGGATGACATTCGGCCAGAACAGCTGATCGGCGGCGTAGTCATTCGTCATGTGGATGTTGAAGAAGTTGGAACCGCCGAACAGCACAAAGCCGACACCGATGACGAGGCGCGGGTCGAAGTTCTTCATCAGGCGCGGAACCAGCGGTATCAGCACGAGCTGTGGCAGGCCGGTCCATGCCAGCACCATGCCGATCTGCTCGGAATTGTAGCCCTGGATCCGGGACAGATAGACCGGAAGGACGTAGACCGAACCATAGAGCGAGACGCCGAGCAGGAAGTTCGCGAGCACGCCGAAGCCGAAATTGCGGCGGGCCAGGATGCGCAGGTTCAAGAGGGGTCTGCTCACGGTCAGCTCGATTGCGAGGAACAGGGTCAGCGCAACCGCGGCGATCAGAGTCAGCCGAACGATGAAAGGCGAGCCGAACCAGTCGTCCTTGTTGCCCTCTTCCAGCACGGTCTGCAGGGCGGCGAGTCCGATCGCCATGGTGATGATGCCTGCCCAGTCGCCTTCGCGGAGCAGCGACAACTTCATCGGATTCGCTTCCAGCGAGAAGAACAGCATCGCGATCATCGCCGCGCCGGGCACGGCGTTGACATAAAAGATGTATTTCCAGCCGAAGTTCTCGGTGAGATAGCCGCCGATGGTCGGTCCGATCGCGGGAGCAAAGGTCGCGGAGATCGCGAACATCGCCAACCCGATCGGCTGCTTTGCCTTTGGCAGCAGAGTGATGATCAGCGTGAACGCCATCGGGATCAGGACGCCGCCTGTAAAACCCTGCACTGCGCGCAGCGCGATCATCTGCGGCAAATCCTGCGCCATCGCACACGCCGCGGAGAACACCAGGAACAGGAAGGCGTTGGTCAGCAGATAGATGCGGACCGAAAACACCTGGGCAAGCCAGCCGCTGAGCGGAATGACCACGATCTCGGCGATCAGGTAGGAGGTCGAGATCCAGCCGCCGTCGTCGATGCCTGCGCCGATCCCGCCCTGAATGTCGGCGAGCGAGGCGTTGACGATCTGGATATTGAGCACCGCCATGAAGGCGCCAAGCGTCGCGCCGGTTACCGCGAGCCAGGTCTTTGCCGTGACGGTCTGCGCCACCGGCGCCGCGGGGGACGGCAAAGGCTCGTTCGCGGGCAAGGCGCCGGCGGTGTTCTGCAACGTCGTCATGGTGGTCTCCTTGCAAACAAGCAGGGATATGCGCGGACGGTCAGCCGCGAGGTTGCCGGCCGCGCGACGCGAGATGTCTTTCGGCTTCGCGTGCGGCAACGGCTTCCGATTTGGTATCGATCGTGGGCACCGCCGACATCCCTGGACGCAGCAGGCCCTTCAGGTTGCGATCGTCGAGCACGATCTTCACCGGCACGCGCTGCACGATCTTGGTGAAATTGCCGGTGGCGTTGTCGGGAGGCAGCAGCGCGAACTCCAGGCCGCTTGCCGGCGAGAGGCTGTCGACATGGCCCCTCAGCCTGATCGCGTGGAAGCTGTCGATGCGCAGCTCGACCGGCTGGCCATTGCGCACATGGGTGAGTTGGGTTTCCTTGAAGTTCGCGACGACGTAGACGGCATCCAGCGGGACGACCGCCATCAGTTGCGTGCCGGCCTGGACGAATTGACCGACGCGCAGCGTGCGCGCGCCGACCGTGCCGTCGATCGGCGCGGTGACTTGCGTGTAGGACAGGTTGAGCGCCGCCTGCTGCTGGAGCGCGCGGGCGTGATCAAGCTGGGCGAGCGCCTGGGCGCGTTGGGTCGAGAGCACCTCGATCTTCTTGTTGGCAGCGATCAACCCCGCCTTGCCTTGCTGCAACTGCGCGGTCTGCGAGCGCAGCATCGCGTCGGTTTGCTGGGCGCGCTGAACCGTGCCTGAACCCGACTTCATGAGCTCGTCGTACCGGGCGCGCTCCTGCTGGGCGAATTTCAGATTGGCTTCGGTCGCGTCGACCTCGGCCGCCTGCTGTTGAACGAGCGGCTCCTGCAATTCGATCTGCGCGTCGAGGTTCTTCACCGCTGCCTGGGAGGCCGCAACGTCGGCTGTCGCCTGGTTCAGGGCCGTGGCGAAATCGCGGTCGTCGATCCGGGCCAGCAGCTGACCGGCTTTCACCGGCTCGTTGTCTGCGACCAGGACCTCGGCAATGTAGCCGGAAACCTTCGGCGCGATGATGGTGGAGTCGGCTTTGACATAGGCGTCGTCGGTCGTCTCCAGGTAGCGGCCGGTCGTCATGTAGTAGTGACCGAAAGCGGCGGCCCCGGCGACTCCAAGGGCCGCGCCGAATGCCAGCGCTCCCCGCCGGATCGCCCTGCGCGACGGGCGCAGAGTGCTCTTGGTTGACTGTTCAGGCGCAAAGGAAAGGGAAGACATGGCGCTTCTCCGAAACCAGGTGGGAGCTAGAGTTCGATCGGCCGATGGATGTCGTGCGTGATGATGCCGAGCTCGGGAGCCGGCAGGTCGAGGCGACGTGGGTCGCACAGGGTCCGGCGGATGTCTTCCAACCCGCTCTGCCAGTGGGCCCGCATTGCGTTCAGCCCGAACTCGTAGTCCTTGGACTGGCCCTCGTAGACCTTGGACTGATAGATCAGGTGGATGATGTTGCAGGAGCGATGACGAGCCATCTCGGCGATGGCGCGGATCTCCGGATCCGCCTTCGCGCTTTCCGGCAGCCGTTCGATCGTTCGCTGCAATGCCTGACGCATCTTCTGCATCCGCAAGGCCTGATCCGTGATGGCGCGGGTCCGGCTGGAGTATTGGATGTCCTTCTGCCGGCTTGACACTTCCATCATGTCGTGAGGGACACGTCCGCGTGCCGACCAGAGATCGACCTGGAATGTCAGCGTGTCGCGCGGCTCACTGGACAGCACGCGCGAGAGCGGCGTATTCCAAACGACGCCGCCGTCCCAGTAGTGTTCGCCTTCGATCTCGATCGAAGGGAAGCCCGGTGGCAGTGCGCCCGACGCCATGAAATGCTTCGGTCCCAGCCTGCGTTCGGTGGTGTCAAAGTAGGTCAGGTTTCCGGTGCGAACGTTGACCGCGCCGACGCTGACGCGTACCTCGCCCGAGTTCAACCGGTCGAAATCGACGAGCTGCTCCAGTGTCCGTTGCAACGGTGCGGTGTCGTAGAAGCTGGTCGCGGCGTCGCCCGAAAACGGTGACCAGAGCGGCGATGGGAAGCGCGGCTTGAAAAAACCGGGCTGCCCCTGGAACAGGGCCCTCATCGCGGCAAAGGTGTTGTGCAGCGAGCGAAGATCGAACGCATACGGCAGGGCATCCGCCAGCCCTTCGCCGGCGGGCCACCCGACCGGACTGGCGCAGATGGTCTCCCAAAACTGGCGTAGCCGTTCGACCCGCTCGCCTTCTGGCGAGCCGACGATGATGGCCGCATTGAGCGCACCGATCGAGATGCCCGCCAACCAGTTGGGTCGAATGCCGGCTTCGTGCAGGCCCTCGTAGACACCGGCCTGATAAGCTCCGAGCGCTCCGCCGCCCTGCAGCACCAAGGCGACGACATCGTAGGGCAGCGAGTTGGCTCGCTGCGGCGCAGGACTGATTTGCTCGCGCATGACGTTAAGCATGTTGCGGACTCCCGATATTGCGGCCGATCCAGTCAGCCGGCGGTTGCTTCGATCAAGAATTCGGGCTCTTGGCGCCGCAGAGCCCGGTCGGCAGACAGGTAGTCGTGCACCACGGTGCCGAGCCCGAGTGTCAGGTCGGCAACGACGTGCTTGGCCGACAGCACCTGGAGCACCGGGAGTTCAGCGACGGGGGCCAGCGCATGCGAAAAAAGGTCCAGCGCAGCCGGTCCCGTCCATGCGCCCTTCACGGTGATATCTTCGAGGTGGTAGCGCACTAGCTCGCAGATGCGCGCTGTGCCGTCGACATGCGGGATGATCTTGAGCAGGAAGTTGGGCGCGGAGAGCTTTCTCGCCTCGACCTCGAGGTCGAGGGCACGGTGCTTGTAACCCATGGTGCCCGTCGCGATGCGGACCGAGCCGTAGTTCAAAGTGCCGACCAGCGTATCGATCTCGACCGCGAGCTTCGGTTGCGCCAGCTTCTTGGGAAAGCCCCAGAGCTCACGTCCGCCCGCGATCGGGGGATGGTCGTTGAGGAACATCTGATGGGTGAAGCTGCCGACCTGACCCTGATAGGAAACGGGGACGACCTGGCCGCTTTCGGTGTAGTCGCCGAAGCCGGTCGAGTCAGGCATGCGGATGAATTCGTAATTCACCACCGGTTCGGTCAGCTCGAGTGGCTCCGGTACGATGCGGCGCAGCACCTCAGGATCGGTCCGGTACTGGATGATGAAGTACTCGCGGTTGACGAAGCGGTAGGGGCCGGGCGGAAACGCCGGGTTCGTCAGTGGCATCGCGAGTGCGGTCGCGCGCACGGTCTCGTGTTTCATCGGGGCAGGCTCCAGGTTGATCTTTGCAGGGCGGACCGCGTCTCTCGGCGCGGTCCGCTGTCGAGTCAGGCTTCACACTTCGCCGACACGCTCCGGATCGGCGGATGCCAGTGCGGCGGCGCGCTTGGCCTGCGGGGGATAGATCCACACGGTGTTAATCTGCTGCTTGGTCTTCTTCGCTTCGCCGCCGACCAACTCGAGCTTTCGATCCCAGCCTCGCGTGAAGATCGCGCCGGCTTCTCCGAGGTCGAGACAGGTCGCGTAGACCTCCTGGTGATAGTGCTTGGGCGCAACTCCCAGGAGTTCGGCGGCGGCATTGTTGCCGGCGAAGGCACCCATGCGTACGGCATGCTGGCAGGACATCAGCGCGTAATTGCCGACGTCATCGCACGCCGCTCTGGCCGCGTCGCCGGTTGCGAAAACGCCGGGTACTCCGGGGACCCGCAAGTCGCGGTCGACAAGCAGCCGGCCGAAACTGTCGCGCTCGGCGGGGATCTGCGCCGTCAGCGGCGCGGCGCGCATGCCCGCGGCCCAAATCACGGTCTCCGCTTCGATATGCTCGCCGGAAGTCAACGTGACGCCCGTCTTGTCCAGCGAGGCGACGCCGGCGCCGAGCCGCGTTTCGACACCGAGCTTGCGCAATGCGCCTTCGATGACGGGGCGCGGGCCTGCGCCCATGTCGGGAGCAATCGCGTTGTTCCTATCGACGATGACCACGCGCAGCTTGGCGCTATTGCCGAAGATCGATCGAAGCCGCGCGGGCATCTCCGTCGCCGTCTCGATTCCAGTGAATCCGCCGCCGGCGACGACGACCGTGTCGCGCCCGTTCCTTGCCGGCCGTTCGGTCAGGCTGTGGAGATGACGGTCGAGCGCAATCGCATCGTCGAGCTGGTCAACGCTGAAGGCGTGCTCGGCAAGACCGGGAATATTCGGGCGGAATAAACGACTGCCGGTCGCTACGACCAGCCGGTCATAGGAGAGGCTCGTCTTCGCGCCCTTGGCGTCGCAGATGTCTACCATGCGGGACTTGGTGTCGACAGTCTCGGCGCTACCTTGCACATAGACAACGTCGATCGCCTTGAGGACTTCCTGGAGAGGTGCCGTCAGCGTCTCGGGCTTCTGCTCGTAGAGCCGGGGGCGAACCACTAGTGTCGGCTCGGGCGCTACCAGCGCGATCTCGAGGTCTCGAGGCGAAACGCCCTGGATGTCGCGGAGCCGAGCGGCGGAAAGCGCAGCATACATGCCGGCGAAGCCGGCGCCTATGATGACAAGTCGCATTTGATCTTCTCCTGTGGTTGATCTTCGGGCATAGGCGCGCGGCCGCCGCCGCTCCCAGGTAGCGGCTCCTCGTGATTGACGACGACGCGAAGACGTGAAACGAGTCCTCAGGCGCTAAGGAGATGCGCAACTCGGCGGAGACGACGCCTGCGGCGGCAGGCGGCGACGAAAGAACAGCGGTTCAGCGGCATTCGGACTGCCCCAGCCGACGTAGGGAAGCGGTGCGCCATTGTTGGCCATCATGGAAATTTCCGGAGACGTCCTTTGCAGTGATTGCGCAGGAATTTCCACCTCTTCACCAGTTGCCGAGGTGAAGCGAATTGCCAACGATAGTCCGTACAGGATTGTGGGGGCGACCAGCTTGCGCCGCGGCGGGATTGCAAGAAGGCTAACGAAGGTCTTCGAGATCATCGTCTATCTCCGTCATTGGAGAGCGCGGGGTACCCTGTTTATCTACCCTACCAAAGCTGCACCGGCGCCAGAGCGATTGCGGTGCCTTCAGCGCGATTGCTGTTAGCGTATGCGTCGCCGCCAATCGCTCGGTGTTTCACCTGTCAGCCGTCTGAAGGCCGCGGTAAACGCCCCCTGAGAGGCATAGCCAAGCCTTGCTGCCACTAACGCGATCGACACGTCGGTGGTGCGAAGCATGGTCATGGCTTGCTCGAGCCGCAGCTGGCGCAGCCAGGCGTGAGGTGAAAGCCCGGTGCTCTCCTTGAAGGCGCGGCAGAAGTGAAAGCGCGACAGACCAGCATCGGATGCGAGCGCAGCAAGCGACACGTCGGCAAGACTGTCCGAGCGCAGACGCTCGATCGCGCGCCGCAGGGCGCCGGGAGACAGCCCGCCTGAAACCGGTTCGAAGGCGGTTGGCGCGCCACTGTGTCCGGCCAGCAGGCGCGTGGCCAAGATATCTGTCAGTCGGTCCCTGAATAGGGCGTCCAGGACGGCATTGCCGTCCGGCAGCTCCGTTGTACTCATCAGCAATCCGGATATGACGGCGTCAGCATGCCCCGTCCGCTCCAGAAGATCGCCGGGTGTGGACGTGTCGGCTTCGCGGGCAACGCGTTCGAGCGTTGCGTGGGGAAGGTAAAGCTGGATGACATCGACGTCGCCAGGAATATCCCATCTGGCGCTTGATCCAGCTGGAATGATGGTCACGACTCCGGAGCGAGCCGTTCCAATCGCGATCGAGTTTCCGGTGCGCCGCTCCAGGCGTTGAATGCCTGTTGGGTAGGTCATGACGACATGATCGATCATCGGCTGGACCACGTCGTGCAGTGCCCCATGCTTCCAGTGCGCGATGACTCCATTGCTGGAGCCTGACGTCATCTGGAGCGGCGCCGTCTTGAGAACCCGCGCCATCTCGGCGTCGGCAGGGCGCCGTTCGACGGCTGGCGAGCTGCTGCGGTGCGTACCCGGTTCGGCAAACAGAGCCTTCATAGGATCGTGCAGGACCGTCTTGCTCATCGAGCTGACCTCGCGTTCTGAAGACATTCTGCTTGCAGTGCGATTGCCGCTAACGCACGCGCCGCCGCCAATCGCTCGGTGCCTCTCCCGTCAATCGCCGGAACGCAGCAGCGAACGCTGTTTGCGAGGCATAGCCAAGCTCGGCCGCAACCATGGCGATCGATTCATCGGTGTCGCGCAGCATCTGCATCGCCCGCTCAAGCTGGTGTTGGCGCAACCACGCGTGAGGGGAGAGGCCGGTGCTTTCCTTGAACGCGCGGCAGAAGTGGAAGCGCGACAGATTGGCTTCCGCAGCCAAGGCATCGAGGGAAACGTCGACCTCGCTGTCCGAACGCAAGCGCTCGATGGCACGGAGCAGCACCTTGGGCGAAAGTCCGCCCATGGTTGGCTGGAACGTGGTCGGCGAACCGCTGTGGGCTGCCAGGAGGCGGGCGGCCAGGAGCTCCGTTAGTTGATGCCTGAACAGCATATCGAGAGCTCCATTGCCTTCCAGCGCACTGGCCGCGCTCAACAGCAATCGGGATGTAATGGAGTCGGGATGCGCCGTTCGCTCGAGGAGGTCCGTCGATGTGGCGGTCCCGGCTTCGTCGGCAACGCGCATCAGCGTTCGATGCGGAAGATAGAGTTGAACGACGTCGACCGGCTTTGGAATATCCCACCGGGAGCTGGATCCTTCCGGAATGATGATCACGACTCCGCGACGAAACGTTCCGATCGCAACCGATCTGCCGGACCGCCGTTCCATACGCTGCGTCATGCCGTTGTAGGCCATGATGACGTGGTGGCTCATGGGCTCCACGACGTCGTGCAACGGTTCGTGTTTCCAATGAGCGATCCCGGCGCCGGAGGCGTCCAATGCCATGTGAAACGGCGTCGTTCCGAGCACCCGTGCCATCTCGGCATCGGCCGCTCGTCGATCGGAGGCCGGAAAGTCAATTTCGTGGCGGCTGGGCGGTGCCGACGGAGCTCTCGAAGGATCCTGCAAGCTCGGTTCGTTCATGGACTTGTCCCTACGTCAGAAATGCACGGCATAGATTGCATTGGCCGCCGTGCAGTCGTGGCTATTGCCGGTGGCGCGCTCGCAATATCGACGGAAGGTGCCGCGGACGGTATCATGCGGCGGGTCTATGGCTCTCGTTTCAAACGGATAGGTCGACCTGTACCTTGGGCTAGGTCGACGCTCATTGAATCGGCGGATGGGACCGCTGGATGATGCTGGCAACATTGGACGGGTCGCCATGCTCCTCCGGCACCGGGAGTGTGAAGCGAAAGTAAGCGCCGCCGCTGGAACGATTTGAACCCGAAATGCTGCCGCCATGGGCCGCAATGATCGATTGGCAGATTGCGAGCCCAATACCGATGCCCGAATCTTTTGTGCTGAAGAAGCGGTCGAAGATGCGATCGAGATTCGCAGCTGCGATACCCGGCCCATTGTCGGAGATGGAGAAGACGGCCGAAGCGTCGTCATCGATCGAAGTCTGAATCTCGATCCGCGGAATTGGCTGGCCCGACTGCGCGATCGCCTGGGCACTATTGACGAGCAGGTTGATGATCACCTGCTGCAATTGAATGCGATCGCCCATCACGGGGGGAAGCCCGGAGCCAAATGTTGCCGACAAGGCGATCGACCTCGACTCGATATCGTGGCGACTGAACAGGAGGGCTTCTTCGACGACCTCATTGAGGTCGATCAGGCGCTTCTGCGGTTCCTGTTTCATGGCCATATCCCGGATCCGCTGGATGATCTCGGCGGCGCGACGGGCGTTAGATACGATTCTGGACGTCAGCTGCGTCACCTTTTCGATGTTCTGGTCCGCGCGCGCCAGCCATCGCAGGCTCGTCTCGCCGTTGGTCACGATTGCCGTGAGCGGCTGGTTGATCTCATGGGCGATCGAGGTCGCCAGCTCGCCCAGGGTTGCGATGCGTCCGGCATGCGTGAAGTCGGCCTGCAATTTTCGCAGTTGCCGTTCTGTATTCAGCCGTTCACTGATGTCCTGAATGGTGATGAAAGTTGTATCCAGCTGCTCGGGCGGCACCGGATAGGTGACGGTAAACAAGACGTCGATAACCGTGCCATCGAAGGCGAGAATCTTGGTTTGCTCGATGAAGTTTCGTCGACGTTCGAAATGGGCAACCATGACCCGGTTCGCGAGCCCCGGGGCGGCGGCAAAAAGGTAGCGCACAGGCTGGACGAGATCGGCGCCGTTGTTGGCGCGAAACAGTGATACTGCGTCTCGATTCACTTCGGTGACGTGGACGACATCCTTCGCGTGCTCGACCAGTTCCGGATTCTCCTCAAGATAGGTTGCAATGTCGCGGACGCCGTTAGCCTTCAATTGGTCAAAAACCTCGTCCGCCCGACGCGAATCGACTTGCCAGAGAGCGGTCGGTAGATATTGGATCAGCTTGCGATATCTCTCTTCGCTGGCCTGCAGTTCCCAGGAGCTGCGATCGTCGCTTGGCGCGCCATTAATTGTCACAAACACCGAGCCCAAAGACTTTGGCTCTGCCGCGTGCCATGCCCTGATGACGGGATCGCGTACGGATCCGCTCAGCACCATCTTGCGCGTCTCCAGACGCGAGCGATCGCTTGCCACGCTTTCGAGCAAGGTGGCGAGCACGGCACGACTCTCCGCTGGCCAGAACGCGCCGACGCGATGACCGATCATCTGCTCGTGACCGGCGTGCATTCCGAACATGCGCACCGCGCGATCGTTCACGGCCAGGATTCGAGTTGCGCTCAGCAACTCCTCGACCCACTCCGGGTGCTGATCGAGATCGATACTTGTTCCACGACGTCTTAGTTCTGCGATTGCATCGAGCACGCGTCGGGCTGGAGAGGTGTCGAGTTCCCAACAGGCGGTGAGGCCGGCTTGCAGTTCGGCGTCCAGACGCAGCGTTTCCGCCTCGGCAAGTCCTCCTGCATTTCGCCCGAATTCAACCAGATCGAAAACAGCGCCATTCGAGTCGCGTCGGGCGATTTGCCGTACAGCCACCGTCACTCTGGCCCCGGCCAGACTGCGGCGATGAACCACGCCCTCCCATCGACCCTCCCGCAGCAGCGTAGCGATGTGCCCGGCATGGTCTTCACAGAACGCATCATAACTCCGCCCGATCATGGCCATGGCCGGCCATCCATAAAGCGCTTCGGAAGCAGCGTTCCAATACCGAATGATCCCCTGCGCGTTGCGCACGATCACGCTTTCAGAAGCGAAGTCCGACAGCTGTAATCCGGACGGTGACGCGAAGGGATGCTCGCCATCCGTCGTGGCCTGATCGGGCAGGCTAACCATCGGAATTCGTTCCTTGTCCGTCGCCGCCCGGGGCAGGGCGCGCTTGGTTCAGGGCCGACCGCAGGTGGCGAAGGAGAGCTTCGCTGCTGATTGGTTTTGCCAGATAGGCGTGTGCGCCGCCCTTCATCGCGCGAGACCGAGACACCTTGCTCGTATCGGCAGTGACGACGATGACCGGGATCGACGAGCCGATGCTCTTTAACCCCTGCAATAGGTCGATGCCGCTACGGCCCGGCATGCTGACATCGGTTATCAGGCAATCGAACCTGCCCGGGACGTATTCCGCCATGAAGGCCTCTGCTCGATCGAACGCGCGACATGACACATCCTGCACCAGAAGGAGATCGGAAAGGGCCTCTCGCACGGCTTCATCGTCATCTACGATTGCGACTACGGGCGCCTTGGACAAACCTATGACCTTCGCTAGCATGGCCCATACGGCCACTAGCTCTGGCCCAATGCTGGCGGGAACGTAACTATCCTTCGGTCTAGGGTGATTTTTCCTCTCGGACCTTCGCAGGCAACAATTCCCAGATGCGAATGAGCTGGCTGGCCGAGGTTGCCTGCATCTTCCTGGACACGTTGCCGCGGTGCAGCTTTACGGTGACCTCGCTGATGCCGAGCTCGAACGCGATCTGCTTGTTCAGACGACCCTTGGCTACTGCGCGCAAAACGTCGCGCTCGCGCGGCGTCAACGTCGCGTAACGGTCGGTATGTTGCTTCACGAGCCGGGCCGTGTTTCTTTGCGAGATATCCTTTTCGATTCCAGCCGCGACTGCGTCGAGCAGCGTCTGATCTCTTACAGGCTTGGTAAGGAAATCGACGGCTCCGGCTTTGATTGCTTGCACAGACATCGGGATGTCGCCATGCCCGGTGAGGAAGATAATTGGCCTGGCATTACCGTTCGAAACGAGATGCTGCTGCAGGTCCAGGCCGCTTGCTCCTGGCATGCGAACGTCGAGGATGAGACAGCCTGGTCGCTCGGGGAGGTCGGCGTTCAAAAGGTCGTAAGTCGATCCAAAGCAACAGGCCTCGATTCCAACGGACAGCAGGAGTTCTCGAAGCGCGGAACGGATCTCCTCGTCATCGTCCACGATCACGACGAGCGGTTGGTCCTTCTTGTCGGCAGTCGTATTCATGGGGAAGCGCGGTAAGGGTGGCAAGGCGCGTGACGTGACGAATGCTGCTGTTCCGATCATCATGCAGCCTCCCGGTCGCTTCGGACTTCCTCGAGCTGCAATGTGGGGACGCGTGCTGCATCTCGCTCCCCCAATAGGATGCATTGCAGCTTCAAGGCGTCGTCGCCTTGGCCGCGACTGCGTTGAGTGCCGCAGTCATCGTCGTAATGGGGCCGTCGACCTGCTCGCTGAGGCCATGGCGCTGTGCGATATAGGACGGATCGTTGTACGACAGCCATGTCGTGCCTTTTTCGTCTTGCCAGACCAACGCTTTCAAAGGCAGATCGATGCCGATCGTCTGCACCGCGTCCATCAGCGGCGTCCCAACTTTGGCCGCGCCGAAGATTAGAAGATCCGTCGGCCGCAACGACAGGCCAGCCGCGCCGGCCGCGTGATCGATATGGGCAAACACTGTCATGCCCTTGGCGCGCACCTCCGCTTCGAGTCGATTCATGGTGTCTTCCGGCCCGAAGTTGCTGCGCAGCGTGGTCAGTCCGTCGGCCGCCATTGTGGGCACTCCCCGTAACCATATCAGCGAGATCAACGGAAAAGCGGCGACCCCTGCCAGTTCCATCCCTGGCAATTCTTGAGGCTGCCGTCAGGTCGAACACAACGGCGCCAACCGAACAGGTCGATGATGCCGTGAAGTGCCGCCACGATACGGGGTGTAGGTGAAATCCCAGCTGATCAGGCATCTCGATCTCTTCGATCTCTAAAAGATGATCGACGGACAGAGCGTATCCCTTGCATTGCATCGACACCTTGATGCAGTTCTGAAAAGTTCTGAAAAGGGGAACCGGCTAGCCGGTTCCATACGTGGATCGATTGTTCTAAATAGTCCCGGCGTCACAATGGGTTGCAAAGATGCCAGCGCAAGTGCGACCGTCGGTTTACAAGTCAGGAGAGTGGGAAATCGATCTCGTTCGGCGCGAACTGCGCTTCCGTGGCCTTCCAAGGGCCCTTGGCAGCCGCGCCTTCGAGGTCGTCGAGGTTCTTGTGCAACTAGCCGGCGAAGTTGTCGACAAGTACGACTTGATGGGGCGCGTATGGCCGGGAGCGGCGGTCGAAGAAAACACGCTGCAGGCGCAAATATCGGCCGTTCGCAGGGCTTTGGGTGACGACCGTGAGTTATTGAAAACCGTCGCGGGCCGCGGCTATCTCCTGCTCGGAGACTGGAGCCAACGGCAGTCGAGCGCGGCAGACCACATTCCACTTGGTTCGGCTTCGAGTTTTCTGACGAATTTTCCTGCAGCTGCGAGCACGCTGATCGGCCGATCCGCTGCCCTGGCGGAATTGTTGGAACTCCTCTCATCTTACCGAACGGTGACCCTCACAGGGCCGGCCGGAATCGGCAAGACGGCGCTGGCGCTGGAAGTCGCCCGAAACCTGTTCGCAAGTTTTCAAGGCGACGGCATGCTCGTCGAACTGGCGTCCATTTCCGACTCCGGCTTGGTGCCATCGACGGTCGCGAGTAGCCTCGGGTTGAAACTAGGCGGCCGAAGTGTCACGTCGGAAGCCGTTGCGAGGGCGATCGGATCGAGCCGGATGCTCCTCGTACTCGACAATTGTGAACATGTTATCGACGCCACAGCCGAATTTTCTGAGACCTTGATCAGCAAATGTCCTCATTTGTCGATCCTTGCCACCAGCCGTGAGGTGTTGCGGATTGACGGGGAATGCGTTTATCGCGTGCCGCCGCTCGATGTTCCACCCGACTATCAAGGCGAAGCTGCCAGTGTTCTTGCTCACAGCGCAGCGCAGCTTCTACTCGCACGCGTCCGTGCGCATCAACAGGATTTCTCCCCGCATGGCGACCAGCTTCGCGCAGTAGCCGCGATCTGCCGGAGGCTTGACGGCATTCCGCTCGCAATCGAGTTTGCCGCTGCCCGTGTTGCAACGCTCGGTCTCGAGCAGGTCGCCGCCCGGTTGGACGATCGCTTCTCGGTCTTGACGGGAGGTCGGCGAACTGCGCTCCCGCGTAACCAGACTCTTCGGGCGACGCTGGACTGGAGCTATCGCCTCCTGACAGACGGCGAACGGTCGCTCTTGCGCCGCTTATCTGTCTTTGCTGGTGGCTTTACCCTTGAGGCGGCACTGCGTGTGGCGAGCGAAGAAGCGAACAGCGATATCGCGACTGCTGATGGACTTGCCAACCTGGTGGTCAAGTCGCTCGTCAGTCATGACACCTCGGGGTCAAAAGATAGGTGGCGATTGCTGGAGACAATCCGCGTCTACGCGCGGGAGAAGCTGATCGAGAGCGGAGAGGCCTCGGAGATCGCGCGACGCCATGCAAATTTTCTTCGAGCCCATCTGGCTGGCGTCGCCATCGGCTCGCGCACAACCCCCGGCATCCAGGATGTCATTCCGTACTATCATGAGCTCGATGACGTCCGCGCGGCGCTCGATTGGTGCTTCTCCCAGGATGGAGACGTCGGGCTGGGTGTGCGCCTGACGGCTGCCTATGCACCGGTTTGGCTGCATGCGCACCTTCTGCACGAATGCCGCGAGCGCTGCGAATATGCATTGAGCCGTACTAGTCCTGGCGATGCACCCGGCGAAAAGATTCTGATGGATCTGTACAGCGCCCTCGGCTTCGCCTTGGTGTTCACGATGGGTCCGATCGAGCGAACGCAATTCGTGCTGAGCACCGCGCTGGCGCTTGCACAGAAGGCAAGCAGCAAAGACATCGAGCTTCGGGCGCTCGGCGCGCTAATCGCTATGCAGTTCATCAACGGTGAGAGCGATGCTGCGCGATCGAGCATCCGCCGTTTCATCAGAAGTGCTTCGGCCATGGGCGATGCAGCGGCTCAGCAGATTGGCCAACGGCTGCTCGGGAACGCGCTATTGTTCGCGGGAAAATTGTCGTACGCCCAGATGCGTCTGGAACGTGTGTTGGAAAGAGCCAGTAAACCGCTCGACCAGCGCGGGCCGCTTCTTTTCCGCTACGACAACCATGCCATGGCGCGTGGAATGTTGGCTCGAGTGCTGTGGTTGCGAGGCGCCGTGGATCGGGCGATCCAGGAGGCTCGCGCCGGCATCGAGATTGTCAAAGGTATGGGCGACCCGTTTTCGTTGTGCTGGGTGATCTACTATGGCGCATTTCCCGTGGCGCTGATGACTGCCGATTTTGACGCGGCGGAGCATACGATATCAATGCTGACCGATCCAGCGACAGGGCTGCCGTCGGGAATCTGGGGGACAGTTGCCGGCTGTCTGCGGGGCAAGCTGTTGATCGCGCGTGGTGCCTATGACGAGGGCGTAGATCTGCTCGGTTCCACACTGGACGCTTGCGATCGAGGCGGTTGGCGGATCTCGCATCCGGAATTTTTCAGCTCGCTCGCGCTGGGGCTATCCGAGCTTGGCCGCACAACGGAAGCGACGGTCGCGATCACGCGGGGATTCGCCGCCGTCGGTGAAGGAAAAGAGCAATGGTGCGTTCCTGAATTGCACCGCGTACAAGGCGAATTGCTTCTCAAGCATGGCGGAGATCCAGCGGACGCTTCGAGCTGTTTCGAACGGGCGTTGGATCTCGCGGGCAGGCAAGGTGCCC
The DNA here is from genome assembly GCF_002289535.1 of Bradyrhizobium sp. UFLA03-84. NCBI lineage: Bacteria > Pseudomonadati > Pseudomonadota > Alphaproteobacteria > Hyphomicrobiales > Nitrobacteraceae > Bradyrhizobium > Bradyrhizobium sp. UFLA03-84. Next base: position 126,460 of record NZ_NSJY01000005.1, on the reverse strand, counting down.
TGTCATGGGAGTTGCGAGCAGCCTTGAGCATGGCTCGGCTCAGGGGTGACCAGCAGAGACTAACAGAGGCACGGCAGGTACTTGCACCGGTTTATGCCCGCTTCAGGGAAGGCTTGGACACACCGGATCTCGTGCGCGCCAAGGCGATGCTGGCATCGCTGGTTTGAACGCGCGACTAAACGCCAGGCGTCGGTCCGAGTGCTCGCAGAACCATCTTCTCTACGCCAAACTACGATTTACCGTGTCCGGGTCGCGGTACCGTTTTGCCTCGAACCCGGCATCGACAAGGATCTTGGCAAGCTGTTTGCGGGCGTAGAAGATCCGGCTCTTGGCGGTGGCCTGCGGGATGCCGACAATCGTGCTGAGCTCGGCGACCGACTTCTCGCGATAGTAAAACAGCTCGATGATTTCGCGATGCGCCGGCGACAGCTTGTCCAGGCATGCGTACAGGATGCCGCTGGTTTCCTTGCGGTCGAGCGCCGCTTCGGGCGTGTCGCCGGTGTCTGCGAAGTCAAGCACGCCGCTTCGATCGATCGTCTCATGGGTACGCTCGCGCCGCGAGTTGATGGCCTTGAAGCGGGCGATCGAGAGCAGCCACGTCGAAACCCGCGCGCGACTCTCAAACCTGTTCGCAGAACGCCAAACATCGAGGAAGACCTGGCTGACGAGGTCTTCGATAACGGAGGGGTTGCGGACCAGGCCCCGGATCATGTGCGATACTTTTCCGCGATGGCGGGCGAACATGATATGCATCGCCGCCTTGTCGCCTTCCGCGACGTTCCTCAGCAACATCTCGTCAGAGACGTCTTCCTGCGCAAAGCGGGGGGCCTGCTTCCGTTCGCACGAGGCAGGTCGCGAAAGACACGGCGGCTCTGCTGCCGGGTAGACGGCGTAGGCGAGATGCTCTCGGCTGATCGCATCGGTCCCTCCGCTTCGAGGGCGAGAGGCGTTGTCGACGCGGCTCGGCAAGGGCGCGGTGGTGAGAATCGGCGCAGGCCCGGCCGGCGGAACTGTCCGGGGCCGGCGGCGCAATCGAGCCGGGTTCTCCGCTTCCTGGCGTCCCTCGATGATCGACATCGTCACCTCCGTCCAGTTCCGACGAGATGGCGGAAGAGTGCGTCTCATGACCGCGCACGCACTATCCTACGCGGGGGTCCTATCCCTAGTCTCCTCGTCTAGGTGAATTAGTCCGAAGGTAGGATGACGCGATAGCATTTCCGCTTTGACCTGAGGGAACGACGGCGATTTGCCCTTTCGCCAGTCGTTTGAGAAAGGAAGAAGTCGTCGGTCAGATCGCGACCCGAACCGAATGTCGGTATTGGTAGTTGCCTCACGCCCGTCGGCGCTCGCACTCCCGCGCAGGTCCGGATTATCCCGCGGCTCGACCGGTGCATAGAACGCATCCATGTCCGACATGGATGATCTTGCGCCGGCGGAGCGGGCCCGATCCCTGATCGTCGTCTTCACCGGTCTCACAAATACAGGCCCGGCGGCGTTTCCTTCCTGGACCGGGACACTAGAATTCCCGGCGTCAATCCAGCTGCATGGCCTGTGCCGCCGGGCTCATCGCCTGCTGGCGAGGTGAACGTTCGAGTTTGTGCCTGGCTGGGGAGCGCCAATCGTGGCCCATACGGCAATGCCGATGACCAGCGCGATCAATACGGTCTTGGTAGCGATTTTATTGCCATTCATCCTGGCGACGCCTCACGCGCTCGGTCGGCAAATCTCAAAAGTACGCCGCCAGGCCCGAAATGGTTTGTCCCGGCGGCGCCCTGTTCTTCCAGCCTCTGGGCCCTGAAATCCCCAGCAACGACAATCTAGCACCGCCTGTGCCAAGCGGCTGTTACCTGCTTCACACAGTTGGAAGAAAGAGCTGGCGCCCAGGCCGGCACACTAGTTCCGCCTTGACGCCGGACATGCACCCAAGCCCGGCATTTACCTCCGCAACCCGTTGAAATCACATAAAATGCGACCGCCCTCCGAGCGCACCTCGTGCGAGATCATTCGCCATGCGGGATGTGAGCGCGGATGAGCCTCAATCCAGTTGCTGCGCGACGTTGAGCAGCTTCTCTCTGAGCCACTTGTGTCCTGGATCGGTCGTATGGCGTGGGTGCCAGTACATGGCCTCGTGGATGTCCGGAACAGATATTGGGGACTCCAGTAGCTTGATGTCGATCGTGCCAATCAGTCTCCTGGCCGCCCGTTCCAGCACGAGGCTGACGAGCCGCGTCCCCTTGATAAGAAACGGGTTCAACAGAAAGCTTTCGACGGTCACCTCTATGCGCCGTTGCACGCCGGCATTGGCAAGATGTTGGTCGGCGAGGTTCAGCTGCCGATCGTCTCCGATGCCGTAGACGAGATGCGGAAGTTCGAGAAACTGCGTCTCGGTCAACGTATCGCCGGTGACGTCGGGGTGATTTGCATCGACGGCGCAGAGCCATCGATCGCTTAGCAGCGACGCTGACGGATAGTCGTTCGGTCCGAAGAGTTCGATCGGCTCGATGACAATGTCCGCCTGGTTCGTCTGCAGCACGCGCGCGGCGTCGCGAGCACGAGGCAGTAGATGAATTGTCACGTTTGGAGCCTCGTTGGAGATAATCCTCACGAGCGGCGTGAGCAGGACCAGCCCCGCATAGTCGGACGCACTGATCGAGAACGTCCGCGCATCGTTCGCCGGGTCAAATCCAGGACGACGCAGCAGCAGCTGTTCGACCTTGCTAAGCGATTCCTTCAGCGGGACGATGAGGTCCTCCGCATTTCGTGTGAGAGCCAGATCGCGTCCAACGCGCACCAGCAATGGGTCGTGGAAGACTTCGCGGAGTCGCGCGAGAGCCGCGCTCATCGCCGATTGGCTGAGACCGATGCGCTCGCCAGCCCGACTTACGTTGCGCTCGGTAAGGAGCGCGTCGAGTATCACGAGTAAGTTGAGGTCAATACTTCGGAGGTTCACCCCAGGTCTCCCGATGCATGCGACCTCGGACCGTAACAATTTGCCTCGCCATGCACTATCGGAATGAGCTCGTCCTTTGCGTATTTCGATCGGCGGAATCTCTCATGTTGCGGTTGCGAGATGTTGCCGTGCGATGTGCTGGGCTCTTGGCTTCCAACGTCCCCTGAACGGCGCATGAGGCGGATGGATCGATCCGGCGGATAGCTGGAATATTTATTATCGATTAGACGTCGGCCAGGCGCGCCACTTAGCCTCTGTGACACGAATAAGTCGCTACGAGGCTTACCATGAAGAACAACTCGGGAATTGGAAACGATCGCGGAGTTCTGCCCTCGCTGACGACTGCGGATGCGGCGGCATTCCGGGCGGCGATGCGGCATTTCGTCGGAAGCGTGAGCGTCGTGACAACTTGGCATGGCGATAGACCCTGGGGCATGACGATCAGTTCGTTTACTTCAGTCTGCACCGAGCCGCCGACGATACTGATCTGCCTGAACAGCAAGACCGTGACCGCCGCGCACGTACGAGAAGGCGGGGGCTTCGCGGTGAACCTCCTCACGCAGGATCAGCTTCACCTTTCGGAGCTCTGCTCGCGTCCTAGCGTCGACAAATTCATTGACGAACACGTCCTGCTATCGACCGACGTTTCCGGCGGAAAAGGACTTCCGCGGCTACGCGAGGCGTCGGTTGTGTTCGAATGTCGGACGGTCGAGCAACTCTTGGTCGGAAGCCATCGCATCGCCATCGCCGTGATCGAGAGCATTCACGCACCGGCCGCCGGTCCGCCGTTACTCTACGGACAGGGACGCTACATGTATGGCGTCGATCTGGAGGCGCGCGCATGATGTCAGCATCAACCCCAAAGGAAGTCGTTACCGCGCTCTACGATGCCTACGGGAGGCGCGATCACCGCGCGATCCTCGCGCTCTATTGCGATGATGCGTCGCACGACGAAGTCGCGCAACTCAAGACAAAGCAGGGCTCCGCTGAGATCGCGGTGGGCATGCAGAAGCTGTTCAGCTGGCTTCCTGACGTCCGCTGGGAGGTGAAGTCCATGATTGTAGGAGGCGATGGAGTAGTTGCCGTCGCCTACGTCATGCATGCGACCGCGCCGCGGAAGAGCGGCACGACTGAGGCGAAGGTCATTTCGTTGCGCGGCGTCCAGTTGGTCCAAGTCGCGGACGGCCGGATACGCCACAGCGAAGATTACTGGGACGCAGCGACGTTCCAGCGGCAAGTTTCCTAAAAACATGACAAGGAGTGAGCTATGAGAACCGGTGCCGAGTATCTTCAGTCTCTACGAGACGGCCGTCGCGTCTACGTCGGTGGTGAGCTGATCGAGGACGTGACCACGCATCCCATGACGAAGGGGTATGCGAATGCCATCGCCGAATACTACGATCTTCATCTCGACCCGAAGCATCAAGACATTGCGACTTTCATCGATGAGGACGGCAAGCGCCAGTCGATGCACTGGTTCCTTCCGCGATCAAAGGAAGATGTGGTCAAACGCCGCCAGTACTGCGACTTCCTTTGCCGTCACTTCAAGGGCGGCATCTTCACACGGCCGCCGGCCGGCATGAATGTGGTTATGTTCACCCAGGTGGACGACCAGAGGCCTTGGTCGGAGAACTCGCGCTTCAGCGGCAAGAAGCGCGATCTCTCCGGAAATATTCAGCGTCAGTGGGAAGAGGTCACGGCTCAGGATCTGGCTATCTCGCCGATGTTCCTCGATGTCCAGTTCGATCGCGGCCGTGACAATGCGATGGCCGAGACGCCGATGCTGAAGATCATCGAAGAACGCGACGACGGCATCCTTGTCCGCGGCTGGAAGGCGATCGGTACGTCCGTTCCTTTCGTCAATCATCTTCTTATTGGAAACTTGTGGCGCCCCGGCCAGACCGCGGAGCAGACTGTCTACGCGCTCGTGCCGATCGCTACCAAAGGCATTTCGGTCGTGGCCCGCAAGTCGAACGCGCAGCCGGACGCAGATCCGTACGATCGCCCGTTGGCCACGATCGGTGACGAACTCGACGCGATGGTCTACTTCGACGACGTCCTCATTCCGTGGGACCGGGTGCAGCACGTTGGCAATCCTGACCACGCGAAATGGTATCCGCAACGGCAATTCGACTGGGTGCATCTCGAGACCCAGATCCGTCATTGTGTCCATGCCGAGCTGATGGTCGGTCTCGCTCTGCTCTTGACTCAATCGCTGGGCACCAGCACCAACCCGGTCGTCGCGGCGCAGCTCGCTGAGCTCATTCGCTTCCGCGAGACCTGCCGGGCCTTCATGATCGCCGCTGAAGAGACCGGATTCGCGACCCCCGGTGGATTGTTCAAGCCGAACAATATCTACATCGACTTCGGCCGCGCCTACTACCTCGAGAACCAGGCCAAGATGGTGAACACGCTGATCGACTTCTGCGGTCGCGGTGTCGTTATCCAACCGTCGAAGCGCGAGATGGAAGATCCATACATCGGTCCGAAGCTCGCCGAGGCCCTCCGCGGCGCGGAGATCAGCGCCTACGACCGCATCAAGATCTTCCGCCAGATCAGCGAGCGATTCCTGAGCGAATGGGGCAACCGCCACGAGATGTTCGAAAAGTTCAACGGCACGCCTCTCTATCTCATCAACTTGCTGACGATGCAGCGCACCGAGTATCAGGTCGATGGACCGCTGACCGAGCTGGCGCGGCAGGTGCTCGGCTTTGGCGACACAGCGGAGCTAGGGAAGCGTGCGCAGGAAGCCGAGCAGAAGTCCCACTACGCCAGCGTCCGCTTCCAGCCTGACTACGCGAAAGCCCAGGATGTTAAGAAGTCCTACATGAACGACGCGGCCGGTTAGGCGAAGCGTCACCCAAGATCGCGGAAGCCACAGTGGGCTTTCGCGGTCCCTTCAGTGCCTTTCGAAGGTGAATCGTGCCACGCTTCACGTTTTCTGTCGTGCCGACACGTGTGATGTTTGGTTCGCGGACAATCGTGTCGATTGGCAGCGAGGTTGAACGGCTGGATCGAAGGCGGGCATTCGTGGTTTGCAGTCCAGCCCGGCGGCGTGAAGGCGAAATGCTGCGCGACCATCTCGGTCGCTCCTGCAGCGACGTCTATTCGGGCGCCGTCCTGCACACTCCGACAAGCGAATCCGCGCCCCTTCGACCACTCGTCGATCCGCGAGATACTGCGCGCGGCGTGTGGCGGTCGTCCGGCGAAGACAATCCGGGTGGACGATTACAGGATTTGACGTGACTTCATCAAAGATGAATTGGACGGGGAACTATGCGAAACTTTGACGAGATCACGATCACTGACGCGGTCATCGACCGTCTTTCAGGTGCAAGCGACAGGCGAGCGGCTGAGGTCAGCGCCGCGTTGGTCCGGCATCTCCATGCATTCGTGAGGGAGGTGCGGCCGACCATCGAGGAATGGGAGCGGGGGATCGCGTTCCTGACCGATACAGGAAAGATGTGCACGAACACACGCCAAGAGTTCGTGCTTCTGTCGGATACGCTCGGCGTCTCAATGCTCGTGGATGCGATTAATCACGGAGCAGCCCAGGGGGTCACGGAGTCGACAGTGCTTGGACCCTTCTACGTGGAGGGACCACCCGAGAAAGGGTCCGGGGAAAATATCTCTGGCGGTCTCGTAGGTGACCCGCTCATCGTCACGGGAACAGTCAATGCTCCAGACGGCACGCCGATTAGGGGCGCCGTCGTCGATGTCTGGCATTCGGACGGCGATGGCTACTACGACGTCCAGCAATTCGAGGAGACTGGTGGCTTGGCCATGAGGGCCCGGTTCTCGACGGACGGAGATGGCAAGTTCAGTTTCTGGAGTATTAGGCCGGCGGCATATCCCATTCCTCACGACGGTCCTGTCGGAGCCATGCTGGAGAAGCAGGGACGGCATCCGTGGCGACCGGCGCACATCCACTTCATGATTTCGGCGCCTGGCTATCGAAAGCTGGTGACGCACGTATTCGCGGAAGGCGACAAGTATCTCGACACCGACGTCGTCTTCGGCGTCAAGGACAGCCTGGTGCGCGAATTTATCGAGATGCCGGCAGGGCAGGCGCCGGACGGCCTTATCCAGAACTCGCCCTTTTTCCATCTGCACTACGACTTCGGCTTGCACTTATCATGAGGCTCGACTTTCGATCAGTCGATGCGCACCGGATTGGGCACCAGCGATCACCTCGTTCACCTTCCCTCAGTCAGGAAGCGAAGCTCGAGCACCTCGATGGTTGCGGTTGCGCACCGCGACGATCCTGCCCCTTTTGACTTTCCCCTTTGCGAGCCATTCACCGGCCCATTGCCCGAAAAGCCGAGCGGCCGCCTGCCTGTGCTTATCGAACTGCTTCTCGGTGCTCGGATCGCTGCCTTACCGGCCGGCTGCGACTGCACGAGAACAAGCGGTGACGAACACCGACCTATGCGGAATGCCTATTTTTCAAGGGATTCGAGCGCTTCGCGGACGGCCGCGGACGTCTGGGAAGAACGGGCGCGAACAGCCTGGTTGGTGCCCCTGGCCGGCAGTCGCCTAACCGCGTAAGTACTTAAAGTAAAAGTACTTTTTATCTCATATCGCTGCCGATACCGACAGAAATACCGACAGGTGGACTACGCAACTAGCTGGCAAAAAAATAATCCGGCAGGATCTCCGCAGCAGGCACGCGCCATGCTTCCATCTGCGTGATCGCCCCGACCGGAATCGAACCTTGGCTCAAGATCCTAGTGGATCGACCTAACTATTCTTTCGCAAGGTCATTGGGGGGCCTGTCCTGCTTACCACTCCTCCCATTGCGCCCACGATGCCGAGCGAGACACTCCCCTCGTGCTGGACGATTTCGGGAGGTTGGTTGGCGGTCTGGCGCGAGACCCGCGCCGAGCGGGGTGATCTAGCGCGCTGATCTTCGATCTACTCGACGATCATTGAGTGCCGAACACATTGAACAATGCCGTGCAGGTCATGGGCAGCGTTTCTGGCGCCACGGCGCACAGTCTTCCGCATGGCCGATGAGACGCTCCTCACGGAAGAGGACGCGATTGACGATGATGCGGTGGAAGCCCAACTCACCCACGACCCGGAGAAGAATTGTCGATGATGGTAAGAGGTGGTGCGGCGGCAGCTTCGCAGCGCCAGAAGAACAAGATCCGCGGCATCTATATTGTGCAACCTATTAGGCCGACCGCCTGCGTCCCACACCGCATTGATCTGATCGCTCGATGGCTCGCGACGATGCACCGCTGCGCAGACCGGTGGCTAACTTACTCTCGTTTCTACCCTTGGCAGCGAGGCGTGATATTCATCTACGCTGTCGAGGTCGATCATGGTCTTGCCTCCCATCTTGTAAGCCTTGATCTTGTCGCGGGCGATCAGCTCATAAGCCGTCGTCCTTCCGAATTTGCCATAGCGACAGCCATCCTTGAGTTCGACGAGCCGACGCCGCTTATTGCTATCATTGTCAGCCATGGTTCCTGCACGCGCTTCGATGATCTCTGCCACGATCGGATCAAGCCTGCCGAACCGCATCTGCTGCTAAAAGGAAATTCGAAAGGCGTAGTAGGAACGGAAACAATGGCGAAGAGTTTGGACGGACTCTTTTGGCGTAATACGTCTCGACAAGGTTCGGTTTCGAACGCTTGAATGCAAACGGTTCGAAGGCGGTCGTCCAGTCTAGAGGCGGCGCAAAACCATTACCCGACAAGCAGCGTTGTCAATCTCTAAGCGGAGCCTTATCGGATTGCTGAAACGAAATACTGTCCCGGTGAGACGAACCTCGGAAGCTTCCTCGGGACAGGACTCCGGACGAGCAAAGATCGCGGGACAGTTCACTTCTAATTCTTGAAAAGATCGACGAACGGATCTAGATTCGGGCTATGCCGCCTTCGTCGGCTAGGCCGCTGCCTTGGCAAAGGACTTTTGGTCCAACGACTACTCCTTCTCCTAGCTCTCGCGACCGATTCCCATCATTCGGCCGATGAGACGAGCAGCGCGTCTTGACCCGGCCGAGATGAAGGACGCTCGCATGTTCTCGACGCTCGAAGGCGCGAAGAATTTTTCCAAGAAGCTCAAATCGTTGTTTGACGACAGCGGGATCATTTTCCCTCTTAATCGCTGCCAGCAAGCCGCCGCGATCGCAGGCGGCTTTCGAGATTGGCACGACCTCGGCAGATCGTTGGCAGGGACGGATCGACCCGTCGATCCCGGCGCATTTCGCCGCAGGCTGATCGCGTTTCTGCCCCAGCCATGCTGGATACCCGTATTGTTTTGGTTGGATGAGAGGAATCAGGAGACAGTGGACGGCGAAGGACTCTCGCACAACTACTATCGCGCCGTCGTGCCCTACGTGTTCTCGTCGTCCGTCATTCACCGAAGCAAGTCAGCTCTGCTTCGGCCTGGCTCCGGTCCGGGACAGCGGTTGCGGGAATCGATGGTCGTCTCTCTCTTGCTCGGAGGAAAAGGCAGCAAGAGACTGATCCCGCAGCTCGAACCGGACACCTTAGCGCTCGTCGTTTCCGGCGACACGGCAAGTCTTTTCGGCGTCGATGCGGAGCATCCTCGGTTCGAGAAGGATTTGGCCTCCCTCGTAGCGGCCGGCATATTCGAATACGAAGACGGCATCCTGCGGGTTTTGCCTGCGGACAAGGACGAGGTCGCCGCGCACGCGGCCAGAGGGTTCACCGACCGCGCGCAGTATTTCGCTGGCGTCGGAGGCGACGAGGCGATCGAAGCGCTCGCCGTGGCGCTCTCCGCAACCGGAGTCGAGCAGGCTATGCGTGTGGCGGAGGCCGTCCTCGGCAAAGGTTCCGAGATGCACATCACGCCGTCGGGGCCCATTCTCGAGATGTTGTCCAAGCTCGCGGGAGATGGGCAACTGATTGCCGTTTCCCGGGCTTGGCGCGTGTTCTCAATGATCCATCCAGAGAGCGCCAACTTTGTGCGCGAGTCGGTGCCGGCTAAGATCTCGTCGCTCTATCTTGTCCGCAACCGCGGAATCAATGCCGACAAGATGGTCGAGTGGATGTCGACGAGATCGGAATGGGCGGAAGAAGTGAAGGCCGCCCTACACGATCCGGCGCGCTTCAAGAGCACCGTCGACGAGATGGCCCTCTCGATAGAGGCGGCGCGCTAGACGACGGGTCTTGCGTCGCGTTTTTTCGTGCGGCCAATCGGAAAACCAAGAGCGTGGTCGCAGCAGGCATGTGCAAGCGCGCACATTCGTACTTGTTATGTTCGATCCTATAGATGAATGATGGACCGCCTGGCCCGTCGATAAACGGGTAGACGAGACAAAACTGACCAACGCGAGGTCGGAGGCCAAGACACGCTTGCGCGCCGATTGACAACGCGCTGCGCAACTCGCAGGGAGGCAATTGGCGTTGGCTATCCGGGGTCGGAGTTAGCATGTAGATGAAAATACGGGGATTTCTGGCCATTCCAATGTGGCCGCCTATCGAGGTAGGATTTTGCAGCGACGACTCGACTCGTGGCTTTGGCAGTCAGGCCCCTTAAGGCAAGAAGGGACATTTCGTGTGGATTGAATCGGTGCGGATTGAGGGTGGTATCCTCAATGGCTTCGATCAGCAATTTGATCCGAAGCTGAACGTACTTATTGGCGGACGTGGAACCGGCAAGAGCTCGGTTATCGAGCTGTTGCGCTTCTGCCTGGGCGCGAGTTCGTACACCGACCCTGGGGAGCAGGAGGCGGCAGAGCACGCCTTGGGTGTTCTGGGCGACGGACGTGTCTCGATTGTGCTGACAGATGGCAAATACCGCGTAGAGGTTTCCCGAACGGCCCAAGATATCGAACCCGATGCTTCTGACGAATTCTCGAGCCCCTTCGTATTTTCGCAGGCTGAGATCGAGACCATCGGCCTCCAAGCGCAATCGCGCCTGCGTCTGGTGGATGGCTTCCTCGCGCCCGAGGCGCAACGGCTTGCTGAGAGTACGGGCGCGGCACGAATCCGGTCGGCTACGTCAGAGATCCGAACGCTACTGGCGGAGATCGATGACATTGCCGAGAAGACTGCTGAGCTCCCGAAACTTCAGGCGCAGTTGACGACGGTCAAGGCGCAGAGCGCAGCCCAGAGTCAGGTGCACAAGGAAATCGAGGCACAGCGCAAGGCCTTGGGTGAGGTTACGCCGCAACTTGCCGCAGCGCGTGTCCGTGCCGAGGCGATCGGTCGTGCCGCTGATCAGCTTGGCACCTGGAGCCAACGACTAGACGAAATAATCGAGCGCAAGCCGGACCTCGAGCCGTGGCCCGCCCAGGCCGGCACCGCTGATGAATTGGCGGACCTACGAAAGCGGGAACGGCAGGCCGGCGATCGACTACGCGGTGCGCTTGAAGAATACTTGTCTATCGCGTCCGAATTGGAGCGTAGGAAGACCACTGCGGCCAGCCAAAAGGCGGGATTCGAAAATCGCGCACGTGATATTCGCCAGAAAATCGAGGAAAAGCAGAAAGGCGCGAGCGCGATCGACAAGCGCATCAGTGACCTTACGCAGCAAATTTCCGTCCTGATGTCCCTAGTCGATCTGCGAAAAGAACGGGAGGCGCGTGTGAAACAGCTTGCAACGCAGCGCACGAAACTGCTGGCGCAGCAGGAGGCATCCCGCGAAGCGCGTACGAAAGACCGTGAGCGGATGGTCAGCGCTCTCAATAAGGCTCTGGGACCGGCGGTCCGGGTCGGCGTTGTCCCTTATGCGCAGCAGCTTGAAGCCTGATTTATGCTTTGAGATAGCCGTACAGGGAGGAAGCGCAATGAGGCGGGACCTTTTGGCTATCTGTGGCGGAATACTTGCGACTGGTGCTATCGCTTGAACCTTTTGGGGCAATCCGGTGAACGTGCCGCATATGCACGGGCTCCAGACGATGGCGGTGGATCAAGACTTGAGATTCGTCTCCCAGCGAAGTCCATATATGCGAGACGAGCGTTAGCGCTTTCATCGCTCTCCCGGCCACCAAGTCGAGGGCGGGTTCATCGTTGAGATCTTGTTCGTCCGCAAGGCCACGAGATGGCTCCGTTTGAATGGGTGCCGAGGCCGGCGCGAGCAGTTCTTGAAACGCATTTATCGCTCCAACTCATGGATAGGCGTCCACTTCGGCCGGCGCACGATGTCGAGCGCGACCGTCTGATGGGTGTCGCAGGCGCCGCCAGCTACCGCTCTCCAGGCCACCACGTCGAGGGCGGGTTCATCATTGAGATCACTGCCACCAGATGGCTGCGCTTAAAAGGTGGCTGGACGACGAGGAGAATCCGCGGCCGCGCACGCCGCCAGCTCAACCGCATCACTAGACGGGAAATTAGTGTTTTGAGATTTTTGAGTATGTCGCAATAAAACAATTGCTTATTAGCATAGGTAGGAGAAATTCGGCGCGAGCCTCCGTATGCTTCGTCATCACCGTGCAGCCCCCGGCATCCATCAATGATGAGATCGCTGTCACCGCGTTCCCGCCGTCATCCAGCGGAAGGACCGCGTTATGTTTATCAGGCGTCGCAATCGAACCAAACGTACGAAGACATTCGAAGAGAGACTAGCCGAGGAGGCGCTTCACGGAAGCTGCAGCGCAGCTCCCGCCGGGCACGCAGCGTGAGCTATATCTTCGCCGAGCTCGTCAGCCCCCGGTGCTGCTTGATTGTCTAGCGAGGTGATTGGCTTGTCTGTCCCCGCATGCGGAATGCAGGTCCCGGCATTCGCTAGTTTTCCGGTCGCTCCTTCTCGAGCCCGCCGGTAGTTGCGACTGCGGCGCCGGTCGAACCGGTCTTCATCCACAATGAAGCGTTGACTTAGAGCGGCGTAGGCATCGGCAAAGGCGTGCTGCAATTGCTCCTCGGCGGTCAAGCGAGGAGCACGAAGTGAAGTTCCTGTTATTCCCGAATTTAGCTCGTTCGCCAAAGCAGTTACGCCTCCTATTTCCGTTGAAGGCTTAATCCGGCTTCGCCGAGAATTCCCAAGAGGAACCGCGCGTCTCGTCGAGGGTTTGATCAACGATCGCATTAGGAGGTTTTCACATGAACAAGCGTTTATTCCTGGCCACGACCGCCGCAGTCGCCCTGGCGACCTCGGCCTTTGCACAGTCTTCTCCACCGGCGTCAACTTCGAATGCACCGACGGCGCAGCATCAGCACGATCCCACATCGACCACGTCGCCTTCGTCTTCGCCATCAACCCCGTCTTCGAGCTCGTCTTCGCAGACCAACCCTTCGACGAATTCGGCGCAGACGCAGTCCCCTCCTTCGAATGGTCAACCCGCCGCAAGCCAGTCGTCCAGTTCCGGTACGACCACCAATACCACGCAAGCCCCGGCCTCGAACAACTCGGCGAACCAGGCTCAGACCAACCAGCCAGCCAACCAGACCACGACGCCTTCCAACCAGGCGCAGACCAATACGCCTTCAAATACCCAGACGCAGAGCGCCAATCCGCCCGCCGCAGGAACCAATCAGGCGCAGTCACCGACTGGTACCGGGTCGACCAATACGGCCCAGCAGCCGAACAATCAGCAGAGTACGGCCGAGCGCTCGGCGAATACCAACGTGAACGCATCGGTGAACATCAACGATCAGCAGCGTACCCGGATCAACACGTCGATCTCACACCTGAACGTTCAGCCGCTGACCAACGTAAACTTCTCACTCTCGGCGGGCACCGTCGTGCCGCGCGACGTCCGCCTGCAACCGCTGCCCGCCGAAGTCGTAGAAATCCTGCCACAGTATCGTGGCTACGACTTCGTCCTTGTGAAGGACGAGATCGTTATCGTGGAGCCGTCCAGCTACAAGATCGTGACCGTCCTGCCTTACTCCGGGCGTTCGACCGCTTCCGCGCCGGCGCGCACCGAGGAGCGCAAGGCGAAGTTCAGCGACCGAGATCGCGACGTGATCCGCAAGCACGTTAAGGCGCGTCCGGTCGAGCACGAGCGTCGCACGACGGGCAGCACCGTTAGGACCGAAATCCGGACCGGAGAGCGCGTGCCAGAGGATGTCGAGATCGAGGCATTCCCGGAAGAGGTCTACCGCGATGCTCCGACCCTCCGGGAGTACCGATACATCAACCGAGACAGTCACACCTACATCGTTGAACCCCATCAGCGTCGCATCATCGAAGAGATCGACTGATCCTTCGGGCCTGAAAGGATGAACGAGGAAGGGCCGCCCGCAGCGGCCCTTCGCATGTGACTGGAGCCTGGCAGGCGCGGGGGGCCGCGAGAAAGTACCCTCGCCGAAGGGCCGTGCTTGGGAGCGGCATGCCTCGCGGGCCTTTGTCGCTCAACAGCGCGGCGATGACTCCGTTTCTCTCTTCTCTCGCTCTGGGTGGATGCTCGGCAGGACCTATGGTCTGAACTGCAGACCACCAGCTATGGATGTCCCTCACTAGCACTAACCAAGGGTGATCGCGTGTTCAGCCATTTCGGCCGCGGGCCCTGATGTAGAGCGGCATAGAGATATCACTCCCGCAGGCTCGCTTTGGGCTCTTCACGGAGCCGCCCTTTCCGCTGATGATGGGAGGATGGGCAACCCGTCGAAAGAGCGAGTGCGTGAGGTCATCCAGGAGGTCGATGCGCTGGACCTTCCCGAATGGCGCCCATTGGGCTTTGATCCATGAAAAGCTCGGCCTCAGCTACGGCGAGGTGTTCGACTACCTCGCAGAGGACCCTGCGTTCTTCGGCGCAACACCCCATCCCGAGGATTGAGCGGCGTTGGAACTAGGACACTGTTGCAAGCGCGCTATTGCGGGAGGCTGAGAGAGGGGCGCAATATCGAGGCTGCCGACCTCCAAGAACTATGATCGGCGGATCAAGTGACGGCCCCCGCACCGGCCTCTCGGCCCCCAGAGGTGCTGGGGCCGCTTCTTTTTGACCACAGGAACAGGCGCGGCACGCCTCGGGTTGTCTGATCTCCCAGCGCAGTCCAGACAGCGTTGGGACGCAAAGTGTAAACTTGGCCCCCGGCGCTTCCAAGCTCTGGGGCCTTTTCTTTCTTTTAGGAACGGGCGCGGCGCGCGCCGAGTTGTTCTTGCGTTCGGGTGCTGCGCCCTGCCGGGCGGCATCTGAACTGATGAGCACAACAGCGGCCTCAGCGTGCCCCTCGCTGGGGCCGTTTCTTTGGGGATGGGTTGAACTTATGGCCCACTTTTCCACACAGAATCACAATAGGCGGCCTTACTTTTTTGTGTCGTTGTTCTCCTGACGTCGTCGGTCGGGCTGTTTTTTCTTCGGTGCTGCCTGCTTTGCCAGCTTTGATTTGGCAAGCAACTCGCGCAACCTGGATCTGGTCCGCTTGGCGGAGGTATTTAGCTTCTCGCCCCGTTTGCTACCCATTTGATCTTCTCGATGTAGATCCGGCCATCCTGTATGGGCTCGAACGCTCGGGCGTGCTCCATGATCCTGCGGGCGGCTTTCTCAGGGCCGGAGTAGGGGCGGTCACCCTTCATCTTTGTCATCGGGCCTTACGTATTTCCAGCCAGAGTAACCATAGATGCCAGCCCAAAGGTGTACGAGCGCTTTGCAATGCTCACAATGAAAGCTTCCTGACTTGCTGATCGGAGCAACGTCGCGCTCCTGGACAGTCGAATATAACGCCCCGCAATCATGGCAATTGAAAAAGACCTTCATTCCCAATCCTTGCCTCGTCCAAAACGCCCTTTAGCCGCGTCCTGGGCGTGGTGCCAGTGCTCGAGGTCGTGCGGCGTCAGGCCAGCATAGAACCGCTCCCAGACCTCCCGGAAGGCCGTCTTGGCGCCTTCCAGATCTGGCGCGCCTCCCGTGGCGTTGGATCCCCACGCCGCCGACCCGGCTGGGCTGATCGCGGCTGCCTGTCAAGTCAGCGTCCACCGGGTTCGCAAGGCGCTATCGGTAGCGAGCCAAAGACGTTCATGGAAATGCAAGCCAGGCGAAAGCATCGTGAGTTTCTTCGAGCGTTTAAAGACAGAAGCATCCGCTGACTGGCGGGCCTACACCGAGCATCCCTTCACGAACGGATTGGCAGACGGCTCGCTCCCCGAAGCGGCTTTTCGTCTCTGTCTTGTTCAGGATTACTTGTTCCTCATCGAGTTTGCTCGCGCCTACGTGCTCTTAGTCTACAAGTCGCTCAAACTTGCCGACATGCGCGAGGCAGCGGCCGGCCTTTCGGCCATCCTTGATGTCGAGATGAACCTGCATGTGAAGCTCTGTGCCGGTTGGGGCCTATCCCTGAGCGACCTTGAGCAGACCCCTCCGGCGGCCGAAATGCTGGCATATACACGCTGTGTGCTCGACGCAGGAATGCGCGGCGATCTGTTGGCACTCAAGGTGGCGCTTGCCCCCTGCGTGATCGGCTACGCGGAGATCGCAACGCGGCTCGCCTTGCGCCCCAATGCGGACGCTGCGACGAACCCCTATCGCGCTTGGATCGCCGAGTACGCCGGCGCGCCGTACCAGCAGGTCGCGGCAAAAGCGCGGGCGCACATGGAACGTCTCGCCGATCTCTACGCCACGCCGGCCCGCGAGGCGGAGCTGATTGCGATCTTCAAGGAAGCCACCCGACTCGAGGCAGACTTCTGGGAGATCGGCTGGCGCGCGGGCCAGCGTGTTAAATGGCCCTTTCGGCAATCATCAGGCTCGCAACCTGAAGGACATAGGTTCAAATCCCATCGCTGAGGCGGACGCCGCGCAATACCAAGTAGTCTGCTTTTGAGATGGGCTGTATGTAAGCCCCCTCACAGGTGAGAGGGGTCTTTCGGCCTCGTTCGCTGAACTTCCCTTAGCGGCGGATCGAACGAGAAGAATGCGATCAGGCCACCGCGAGCGCCGAAACGGGCAGGGCGGTCACCGACTTGATCTTCTCCATCGCAAATCGCGAGGCCACATTCTTCAGCGCGATCGAACCGATCAGTCTCTTGTAGAACTGATCGTAGCTGTGCATGTCGGCGACGGCGACGCGCAGCACGTAGTCGACATCGCCGGCCATGCGATAGAACTCGAGCACCTCGGGCATCGCGCTGACGACTGCTGCGAACTTCTTCAGCCACGTCCCGGAGTAATCATCGCTCTCGACCGACACGAACACCGACAGGCCGAGGCCGA
The DNA here is from genome assembly GCF_002289535.1 of Bradyrhizobium sp. UFLA03-84. Classification (NCBI taxonomy): domain Bacteria; kingdom Pseudomonadati; phylum Pseudomonadota; class Alphaproteobacteria; order Hyphomicrobiales; family Nitrobacteraceae; genus Bradyrhizobium; species Bradyrhizobium sp. UFLA03-84. The sequence continues at coordinate 109,445 of NZ_NSJY01000005.1, read as the reverse complement.
TCTTGTTCTGGTCGACCAGTCTCTGTGTTTCCGGGCGAGACGCAATAGTAATCCGTCTCCCTGTGGGCCAGGGATCGCGGCAACCGCGGTTAGCACGCGCTCCCACCGCTTTGCCAGGCGCGGCCGTAGAAAGCCTTTGCTTTGACCAAGCCTTCAAAAATGGCCTCAGGCCGGGTTGAGAACGGCAGAAGCTCCAGCCACGGTTCAACAACTCGATCCTTAACAACGGCGCGACGAATGATCGTCATGCCATCGTCCTTTGCCCGGCAGGGCCACCACATCATCGGTATGCTGAGTGATCGCTGTAAAGCGCCGCGACACGACATCAATTCGTACCGGGCATCTTTTGCCCGCTCTCGAAGAACAAGTCCGACAACTGTTCAACCATCGGTGCCCTCCGTTTCGAGTCTAGCCCGTTCCGTACGCACAATAGAGCTTTGATGGTCGGAAGAGCCGGCAGATAATATTCCTTAGCTCTGATGACAGAGGATGGGATCATGCTTTCGGGCACAGCGGTCAAGCCGATGCCCGCCTCTGCAGCTGCAAGGTTGGCATGATAGTCAAGGCTCTTGAATGCAATCTTAAACGATACCCCGTGCTTGATCAGGGCTCGTATCATCCAGTCGTCTCCTGGCCAAACGAGTATCGGTAACGGCGCGCCGGCGCTTATGACAAAATTCCTCGCTCGTATCCACACCAGAGGATCGTTGAATTCCTTTACTGCTAGCTGGTCAATGTCTTCGTCGATCGCCGCGTATTTGTAAAAACAGGCGACATCGATGTAGCCAGCCGAAACACCTTTTGCAATCTGGATGGAGTGATCAGCCTGAATAAACGTGTCACCCGGAAATGCCGTTGGACGACTTTGAAGAAACCTTTGCACAAACACCGTGCTTAGACCCAATCTCAAGGGCGCCACGGTTTCAGCGGAACCGCTCAGGCGCAGCAATTGGTCATTGGCCTCCAATATCCTGCGCGCCTGTTGCAGGGCCAACTTACCGAAGTCCGTCACCGTCGTTCCGCTTGCGGTCTTCGTAAACAACTCACCGCCTAGCAAGCTCTGGAGCCGCTTTACTTGGGAGCTTATAGCTGGCTGACTTAGTCCCAGACGTTCACCTGCTTTGGAAAGACTTCCGGCTTCTGCGATCGCGATGGCAGTTCGAACGAGTTCGATGGGCACGTTTTGGTGCCTTCGCCACATCATGTCCACTCCATGACAATCAATCCAAGCGATTCTTTCTCGATCCCTTTGAAATCATCTCCGAATAGATCACAATGGGAAACGACAACGAATGCAACTAAACTCCTAATCAATCCTATCGAGCTGAGTCTGGATCGGCTCTATGGGCGAACGGAATCGGCCAATAGGGCGTCGACTTATGAAGAAGCTCTTTTCGACGACGGATGTTGATCCTCGGCACCGCTTTGACTATTGGCATAGCGTCGCTTGTGACAATCTTGTCGGCCATTCCTCAACGCCTGAATGCCGACAGACGTTCAATGCCGAACTTCGATCCGGCATGCTGGCTGGCACGGGACTTGTGCTGTTCGAGAATTCGGCGATGGACGTAGCCCGTACGGCTAAGCACGTGGCGCAGGCGCAAAGTGACGACTTGTTTATCTGCCATCAGACCGCCGGTTTGCTCACGCTCGAACAGGACGGCCGCCAACTCATTCTTGGTGTGGGGGACGTAACCCTCGTTGATCCAAACTTGCCATATGCCGCAAAATTCTCGGCGGCTTCAGAGTTGCTTGTTGTCAAAGTCGCGCGGGGCGCGCTCGAAGCCCGTGTGGGAAGGATCCGTGATCTGACCGCGATTGCGTTGAGGCCATCCAATCCCGAAAATCGTTGGACCTCGTCGTTCCTGGCGATGCTGCCCAGTATCTCGGATCGGTTGACGTTCACCGCACAGGAAATCGCTAGCAATCAGATTGTCGATCTAGTTGCAATGTCGCTGCTCGGTACCTACGGCTCAGCAAGGTCACGCATTTCTTCGTGGGCGTTGTCGCTATTGCGCGTGCGTTCAGCAATCGAAGCGCGCTTGAGCGACCCTAAGCTCAATGCCGCGACCGTGGCCGAGGCTGCCGGAGTGAGCGTCCGTCACGCCAATGACCTACTCGCTAAGGAGTGCACCTCGATCATGCGGCTTGTATTGGCCATGCGGCTCCAACGCTGCCGACAAGCGCTGGAAGACCCGCTGCAAAACCATAGGACGGTGAGCGAAATAGCGCGAGGCTGGGGCTTTTCGGACATGACTCACTTCGGCCGAAGCTTCAAGGCCATGTACGGTATGCTCCCGCGCGACTTCCGGAAGGCAGGAAGCCTTAAGCGCAGTCAGCTCACATCTGGAAACTCCACGTCCTGAAGGAGAAGTCCGGCTGCAACGGCAATGCCGGACTGCCGACTCGTCGTCGTGCCGGACGTCCGCGACTCGGTGAACGTGGAATGCCGCAACGTTACGTTGGACATTATTGCGCCTGGTTCGGTGAAATAGGCGCCCGCGAGAAGTGATAGGCCCGTCCACAAAGTCGTGGCTTGTAGATATCCTCGCCGACGGACGAACCGAACGGCCCACGCGGGATCACGGAGCATCATCGGAAATTCTATGAATCTCGAATTGCCGGCCCCGCATGCCGGCTATTTTTACCCACCAGCACAAACGCCTCTCCCAGCGACTCCAGCACCGACGCGATCAGGAAATTGCCGGAAAGTTTTACCAGATTGGCCTCGGAGGCTTTGGTGCTGACGATAAAAGTCTCCTGAATCGTCGTATCAAACAGTTGGTGGTAACGCGCGAGCATCGCCTCAGCCGGCCGGGATGATGAAAAGCGTGGCTGCCGCCGCAGTCTTCGGACGCCCGAACACAGGGGAGGCGCCCTAACCATGGCCGGTATTGCCATGCGCCTCAGTCAGGTGATCGGAAAGGTCCCGCTGATCGTGCTCGTGGAAATGTGGACAGCATTCCGGCGAAGCACGGAAAGCGCGCCGCAGTCTCCGAACACGACGTCCTCAACGGCGGGGTCGTCGGCGATCATCGTGATGATAATTGTTTTTGGCAGGCATCGGCAACGCGATAGGCGATTTGCGCGCCCTCGCGCGCCACGGTTTTCACCTTGCTACGCGTGCGCGTGCTGAATCTTTTGGCGATCACCAGGGGTCGATCGTTCGGTGCAACAATGCTACCGCTCGTCCAATTTGGAGCCAGTCTGGAGAATCCGAGCGCAATAGCTGAAATTGACGGTCGTCAAGGCGGCGCTTGTTGCATCGAGGTGTGATGAAAGTGAGTTGCTGCCCTCGAAACCGATCAACTGCGCTGGGCGCCACAATCATCACAGGAGTTCGACCCATGGTGAAATCACCCATTACGGGCGGAGGCGTACGGCTTCGCATCAACGGCTCCGAGCATCTGCTGCAGATCGAGCCTCGGGTCACGCTATTGGATGCGCTGCGAGAATACGTGCATCTCAACGGTACCAAGAAAGGATGCGATCAGGGCCAGTGCGGCGCTTGCACGGTTCACGTCGATGGACGGCGCGTCCTCGCTTGCCTGACGCTTGCGTCGCAGGTCGAAGGGCTGGCGATTACCACGATCGAAGGTTTGGCAGTCAACGGCAGCCTGCACCCGGTGCAGGAGGCGTTCATCCGTCACGATGCCTTCCAGTGCGGATATTGCACTTCTGGTCAGATCATGTCCGCTGTCGGCTGCATTGACGAAGGTCGGACCGAATCGGACACGACCGTCCGCGAATATATGTCCGGCAATCTGTGCCGTTGCGGCGCCTATCCGCACATTGTCGCGGCCGTGCGCGACGCAGCGCAGGCGATGGATTCGGGAGAGGGGCGATCACGATGAATAATTTCGAATATGTTCGGGCCACCGCTATTCCCGACGCACTGAAGGCTGTTGCCCGCCAGACTGGTTCCCGCTTCCTCGCTGGCGGCACCACAATGGTCGACCTCATGAAATGCGGGGTAGAGCTTCCTTCGGCGCTCATCGACATTACACGCTTGCCCGGCCTCGATACCATCGAAGCTGGTCCGACGAGCGTGCGCATTGGCGCTCTCTCAAGAATGAGCGATGTCGCCGATCACCCCACGATCCGAAAGGAATTCCCGGTTCTGTCGGAATCGCTGTGGCGCGGCGCCTCGGCCCAACTACGCAACATGGCCACCATCGGTGGCAATCTCATGCAGCGGACACGGTGCAGCTATTTCCGCGAACCAGGAGTTTACGGCGCCTGCAACAAACGCGATCCCGGTTCGGGTTGCGCAGCCCTTGAGGGCATTAACCGCGGCCATGCCGTCCTGGGCACGAGTCCAAGCTGCATCGCCACTAATCCCGGTGACTTTGCAGTTGCTCTCGTCGCCTTCGACGCTACTGTCCATGTTGAAAATGGAAAGGCACAACGTCGCATCCCGATCGATGACTTCTTCCTCCTGCCCGGCGACACGCCCGATCTTGAGCACCCGCTCTCATCCGACGAGTTGATCGTCGCGGTCGAGGTTCCAACCTCCTCCGCGCTGCGCCGATCGCACTACCTCAAGGTGCGCGACCGCGAGTCTTACGAGTTCGCGGCGGCAAGCGCCGCTGTCGGCTTGGAACTCGAGGCGGACGGTCGCACGATTCGTGACGTCAGGATTGCGCTCGGCGGCATCGCCACGAGGCCGTGGCGGGCTCGTACCGCCGAAGAGGCGCTCGTCGGACGTACTTTCGACGAGCCGACCGTGCGGGGCGCGAGTCGCCTGGCCATTGAAGGCGCCGTCGACCATGGCGAAAATCGTTTCAAGATCGACTTGGCTCCCCGCGTCGTCGCGCGTGCGCTGCTGACCGTTGGAGGGATCACCTGATGGCTGTCCCAAATTCTGAATCGCTGAAGAGTAACGGAACGTATCTTGGTCGTCGCATCGCGCGTGCCGATGGCGTCGCGAAAGTGACCGGGCGAGCCGACTACGCCCTCGAACACGATTTGGCAGGCACAGTCCATGCCGTGATCGTCGAGAGCACCGTGCCATCGGGGCGCATCGGAAATATCGATCTTGCCGCGGCGCGGACGATGCCAGGTGTGCTGCGGATCTTGACCCATGCCGACGCCCTACCGCTCAAGAGCTGTCCCATGGTTCCCGCAGGTAGCGTGATGGAGAGCTTCTTGCCGCTTCAGGACGATCGCATCCGGTACAACGGTCAACCGATTGCCCTTGTGGTCGCCGATAGCTTCGATCATGCGATCGAGGCTGCAGGCCGCGTGCGCATCGACTACAAGACCGAGCTGGCCGTCGCCGACATCGATGACCCAACGGCTACATTGATCGACGTCCCCGGGGCGCCGTCATCGGGTCTGGCCCGGGGCGACGCAAAAGGTGCACTGGCGGCGGCAGCGGTGCGCATGGACGTCGTCTACACCACGCCGCGCGAATATTCTTGTCCGATGGAGCCGCTTGGAGCAATCGCAGCCTGGGGCAATGACGGCGGTCTGACCGTCTGGATGCCGAGCCAATGGGCAGAGGGTGCACGAAGGGCATTTTCTGACTGGTTTGCAATTCCGATGAACAAGGTGCGCGTCGTTTCACCATTCGTGGGCGGTGGCTTCGGAGTCAAGGTCACAGCTCACGCGGACTCGCTCCTCGCGGCGATGGCTGCGCGCGAAATGCGACGACCGGTAAAGCTGGCGCTGTCGCGTCCACAGAATTTCACTGGCAACGGCTTACGGCCCGCGATACGGCAGAAGCTTACGCTGGGCGCCAGCGAGGACGGAAAGTTGCAGGTGCTCATTCACGAGAACACCAGTGAGACCTCCGTCGATGACGATTATGTCGAGGGTGGCGCGGCCACCGCCAGGGTCATGTATGCCGTACCGAACCTGAGTTCGACGCAGAAACTGGTGCGGGTCAGTTCCTTTACTCCGAGTTGGAAGCGCGCGCCCGGAGAAGCGATCGGTGCCTATGCGCTCGAAAGCGCGATGGATGAACTTGCCTACAAGCTCAAGCTCGATCCGATCGAATTGCGGCTACGCAACTATGCCAGCCAGGATCCTGAATCGGCGAAACCCTGGTCGAGCCGCCGGCTCCGCGAGGCCTATGAAGCCGGCGCGCGGGCGTTTGGCTGGGAGCGACGCTCGCCGGAGCCGCGTTCGATGCGGGATGGCCGTGAATTGATCGGATGGGGCATGGCGGGAGGAGCTTTCCCGAACGTGCACACGCCCGGCGAGGCGAGGGTCACGATTGCCGCCGATGGTTCGATCGAAGTTGCATCGAGCGGCCCGGACATCGGTGGCGGTACCTACACCATCCTTGCTCAGACAGCCGCCGACGCGCTCGGCGTGTCGTTCGAACAGGTGCGCGTTCGGCTCGGCGACACCAGCCTGCCGCGCGCACCGGTCGCCGGAGTTTCACAGATTGCCAATCTCCTCACCGGCGCCGTGGACAAGACCGCACGCGCCGCTCGCGAGGAGCTGTTGACGCTCGCGTCCAGTCATGCTGGTTCACCGTTCAAGGCCAAGCGAGTGAACGACTTCACGATCAAGGATGGAAAGATCGCGCCGACGGATGGCTCCGCAGAAGCCGTCATGATTTCTGAGCTGATGCGAATGGTCGGTCGTGATCGGATCGAGGTCACGCGCAACACCATGCCGGCCGAAAAGGCGTCATCCGAAGCAGAGCAGCGCGACGCTTATGATAGCTTCAAATATATGGGTCCACCATCGTCTACCCACGCGACTTATGCATGGTGCGCGCAATTCGTGGAGGTTCGTGTCGACGAGGACTATGGAACCGTGCGTGTCCGCCGCATGGTTGGAGCCTTTGATTGCGGCAGGCTCTACAACCCCAAGCTCGCCGAGAGTCAATGGAAGGGCGGCATGATCATGGGAATGGGAGAAGCGCTTCTCGAAGCCATACACATCGATCGCCGCTATGCGCGAATCACCAACAATAACCTTGCTGATTACGTCGTGCCGGTGAACGCCGATGTACCTGATATCGAAGTCATTTCAGTCGGCGAGCCCGACTTTCACGCCAGCGCCCTCGGCGGCAAGACAGTTGGTGAAATCGGCGTAGTCGGCGCCGCTGCGGCCATCGCCAATGCCGTGTTCCATGCCACCGGCAAGCGGGTACGCGACCTGCCGATCACGATGGAGAAGCTGATGTAGGTGCGCGATCGGCCAATATTGACGCCGCGTCAAGGTGCAAGTCTCCGATATTAATATCGGCTCCATCATATATGCCTTTAGAGGCCGGCCTTCGCATGCGGATTCCCCTGATCGCCCAGATAGGCATTGACCAGCGCGACAGCGACGACGTTGCGTTGCAGAAAATGATACTCGTCGGCGTTGTGTTGACATCCGCGGTTGCGGCGGCACTGTGGGGCTTCGTTTACATTGCCGTCGGAGCACGGACCGCCGGCGCCATCCCCGCGGCGTACAGCGTATTGTCGCTGGCCAACACCGTCCTGTTCGGCATGTTTCGCCGCTACCAGGTCTACCGGTTCACCCAGCTCATGCTGATTTTGCTACTTCCGTGGCTGATGACGATAAGTCTGGGCGGCTTCCATAATTCGAGCGCCGTAATCCTTTGGTCGACGCTTTGTCCTTTGGGCGCCCTTGTCGTCCATGATCTTCGAAGCGCCTCCCGTTGGTTCTGGGTCTTCCTCATTCTGCTCGTCGGCAGTGCGCTTCAACAATCCCCTGGCGCCTCCCTGCCTTCTTCGATGGTCACATTCTTTTATGTACTGAATATTGGCTGCGTCCTGAGCATTGTCTTTGTGATGCTCTACTACTTCGTCGACAAGAAAAACCTGTTCCAGGCACAGTCCGAAATGCTGCTGCTGAATATCTTGCCAATCGAGATCTCCAACATATTGAAAGGTGAGCATCGCACGATCGCCGATCAGTATGACGAGGTGAGTATCTTGTTCGCCGATGTGGTGCAGTTTACCCCCTTGGCCCGGTCAATGTCGCCCATGGAACTCGTAGGGCTGCTAGACGAGGTCTTCATGTGCTTCGACTTATTGGTCGAGAAGTATCGCTTGGAGAAGATCAAGACAATTGGCGATTGCTATATGGTCGTCGCCGGTGTGCCGCGCCCGCGTGCCGACCATGCCCACGCACTGGCGCGCTTGGCGCTCGAGATGCAAGCTTGTGTGGCCGAACGTGAGTTCCGTGGCCGGCGACTGACATTCCGCATCGGCATGAACTCAGGCCAGGTGGTGGCCGGCATCATCGGCCGGAAGAAGTTCATATATGATCTGTGGGGCGATGCGGTGAACATGGCCAGTCGCATGGAATCCTACGGCCAGAGCGAAGCCATTCAGATCACACACGCAACTTACGAACTGATCAAGGATGACTTCGTCTGCGAAACGCGCGGGACGATAGACGTCAAAGGATCGGGTGAAATGGAGATCTGGCACATCTTGGGTGAAAGGCCCAACGTTCCAAAACACTTGCCAGGCATGGCAGCTTAGTGAAGGAGCAGTGATTTCGCCGAGGCGTTCGCCCGGCACGACCAAGGGATGTTGGAGACCGATTGACGCCGATATTGCCAAGGCACTGCTTCGTTTTCGCCCTGAAAGGCGGAGCCGAGGACAGAAATCTTCATGCGCTCATGTCTGGCCATCAAGGGATATCCCGGAATCTCCATTCGCTGCTGCCGACCATTCGCTGCTGCCGAATGGCATGAGCGCGACCCCTCGATCTCTTCCATGCATTTGAACGATCTCGTTCGCCGATATTCTGGCATCGGTCAATGCAGCGCGCTTCTGCTCACGATACAAGCCAAGTGTCTGGTCGAGGTAAACGAGAGGAAGGACATGGCGCGGCCAATTCACGGGTGCCGTACGCATGTGCTACTGCATCCGTTTTTCGTTGGACTGGGGGGCGCGTTGCTCATGGGCGCTCTCTTCACCGACTATATGTATACGAGCAACTCGCTGCCGCAGTGGGCCAACTTCTCGGTCTGGCTGATCACAGGGGGCCTCGTGCTGGCGCTCATTGCCGCGATTTTCTTGGTAATTGACGTGGCGCTCGCAAGGGCCGGGCCGATCCGCTGGCTCGATTTTGGGTTGATTGGGACTGCCGCAATCCTCTCCGTGGTCAACATCTTCGTTCATTCGCGAGATGCGTGGACTTCCGTTGTCCCGACTGGCATCACCCTATCCACCATCGTCACGATCCTGCTGCTCGCCGCTGGTCTTCGGGGCTGGTGCGTCACCACCGCCGTAAAGACGGCGGGCCGGGGAGAAAGCGAATGATCGCAAGTCGGGTTCGAGCGACTTCGGAATTGATGTTTCTCGCGCTTCTCGCGGCCTGTAGTGACCAAGGCGGCGATCCATCAAAGCAATATGGACCGAATCCCGACCTTCCTGAAGCTCACCAATATCTCGTGCCGCCCATGAGCGTACCGCAGGCGGTTGGCTGGCAGACCGGGGAAACGCCCACCGTTCCCGCTGGCATGCGCATCCAAGCGATGGCAACCGGTCTGATGCATCCGCGCATCGTTTACCCGTTGCCCAATGGCGACATCCTCGTCGTTGAAGCCAACGGTCCCGGCACCAAGCCATTCCGACCCAAGGATTACATCTCAGGCAAAGTGAAGGCACGGGCCGGAGCGTCCGACAAGGGCGGCAATCGCATCACTTTGTTGCGCGATGCCGATGGCGACGGCGTTCCGGAGATGAAGACTGTTCTGCTCGACCACCTGCACTCGCCATACGGCGTCGCATGGGTAGCCGACACTTTGTACGTCGCCAATACCGACGCGATCAACGCCTTTCCCTTCTCGCCGGGCCAGACGGAGATTGTGGCGCCCGGAACGAAGCTTGCCGATTTGCCGGCCGGCCCGATCAATCACCACTGGACCAAGTCGATGGTGGCCAGCCCGGATGGGTCAAAGCTCTATGTCGGAGTCGGCTCTAACAGCAACATCACTGAGAATGGGGTAGACATCGAAGAAGGGCGTGCAGCGATCTACGAAGTCGATCGGCTCACGGGTGCCAAGCGCCTTTTCGCGACTGGAACGCGCAATCCGACGAACCTCGCCATTCAGCCTGGAACAGGGCAGTTGTTCGCTGTGGTCAACGAGCGAGACGAGATCGGACCCGATCTGGTTCCGGATTATCTTACATCCATCAAGGACGGCGGTTTCTACGGCTGGCCGTATAGCTATTGGGGACAGCATGTGGACGTGCGCGTCCATCCGCAGGACCCTGCGATGGTAGCGAAGGCGATCAAGCCGGATTATGGCCTCAGTTCCCATGTTGCGGCACTCGGCCTTGTATTCAGTCAAGGGGAAACGCTGTCACCGGAGTTCACCAACGGCGCGTTCGTGGGTGAACATGGCAGTTGGGACCGCGATCCGCTGAACGGCTATCAGGTGATCTTCGTTCCCTTCGCGAACGAACGGCCGAGCGGGATGCCGACCCCGGTGCTGACGGATTTCCTTGCGCCGGATAAAAAAACGGTTCACGGGCGCCCGGTTGGCGTGGCACTTGACCGGACCGGTGCACTCATCGTCGCGGACGATGTCGGGAACGCGGTGTGGAGAGTGAGCCGCTCTGTCAACGGTAAATGAGCGCGCGATGCCGATATGGACCAAGCGGTGGCTTCGAACAGCAGAAAGCCAGTTTGCAGCGCTCGGATCAGTCTCGAGCGAACGTAATTTTGCGCGCCGGCTACCTTCATCACGTTGTCGCGCGATACTCGGGTTCGGATAATAGCGGCGGGTCCCTGGACATCGCGCGGGAGCAGTCACAGAAAGGAATTTCGAGTGAGCTCGAAGAGCGTTGTCATCGTCGCTGGTGTCCACGGCGTGTCCGGCAGGGCGGCGGCCACCGCGTGGGCCAATACACGGGACACCAAGGTCTACGGCCTTTCCCGCCGCAGCGCCGACCTTCCCGAATATGTCGAGGGCATTACGGTCGACCTGCTCGATCGGCAGGATGTCGAGCGCAAGCTCGGTGAACTCGACGGCGTGACGCACCTCGTCTTCGCGGCCTACATCGAGAAAGCGACTGCGTCCGAGCGGTCCAGAGTGAACGTGGCGATTTTGAAGCACCTCGTCGAGGTCGTCGAGGTGGCTTCGCCGGCTTTAAACCACGTGACCTTTTATCAGGGCGGCAAGGCGTATGGCTCCGACCTCGGGCCGTTCAAGACGCCGGTCCGCGAAGACGATCCGCGCCTGATGCCGCCGAACTTCTACTATGATCAGGAGGATGTCCTCCGGCGCCAGCAGGTCGGAAAGTCTTGGCATTGGACGGCTCTGCGCCCCGAAGCGATCATCGGTTACGCCACCGGCAACCCAATGAACCTGGGCGTGGCGATCGCCGTCTATGCGACAATCTCCAAGGCGCTTGGGATTCCACTGCGCTTTCCCGGCTCGCCCGAGGCCTATCGCGCTCTCTATCAGGCCAGTTCCGCAGACCTTCTTGCTGCGGCGACCGTTTGGGCTGGTTTCACTCCGGCTGCGCGCGACGAAATCTTCAATATCACGAACGGCGACCAATTCCGTTGGCAGTATATGTGGCCGCGCATCGCCCGCATGTTTGAAATGGAGATCGCCGAGCCAGTCCCGATGCCACTCTCCTTATACATGACCGACAAGGCCGAGCTGTGGCGTGAGATCGCCACGAGATATGGTCTGCTCGACATCCCTTACGAGAAGCTGGTATCGTGGAACTTTGCCGACTTCATTTTCAATAGCGGCTTTGACAATGTGTCGAGCACGATCAAGGCGCGGAAGGCGGGCTTTGCCGACTGCATCGACAGCGAAGAGATGCTCCGCGCCTTCTTCGTCTCCCTGCGCGACAGGAAGGTCATCCCTTAACATCGGATCTCGCACCGTCGTAGTGATGGCGCGAGATTGGCTGTAAGCCGACTGCGTTGCTGGACTTACGCAGCCCAGCCACCTAACATCGGCCCGGTTCAGCGCGCATATGTTGCGAGGTACCCCATGCTGGGTGACCCATTCGATCGGATGAATGCGGCGTGGCTTAAGGGCGGTGGAGAACTGGGCGCGAGGCCGCGCAGAGATCCTCGTTGAAGTCCTCCTCTGGGCAATAGTTTGATCGCCCCGATCCCGGCCGCTTGCGCCCGGGGCACAACACGTCACGCCACGCCAATCACCTTGTCGAGCGTGATCGGCAGGTCGCGCACCCGCTTTCCGGTCGCGTGGTAGACCGCGTTGGCGATTGCTGCGGCGACACCGACGAGGCCGATCTCGCCCAGCCCTTTCACTCCGAGTGGATTGCAGTCGTCCGGCTCGTCGACAAAGATGACCTTGATGTCATAGACGTCGGCATTCACCGGGACATGATATTCAGCGATGTTGGCGTTCATCACACGGCCGAACCGGTGATCGATCAGCGTCTCCTCCTGCAGCGCCATGCCGATACCCCAGACCACGCTGCCGAGAATCTGGCTCGCCGCGGTCTTGGTGTTGAGGATGCGGCCGGCCGCGACCGCGCTGACCACCCGCGAGACGCGGATCACTCCGAGCTGCTCGTCTACCTTGACCTCGGCAAAGGCCGCCGAATGCGTGTTGTGCGCTCGGTCCTCGTCCTGGACAGGGGACGTGGTCTTTTCCTGCTCGATGCGGTCGATGCCGCTATGCCGCATGACATCGGCGATCGCGACCGCGCGCGTCGCATCCTGCCGATTCACGAGCTTGCCGTCCGCGAGCACGACTTCGTCCGGCGCCACGTTGGCAAGCGGGGTGTTCGGCATTGTCTTGGCGATCCGCAACAGGTTGTCACAGATGGCGCCGGCCGTGGTCACGATGCCGTTCGACACCGAGGCCGCGATCCACGAGCCGCCTTCGACCGGCGACTGCGGGAGGGCCGAGTCGCCGAGGTGGATGCTGACGTTCTCGAGCGGAAGCCCGAGCGAATCGGCCGCCACCTGGGCCATGATGGTGTAGGTGCCGGTGCCGATGTCGGAGGTCGCGCACGCGACCTCCGCATGGCCGTTGGCGCTGAGCGCGATCCGCACCGTGATCGGCATCTGCATCGCGTCCCACACGCCGGTCGCCATGCCCCAGCCGACCAGGTCCCCCTCGTCGCGCATCGAGCGTGGCGCCGGATTGCGCTTGCCCCAGCCGAAGGCCGCCGCGCCTTGAGCGTAGCATTCGCGCAGCGCCTTGCTGCTGTAGGGTCGGTCGCGGTTCTGGTCGCGATCCGAATAGCACCGCAGCCGAAGGTCGAGCGGATCGATCTTGAGGGCGACCGCGAGCTCGTCCATGGCGCATTCGAGCGCATAGACGGCTGTGGCGGCGCCTGGTGCGCGTTGATCGGAGGAGGTCGGGCGATCGAGCCGCGCGAGCCGGTGCGCGTATTTCGCGGTGGCGGATTTATAGAGCAGGCCCGACCAGCCGGTTTCCTGGCGGAAAAACGTTTCATTCTGCGAGGTCACGGTGATCGCGTCGTGGGTGATCGCTTCGAGACTTCCGTCGGTGTTGGCGCCGATTGCTATGCGCTGAAGCATCGCCGGCCGATAGCCAAGCGCGTACATCTGCGGTCGGGTCAGTACAATGCGCACCGGCCGCCGCAGCGCGAGCGCAGCCTGCACCGCCAGCACGACCTCGAAATTCGGGCGCAATCCCGAGCCGAATCCGCCGCCCATGAAGGGCGACAGGACGCGCACATCCTCCGGTTTCATGCCGAGCGCGCCGCAGATATAGCGCTGGACGTTCTGGACGCCCTGCGTCTTGTCGTAGACTGTGAGCTTGCCGCCTGGCTCGTAGACCGCCGTCGCGGCAAAGAGCTCCATCGGATTGTGGTTCTCGATCGGAACGTAATAGGCCCCCTCATGGCGCACGGCCGCAGCGGCGAGCGCCTGTTCGGGCGTGCCGCGCGCTCTCGGCGGCGTGAACAAGGCCTCGCTCGGGTTTGTGGGTGGCGGAACCGGGATGGTCGCGTCGAGCTGCTGGAATAGGTCGGTGACGTGAGGCTCCTGGGCGTACTCGACCCAGACCCGGGATGCCGCGTCGCGCGCGACTTCCGACGTCTCGGCGACAACCAGCGCGATCGGCTGCCCGTTGAACATGACCCTGTCGTCGTAAAGCGGACGAAACGGCGATCCTAGCGGGGCCACGTCGTCCTTGTAGGCCTTGTCGTTATCGGCCATGGACGGACGGTTCTGGTGCGTGATCACGTCGATCACGCCGGCGACGCGCTTGGCACCACTCGTATCGAAGCGCGTGATGCGCCCCTTGGCGATCGTCGATGCGACAATACTGCCGTATGCCAGGCCGGGCATATTGAACTCGGCGGCATATTTAGCCGCGCCGGTAACCTTTTTGACGCCGTCGATCCGGGACTGGGAGGTGCCGATATAGGCTGCCATGGCGGTACTCACGCGATCTTCTTATGCGACTGCGACTGCGGCGTGCCGCGCGCGGCCTGGCCAAGCGCGCGCACGATGCAGCGCCGCGCAAGATCAATCTTGAAGGTGTTATATTTGTAGCCGTGGGCGTCGCGCAGCAGCACGTCGGCCGCGCGGGCGAATGTCTCGGCGTTTGCCGGCTGGCCGCGCAGCACGGCTTCCGCCTGCGGATTGCGCCACGGCTTGTGCGCGACCCCGCCGAGCGCGAGGCGTCCCTCCTTGATGGTGTCGCCGTCGAGCTCGAGCCCGGCCGCGATGGCGATGAGGGCGAATGCATAGGAGAGCCGGTCTCGGATCTTCAGGTAGGTATGGTGGCTGGCGAACCCCTTCGGCGGCAACTCGACCGCAGTGATGATCTCGCCGGGGTTGAGGTTGGTATCGCGCTGAGGCGCATCCCCCGGCAGCCGGTGGAAGTCCGCAAACGGGATCGCGCGGTCGCCTGCCGGGCCCGTGACATGCACGGTCGCGTCCAGCATCCTCATCGCCACGCACATGTCGGAAGGATGCACCGCGATACAGGCCTGGCTGGTGCCGAGGATTGCGTGGCCGCGGTTGAGCCCCTCGATGGCCGCGCAGCCGGTACCCGGCTTGCGCTTGTTGCAGGGCGTCGCGACATCATAGAAGTAGGCACAGCGCGTGCGCTGAAGCAGGTTGCCACCCGTCGATGCCATGTTGCGCAACTGCTGCGACGCGCCGGCCATGATCGCGCTGCTTAGGATCGGATAGCGCTTCTCGATCAGCGGGTGATAGGCAAGATCGGTGTTGGGCACGAGAGCGCCGATGCGCAGGCCGCCGCCCGGGGTGGGCTCGACCTGGCGGAGCGGCAGTCGCGTGATGTCGATCACCCGCGTCGGCTGCTCGACCTCCATCTTCATCAGGTCGATCAGGTTGGTGCCGCCGGCGACGAACCTGGCGCGTGGATCGCTGGCGGTCTGGCGCACCGCGTCCGCCACATCGGTGGCCCGCACGTACTGAAAACTGATCATGATCGGCCCATCGCTTGCTGTATCGCTGCGACGATGTTCGGGTAGGCGCCGCAGCGACAGATGTTGCCGCTCATCAGTTCGCGGATCTCGTCCGGGGTCTTCGCCCGGCCTTCCGACATCAGCCCGGCCGCCGAGCAGAGCTGTCCCGGCGTGCAGTATCCGCACTGGAATGCGTCATGGTCGATGAAGGCCTGCTGCAGCGGATGCAGTGCGCCGTCCGCCGCCAGACCCTCGATCGTGGTGATCTGCCGGCCGTCAAACATGACCGCGAAGGTCAGGCATGAATTGATTCGCCGCCCATCGAGCAGCACCGTGCAGGCGCCGCACTGGCCCTGATCGCAGCCCTTCTTGGTTCCGGTCAGGTCGAGATGCTCGCGCACCAGGTCGAGCAGCGTCGTGCGCGGATCGATCGTGAGGACATGCTGCGTACCGTTGATGGTGAGGCTCACCGCGACCGGCTCGGACGCCGCTGCCACCGCGGGCGACTGAGCCGCGGCGCCCGGCGGCAACGCCAGGGCGATGGGAACCACGGCACCCGCTGCGATGACGTCGCGGCGCGTCGGGTAGCTCAAGGAATGAAACGTCGGACCGTCTTCGGTATCGACCATCCTCGACTCCACGGGAGAGCGATACGGGGGTATTACAGACGTTGCATGCCAATCTCTGTCGGGTCTTGAACGAGTGCGCTCAAGGTCATGCGCCGATCGAGCGCCCAGCATCCGCGCCGTTTTTTGCATCAGGCGAGGACGGCTGCCTTGATAACCGTCAATTTTTGTCGCGCCGAATGATTCGCGGCGCGCGATCGCGGTACGAATTTCGGCGCAATCGAATGCAAGCGAGTATCCCCGACAATGTGGCTCGCGAAAAGGCAGGCGCCTTGGATTGTATCTGATACGCGAAAGCCTGCCGGAATATTGACGGTTGTCATGGCTGCGTAGAGTTAAGCTGCTTCGTTAGAAACTACGGTTGCGAGTTGAACGGGGGCTAACAATGACGCGTTAGTCTGAAAGATTTCGTGCGTTCAGCGTACGCCATCCGGGCCCCTATCCTGCGATCCATAGCTCTTTCGCAGGGCGTAATTGAAAGCTCAACCTTGCGAGGAGTCCTTGCCGAACAAAGAACCGTACATCAGGTTGCCGCATCGCGCTGTTGTTTTTGTCGGAGACGGCTGCAAGGCCCTTTTTCTATTTAATGAAGGGGATGGTCTAAAACCACGCCTGAAAGTCCAACAGGCGCTTAAAGATGAGAACCCACCGACCCATGAACAAGGATCGGACAAGCCGGGGCGAGCGCTGTCGGGCACCGAGCCGAACCGCAGCGCGGTGCAACAGACCGACTGGCATGACGTCGAGAAACATAGGTTCGCGCGCACAGTCGCCGGTGCTCTGGATCGCCTTCTGAGAGAGCTACAAACAGAGCATCTTGTTGTCGTGGCACCGCCGCGAACGCTCGCAGATCTGCGTCGATCATTTTCTCCGACAGTCCAAAAGTCCATTGTTGCGGAGCTTGCAAAAGACTTGACCGGCCTGAGCGTCAGCGACATCTCGCAATATCTGGCCGCCCGATCGTAGGGCGGTTGTTATGCATGGTGAAGCAGGGGTGCACGCGGGGTGCCGGTTGACGGATACTTCGATCAGACGCTTAGCATGGGCTTGATCATGAAAATCGGGATCATCGGGGCAGGAAGAGTTGGATCAGCCTGTGCTCTCGCGGCGGTCGTGCGCGGCAGCGCCCGCACGATCGTGATCGTGGACCGAACCCGCAACCGCGCGAAGGCAGTAGCGACCGATCTTCGTTACGGAGCCCCGCTTTGTCCCAAGACCACGGTTGTCGATGGGGATTACGATGATCTCGCCGACTCGGACCTGGTGATGATCACCGCCGGCATCAACGAAAAGGCCGGGGGAGCCACCGACCGCAGCGACCCGCAAGGCAGGTTGCGGCTACTCCATACCAACGCCGGGATCTATCGCGAGATCGTTCCGCACATTGTACGGGCAGCACCTCGCGCGGTCCTGCTGGCGGTCACCGATCCCCCGGAATCGCTCGCCGATATCACGCGCATCAGCGCGGGGCACGATCGCGTGCTGAGCACCGGCACCTTCCTCGACAGCCTGCGCTTCCGCGTTCATCTAGCAGAGCATTTCGAGCTCGATGCCAATCAGGTGGAGGCGCAGGTGATCGGAGAACACGGAGTCTCTCAGGTATTTCTTTGGTCAAGCGCGCGTATCGCCGGTGTACCG
This sequence comes from Bradyrhizobium sp. UFLA03-84, assembly GCF_002289535.1. Classification (NCBI taxonomy): domain Bacteria; kingdom Pseudomonadati; phylum Pseudomonadota; class Alphaproteobacteria; order Hyphomicrobiales; family Nitrobacteraceae; genus Bradyrhizobium; species Bradyrhizobium sp. UFLA03-84. Next base: position 91,846 of record NZ_NSJY01000005.1, on the reverse strand, counting down.
ATTGGCGCGCTTGTCGAACGACGCGGCGAAACGCTTGACGGACTGCGCAAGCAGATCGAAGACAGCGTGCGTTACGCCAATATCACGATCATCGAAGGCAATGATGCCAGCCAGTTTGGCATTGGCATCGTGGCGGCACGGATCGCAGAGTTGGTGCTTCGCGATGAGCGAGCGGTCGTGCCGGTCGGAAGTTACAATGTAGGCTTTGGCGTCACCCTGTCGCTTCCGAGCGTGGTCGGACGCGCCGGCGTCATCCAAAGCTTCGAACCGGAGATGTCGGGCGAGGAGCGGCAGGCGTTGGAGGCGAGCGCCGCCAATCTAAAGAAATCGGAGTGCCGAGCCTGAGTCGTTGGCAGGATTTTGCGTCTGCGCGCCGCCCTGACCACGCTAGTTTGACCGTCAAAGCATCGGCAGCCCGCGGCGAAGCCGACCGCACGGGAAGGCGGCATCGATCCGCGCGGCAGCGGACCGAGCCGCCGTTTTTGGACGCTGGTCCTCGTACAGCGCCGGGCATTATGCGGCATGACGATGCCCACGTGCGCCGCTGAACAACTTGATCGTTTCCCGGTTGAATGCCGGAATATCATCGGGGCTGCGGCTCGTGACCAAGCCCTTGTCCACGACCGCTTCCTGGTCCACCCAATCCGCGCCGGCGTTCTTGAGGTCGGTCTTGAGCGAGGGCCATGAGGTCATGCGCCGGCCGCGCGCCGCGCCGGTCTCGATCACCGTCCAGGGACCATGGCAGATCGCTGCAACCGGTTTTCCGGCATCGAAAAACGCCTTCGCGAAAGCAACTGCTTTCGGCTCTATGCGAAGCGAGTCCGGGTTGATAACACCGCCCGGCAGCAGCAGCGCGTCGAAGTCTTCCGGCTTGGCATGATCGAGCTCCACATCGACCGGCAACTTTATGCTCCAGTCAGTGAAATTCCACGCCCGTACGCTTTGATGTTTGGGCGAAACGATCTTGGTCGTGGCGCCGGCTTCGTCCAGGGCTTTGCGTGGCTCGGTGAGTTCGACCTGCTCGAAGCCGTCGGTGACCAGGATGGCCACCTTGAGTCCTTTGAGGGTGTCTTCTGCCATGATCTAGTGCCTTTCTAATCGTCGTGCTAAGTGAGCGCGTCTTCGTGAAAGTAGTGGACGTGGTGGCGCAATGCCCGGCTGGCGTGCGCGCGAGTCAGCGGTGCCTTGACAATGCGATGCCGCAGGTTGTAGGGGCCAAGCCGGTACGGCATGAACAGCACGTCCGTGTCCGCCGCCTGGATGCTAGGGGCTGCGCGCAATCGTGGTCGCCTCGTTCATATTCGCTCCGGCAGCGCAGGACATTGGCAGCCCGCTTGGTCTATTCAAGTGAAAATATTAGGAGCAAAGCGATCTGCCTCAACTGACTGCCGTCAATGCGGAGCGGGATTAGAACCTCCCTAGTAGGCTGGCGCTTGCAAGGTTCGTTCGCGCGGGCGGACGGGACCGAATATGTGACCAAAATGAACGCGGCCGACGCCATCACCCTGATTGAGGGCTATGACGCGATACGAATCGAAACGGCTTCGTGGCAAGGGTGGCGGGCTTGAAATGGGCCGACGGCGTGCCGTCGTTCGGCGATGTGGCAGCACTGGCTGGCGGACGAAGCTTGGTCGCATCTGGCCTGTGCCGGCGCTCCCTTTGGCGGCGAGATTACTGAAAGCTGGAGATGCCGGTGATTCCCTTCTCGGTTTTGGACTTGTCGCCGATCAATCAAGGCAGCGATGCGGCCCAGGCCTTCCGCAATTCGCTCGATCTGGCGCAGCATGCCGAACGCTGGAATTACAAGCGGTTCTGGCTTGCCGAGCATCACAATATGCCAGGCATTGCCAGCGCTGCGACTGCGGTGGTGATCGGCTATATCGCCGGCGGCACCCGCATCATCCGTGTTGGATCGGGCGGCGTGATGTTGCCGAACCATGCGCCGCTGGTCATCGCTGAGCAGTTCGGTACGCTGGAATCGCTTTATCGGGGTCGCATCGATCTCGGGCTCGGCCGCGCACCCGGCACCGATCAGCGTACCGCGCGCGCGTTGCGCCGGGATCTGGCCACGACCGCAGAGAATTTTCCCCATGATGTCATGGAGCTGCAGGCCCTGCTGGGACCGCTGCAACCGGGCCAGATAATGCGGGCCGTGCCAGGTGCCGGATTGCGGGTTCCGATCTGGCTGCTCGGATCGAGCACGTTCAGTGCACAGCTCGCTGCGATGCTCGGTTTGCCCTTTGCGTTCGCGTCGCATTTTGCCCCATCGGAGCTGCTGCGGGCGCTCGGGGTGTACCGCGCCCGCTTTCAGCCGTCGGAACAGCTTCGTAAGCCTTACGCGATGGTCGGCGTCAATGTCTTCGCCGCCGATACCGACGCCGAGGCGCGCCGTCTTATCACATCGCTGCAACAGCAATTCCTCAGCCTGAGACGCGGCACGCCCGGACCGGTGCCGCCGCCGCTCGACAACATGGATGAACTCTGGTCTCCGCTGGAGCGGAAGGGTGTCGAGGAGGCGCTGGCCTACTCTGTGGTCGGTGCTCCGGCCGCCGTCGAGCGGGGGCTCGAAGCCTTCATCGCCCAGACAGGTGCAAATGAACTGATGTTGACGGCGCAAATCTACGACCACACGGCGAGACTCCGCTCTTTCGAAATCGCGGCCGAAATACGCCGCCGCATCGACTCCCGTCAGCCGACGTCCTTGCTGTGGTCGGATGCTTCCACCCCTTGAATATCCGGACCAGGCTGTGCAGCCCGTACAATTGATCGAGCAGCGGCGATCGAGAGGGGAGAACAGGCAGCCTCAGTCGATCACCTGGACGATCTTCGGCTGCTGGGGGTCAACAAGTACCACCTCGTCGCCGATGGCGAGATAACGATAGTTGGCGAGCTCTGGATGGTTACGCGCCAGCTCTTCCGGCATCGGCTGCAGCGACAGACAGTTCCGCGCGGAGGTTTCGCCTCCGCTGGCCGAAGGCGAGGTCGAGCTGACCGTTGTCGGAGAACTCCGCACCAATTCTCTGAGCCGCCTGCGCGTGTCCTCGCCGATGACGACACGATCGCGCCTGTCGCCGGCCGCCCTGCTGTAACCCGGCCCGTCGTCGAGAATATCCACGACCTCGCGCCGCCGGGGATCAATAATGGCAACGCGGTTGTCGATGACCGTATACTCATAGTCCCGGTATTGCGGCATGATCCGTACGATTTCGGGCGGCAATCGGCGCGCCTCCGCGCCTCGCGGCAACCGCGTGCCGACATTGACTTGAACATTGAGATTCTGGCTGGTGGCAGTCCTGTCGCGACGCAGCTGATCGACGACTTGCCTACGCTGATCATCGCTGACCGCGGCCGAGCTAGTCTGGCGGCTCGATTGATCCGGCGCTTGACCGGCCCTCTGGGTTCGAGCGTTGTCGGCCGGCCGCGCGCTCTCCTGCGGCGAGGAGGACTTGGAGGACTGGGTGGCCTGATCGCGTTGTTCCTTGCGATCGCGATCGATCTGCTGTTGGGTCTGCTGCTGCTTCGTATCGGCCGGCCTGGCGGCGTCCTGAGAGCGGTCCGGCTTGCCCTGATCCTCGCGGCCCCGCAGCATTTCGTCAGCCTGTTGCTTCCGGTCGGCAGCCGGCTTGGCATCGCGGCCCTGTTGCAGTTCCTTCTGCGCCGTGCCCGAGGGCGTGCGCTCGCCGCGGCTGCGCTGATCCTGGCTCTGCCGGGTCGGCTGCTTGGACTCGCGGCCCCGCGGTTCCTGCGCCTCCTTGCTGCGCTCGGCCGGCGACGGGACCTCGCCGCGCTGCATGTCCTCGGCGCCCCCATTCGGCTCGGACTGCGCGCGCTCCTTGATGCGATCAGCCGCGCCGCCGCGATCGATCTCCTTCGACCGGGCGGGTGGACGGACCATTTCCCTAGATTGAGACGCCGGCGACTGGGCGCGGGGGCTTTCCTCGCGCTTCTGCGAACCTTCCGGCGATTGCGAAATGGCGGGACCGGCGCCAATCACCAACGCCATTGCCGTCGTGTAAAGCCAGTTAATCCTCATGGAAGAATCTCCTCTTGGTTCCCAGCCCGTCTCGCATTCGGCAAACTAAGTTGCGGCGTTTGGTTTCACCATGACGGCGGTCAACCCGGACCCAGGGGGCGGTAGGCGGTCACGCTGCTCGAGTGCGCACAGCTGAAGGCTGTGCGGCAGAACTTATGTCGGACTATCTGCACCGAAATTGAACTAAACGCATCTACGCAAGGTAGTCGCGCCTGCCGCGCTGACCTCGGTCAATTTCTCCGATCAAATGCGCTGCCGCCGATGCACGGCCTATCGAGACCGCGCTGCGTGCCGGTCCGTGGAGGCAGTCTGCGTTGCTTCGCCCAGATCCCACTCCTTGGCATCCGGTGGATTAAGGGATGCCTCGAGGGCATCGTCGACGCGCTCAAGCCACACGAAGCGTATCAGGCCTCGCGCCTTTTCCGGCACATCTTCCAGATCCTTGCGATTGCGTGCGGGCAGCATCACCGTTGCGATGCCGGCCTGGATCGCCGCCAGCACCTTCTCCTTTACCCCGCCGATCGGCAGCACCAAGCCGCGCAGCGAGATTTCACCGGTCATGGCCGTATCGCTGCGGACAGTGCGCCTGGTGAGCAACGACATCAGGGCCATGAACATGGCAACGCCCGCGCTCGGACCATCTTTCGGAATGGCGCCCGCCGGCACATGAATGTGGATATCCGACTTTTGCAGCTCCTTCGGATCGACGCCGAATTCAGCGGCGCGGGATTTCACTAGCGTCAATGCGGCCTGCGCGCTTTCCTTCATCACTTCGCCGAGTTGTCCCGTGAGGATGAGCTTGCCCCTGCCGAGCGTGCTGGACGCCTCGACGAACAGGATATCGCCGCCCACCGGTGTCCAGGCGAGTCCGGTCGCCACCCCCGGCACGCTGGTGCGCATGGCGGTCTCCGGCTCGAAACGTTTCGGCCCCAGGACGGCGCGAAGGTCCCCAACCTTCATGGTGACGCAGTTGGCAGCGCCTTCGGCAATCTGCATGGCGGCGTACCGGCACAGCGCGCCGATTCGGCGCTCTAGGTTTCTCACACCTGCTTCCCGGGTATGGTCGCGGATGATTGCGCGTAGCACGTCGTCGCCGATCCGGCATTGGTCATCGCGCAGCCCCGCCGATGCCAATTGACGCTTGACCAGGTAACGCTTGGCGATCGCCAGCTTCTCATCCTCGATGTAGCCGGGCAATTCGATGACTTCCATTCGGTCGCGCACCGGGCCCGGGATACTGTCGACGACGTTGGCGGTGCCGATGAACATGACTTTTGAGAGATCGAAGAGAAGGCCTAGATAATTGTCGCGGAAGGTCGCGTTCTGCTCGGGGTCGAGGACCTCTAGCAGCGCGGCCGCGGGATCGCCGTGGAACCCCGCACCCATCTTGTCCATCTCGTCGAGCATCATCACGGGATTGCGGGTGCCGGCCTTGTGGATTGACTGAATGATGTTGCCGGGCAGGGCGCCTACATAGGTACGACGATGTCCGCGTATCTCGCTCTCGTCATGAATGCCGCCGAGGCTCAGCCGGACGAATTTTCGGCCTGTGGCATGGGCGATGCTCTGGCCCAGCGAGGTCTTGCCGACGCCGGGCGGGCCGACGAAGCAGAGGATCGGACTGTTGCCGCCCGGATTCAGCTTGCGCACGGCTAGATATTCGAGGATGCGCCGCTTCACTTCCTCAAGTCCGTAGTGATCCTCATCGAGGATACGCCGGGCCTCGGCTATTTCGATGCGTTCGGAATCCGATTTCGACCAAGGCAGTTCGACCAGCCATTCGAGATAGCTGCGCGCCATGCCGTATTCGGCCGCGATCTCCGGCAGCCGCTCGAGCCGCTGCAATTCTCGTTTGGCTTGCTCCTCGACCTCCGGAGGCATGCCTGCCTTGTCGATCTTGTCACGCAGTTCCTTCAACTCGGCTGACTTGGGATCGTCGTCGCCGAGCTCCTTCTGAATCTGACGAAGCTGCTCGCGAAGGATATGCTCGCGCTGCTGCGACGATAGGGTTTGCTGTGTCTGCTCGCTGATATCCTTCGAAAGCTGCAGCACTTGAATTCGTTTGGCAATGAGGCCGAGCAGCTTGTCGAGCAACTGCGTGACGTCGAACGTCTCGAGCAGGTCCTGCTTCTCCTGCACCGGTATGTCCAGAATGCCCGCGAGGAAGTCGGCCAGGGCCGAGGGCGAGTCAATACTCTCGATCGCCGGAGCGATCTCCGGCGGCAGGTTCGGCAACAGCTGGATCGCGTCGCGCGCGCGCGTCTTTAGAAGCTGCATCCGCGCCTCGACCTCCGGCGTGACTACCTCGGAGACGCCGATCTCCTTGACCCGAGCGACGAGAAATGGATAACCCTCGAGAAATTGCTCGACGCGGAAGCGCCGCAAACCCCGGGCAATGACATAGTGGATCTGTTCGGACGTTACGTAGCGGAGGATCTCGGCGACGGCGCCGACGCGCCGCAGATGCTGAGGCTCGGGCTGTTCGATAGTGGGATCGTCCTGCAGCAGCAGGCCGACCTTGCGGCCGGCACGGACCGCTTCCTGGGCGGCTGCGATCGAGGCAGGTCGGCCTAGCGTCAATGGCAGCACCACGCCGGGGAAGAGCAATATATTTCGGATCGGAATGACGATTATTGCATCCGCAGGGATCGGCTGATGGTTTTGACTGGGCCCGGCGCCCGAAATCTCGGTTGCATCCGTCATTGATCTGCCTCCCGTCAAAGGCCTTCAAAAGGCTGCTTAGAGAAGCGAAGCGTGAGATTGCCATCGGCCAGTTCGGATTCGCCAAGCCGAAGAAACATGCCGGGAAGGGCTATCTGGCGCTCGAATCTGCCATACGGAATTTCGAGTCGATGGACTATGCTGCCGGCTGGGATGTTGCTTGGACGTCGCAAGCCGACCACCGAAACCTCGCCGGTACGAGCCGACACTTTGACTGCGCCGGCGTCAACGCCCGGAAGCGCTATAGTAACCAGAACGTCGGTCTCGGTTTCTACAATATCAACCGGCGGTTCCCAATAAAGGTCGCGGACCGGCTCGACCCTTGGCTGGAAGAACTGGCGATGCAATCGTTCGGCCCGATCGATCAGCTCGCAAGCTCTGGTCCACATCAGGGTTCTCGGATCGATCTGGGCCATCAGGCGCCTTCCTTGAATCGGAATCCTGGAGCCGGACCCGGTAGCCCTCCGCACCGCAAGCGCTTCGGCTATCATACTTTCCAGCGTACGGCGGTGGACTGATCGTCACCTTGACGGCCGTCAATCAAGTGGGCACAGCGGCGTTCGCAATCTCGTGCGCGATCAACCGAAGGGACCGGCGAAATGCGCTGTGTCCGGAGATGGTGCTGCCCGGCGGTTGCCGAGGGCCGGGAGATTTCGACTGGTCAGACTGAGGGCGGTTCGCCATGCGAAGGCGCAGATTTGAGTCCACGCGTCAGCCGCGACAGAGTAGACAGGTTGCGAATCTCATGCCATCTCAAATTCTGGCAGTTCGATCGAGGCTTGGCCAAATTGCATGTCATAAGCCCCGCGAGCTAACAATGAGCCTGCACGACGTCGCCGGCGCGCCCAAGCGTAGATGCCTGCATTGTCGATGATCGAAGTCCAGCATCGACCAGGGAATCGGATAGTGGTCGGCGCCGATGCCAAGGAAACCTCCGAAACTCAGGACCGCGTACGCGACGCGGCCGCCGGCCTTGTCGATTACAAGCTGCTCGATTTTCGCGATGCGCTTACCGCTCGCGTCATAGACCGCAGTTCCTTCGACGCGATCACTTGCGATCAGGGATGACGTTGTTCCGCGCGCCGCGGTGGGTGCGTGCTGCGTTATAGTCGCCATATTGTCTCCTAGATTCGACTCAGACCAGGTGACTGCACAAGGCAAGTTTAAGCGTGGATTCATCCGCTCCGGAAATTTTTGCTCCGGAGGTCCTGTACTTTAATAAGGTATGCTGCCATCGCGCTCGTTGCATTGACGGTCGTCAGCGCCGGCGTGCGGGTCTTGCAAGCAATCAGGAGCGGCGATGCATTCGGATACGAGGCGTCGCCGCAGCTTATCGTAGGTCGGGTGCTACACCGTCGGCCGCGCTGCTCACGGATCGCACCAACGGGTGTCGATCTCCTCGATCAAAACCGTATCGACATGGCCCGTTTGTGCCGAAGTCGTATTCACTGTGGATCAACCAATTCTCTCATCGATGCACGTGATGTTTTGCACCTTCCGAGAAAGGGGTCATCGATGTCGGACAACGTCGCTTCGGCGGCAACGGCCAGTATAATCGCGCGCCCAAAATTACCACGCTATCAATGCTCGATGGCGGGCTTTCTGCCGCAGCGATGCGCAGTGGGGCCAGGTTTTGATGTGAGGAGGATTGCTGATTAACTATTCTACCCGCTGGATGAGTCGCTGTTGCTGCGGCGGCCGCAATTCGCCATCCATTAATCTGGAAAGATGGGGCCAACGTAGCGGATCGCTCCCCGGGCAATCGACACAAATCAAGTCAAGCCTGCCCGTCGGAGCGATCGCGAAGCGGAACGGCCTTACACATAGGGGACAGCGGATCGGAGCAACGTTTCTCTGCATGTGCTACCCAGGATTTGTATCATGTTGGGCATCTTTAAGATGCGAAGAGTGTGAAGGGCCTTGACGGTCATCAATTGGTCGTTCGGGGGACCCTTGCCGCGCGAGTTTTGCGGCAGCCGGCTCGCTGCTCATCCCGATGCCGCTTGCGAGTCAAATTCACGATCGCATGCTGACGGCCGAGGCATATGGCAGTGATACCAACCGGTCAGCCGCCCCAAGCAATCGGCACCGCAATGCCGCTCTCCATTCCTGAAATTGATAGCGGTCAAGGCGTGCGCGCCTAGAAGCAGCTAGAAGACCCCATTCGACCCTGGATTGGTCATGCCTGGATTGGTCATGCGAGGTTTAGTGCAAGACATCGCTATTGTTTTCGCGCTCACTGTCGCGCCGCCGGCGATCGCCCAAGGCATGCACTACGAGTTGTTCCCCGAGCCGGACGTGGGGGACACCGCGTCCAACCGAACAGCCACGGCCTATGTGGTCGACAAGAAGGAAAATCAATTCTGGGTCTGTTCAGTGCGCTACAGCTATCGCGACCTTACGGCGAACAATGGTTCGTGCGTCAAGCTCGACACGACGATCGGCCGGCCGTCGCTGAACGAGACGTATGTGGCGCATGCCGTGACGGGCTCCGCGACGATCAATCCGTTCCTGCCGGTGATCTGGTTTATCGATCCCGCGAGCGGCGACGTCCAATTTTGCGACATCCGTCACGCGGGGCTATGCGTGAAAATGGGTCTGCAGTGAACGCAAGGGAATCATACCATGACTGTGACTGAGGCCACGCGCACCATCGTGCTCCCTTCAGGGGAGCATGTTCCAATGCTTGGCCAAGGGACTTGGCATATGGCCGAGAATCCGCTGAACCGGACCAACGAGATCAACGCGCTGCGCCTCGGGATCGATCTCGGCATGAGCCTGATCGATACGGCCGAAATGTATGCGGACGGCGGCGCCGAAAGACTCGTCGGCGAGGCTATCAAGGGCCGGCGAGACGAAGTCTTTCTGGTGAGCAAGCTGTTGCCTCAAAATGGTACCCGGCACGGTACGATGGCCGCTTGCGACCGAAGCCTGGCTCGGCTTCGAGTGAATGAGATCGACCTCTATCTTCTGCATTGGCGAGGGCTGATTCCTCTGGAAGAGACTCTCGACGCCTTCGAAACTCTGGTGGGCGCGGGCAAGATCCGGTACTGGGGTGTCAGCAATTTCGACCTCGATGACATGCAGGAACTCGTCGACTTGCCCGATGGTTCGAACGTCGTGGCCGATCAGGTGCTCTATAATCTCGAGCGCCGCGGGATCGAGTACGATCTTCTGCCCTGGTGCCAGCGCAGCGGTGTCCCCGTCATCGCCTACTCGCCGATCGAACAGGGCCGCATGCTGGGTCATGCGGCACTCTTGAAAATTGCGGCGCGTCTTGGCGTGACGCCGGCACAAGTGGCGCTGGCCTGGGTACTGCGCCAGGAGGGAGTTTGTGCGATACCGCAGTCGAGCAAGCCTGAGCATGTTCGCGAGAACCGTGGGGCGCTCGACGTTCGCCTGACGCCACGGGATCTAGCCGACCTCGACAAAGCCTTTCCGCCGCCAGACCGCAAGCAACCTCTTGCGTCGCATTGATTCGGGAGACATCGAACCATGAGCGAAGAGGCCCGCCACGTCGTTTGCCCGCATTGCACGAGAATCAACCGTTATCCGGCCAGGAAGGATGCGCGCCGGGCAAAATGCGGACACTGCCACCAACTCCTGTTTACGGGACATCCGACGCCGGCTTCCGCTAGCACCTTTGCGACCCACATCCAGCGCAACGACATTCCCGTCGTGGTCGATTTCTGGGCGGAGTGGTGTGGGCCCTGCAAGGCGATGGCACCGGTTCTCGAGCGAGTCGCTGGCGAGTTCGAACCTGAACTTCGCTTCCTGAAGGTCGACACCGAGGCGGAAGCAGAGTTATCGGCCCACTACAACATTCGAAGCATTCCAACCCTGATGCTATTCCATAAAGGGAATGTCGTCGCGCAACGTGCAGGCGCCATCCCCGCCGAGGCATTGCGCCAATGGTTGCGTCAGCACACACCCTCGGCAGCGTCCGCAGTCTGAGCCGCAGAGGGCGCTTCACGCGACCATCACGGTCTTGATGTTGACGAACTCCCGGATGCCGTAGGCGGACAATTCACGTCCATAGCCGCTTTCCTTGATGCCTCCAAACGGCAGTCTCGGATCAGAATGAACGTTGTCGTTGACAAAGACCATTCCCGCTTCGATCTCGGTTTCGGCGATTATTTCTCCACGCGCAAGATCGCCGGTGATCACGGCGCCACCAAGCCCAAACGCGGTGTCGTTCGCGACCGCAATCGCCTCGACCTCGCTTCGGGTCGGAATGATGGCCGCAACCGGGCCGAACAATTCCTCTTCATAAGCCGGCATGCCCTGGCTCACGTCGGTAATGACGGTCGGCGGATAGTAAGCGCCCGGATGATTCGGCACAGTCCCACCAAGAAGCAGGCGGGCGCCCTTCGCGACACTGGAGGTCACTTGCCGGTGTAGCGTGTCTCGCAAATCGTGCCGCGCCAGCGGGCCCATCTCTGTCCCATGCTCGAACGGGTCTCCCATTCTGGTCCGGCTCATCAGCTCAACAAAGCGTTTTTCGAAAGCCGGCCTGACTTTTTCGACCACAATGAATCGTTTGGCGGCAATGCAGCTCTGGCCCGAATTCACCAGGCGGCCCCTGGCGCAGATGGCGGCCGCCAAGTCGGGATCGGCGTCTTCGAGGACCAGATAGGGGTCGCTGCCGCCGAGCTCGAGCACTGTCTTTTTGAGCATGGCGCCGGCCTTGCTCGCGACCGCGCGCCCGGCGGCGCCGCTGCCGGTCAGAGTCACCGCGCGCACGAGCGGATGCTCGATCAGGGCCGCGACCTGCTTGCTTGCGATCATCAACGTGCGGAACAGGTTTTGGGGAAAGCCTGCGTCGCGAAAGATCTGTTCGATGGCGAGCGCGCAACCGGGCACGTTCGAGGCGTGCTTGAGCAATGCTGCATTGCCCGCCATCAGGCTCGGCGCTGCGAAGCGAAAGACCTGCCAGAATGGAAAATTCCAGGGCATGACCGCGAGAACCACGCCGATCGGATTGAACGCTACGAAAGTCGTGCGTGCCTCCGTCCGTATCGGTAGACGTGACAGGAAGTTCTCCGCGTTTTCAGCAAAGTACTCGCAAGCCTTGGCACATTTTTCGGCTTCTGCAACGCCTTCTTGCAAGGGCTTTCCCATCTCCTCCGCCATCAGCTTTGCATAGTCGCGCGCATTTCTGTTGAGGATGTCGGCGGCGTTGCGCATCAGCGAAGCGCGGTGGTCGAAACCGGTTCGGCGCCAGGCGAGATAATCCCGGTGAACCTTGCCGACGACGTCTTGCACGACCTCGGTCGGCCATTCATCATACGTTGCAAACGGCTCACCAGTGGTCGGGTTGATGGATTGAAATGTCATGGCTCATTGTCCTCACATCATGCTCGGCCAGGCGGCAGTCTTGGTCATCGCCAGCTTTGGTCGACGCACGGCTTGGGTTGTTCCCCTCGATCCTGGGCCAGCGATGGATAGTCGGTATATCCCTTCTCACCACCGCCGTAGTAGGTGCTGGGATCGTCGGTGTTGAGCTCCGCACTGAGGCGCAGACGCTCCGGCAGATCAGGGTTGGCAATGAATTTCCGGCCGAACGCGATCAGGTCGGCCCATCCCTCGCGCAGCCACCGCGCTCCGCTCTCGGCATCGAAGCCGCCTGCCGCGATCAGGGTTCCCTTGAATTTCTTGCGAACCAGCTTGGCCATGGCGAGCGCGCGCGGATCCGGGTCCTTTGCGTTCTGCATCTGCTCCAGAGCGGGATTGACCATATGCAGATAGGCGAGTTCGTATTCGCTCAGCCGTTCGGCGACATAACCAAACGTGGCTTCAGGGTTCTGGTCACCGATGTCGTTCAGTTTTCCCATCGGGGATATGCGCACGCCGATACGATCCGGTCCCCAGATCGGCGTCAGGGCCTCAACGATTTCGAACAGCAGGCGGGCGCGGTTTTCCACTGGGCCACCATAGGTGTCATTGCGTCGATTGGTGCCGCTCTCAATGAACTGATCGAGCAGATAGCCGTTCGCCGCATGAATCTCCACGCCGTCGAAATCGGCCGCCACCGCATTCTTTGCGGCGCGCACGTATTGCGCCACTACGTAGGGCATCTCCTCGATATCGAGAGCGCGGGGGCGTACAAAGGGAACGAGCGTGCCTTCGCCGCGCTCATTTTCGATGAAGGCCTTTCCAGCCGGGATAATGGCTGACGGAGCGACGGGCAGCATGTTGTCTGGCTGTAGCGCCGGATGTGAAATACGGCCGACGTGCCAGAGCTGGCAGAACATCAATCCTGCCGACTGATGCACCGCGTCGGTGATGCGCCGCCACGCCTCAACCTGCTCGCGGCTGTGGATGCCAGATGTCCAGGCATAGCCCTGACCCTGCATGGACACCTGCGTCGCCTCGCTGACAATCAGCGCGGCCGAGGCGCGCTGCGCATAGTAACAGGCCGCGAGCGAGCCCGGCACGTTGCCAGGCTGACGGGCACGCGAGCGCGTCAGCGGCGCCATCACCACGCGATGCGGCAGATTGAATGGACCAAGGCGGTAAGGCTGGAACAGCGGTCCGGCATCCCTCTCCCGGCTCGGTTCTTGCGTTGATATCGTGGTCACCATATCATCCATCGGGCTGCTCCTGGCAAAGGCAAATCTCGCTTGATGCTAGCCACGCGGAAGACGCTCCTCACTGACGGCCGTCAACCAAATGGCTCCGAGCCAAATCACGGCCAAGGGGCAAGAGTGTTGCGTCGCGTCAGCCGCCCGTCACGGCGAGCACGGCTTCTTTGATCTTGGCGAGTGCAAAGCGCCCGACCTGCCCCAAATCGACATGAGGCAGGTTGGGCATCTCGTCGGCGACCACCACGGCCTCCACGATCGCTGGTCCTTCGACGGTGAACGCCTCGGCCAGTGCCGACATCAGCTGCGCTGGAGTTCTGGCCACGAAGCCATGACCGCCGCAGGCGCGCGCCAGCGCGGCAAAGTCCGGATTGGGAAACTCGATTGCCCGACGGAACGGCACCAGACCGACGCTCTCGGCCTCCAACGTGATCAGGCCAAGCGCTGAATTGTTGTAGACGACAATCTTGACTGGCAGCTTGTGTTGGACTGCTGTGAGGAATTCGCCCATCAGCATGTTGAAGCCGCCGTCGCCAGTCATCGCGATCACCTGACGCGACCGATCCAGGGCCTGCACGCCGTTGGCCTGCCCAAGCGCTGTCCCGACGGCCGCATTGTTGAAGGAGCCGATGATCCGCTGCGTGCCGGTCTGGCGGATCCAGTTGGCCGACCACAGCGTATTCAACCCGGTATCGAGAACGAAGATCGCATCAGGGCGGGCGAGATCGCCGGCCGCGCGCGCTACCGCCTGTGGATGAAGATTGTCCTTGCTGCGCCGCAGGTCGGCCTGCTTGTCGAGCATCTCGTCCCATTTCCGACGCTCTTTCGTGACTAGGTCCCAGAACAGGCCGTCAGTTTTCGGAGCGACCTTGCCAAGCAACAGCGCCAGTGTCGGCCGCGCCGAGCCAGTGACGCCAAGCGTCGTCGGCGCGCGCCGGCCCAGTACCTGCGGCCGCTCGTCGATCTGAATCACTTTGTCCTGGTCGGGCAGGAAATTGGAGTAGGGGTAATCGGTGCCGACCATCAGCAAAAGCTCGCAATCCTGGACGGCTTCGTAGACCGGCTTGCTCCCGATCATGCCGAGCCCGCCCATCCAGCGGGGGTCGTCATAGGCCATCAACTCCTTGCCGCGAAGCGAATGGACGAGGGGTGCCCTGAGATGGTCCGAGAGGTTACGCAGTTCGTCGATGGCGCCGCGACAGCCGGCGCCGCACATGATCACGATGCGGTCGACGGCATCGATGCGGCGCGCCATCTCGGCAATGTCCTGCCCGCTCGCCGCAAATTCGGGCCGCCGTTTGAGCGTGGCGATGCTGGAGACGCTGCCTTCGGCTTTCGCGGCTAGCACGTCCTGGGGAAGCGTCAGATGCGCAACACCAGGCCCGGCATAGGCCGCGGCGATCGCCTGATGAATGACCGCGGGCGCTTGCGCCGCGGACGCGATGGTTTCGGTGTAAAGCGAGACGTCGCGAAACAAGAGATCGGGCTCGGTACTCTGGATGTAGTCGCTGCCATGGAACCTGCGCGGCATGTCACCCGAGAGCGCCAGCACGGGCGCATGGTCGCGGCAGGCCTCATAAAGACCGGCAACGAGATGGTTGCTGCCCGGGCCCGTTGTGCCCGCGCATACCGTGAGTTGTCCGGTAAGCTTGGCTTGTCCGGCGGCTGCCAGCGCCGCGCCTTCCTCGTGCCTGACTCCGATCCATTCGATCCTGCTGCGACGCACGGCGTCGGCAAGCGGATTGAGTGAGTCGCCGATCAAGCCGAAGATATGCCTGACGCCGATCTGCTCTAGCGTGCCAACCAGAACGTCCGCGACTGTCCTCGACATCTTGCGCTCCCTTATCGGCAACTCGCTTTTCCGGAGGATGAATAGCCATTTCGTGCCGCGACGAGGATGTATGTGCCTTGATAGGTGTCAACGTCACCTGCGGGTCTGACCTATAAAGCGGAGCACCAGGACAACTGGTCTGGCCACGATGCAGCCCAATGACACAATCACGCTGGTTGAGGCTTACGATACGATGCGGATCTTCGTAGAGGCTGTATGGCGTCGCGTGGACAGGCCTCAGGAGGAGGTCGCATTCTTGCTCGCCGGGTTGAAATGGGCCGACGGAGCGCCGGTCGATCCAGCCATGTGGCAGGACTGGCTGGCGGCGGTGCACAGCGCGACGAAAGAAGCAATCGACCGACCCTAGTCTATCCGACGCGGTCTGCATCACGTTTGGCCTCGGCCTCGCGTTGGACCTTGCCAAACGGCAGGCGTATCCCAGTCTCAGTGAGACCCTCGTTGCTGATCAGAAAACTGGCAGCGCACAAAGGGCGTTTGCTTGTCTCACCAAGAGCACTCGCTACTGGAGTTTATTGGGATGGTGGCGTTTCCGGACATATCAATTGATAGCCGTCAAGGTACGGCAGGGCATGACGATGTGAGAACGTGGCGGGTCTGTGATCTTACAAGGGCTCGCATGATGCTCACCACAATCTGTCGTCTCTACGATATTTACGTCAATGCCGACCGCATCATCCTCTTGTTGGAGGTTTCTGGTGTTCCGATTGCAGACACCAGCCTGATTTCCAACAATTGCGATATCTGGTACCGCGGCCAAGCGGGGCTTAACGTGGTGCCTTTGCGCAAGCAGGGCGAACACGGCAGCGCAGGACTGAGGATCGAGGGTGCAGCCGTCGGTGCTGTGATCGGCGCAAGCGCGGCAATTGCCGCGAGCTTTGTCACCATACTTGCCGTGCCAGAGGTCGGACCTGTGGTCGGGGCCGGCTGGCCCGCGGCGATGCTGGGCAGCATGGCGATCGGTGGGGCAAGCGGCAGCCTTCCGGGCGTGCTGACGAACGCAGGAATCAACGAAGAAGATGCGCACGTTCTGGTCGAGGGCGTGAGGCGCGGTGGAACGCTCGTGTCCACCCGGGTAGCGCGGGAAGATGCACCCCGCATCGAAGCGCTGATGAGCCGCAACGCGGTAGATCTTCGCCAGCGGAGTGGAATCTATCGTAAGGCCGGCTGGCTCGCCTTCGATCCCGACGCGGCGCTCTACACCGCCGATCAGGTCTGCTGCGAACGCGCTCTGCACGCCCGCCGAGCCGAGACGATCAAAAGCGATGTCGTATGGCACCCGCAGCAACGGAGCAAACTTCCAGGAGCGAGCTATGAGCTATTATGTCCCTAATGATCCCCGACCATCGTTCGGAATGGCGCCGGAAGCTCGTATCGAAGCCGGGCTGCGCCAGCACATGCAGCGCGTCTACGGCTATATGGCAGGTGGGCTGATAGTGACCGGTCTCGTCGCCTATGGCGCCGCCGTTTCCGGTTTCTATCAGGCCATTGCCGGCACGCCGCTGCTCTGGATCGTCATGCTGGCGCCGCTCGGTTTCGTGCTGGTTTTGAGCTTGGGGATCGAACGCATCAGTACCGGCACCGCGATCTTGCTGTTCTGGATCTACGCCGCCATCATGGGGCTATCGCTGGGCGGCATCTTTCTGGTCTTCACCGGAACTTCGATCGCACGCGTCTTTTTCATCACGGCCGCAACCTTCGGTGCACTGAGTCTCTACGGATTTACAACGGGTGCCGATCTCTCGAGGTTCGGGTCGTTTCTGTTCATGGGCCTGATCGGCATTGTGATCGCCTCGCTGGTGAACATCTTCATCAGATCGGACGCCGTCCAGTTCGTGATCTCGATCGTCGGCGTGATCCTGTTTGTGGGCCTCACCGCCTACGATACGCAGCGCATCAAAGCCATGTATCTGGAATCCGATACGGAGGAGTTGGCTGGCAAGAAGGCCGTGATTGGGGCGCTGGCGCTTTACCTCGACTTCATCAATCTCTTCATGCTGCTGCTGCAATTGTTCGGCCAGCGGCGTCAGAATTGATCCGGGAGCCGGCATAGATGGCGGCGCATTCCGATCGTGCTCGGTCGTTCTATTTCCTCGCTGATGACATGCCTGCTCGTGAGAGCCTACTCAGCCCGGTGCTGCGGGCTCTCAACCGCTGATCGGGACTATGCTCGCGATGATCCGACATTTATCGGCCTTAAGAAGAAAGTCCGGACGTTCGTTGACGGACGCCAATGCTGAAACGGCTGTGAATCACTAGGCTGGTGCTCCGATGGGTCCGAGACCAGCCAGAATGAGAGTCAGGAGATTCATCGCGGCAATAGCAGGTGGAGATCTTTGATGAAGAAGAACCTAATCACGATCGGGGTGGCCGCCACAGTTGCGGCGGGCGCTGCCATTTCCCCGACGGCCGCGCAGGCGCGATGGCATCG
The DNA here is from genome assembly GCF_002289535.1 of Bradyrhizobium sp. UFLA03-84. Classification (NCBI taxonomy): domain Bacteria; kingdom Pseudomonadati; phylum Pseudomonadota; class Alphaproteobacteria; order Hyphomicrobiales; family Nitrobacteraceae; genus Bradyrhizobium; species Bradyrhizobium sp. UFLA03-84. Next base: position 74,228 of record NZ_NSJY01000005.1, on the reverse strand, counting down.
CGGCTTTCCCGTCGCTCCCGTTGTAGGTGGCCTGGCGGCCGGAGCATTGCTTGGCGCCGCCCTCGCTGCGCCGCATTATTACTATGGCTACGAGCCCGCCTACTACGGGCCGCGCTGCGTCTTCCGGCGTGAACGCTTCTGGGATGGATGGGGCTGGCATGTGCGCCGCGTCGAGGACTGCTACTGACACCCGGACACCGTTTGTCTCTTTGGCAGGAAACTTTCGATGATCAAAGACATCATCGTCAATCTGGAGCATGACGTTTCACGGGACCGGGCGCGCGATTTCGCGATCACAGTCGGGGAAACGTTCGACGCCCATATTGCAGGCGTGGCCTTTGCTTATGAACCGGAATTTCCAGGCTATGTGATGCTTGAGATTCCGCCCAATATCGTCGCGGCAATGGTGGAGGACAGCAAGAAAGCCGCCGAGGCGGCAATCAAGCGGTTCGACGAGGCCGCAAGACGGAGCCTGTTGTCGGCGGAACATCGTCTTGTGCGGACCGCAGGAGTGGAAGCTCCCACGTTGTTCGCAGCGCTCGCTCGGCGCTTCGATCTCAGCATATTCCTGCAGTCGAGCCCGGACGGGGCAGCCAATGACGATATAATCGAGAGCTCGCTGTTTGAGACGGGACGTCCGGTCGTCGTTGTGCCCTACATCCACAAGGACGGATTGAAGCTCGACCGCGTGGTGTGCTGCTGGGACGGCGGGCGAGCGGCAGCGCGGGCGATTAACGACGCGCTGCCGCTGCTGGCCAAGGCGGCCAAAGTCGATCTGCTGATCATCGAGAACGACAAGACCAAGAACGAAACCACCGAGATTCGCGGGGTCCAAATGGCAAGCCATTTGGCGCGCCACGACGTCAATGTCGAGATCGAGATCATCCCAGCGCCGGATATAGACGTAGCGGACGCGATCCTGTCTCACGTCGCGGATGAATCGGGAACCCTGATCGTGATGGGCGGCTACGGTCATGCCAAGCTCCGCGAGATCATTCTCGGCGGCGTCACCCGTGCCATCCTTAAGTCGATGACGGTTCCGGTCTTCATGTCGCACTGAATGCACCGTCAGCGATCCGCCGGCTCGGAGGTTTCATGCGGACCGGTCTATATGCATTCGCGATCGCCGCGGCGTTCCTGGGTGCGGCGATCTATATCGGCCTGGTGGAGCATCCGGCGCGGCTCAAGCTCGGCGCCCGTGCCATGATCCGCGAATGGGTGGTGAGCGATCACCGCGGCACGATCTTGCTGACCACTCTTTCGCTGCTTTCGGCGGCTCTCGCCTTCATCCAGTTTCGGATCAGCGGTGACGTGCGCTGGATTATCGGGGGGCTCGCGATCCTGACAAGCTGGCCCTATGAGTACTACGTGCTGGTCCCTTTGAGCATCTGGCTCTACGCCGTTCCGCCCGAAAGGGCATCTGCGCCGGCGCGCAAGTTGATGCGGGATTGGGGCGTGCTCGAATGGGGTTACGCCCTGATAGGGCTGGCCGCCTGCGGCGCATTTGCATGGGCGCTCCAGCCGTTACCGTGATTGACGGTCGTCAACGCTCTTCCGCAACGAAGCCGCGAATATTGCAAAAGCGTTTATCACCCATCGAGGACCCGATGCTTCACATTGATATTCCAACCATTGCGGACTTCAGGGACCTTGCACAGCTCAGAGTCCAGTCTTGTGTTTCCCTGTACATGCCGACGTCCCGCCTTGGCGAGAAGGCCGAATCCAACCGCACGTTGTTTAGGGATCTTGTGAAGGAGGCGCTCGCGCAGCTGAACGATTCCGGCACCGACAAGCGCGTCATCGAGGCGTTCCAAGGGCGCTTCGAGCAACTCGCCGGGGGCGAACGAGACCCGGAGCAGGACAAGGTCCGGCAGCGACAGCGGGCGAAGCCAGACGAGAGCCTTTCGTTCTGGCACCATCAGGCCAACGGGCTTGCGGTGCTTGCCGTCCCCGAAACGTTGCGAACCTTCCGGCTGGCGGAAGCGCCAAAGCCGCTGGCAGAGGTCGCGGATCGTTTCCATTTGACGCCCCTGCTGCGGTCGATGACCTCGCGGCACGATGCCTTCGTGCTTGCGCTGGCGGAAGAAAGCGTCCGGCTGATTCACGTCTTTGTCAATTTCCCGCCGTTGCGGGTACCGGTTCCGGGATTGGCGAAGAATGCGGAGGAAGCGACGCATCGTCCATCGTTTCACGTCCGAGCGCCGCGCGGACACCTGCAGAACCTCGAAGGCGAGAAAGTGCTCCTGCATCAATATGTGGAGAAAGTCGATCGCGCCGTCCGAGAAGCGCTACGCGGACATACGGCGCCGCTCATCCTCGCGGCCGTCGAGCCGCTGGCTTCCATGTTCCGCGTGGTCTGCGATTATCCGGGGCTGGCCGAGGAAGCCTTGGGAGGCAATCCAGATCGAATCACCGATGCCGAGATCGAGGATCGAGCAATCCCGATCCTCGATCGTCTCACTGCCCGGGAAGTCAGCGATTTGATCGCGCGATATGAGGAGCTGAAGCCGCGGCGCGCCACGACGGATGTTTCCTACGCAGCTCATGCGGCGACCGCGGGTGCGATCGAGCAACTACTTGTCGACTTCGATGCGGTGGTGCCGGGGCTCGTCAGCGATATTGACGGCAGCGTCACCTACGCCGCTTCCGATGATGCGGAAGTCTACAGCGTCGTCGACGAGGTGGCGCGGCGGGCGCTATGTACCGGGGCAAGGGTATTGGCGGCATCGCGAGAGGAACTGCCGGAGCGGGCGCCATTCACGGCGATCCTTCGCTATCAATTCCGTTGATCGCGGTCGGCTGACCCGTCTTCGGCTCGCTGTTCCGGTACCAGGACCGGTGGCTCGTCATAGCCCTTGCGGCTGCTGTAGAAGATCAGCGCCATCAATCCGATACCCACGATGAGCGAGAAGATCACGCCGAAGGCCATCGCGACATAGGCGGAGGTCGGAACATCCGCGTTATCGAACGTCAAACCCCGATAAGCCATGAAACCGGCACCTCCGAGCAGTAGCAACAACACTGCAATAACGACCCATCCGCCGACCTTCTTGGGAACCGAGATCGAATGTTTCATCTGTCGAATGATCCCGCGCGTGGAATGACTGCTAAGTCAGCCGTCATCTCGGCCGAATGCCAATGCATCCGCTGTCCGGATATTCTTGAGAAGGGAACGCAGGCCATGCAACTGATCAAGCAGGTGCAGGACGATGGCGATGCCTTCGTCGTTCACCCCAAAATCCACCTTGAGATCCTGGATGAATAGCGCCCGCGCGAGGTCCGCTTCCGAGAAATCGAACCCGGTTCTGACGCCCATCGGCAACAGCCATTCTGCTTCGATCCATGTGTTTACGACCTGCGGGTCGAGATGCGTTCGCTCGATCAACTGCCGCATTTCCATGTCCTATACTCCCATCGACTGCCGCGGACTTTCCTCCGCCGGCTGCCACCGGGCGACAAAGCCTTCGAGCTCCGGATCAGGTTTCTTGGGCAGCACAATCTTGAGCGTCACGTACTCGTCGCCCTTGCTCCCATCGGGACGAGGAACTCCGCGCCCCCTTAGCCGCAGCACGCGGCCGGTGTTCGACCATTTTGGCACCGTGGCTGCAATGGTGCCGCCAGGGGTCGGCACCGCGACCTTCGCGCCCACCACTGCTTCCTTGATTGAGATTGGCAGATCTAAATAGATGTCGTCGCCTTTGCGTTTGAAGTAAGCATGCGGGAGTACGCTGACCTCGATCAGCGCATCGCCCGGCGGGCCCCCGCTCGCAGCCGGCCGGCCCTTGCCCTTCAGCCGCAGGGTCTGTCCGTCCCGCGTTCCCGGCGGAATATTGACTTCTAGATTGCTGCCGTCGGGCAGGACCAGCGATTGCTTTCCACCATTGATGGCATCAAGGAACGAGAGTTCGAGATGATAGCGGACGTCCTGGCCACGCCTGCGGGCACGAGAGGAGCGTCCGAAGATTTCCGACAGGATATCCTCGCTGCTGGCGAAATCACCGAAATCGGCAAAACCGGAGGACGTGGTATAACCTGACCAGTTACCCTGATCGGCAAAATCTCGGTAGTAGCGCTGATGCGGCCGCTCGGTACCGGATGCGTCAATCTCGCCGCGGTCGAACTTTGCGCGTTTTTCAGGGTCGCTCAGGAGATCATAGGCGGCGGTAATCCCCTTGAATTTCTCTTCAGCGCTCGAGTTGCCGGGATTGAGGTCAGGGTGGTGCTTCTTGGCAAGACGTCGATAGGCCTTCTGGAGGTCGGCCTGGCTGACATCCTTTTTCACGCCCAGCGTCGCATAGGGATCTCCGGCCAAGGTCCGCTCCTGTCTCTACGCGCGCGGCTGCAAGGCCGCACAAACGCAACGTCATGGTTCCGTCGCCTGCGGTGGGGACGGCTGAGACTTCGCGACTGCAACGCGTGCCGGCCGCAGCAAGCGGTCGTGCAGCGAGTAGCCGTCCTCCAGCACCCCGACCACGCTGCGGGGTGGTTTGCCGGCTGCATCCACCTCAATGACGGCCTCGTGTCTCGCCGGATCGAATGGCGCATCAAGCGCATTGATCGGCTCTACGCCGAAACGCTTGAGGATTTTTGCGAGCAACTGATCGGTCGCTACGACCCCACTAACCAGGCCATCCGTCTCGGCCTTGGCCGGCTGCGCACCGCTTGCCTCGATCGCCCGATGGAGATTGTCAACAACCTCCAGCAATTCGCGGGCGAAATTGGCTATTGCATAGCGTTGCGCGTCCTCGGCGCGCCGCTCGGCCTGACGACGCGTGTTTTCGGTTTCTGCCAGCGCGCGCACCAACCGCTCTCGCAATGAAGCATTTTCGGCTGCCAGGTCTCTGGTACCCTGGTCGCCTTTCGTGTCATTGTTTGCGGCCTCGCTCGCCTGGTCCGGTTTGTTGTCGCGGACGATGACATTCGGGTCAGCCTGGTCAACGACTTTGGACTGTGCGGCCATCTCTTGCTCCCTCTTCGCGTGAGCGCGCCTCAGGTGCGGCGCATTTGGCATCACGAGGCTCTGCGATCGCTGGGATTGACTTCCTCAAACTCGGCGTCGACCACGTCATCGCCGCCGGAAGAGCTGCTCCCTTGCGGGCCCTGACCGCCCGCACCCTGCGAAGCCGCCCTGTTGAGTGCCTCCCCGATCTTGGCGGCGGCCTGCTGCAACCGCTGCGTCGCCTGCTGGATCGACGCGACATTTTCGGAATTCAGGCTCTGCCTCGCGTCGGCGATGGCCTGCTCGACCTGCTGCTTGACGTCGGCAGGAATCTTGCCCTCCGCATCCTTGAGCGCCTTCTCCGTGCTGTAGATCGCCGCATCGCACTGGTTGCGCGCTTCGACAAGCTCCTTGCGATGCTTGTCTTCTTCGGCGTGCGCCTCAGCCTCCTTGACCATCTTCTGGATGTCGGCCTCACTCAGGCCGCCGGATGCTTGGATCCGGATGCTCTGTTCCTTGCCGCTGGCCTTATCCTTCGCCGAGACGTTGACGATGCCGTTGGCGTCGATGTCGAATGTCACCTCGATTTGCGGAACACCGCGCGGCGCCGGCGGGATTCCGACCAGATCAAATTGCCCCAACAGCTTGTTGTCCGCCGCCATTTCGCGCTCGCCCTGGAAGACGCGTATGGTGACAGCGGTCTGGTTATCTTCTGCCGTCGAGAACACCTGACTCTTTTTGGTTGGAATTGTGGTGTTGCGATCGATTAGTTTCGTCATCACGCCGCCCAGGGTTTCGATACCGAGTGACAAGGGTGTGACGTCGAGCAGCAGGACGTCCTTGACGTCACCTTGCAGCACCCCGGCCTGGATCGCGGCGCCGATTGCGACGACTTCGTCCGGATTGACACCCTTGTGGGGTTCGCGGCCGAACAACTTCTGCACGGTATCCTGTACCTTCGGCATGCGCGTCTGGCCGCCGACCAGCACCACTTCGTTGATATCGGAGGCCTGCAGACCCGAATCCTTCAGAGCAGCCTGGCACGGTCCGATCGTTCGCTCGACCAAGTCATCGACGAGCGCCTCGAGCTTTGCCCGGGAAAGCTTTATGTTGAGATGTTTGGGCCCGTTCTGGTCGGCGGTAATGAACGGCAGATTAACGTCCGTCTGGGTCGCGCTGGAGAGCTCGATCTTGGCTTTCTCGGCCGCATCCTTGAGCCGCTGCAGCGCCAGGCGATCCTTTCGCAGGTCGATGCCGTTCTCCCTGCGGAACTCGTCGGCGAGATAGTCTATGATGCGCTTGTCGAAATCTTCGCCGCCGAGGAAAGTGTCGCCGTTGGTTGCCTTGACCTCGAACACACCGTCGCCGACTTCGAGAATGGATACGTCGAACGTGCCGCCGCCGAGATCGTACACGGCGATCTTGGCATTCCCTTTCTTGTCGAGGCCGTATGCAAGGGCAGCCGCCGTGGGCTCGTTGATGATGCGTAACACCTCGAGACCCGCGATCCGACCTGCATCCTTGGTTGCCTGGCGCTGGGCATCGTTGAAATAGGCGGGAACCGTAATGACGGCCTGGCTCACCTTGCTACCGAGATTGGCTTCCGCGGTTTCCTTCATCTTTGTGAGAATGAAGGCGCTGATCTGGCTTGGGCTATATTTCTTGCCTCTGACCTCGACCCAGGCATCGCCGTTGTCGCCAGGAACGATGTGGTAGGGCACCATGGTCTTGTCTTTTGCGGTAATCGGATCGTCGTAACGCCGGCCGATCAGGCGCTTAATGGCATAGATGGTATTTTCCGGATTGGTGATGCTCTGGCGCTTGGCCGGCTGTCCTACCAGCACCTCCCCATCATCCGTAAAGGCGACCATGGAAGGCGTCGTGCGCCCTCCCTCAGCATTCTCGATAACTCGCGCCTTGTTGCCTTCCATCACGGCGACACAGGAGTTTGTGGTTCCGAGATCAATCCCGATTGCTTTCGCCATAGCTACTCTCCTTCAACGTCCATTCGGTCGCCTTCTGCGCGCGCGGCAACGCCGCAATGCATTCCCGCGGGACGCGCACTTGGCGCGGAGGGGGCGCGCGCCAGACGCGTCCCGCGAGAAACCGCCCGCCGGGCCTCAGGCGGCTTGCTTCGTGGTTTGCTTTGCATCCTCCTTGACCTCGATCTTCTTCGGCTCCGGTTTGGCCGGTTTCGGGATCGTGATCTTCAGGACGCCGTTCGACATCACGGCTTCCACCTTCGAGGGGTCGACGCCGGCGGGCAGCTGCAGCACGCGCATGAACACGCCGTAGCTGCGCTCGCTGTGCTGGACATTCTTGTCCTTCTGGTCCTCCTCGATCTTCTTCTCGCCGCGAATCGTGAGGGTATCGTCCTCAATGGATATATCGATGTCCTTGCGCTCGAGGCCGGGCATCTCCGCGCTGACCTCGATTGCCTTGTCGGTTTCCGCTATGTCGATATTGGGGATGAGTTTCGCCGGCGCACCATTGGCACCCGTGCCCTGCGCGAATTCGTTGAAGAGGCGGTCGATTTCCCGATGCAGGCCGAACAATCCGAAGCCCGGTTGCATCAGCGCGCCGGTCTCACGAAAGGGGACAAGTGATGGTAGTCTCATGGAGCTCTCCGTTGCTGGTTGGTCTTGCTTGGATCTTGTCGTAGTCAGGTTGTGGTCAGGGGCTGACCACGATCCGGTCTTCGACGTGCGTCACACCGGGCGCCGACCAGGCAACACGCTCGGCTTCTTCTCGCTCAGTCCAGGAGCGGACGGTGCCCTTCAGGATCACCTCGCTGCCTTTTGCTTCGACCGTAATGCGATTGGCATCGACCTCAGCGCTGCGCTTAAATGCTTCCTGAATCTTGCGCTGAATGTCGGTAGGTTGCACCGCCGGCTTCAGCTGAATGACGTTGGTAACATCCTTCACGCCCTTGATCTTCCGCACCGCGTTTTCGGCTGTCGTCTTCTGGTATTGCCATTCGGCTGAGCCTTCGAGCGTGATCCAGCCGTCCTTGACGATCACCTTGATCTTGTCATGAGAGATCGGCAGTTGTGATTTCAACGCGGCAACCGCATCGCGTGCAATATCGGGATCGGGCCGCTGGTCGATTTCGGGGAGGCGCACCTCGATGTCGTTGGCAACGGCATGAACCCCGGCTACTCGCTTCGCGGCGGCTTCGGCCTCAAGGCGATCAGTGTAGCTACGGGTGAAGCCCGCTAGCGTAACGACGCCATCCTTGACCGAGACGGCGATGTTCTCGGCATTGAGATCAGGGGCCCATCGCAATTCTTCAAGAACGTCCCGTTCGATTTCGCTGTCAGACTTCATGATTGGCTCCATAGTGGACTGGGAGGAAGACAACTCGGCCGATGATCCCGCCGATTGAACATTGTAAGAAGGTCCGGAGCGGCGGCCATGACGACCATCAACTTCCGCGTCTCCTAGTTTCTTGGTTCTGCGAATGAGGTGGGAGCTGCACGGCGCCAAGCCGTTCGTCTCCAAGCCAGGGATCCGGCCGAAGCGCGTGTAGCGGAAGATCCTCGGTTGTTTTCGCCAGATCGATTTCGTGGATATGGACGGCTTGCGCGCCATGCCGAACCAGAATTTCCTGGGCGGCGGCTTCCATTTCAGGGGAGCGGACACGGACCCACATCACAAGACCATTCCATTCGGCGATATTCTCCAGGCCCATGTATCGCTCACGCAACAAGCGCCGCCGCACACGGAACACGGCGATGCCCGCTGCGGCAAGGCCGCACAGGACAGCCACAATAGCGATCAGCAGCGGCGCGAGCCCCCAAGCAACGAGCAATGCTGCAACAATGACGGCCGCCGCGCAGCCGGCGACACTTCCTGCAACGGCTTCGGCGCCGATCAGATCATCGCTGCCCGTGAACGGTTGCCGCGGGGCCGTCGGCAGGTCGGCGAGGTCGGCGGGTGGGATCACCTGATAGTTGAGGCGCCGTCCGAGCTCGTCGCTCGAGGCGCTAACATCGACGTCCGCTCGGTCGACGCCGGTCATCAGCAGGTCCTGGGCTGCGAGTTCGAGCGCCTTCTTGGAATGAAAGACGCCCGTGACTTCGCGGGTTCGCGTTCTGTCAAGAACGTCGTACGATGTTCCCGCCATCGTCGTGTTCCGCTTACGAAGTATAGTGGAACTCGGTGAGGTTCTTCAGCGCCTCTTTCGACGCGCCCGGCAGCGTGATCTTTTGTGCCTTGTCGTCAATCACGAGGCTTTCGTAAGGCACTGCTATGAGGTGTCCGCCGAGACCGAGGAAGCCGCCGACTTGCAAGATCGCGAAATTCAGCTGCTTCTTGTCGGAGATCACGTCGTCAAGGGTCCCGATTTTCTCGGATTTATCGTTGACAACGCTGTTGCCGAGCAGCTTGCTCATTCGATAACCCTGCCCCACGACCGCAAGGTCAACTTTTACAAGGGCAACTCCGGCCTGCGGCAGGGCCGGGCTCGCCGCGAAAGCAAGCATGGCCGCGAGACTGAGCCAGACAAGCGTATTGAGACTCGAACGGGGGTCTCGACGGCAGGATGCAGCAGAAGCCGCTTCGCGTTCGCGGTTCGAGTGTTGGAAGATGCTGAAGGCGATCATGACTCTCTCCTGACGTTGGGTTGGCTTTGGTTCATTACGCCAAGCGATACGCCAAGCGATCCGTGGGTTGCGCTGACCGTTGTCAATGGAATGCCTAACAAGGCGAGGCTCGCGCATTACTCAGACATGGCTGTCGGCGGTGATGCGCAACTGAATGGCGGAGACGAGCGAAGCAAAATCATAGGCGCCGTCGTGCCGCACGCCGTTGATGAAGAAAGCCGGCGTGCCGTTTACGCCGCTGCGCACGCCGCCCATGAAATCGCCGCGAACCTTGTTTCTGTACCGTCCCGTTGCGAGGGCGTCGCGCAGCTCGATTTCCGGAGGTCGAAGCTTCTCGGCGATCATGAATATGGTTGGGACGCTCAAAATGCTCTGATTCTCGAACAATGCGTCATGCATTTCCCAGAACAGGCCGGCAGCGCCCGCAAATTCTGCGCTCTCGGCAGCGATCCCGGCAATGGGATGCACCTCCGCTAGAGGGAAATGGCGAAAGACGAATCGCAGTGAGTCACGGAAATGGGCCTGCACCTGATTGACGATAGGATGGGCCATGCCGCAATGCGGGCACTGATAGTCGCCGTACTCGACCAGGGTGATAGCCGCGGGGCGACAGTGCCGGCACTCAGGATCGATGCCATCAGTTGTTCTCGCGTGAGCTTGATGCCGAGTTCTTTCCTAGCCGTGCAGCCCCAGAGCGTCACTGACTGCAGTCAATTTCCAGTTTCGGAAAGTAGAGCTGCGGCGCCGCGGCCGATTACGTAATTTTACGATACGCAAGTTTGCTGAATTGGTGGATCAGCGGCGCTATGAAAAGGTTGATATTGCCCGTAGGAACAACGCGAAACGGAAGAACAGAAAAAGGAAGGGCGCGGCCATGAAGGCGAAAACGCACGCTTCGGGCTACTACCGGCGGATGCTAGCCGTACAGGACCACGCGCTGAAGCGAGTGGATGAGCATGCCAAAATCCTGCTGTTTGCGAGGAACCAGGAAATTCCGATTGATTCGGAGCCGATGGCCCATTGGTACTACGTGATTTCGGGCGCGGTCCGGCGTTCCGCGATCCGTTCAGACGGGCGGCGGCAGATTCTGGACTTGATGCTGCCGGGCGATTTCTTCGTCGTCGTCAATAGAAACGACAATCTGACGGTTGAGGCGATCGCCGAGAACACGGCGCTGGCAAGTTACCCCGGTCAAAGGGTTGAGCAGCTGGCGCAACACGACACCGGGTTTGCCCGCGAGGTTCGCGATGTCGCGTTCCAGGCTCTGTCTCGAATTCAGGACCAGTTGCTGATTATCGGCGGCGTGACGGCCGTCGAAAAAGTGGGCTCATTCCTGCTTGCGCTGGCGAGCCGTTCGTCGGATGGCGCGGGTCAGGTCGTATTACCACTGACGCGCTACGACATCGCCGAGTATCTCGCAGTATCGGTCGAAACCGTTTGCCGCTCTTTCACGAGCCTGCAACAACGCGGGGCGATCAAGCTGGCGGGAAAACGCACGGTCAGGATCGTCAATCGAAATGTCTCGAGGAAGAAAGCGATAACGAATTCCTGCGGAAGCTCGGTGGCAGCAATTCCGGATTGACTCCGGTCCAGGCGAGCCCTTCAGGCTGGATGGCCACGAGCTTAGCCGCGCCATGATGCCGAGGCGCTGCCCCCTGCAAGCTGACGCATGATGCGCGCACGGCGGATCCCGATCGTGCGCACGCTGCGCCCGAGCTGGTGAGCGATCACCGTATTGGAACGACCGCCAATTAATCCTTCCAGGACTTCGCGTTCGCGCGGACTAAAGCTGTCGACGCGCCGCGTGGCATCGGCGATCCTTTCGGCACGAATAGATGCGTCTGCGCCGGCGAAGGCGGCCTCGATGGGCGCCTGGGTCTGAGGACCGATCAACGGCCGCCGCGGCGAAGGCCCTTTCGGGTAGGCGGGCCGCCTCGCGTTAAGGTGGTCCACCAGGGCTGACACCGCCAAGGCTGGTCACTCGCCGGGAAGCTTTAGCTGGATTATGCTTTGGTCCAGAAACTCTTCGCCATGCGCCTTCTAGGCATCACTAGCCAGACGGTCTTTGTGGCGGGCCGGGTTGGCTGTGTGTGCGTCATAAAAATGTACGTTATGCCGGGGTTCCCGCCGCATTGGGTGTGACCGCGTGCTGATGCCGAGAGCGGAGCTGGAACGACAGAATGATCAAAGAGATACCAAATACGAGCGCATAGGCGCCCATCCACCACGTGAGCACGACCGCAGCGATTAGCGGCATAGCGACCAGCAGCGCCCCGTAAATCAGCGAACACACTCCGCCGAGCACCAACCACCACCGTCCATGACTCGTGTTCAGGCGGAACCCGGCCGCCGCCATCAATCCACCCGAAATGATGGCCCATGAGGCGACTAAGAGCACGAACGCGACCACGGTGAGGCCGGGCCAGAGGAAGGCGGCGATGCCCACAGCGATGTTGAGGAGACCCTCGAAGATCAAGATGCCCCATTGATCCCGGCGGCGCATCGCACGGACCGCGGAAGCGATGCCTGCCGCTCCGTCAACCAGCATATAGGCCGAGAACAAGAGGACCAGGGACAACATGGTTGGTCCGGGAAACAACAGTGCAATCAAGCCAAACAAGACTCCGACGACGCCGCGAACCGTGAAGAGCCACCAGTTCCGCGCGAGCCCATCGCTGGCAGCGACGGATGAGGTATCAAAGGCTGAATTCATTGTGGTGCTGGCCATGGCATTCTCCCAACTCGCGACTGCTTTGTGTGATTACTTCGCCAACACCATAGCCCACCGGCCGCTAGCTGCGCCCTGACGACTGTCAACCCATTGGCCGTTTGTCCGAGTCAGAAGTGCAAAGTTGATGGCCATCAACTCCGCCAATGGCGGCGTGCGCGATGATAGTGGAGAGCTTTCGTTGAACCGCGATCGCAGCCCGTTTTGGCTGGTCAGACAAGTACTTTTCGAGCCGAGTGCGGGGATCATGCGGACCATCGCGCCTTGGGTCTCGTGATTGCTCGCTGTCAGGCGTGAGCGCGATGTCCTCACGGCAGTCGAGCGGGGCTCCCCGATTCTCCGTGAGGCCTGACCTATCTACGGCCACTTTGTTTGGCTGATGCTTACCGAACGTGATGGGCTTGCCCGCGGCTCTCCACGCTGCTGATAGATTGCGCGGAGCAGCAGTGCTTTCGCGGGCTCCATGAGTTGCAGGGAGGCGGACTTCCCGTTCCGTCTCGGTCGGCGCAGCTTCCAATGGCGGCTGAATACCTCGATACATGATGGCGCAACACGTCTAGGCAATCGCAGAAGCTCCGCGAGCAACTTGGTCAGCTTCACATTAAAAGCATCACGATGTGGGCCCGGCGTTCTCAGTGGCCGACATAAACCGGAAGCTTTGCGAGCGCAGTGCGGCTTGCGCCCGGCAGAACGGCATAGTCGTGCGAATCGTCCAGCTTGAATTGACGGAGTGGAACGGCCACGAGATGACCAAACAGGCCTGTCGAATCGTCTACCGCAACGACCACATAAATATTGCCGTCTTTGCCAAAGATGAAGTCGCTGATCCTTCCTATCCTGTCGCGCTTGTCGCCGACCACCGACCGGAGTTTGAGCGCGTCGGCACTATAGCCTGTGGAGACTTCCGCCGCCTCCAGAGGCGTCAGCCCGATCTCTTGTGCCGCCGCGTAATCGATCGGCTTTGAAAACGTTATGACGGCCAAGATGGCTACCAAGAGCAGCGGGAGTTGGAGCGGCTTCATCAAAGGTCCTTCCGCCTTCAAGATTACGCCAGGCCGCTTGCCGAGGCATTAGCGATCCTGCCGATCCTGGTTGCCGGCCGTCGACCCCGTGGTGGCTGGCTCGGTGATAATTTCGGATATCAGCTTGGTGTCGGGGTCGATGAGCAGGATACGGTCCGGGAGTTTGACGAAGAGCAGCTCTTTCGCCTCGGGGACTTGGTCACCGACGTTCTGCGGCATGGATTGCGCGGACATGGAATCCGGGACCTTGTCACCGACTTGCGGCTGCGCACCCGATGGCGCAGATTGCGACGGCGTGCTGGAGAGGCTGTTGCTGACCATCTGTTGCTGCGCCGGGTTCAGGTTCGCGTGAGCGTTGTTGCTCTGAGCGTCGTTCGCGCTCTGAGCCAGGGCGGCGCCGACACTGCCGAGAACGGCGAGTATCGCCCCAGAAGAGAGAAGTCGTTTCATCGTAGTCTCCTTGATTGTGAAGGATCCGAGCCTTTCCTTTCGGCGCGTCCCATCATTGAATGCGCGGCGCAGGGATCGAGCCTTGATCGTTGTCAGCCGTCGTCAGCATTTTTTTTGAGAGCCCGCCAGAGCGAGCAGCGCTTCGTGAGCGCCCTCAATGAAACGACCCTCACGCAGTCGGCCCAGCTGCCTGCCGTTTAAACTAATGTGCGATGAGCAGGGGGATCGGCGAACGGCGCAGGATCCGACTGGTCGTGCTGCCCGGCAACAATTCATGCAGGCGCGAGTGGCCGTAGCTGCCCATCACCAGGAAGTTTGCACCAAGCGCGCGGCATTCTGCGACCAGCACGTCGGCGGTCTCGTCTTCCTCGCCGACTGCGCGATATTTTACGGCATTTATACCATGATGGCGGAGGTGAAGCACGGCATCATTGGCCTTCAACGCGTCGGTGTCGGTTTGATGTTTACCTTGGATGACCAGCACGCCAACCTTGCTGGCTTGCTGCAGATAGGGCAGGGCTTCGGCGAGCGCCCGCGCCGACTCCCGGCTTCCGTTCCAGGCCACAATGGCGTTGTCCAGCGGCGTCAGTCCCTTCCAGTCGTCAGGAACCAGAAACAGATGACGCCCGGTTCCGTACAGAAGATTTTCGATCAGCTCTTCCGGTTCCTTGGCTCGGCCGTTCGGGCGGAGAGCCACGAAGGCGTCGCCAGTACGCGCCACGAGCAGAGCGGCATCGGGAATGTCAGTATCGCTGCCTACGTCAAACCGGCGCAGGTTGGTTGGCCGTTCAAGCCGTGTGAGGCGCTGAAACACTATGGTTTCAGAAGCGTCACCGGCTTCCTTGGCGGCGCGCAGCCCTTTGGCGTCGACACCATCGAGCCCGTCCCGGATGTGCGACGACAGAACGTTAAAAAATAGCCCGGTGATATGGCTGTCGAAGATTTCGGCGATCTGGTTGGCGGCTGCCAGACGTGCATCGTCCCCAGACGTTCCATCCAGCTGAACCATGACGTCCTTGATCGTCGTCATTGGCGACCTCACACCTTGATATCGAGTTCGAATGACTTGATCAGAGCTGTCGACAGTGCGACTGGATCAACTGTGACTACGCGAAATGTGTGGAGTTTGCCGTCCTGTCCGGTGATCGAGACGTACTCGCCCGGAAAAAATGCGTGTGTGCCGAACTTGTATCCGGCCTCGTCATCGTCATCGTCGACGGAACTGTAGGTAAAAACCCAGCGACCGTGCTCGGCCCCGCCAGGCTTGTGGACGAGATAACCGATCTCGTCGTCTTCGCCTTCCCAAAATCGCCGAACGCGACAGTAGCCCCGATACTTTCTCCACCGCACCGGGTCGATGTGCCCTTGTCGATCGAGGGGTGCGATAAAATCATATCCATGGCGCGACGAGCCGTCGGGAAAATCCCTGGAGCGGGCAAGAGTCAGCAGGATGCGGTCGAGGTCAGATAGTTCAACCAACGCTTCCATGATGCGATCCCTGATATTTCATTCGAGCAACCAGCCTCGGACCGGCGGAGAACACTATGACAGTTGTCAAATCAACACGCGTTAATTGCGGGACTATCCTCGCAGGCTCCCTCGTCCCTGGAACGGCGGGCGGTGTGCGGCGGCGCTGACAGTTGATGGCCGTCAACGTGTGCTGGGGCATCCGTTGTAGCCTCGGGGCAAGAGGATCGTCAGGTATTATGCAACTTCATGAATTCATACCGAGCGATGACGGCGGCGAACTTCGGGCGATCGGGAAGTTAGAGCCGGCTTTCGATTCAGGCGCCCGGGCCGTCGCCCAAGCCGCGATTGCGATCGCAGTAATTCTTTTGGCGCTCTGGGTCGCGCGCGAGTTCCTGGTGGCGCTGACTTGGGCAGCGTTGATCGCCATCACAACCTGGCCGGTCTACATTCGTTTCGCGCAACTGATCTCTGGTCGTCGTTCGTCATTTTTGGCGCCGTTGCTCTTTACGCTCCTGACCGGTCTTGTTCTGCTTGTGCCCGTGATCTTGGCGGCTCATCAGATCGCACAGGGAAGCGACGCCTTCATACGCGCGCTCAACCGTCTGCGTGAGAGTGGAATTGCAGTCCCGGGCTGGCTCGCGCAGCTGCCTATCGCCGGCCAGTATCTCGATCGCTGGTGGCGCACCAACCTCAGCAATCCCGATGTTCTGGTGGGATGGCTTCACGGTGTGAATATCGAAAATATCACGTCTTGGACCGGCGCGCTCGGGGGCGCGTTGGTGCATCGTCTGCTTCTTTTTACAATTACGTTGATCGCACTGTTTCTAGTGCTCCGCGATGGCGTCTGGCTGGCAGATCGCGTACTGACCACCGCTGGCGGCCTACTCGGAGATCCCGGGACACGCTTGATAAGCAGGATCGCCGATGCAATCCGCGCCACCGTGAACGGGACGATGGCGGCTGCGATCTTGAAAGGCGCCGCCAACGGTATCGCGTATGTCGCGATGGGAGTGCCGCATCCGCTTCTGTTCGCGGTTTTGACGACGGCGTTGGCGATGGTGCCTCTTGGCGCATGGATCGCGCTCACCACGGCTGCACTCATATTGGCTGCTCACAGCGGTACGTTGCTGGCGCCAGCGGGCCTGTTTGTTTTCGGCGCAGCGATCCTGCTGATCGGTGACAATTTCATTCACCCGGCACTGATCGGGGGTACTGCGCAGTTGCCCTTCCTGTTGGTGCTGATCGGAATTCTCGGCGGGATGCAATCGTTCGGATTGATCGGTCTCTTTCTTGGTCCGGTGATTATGGCGGCTCTGCTCACCGTGTGGCGTGAATGGATCGGCGTCGGGAATTGATGATCGAATAGCTTGTCGAAGCACTCATCGTTTGGGTTCTACTGTTTCCGGTGTCCGCAACCCCCCGCAACTAAACCCGAATAAGAAAAGGACCGCACGGCCTGCGCCGGCGGTCCAAGTCAGGGAGGAAACGCCCGAGGAGGGCAGCGACAAAGGGATTGCCGCCAGCTTAGTCTTGCAAGTCAGAGTGCCACGTGCATTGACGGGGCTCAATTTCTGGTCGGTTTTGATTTCGCGCGGACGCATCACGACCGCGGCGGACGACGACGTCGGGCGTCTATCGTGTCAAGCCTCCAGCTTGATCGATTGCCTTGTTCAAGGAGGCATGCTCCCGCGAGCCTGTTAGCCTCCGCGCAACATGGTCGCGCGTCTCCGGCCCGGTCCTTCAGAGACGCGGCTATTCCGAGATCGAATTTGATTGATGAGCCGTCGCCGATTCGGCCCAAGTCAGGGGCCGCGCACGACATGGTGTCGCGTCTAGATCCTCCGCAATTGTCCGATTTGAACATACCGGTTCGCGACGGCGAGATTGGCTATCACCCGGTGCTTCAGTTGATGCCGCCACGGGCCGTCCGAGTGCCGGGAATCAATGACACCCATCATGGTGCCGATGATCCGCGCGACGCAATGTCACGAGAAACTAAGACTAATGTGGAGGCATCGCATAGTGACCGATAGCGGCCTCAAAGCGAGATCGGACGCTGGGGAGCCTAGCACTGCCCGCACGACCTCTAGGCATTCGCCTCAGCTCGATCGGGAAAATCGCCGCGCGGACGCGCCTGACCGGCAGAAAGCATCGGGTGCGTTGCAGAGTCGTTGGCGTCGGCCTCTACTGATCATGGGTCCGGTCGCGCTGATCGTCGGAGCCTTGGGCCTCTATCTGACGACCGGCCGCTACGTCACGGAGGAAGACGCCTACGTCCAAGCCGTAAACGTTTCGGTCAGTCCGCAAGTCGCGGGCCAAGTCGTCGCCATCGCGGCAAAATCCAATACCGCTGTCAAAAAGGACGACCCGCTGTTCAACATTGACCCCGAGCCTTATCGGATCGCGCTGGCCAATGCCGAGGCGCAATTGGGCATCGCGCGTGACCAGGTCCGCAATCTGATCGAGATCTATCGCTCGCGGCTCAAACAGATCGATGAGGCCAAGGCGACGGTCGACTATGCGCAGACCAACTATGATCGTCAGCGACATCTTTTTGATACTGGTGCCGCACCCCGAGCCACGCTCGACACTGCGATACGAGACCTTCAGACCGCCAAAGCCACTCTGGCAAGCCTGGAGCGGGATGCCGCGGCGGCGCAGGCGCAACTTGGTGACAATCCGGACATGCCGACGGACCAGCAGGCCACCGTGAAACAGGCGCGGTCAGCTGTGGACGCGGCGGTACGCAATTTGCGACTCACCTCCATCGTCGCGCCGTTCGACGGCATTCCAAATAATGTCGAAAGTATTGCGCTCGGAGCTTTTCTGAATGCCGGCCAGTCAGCGTTTCCTCTGGTATCGACCGATGATCTCTACATTGAGGCTAACATACGGGAGACCGACCTCACCTATGTGCGGCAAGGCAATCCGGCGCGCGTCACGCTCGACGCCTATCCCGATACGCCCCTCAATGCCAAGGCAATCACACTGGCCCCGGCAAGTGGTGCGCTATTTGCCCTGTTGCCGCCGCAAAATGCCACCGGCAACTGGGTCAAGGTCGTGCAGCGCATACCGGTTCGCCTTTCCTTCGATCGTCTTCCTGACGGCCTTGCATTGCGCGCCGGCATGAGCGTCAAGGTCTCGATCGATACCGGTCATCGGCGCTCGCTGAGGGAACTGTGGCGTAATATCGCTGCGATATTCGGGGCCTGACATGGCGAGTACACAGCCGACCAGCGCCGTCATCAACCGGCCGATGATTACCGCAACCGTCATGCTTGCAACCTTGATGCAGGCGCTCGACACCACGATCGCCAATGTCGCCCTGCCTTATATGCAGGGCAGCCTGTCGGCGACCAGCGACGAGATCAACTGGGTGCTGACTTCGTATATCGTGGCAGCTGCGATCATCACCCCGGCAACAGGTTGGCTCGAAGCGAGGTTCGGCCGCAAGCCGTTATTCCTGACGGCGGTGATCGGCTTCATCGTGACATCGATGCTGTGTGGCGCAGCCACGTCACTTACGCAGATCGTCGTCTTCCGGCTGCTGCAGGGCATTTTTGGCGCGCCGCTGGTTCCATTGTCGCAATCCGTGCTGCTCGACACCTATCCTTCCGAGCAGCAGGGTCGCGCGATGGCGGTGTTCGGCATCGGCGTGATGCTTGGACCTATTCTCGGGCCGACACTCGGCGGCTGGCTCACGGATTCCTACAGCTGGCGCTGGGTATTCTACGTCAACATGCCCTTTGGCGTGCTGTGCGCGCTCGGCATCCTGCTGTTTCTCGAACGGCGATCCGATCGCCCCCTGGCTGCACGGCTTGACTGGCTGGGTTTCGCAACACTTGGGCTCGGCATAGGCGCGATGCAACTCTTCCTCGATCGTGGCGAGCGGTTGGACTGGTTCGCTTCGCACGAAATCCAGGCCGAGGCCGCGCTTTGCGTGCTCGGCTTCTACCTCTTTGCAGTCCACTCCCTGTCGACGCCCGATCCTTTCGTCGATCTCGCGCTGTTCCGCGATCGTAACTTCGTGATCGGCATCATCCTGATATTTATCGTCGGCTTCGTTCTGCTGGCCACGCTGGCGATGTTGACGCCCTATCTTGAGAACCTCATGAACTATCCCGTAATGACGGCTGGCCTGGTCCTCGCGCCGCGCGGCGTTGGGACCATGGCGGCGATGACGATTGTTGGGCAGCTCATGCGCTACATTGATCCGAGGCTCCTGATCGGCTTCGGCTTTGTAACGACCGGGCTCTCGCTCTATGTGATGACAGGCTTCACACCTGACGTGTCTCAGGGCACTCTGGTCCGCACCGGTCTGATCCAAGGTTTCGGCATCGGTTGCGTCTTCGTGCCTTTGGGCACGGTCGCTTTCGGCACGATCGCACCGACGTTACGCACGCAGGCAACCGGGCTGTTCAATCTGATGCGCAATATCGGGGCGAGCATCGGAATCTCCATCATGAGTTATCTGCTCGTGCGAAATGCGGCCATTACGCAGGCCGCGCTCGTGGAGCACGTTACGCCGTACCGGCAGGTGGTGCGCGACCACGCTCACCAGCTCAGTCTCGTCACTTTCGGCGGACGCGCGGTGCTCGCCCAAACAGTGGCCGCGCAGGCCGAAGCCGTGGCGTTCATCGACAATTTCAAGCTGATGATGTTCGTGTCGTTCCTGGCGATCCCGCTGGTGCTGCTGATACAACGTCCGTATCGATCGGCTGACAAGGAAGGTCCGTCGGGAAGCCATGCAACGAGGTGAGTCCGCAGCGTTTGTCGGAGAGTATGATGCTGCTCATGAAAGAATTGAGAGATGCCAGGCGGCAATTCAGGCTGCTGTCGCTGTATCAGCGGTTCGAACACATCGTTGTGCTTTTCCTGACCGCTTTGATCGCCGTCGTCATTGTTGCCGCCCTGTGGACCTTAAGCCTGAAGATTCTGTTCGGTCTTGTCCTCTCCGGAAGTCTCGACCCGTTCGACTATTCAGCCTTCCAAGCCGTGTTCGGAATGATCCTTACGGTGATCATTGCACTCGAGTTCAAGAAATCGCTGCTGGTGCTGGCCGAACGACGCGACATCATCATCCAGATCCGGTCAGTCGTCATGATTGCACTGCTCGCCGTCTGTCGAAAGGTGATCATTCTCGATCTCAAGGAAACGGACGCGTTACACATCCTGGCATTCGCAGTCGCGATCCTAGCGCTCGGCATTGTTTGTTGGCTGATAGGCAATCTCGATCAGCGTACTCGTTAACCGGCCTACGGACCAGCGAACGCCTCGCTCGTCGTTCGCGGATGAAATCCGGCAGTTTTGCCAAGAAAGTGCCAGGCGGCTCGTCAGCGAAAGCCCACTTGGCAGATTGGCCCACGCCATCTTTGTTGATGGCAACTTAGTTCCAGAACGGGATAGATAGCATGCGTACGGCCTTCCTGTTTGATCTCGACGGCACCCTCGTTGATAGCGTCTATCAGCATGTTCTTGCATGGAAGGAGGCGCTCGATGCAGAGGGTATCGAACTCTCGGTTTGGCGTATCCATCGCAAGATAGGAATGAGCGGAGGTTTGTTTACCAGTCAGCTTCTTCGCGAAACCGGGATTGAAGTTTGCGTTGAACGCGTCGAGCGGCTTCGCCAAGCCCATGCGACCGCTTATCGGAAGCAGTCAGATCATATTCGACCTTTGCCTGGAGCTCGCGAATTGTTGAATTGGTTGTCGCAGGCCGACATTCCGTGGGCCATCGCGACCAGCGGCCGAATGGAAACCGCAGTCGTCAATCTGGCTTCGCTCGGTGTCGATCAGAATCTGATTCCAGTTGTGACACGTGATCAGGTCAAATATGCCAAGCCCGACCCCGACCTGTTTCTGGCAGCCGCCGAACGGCTGAGCATACCCATCGAAACCGCAGTGGTTGTTGGCGATAGTATCTGGGACATGTTGGCTGCGATCCGATGTCGCGCGTTGGGAGTGGGTCTTTTAAGCGGTGGCTATGGGCCTGACGAATTGCGGCAATCCGGAGCGTTTCGCGTCTATGAGGATCCAGCAGATCTACTGAGCCGCATCGACGAGGTCGGAGGTCGACGCTAAGAGACGGGCGGTGAAGTCGCAAAATGACCTATCGGTCGTTGCAGGGGGCGTGCGGCGTGGGCTCTCCTGGTGGGCACTCCCGCGGCGAGGCACTTTGCGGTCTCGTTCCATTGCAGCCAGCGCGCCCATCAAGGTTAGATACGAGCTCCGGGTACTGAAAGTTGGACCTGGTATCCTTCCCGAACGGCCGATGAAGCAGCAGCAACGGCTGCCTCGAAAGCGGCTTCCTTGGTGTGGTATCTGCCTATCGGTTCACCGTCGTGCTTGACGCGCCAGATACCGCCCGAACCAACAACTTCGTAACTGGCTATCCCCATGATGCATCTCCGATTTGCGCGCGCTCCACAAAGGGGCGGGCAAACGTATCGTTCAATTCAGTTCAGCTTGCGTTTGGCTTGTGGCGCCTCGAACTGCGCAATCTCGGCGGTCTTTGGCGCCCTGCCGTTAAAGGTCAGCACGTTACCTTCCGCCGAAATGACGACGCGATCGCCGTCCTTCACGTCGCCCGTGAGGATCATCTCGGCCAATGGGTCCTGCACGTACTTCTGGATCACTCGCTTCAGCGGGCGCGCGCCGTAAGCCGGATCCCAGCCCTTGGCCGCGAGCCAATCGCGGGCGTCCTTATCCAGCGTGAGCGTGATCTTGCGTTCCTCCAGCAGTTTCTGCAGCCGCGCGAACTGGATCTCGACGATCCGGCCCATCTCGCTCTTCTGCAAGCGGTGGAACAGAATGATCTCGTCGACGCGGTTGAGGAATTCGGGCCGGAAATGCGAGCGCACGATTCCCATCACCTGATCGCGCACAGCCGTCGTGTCCTCGCCTTCCGGCTGGCTCACCAAAAACTCCGAACCGAGGTTCGAGGTCATGATGATCAGGGTGTTGCGGAAATCGACGGTGCGGCCCTGGCCGTCGGTCAGGCGGCCGTCGTCGAGCACCTGCAACAGCACGTTGAAGACGTCGGGATGCGCTTTTTCGATCTCGTCGAACAGCACGACCTGGTAGGGGCGCCGCCGCACGGCTTCGGTCAGCGCACCGCCCTCGTCATAGCCGACATAGCCCGGAGGCGCTCCGATCAGGCGCGAGACCGAATGCTTCTCCATGTATTCGGACATGTCGAGGCGAACGAGCGCGGTCTCGTCGTTGAAAAGGAACTCGGCAAGCGCTTTGGTTAGCTCGGTCTTGCCGACGCCGGTGGGCCCCAGGAACATGAACGAGCCCATCGGCCGATGCGGATCCTGCAGGCCTGCGCGCGAGCGGCGCACCGCGGTTGCGACCGCATGCACGGCTTCGGCTTGGCCGACGACGCGCTGGCTTAGGCTTTCTTCCATCTTGAGGAGCTTATCCTTCTCGCCTTCCAGCATCTTGTCGACGGGAACGCCGGTCCAGCGTGACACCACCTGCGCGATGTGATCGGCGGTGACCGCCTCCTCGAGCATTTCGCCGGCTCTTTGCGCAGTGCTTTGCCTGGCTTCGATCTCGGCGAGTTGCTTCTCCAGTGCCGGAATCTTGCCATAGGCGAGCTCGCCTGCCTTCTGGAATTCGCCGCGCCGCTGGGCGTTGGCGAGTTCGACACGCAGTGCATCGAGCTCGGCCTTCAGCTTCGCCGCATTGGAGAGCTTGTCCTTTTCCGCGCGCCAGCGCGAGGTCAGGGCGGCGGACTGCTCCTCGAGCTCGGCGAGCTCCTTCTCCAGCATCTTGAGACGGCTCTTGGAGCCGGCGTCGCTTTCCTTCTTCAGCGCCTCTTGCTCGATTTTCAGGCGGATGATTTCACGGTCGAGCGAGTCAAGCTCTTCCGGCTTGGAATCGACCTGCATCTTCAGCCGTGCCGCCGCCTCATCCATTAGATCGATCGCCTTGTCGGGGAGGAAGCGGTCAGTGATATAGCGGTTCGAGAGCGTCGCGGCTGCGACCAGCGCGGAATCCGTGATGCGCACGCCATGGTGCTGCTCATACTTGTCCTTCAGGCCGCGCAGTATCGAGATGGTGTCCTCGACCGTGGGCTCGCTTACAAAGATGGGCTGGAAGCGCCGCGCGAGGGCGGCATCCTTTTCGACGTGTTTCTGATACTCGTCGAGCGTGGTCGCGCCGATGCAGTGCAATTCTCCGCGCGCCAGTGCAGGTTTCAGAAGGTTGGATGCATCCATCGCACCGTCCGCATTGCCGGCGCCGATCAGTGTGTGCATCTCGTCGATGAACAGGATGATGCTGCCTTCCGCGCTAGTGACCTCCTGTAAAACGGATTTTAGCCGTTCCTCGAACTCGCCGCGGTATTTCGCACCCGCGATCAGCGCGCCCATGTCGAGCGCAAGCAGCTTCTTGTCCTTTAGGCTCTCCGGCACATCGCCGTTGATGATACGCAGCGCCAGGCCCTCGACTATCGCGGTCTTGCCGACGCCGGGTTCGCCGATGAGCACAGGATTGTTTTTGGTGCGGCGAGAAAGCACCTGGATAGTGCGGCGGATTTCCTCGTCTCGCCCGATCACCGGATCGAGCTTGCCGTCGCGTGCGGCCTGCGTCAGGTCGCGGGCGTATTTTTTGAGCGCGTCATAGGCGTTCTCGGCCGTCGCGGAATCCGCGGTGCGGCCCTTGCGCAGCGATTCAATCGCCGCATTGAGGTTTTCGACGGTCACTCCGCCCTTGGCCAAAATGCTGCCGGCCTCGCTGTTCTTTTCGAACGCGAGTCCAAGCAGCAGCCGTTCGACCGTGACAAAGCTATCGCCGGCCCTGTCGGCGGACGTTTCGGCAGCGTCGAACGCGCGCGCGAGCTCGGGGGCGAGATAAGTCTGTCCGGCCCCGCTGCCGGAAACCTTAGGCAGCTTGTTCAGCGCGTCCTCGGTCGCTTTCAGGATCGCACGCGAATTGCCGCCGGCGCGGTCGATCAGACCAGCAGCCAGGCCCTCATTGTCATCCAGGAGCACCTTCAACATGTGCAGTGTAGAGAACTGCTGGTGGTCATCACGCATGGCAAGCGACTGCGCCGACTGGATGAAGCCGCGCGACCGTTCGGTATATTTTTCAATATTCATCGGGGTTTCCTTGGCCTGCGAGACCAGCCCCAAAGGCAATCGCTGTTGGCATCTTTCACTGTAGTTTCGAGGGCCGCACTGACATTCGTCAACCGGCGCCTGCGGTCGCGCCGCCGACGGTTTTGGACCGACTTCGAAGGACGGTTAAGGCTATGCAGCAATGTTTTCGTGGGGCAGGCGCAAAAGGTCTCCCGAGGCGGCGTAATGCACTTGCCTAAAAAGAAATGGAGTGACCGACCGCTTTCCTGTGAATGCCTTCGGCTGGCGCAAGCACGAGTACGGCGGGCAACCCGTCATCGTGTAGGCAGCTTTGCAGAGCGGCTTAGCCACCGGATGACTTCATAGATCTTGCAGAACTTGCAATCAAAAACGTAATCCAAGCCGGGGGCCGATCATGCGATCGCAGAACCGTCTGCGCTCACCCGCGAGGCGTCTCCACTCGAAGCGAGGGGCTAGCCGCAGGCTCCATCGGTGCAAACACTCGAAACGAAGCCCTGCACTCTCTTTGAATTGTACGGGCTGGAGCGACCGTTCCCGCCGCTCAGTGGCCGGGCAAGCTCCTTTGATTCAAAAGTCATGAGAAGTTGACGCCAGTCAAGGCCGGTATCCGTTCTGCTGTCCTAGCATTCGATCCACGGCGGAAGGATCGATCCATGGACGTTGGTTTTATCGGGCTGGGCCACATGGGGAGGCCGATGGCGCTGAACCTGCTCAAGGCAGGCCATCGTGTCACCGTCTACAATCGAACGCGCGCGAAGACGCAAGAACTTGCATCCAATGGAGCACAAGTGGCAGAGACGATCGCCGACGCTTGCCATGGCGATGCTCTTGTTACGATGCTGAGTGATGATGCGGCGGTCGAAGGTGTCGTCTTCGGTGAGGAAGGTGCGCTTTCAGCGCTTGGCCGCAAGGCGATTCATATTTCGATGAGCACGATTAGCGTCGCGCTGTCAGACCGATTGGCGGACGAGCATCAGGAGTCAGGGCGAGGTTACGTATCGGCGCCGGTATTCGGACGACCGGAGGCTGCCGCGGCGGCCAAGCTTTTTGTCATCGCTGCGGGGGCAGACCAAATGCTCGCGCGGTGCCAGCCGCTGTTCGATGCGATAGGGCAGGCGACCTTCGTGGTGGGCGCGAGACCCTCGGAAGCAAATTTGGTTAAACTGACCGGAAATTTCCTGATTGCGTCCATGCTGGAAAGCCTCGGTGAAGCGTTTGCCCTGGTGAGAAAGTCCGGCATCGACCCGGATCGCTTTCTCAACATTCTGACCAGCTCGCTTTTTTCGGCGCCCGCTTATCGTACGTATGGAGCCATCATTGCCGAAGGCCAGGATCCTGTCGGCGGATTCAAGATGTCACTTGCGTTGAAAGATATGCGGCTAGCTCTTGCAGCCGCCGACGCGAGGATTGTTCCGATGCCGGTCGCAAGCTTGATCCGAGACCATTTTGTTGAGGCCGTTGCCGGTGGCAACGGCGACGCCGACTGGTCTGGGTTGGGGCGGCTCGCAGCGCGAAGAGCGGGCATTGAGGCTGCAACCCCAAGCCGGAATGCGTAAGGAACCGGCTGGGCTTTCGTCCCATGCAGGCATCGCGCAAAGCTCAAATTGTCGCAACATGGAGGTGGAGACGTGATCGCGCGAAATCCCCAACGCCATGCCGACCGGCGGCACGGACCAGAGCAAGCTTTCCAGAAAAATCAATTGACCCATCCCCCCTTATATGAGGGATTTGACTTGCTGCCGCTTGGCGGCGAGTGGAGGCGTGGCAAATCCCAAAGCAGGTTGGTCGACCGGAATCCATATAATGGCGACATCCTTCTTGAGATCGCACATGCCGATCGAAGTGATCTTGATGCCGCCTATGCGGCGGCCGCCAACGCGCAAGCGGCATGGGCCGCGTCGGCGCCGGCATTGCGCGGGACTGTGCTGTCGCGCGCAGCGGAAATCATGACCGCACGGAGGGACGAGATCGTCGACTGGCTGATCAGAGAATCAGGCAGTACGCGGCTCAAGGCAAACCTCGAATGGGAAATCAGCCACGCCGTCATGCTATGGGCGGCGTCAGTACCGCATGCGGTCGAAAGCCAGATCATTCAGTCCGACATTCCCGGCAAGGAAAATCAGGTTCGGCGCAAGCCGGTCGGCGTGGTCGGTGTGATCAGCCCCTGGAACTGGCCACTTCATCTCAGCAATCGCACAGTTGCCCCGGCGCTGGCGGTCGGTAACGCGGTAGTGGTGAAGCCCTCAAGCGACACGCCCGTAACTGGTGGACTATTGCTCGCCAAGGTCTTCGAGGAAGCCGGGTTGCCGCCTGGTCTGCTCAATGTCGTGGTCGCCGGCGGCAGCGAAATCGGCGAATCATTTGTGAGCCATCCAACTCCACGGGTGATTTCGTTTACCGGCTCGACACCGGTCGGCCGCTCCATCGCCGAATTTGCGGCCAAAGCATCGATCATCAAGCGCGTCGACCTCGAGCTCGGTGGCAATGCACCATTCGTTGTACTCGACGATGCGAATTTGGATCAGGCGGTGGAGGCTGCTGTCTTCGGCAAGTTCCTGCACCAGGGACAGATTTGTATCGCCATCAACCGCATTATCGTCGACAACGCGGTGTACGGCACCTTCGTAGATCGCTTTGTCGAGCGAGTTAAGACAATCAAAGCCGGTGATCCCGCCGATGGCGAAACGATAGTCGGCCCGATCATCAATGATGCGCAATTAAATAAGATCGTAGACCGCATCCGAGGCGCGCGAACAGCGGGCGCTAGACAACTGCTTGGAGACGAACCGCAGGGATCGGTGCTTCCGCCCCACGTGTTCGTAAACGTCTCCAACGATATGGAACTCGCGCGGGAGGAAATCTTTGGTCCAGTGGCGCCGATCCTTCGCGTCGACGGCCCCGAACAGGCGTTGGCGGTCGCCAACAACACAAGCTACGGGTTGTCGGGTGCCGTGTTCACGCGCGATCTTCATCGTGGCGTGCACTTTGCCCAGCGGATGCAGGTAGGTATGGCCCACGTCAATGATCAGCCCGTGATCGACCTTCCGACCTGCCCATTCGGTGGCGAGAAGAACTCGGGCATCGGCCGATTCAACGGACGATGGGCGATCGAGGCCTTCACAACCGATCAATGGTTGACCGCTCAGCATGCGCCCCGAGGCTTTCCGTGGAATGCCAAGGCCGTGCGGGGGCCGTGGTCGTAAGGGCCAAGTCTTACAGGCGCATTTTTTGGTTCTTCAATCTCGGATGTCCCCGGATGCACCGCTCTCGATTCGGATACGAACCACCCTGCCTCAATGGAAAGCAGCCTATGGGTACACCGCGAATCGAAACGAACCTGCAATTTGCTTCAATGCGCCAGATACACGCCGCAATTGAGCATCTGGAAAGGGGTGATTTCGAGTGTGCTATTGCTCTGGCCGATGAGGCAGAGGGCACCTTAGCGGGCGCGGACGAGGTGCACTTCCTCCAGATACTGAAAGGGATTAGCAGGTTTCATGAAGTTGGGGCTGCAGCAGAAAGAACTGACGGGTTGAACGATCGCATGCATTGGCTCAAACACGCTCGGCTCATCCTGCATGGGCCAAGAATCGAGAAGGCAATCATCACCAATGTCGAGGTGACGGCCACGATTCGAAAGGCGATCGCGAGATTCCGCGCGGTGTATGCTGAAGTAAAGACGCCACAGATGCTGAGCTTCGAGAACGGGGCGGGATCGGGGTCGGCCACCGGTAACGAATAGCGAACCTCAACGGAACCAAACACACGGGCGGATGTTTCCGTCCTCTGCCAACAGGGCCATCGGCGTGGACGATCGGCATACGCCTGTTAAAGAACGTTTACCGGCGTTTTCAAAGGATCAACTCTCGGCAGAGAGCTTCGAGGACGAGCAGTCCTGAGCCCTATCATCCAACGGCGGCCATTCGCCCATAGCCGGCTGACCTGCCGGGCCACTTAAGTAGATCTGCGGACCCAGGGTTGGTCGCAGAAAATGGCTGAATGGAACACCATACCGTGAGACGCGCAGCTAGGCACGTTCGGTCATCAAGCATTCCATCACCATCTAATTCATGCCTCGGCTGGCTACCTTGCGGCGGGGCCAGGTGACGCCGAGGTGACGGGCCAGAGTGTGCGGATATCTTTTGGCAAAGACTGAACGACGTCGCCGATCTCTCCGGCGGAAACATGATTTTCGAGGGTCTGGAAGCCGGCGCGTGCCGCATCTTCGCGGTTGGTGCGCGCTGTCGGCGGGAGGCGGCTCTCGATCCAGGCAAGAAGGTCCTCGCGTGAACGAACCCGTTCCGGCTTGCCAGCTAGTCGCCACGCTTCATAGTAGATACCGCGTATCAGCATCGGGAGTTGGTCACCGAGATGAGCTGACTCGTCCGTTGTCAAGCGATCGCGTAGGCAATGCAGCACCGCGCGCAATGGCTGATATGCACCGCGACGATCAGAGCCTAGCCTCTCGCCGATTTCCTTGAGCCAGGCATTCGTCTTGTGCAGTGCTCCGTCAAACACGTCCAGGCCGGTCGAACTGATGATGGATTACCTCGTGAGCCTAAATGACATTCCGTTGCTGGTAATTTTTTGGCCGGGCAGGTGCGGTCTCTGTAGGGCATGGCGCCGATTTGGCGCAGGCCGCGGCCAGCTTGAGCCCGAGTTATCGCCCGAATAGCTTGGATACCCATCCTTTTATGAAGCTCTTGCGCGTGGTTCTTCCGTCAGGAAGTTTAACGACCAGGTCGATCGCCCGCTCTTGCGCAATCTGTTGGGCGACAAGCTCTGCTGCTTCGCGCGTCGCATAATGAGCGACTTCATCACCGGTGTCGGTTCGCACGATCCAGTCGTCGAAATCGGCGTCAGGAACGACGTAAACCGCGGCATCTGGCATCGTTTGAAGTCCAGGTGGGAAGCCGAAAGCAGGATAGAGCGAAATCCTGGAGGCACGCTGACGAATGTCAATCCTTCGTCTCCGCGAAGAAAGTTGGAAAAGGCTGATACCCATCAATGAGACGCCGATCAGTGCGCCGCACGATTGAGTAAGGAGCCGGATCTCATGATTTCCACCGAAGCGAGCAGCAACGTCGTCGGCCACGTCATGAGCGTCTCGAAATTCGAACGCTTGTTCCGCCGGGCGGCAGGTCTCGACGTCGATAAGCAGGACCTCAAGCGATACGGCGATTTCACCAATCACAAGATCTATGACTTGATGCTACGAGCGCAGGCAAGCGCAGAGGCGAACGGTCGAGTCATCATCGAGCCGTTCGATCTGCCGATTACCAAGGGCCTGCAGGAAAGCATTCACGCCTTTAGGAAAATCGACGAAGAGATCGAGCTGCAGCCTATTCTCGATCATCTCACAGCCCGACCGCCGCTCGATCTCGCCTACAGCGATGAAACCGAAAGCCGATTGCCCGAGGTCGCAGGTGGCTTGAGTGTGGCTCTTGCGCACACATTCAAGCTCCTCGACAGCAAGCTGAAGAACCCTCGCAGCGAGCACTGGGAGCGGTGCTTTCGTATTTTCGATCTACTCCTGTAGTTCAATCAATCGAGGCGTGCGTTGTTGAGGCCGGAGGCAGCGATGATCAGGGACGTCATGGTGTGGCTGGACGGAGGCGTCGGCGACGAAATTCGCCTGACGGCCGTGGAAGACCTGGCCAGGCGGCTCGAGAGCGAGGTGGTGATCGGCTTGTACCTGAATCCTTTGCCGCTGCCGGGAGCGATCGAGGGTGATATCACGGCTGATATTCTTGATCGCGCGCGAAAATTCGGCGATCTGACGGAGGCCGCCTTAGCAAAACGGCTCAGCCTGATCGATCGTCCGGTTGAGATCCGGCGTTTCGATGTGTTGACTAACGATCTCGCCAATGTAGCAGCACGAGAGGCGCGCTCTGCAGATACGTTCGTAGCTCTTCGTCCCAATGGCTCAATGGACCCGGACGATCTGGTCGAGGGCGTCTTGTTCGGGTCCGGACGAAGCATCTTCCTGGTGCCTGAAACGGAGCGTCTCAGGATCACCTTCGATCGTATCCTTGTGGCCTGGAATGGCAGCCGGGAAGCTGCCCGTGCGTTGGGCGAAAGCATGCCGTTCTTGCATAAGGCCGCCGAGGTTGCGGTTGTAGTAGTCACGGCTGAACACCCGACCGAAGAGCAGGCGGTCATGGGCGTTGATACCGTCCATCATCTCAAGCATCACGGGATCGACGCGGTGCTGCATCGTGTCGGGAGCCGCCGTCGCGAAGTCGGAGCCAAACTGCGCGAGGAAGCCGAAAGGCGAAAGGCGGACCTGATCGTGATGGGAGGCTACGGTCATCTTCGCCTGCGCGAACGGCTGCTCGGCGGGGTAACCTATGATCTCATGCACGACGCGCCGGTTCCGCTGCTGATGGCGCACTAATACCGCAACGATCAAATCAAAACGACGGGCTCAAAATGTCGACGATCGATGAAAAGCGCCAACAAATGTTCCCAAAGCTCGCGCCGGGTGAAATCGATCGGCTGCGCCGATTCGGGCAAATTCGGCGGTATTCAGCGGGCGCAGCTCTTCTTGTGACTGGAGAAGTCGCTCCCGGCATGTTCGTGCTGATCAAGGGAAGAGTAAGTGTCGCTCGCCGCGATCCTCTAGGTCACAAGACTCCGATCGTGGAGCAGGGACCGGGTGAGTTCGTCGCCGACGTGGGGCAATTGTCAGGTCAGCCGGCGTTTGTTGACGTTCACGCGATCGATGATGTCGAGACTCTGTTGATTCCGCCGGAAAATCTGCGCGCTCTGATGATTGAAGAGCCCGAAATCGGCGAACGGATCATGCATGCGCTGATCCTGCGCCGCGTTGCCTTGATCGAGGCCGGCGCCGGAGGTCCGGTGCTGATTGGCGCCGAAAACAGTCCGGATGTCGTTCGTCTGCAAGGCTTCCTGGCGCGCAATGCCTACCCCCATCAGCTGCTCGACCCCGCACAGGATCTGGACGCAGCGAAGCTGGTTGAGCAATACGCCCCGAATCCATCGGATCTGCCGCTGGCAATATGTCCGAAGGGGACCATCCTGAAAAATCCGAACGAAACCGAATTGGCGCGCGCGCTCGGAATGGCGCCGATTGACGAGGGCGATCGGACCTATGATGTCGCGGTCGTCGGTGCAGGACCAGCCGGTCTCTCGATTGCGGTCTATGCCGCATCGGAGGGGCTTTCGGTGATCGTTTTCGATACGCGCGCATTCGGTGGGCAAGCCGGAGCCAGTGCCCGTATCGAAAACTATCTCGGGTTTCCAGCCGGCATTTCCGGCCAGTCGCTCACCGGCCGTGCTTACGTCCAGGCGCAGAAATTCGGCGCCAGGGTGATGATACCCTGCGAAGTTGTACGGCTCGATCGGACTGAAACGGAGCTTGGCCTTCATCTCACGGATGGCCGGCGGGTCAAGGCCGCGACCGTGGTCGTGGCGACAGGTGCGCGCTACCGACGCCTCGACGTTCCAAACCTCAGTGATTTCGAGGGGCGTGGAGTCTGGTACTGGGCTTCGCCGATCGAGGCGCGGCTTTGTCGTGATGAGGAAATCGTTCTGGTCGGCGGTGGCAACTCGGCGGGACAGGCCGCCGTCTTCCTGCGCAGCTTCGCTAAAAGAATCCGGATGTTGGTGCGTGGTCCGAGTCTGGCGGAGAGCATGTCACATTACCTCATCGACCGCATTAAGGCGATTGACAACATCGAGGTGTTGACCCGAACGGAAATCGTTGCCCTCTATGGCACCCGCGAGAAGCAACTGGAGCGCGTGCGCTGGCGCAACAATGTGAACGGCGAAGAGACGGAAAAGCCGATCCGCCATGTCTTCTGCTTCATCGGCGCGGAACCGGCAACGGGCTGGCTCAGGGATAGCGGGGTCGCTCTGGATGGCAAGAATTTTGTGCTGACTGGTTCGGACGCTCCCTCCGGCGCACGCCCGTCGAACAACGGATCCCGTCGTCCGCTGCCGCTGGAAACCAGCATGCGTGGAGTGTTCGCCTCCGGCGATGTGCGGTCTGGATCGGTCAAGCGAGTCGGAGCGGCCATCGGCGAGGGGGCTGTCGTCGGGGCGGAATTGCACGTGGCTCGCGCAGATGGCGCAGCTGAATCGTCTGGGGACGTGGAAAAGGATTCGGCGATAATTGAGAGCGTGGGTGCGATAGGTATGCGGATCGAATCCGCACCGCACGCAGGATTCAGGCGGCGAATGTGAGCATCAAGATCCCTGTCCTCGGCTCCGCCTTTGGCATTCTCGCAGCGGCATTCATCGGTGCGGTGCAAGCCCGCGACGACGGCCGCTATTCCCTGTCGCCGCTCAAACCATGGTTTGACAGCCTCAGATCCGGCAAGGGGCCATGCTGTTCGGATGCAGATGGTTTCGCTGTTCTGGACCCGGATTGGGAATCCAAGAGTGGCCATTACCGCGTACGGATAGACAATGAATGGATCGAAGTTCCTGACGATGCCGTGATCACAGAGCCGAACCGGGCCGGTAGGACGATGGTGTGGCCTATCAAGGGATCTCTCGGAACCTCCATTCGCTGCTTCATGCCAGGCAGTATGACATGAGCAACGACCACCAATCTGGCCCCAATTATATTGAAGCGATCGCGTCCGGCGATATCTTGACATCGGTCAACGCGGTGCGCGTGTTCTCACGATATTATCATTAACGAATCCGATTGGAGGCTGGCCGACACTCGCGAATATCAGAACAGGAGAACAGAATGACAAAGTTCGCGCTGTACGTTCCGCTTGAAGCCAAGCCCGGCAAGGAGAAAGAGGTCGCGGACTTTCTGCGGTCGGCGCTTCCATTGGTGAACGACGAACCTGGAACGATCTCTTGGTATGCGATTCAGGAAGGACCCTCCTCTTTTGCAATCTTCGATACTTTCGACGACGAGGCTGGACGCGACGCGCACCTCAACGGAAAGGTCGCCGCGGCGTTGATGGAGAAGATCAAGGCAGGCGACATGTTCGACAAGAAGCCGGAGATTCATAAATTGGGTATCATCGCGAACAAATCGGCGAAGTAAGACATGGCGATATTTTGCAGACATCTATCAGCAATCCGCGACGTCGTTCCGAGCGCGCCGGGGTGTGAGGAATGCCTGAAGTCGGGAGACCCCTGGTTGCATCTGCGGATCTGCCGCACCTGTGGCCATGTCGGTTGTTGCGATCAGTCGCCGAACCGGCACGCAACAAAGCATTTTCATGCGACCCGCCACCCCATCATCGAGGCCTATGATCCGCCGGAAGGCTGGGGCTGGTGCTACGTCGAGGAAGTGATGTTCGATCTTTCGGGCCGACAGACACCGCATTTGGGGCCGATTCCGCGATTTTACTGAGGCGCCGGGAGGCGATTGGACGCTGACGCGTCGGCCGCGAACCGGGCCCTGAACCGCGACAGGTATGGCGCGGTGCGGCTTATGAACGACCCGGCGACCTCGGCAGGCGTGCCGAACGCCACCACATGACCGCCTTCGTCACCTGCACCAGGGCCGATATCCATGACCCAGTCGCTGCCGGCGCTAACGCGCATGTCGTGCTCGACCACGATGACGGTATTGCCGGCGTCGACCAGCCCGTCGAGTTGCGTGATGAGCTTCTCGACGTCTGCCGGATGTAGTCCCGTGGTGGGCTCGTCAAGGACGTAGAGCGTCTGACCACGTTGAGTCCTCTGCAACTCGGTAGCAAGCTTGATCCGCTGGGCCTCTCCGCCGGAAAGCTCCGTGGCGGGCTGGCCAAGTCGAAGATAGCCGAGGCCCACCTGCCGCAGCACATCGAGGGACCGGCGCACCTGTGCTTCGTCAGCAAAGAACGCGAAGGCGGCATCGACCGTCATTCCCAGTACGTCGGCGATGTTCTTATCGCGGTACTTGATTTCAAGGGTTTTGGCGTTGTAGCGAGCGCCATGACAACTTGGGCACGGTGCATACACACTGGGCAGGAACAGCAATTCGACGCAAACGAAGCCTTCGCCCTCGCAGGTCTCGCAGCGGCCTTTGGCAACATTGAAGGAAAAGCGTCCAGCGTCGTAGTGACGGGCGCGCGCCGACTTTGTGGCCGCGAAGATCCTGCGAACGTAATCAAACAGCCCCGTGTAGGTCGCGAGGTTGGACCGTGGTGTGCGTCCGATCGCCTTTTGGTCGACGACCACCAATCGTTTGACGCCCTCCATTCCGCTCGCGATCCGGCCGCCGAGCGTGGTCACGACGGTCCGCTCGAGTTCGTCGCCTTCATCGTCGATCGAGGGGAGGGGATGACCGAGCTGGCTTGCAACCAATTCCACCAGGACCTGGCTCACCAGGCTCGACTTGCCTGAACCGGAAACGCCAGTCACGGTGGTGAATACTCCCAACGGAAAATCGACATCGAGTTCACGGAGGTTGTTGCGGCTGACGCCACGCAGCCGCAACCAGCCCTTGGGCGAGCGCGGCGTTCGGTTTGGCACGCTGTAGTCGCCGAACAGGTAACGGCGGGTTTGCGAGTCTTCTACCTGCTTGAAGCCTTGCAGCGGACCACTATAAAGCACATGGCCACCGAGTTCGCCGGCGCCGGGCCCGACATCGACAACCCAATCCGCGTGCCGGATCACGTCGATCTCGTGTTCGACCACGAATAGCGAATTGCCGGAGGCTTTCAATTGGGCGAGCGCTGTCAACAGCGCCTCGGTGTCCGCGGGATGAAGTCCGGCGGACGGCTCGTCGAGCACATAGACGACGCCGAACAGATTGGAACGTACCTGGGTTGCCAATCGCAGGCGCTGCAGTTCGCCTGGAGAAAGTGTCGGGGTACTCCGCTCCAGCGAAAGATAGCCCAGCCCGAGGTCAAGCAGAACCGTGAGGCGGCCACCGAAGTCCTCGGCGATCCGCTGCACCACCAACGCCTTCTCCGGATGCTGCGCCTTAAGCTTGGTCAGGGTAGGGGCGCTTGCCTCCGCATAGGGATGCAAGAGGTCAGCCAGCGTAGCCAGCGCAATCCTGGAGATATCGGCAATATCGAAGCCGGCGAATTTGACCGACAGCGATTCGCGGCGAAGCCGCTTGCCACGACAGAGCGGGCATTCGGTACTTACCATATAGCGCGATACCCGCTTCTTGATCGACGCGCTTGCGGTGGTGGCAAAGGTGTTCAGCACATATCGCCTGGCGCTGGAGAAATTGCCGCGGTAGCTGGGCTCCTCCTTGCGTCTGATGGCCCTTCGCGCCTCATCCGCGTCATACCCGATGTAAACCGGGACCACCGGTTGCTCGTCGGTGTACAGGATCCAGTCGCGGGCTTTCTTCGGCAATTCGCGCCACGGACGATCGACGTCGTAGCCGAGCGAAGTCAGCATGTCGCGCAGGTTGCCGCCATGCCAGGCGGGCGGCCAGGCTGCAATCGCCCGCTCGCGAATGCTTTTGGAATCATCCGGCACCATGGAGCGTTCGGTCACCTCGTAGACCCGACCGAGCCCATGGCATCGGGGACAGGCTCCCGCCGGCGTATTGGGCGAAAAAGCCTCGGCATCGAGATGCGCCTGGTGCCGGGGATAGTCGCCGGCGCGCGAGTAAAGCATTCGTAGCAGGTTGGATAATGTCGTGACACTGCCGACGGAAGAGCGCGTGGTAGGCGACCCGCGCTGCTGCTGCAAGGCCACTGCCGGCGGCAAGCCATCGATTTCGTCAACCTCGGGAACCGCCATCTGGTGAAACAAACGCCGCGCATAAGGCGAGACAGATTCGAGATAGCGCCGCTGCGCCTCCGCGTAGAGCGTTCCAAAGGCCAGCGACGATTTGCCCGAGCCGGACACGCCGGTAAACACCACTAGGGCATCGCGGGGAATGGCGAGATCGACACTCTTCAAATTATGCTCGCGTGCTCCACGCACGCGGACGAAACCCCGCAGATGCTCGCCCGCGACTTCTTGAGAACGAGGCTTGTTGATTTCTAACATCGGGCGAAAACGCTTGACAGCCGAGTGGAGTTCCGTCCCGAGCGGGCGTTCTTGATCATCATCGCCCCCATTGTACCGGCCGGAATGCAAGGAGGGTTGATCCGGCGAGCCCTCTTGTCATTGACGATGGTCAAGAAGCGACGGCAGCTCAGCGACAGACATGAACTTGAGGCTTCGTCGAGCTATGCCCGATAGGACTGGTTTGGTCCGGTTCGCGACTGCACTTCGCGGATAAAATCCTGCGGGCTCGAGAAGAACGAGTTCTCGATCAAGACGCCGCCGAGGATGACCATAGGGTGCGTTCGCAAAATATCGAAGGCATGCGGCGCCGTCAGCAGATTGGCGTCGAAGGTGCAAATCACCGGGTCGTCGTAATTCGGCAGCACGCTATTGAGTCGCATCTCGTATTCGGCCCATTCGATGCCGCTCTTCCAGTCGTCCACGGCCGTTTCTGCGTGCGCGATCATTCGCGTCAGTGGAAAGCCGAGCTCGGCGCCGGCCTTCAAGGCGTCCTGGATCAGGACGAGCATGGCGTCCTTGTCGAAGCGTCCGGTCTTGAGATAGGTATCCTCCGGCAACGCGACTTCGAGCTGGCGACTTTTCATCGTCTTCTCCACGTCTACACCGGCGTTGCGCAACCAGTTGAGGTGCTCCTCCCTGTGCTGGGAAGGGAGGACATGATACGCGCGCTGGCCGCAGTTGATGCCGTCGCAAATGAACGGCAGCAACGCGTCGTATTCCTCCACTGTCGAACTGAAGAACGCGCAGACATGCCGGTGCTCGCGCAGCATGGATCGTCCAAAAGGAATGGGCTCGGCAGTTGAATTCATGTCAGCCTCCCGGTTCAAAGTCCTCTGGGACCTGCTTGCCGTGAAAGTGCTGGCGGCACCAGGCCTTCTCGTTGCTCCAGGCTGTCCGCCACCTGGACGGCGAGCCGATCCAGCTGAGCATGATCGAACTCGCTCTCTATCTGCGGTTCGCGAAAGTGTGTTGTGAAAACGCCCCAGAGGTGGCCGTTGCTGCTGATGAGTGGCGTGGATTGTACGGCAGCAATGCCGCTGGAACGCAGCATATCGAACTCGCGCGTGCCCACGAACAGATAGCTCGTTGAGATATCCTCGACAAACACACGCATGCGCCGCATGAGCGCGGCAGCGCATGTGGTGTTAGTGTCGCGGCGCACAACGCCGAAAAAAGTCAGGGCTTCGGCCGAGAATCCGCGGCTGGCAACAATTGTCAGGCAGTCGGCTCTTTCGTCGAAACGCTGCAGCGTGCCCATGTCGGCACCCATTATGCCGATCGCGATATCGAGGGCCTGCAGCAGGTCCGCGCCGACATCCTTGGAGTTTCTCAGCCGCTGCAGGAGGGCGATTTGTTGCCCAGTTGCAGCGTCGAGCGGCTCCTTGAGGTTCGCCATCGCCTTTGCTCCCGCGGGCCGTGCCGCGGCGACATTGTCGCGACCGAACGATGCGTAAATGTAAGAGGAGATAATGGCCAAGCAGATTAAGTAATTCTACGTAATCAGTTTTGCTATGCCTGCCAGCGCGATCCGACGGGCATCAAAGCGCGTTTGCGCGACATCTTGCTGGTCGTCCCCCGCGTGACCGCCCCAGCACTCGCTGGGTGCCTGAATCTTACTCAGTTTCCCAAGGAGCTGTCTGTCCGTTAGGAACTAAAGGCTAGCTATTTCGGATCAGCAGATCTAACATCGTTTATCATTTTTAATGGCATCAGTGGCTGAGAGACGCTCCTGCGCTCCCGCCAAACTTGCACAGGGAGCCTCGTCATGTCTCAGTGCGCCAATCGCATTCGCAACGCACTCCCGCAGAGGTCTTTACGGGCATTAAGTCGCATCTCCAGCCCGTGAAGCCGTGCTTTGCAGAGGGGGCGCCGACACCGATCAGTCGATGGCACAATTGTAGTTCCCATTCGGCGGCGTGGTTGTGGATTGGATCGGGCGACATGCCTTGGGTCGACAAGCTTTCCGAGCCGCAAGAGCTCAGGCGCTGCATCCGCGATCTCGTCGCGCTTTCGACGCTGCCGGCAATCTGGAAAAACTACAATTCGCGGCAGATCGCCGACAGCG
Organism: Bradyrhizobium sp. UFLA03-84; assembly: GCF_002289535.1. Taxonomy (NCBI): domain Bacteria; kingdom Pseudomonadati; phylum Pseudomonadota; class Alphaproteobacteria; order Hyphomicrobiales; family Nitrobacteraceae; genus Bradyrhizobium; species Bradyrhizobium sp. UFLA03-84. The sequence goes on along the minus strand of NZ_NSJY01000005.1, from coordinate 35,889 downwards.
CGGCGGCCGCCTTGCTCTCGATGCTTAATGCCGACGTCATTTACGTGACTGTCCCGGGGCTGCGCGACGAACCGGTAGCCGAGGTCATGCGCACGAGCCAAGCGGTATCCATCGCATCGTCTGGTCACATTGAGCACATCCTCCGCGGTGCGTCGCGCGGAAGGCGCGAGCAGATATCCGTAATCGACAACCCGCTCGGGAACGGAACGTTACGGATCGTGGCGGCGCCGATGGGCTTTGGCGGAGATGCCGGGATCGTCGCAGGTTCCGTCAATCCGCAATTTCCGAGCGAGACGGACCGGCTCCTTCTCGGAATTGCGGCGAACCATGCAACGCTCGCTATCCAACGCTGGCACGCGGAGGCCGAGCAACGGCGTCTGGCGAGCGTGATTGAGCGGTCGTCCGAGTTCATTGGTTTCGCCGATCTAGAGGGCACGCCGCAATACGTCAATAAGGCGTCCTGGGACCTCCTCGGGCTTTCCGGCACTGAGGAAGCGCAGCGGCTTAGCATCTTCGATTTCATGGCGCCCCATGAGCGGCGTCGGGCGCTTCACGAGGTGCTTCCAACGGTGATGGGAACTGGACGCTGGCTCGGCGAACTCCACTTCCGCCACTTCAGAACGGGTGAGATCATTCCATTCCTGGTCGATTGGTTCCTCATCGACGACAAGCGCACGGGCCATCCTACCAACATGGCGACCGTCAGCCGAGATCTGAGGCCTCAAAAAAAGCTGGAGAGCGATCTTCGACGCCTCAACGAGTCGTTGGAGCAGCGGGTGACGGAACGGACATCGGAATTGGCGGAAGCGCTCGAACGACTGACGCTAGAAGCTGAGGAGCGCGCGCGCGCGGATGTCCGCGCGCAGCAGACACAAGCGGAGCTCTATCATGCGTCCCGGCTGAGCGCAGCGGGTCAGATGGCCGGCGCGTTGGCGCATGAATTGAACCAGCCGCTGACCGCGTTGACCAATTTGGTTAACGCCGGGCGCCGAATGATGGCAAATGGTGCGCCACACAAAGTCGACACTGTGCGCGATGTGCTTGGCGAAGCCGCCGATCAGGCGCTGCGCGCCGGCGAGATCATTCGGAGGCTGCGAGACTTCGTTACGCGCGGCGAGACAGAAATGCGGATCGAAAACCTGCCCGAGCTGATCCGTGAAGCCACTGATCTTGCCTTGGTGGGAACCGGGCCGCACGGTGTGCAGGTCCGGCTGCGCTTCGATCCGCGCGCCGATGCGGTACTTGCAAACCGGGTTCAACTGCAGCAGGTCATGCTTAACCTGATACGCAATGCGCAGGAGGCGATGGCGCAGAGCGAGTGGCGCGAGCTGGAAGTCGTCACGGCGCGCCTCGATCACAAGTCGATTGAGGTCGCTGTGGCAGATCGTGGCTCGGGGCTGCCGGACGGCATTGTCGAACACCTCTTCGAGCCATTCCACACCACAAAAATCGATGGCATGGGACTGGGCCTCTCGATCTGCCGCTCGATCGTCGAGGCCCATCGCGGAGAGCTGAGGTATGAACCCAATCGCGGCGGTGGAGCAATCTTTCGCATGACGCTGCCCGTCCCGCTGGAACAATGAGTCAATCGGTGGCAGCCGAACGTTTCATTTACGTTATTGATGACGACCCGGCGATCCGCCGATCGCTGGAGCGGCTGCTGGATGCGGTCGGTTTCCAGGTGACATCGTATGCAACACCAAAATCGTTCCTCGACGTCGCGGGCAGCTTACCCGGCGGCTGCGTTCTGCTGGATCTTCGTATGCCGGAGATGGACGGCTTCGAGGCTCAGGCTTGCCTTCGGCTGGTAAACCCGGACTTGCCGGTCATTGTGGTGACGGCTCAAGGCGACGTGCAGACCGCGGTCCGAGCGATGAAGGCAGGAGCTGCGGACTTCATTGAAAAGCCCTATAGCGACGACGACCTGATAGTGGCGATTGAGTCCGCGCTGAAGACCGGCGCGGCGGCGGGCCGGATCGATGATATTGCTATGGCGGCAGCGTTGATCGGTAAGCTCAGCCCACGCGAGCGGCAGGTTCTTGAGGCGCTCGTGGCCGGGGAGCAAAACAAGGTCATTGCCTTCGATCTTGGTATCAGTGTGCGTACGGTCGAGATTCACCGCTCACGTATGATGGACCGGTTGGGTGTGCACCAGGTCGCCGAGGCTGTCCGGCTTTGGGTCTTGGCGAGCTTTGCAGGGCGGGCGTGAGCCGATATTTGCTGTGCCGGAGATGCCCGCTCCAGCACATCGTCATGCTCGCCAAACACTGAAAGGCGCGCCTAGGTCGTGCGCCGCCTCTGCGCGCCAATGCGGAGCCGCTCAGGCAGGTCTGGAATGGCGATAAACTCGCTGCCAAATGCGATCGCCTGCCGATCAAACGATGTGGGCCTATTGGCGGTCGGCTGTGGAAGCTGCAAGAAGGGGCGTTCGACCGCGGTCCATTCCAGCGGTCATTCGGAAAGTTTGCTGCGACTGATGAGAGTTGCTCGGCGGGCCTTTCCGAATTGAAGGCGTATGCCTGTTTCGGTCAGCCCCTCACTGGTAATGCCGTAAAAGACCGGCAGCGCAAGAAAGATTAGCAGGGCGACTTTTGGCGTTGATAGCCAACCCGCCGCGCCCGCGACCGTATAGGCGATAACACCAAGCGTGGCACGCACGCGCTCTCTGGGAAAGAAGCCTTGGTCTACGCCAGTCTCGACCAAGTAGGGATGGATGCTTAGAACATGAAACAGGGTGAGCCAGGCCAAACACATGGCTCCGGCGATGCCGGCATAGAGGGCGACTGCTATTCTGGCGTCAAATTCGTTGCCACTCTGGATAGCCGTCGAAAGGATCGCTGTAGGAAAGGGGATCAGCGCCGACGTGAATAGCAGGAAGAGGTTAGCCAGATGAAGGCTGCGGTCGCAATAGCGCACTCGCGCAAACACCGCACGATGGTTTAGCCAGATGACGCCGGTGTAGCAGAACGAGGCTAGAAACGCGATGTAGCTTGCCCACTGGGCGGCGAGCCTTTCCAAAAGCTGGCCGGGACCGTGTTCGGGCCGGACGATCTCGGCGACAAGAAGGGTAATCGTGATCGACAGAACGCTGTCGCTGAACGTCTCAAGCCGATCAGTCTCTGCCAACCGCACATGGGGCCACGGCGAACTCTGTTCGACCCCGGCGGTCCGGCCTGCTTCCTGCTGGTTGGTGTTCATCGGGTCTTACCAAGCGCGTGACCCCGTTTCAGTCCATGACAGCCGTCAACAGCTTCTGGAAGTGGTGCCTAGAGAACTATCCGGATTCGGCCAATTTCCCGACCCTGCCGGTCAGCCACGACGACGTAGAAACCATGCCAGGTGCCATCCTCTGCGAGTTCCGTCGCAAGGGCAACTCCATTGGCCATCGCGTCTTCAAGGGAAGAAAAAGTAGATCCCGTCTCGTCTGGGTATCGGCTGCCGTTCTCAATGTGGAAATAGTACCTGTTCGCTCCAGCTGCGGCCTTCGTTTGGGACTGACCGAATGGTTTCCATCGTGGCGGCGCAAGACGTTCGACATGACGTAAGGCCGCATGCCTCAGCGAGACGTTGACGAGATCGATGACCCGCTCGACCTCGCCGGAAAAGCTGCGGCCGATCCGCTGGTGAATACCGAAGATGACCCGATGATGCGGCGTTTCCGCCAGCCGGACGCCGAGGATATCGGATACCCCGCACGTCAGCACGAAATCATTGTACCACTCGCTTATCCGCAGCGTCGAGGCTGGAAGACATTCAGAAAGCCTTGTCCAATTTGTGTCGATCATTGGCGCGTAGGGATCCACGGCAGCGTAATGTCGAACGTAGTCGGATCTGAACCCGGCGCTAAGCCCGGAAAAGCAGGCCTCTTCTACCAGTCGAGTGGTCTTGTTCAAAATGATTAATGCAGCGCCACCGACGCCGGCCGCCTCAGTCAACGTGTTTAACGCTTCCGGCCACGCCTCGGGCGAGGAGGCTGCGTCGTTGATGATTGAAACAAGGGAGATCTTCGGCAATCGTATCCTCCATCATTAATAAGTGAAGACAAGACAAGGCGCGCGAAATACCGCGTGCACAATGATCGGCTGCTTCTTTAACACTGAGTACATCGAAATCCGCGACATTCCGTTGATGAGCGTCAACGATTAGAGGGCGCATAGTGCAGATGTTTCCACGCGAAGGAACCGCGGCACGCTTCCTTCTTGCCTTTCATCGCGATTCTCAGCTGTGCCGCAGTGGGCCTATTCATGTGCCGTGGATTGCGAGCACAATCTTGCCCAGCACGTGGCCTTCCGCAAGGCGCTGATGCGCTTTCCCAGCCTTGACGAGCGGATAGCATTCGGCGATCGGGATCTTGAGCCTTGCAGCTTGAACAGCCGAGCCGAGACGCTCGAATTCGCGAACCCCGGCAACTGCGTCGTATCGGATCAAAGTCATGCCGCGCCGCTTCTTTGGCGCTGGCTCGATGCCATTCGGATGGGCCAGACGGCCGTCAGGCCGGAGCACATTGAGGCATTGCTCCAGCGCGTCGCCGCCGGCAAACGCCAGCACGGCATCAACGCCATCGGGTGCAAAACGCCTTGCGGCGTCGTCGATGTGGACACGTTTTCCATCGACCGCCGCATGGGCTCCCATTTCTTGCACCAGCTCGACGCCTTCCTTGCCGGATGCCGTGGCAAACACGCGAGCGCCGCGCAGTCTTGCAAACTGTATAGCGAGGGTTCCCGCCCCTCCTGACGCCCCGTGAATGATCACGATCTCATCCTTCTTCAATCCGAGCGCATCATCGATGCCTTGGAGGGCGGTGAGCCCGGTAATGGGAATAGCGCCGGCGTGCCGCAGGTCGAGCCGCTTCGGAATCGGCGCGACGTTATCGGCGGCCACCGCGACATATTCAGCATAAAATCCGCCTTTCGGATTCTGCCAGCTATAAGAATAGACCTGATCGCCGGCCCTGAGCCGGCGAACCCCGGCTCCGACGGCAGCGACAACGCCGGCGCCGTCGAAGCCCAGCACAAGAGGAAAATGCGGCTTGCGAGGGGCATATAGTCCGTCGCGGATATCGGCGTCCCATCCCCCGACGCCGGCTGTATCAACGGCGATCAAAACTTCGCCGGCATCCAACGTTGGCACTGGCAGCGCGTGACCGGTGATCAAATCGGGGCCGCCGAAACGGTCGATGGCCGCGGCGAACATCGTCCGGGGAACAGACATCGAATGATGCTTTGGAAGCGCGGCACGGCGCGTGCGATCGAGCATGACGACGGTCCTCATTTTGACAGATCGGTATGCGTGAACGAGATAACCGGCGACGGCGCTGACGTTGGTCAATTTTGCGATTCAAATGGCGCTTGCCACCTTCCGCGCTGTCGCCGGGGGCGCTGACGGGAGTCAAGTCTGGCGTGCCCGGAAGTCTCGATCCGATTGTCAGACTGTCGCGAGTGGTCCGAATCCGTTCAATCGCGATGATTGCGGATGGATGAATTGGAGCGCAACCTCGCCGACTTCGCGGCGGCAATCGACCGGCACGTTGCCGTCTAGCTCTGCGGGCTTCCCCGCAGCGGTTTGTTGATTGCGTGTTTCTTGATGACTGCCAATGATCGGGTGTGCGCGTCGGCGCATGCTGACCGCCAATGACGGCAACCAGGAGACTTCGATCATGAAAGGATTCAGGCCGTTGCAGGATCGCGTCCTGGTGCGACGTATCGAAGCCGAGGAGAAGACGCCCGGCGGCATCATTATCCCGGACACCGCAAAGGAGAAGCCAGTGGAAGGCGAAGTGCTCGCGGTCGGAGCCGGCACGCGTGACCAGAACGGCCGGATCGTTCCGCTCGACGTCAAGGTCGGCGATCGCGTGCTATTCGGCCAATGGGCCGGCACCGATATAATGGTGGACGGTGAGGACCGGCTCATCCTCAAGGAGGCCGACGTCCTCGGTGTGATCGAAGGAAAGGCTCGCGCGCAGGCCAAGGCGGCGTAGTGCGCAGACGTCGACGGCATCGATTTCGTCTCCAGGGAGTAAGCCCATGGGGAGTCCGGTTCGTCGGTGAAGCGGTGTCGAACTCGCCCTCATCGCGGTGGTGGCGAGACCATCGCGCCACACCCCGGCCAACCCGCAGTACTATTCAGGCGCTCCGAGCCGAGGTTGCCATCTTTCGGGCCTGTCGCTTGATTTGTAATCGATGAAGTAAAGCGTTGGCGACAGCTGCCGAGGATGCTGGATTTTGGCCGGTAATCAGATCGCCATCGGAGACCGCATAGGGTTGCCACTTCCTGTTCCGGGAATAATTGCCGCCGTTGCTCCTCAACATATCTTCGACCAGGAAGGGTACGACGTCCGTCAGCTCAATTGCAGCCTCCTCGAAGTTGGAAAATCCAGTGACGGATCTTCCGGCGACGAGGGGACGGCCATTTGGCGCCATCGTGTAACGCAACGCGCCCGGGCCATGGCAGACGAGCGCTAAAGGACGCCCCGTGCAGAACATGGTTTCAATCAGTGCGATTGAATGAGGGTGATTGGCGAGGTCCCACAACGGGCCGTGGCCACCAGGATAGAACGCGGCATCATGGTCGCGCGCCGAAATGCTCGACAGCATCCGGGTGTTCGCCAACTCAGTTTGCGCGTGACTGTCGCTCTGAAAGCGAATCGTCGCTGCAGTTTCCGCCTCGGCCCACTCGCTTCTCGGATCGACCGGGGGCATGCCTCCCTCGGGAGATGCAAGTGTGAGAACGATGCCGGCGTCCTTGAAGATGTAGTAGGGCGTAGCGAATTCATCGAACCAGAAGCCGGTCTTCTTGCCGGTGTCCCCGAGTCGACTGTGCGAGGTTAGTACCATCAATATCCTCATCTCGGGTTTGCTCCTCAGATTAGCGCCTCCTTGGTGGCACTGAGCATCGGGCATCGTTGCTCGATGTTCATTGAGGGTCATCAGTTTTGCCGTCAAAGTTCAATGAGCCCCGTCGGTCGCGCGACTATGTCGCCCCTGGCGAGCCCAGGCTTTTTCATGGCGTGGCACCCCATCCGCTCTGAACGTCACCTCCAATGCATATCGGCACAGGCCTTTGGCATTGCTGCGGTCCTGTTCTGGCGAGGGATAATCCGTGCATCCTTCTCGGTTGACCGTAGTAGGTGGTTGGATCGTGCGGCGCACGTTCTTGACCACAATGGATCATCCTGCGGTCCGGCGCGTTGATCGAAACTCCCGCAACAAAGGAGCAAGCGATGCCCGAGCTAACCGTTTCACGCGATAAGGTCGGCTTTCTGATCGAAAAAGCGCATGAGTTTGATGTCAAGGATCTGCCGGCCGACGAGGACTCTGGATCGAATCCTATTGACGATGCTGAAGTCGACGTATTGCAGGACGACGGCAGCGATTCTGTCGCTGCCGAGGTGGCGAGCTTCATTAGGGCGTTGAACGAGGACGAACAGATCGACCTTGTCGCGTTGATGTGGCTTGGACGTGACGATGGCACGATCAACGAGTGGGATGATCTGCGTAGCCAGGCAGCCGAGAGGCGGAGCGGATACCGCAATCCGCGGTGGGAAACCGTCCGTTACCTGCTCGGGGAGCCGCTGTTGGGCGATCTCTTGGCCGAGGGCCTCGACAAGTTCGGGATATCATGGGTCGATGAGGCGCCCGCGCCCTGATAAGAATTCGAAAACCCAAATAGAGGGTGATCGCGATCACTCGGTTGAACATATTGGTTTCGTTCAAGAACGTGGAAGCTCAATTGGGCGAGCTCAGAAGCCGTATTGCCGTTCTGAAGCCGCTCACTCAGAGGTGAGGGTCGATTGCGTCCGATTATCGAAGACTAGGGCCCTTCTCGGCGCGAAGCGGACAATTCGCTTGAGCTTGACGTCGGAGATGGGCCATTTCCGGACTCATGCACCGCGGCATGGAACATCGAGTTCAGTGACGCTTCGCTACAACTCGTCCATGTAGCGCAGTAATTTTCGCGCGTCATTTTTGCGCAGGGCGTCAGAAAGGACCCTGTCAATATGGGTGGCCCAGCCCGAATAAGCCAATGCCCAACGCCCGTACCTTCTTTTTTCGACAGGGTCTGTTGGCAGCGTCACAATGCCCGTATGCCTATGATCGCGACAAATCGAAGTCTTCATGATATGTAGATTAGCCTCTGTGCCTTCAAGAAACTGAGCAAAGTGGCGTCCGGAAAACAGCAAAACACCCGTCAGCCGAAGTTCAGAATTTCGAGCTTCCGCGATACTTCGAATATTGGCGATCTCGGCGTCAGCATTCTGCGTTAGCAAACTGGAGCTGACGTAGAGCCACGTTGCGAACATCGGTCTTACCGCTGTTCAACGATGACTGTTCCCCTCACTATAAATAGGGTGTGCTTGCCGTCCGTTACCTCGGTGGCGACATAGGTATTGCGGGAACGCACCGCAGCTCGTTTCAGGGCGGCCGGCATACGCTGTTTGGCTCGATGACATGCCGCTGCGTTTGACGGGAATAGTTCCCCACGCTCATCTTCAGTCTTTTCGCCGCGCACATGCTGATGAAAGTAGTAACGGGACATTGGGGCTCTCCATTCATGAGTCAACAGACGGAAGAGCGGATTGGTTCAAAAGTGAACATCCGGGTAGGATGGGAAACTCCGAGCCGAAGACGCCGCAACCGCAGTGGCATTGGACGCCCGGTGCAATGCGATTATCCGCTCAGGGTCTTGGTCTTGTGCAAACGGATAAGGCAACACGCAGCCGCGGGTCGCCGGCCGATGTTCTCGCGTCGGATCGTCCATGGCCGTCCAAAGTGATTGTCGCGACGCGGTATTGCGCTTTTGTTCGGTCCCTCCCGCCCCACAGCAGCTAAGTTGCTGAATGCGCTGGATAAGCAGCCCCATCGCCACGAAATCGTTTGGCGCGTTTGGAAATAGTCTCCTTCCGCCTTCGTCCTAATTTAGATCCCGGACTCCCACTCGAGTAGGTCTGCAGCAATCTCATCGTAGAATCAGGTACTGCGACGAACAAGTGGGACAACCGGTAGGCATTATGCACGCGTGCGCAATGGCACCGTGCTGTAGTTCGCCCAGCCATTACGCTTGCGGGGGAGTCGCTTCCCACTACCGCCCTGGTCCGCTGACGGCGGCACCGGCAGAGCCGTGATGGATTTGATCTTCTCCATTGCAAAGCGCGAGGCGACATTCTAGAGCGGGACGGCGTGGATCAGCCTCTTGTAGAAGACGTCATAGCTCGGCATGTCCGGAAGGACGACGCGCAGCATGTAGTCGACGTCGCCGGCTATCCGGTAGAATTCCATCACCTCGGGCATGGCGCTGACGGCAGCGGCGAAACGCTTCAGCCAGGCGTCGGAGTGATCGGAACTTTCGACCGAGACGAACACCGAAAGGCCGAGGCCGATCTTGTTCTGATCGACCAGCGCAATGCGTTGCAGGATCACGCAGTCGGCCTCGAGCCACTGGATGCGCTTCAGCACGGCGTGGATGACAGGCCGACCCCGTTGCCGATCTCGGCCACCGAGAGCGAGGCGTCTTCCTGAAGGACCGTCAGGATCTGGCGGTCGATGGCATCGAGCCGGCGGCCGGTCTCAGCGAGCTGCGACGCAGCGTCGGTCATTATCTGATACCCTTGTGTCGGTGGAAGCTAGGGACCAGCGCTTACGCAGAGTTCTCAGCCGTGAGGTCCGAACAGAACGATCTCGTAAATGTCGTCCCGATGGCCGCCTTGGCTATCATTCGGGCCCTGTCTGTGGCCGCCGTGGGCGCTGGAACCATCCGCGTGCCTGTTCTGGCGAAGCGTGATTGCAGCGAGATGACGTAGCTCATGTTCACTCCGGACAACGGTGTAGGAGAGAACGCGACTTGCTAATCCCACGCAAAATGACTTTGACGCTGCTGGCAAACGTCGGGGCCCACATCCAACGCAGACCACGAGACGCCGGGAACAATTTGGTTAATTTGGATTTCGATGACGGATTGAGGCCAACTGACGTTTTTTACCGAACTGTCTCGCTTGGTTTGGCCGAGGCTGGAGGCCGGCCGAAGAGCCTCGGACGCGCGCGGCGAGCGCCAAGCTTCGCCATCTTTGATGGCCGGTGGACCTTCGCCCAGCCCTCGGCTTCGGCGGGAGCGCGAGATCCTTCCATAGGCCGTCGCGCCACCCTTCATCGAAGACCGGGAGAAGGTCCTTAAGCTTTGCCCGCGCCACGGTGTCGCGGCGGACTATCTCCATGCCGGCGGCGCACGCGTCGGGCGCATCGTCCGTTAGTCGCGACCAGCCTCGACGAAGTTCTCGGCCAAGGCCATCGGATTGGTGAACATGACCTAATGGCTGCCCAAGCTCAACTAGGAGGGGATCGTCTCGAAGAAGACGGATGCGCTATACCGGTCCGACCGCAACGAGGCATGGCTCAAAATTAAAGCCCGTTCAGCACAAAAAGACCCGTCCGGTCTCGCGGCGCTTTAGCTCGGCAAGCAGAGAGGCAAGGGTCCGGTCTACATGGTAAGGTCGGCACGGGCTGGAATCGGATGACCTTGGCAAGCATCCGCAAAGGATTAGACAGCGTAGTTGGCCCAAAGAGCAAATTGAGTAAGTCACTCAGGAAACCGAAAGCAACGTGGGTCGAGCCTGTTTTTTCAGTGGAAATCGAATACCGCGACATCACGTCGGAAGGATTGCTCCGCGCCAGTTCGTTCAAGGCGATTTCAAGAAAGTAACTTAGGTTGTGGAAAATATCGTGTTCCGACCTTACGTTCGATCCACCACCGTGAGATCCAAGGCAACCACCGGTGATGAGATCGCCCATCACAGCGCTCCCGCCCCACACCAACAGGGAGCAGCTCCATGAAGAAGCGGCGTCGTTTCAAACAAACAGAAACCCTCCAGGAACGGCTCAGGAAGTTCGCGGCGGATAGCCGCGAACAAGCTAGCCAGATGCCGGCAGGTGAAGAACGAGACCAGCTCGTGAAGAAGGCCCGGCAGGCTGACACCGCAGCCCACCTCGACGAGTGGATGAGTTCATCGGGGCTACAGTCGCCGAAATAGGGCTCGAGGCATCTCCTTCCTCCAAGTCCTAGGGGCCCCCGTATCCGGCGGGGGCCTTTTGCTTTAGGAACGGCGCACCTCAAGCCACGTTGTCTATTCATGAGTGAACTACATATCCTGGTCGAAGAATCTGTCCAGATCGCTTGGGATTTCCTCGAACGCTCTGGCGAGATCATCGATGGCTACGAGACCAGCCAGTTTCTTGTGAGCGCCGTTGGCCGAATGGCGCTCACTGGTGAGCGACGCAAGCTCATGCTGGCGAACCGCGCCATCGACGTCTACCGGGCGACCAGACGAGAGGCCGCATGAACAAGGAGGTCGATGAGGCCGTTGCCGCCCGCGCTTACGAGCTGTGGGAGAAGGCGGGAAAACCGGAAGGGCGGGACGAAGAGTTTTGGTGCTTGGCCGAGCAGGAGCTATTGAACGAGGATAAGTCCTCGCCGCTGCGGACACCGACACGCTGTGATCAACCCCAACGGCCCCATTTGCCATAGTCTCGGCTGGTGTGCGAAAGCCATCCGCATCTGGTCAACGGCGAACTACCGAGCAGGCATTAACGGCTTGGCGCTTTACGACTTCACCCCGAAAGACTCGAACCCAGCCCAAATCACTCAGCGGCTTTATCCGCTCAGCTGATCTTGTGCACATCTCCAGGCTGAAGATCGAGTTCTTCGAGCATTTTCTGCTGCTCTGACGTCACGCTGATGTCCAGAACTTCTGCGGTCCAACCTTCCGGAACAGAAGCGAGTATCAACGTGATCGCCTGACGGGGCTTGGCCCGCGCAATCCAAATTTGCGTCGTCCTTGTGTCGTCTGCAAACACTTCGACGACCGTGAACTTGTTGCCGAACGACTCTGCCATGCCTTCCAATTCGGAGGCCCGACGCTGGTTGCTATCGTCTTCAATCTAGCGGCTGCTGCAGCCGCAGGCCATAAGCTTGGATCTCTAACTTCTGAGGAGCGGGCCTGTCGGCAATCTTCGGCTTTGGGCTATAGTATCGTTATCAGTCATAGACCATGCGAGCACGCTGAAGGCCGGTTCCCTTGCGAGAAGGGCACCTGCAATTGGCTGGGGAGGCTAGATGCCAATTGGTCGGTTGTTCGGTTCGACCTTATCGCCATCGGCATCACGGTTCTGGATTGCCACGCCGCGGAAGGAGCACCAAGTCGGCCGCTTCCTCGGCGTCTTGACCTGCTCCTTGCGCGAGAAACCCATCTGCGCCGCATGGTCAGACCGCGGCCCAGGTCTGGCTCGCGCGCACGGCTACAGGAAAGTCTGACGGAATTTCTCCGGCGGCGATCGCGTCCCGGAATCGGCCTTCCACTAGCGCCGCGCCGCCTGCGGCGGCGCTTTGCAGGAACTTCCGGACTTCAGCGTCGTCCACGAGCGGCGCGACGCAAATCAAAGGCAGCCCCGTGCGGACCCTTTCTCGGTCGCACTTTCGACGGCGCACCTCAGAAAGGCCACGATCGAATCGCGGAGACTCTGTGGAGAGAGGAGCGCCTTCGCAGCGCGAGCGTCCTTCCCCTCGGCATCGCCTTGAGGGCACGCAAGAACATCGCACGGTTGTCGCCAAGGACAGCGTCAGGCTCGTCGTCCCACACCATTCCGGCGACCGAGTCGCCAATCGTCACGCCGTCGTAGCACCGCAGGCGAGAAGGGCGACGCACCGCAAGCTGAGGCCTACGGTCGCGTCGCTTCCGGACCGTTGCTGGAGATCGCTGCGCCACGTAAGCTGCCGGCATTGTCAGGAAGCGGGAGCGTCTCATGAACAGGCGGCATACACTCGGCCTCTTCGCGGCGGCGACAATTTCGATCGTAGGATTCCCGAAGGACGGAATTTGCCAAGGCAAGACTCTCAAGGATCAGGTGGTAGGCACCTGGATATACGCATCGAGCACCGCCACGCGCGAGGATGGTAGCGCCGTAGAGCGGCCAAAGCTGCAAGGCGCCGTCACCTATACTGCCGAAGGGCGTTTTCATTTTATTACCGTGCGCTCTGACGCTCCGAAGTATTTATCGGGCGACTCCGCGCGCCCCTCGCCGGAGGAGGCCATGGCCATCGCGTCGGGTGTCATCGCATATACCGGCACGTACACTCTGGATGAAAACACCAAGACGATCCACGTCAACATCGAGACGAGCTCGTTCCCCAATCTCGTCGGAGCACCAAATCAACGACGGGTAATAACCTCGATCAGCGACGATGAATTGAAATTCACGAACCCGCGCACCCCGGCCGGCATTACGTTGGGGTTCGTGTTCAAGCGGGCAAAGTAAGCCCGCCGCCGAGCCCTCCCCACTGGAATCCCTAATGCGTGCAAATCGCCCGGAACGAGCGGGCGGCGGAAAGATTCATCCAGGCAGAAGTGATCTCGGTGCTGATGACGAAAGAGCGACCGAAAGCGATCCGAACGGTGCGAGGCTGGGTTATCAACGTGCTGCAGGAGGTGGGCGCCATCCACGAATGCGAGGAGCACGGGGCCAAGGACCGAGGCGACCCGCACGCCCGCGATCGCGCCGTCGATCTGGCCAGGCAACAGCCGCCCGAAGGCGTGCCGGCTGACGAGGCGACTGCCGCGCTTCGCAACGTGCTGGAGAGCCTCGTCGAAGGCCTCCTGATCCCTGAATATTGCCCCATGAGTAGTCCCACTTCCTCACTCGGCTCCCTCGGTTGCAGTTTCTCTCGATCGGCCGCATCGAGGTGGTTGAACTGCGAGTTGGATACGCCTTCGTTCTCCGTCCCGACATGGAGGTGAAGGCTATGAACAACGAGATTGCGAACGGGCGTCTTCGCTTTTGCGGCAATGCTGCTCCCGGCGGTTGCCTAGAACCTGGAGAGTCCCTCAAAGTAGATGCCCGAGCGCGCGAACTACCACCGCTTCCGTCCATCCCTATCTGGATTCGATTGAGTGGATGAGCCGGGAATGCAGCCTTCAGCCCTGGCTCTCGAGGGCAGCGAGGCTGTGGCTCAACCTCGCTGTCCGAATTGCGGGCTCGGGCGCATAAGTCGCTTAGTACTCGCTGGAGGCGGACGTCAGCGGGGACCAAGCCCTAAAAATTTTGGGATCCCCTCTTGAAACCAAAAACGACTTTGCTAATTTTTCCGTCACCACCGGACGGTGGTGCCTGGGCGCCCCATGGGTTCAGGCCGTAGAGACGGGCACCGGAAGTGTCCGGTGCCGCTCGTAACCATCTTGCTCTTTGGAGGATTTGGCTATGCGCACTTATGATTTCTCGCCCCTCTGGCGTTCGACCGTTGGCTTCGACCGCCTTTTTGACCTTGCGGAAATGGCCCAACGGGCCGGCGAGGACAACTATCCGCCCTACAATATTGAACGACTGACTGAGGACCGCTACCAGATTTCGTTGGCGGTCGCGGGTTTTGCGCCCAACGAGATCGCGATCACGGCCGAACAGAACGTGGTCACCGTTGAGGGCAGCAAGTCGGAGAAGGCCGAGCGCGAATTCCTCTATCGCGGCATCTCCACCCGCAGCTTCAGGCGGCAGTTCAGCCTGGCGGACTACGTTCAGGTCAAGAGCGCCGCATTCGACAATGGCTTGCTCAAGATCGAGCTGGTCCGGGAAATCCCGGAAGCCATGAAGCCGCGCCGTATCGCAATCAGTGGCGTGTCGACCGACAACGTCCAGAAATTGGAAGCCAAGGCAGCCTGAGCGGGCTCCGAGCGGCGCCGCGCGAGGCTTCGCGCGGCTGCCGCTCGTCGTCAATGCAAGGGAGGTTACCATGCGGCCGACGACCGCTGACGACAACGTGTTTGACTTCAACGTGCTCTTGCATCCCGGCTCCGCTTTCGAAAGTCCCCGGGATGTCGTGTGCCACGCTGGCCTGACGACGGCCGAGAAGCGGGCAATTCTGGCAGCCTGGGCGTCCGACGCATCGGCGATAGCGTCGTGCCCGTCGCTCCGCTCGCCCGCTGGACTGAACAAGCCCGTATCGATCGGCGAAATCCTCGAGGCGCTGTGCGAACTCGACGGCGGCCCCCGAAATCCTCCGGGTGGAAAACCTTGTCGGTTGCGCTCAACCGAACGTGCCTTGGCCGCGTGAGCCGGAAGGAAACGAATTATGATCGAGGGAAATCTCGAACGCCTGCGTGCCCATCGCGCAAATATTCGGCGCTACCGCAGGCTGCTCGCGACGCGGCTCTCGGACCTGGAGCGAACCTATATCGCACGTCGAATAAGCGAAGAGCAGCGTTCCGTGGAGGCTCTTTTGCACGAGACGTTTCCCGATCGCCTCTCGCTGCAGATGGATCGCCGGACAACGAACTTGGAGATGGCCGGGCTGCTACATTCAGCCGAGGCTTTCGGTCATCCAATGGACGTTGTGGATGACTGCGACCTTACATCGTACGAGAAACGGGCCATTCTGTCGTCCTGGGCCGCGGATGCTTGCGCAGTGAAAGACGATCCAGAATCGAACCAGACAATCGATGGCGCTGTGAGTTTCGACGACATCGTGGACGCCTTACGCCTTCTGGAGTTGGGTTCGCATCGGAAGATCGATCGCTCCAACCAAAAAGGCCGACGTTTTGGCAGCCATGAGGCGAACGATAGTCCCGCCCCGTAGATCGATCCTTATTGTTGCTCTGCCGCGACTCCGACGAGAGCGCGGCAGGGGTGGAAATATCTTTCAGCACTGCGAGGGGAAATGTCTCAAACTGTTTCTCAGAAATTGCCGTTGCTCGGCAACGGGCTGACCAACTATTTGGCGCAGATTAGAAAATTTCCCATCCTCACTCAGGATGAAGAGACCACCCTTGGCCGCCGATTGCGAAACCACGGGCAACGTGAAGCGGCTTATCGCCTTGTGACAAGCCATCTGCGTCTCGTTGCGAAAATTGCCATGAGATATCGAGGTTATGGGCTACCCATTGCCGATATCATTTCCGAGGGCAATGTCGGCCTGATGCAGGCCGTACGACGATTCGATCCGGAGCGGGGGATCCGTCTTTCCACTTATGCCACGTGGTGGATCAAGGCAACGATCCAGGATTTTGTTCTTCGCTCTTGGTCGCTGGTGAAGATCACGGCGGACGCTGCTCAGAAGAAGTTATTCTTCAAACTGAGGCAATCGAAGGGTGCGATCTCCGCCTTGGAGGAGGGGGATCTGAGGCCGGAACAGGTCAAGGCGATCGCCACTCACCTCAAGGTACCCGAACGTGTAGTCGTGAATATGGACCGTCGCCTGCGTGGCGACCTGTCCCTGAATTTACGTCACGATGCCGGAGACGTCGGCGATGCCCTTGAACGGCTGGTTGATCCGTCGCCCACTCATGACGTGACGTTGGCCGAGAACCAGGAACTGGCTCTACGGCGCGAAGCTTTAACAGCAGCCATTGAGAAGCTAAGCCCCCGTGAAAGGCACATCTTCACGGCACGCTATTTGAGTGAAGATCCCCTGAAGCTCGAAGCGCTTGCTTTAAAGTACGGAATATCGCGCGAGCGTGTCCGCCAAATCGAGCAACGGTCATTTGAAAAGGTGCAGTCCGCGATGCTGGCAGGAGGAGCCTGTCTGAAAGGTCCAGATGGATCGAAGGAACGGTAACCACACTTTCGGCTCAGCCGCTTGACCGTACGATGGTAACGCAATTCATTCTTTGTCTAATGACCGCGAATAGCATGGCCGCGGCCGGAGCCATCTGCGCGGCGCGACATATCGCGGCATTTAGCGAGCGGCCGTCGCACCTCCAACGGATCCGCCCTTGCGGAGAAGCAGACTTCAGCGTCGTACAACAGGCGGTGCAGGGGATTGAAGCCGACCAAAAAGCTAGGCAGCTCATCGGTAACATTCAGCAGAAGGTTACCGCCGAGCAGGGTGAGCGAAAGCTAATATCTGACCAACTCGGTGCGCTGAGCGCGCGCGTCAACTCGCTGGAATCTGCAAGGACTGAAAGCCGAGCGCGGGCACCACCGGCGCGCAAAGACGCATCAAACGACAGGCGGTTCGGTCAGACGCGTGAGCGGCGCCGACCAGCCTCTGCCAAGTTGTAGGTCCTTGCTATGACTGCGGAGAGGACGAGGTTCATCAGGGCAGCGGCTTTCGAAACGGGACCACGACACCATCGGCTGCGCGGATCGCAACTTTGGCCAATTCTAGGGCATCGAACTTGAGATTGACCAGCGTATGAGCGATGCCTTGGCGGTCCAGCTCACGGACGATCGCCTCGGTCACCCTCATCAGTCTGGCGGTGTCAGCTTCGGTCATGTGCATGGGCGCTGGCTACGGCATGGGGGAGGAAAAGGTGTATCAGGGTTGCGGCTTTCGAAACGGGATCACATCTCCCTCTGCCGCGCGGATAGCCACCTTGGCGAGCTCCATCACGTTGAACCCGAGATCAGCAACGGCGTCGGCAACTCCCTGACGGTCCATTTCGTACACGATCGCCTCGGCGACCTTCATCAGGCGGGCTGCCTCGGCTGTGGGGTCGTTCATGAGCGGTCCCCGAGCTTGTCGCCCGCTATATCGGAGAGGCGTAGGAAATCGTTCATTCCTAGAGGTTACAGGAGCGCAAGTGGCCGGGGCAATCCTCGCCATCAGCACCCTATTGATGGCCGAAGCGTCTATCGCGGCGCGCGAGATCCTTGGCCGGGGCCGGGCGGCAGTGGTCCGACCCCAGCCCAGTCAAACCGCCATAGCTCGCCCTCAGTGCAAGTTGGGGTCGGCTTCTGTCCTTACGAGTTCAATTGATCGAAGGTGCCGATATCGTGGCGAGCACGCGCATATCTACACCGCGCACCGTGACGGAGCGCCCGGTTTCCTGAGCAATCTTAGCGGCCACATTCATGGCGTCGTCCTCGGCCGTGCCCTCGAGCACGATGATGCTGCCGCCGCGTGAAACAGCGGTGGGACTCGACACGCTAAGGACGATCGACGGATGCTTTAAGTTCATTGCGGACTCAAGACCAACAGAGACGCCAGGACGGCCGAAAAAACGAACAGCCCAAAGATGGCGAACTGAAGCAGGCGCTCGGGTTTCACTGCGCTCCCCCGCGAAATGCTCCGAACCCGCGTAACGCCGGCCGATGCGATTAGTTCCTCAATATACGACCTCGTCGCCTCGGTTCGCCGTGAAGCTTGCTAGGGCGACGTCAATCCAGATTATGACTGGCTAGTGGTATCCACAGGTGGCTCGGTCGCCGGAGATGATCAGAATTGAGAGGGCCTCAGCGTCGCTGATCGGAAGCCCCCTGGTCGGGAGTGTCGAAAACGAGCAAAGCTTGGCCTCTCGCAGTAACATAGGCTCATTCCGACGCTGCAAATGCTGCAACTAGATTTGCTCCTGACCCTTGGGTGTCAGTACCGGCAACTCGCCTACAACTTCGACATAGCCCATATCGCGCAGGGTCTCCATGTCAGACGAGCTAACCGGGCTAAGGGTAAACCGCTTGGCTCGAATGTCCCGCAATACCCATCGAAGCCGAATGACTTCATCAAGCGGAAGTGCTGTCAAATCACTCATTGGGTAGCTCTTGTAGCGATGGTGATCGAGCCCACCGCCGTGAATGCCTTCCGTTCTTCGGCAAAGCGGCTTTGAATATAAATCTGCTCGACATCCGATATCTGGGTTTGGAGAAGTCGGCGGTAGCGGCCAATATTGTCGTCGCGCGCTCGGAGGCGCACCGTTTGCTCATCGGTCATTATCGTCACTCTGAAGGTGGAATATCGGTCCTGCGATGTAAGTGTCCACAAGACGTAGAATGCGCGCTGTTGCTGTCAAGACTTCGGCTGAGCTCATAGTTAACACCCAGAGCCCCCAATGCTCAGGCGTGGAAGCATTTCTCAGTACGAATACCGTGATTTGCACGATGATGTGCATCTCGAACGGAGCCCTCTTATTTTGCTATCTCCCGGTCTGGCCTTTCCGGGTGCAGTTTCGATTTTCTTGACTGGAGCTTGCCCAACAGGGCTGCAATGACATCCAGGGCAAGTTGATCCGAGGTGCGTCCGGAAAGCTCCGTGTACCGCGCAATGTCCTTATCCAACTCAATGCATTTCTCGCACATGCAACGTCCTGGAGGCGAGCGGCCCCAGCAACCTATGGGGGCCTAGGGGCAGTTGCTGGGCCTTCTACCGGCTCGTGTGGCGCGTGCGAGCCAGGTCGTGCTTACTGCGCAAGCATCGCTATGCCGATGATTACGAAGGGGCTCAGTCCAAAAAGGACGATGCAGAAGTTTTTAAGGAGCTCGCTGCCATGGCTCAACTCCGAGATGTGGGCGCTTCAGAATACCGCTGACAGGCGTCGAGAATATGTGCAATTTGTGCCATGGCATCTCCGTAAAACTACGGGCTTAACCGAAGAGGCCTGCGCCGTGGTTCGCTCACCAGTCGGTTCGCAATTGATACCGATGCTTCAATCTGAACTCCGTGGCTCCCGTGGCGTGCTGGATTCGCTCGAGATCGGCGCCGTCCCTGACTGTGGCATGAAGTTTCCAATCCGGATTGGCCTGAACGACCTCCACGTGGCACACATGTTCGCCGCCGGGAAAGCTGCGAATCTCGCGTAAAGCGACCAACTCCAGGTCCCTTGCCGATATCGGCGTTCTCATGGTCTGACCCTCGCCATCCATGTTCGCGTGGGATGATAACCGATCAGGCCGCTTGCGCTGGCTGAGCGAACTCGGCAAGCAGCCGTTCCAGGTTGCGCTTCTCCTCTTCGATCCTTTCCGCAAACTCCTTCCGCTCCTGCTCCGTTTTCGCCGTGTCGAGCAAAAACCGATAGTGGCCGATTATCTTCTCGCTTCCATGAATCAGAAACTGCGTCGTGCTCATGGTGAGGCACCTTCTGGTTCGATGCCGGCGTCGAGCAGCGGCTGCTGACGAACGAGAAGGGGAATCTCAGCAACCAGATTTTCTATCGCCGAGGATTCCTCGGAGAGACGTCGTTCGATGAAGTTGCGCTCAAGGTCGTTTAGCTTTGTGCTGAGCAGCCACCGATAACGTCGGACGTTGTTGCGACGTGCCCGCAGTTGTTCGAGTTGGCGATCCACGATCTCGCGCCTTTTTGTTGTCGAGGGCCGCCGAGCACACCAGCGGGCCTCGATTCTGTCCACGATGTGTTTCGGAAGGTTGATGTCGTCCATGTCACCCTCCTAGGCTGCCAGAGGCCGAAAGGTTGACCGAAGACGATAGGGCTTGCCTCCCGGCGGATGGTGGGGATCGTTGTCAAGACGACAAAGGGCGTCGAGAATGACGTCGATCTTGACTGGTGATCTTAAATCCGCAGGCGCCCGTAAGCCCGGACAGGATGGGACCGCGGCGGCATCAGATGCCCAGGACGCCAGGAGTGCGCGCTTTTCCTCCTTGGTCATAGACAGGTCTGCCAGGACATCGAGGGGATGATTGAATTGCGCCTCGTTGCGGTGAGATACATTCAGCGAAAAGACATTGGCGGTCGTCGGCCGCATGTTTGCCTCCGTTCCAAGACGAAAATTGCTGTGGTTGAAGCCGCGTGCGGCGAATGCGGACGCGGCTTCGCGCGTGTCAGGCCGCGGCGGATTCGAGCTGGTGAGGGCGGCTCGGCTGCGTCGCGTTGATTGCGATCCGACGCGGTTTCATCGCCTCCGGAATTTCGCGCGCGAGCTCGATCTTGAGCAGGCCGTTGTCGAAGGTGGCATTCTTCACCAGCACATGGTCAGCCAAGCTGAACTGCCGCCGGAATCGACGGGTCGAGATACCTTGATACAGGTAGTCGCGTTCAGCTTTTTCGACCTTGTTGCCTTCGATCGTAAGCACGTTCTGCTCAGCGGTTACTGAGATTTCGTCCGGCGAGAAGCCTGCGACCGCAAGCGCGATCTGGTAGCGGTCTTCGGAAAGTCGTTCGATGTTGTAGGGAGGGTAGTTGTCTTCGGTGGCCCGCTGGGCTGTTTCGGCGAGGTCGAAGAGGCGATCGAACCCGATTGTCGACCGGAAGAGAGGAGAGAAATCGTACGTGCGCATAGCCAAATCCTCCAAAGAGCAAGATGGGTATGAGAAGCACCGGACACGACCGGTGCCCCTGTCCTGGACCCGATTGGCGCCCAGGATATCGGACCATGATGGACCGACGAGCAACGAATTAGATTGGGATTTGGCAGTGTCAAGGGGCGGTGCAAAGAAAATTCGACTAGCGGAAAATAGGGCTGTTGAGCCGGGCCGAGGAGTTGGCGGAGCCAGTCGGAAACGGGCTGGCCGTCCGCAAGTGCCGCTCTTCGGTAAGGGAACAATGGTTTTCTGGCTGCGTTAGGCGGTTTTCGGGAGAGTTCACGTGGAAAACATCGTCGAGCGGGTCATCCGCACTTATGGGTTGATGATTAGCCTTACCCCTGAGGAAGAAGCTGCTGCCAGACAGCGGGTAGTCGAATTTGTTAAGGGCAGAAGAGGGGATGAAAACGCGATAGCGGTCGAAGCCATCAAGCATCTACGAGGACCAAAGCCTTCGCGTCGGCGGCGGGCCCGTCGAGCTTCAGAGCTGTCGGCCTGATGCTGGCCGATGCAGGGCGGCAAGCAGTCACCGTCAGCTCCGATGCCGCTGTCAGCGAAGCCTCATGACGTAATCTGCCTTAGCAGTGAAAGCGGACCGGCCGCGGAGACGTCCGCTGGGAGCCAAACGGAGGCAAAGGGACCGTGAACCAACGGTGGCCCGCTGATCTGTTTTCTGCCAAGCCGAAGAGACGATCGAATTCGATTGTCGATCGGAACAGGGGCGCTGCCGCGGTCAATCTGGGTTGAGAAGCGAAAGACATCCAATCGTGTCCGCGAACGGATCGAATTTGCGCACTTCTAGAGCAACGCATCCTTGACTGGATCACTTTGTCTGCTTTTGGCCCGTCGCACATCGCGGCTCCGATCATCATCGAGTGATGGGCAATCCGTCGAATCGCAGCTGCGCGAGGGGCAAGCCGATAAAGCTCTTGACATGGACCGGCAGATTAATCGGAGATGACTTCCAGTGGAAGATGATGCCGGATTCGCAGGCGCGCTCGCATCCTGAAAGATAGGTCGGATTGTCGCCCGCCAGGTGAGAGCGGAACCCAATCAGCTGTTCAACAGCTTAAATCCCACGTCACGCAGCGGCGTTATCCGGTCAGCTGATTTTGTGGACATCTCCGTACTGAAGATCGAGTTCTTCGAGCGTCTTCCCTGCTCTGACGTCAAGCTGATAACCAGAACCTCGGCAGTCCGACCTTCCGGAAAGGAAGCGAGTATCAAGGTTATCGCCTGACGCGCCCTGGCCCGCGCAATCGAGGTCTGCGTCGTCTTTGTGTCGTCTGCAAGTACTTCGACGACCGTGACCTTGTTGCCGAACGACTCTGCTGGAGCGCCGAAGATGGTTGCTATCTCTTCACCGGCAAATGGCTGGGAATGTACATGCAACTTAGTCGGTTTCTCGAACCCGGCAAATACGCGCCAGAGGAAGTTGCAATCCGAGCTAAGGAATGCATGCCGTTCCCGAGCAGGAACGAACTCCTGCGCCACTGATGCGAAAGCAGACAGCCAGCAACAGAGTTCAGCGGCTTAGTTTTATTGTCAGTGTATGAGTTGTGCGTTGCTCGGATGCTTGCTGGCCTCGGTGGCAGGCGCCGCCGTCGCGCAGGACTGGGGCAACATGGCCATCATCTCATCGACGCTCGGCAACAACGCTGCAGAGATGTGAATATTCTCCCATAAACCTCATGGCTCGGGAAATTGCGTCGTCAATGCACACCATCAGTCCGGAATCGCGACATGACACGGAGCGATCTATCCGATTTCCGGAAGCCCGGCCGACGCGCTCCCGCAGTCGGTGCCGACATAATCTGACTTAAGCGCCTCGATGCAGGGTCGCAAACCTCTCCTCGAACGCGTAGAAGGTGGACCCGGACGTGCGTGAGAGGTGCCGATCCTACGTCGACACTTTTTGAGACCCCTCGCCAGTCGTGGAGGCGCCAGATTACCGATCGCAGACTGCCCTTTCCCCGCTCGATCGTCGGATGGTTCGTTCTTTGCTGGGGCCTTTTCCTGATCGCGGCCGTCGTGGTCGGGGCGATGTTGATCGCCCTTTACATAGAGACGAACAGCCAGCGCATAGATCGTGCGGAGACCGTCCTGGTGAGAGCCTGCGACGCGGTCGCGCGGGAGGCCGCCGGATCGGCCGTGACTGTTTCGGCGGATGATCCGAGCCGCAGCGCGTCTCACGCGCTCGAAGCATTTGCGGGAGTGGAAGGTGGGATATGGCGCGCCGGCGTTGGGTCGATAGCCTATGCGTTTCCTTCCTACGAAGGCACTGGCGTCAAGACGGATCTCCCGCAAGCGGAGGAGCGGACGATCCGTCAGGTTGCCGAGAGTACAGTTGCCGCCGATCGGCCTGTCGCCTGGAAGCGAGATGCGCCCTCGCAGGTTTTGATGCTGCAGGGCTGTCCCATCCCGGGCAAGCCCGATCTTGCTGCGTGGGCCATGACCCGGGTCGTTACGGTCGGTGGTCGGCCATTCCTGTTGGCGACGACGGGCCTTGCTCTGCTGCTCGTCGTATTGCTGGGCTCAGCCGCTCTGCTCGCCCGCGTGTTGTGGAGGTGGTCGCTGCGCCTCCGTTCGATCGAGCGGGCACTTGCGAGCGGATCGGCGGATCTGCCGGTCCTAGCGCTCACGGGCCAGCGCGACCTCGATCGCATCGTCGGAGCCATCAATGGGGCCGGTATCGCGGCCGCGGAGGCGCGGCAACGCTCCGAAGAACTCCGGCAAAGGGTCGCCGAAGGCGAGCGCCTCGCCGCGCTCGGTCGGGTAGCTGCAGGGGTCGCCCATGAGATACGGAACCCAATGGCTGCCATGCGGTTAAAGGCTGAGAACGCGCTGGCCGAAAATGCCGATCCGTTGCGCGCGAAGGATGCCTTGCGCGTGGTGGTCGACCAGGTCGCCCGGATGGAGCAGTTGATGCAGAATCTCTTGCGCTCTGTCCAACGTTCCGCCGTTCGTCGCGAGGCGATCTCCGATGTCAAAGGTCTGCTGGAGGAGCACGCCGAACTGTTCTCCGAGCAGGCTGGTCGCAGGCCGATTTCGGTGGAAGCCCCTGATGCGCTCGATCCTCCGGCCCATCTAGACCCATCGCAGATCGGGCGTGCATTGGACAATCTGATCCTGAATGCCATCCAGAACTCCCCGGAGGGCGCGCCGATCAGGGTCTTTGCCAAGTCAACGGTGACCGGTTTGGAGATCGCGGTAGCCGATCACGGCAACGGCGTCGCCGCAGAAATCCGTGATCACCTGTTCGAACCCTTCACTACGGGGCGTGCCGACGGTACAGGCCTCGGCCTTGCGATCGTCCGCGAAATAGCGGAGGCCCATGGGGGCCGCGCGACGGTTGAGCATCGAGGGGACGGGACCACGTTTCTCATCGAACTGCCGGGCGGAGCGTCCTGATGACCCGAGTGTTGATCGTCGACGACGACGAGGCGCTGCGCGGGGCCCTCTGCGAAACCATCAGAGACCTCGGTTACGAGGCGAGCGCCGCGTCCAACGGGCGCGAGGCGATCAGTCTTGCGGCCACGTGCCGACCTGACGCGATACTGCTCGATTTGCGAATGCCCGACATGAATGGCCTCGATGTCCTCCGCCACTATCGGGCGGAGAGCGCCAAGCCGCCGGTCGCGATCATGACCGCCTATGCGACCGCAGCAAACACGATCGAAGCGATGCGTCTCGGCGCTTTCGATCACATGACCAAGCCGGTCGGCCGCGACGATCTTGCCTCCCTGTTGCGCCGTATGACCCGAGCTCGTTCTTCCATCCGAGAGCCGGCGCGCGTTGTCGAAGCCGACTCCTCGGATGGCGATCTCATCGGATCCAGCGCTGGCATGCGGACGGTGCAGAAGACCATTGGTCTCGTTGCGGACAACGATACAACGGTGCTGATCACGGGCGAGACCGGGACCGGCAAGGAGGTGGTGGCCAGAACCATCCACCGCGCGGGGGCGCGCTCGACCGGACCGTTCGTCCCGCTCAATTGCGCAGCGATACCGGCCGACCTTCTGGAAAGCGAATTGTTCGGACACGTCAAGGGCGCGTTCACCGGCGCCGTCAGCGAGCGCAAGGGAGCGTTCCGGGAGGCAAGCGGAGGCACGCTCTTTCTTGACGAGATAGGCGACATGGATCTGGCGATGCAGGCGAAAATCCTTCGTGCGATCCAGGAGCGCGTCGTGACGCCGGTCGGAGGACGGTCGCAGCCCGTCGATGTGCGCATCGTCGCCGCCACGCATCGCGACCTTGCGCAATGGGTCACTCAGGGCAGGTTTCGAGAAGACCTGTTCTATCGGCTGAACGTGGTCCCGATCGTGCTTCAGCCGCTTCGCGCGCGGACGGAGGACATCCTTCCGCTGGCCAAGCACTTCCTGCGCCTCGCGAGCGCGCGGTCACTTGTGCTGTCCCCCCAAGCAGAAAAGCGGTTGATCGACCATCCGTGGCCGGGCAACGTCCGCGAATTGCGCAATGCCATGGAGCGCGCCGCCATCTTCAGCCATAGCGACGTCCTCGACGTCGATGATTTCGGTTTCCTCGATACGCCCATGCCCATTGCCCACGGTGATGCAACGGTTGGAACGACGGAGTTGCCTGCCGCTCTCGAAGAGCTCGAGCGAAAGATGATCTCCAACGCGCTTGCGCAAAGTCAGGGTAACCGGGCCGAGGCGGCTCGGAAGCTGGGTATTCATCGCCAACTGCTTCATTCGAAGATAACCAAGTACGGACTTGATCAGGTGGGCAACGGTTGCTGAGGGGGAAACTAGCATCGTCGAAATACCTGGTTTCTAGCTGGGCCGCTTGCTCATTAAGCCAGTAATTTTGATACGACAGACGCAGTTGCCTATCGCGCGAGTTTGTGCGGCAGCGCAGCTGGCGTTGGGCGAATAGCGGGCCGGCAATCATTCGGCCATTGTCGGACAGCGCGTCGCGACCAAAAAAGAACATTGCACTTCCTGGCGAAGCGAGCACGACCGACGCCGCGTTTGCTGTGGCCAATCCCCATTTGCGCGCGACCACGCCTGACGCGAGCGCGCAAATGCCCATGCAGACGTATCCGACCAGATAGACGGCTGAGAGAACTCCGCCGCGGCTGTCTGCCGGCGCGATGGCGTTGAGCAACGTCAGCGCACGCAGAAATAGGAACGCATAGCCGTCGTAAGTTCTTCCAGCCGGGACAGCCGTGCGATCTGCGTGGCGTTGTCCTCCGCCAACCTTCTGATTTCAGCCACGGTATCCATTATGGACACGCTACCTTCCGCGAACGGGCCTAGATAGCTTTCGTCTCCGGTGATGATGAACCCGCGTTGCCCGGTCTCCGCGTCCTGCAGCTTCATCTGCAACTGATCGATAGCCGTGATGATGCGAAACGTGTGCTCCACGTCGGCGCGATAGCTTTTCAGAAGTTGGTTGTACCCGAACGAGATCGCGCCGCTCATGACGATCGCGACCACGACCGGGAGGGAAGCGATCATTCGTCGTCGTGTCAGCAGCTGCGTAGCGCGCATCGTTGGATCCTGGCCGTGGGCGAACCTTCAACCAGGAGCATCGCCAATTGGCTTCTCCCGGCGCAAATGCGGTTCCTCAACGGAAATCCGTCCCAGCGCATACCCCGCGACCGGCGTCGTGATTGCGGACGGGGTGTCTTCAAAGCCGACGATCCGGAACTGACGAAGTGAGAATTTGCGAAGTGATTTCAAGGCCTCGGCCGTTGGCACGCGGCTTGCGAAGGCTAGTACGCCATCATCGATAGCAAGGAGCGTCTCATGCATTGGATCGATCCCGATCATCTGCCGGAAGTCGTCGGAACCGTCGATCTATTCCTCGTGAACAAACACGGCGAAGCCGACGGCTTCCTCATGACCGACGGCCGCGAGGTTCATGTCCCCCCACATCTGTCGCCACGCCTGCTGCGCGACGTCCGCCCAGGCAGCAAGGTGCGCGTCCGTGGCGTGCGCCCGCGCGCCGTCGAAATGATCGCGGCCGTCGCTATCGACACGCCCAAGGGCCGCCTGCTGGACGAGGGTCCGGATCATCGGCCCGACGAGGACGAATTCGAGAAAGCCAAGCACGGACCCATGAACGTCCAGGGTGTCGTTCGCCAGCCAATCCACGGACCGAAGGGTGAGACCAGAGGCGCGGTGCTGGAGGATGGTCGTATCATCCGTCTCCCGCCGCACGAAGCCGAGCGGTTTTCCGACCTGTTCTTCGCGGGTCGCAAGATCGCGGCGAAAGGCGAAGGAGCGACCACATCTTTCGGAACTGTGGTTGAAGCCAGGGAGATCGGTCCTTCCTCGGACGAACTCAAGGCCGTCGGCGGCCCGAAGCAGCCCAAGCACGGCCCGGGCCACAAGAAGCCCAAGCATCACGAAAAGCATCATCGTCCCGGCCATCACGCTTGAGCGCTGAAAATGGAAAACATCTCGAACGCCCGACCGTTACGTTTCGTGCAGATCGGAGATCTGCACGCCACGGATCATGGCCTGCAGAACCATCGGGATTTTCTGCGGATCGTCGACGAGCTCAACGACAATGTCGGCGGCAAGATCGACTTCGTCTATCTGCCCGGTGACAATGCCGATGACGGGACCAGCGAACAGTTCGCGCTGGTGCGCGACGGCCTCAAGAGGCTCCGGCTCCCGTGGCGCGCGATCCCCGGCGATCACGACTTCAAGCCGAGGTCGCTGACCAGATTCTACGACGGCCTGTACGTCCCGAAGCTGCCTTTCGCCGAGGAGATCAAGGGCTGCGTCTGTCTGTTCCTCGACGTGGTCTCGCAAGGAACCGGTGGCCCCGATTTCAGGCTGGGTCAGCAACAGTTCACGTGGCTCAAGTTTCGGCTCGCTGCCGCTAAACAAGAGGGCAAGACTTGCGTCGTCTTGATGCACGCCTATCCCGCCGATCTCGGCGACGAGGCGGAAGAACTGACGCGGGTGCTCGACGAGAGCAATACGCTGCTCGTCGCCATGGGCCATACCCACTACAACGAGATTTCGCACGATGGCCGGACCGTCTATGCGGCGACGAGGTCGACGGGACAGATCGAAGAAGGTCCAGTCGGCTTGGCGTTCATGGCCGTTGATGGCAACGCGGTAAGCTGGCGGTTCAAGCCGCTCGAGTCGCCGTGGCCGTTCGTGATGATCACGTCGCCGGCGGACCGCCGCCTTTCGATCCACGGCGATGGCCAACCGACCCCGGCCGAGGTGAGAGCTACGGTCTGGGGCGCGGCTACGACAGCGCATGCGGATCTCCGTATCGACGACGGTCCCTGGCTTCGGATGTCGAGCATCGAAGGCGGCCAATTCAACGCGCCGCTCCGTTCGGACACGCCATGTCGCCTCGAAGTGAGAGCAACTGACCAAAACGGCTCACAGGAACGCGACGTTATCGAGTGGGACCCAGACGGCAATCGTGATCGCGCGTCGAGCGGCAGCGATACGAACTCGATTGGTGCATGGCCAGAACGCCATTTATTTGGAACGCAGCTTGGTCCCAATCGAAACGGGCGGAAGTGGTGATCGCCCACAACCATTTTCTCGGTGGAATTTGACGTCATGCAGAACATCAGTCCGGCCTGGCTTTACCCGATCATTCTCGTTTGCGGCGCGCTGCAGGCGTGGGGACCGCCGATGAACAACGCGTTGCGCAATTCGATGGAGAACCCCTGGCTGTCGAGCATCATCTCGTTCCTGCCGGTCGTCGCCTTTCTCTCCGTCTTGTGGATGTGCCAACCGCATCCGTTTCCGACACGTGAAAGCATCGCTGCGATGCCATGGTGGGCCCCGCTCGGAGGGCTGATCGGAGCGTTCGCAGTCGTGGCGGGCCTCATATTCGTCGGCCAGGTCGGCGCCGGAACGTTCGGCGGCCTGACCATCACGGCGAACATCCTGATGTCGCTGATCATCGACAAGTACGGATTGTTCGGAATGACGGTCCACGAGCTCAGCTTGGGCCGCATTGCTGGCGCCATCCTCATGGTGGCCGGCATCGCCCTCATCTCGAGGTTCTGAGGGGAGGTCCGAATGACGCTCGCGCAATCCCAACAACGAGCCCTCGCACCACTGCTCGCCTTGAACTTCTTCATGGCTGACATGCAGGCGGGCATCGGCCCCTTCCTCGGCGTCTTCCTCCTCGCCCACGGCTGGCAGAGCGGATGGATAGGAACCGTGATGACCGCGGGCGGCGTCGCCGGCATGCTGATGACCACGCCGGCAGGAGCGTTGATCGACTCGACGCGCAGCAAGCGCCTGTACGTGATCATTCCGGGCGTCTGCACCGTCATCGCATCCGGCATCGTGCTGCTGTCGCAGGAATTCTGGCTGGTGGCGGCATCCCAGGTGGCGACCGCGATCGCCGGCGCCGCGATCGGCCCTGCGGTAGCCGGCATCACGCTCGGTATCGTGCGCCAAGCCGGCTTCAACCGTCAGAACGGAGAGAACCAGGCCTACAATCACGCGGGCAACATGGTCGGCGCGGCATTGTCCGGCCTGCTCGGATGGCTATACGGTTTCACGGCCGTGTTCTGGCTGTCGGCGGCGTTCGGCGTGCTCTCGATCATATCCGTGCTGATGATCCCCGGCGATGCCATCGACGATGACGCCGCCCGTGGTCTCGAGCAGAAGGACAGCCAGCAAGGCCACGTCAGTGGGCTGCAGGTCCTCGTCGAATCTAAGCCGCTGCTGATCCTCTCGGCCGCTCTGCTGTTCTTCCACCTCGGCAACGCCGCGATGCTGCCTCTCTACGGACTTGCGGTGGTCGCCGACAAGCATGCGGATCCCGCAAGCTTCGTCGCCATGACGATCGTGATCGCCCAGGGGGTGATGATCCTGACATCATTGGCCGCGATGCGGATGGCAGAGAAGGAAGGCTACTGGTTGGTGTTGCTGGTCTCCTTCGTCGCCCTCCCGATCCGGGGCGTCATCGCGGCTTGGCTGCTGAGCAAATGGGGCGTCTACCCGGTGCAGATCCTCGACGGCATCGGAGCCGGTCTGCAGAGCGTCGCCGTTCCCGGACTGGTGGCTCGGATTCTCGACGGCACCGGCCGCGTCAATGCGGGCCAGGGCGCGGTTATGACCGTCCAGGGCATCGGCGCCTCGAGCAGCCCGGCGATCGGCGGGTGGATCGCGCAGGAGATGGGCTACGGATCGATGTTCCTCATTCTGGGCTCATTCGCCGCCGTGTCGGTCGGGCTCTGGCTGGCTTTCGGCTCGCTGCTCAAGCCGGCCTGTACCGGGAGGCCGGGCCGCACGACACCCGAACTTGCGGTCGCAGGGGCAGGTTGATGTTCAACGCAGCCACCGCGACATGGGGCATCGCAGGACTCGCCACTCTCGGCGTGGTCGCTCGGCCGTGGAATTTGCCCGAATTCATCTGGGCAGTGACGGGTGCGGTGCTGCTCGTCGCCTTCGACCTGCTGCCGTGGCGCGAAGCCTTGACAGCAGCCGGCAAGGGCGTCGACGTCTATTTCTTCCTTGTTGGGATGATGCTGCTCGCCGAGGTCGCACGCAAGGAGGGTCTGTTCGACTGGCTTGCCGTGCAGGCCGTGCGGCAATCCCGCCATTCGGCATCCCGGCTGTTCGCGATCGTGTATGCGGTCGGTACGGTGGTCACGATCTTCCTGTCGAACGACGCCACGGCGGTGGTCCTGACGCCCGCGGTCTACGCGGCGACCCGTACGGCCAAAGTCGAGCCGTTGCCATATCTATTTGTCTGCGCTTTCATCGCCAATGCGGCCAGCTTCGTGCTGCCAATCTCAAATCCGGCCAATCTCGTCGTCTTCGGCGAGCGGATGCCGACACTTATCGAATGGCTGCGCTACTTCGGCCTGCCGTCGGTGGTCGCGATTGCTGCGACGTTTCTGCTGCTCCGCTTCAGCCAGCGTGACAGTCTCCGAGGCAGCGTCGAAAGCGACGCGAAGAGTGTTGTGCTGACGCGCACTGCTGCGATCGTCGCGCTCGGCATCGGCGCGACGGCGGTCGCGCTTTTGGTCGCATCGGCACTCGGCCGCGATCTCGGACTGCCGACGTTCGTTTGTGGCGCGATCGTCACCGCGATCGTTCTGGTGCTCGGGCGGAAATCTCCATTGCCGGTTCTTCGGGATGTCGCCTGGTCCGTTCTGCCGCTGGTCGCCGGGCTCTTCATTCTCGTCGAAGGGCTGAACCATACCGGCGTGCTTCCGGCCCTTGCCGACATGTTGAAGCAGGCGGCCGCCGATGCGCCGAAGGCGACGGCGTGGGGCAGTGGCATCATATCGGCGTTTGCCTCCAATCTTATCAACAATCTCCCGATGGGCCTAATCGCGGCCACTACGTCTCACGCGGCTCAGGCCTCGCATGAAATAACGGCGGCCATCCTTATCGGCGTGGACCTCGGACCAAATCTCTCCGTGACCGGTTCGCTTGCCACGATCCTCTGGCTCATCGCGCTCCGCCGCGAAGGAGAGAACGTCAGCGCCGTGCGTTTTCTGAAGCTCGGCCTCCTGGTGATGCCGCCGAGTCTTGTGCTTTCGCTTTTTTCGCTTTCGCTGGTGGCGCCTCGATGACGCTCCAGCAACACCCGTTCTCACTCGTCGGAGCGAGGACTAGCAACCAGAGCCGATCGGCCGATCGGTGCAATTTGGAGGAAAACATGACCAGTGAATCAAACCGTGGCGATCGGACCGGCCTGTCTCGGCGTACTCTTGCTCTGGCCACCGGCGTCGCCGCGTTAGGCGTCGCGCTCGGCATGCGCTCGACCGCGTTCGCGCAGGGCAAAGCCGACGGCAAGGGCGAAGGCAAGGCGGATGCAAAGATCGAAGGCAAGGCTGACGCCAAGGGCGAAGGAAAGGCCGAAGGTAAAGGTGAAGGCAAAGGCGAGGGCAAGGGAGAAGGCAAAGGCGAGGGAAAGGGAGAAGGTAAAGGTGAAGGCAAGTTCGGCGGCAAGGAGGTGCGCTGGGACGGCAAGGCTGGCCGCATAAAGGTCGACGTCGCGAGCGACGGCACGACTGCCGTCGACGTGCGCTGCGCCGCCGATGAATCCATGCGGAGCTGCGCCGACATCACGCGCGACATCATTGATCGGATCAAGGCACCGAAGTAGCTTGAGGAGCGCGACATGGCTTATGGCGACCTCGTCGCGCGCGTCGATTTCGATATGACCCGCGCGTCTTCCTTCTCTTACAATTGTCACGCTTGCAAGCGCTGCTGCAGGAACAAGGCCATCCGGGTCAATCCATATGAGGTCCTGCGGCTGGCGCGCCGCTTGGGACTCTCGACGACCGAGTTCATTGAGCGCAAGACGGAAGCCGGTGGCACCGTCTTGCGCTCGGCGGAAGACGGCAACTGTGTCTTCCTGAACGAACAAGGCTGTTCCGTGCATCCGGATCGTCCGCTCGCGTGCAGGATATATCCGCTCGCCCGCTGGGTTTCGGCCGAAGGCGAGGAGTCGTTCGGGCACCTGGCGCCGCACCCGCAGACGGAGGGCGTGTACGGCAACGCAGGCACGGTCCAGGACTACCTCGATCAGCAGGTAGTCGAACCATACTTCCGAAACTCGGATCGCTACGGCGTACTTTACGACAAGATGCTCGCAATTCTGGAAAAGGCGGATCCGCACGAACTCGATCGCCGGCAGGACCGCCGAAAGGAGATCGATGAACTTCCGTCTGGATCCGTCGCCTCGGCCTTCATGGACATCGATTCGATGGTCCGGACTTCCTTGCAGGATGATCCGGACAAGATTGTCGAGCGCCATATCAAAGAGGTCGAGAAGTGCCTTATCTGGATAGACGGAGAAATCATGCCGGCCGAATCAATCCGCGATTCAGAGGTGTGAGGGCTTGCAGAACTTGAGTGTCCGTACGGAGGAACGAGGAGGAGACACGCATGGAAAGCAGCGCGCAAGCGGTGCACGCGCGAGGATTCTTTGCTTTGGTGGATATTCCCAGTAAAGCAACTGGGTTAAAGCGGCGAATCTTGTCATGTAAGCGCCGGGCGGCTGTGCATTGGGGAGTTGCGCTACCGCAGTAACGATCTGAGCTGGCGCGAAAGGCATATTTAATAGCACGCTGTGAGGCACGCCGAGAGACGGTCACTGATCTGCTGGGTCTCCAGTCATGTAAACAACAGGGATTCGGGGTCGAGTTCTCGGGCGCGCCTAGCCACGTCCCAGCCGTTTGGGTCCGCCCTTGTGCAAAAGTATACACAGCAGGGAGACTTTAAGTTTTTCGCAGCGCGGCCCTAACTGGCCACCGAAAATTGTGTCGCAATGGCCGCTCGCTCCGGACCGCACAGGTCTGACGTGATAGCCGCTGGCGGCGCACTATTTGCTAAAATTCTCGCCACCATCTGCCGACTTCGTCCGCTCGATGTTCGTACTGCTATCGGACCAACCTCAAGACTAAAATCTGTATAACGGGTGGCCTATTGAACGAAATGCCTTGCCAAGAGTTGGTTCCACCGATCACTCGGGGAAGCAAATTAGAGCTGCGATTTTCGTCAGGTCTTCACGCAACCTTTGTCGAACATTGTTTCGATCAACCGAAGGCCACGCCTTTGAATTCGGCAAACCAACCCATCAAGCTCGCCGGCTGCGTCGACGCGGCCGAGGTCGCGAATTTCTGCACGTGGCCCTTCGCGGGCATTGCGTTCGTCCGGCTCTTATGTCCTCTCTCGGAGCCTAACCGGACTTCAACTGTCTTGCCGCGAGGGCTACCCACAGCCGATGGCAATCGCCATGATGGTTCGCTTCATAGCGCGTCTCCTCAAGCTGCTTCGGCATTGATGGCGCTGACCGCGAGCTTGGTGAGGGCTTCATCCGTCTTCTTTTCCTCGGCCAAGGTCTGGTCGATCAGCTTGACGGCGTCCTTCATGCTGAGCTTGGCCGCCCAGGCCTTTAGGGTGCCGTAGCGGGCGATCTCGTAATGCTCGACCGCCTGAGCCGCGGAGACCAGACCCGGATCGAGTGCCGGCGTGTCGGCGTACTCCTCCATAATCTCCTTGCCTTCGTCGAGGATGCCCTCGATGGCATCGCACTTCTTGCCGCGTGCGGGCTTGCCCATCAGATCAAAGATTTGTTCGAGCCGATCGATCTGTCCTTCGGTCTCGTCATGATGCTTCTCGAACGCGGCGCGCAACTGGTCGGAGCCAGCGGCCTTGGCCATGCGCGGGAGCGCCTTGAGGATTTGCTTCTCGGCGTAGTAAATGTCCTTGAGGGTATCGAGGAAGAGGGCGCTGAGGTCTTTCTCCGGCATTGGTCTGCTCCGTGTCTGCGGGTTGATATGCACCCACAACCGGCGCTCCGGGACCTCGTTCCTATCTGCGCCGGCGCATCCGTCATCGGCGATCGCGTAGCTTTGCCGCAAGGTCGTCAAGGAACGAAGCCTCGGCGCAGCCGTTGGAGGGGCTCATCTTTCAACGGAGGACAGCGATGGATTGGAATCGTGTCGAAGGCAACTGGAAGCAGATGAAGGGCAAGGTCAAGGAGCAGTGGGGCAAGCTCACCGATGACGATCTCGACGTGATCGCCGGCAAGCAGGACCAGCTCGAAGGCCGCCTCCAGCAGCGCTACGGCTATGCCAAGGACCAGGCCACCAAGGAAGTGAACGACTGGTACGGCCGCCAGAAATGGTGAATGAGGCTGTACTCGAAGGGCCCCGCCTTTGACGGGGCCCTAGCCTTGTGCGGTCTGGAACGGTGGCTGATGCCCAGCGTTGGAGGATGTTGTCATCGCCCCTAACCACGGATTTCCATGCCGATCACGGTCCGGCCGACAACGCCCGATATTGCCATTGCGCACACCATCTCGCGCAACACGACACCGCCAACCGAGCGCGCCGCCTCGATCCTGACATGGATGGCTGACGAGCACGTCGTCTGTGCCGTGACACTGGGGTGGTGGTTATGGTGCCGCCGCAAATCCGAGCCCCAGCGCTTGGCGAGCGACCACCTTCTGGTCACGGCGTTGGCCGCGTCGCTTATTCCGCATCTGCTGAAATCGGCTTTCGACCAGGAGCGGCCCGACCGGCTCACCGTTGTCGGGCACCTTCATGGCGTTCCGATATCGGGCAGGGCGAAGGATGCGTTTCCGTCCGGCCACGCCATTCAGGTCGGCGCCATCAGCTCGGCCGCGAGCCGACTTCCCCCAGGCGAGCGTCGAATGGTCCGCGCGCTCGGGGCCTGTCTGATATCGACCCGCGTGTTCTTGCTTGCGCACTGGGCGAGCGATGTCGTCGTGGGATCGGTGATTGGAGTGGTACTCGAGCGGCTGATCCGGTGCGTGACCGGCTACGGTAGCAAGCCGCCGATCGGCGATCCCGGCCGTTGGTAGGCTAGCTCCTTGATCGAGGAGAGCCCCCTGAGCCCACCAGAGGGCCGAAAGCCCGCAATCACGCTGCAGCCTTTCCCGGCTTGTGGACTGACAGAGCCTTAACGTGCCGTGCCCAGCGTTGAAGTGCCTCGCGCATCTCGCTCGCATACCGAGCGCGGTTATATACCCCGGCAACGCCGGCCCGATGACCGCTGACGTGGTTTAGGATCGCTTCTACGATGTGTGGCAAGACGCCTAGCTGGTCGGCCATGACCGTGGACGCTGATCTCCGAAGATCGTGAACGGTCCAATGAGGCAGTGGTTCGCCCAGGGCTTCCGCGATCCGCGCATCAAGTGCAGTCTTCGACTTGGACCAGCCCGAGAAACCACGGGGTGGGTCACCACTGCGTCGGGGTCCGTCACCGAAGAGGAAGTCTCGGCCATCTCGGCGGGGTGGGAGTAGGGCCAACGCGGCGGGAACCAATGGCAGCACGTGCTCGCGATGGTTCTTGGTCCGGGTGGCTGGGAGTGTCCAGAGTCCCGAACCGGTATCAAGCTCGGCCCATTGTGCACTGCCTACTTCATCACGGCGTTGGG
>NZ_NSJY01000004.1:0-27011 GCF_002289535.1 Bradyrhizobium sp. UFLA03-84 | reverse complement strand
AGAACGGAAATGGGTGATTTCATGCAGATGAGCGATCGCATCGGAAAACGAATGAAGCTGCACGACCTGCATGTGCTCATGGCGGTGGTGCAGGCCGGCAGCATGGGCAAGGCGGCGCTCATGCTCGATACGACCCAGCCCAACATCTCCAGATCGATCGCGGAGCTTGAACATGCGTTCGGCGTCCGCTTGCTGGATCGCCACCGGCGCGGAATTGAACCGACCGAGTGCGGCCGCGCTTTGCTCGATTGCGGCGCTGCCGTCTTCGACGAACTACGCCGCGGTGTGAGGAGCATCGAATTTCTGGCCGACCCCACCGCCGGCGAGGTGCGGATTGGAAGCACGGCCTTTCTGGCGGCGAGTTTCGTTTCCGCTCTCATCGATCAGCTCTCCCGGCGTCATCCGCGGATCAGATTTGAGCTCGTGACAGGCTACATGGAGGCACTGCACCGCGACCTGAGCGAGCGCAAAGTCGATCTGCTAATCGTGCGGAGCAGCGGCCCGCTCACCAACGAGCGGCTGCA
This sequence comes from Bradyrhizobium sp. UFLA03-84, assembly GCF_002289535.1. Lineage (NCBI taxonomy): Bacteria > Pseudomonadati > Pseudomonadota > Alphaproteobacteria > Hyphomicrobiales > Nitrobacteraceae > Bradyrhizobium > Bradyrhizobium sp. UFLA03-84. The sequence goes on along the minus strand of NZ_NSJY01000004.1, from coordinate 26,487 downwards.
TTTCCAGCCTCTTTTTGAAGATACCTATGTCGTCGCAGCGGGTGCTAAAAATCCATGGGCGCGGCGACGCAACATCCAGCTCTCCGATCTCGCGGGCGAGCGATGGGTCCTACCACCCCGGGAGAGCGTGATCGGATCGATCATCACGCAGGCCTTTCGCGGCAGCGGTTTCGAGTATCCGCGCGCGACGGTGGTCACTGATTCCCCTCATATGCGGGTAAGTCTGCTTGAGACGGGGCGATTCATCACGGTCTTCCCGGCTTCCGCACTGACATTTCTCGCCAAGGATTCGGCGCTCAAGATCCTGTCCGTCGAACTGCCGGCGGCACGTCGACCAAACGGGATGGTCACCGTCAAGGATCGTGCCGTCAGCCCGGTTGTACAGCTCGTCATCGACTGCGCCCGTGAGCTGGCAAAGCCGATGACGAAACGGTGATAAGCAGCATGTCTGCTTGTGGCCTTTCGTGAACCCACACAGACTCGAGATATTCCCGAGCTTGGAGCCCCAGCGGACGTGGCAATTGCTGCGAGCGGATGACAACGCGGAGCGCGACCTGCCTTCACTCACACGAACGAAAGCGCACGTATCTGGTGCGGTCGTCGCGGTACGGACAACGAGAACCTTGTAAGACATTGATCCTCCTGGCCCGGCAGTTGTCGCATTCTTAAAGGGTATTAACCAACTAGGACCAAGGTTAGGATGAAAAAATCCCTTTGAAGCCAGTAAGCTTTTTAGCGCGACATCACACCCGCGTTAAGCCGCTTCGTTGTCCTGCTCCAACTGAAAAAACTCGGCATCGAGGTCGACGGACGGTCGTGTCCACTTAGCCAAAGCACGCGCGGCGAGCTTCTTGCGGTCAGCGTTCTTGGTACAGAGCCTGGCCATCTGGCAACGTACAGTGCGGTGCAGCAGGCTGCGTCCCTAACAGCAATGCAATTTTTCGAACGAAGCGTCGATCGTACAGGACGGCGTTGCGCCGTGCCCATTCCCACGCCCAGCGCTCGCGTACAATCTGGTTCTTGTTGTACTGATTGCGACCCTTGATATGGCCTAACTCGTGCAGCGCTATAGCATAAGCGGTAGGCGACCTGATGTGGGGAACGCGGACGAGCTCGAACTCGCCGCTGATCGCCAGCGCCTTCGATGGCCGCTTGCACCAACTGATCTGAATTTCGTTTGCGGCGCATAGGTGTAGGAAATGGCCCTCAAGATCAGCATTGGTGATCATAATACTAACCTGTGCAGCGCCGCTATTTGAACCAATAGGCCCTGCTGATCCCGTCGGATTGATAGAGATCAAGGACCTTGTCTAATCTGGCCCGAACCTGCGCTAGATCAACTTGTCGGGGGCCGTTCGCTGGCACTTTTGCACTTATGGAGACTTCGATGGCCATCAAGGATGTTTTAGTCGCTCTGACCAGCTATCCCGATCCGACGCCGGTCGCGGTAATTGATCGCGCCGTGTCGCTGGCCTCTGTCCTTGGCGCCCACATCGCGGCTATCTCATGCGAAGCTCATGTGCAGATCCCCGGGAGCTTCCTGGGAGGCGCAGGCAATGTCGGAGCGATTGTGGCCGACGAGGCGCACAAGAGCAGAAAGAACGCGCAGGATCTACTCGCGGTGTTTGAGGCGACCGCCCAGAAGTCCGGCGTGCTGTATGAGATCATACTCGAGCGCTGTTTGACGTTCGAGGTGCCGAACATGTTGGTGGAATATGCGCGGCTGCGCGACCTGACCATCGTCCCGGTGCCAGAATCCTACGATCAATGGTATGCTGAAGCCATCATCTTCGGGGCAGGGCGACCGACCCTCGTAATTCCTGAAGCGCCGTCGTCCAGAACAGTCGGCCTGAATAGGGTGCTGGTGGCGTGGGACTTCAGTCGTGCAGCGGCACGCGCAGTCTCCGATGCGATCCCGATCTTGGAGAAGGCGCACGAGGTTTGTATCCTTACGGTGGAGAACGAGAAAGCAATTCCAACTCGGCGATCGGCGGCCGAACTGGCCAAAAACCTGTCGCGGCATGGCATCGACGTGAGCGTCGCGGAGGTTGACGCCGCCGGACAGGCCATCGGCGACGTTCTCGCAGCGCAGATCGAGTCCCGCAGAGCGGATCTCCTCGTCATGGGCGCCTATGGCCATTCGCGCTTCCGTGAGTTCATATTGGGAGGCGCAACCCGAAGCATCCTGACGAAGCCGCCGATCCCCGTGCTGTTGTCCCACTGAACCGCGGAAGGTAGACTGCGAGCACCGCTTATTCCCCCATAAGCCCATGGACGCCAATCCGGTCAGAGAGGATCAGAGAACAGTCCCGGTGTTTCGCGCCCGAGGGCTTTCGAAGACCTATCGCATGGGAGAGATCGACGTGCATGCGCTGCGCGACGTTGATCTCGACATCTTCGAAGGCGAGTTCGTTGTGCTGCTGGGGCCGTCGGGCTCGGGAAAGTCGACCCTTTTGAACATCTTGGGTGGTCTGGACAGCCCGACCTCGGGCGAGGCCCGCTGGCGCGACCACAACCTGGTGGGTGCGACGGATGCCGAATTGACCAGTTATCGGCGTGAGCACGTCGGATTTGTCTTTCAGTTCTACAATCTCATCCCCAGCCTCACGGTGCTGGAGAATGTCGCTTTGGTGAACGAGATTGCGGACAAGCCGCTCGATCCGCTCGAGGTGCTAGCGCTCGTTGGGCTGGAAAAGCGGATCGACCACTTCCCTTCGCAACTGTCCGGCGGCGAGCAGCAGCGCGTCGCGGTCGCCCGCGCCATCGTCAAGTCGCCGGACGTGCTGCTGTGCGACGAGCCGACGGGGGCTCTGGACTACGAGACCGGCAAAGTTGTGCTGGCGGCGATCGCGCGAGCCAATGAGCGTCTCGGAACCACAACGATTATCATCACCCACAATGCCGCGATCGCGGGGATGGCGGACCGTGTGCTGCGGCTCGGAGGCGGGCGGATCGTCGGAGAGGAACGCAATGCGCACCGACTGTCGGCCGACGAGGTGCACTGGTGAGCCTGCTCGATCGAAAACTGCTGCGCGATATTGCCGCAATGCGGGGCCAGGTGATCACCATCGCCTTGCTGGTTGCCGCCGGCGTCGCCGTCTTCGTCGGCTCCGTCTCGACTTACGACTCACTCAGTACGGCCGTGGAGCGCTTCTACGCAATCGCGCGATTCCCGGAGGTCTTCGTAACGCTGAAGCGTGCGCCGCTATCGATCGTTCCGCAGCTCAACGCCATCCCCGGGGTTGCGACGGTGGAAGCCCGTATTGTTCGCGAGGTCATCGTGGACTGGCCGGCCGCTTCGCAGCCGGTCTCGGCCCGCATGGTGTCGCTCAACCAGGCCGGCGACGAACGGCTGGCCCGCCTGCATCTGCGCCGCGGCGCGGCGCCTGAACCGGGCTCCGCTAGGAGCGCGGCGGTCAATGAAGCGTTCGCCGAAGCCAACGGCGTGAATCCCGGTGATGACATCCGCGTGCTGCTCAATGGCAAGGTGGAAGCCTTTCGCGTGTCCGGCGTCTCGCTCTCGCCAGAATATGTCTACGCCGTCAAGCCGGGCCTGCCCATTCCCGACGACCGGTTCTATGCCATTCTCTGGGTCGACCGCAGGGCGGCGGAAGCCGCCTTCGACATGAAGGCGGCCTTCAATGATGCCGTCATTTCGCTGGCACCGGGTGCCGATCCGAAGCCCGTGATCGACGAGCTGGATCGGCTGCTCGGACCGTATGGATCGGTCGGCGCCGTCGCGCAGCGGGATCAGCCCTCCAACCGCTTTCTCGAAGATGAGCTGAACCAGCAGAAGGTGATGTCGACCACCATCCCGTTCATTTTTTTCGGCGTTGCGGCGTTCCTGCTCAACGGCGCATTGGCCAGGCTGGTGGCGGCCCAGCGCGAGCAAATCGCCGCGTTGAAGGCGTTGGGCTTTCCAAGCGCTGCGCTGATCCTGCACTATCTGAAGCTCGTCCTCGTCATCATGCTGATTGGATCTGCACTTGGAATTGCGACCGGCTGGGCCTTCGGAAAGGCGATGATCGCGAGCTATCAGGGGTTCTTCCGTCTGCCGGAGCTGCCCTTCGGGTTCACGCCTTGGTCGGCGATGCTGGGAATTGCGATCAGCCTGACGGCGGCTTCCCTCGGAGTGTTGACCGCACTACGGCAGGTCGTCCGCCTTGCGCCTGCGGTCGCAATGCGGCCGCCAGCGCCGCTGGGTTTTCGTCGGTCTTGGATTGAAGCGTTGTTGCCGCGCACCGCGGCCAGGTCACGCCGGCTGATGATCCTGCGGAATACTGTGGGACGCCCATTCCGTTCGCTGCTGACCGTAGCCGGAGTGGCCTTCGCGATCCCGATGATGGTGCTGGGAATCTTTTGGCGCGACGCCATCAACGAAATGATCAACCTCCAGTTCAACCTAGTCGAGCGCGGCAACACGACGGTGACGTTTCCGCACCCCATGGATCGCTCCATCATGCGCGATCTGGCGCGCGAGCCCGGCGTTCTCGTGGCGGAAGGGCAGCGCATCGTGCCGGTGCGGCTTCGCGCCGGACAGCGCAGCTATTTGACGTCCGTGATCGGCCTCTCTGCAGGGGATCAACTGCGCCGACCGCATGACGCCATGCTGCGCCCGATCGCGGCCACGCCCGACGGGATCGCCCTTACCCGGCGGCTTGCCAAGCGGCTCGAGGTGAAGGCCGGCGACGTCATTGCGGTCGAGGCAATGGAGGGCCGTCAACGCAAGCGCGATCTCCCGGTCAGCACCATCGTCGACGAGTCGATCGGAATGGCATCCTACATGGAGATCGAGACCCTGAACCGCTTCACCGACGAGGGGGATGTGATCTCGGCTGCGAGCCTGTATGTCGAGCCGACGGCGATGCCTGCCTTGGGTCGAAGGTTCAAGAACCTCCCGACTATCGAGTCCGTGACGATGAAGGCGTATACGCTCTCTTCCTTCATGGAGAAGATCGCCGGTCTCGTGTTCGTAACGGCCGGCATTCTCGCCTCCTTCGCCACGATCATCACGGTTGGCGTGGTCTACAACAGCGCGCGCATCAGCTTGCAGGAGCGCGCCTGGGAGTTGGCCAGCCTGCGTGTGCTGGGCTTCACCCGCGGCGAGGTTGCCGGCATCCTGTTCGGCGAGTTCGCCATCGAGATCGTGCTGGGGATCCTGATCGGCTTGCCGCTCTCTCACGCCGTCATCGGCCTGATAGCAAGGCTTCACTCCAACGAGAGCTTCCAGATACCAGCCGTGATCGCGCCGCAGACCTATTTCATCGCGGCCGGCGTCGTGCTGGCCGCGGCCGCCGCCAGCGCCTACATCGTGAAAGGCCGTGTCGATCGGCTCGACCTGGTTGCGGCTCTCAAGACCAGGGAATGAGTATGCATATCACGGGCCGCCATATCGGGATTGCCGCTGGGCTTCTGGTCGTCGCCGGAATTGCGGCTTGGCTCTTGCTCCCGGCGACGGTGCCGATCGAGACTGCTACAGTGGCGAAGGGAAGGTTCGTCGCAACTGTCGATGAAGACGGCAAGACCCGCGTACGCGATCGATATGTGGTTGCCGCGCCGCTTGCCGGTCGGCTGAGCCGAATTCGCTTCAAGGTCGGCGATCAAGTTCGGGTCGACGATGCCGTCGCGACGATTACCTCGTCACCTGCACCGTTGATGGACTCCCGAACCCGCCGCGAAGTCGAGGAAATGCTGGGAACGGGCGAAGCCAATCTGGAGCGTGCCAAGGCGGTGGTCGAGCGGGCTCGGGCCCAACGCGATCAGACCAATACCGATTTGGCGCGGACGCGAACCTTGGCACAGCAAGGGGCAGCAACCGCGCAGGCGCTCGAGCGTGCAGACCTTGCGGCGCGTCTTGCCGACCGCGATCTGCGCGCGGCGGAGTTTCAGGATCACGCTGCCGAGCATGAGATCAGCCAACTGCGCGCTCTGCTGGCACGATACAGCAACGATAGTGCCGGGCCGCCGGAAGGCTGGAACGTAGCATCGCCGGTCGCCGGCGTGGTGCTGAAGGTTGCGCAGGAGAGCGAGACGATCGTTCAGCCGGGCACACCGCTGTTGGACATCGGTGACGCCAGGGATCTCGAAGTCGTAGTCGACGTTCTCAGCACCGATGCAGTCGAGATTCGCGCCGGTGCCGACGTCAACATCGATCACTGGGGCGGGGAAGGAAAGCTCAAGGGCCGAGTTCGTCGGGTTGAGCCAGCAGCCTTCACCAAGATCTCGACGCTCGGCGTCGAGGAGCAAAGGGTCAATGTTCTCATCGACATCCTCTCGGCCCCGGAGCAGTGGGCGCGGTTGGGCGATGCCTATCAGGTGGATGTTCAGATTACCGTCTTCGCGCGGGACGATGCGACGATTATTCCGGCCGGCGCGCTGTTTCGTCGCGGGGAAAGCTGGAACGTCTATGTCGCGAAGGACGGGCGCGCCGACTTGCGCGAAATTGAGCTGCTACGTCGTTCCGGTCGATTTGCGGCCGTTGCATCGGGCCTTAGTCCAGGGGAAGAGGTGATTGTCTATCCCAGCGACCGAGTTGTACCGGGTGTCCTCGTCGCACAACGATCGCGTTGAAGGTCGCTCATTCAGGGACGCTGTCCGGGTGAATCTAAGTGTGGCGGTCCTTTAGTGGCCCAGATTTTCTTTATTGCCCCGCAACCGCCAGTCGCGGCCAGCTTTGCGGTGATCCCAGTCCCTCTTGTCCATCATTTCCTGTAATCGATGCGAATCCTTTTGGTTCATCGCCTTTGGCCGAGCTTCGCCGTTCGTCGGAGCTGACAAGGAACGTTCGGGCTTTGCTATCTCATCGGCGAGGCATGCGGCGCCAGATGACAGCAGGAAAATAACCGCTAGGAGTTGAACTAGAATACGCATGGTGGCCTCCAGTAACAAAGTATCGGCCCAACGGTCGGACAGATGTTGATCCAGGTCATGGCTGCTGCCGCTTAAGGACGCGTTCTGGATGGCATTCCTCGTCTTAGCGGTTGATTCTGCTCAAGCGACAAAGCTGGTTTTGCGGAGAAAGTGCGTCCGTGTAGCGATGGAACGAAGCCATGTCGTTTGAGCGGGTCCTGCGGTGGGCCCTTGTTGCGATTGCAATCGCAGGGTTGACCGCGGGTATTCTTGCGCGAGTTTCCGGCCGCCCTGATCTGGCGGATATTGCATGGGAACTCGGCACCGCGCCCGTGATCGGCGGACTGGCGGTCTCGATCGTCAGGGACCTTCTGGGCGGTCGGTTCGGAGTGGACGCGATTGCGCTGTTGTCGATGAGTGCAGCGTTGGCGCTGGGCCACCCGCTTGCCGGCGCCGTGGTTGCGCTGATGTATTCCGGCGGCAACGTGCTGGAAGATATTGCGATCGCACGGGCGGAGCGTGACTTGCGCTCCCTGGTCGATCGGGCGCCGCGGCAGGCACACCGCAAGAGTGACGGGGAGATCGAGGAGGTTCCGGTTGACGCGGTCTCGGTCGGCGAAGAGCTCCTCGTAAGGGCCGGCGAGGTCGTGCCGGTCGACGGTATCGTTGGCTCGGTCTCGGCCACCATCGACGAGTCCGCGGTTACGGGCGAGCCGATCCCGGTCGAGAAGACGCGCGGCAGCGCGGTTCTCTCCGGCTCGCTGAATGCGGGCGAGATTTTCGAGTTGACCGTGACGGCGCCGGCCCGCGAGAGCACCTACGCCGGCATCGTGCGCATGGTGACGGCGGCGCAAACCGCGAAAGCTCCTTTTGTGCGGATGGCCGATCGTTTTGCGCTGATCCTTCTACCGGTAACGCTCGTCGTTGCTTTCCTGGCATGGCGGATTTCCGGTGATCTGACGCGCAGCCTTGCGGTGCTGGTCGCAGCGACGCCTTGTCCCCTGATCTTGGCGGCACCGGTCGCCTTTATCGCCGGGGTGGCGCGAGCGGCTCGGCGCGGTATCCTTGTCAAGGGTGGAGGGGCGCTGGAGGCGCTGGCTCGCGCTCACACGGTGCTGTTTGACAAGACCGGCACGCTGACCGTCGGAGGGGCGCGGTTGCTTTCGATTGAGGTCGCCCCGGGGGAGGACCCTGATGAGGTCCTCAGGCTTGGGGCATCGCTCGAGCAGGCCTCGCATCACGTGCTTGCCAAGACCGTCGTCGCCGCGGCCCTCGATCGTGGCCTCAAGCTGAAAGCGCCCGAACAAGTCAAGGAGACCATGGGCACCGGCTTGTGCGGCTTGGTTGACGGGCGCCAGGTCACCGCGGGCTCGCGGGAACTGCTTCGCTCGCACGGCGAACTGTCACCTTGGGAACTGCGGGCGATCCGGCGCGCTTCATGGCGCTCGGCACTGATCGTCTTCGTCGCCGTGGACGGGCATCCGATCGGTGCGCTACTGCTCGCAGACGAACTGCGGGCGGACACACCGCGCGCGATCCGCCTGCTGCGTGATGCCGGTATCGCGCGAATGGTGATGGTCACGGGCGATCGCGCGGCGGCAGCCCAAGCCATTGGTGCCGCGCTCGACCTCGACGCCGTGCTGGCCGATCGCGTTCCTGCGGACAAGGTCGAGGCGGTACGCACCGAACAGCGGCTGCATCCCACGATCATGGTCGGTGATGGCATCAATGACGCCCCGGCACTGGCCGTAGCCGATATCGGCGTGGCGCTCGGTGCGCGCGGCGCCAGCGCTTCATCCGAAGCGGCCGATGCGGTGATCTTGGCTGACCGGCTCGATCGCGTCAGCGAAGCGATCATCATCGCGCAGCGGGCACGACGCATTGCCTCGCAAAGCATTGTTGTGGGCATGGGGCTGTCCTTAGTGGCAATGCTAGCTGCCACCATTGGCTGGCTTGAACCGGTGCCTGCGGCCATCGTCCAGGAGGTGATCGACGTTGCAGTCATTCTGAACGCACTGCGGGCACTCACTCCGGCCCTTGCCAGAGGCGGGGCACGCATTACCGAGGAGCAGGGGTTGGCGTTGCATCACGATCATCAGTCCCTGCTCAGGGACCTCGATCGCTTGCGCAAGATCGTCGATGCGCTGGACGACGCGACGCCAGAAACTGCCGTGGCGTTGATTGCGGAAGCTCAGCGCCTTGTTCAGAGCAGCGTGGTGATGCACGAGCGCGCGGATGAGGACAGTGTCTATCCGAAGATTGCTGAGGTGCTGCGCGACCGCCACGGCCTCTCTGCGATGAGCCGTGCCCATCGGGAGATACTGCACCTTGCCCGGCTGCTCGCCCGGATCGTTGAGGACCTGCCGTCAGAGAAGATCGACCGCTATCTCACACGAGACGCCCAGCGCGTCATCGAGGCGATCGAAACGCTGGTGCGTATGCACACAGCCCAGGAGGAGGATATCTACGAAGCTGTGACGACGCAGGCGGCGGCGTAGCCCGCAATGTCGATGTGTTCTTTCCTCTGGAACGACACTAACCGTCTTGGCGGAGTACGACACCAGCTTCGCTCACAACAGGATGTGGCCGAGTTTCGATAGCGGCCTTTGAAAGGCGTCGATACAGATCACGCCGGCGAACGAGCGGCCACCAGTCATATAGAAAAATCTCCAAGGGGCGCCAGTTTGCAACCCACCCTAAGATCAATAGGCTCTCCTCCAGAAGTCGCCGCAACGGGTTAGCAAACAGCGCGCCAACGACTACATGCGCAAAGAGCAGACACGTGATCAGAATGGCTAGTCCGATTGCCAGCGACCAGCGGCCTATTCTGAACAGTTCGTTGATATCTCTTTGAGTTGCGCTCGCTCGGTCCGCAAAATAGTGATCAAAGGCGTCGCGGAGTTCCAGCGCGGCTTTCGCTTGCGCATCAGTATTAGGATGATGAACTCGAATTCGGATCGGTTGTCGGACCGAAAGCTCGCGCGCCCAGCCGACAATGTATTCTTCCGCCTCCTTGTCGAGGTCACGCTCGCGGAACGGGAAGGGGTCGAGGGTGTGGAAGAGCTGGGCGATGTCGTCGACCCGAAGTTCGATCACCTCTTCGGACGCTTGGGCAATCATCTGGTTGCATGCTCCGGATTTTCGGCGCCCTCGCTTGCTTCAAGTCAATACCGCTTATCAAGGGTCATCTATCTTACGTTCCAGTTTTTTGGCGTAAAGGAGGTTTGCCATCGAAAAGCCCGCTGTCGCTGAGCCGACAATGCTGCCGGACAGCCCGCACGCTCTGCCTGTCGCTGAGCTGCTTCGGCAGTTGCGTGTGTCCGGTGCCGAAGGGCTCTCCGATGCTGAGGTCAAGGCGCGGCGAAAGCGTTTTGGTGCAAACACGATCTCCTCGCGGCGCCCCATCGGCGGAATGCTGCTGCTATTGCACCAATTCAAGAGTTCGGTCGTCTATCTCTTGAGTTGCGCAGCTGGACTGGCGTTTTATTTCGGCGAACTAGAGGAGGGCAGCGCCATCTTTGCGGTTCTCGCCATCAACACGCTGATCGGCTTCGGGACAGAGCTGAAAGCGGCGCGGTCAATTGAGGCTTTGCGAACGCTTGGAGCGCGCGGCACCCGCGTCCGACGCGAGGGTCGCGTTCATGTCGTGCCGGCCCAGGAGCTCGTTCCGGGCGATCTTGTTGTCTTGGATGCTGGCGACGCCGTGTCGGCTGACCTCCGCCTCATTGAGACTTCCAGTCTGTCCGCAGACGAGTCGACGCTGACAGGTGAATCGGTCGCCGTCGCCAAGCAGACGCGCCCGGTCAGCGCAGACACGCGTCTCGGCGATCGCGCCTCTATGGCGTTCAAGGGCACCGCGATCACGCGGGGAACAGGCACCGGGATCGTCGTGGCGACCGGCCTCCGCACGGAACTTGGTCGGGTGACGCGGCTTGTCTTCGAAGCCGACCCAGGCAGTTCGCCTCTCGAACGCAAGCTCGGGCGCCTGTCAACGCAGCTTGTCTTGGCGACCATCGTCGTCGCCATTGCAATTGGTGTCGCCGGCCTCATCGGCGGTGAAGATCCCCTCGTGATGGTGGAGGCGGCAATCGCGCTCGCCGTGGCCGCAATTCCCGAGGGCCTCCCGGTCGTCGCAACGCTTGCGCTCGCCCGTGGCATGTGGCGCATGGCGCGGCAGAATGCGCTGATCGAGCGTCTTTCCGCAGTCGAGACGCTCGGGGCCACCACCGTCATTCTCACTGACAAAACCGGCACCTTGACCGAAAACCGAATGACGGTGCGGCGGCTCTGCACTGACTCAACTGAAGTCGTGCTCGATACGGAGGGGCCAAAGAAGAGTGAGCGTTTGCTGCTCGCCGGTGATCGACTGGCAGCCGCCCTGCTCCGCATTGCGGTTCTTTGCAATGATGCCCATCTCGACCGCGTGGACGAAGGCGGCAGCGGGGACCCGATGGAAGTCGCACTCTTACGTGCCGGATTGCACGTGGGCTTGAGGCGGGCGGCGTTGCTGGATGGGCATCGGATTCTTCGCAAGCACGCCTTCGATCCTGCCACTAAGATGATGGCGACGGCTCACGAATGTGGGGACGGCGTGCTGGTGGCGGTGAAGGGAGCGCCGGAAGCGGTCTTGGCGGTGGCGACGCGCGTAACCACCGAGCATGGCGAGATCGCTCTTGACGACCAGGCTCGAGCGGAGTGGCTAGGCCGGGCCGATCAGCTCGGCCATAGCGGCCTGCGCGTACTCGCCTGCGCGATGAAAATGGACGAGCTGGCCGATGCACCGCCATACGAGGGATTGGTCCTGGTCGGCCTCATCGGTCTGGAAGACCCCGCGCGTGTCGACGTACCGCAGGCGATTCAGGAATGCCAGAAGGCGGGAATTCGGGTCGTCATGGTCACTGGCGACCACGCCGTGACCGCGCGAAGCATCGGTCGCGCCGTCGGTCTCGAGAACATTGCGAATGTCGTGGAAGGTAAGAGGATTGCGCAGGTGATCGAGACGGGCCAGCCTGCACTCCGCGACGTCGGAGTTTTCGCAAGAGTGAACCCCGATGAGAAGCTTGCCCTCGTCAGGGCCTATCAGGCCGCGGGTGAGATCGTCGCCATGACCGGGGACGGGGTAAACGACGCACCCGCCTTGCGGCAGGCAGATATCGGCGTGGCAATGGGCCTGCGGGGCACCGATGTCGCACGCGAGGCGGCGGCCATGATCTTGCTTGACGACGCATTTCCGACCATCGTTGGGGCGATCCGCGAAGGCCGCATCATCTTCGCCAATATTCGGCGTTTCGTCGCCTATCTCTTGTCCTGCAATCTCAGCGAGGTGATGGTGGTTGGATTAGCCGTGTTGTCGGCGCTCCCTTTACCGCTGCTGCCGCTGCAAATTCTGTATCTCAATCTCGTGACGGACGTCTTTCCGGCCTTCGCACTCGCGATGGGCGAAGGTGAAGCCGGTATCCTCAAGCATCCGCCGCGCGATCCAAGAGAGCCCATTTTGGGTCGGCGGCAATGGATCACGATAATCCTGCAGGCCAGTGCGTTGACCGCTGGCACGTTCGGGGCGCTGGCTGCATCGTCTTGGATCGGTCTCGATTCTCGAGCAACGGTGACTGTCACGTTCTTCACGCTTGGTTTCGCGCAGCTCTGGCACACGTTTAACATGCGCGATTCGAAGTCACCGCTCGTCTTAAACGAAATCACTCGAAATGGTTGGCTTTGGAGCGCGCTCTTGCTTTGCGCAATGCTCCTCGCAGTGCCGCCCTACCTGCCACCGGCTGCGCGTCTATTGCAGCTTGCTCCTCCCACAGCCGAGATGTGGTTAATCGTCGTTCTTCTTAGTCTGGCTCCGCTCGTCGTCACGCAGGCAATCAGCGCTGCTGTCAGAGGATGGCTGACCAGGGGCGAAGACGGCTCTAGCCGGAAGCGTACAATTGCTAGGCGAAAATGCACCCTACAAAGTGGTGCAAAGGAACGGTCGGGAGGTTGAAGTGAAGGAGTTACTAAGCTTCATATTACCTTACATCATTGGCATGATGTGTATCGGCGTCATTCTCTGGCTCATAACATCCGCTCCTGATCGAATTCCAAGTTGATAGCGGATGAGCTTCTTGCGCATGCGGTGACAGAACTGCTCCATCGACTGATGGATTGCCTCGAAGTTGGCCAATACCGTTTCCGCTTGTAGGCGTTCCGGTGTGCCATTAGCAGAGGCGTCGCGCAACTTACTCAGATAGTTCACGCGTTCTCGAGCCCTTGCCGTCCTGACCTCGGCAAACTGCAGATGCTCCAGATCCCGGCCCATCTCCTCCTCTTTGGCGACCATGAGCGTCATGAGCGGCCGGATTGTTGTTGCTGAGTTCCTGGCTCGTCAGGAGGTCAAAATAGTGATCGATATTGGCCTATTGGACGTTGCCGATTGCTGCAGCGCTCTCCGGCACGAGAATGATTTGGGTCAATATGACCCACGGCGATGCCGGTATCTTGCCGCGTATGGCCGAATTAACGCCGACCCGTCCCCAGCTCAAATCATGCCGCGTCAATCTCGACACTGGACGCGAAAACGTGGCTGTGATTTCGCGGCGCTCGACCGCCCTGCGCCCGGAAGTGTTTCGCGGCTTCAGCAGGGTTGAGCTGCGCAGCAGCTCGAAAGTGCTGCTGGCGACCCTGCTGCTGACCGACGACGATAGCCTAGTGGGACCAAACGAGCTCGGGCTTGCGGAGCCCGCCTTTCACCGCTTTGCAGAGCCGATCGGCACTTTCGTTTCGGTCACGCCCGCACCGTCGCCGGCAAGTCTGGACGCCGTGCGCGGAAAGATTCAGGGACGAACACTAGGGGCTTCCGATATAGACGCTATTGTCGAAGATCTCGCGCACTATCGCTATTCGGACGTGGAAATTGCCGCGTTCCTTGTCAGTTCGGCCGGCTTCATGACGTCAGGAGAGCTGCTCGCGCTCACCGGCGCCATGTCCAAAGCCGGCACACAGCTCAAATGGAATTCGAACGTCATCGTCGACAAGCATTGCATTGGCGGTATTCCAGGGAATCGTACTTCCATGATCGTAGTGCCGATCGTGGCAGCGCATGGCTTGACCATCCCCAAGACCTCATCTCGCGCGATCACTTCGCCTGCCGGAACGGCCGACACGATGGAAGTGCTGGCGCGAGTTGATCTCAGTGTGGAGGCCATGAAGGAGGTCGTCGCCGCTTGTAACGGCTGTCTCGTTTGGGGAGGCCACGTCAACCTGTCGCCGGCTGATGATATTCTGATCGGCGTCGAACGGCCGCTCTCGCTCGACACTCATGAGCAAATGGTTGCCTCCATCCTGTCCAAGAAGCTTGCGGCGGGCTCGACTCATCTTCTCATCGATCTGCCGATCGGACCGAAGGCAAAGCTCACCAGCGCATCGGAAGCAATGCGGCTCCGCAAGCTGTTCGAGTTCGTCGGCGATCATTTCGGCATTGAGACGGAAGTCGTGACGACAGACGGCCGCCAGCCGATAGGTAGCGGCATAGGTCCGGCGCTCGAAGCCCAGGATGTCATGGCGGTGCTGGCTAACGAGCCTCTCGCGCCGCGCGATTTGCTCGAAAAGTCATTGAGGCTAGCCGCCCATCTTCTGGAACGTGACCCGGCGTTGCGGGGCGGCGCAGGCTATGCCCGCGCGCGCGAACTGTTGGAGAGCGGCGCCGCGCTTCGACAAATGCAGAAGATCATCGAAGCTCAAGGCCCGACGTTGTATCGGCTTGAAACCGGCCCGCTGACAGCCGATATACGTGCCGCGAAAGATGGCATCGTGTCCACCATCGATTGCCTTCGCTTGAACCGGTTGGCGCGTACCGCTGGCGCGCCCCTGGATAAAGGGGCGGGGATCAAGCTGTTCAAGAAGATCGGCGACGGTGTCGATCAAGGCGAGCCACTTTACCGCATTCACGCGTTTGAGCCGTCCCAGTTCGAGCTTGCGTTGGCAATGGCTCTGAGCGAGCCTGGCTATCAGGTCGACGGTCACAACTCGCCTGCCGGGGTGAGAGCATGATGGGCGCCGTGATCCAGTGGATGCCGACCTCTGCCGGCATTGGCAGGGCCCTCGCGGAGCAGCTTGACGCCCCCGGGCATGAGATTGCCTTGCATCGATTTCCCGACGGAGAGCTGCGCGTTACCGTCGGGCCGGCCGCACCGACGACTGTCATTTGCTGTTCGCTCAATGATCCGAACGAAAAGCTGATCGCGCTGTTGTTCGCAGCGGAAGCATTACGGCGTGGAGGAGCCCATCGGCTGGTGCTGGTTGCGCCTTATCTCGGATACATGCGTCAGGACGCGGCGTTCCACGCCGGCGAAGCTATCAGTCAGCGCGCCATTGGCGATCTCCTCGCAAAGACCTTCGACCGTGTGGTCACGGTGGAAGCGCATCTGCACCGCACCGCGACCTTGAGCCAGGTATTTCCCGGACTCGAGACCGACAATCTGTCCGCGGCGTCGGCGATCGAATCCATGCTTCGCGCTCATACGCTCGACTCCACCACCCTTGTCGTCGGTCCCGACACAGAATCCCTGCCCTGGGTAAGCGGTCTCGCGGACCGGCTCGGGCTGGCCTTTGCCGTGGGGGAGAAGGTCCGCTTTGGCGATCGTTCTGTACAGATCGTCTTCTCCGATGCCGCACGGCTTTGGCACCGTCCTGTGGTCCTCGTTGACGATATCGTCTCCTCGGGCGGCACGCTTTTTATCTGCGCGGAAGCGCTTGCATCATCTGGCGTCAGCTCAATCGATGCCGTGGTGGTTCACGCGCTGTTCCCGCCGGAGTTGCTGAACGAATTCAGTCGCGCCGGCATCCGTTCATTACGGTCCACCAACAGCGTGCCCCATCCGACCAACGGCATTGCCCTGGATCGCATTCTCGCCGACGCATTGCGGCGAGAGGTGGTCGTCACGTCGATCGCGGAGAATGGAGCGTGAGCATCACCATCCAGTTTTGCGGCGCAGCCCGCACGGTCACCGGCTCTTGCTACCTTTTCAATACGCCCACAGGACGCCTCCTGGTCGATTGCGGTCTGTTTCAGGGGCCGAAAACATTGAAGGCGCTGAACTATGCTCCGTTTCCGTTTCGTCCGAAGGAGATTGATGCGGTGTTGCTGACACACGCGCATATCGACCACAGCGGCCTGTTGCCAAAGCTCAAGCGCGAGGGCTTTTCCGGCCACATCTTGGCAACACGCGGCACCATCGACCTGTGTTCGTACATGCTTCCCGATGCAGGAAACATACAAGAGTCCGAGGTCGCCGCTTTGAATCGGCGGAACACGGCTCGCGGTCGTGATGAAGTCAAACCCATCTACACCCAAGCCGACGCAATGGCCACGCTCGATGCTTTTCGGCCAGTCGAATACCAGAGATGGTTCGAAGCGATGCCAGGCGTCCGCGCCCGTTACTGGAACGCGGGCCATCTGCTCGGCTCTGCCTCGATCGAGATCGAATTTGCCAGCCGCGGTGCGGGCGAAGCGCCATTGCGCATACTCGCGTCCGGCGATCTCGGACCGGACGCCAAGTTACTGGAGCCGGACCCGGATGCTCCGGCCGGTTTCGACTATGTAATTTCGGAGTCCACCTATGGCGACAGCGACCGCCCATCGACAACAGCGTCGCTCAGGCGCGCAAACTTGGCGCAGGAGGTGCGCGATGCTGCTGCCACCAAGGGCGCATTGCTTATTCCAGCCTTTGCCGTTGAGCGCACGCAAGAGCTGATCGTCGATCTCGTTTACCTGATGGAGCGGGGGGAGATACCCACCGCGCCCGTGTTTCTGGACTCTCCACTGGCGATCCGGGCCACCGAGGTGTTCCGCAGACACGCGGCAAGTCTCGATGCCGATCTCGACCTCGATAGGTTGCTGGCCTCGCCGCAATTGCGGTTCACCGAGACGGTCGACGAGAGCAAGTCGATCGCCAGGCTGTCCGGCTTTCACATCATTATCGCGGCTAGCGGTATGTGCGAGGCCGGTCGCATCCGGCATCACTTGAAGCGCTGGTTGTGGCGGCGTGAAGCGACTGTGCTGCTGGTCGGCTTCCAAGCGCAGGGCACGCTCGGGCGATTCCTGCACGACGGCGCAAAGGCTGTGCGGATACGGGGCGAGGAAGTCAAGGTCGCGGCGCGAATAAGGTACCTCGATGCATATTCCGGGCATGCCGACGGCCCCGAACTGGCTCGCTGGATTGCCTCGCGGCGGCCGATTCATCGCGGCGTGTTCATCACCCACGGCGAGGAGCCCGCACTCGAAGGTCTCGCCCAACGAATAGCCGAGCGAACAATCCCGACTGCCAGCATCTTCAAGCCCGTGCTCGATGACATTTACGAACTTTCCACGGCCGCGCCAACGCCTCTCGACGTCGTGCGGCGGCGTAGGCTTGCTCCCGATGCCGTCGTCAATCTCGACTGGCACAACGATATGTCCAGGCTAATTCTCGATATCAACGAGCAGATCGATGCAGCGGCGGACGACCGGGCGCGCGGCGTGATCATACGGAGACTGCGAAGAGCTCTCGAACAGGTGTGAAGCGTGCATCTGCAAACTCGGTTGAGATCTACCCGCTACGCGATCGTTACCTTGACGCTCACGATACCTGCGCTGGCCGCCATGCCGGTCAACCCAATCGCCACCTGACAAATAGCTGACATAGATCAACAACCTCCCGTTACCCGGACAGTAGTATGCTTCCGCCCTATCGATGCAGTGCCCGCTGAGTCTCCGCTTCGCGGAGGTTATGCGCGCTGGCTGCGTGGAGAGACTAATGACAAAATCTCGTCGCATGGGCTCGCGTTTGACGTCATGGTCGAGCCGAGTTCGAGTCATGCTCGCATTGGCGCTTATCGGCTTACCATCCGTTGCAATGGCCGAGGATGCCATTAAGCTCACGCCCGAGCAGGCAACGAGTTTGGGGGTTCGCGTCGTTCATCCAGTCGCGAGTCCGACCGACAAGACGCTGCCCTATCCTGCGCAGATCGTGATTCCCACGCCGCAATTGTGGGTCGTGAGCAGTCCGGTGGCCGGCATGGTGACCGGCCTTTCGGTCGCGCGAGGGGACCGCGTCCGCGCCGGTCAGCCACTCGTCGCGATGGAAAGTCCGAGCTTCGTCTCGCAGCAGCGCGACTACCTGCAAGCCGTTGCACAGGACATTCTGGCCACCCAACAACTGAACCGCAACACCCAGCTCTACCAGACGAATACTGTGGCGCAACGAGTTCTGGAGGCCAGTCAGACCGAAGCCCGGCAAACGAGCATTCTGGTTGCGGAGCGGCGGCAGGTGCTTCGGCTGAGCGGCCTTTCGGATGATGCAATCACGAAGCTGACCAACGAGGCTGCGATCAACGCGACGCTTTCGGTTGCAGCGCCGCGATCGGCGACCGTCGTCGACATCCTGGTTTCTCCTGGCCAGCGAGTGGAGCAAACGGCTTCGCTGATCAAGCTCGCACAACTATCTCCCCTATGGATTGAGATAGCGGTTCCTGCATCGAACATCCGCGCCATCAGGTCGGGCGCGAAGGTGGAAGTTGATGGTTATACGACGCTGGGCGAGGTCGTGCTGATCTCTGAAACCGCCGATGCGGGGACCCAGACCATCCTTGTCCGCGCGGAAGTCGCCAATACGGGCGAACTGCGGCCCGGGCAGACAGCTCAGGCGCGAATAGGCTTTGCCTCCTCGGCTGAAAGCGCATGGGAGCTTCCCTATACTGCGTTGATCCGGCGCGGCGAGCAGGCCTCGGTGTTCGTGGCAACCCAGGGCGGCTTTCGTCTGGTACCGGTCACGCTGCTCGAGGAGGACCAGGACCACGTCGTGGTCTCCGGCGCCATAACCGACAAGGACGAAGTCGCTGTCGGCGGTATCTCCGCGCTGCGCGGAATCCTGCTCAAGCTCGGAGCCGGCTAGTCATGCTCAAGCGCCTTGTCGCATTTGCGCTTTCCCAGCGGCTGTTCGTTTCGCTCGGCGTGCTTCTGCTGATTGGTGCCGGGGTGGTGATGCTGCCGAGCCTGCCGATCGACGCCTTTCCGGACGTCTCGCCCGTCCAGGTCAAGGTGATCATGAAGGCGCCCGGTCTCACCCCGGAAGAGGTCGAGCAGCGGATCACCGTTCCGATCGAGCTTGAACTGCTTGGGCTACCGAACAAGAAGATCCTTCGCTCCACGACCAAATATGCGCTTGCGGACATTACCGTCGATTTTGAGGACGGCACTGATATTTACTGGGCGCGTAACCAGGTGTCGGAACGCCTGTCCAACATCTCGCGCGACCTTCCCGAGGGAGTGACTGGTGGGTTGGCGCCGATAACGAGCCCGCTCGGCGAAATGTTCATGTTCACGATCGACAGTCCCGACCTGTCGCTGACCGAGCGACGCAGCCTGCTCGATTGGGTGATCCGCCCGGCGCTGCGCACCGTTCCTGGTGTCGCCGACGTCAACTCGCTGGGCGGCTATGTCCGGGCCTTCGAGATTGTGCCCCTTAGCGATGCTCTCGCGGCACGCGGCATTTCCTATGAGCTGTTTCGGCGTGCCATTGATGCCAACAGCCGCAATGATGGCGCTGGCCGAGTCAACCAGGGCGAAGACAGCGCGCTGGTACGGGTCGAGGGCAGCATCCGCTCGATCGAGGATATCAGGCAGATCGTCATCGACACCAAGGACGGCATTCCGATCCGGGTCAAGGATGTGGCCCGGGTCCAGGCGGGGTCGTTGACGCGCTATGGCGCGGTCACGGCCGATGGTCGCGGCGAGACCGTCGAAGGACTCGTTCTTGGCCTGCGCGGAGCCAACGCCCGCCAGCTTGTCAGCGATATCCGCGCCCGCCTCGACGAGCTCAAGCCATGGCTGCCTCAGGGCGTCACCATCAACGTGTTCTACGACCGTGGCCGGCTGGTCGACCGAGCCGTGGGAACGGTGATCCGCGCGCTCGGCGAGGCGACCGTCCTGGTCATTGTTCTGCTGCTGCTGTTTCTCGGCAACTGGCGCGCCTCGCTAGTGATCGCCCTGAGCCTGCCGCTTGCGATCGTCATCGCGCTGATCGTCATGCGTGTCGTCGGGATGTCGGCGAATCTGATGAGCCTTGGCGGTCTTGCCATCGCGATCGGCATGCTGATCGACGCGCTGGTGGTGGTCGTCGAGAACGTGGTGGGGAATCTCAGCAAGGAACCGACGGGAAGGGCAACCCCGCTCGTCCATGTCATTTTCCGGTCGGTGTGCGAGGTCCTGCAGCCGGTCGCGTCGGGCGTGCTGATCATCATCATCGTATTCGTGCCACTGCTGACGCTTCAGGGACTCGAGGGAAAGCTGTTCATCCCCGTCGCTCTTGCGATCATTTTCGCGCTCGGCGCTTCACTGCTGCTGGCACTCACGGTAATTCCTGTCGCGACCTCTTTTCTGCTGAAGAGCACGTCACACCACGAGCCGTGGCTGATCCGGACCGCCACGGTCCTGTACGCCCCTGCACTTAGTTGGGCCCTGAAGAACGAGCGCAAGGTCATCATCGCGGCCGTCGTCGCGTTGGCCGCAGCAGGCTATGCCTACACACAACTCGGCAAGACATTTATGCCGACGATGGACGAAGGCGATACGATCGTCAGCGTCGAGGCGCTGCCGTCGATTAATCTCGACGAAATGATTGCGATCAACAAGAAGCTCCAGTCCGCCATCCTGGCCAAGGTGCCGGACGTGAAAGGCATCGTGGCCCGAACCGGATCAGACGAACTCGGGTTGGATCCGATGGGACCGAATCAGACTGATACATTCCTGGTTCTGAAATCCGCAGAAGAGCGAAAGTCGACCGACAACTCCTCCCTGATTGAGGAGCTTCGGCACGTGCTGGCTGATTTTCCCGGCTTGTCGCTTAGCTTCACGCAGCCGATCGACATGCGCGTGCAGGAGATGATCAGCGGCGTGCGAGGAGACGTCGCCGTGAAGATCTTTGGGCCCGACATCGCGAAGCTCAATGAGATTGCCGGCAAGCTGTCCGCCGTACTGTCCAGCATCGAGGGCGCCGAGGACGTCTACACCACCCTCAACGAGGGGGCGCAATACTATACGGTTGCAGTGAACCGCATGGAGGCGGGACGTCTTGGCCTGACCGTCGATGCGATCTCAAACTCGCTGCGCACCCAGATCGAAGGTCGAACCATCGGCACGGTACTGGAAGAAGGGCGCCGTACTCCGATCTTGATTCGGGGCAGCGAAACGACGCGCGAAGCGCCCACGCTCTTGGCGAGCCTGCCGCTCACACTTGCCAACGGCCAGCACGTCGCGCTCTCGCAGGTGGCCCGCATTCATCGGGTTGACGGCCCCGTCGTGGTCAGCCGCGAGAACGGATATCGAATGAGCATCGTGCGCACCAACGTGCGGGGGCGCGACATGGTCGGTTTCGTCGAGGCTGCCAAGCAGAAGGTAGCGGCGGAGCTACCTCTGCCGCAGGGCTACCGCCTCACTTGGGGCGGTCAGTTCGAAAATCAGCAACGCGCCGCCGCGCGCCTTTCGATCGTGGTGCCGGTTGCGATCGGGCTCATCTTTCTGCTGCTGTTCACGGCATTCGGCTCGATCCGTCAGGCGCTTTTGGTATTGGTCAATATCCCGTTTGCGGCGATTGGCGGCGTCTTTGCGCTGGTGGTGACCGGTGAATACCTGTCGGTTCCCGCTTCCGTGGGATTCATCGCACTGCTGGGCATCGCCGTGCTTAACGGCGTCGTGCTGGTCTCGTATTTCAACCAGCTCCGCGCCCACGGATTGCCGGAGGGACGCATCGTCGTGGAGGGTGCCAAGCGCAGGCTCCGACCGGTCTTGATGACGGCGAGTATCACTGCGCTCGGCCTCGTCCCACTTCTTTTCGCGAGCGGTCCGGGCTCGGAGATCCAGCGTCCGCTGGCCATCGTGGTGATTGGCGGCCTCGTCTCGTCGACGGCTTTGACACTGATCCTTCTGCCGATTCTGTATCGCCGGTTCGGCGGCATCGCCAAGGAGGCCAAATGAGTGCCGAACGGGTCTGCCTGACGCTCATCGCCGCACGATCGCTTCAGGACGAGCTTTTCGACTATCTGCGCGAACAGCGCGATCTTGTGCCGGGCTTCACGGCCTCCGACGCCGCGGGACACGGTCCCGACGTCCGCCTGCAAACGTCGGCCGAGCGGGTCAAGGGGCACGCCGACGAGATCATGGTGCGGAAAATTCTTCAGGAGCAAGAGGCCGCGCAACTGTTGGAGCGGCTCAAGATCGCATTCGCGGGATCCAGAATGGTTTATTGGATCATGCCCGTATCGGAATTTGGAGTGATCGATATCCCCAATCGATAAGGTATCCGCGGCCGCAATAACATGCCTGCTGCGGGCCGAGGCTGTTCAAGCTGAAACCCTCGAGAGGGCCTGAACTCAGTCCAGCGCCATTTGTGGCTCTCACCGCAGGCGCTCGAAAAAAATGCCGACTTTCATTCTCGCTCACCGTTTGCTGGAGGCGTCCTCGCGCCGAGGCGACATCTTCCAATCTCGACCGGACTAGCGGTGATCAAAGTCGATGCCGGGCCCCCGCCGCTCCATTGAACGTCGCTTGTTGGCCTCGTCGCTTGCTTGCCGATGCACCTGCGCACGCGCGTTTGATCGACCTTGAACTGGCGCAGTGACGTTGCCAAGATTGATATCTTGAATGCCCGAGAAGCCACGTGCCCCATTAACTCGATCCGATTCATGGGCGAGTTGCGTGAGGCTTTGCGGCAAGTCCTTCGCGAGAAGGTTGAATTATGATGCGATTTGCGAGCCGAACAGCCAGCCGATGGCCACAATAGGCCCCAGGAGCGTGAGCAGGACTGGCAAGGCGATCTAGGTCTCCGGTAATCGGGATCGGTAGCTTAGCTCGTGGGCCAGGCGTCGCAACAACAAAGCTGGAACAGCGGCCCGCGCCCGAAAGCTTCTAAGCAGCGGGGCCAGCCACACCTACAAGACAGAGCACCAAAACGGAGCGCGCGAATGAGGGCCGGTCGATTTCGTTCGCTCCACTGCTTCAATATTCTCGTTGATTCAGATCAACTTCGCGCGCTCGGGACAGCCTACTTTTCCAACATGAGGGTCAAGCCATGAAGAACGTCGCGAGCAATGACTACGGCCCGGTCGCCAAGACGTTGCACTGGGTGACGGTTCTTCTCGTTATCGTTGCCTGGACCTTGGGAATGTTCGGTGAAGAGCTTTCCGAAAATTCGGCTCAGGGCTTTAGGTTACTTACACATATCTGGATCGGATTGGCTATTCTGATGGTCGCAGTCGTGCGAATACCGTGGCGTATTGCAAACCCGCCGCCGGAAAGCGTACCCACCGAGTTCGGCAGATGGTTGGTAGAGTGGACCGATCCGGCGTCTCGGTTGATGCATTACGTCCTCTATGGACTTTTGGTGTTGGTACCTGCGTTCGGCATCGCGCTTCAGTTCGCACAAGGCCACTCGCTACTTCTATTTGGGCTCGGAGAAATTCCATCGCCGTGGCTCGCTGATAAAGTGTTCGCGCACAGCGTCAAGGAAGTGCACGAGGTTCTGGCCAACGTTCTCGTGATTTTGGCGGCATTTCATATGATCGCCGCGCTCGTGCATCATATTGTTTTTGGCGACAACACTCTACGACGCATGCTGCCGCGCCTGCGCAAGCAGATGTGAAGTGGCTCTGCGGCCCACGGTCGCGGAAAACTTCGTGCCAACGCCATAGCCGAATTCCGAGCGATCGGCGAGAGGTATCACCTCGTTTGCATTTGACCAAAATCAAGATGCGATTGCGGTTAAAGACAATGATGCGCCTGTGCACTTGACCTATGAGGAGGAGAAACGTCGTGAGAGCTCTAAGCAAGAGTGCGGTGGTCGCGCTTGCCATCGCGGCGGCAATTTTCGGCACAGCCGTCGCCCAGGAGCAGCCCGCGCAGCAAGGTACGTCGCCCGGATGGTCCTGGGGTCCCCGCGGCATGATGGGTTACGGGTTCATCGGCATGATGGGCGATGGTTCCATGGGCCCTGGGATGATGGGAGGGAGCAGATCCGCGGAAGCGATGTGTGCCGCGATGGGCAGCCATATCGAGGGACGCTTGGCCTACATCAAAGCGGAGCTCAAGGTGACGAATGCGCAGGAGTCGCTTTGGAACGCCTACGCTACTGCCGCGCGCGACAATGCGAAAGCCTTGGTTGCCCGCTGCACGACCATGATGGGCAAACGTGATTCTCACCTAAGTTTGCCGGACCGGCTTGACCAGAGTGAGCAGCTATTGAGCGCACAACTCGATGCGATGCGTGTCATGAACAAGACGCTCAAGCCTCTCTACGATACGCTCAGCGACGGTCAGAAAAAAGCTGCGGATCAGTTGTTTTGGAGTCCGATGGGCATGATGTGATCGAAGGAACGTTGGACAAGAACCGCTATCCATGGTCTTTAAGAACAATGGTTATCCGGCTTCTTGCTAGAACCGTTCGTCAACCGGGTGAACCGACGCGACGCCATGCGTGAGGTTCTGGCGCTCAACGTAGCTAGTTGAAACGTATTGATCCGGATCGCCGGATACTACCTCGCTGTCTACCGCTACTACGGCGGCCGGGGTAGCGGCCCTGCGCTTCCTTTACGAGGTGCGTTACCGAGTAGGTTTTACGATCACGCCATGCGAGGCACTGTCGCCGAACGCATCGCGGGCCCCGTAATCCCGTTTGAAAAGCCCAGCGTCGTTCTTTCAGCCGGTGATCCGAGTGGATGCGCAACAAGGTTGGGCGCGAAGCGAACGTGCGCCTTTGATCGAAGGGAAGATGGGTCCCAAGGAGATCGGCAAGCTCATGAGGCCCAGAAGGCCGTCCTTGAAGATGAGGATGACGAAGAAGAGGCCGCCAACTGAGGCGGCCTCACTATTCCGGCATTTTCAGCGGGCCTATCACCAGCCGATAGCGCGGGACCCAAGACGCGTTCCAGCTTTCCAGAGTAATCCCGCACACTGCACAATCAAATCTGCCGGCCTGTCGAGTTGGAGCGGAAGACTCAAGGCGAAGGTAGATCGCCCCGCACACGCACGTCCTGTAATTCGGCTCACTCATACGAAGCTAACGCGCCCTTCTAGTGCTTTGAGTCGCCTTTCTGAATGGCGAAGGCGGCGTGGAATAGCGGTCGAGCGTCGGAGCGAACCTCTATCGAAATGGGGCGGCCATCAGTCTGAGCCGTGTCCCGCGCGATCTGCGCGAGCGTCTGGGCGGCCTCGATCTTTGCGGCCCGGTCGTCCTATAGCTCTACCCTTTCTTCATCGGGATAGAAGCCCGTCTCGTCTCTGATGTCGAAGAAGTAGAGCGTCATGCATGCCAACAAGAGCGCAAGCGAGTTAGTTCCTGCCGCACTAGCCGTCCCAGGTTCGCTTGCCGCACTTGCATTCGAATATGCGGACATGTTTGCCGGTGTGCACATTCAACATGGTGCGCACCAATTCTGGTTGCTTGCCGCAGCTGCAGGACTTGATGAGTAGCTTCTCAATCTCTTGGATTCTTTGCCCTACTGGACCCATTGGACGCGCCTCCAAGACGCCGAGTCCTTAAGTTACAAAGTGAACAGTTGTTCCTCGGGCGTGGGGCCCGCGAAACGGCATGGAACGATCTCTCGCGACAATCCGAAACGGAACTCCGTTCACCCACGGAGAACCCCGGGCCATCCTTACGGAGAACCATGTGGGGAGCGGCCTTCCGTCCCTATAGAAACTCGTTATGCCGAATGGGGCATAGACTCGGTACGAATATTGGGAACGCCGACCAACCCATTCAGACCACTGCGATTTTCAAACTGGGCCACTGAGGCCGGACACAGTCCAGCGCCCAAAATCGTGGCTTTTATTCGCGGCCCAACTTCCCGCCGGCTGTCAGATCGGAACTTGGAGTGAATATCGATACCGTGCGCTCCAGGGTTTGAACCTGCCGGCCACAGGTCGCGCGAGAGCTAGGCCGTCCTTCTGTAGGAAAACGGGACTTCGAAAACTTGGGCTTAGCAATGTAGTGTTTCGGTCCGAGCGGTCTGCCGGCTCGTACTCGCCGCCTGCAGGCTAGCTCCCTCAACGAGGAGTGGATCCCGACAGATCCGCCAGGGCCTCCGGTAGGAAGGCCCAAGCCCGCGGTCATGCGGCAACCTCTCCCAGCCTTCGGACTGCCAGGGCCTCAACGTGCCGTGCCCAGCGTTGGAGCGCCTCGCGCATCTCGCTCGCATACCGGGCGCGGTTATACACCCCGGCAACGCCAGCCCGGTGACCGCTGACGTGGTTTAGGATCGCTTCCACGATGTGTGGCAAGACGCCTAGCTGGTCGGCCATCATCGTGGACGCTGATCTCCGAAGATCATGAACCGTCCAATGGGGCAGCGGCTCGCCCAAGGCTTGCGCAATGCGCGCATCAAGCGCCGACTTCGACTTTGACCAGCCCGAGAAACCACGGTGCGGGTCACCACTGCGTCGGGGTCCGTCACCGAAGAGGAAGTCTCGGCCATCCCGGCGGCGTGGGAGCAGGGCTAAGGCGGCGGGAACCAATGGCAGCACGTGCTCGCGATGGTTCTTGGTCCGGGTGGCTGGGAGTGTCCAGAGTCCCGAACCGGTATCAAGCTCGGCCCATTGTGCACTGCCTACTTCATCACGGCGTTGGG
>NZ_NSJY01000003.1:272500-540919 GCF_002289535.1 Bradyrhizobium sp. UFLA03-84 | reverse complement strand
CTCTCTCTTTTTTTTTTTTTCCTTACCTTTTTTCTCTCCTTTCCCGGGCGCCACGTCGCTAGTATCTCATGAGACCTGACGCCGCACGCGTCCGGGTTTTTAGTTGCTATAGCAACTAAGCTGTGCGAGTTTGCCCCCAATCGGGTCAGGGCCGGTCAACGGCTACGCGTTTGGGAGGACGATATTGCGCGCCACGGCGCTGATAGCGCGCATGGGAGATCGGGCGAACACCGTGGTGGCGCAGGGCGTCGGCCGTGGCCCGGCCGTGCGGTCAGGTCGTGCTTTGCCCGGTCACGGCGCCGAGATTCTCGTGGAGCCGGCGCAGCAGGTCGATCAGCACCTCGCGCTCGTCCTTCTTCAGGCACGACAGCAGCCGCCGTTCGCGCTCCAGCGCCGCGACGATGACCTTGTCGTGGACAGCCCGGCCCCGCGCGGTCAGCGTGATCGAATGGGTGCGGCCGTCGTCCGGCGCGGTGCGGATCGTCAAGAGGCCGCGCTTCTGCAGCGCCGCGAGGTTGCGGCTGACCGGTCCCTTGTCGAAGCCGATCACCTGGCAGATCCGCGAGGCCGGAATCCCCGGCTCGATCGCCAGTTGCGAGATGATTCGCCACTCGGTGACGTTGACCCCGAAATTCTTCTGGTAAAATGCGGTGGCGCTGTTCGACAGCTTGTTGCCGATGAAGGTGATGAACGCCGGCACATAGCGATTGAGGTCCAGCAGCGGGCCATCAATGGCGTCTGCGGGTTCGGCCGGTCTTGGCCGGCGGGGCTTTCGGGGGAGGGGCTGGCTGCTCATTTCTCAAATCATCGCTGCGAAACTGTTCGGGAGCAAGTGACATGCGGCCCGTGTTGACAAGATCAAACCTCGGGAGGTCCCGATGACTGCAACAGACGATGCGTCCGTCCCGCATCTGGACGTCGATCCGTTCGCGCTCGACTTCTTCGCCGATCCGTTCCCCACCCATGCGCGGCTGCGCGAGGCCGGGCCGGTGGTTTATCTGGACAAGTGGAATGTCTATGGGGTGGCGCGCTACGCGGAGGTGTACGCCGTCCTGAACGATCCCGCCACGTTCTGCTCCAGCCGCGGCGTCGGCCTCAGCGACTTTTCCAAGGAAAAGCCGTGGCGGCCGCCGAGCCTGATCCTGGAGGCCGACCCGCCCGCCCACACCCGAACCCGCAACGTGCTGAGCTCGGTGCTGTCTGCGACCGTGATGAAGCAGCTTCGTGGGCGTTTTGCCGAGGCTGCGGAGGCCCGCGTCGATGCGCTGCTGGAGAAGCGCCGGTTCGACGCGATCGCGGACCTCGCGGAAGCCTATCCGCTGTCGATCTTCCCGGATGCGCTTGGCCTGAAGCCGGAGGGCCGCGAGCATCTGCTGCCCTACGCCAGCCTGGTGTTCAACGCCTTCGGTCCGCCGAACCAGCTCCGCGAGGAGGCGATCCAGCGTTCCGCACCGCATCAGGCCTATGTCGCCGAGCAGTGCCAGCGCGACAATCTCACCCCGGGCGGCATCGGCGCCTGCATCCATGCCCACGTCGATAGCGGCGCGATTACCGCGACCGAGGCGCCGCTGCTGGTGCGCTCGCTGCTCTCGGCCGGCCTCGACACCACCGTCAACGGCATCGGCGCCGCCGTTTATTGTCTGGCGCGCTTTCCCGACCAGTTCGAGAAGCTGCGCAACGATCCAACGCTGGCGCGCAATGCGTTCGAGGAAGCGGTGCGGTTCGAAAGTCCGGTCCAGACCTTCTTCCGCACCACCACCCGGGATATCGAGCTCAGCGGCGTCAATATCCCGGAGGGCGAGAAGGTGCTGATGTTCCTCGCCGCGGCCAACCGTGATCCGCGCCGTTGGGAAGAGCCCGACAGCTACAACATCACGCGCCGCACCTCGGGCCATGTCGGTTACGGCTCGGGCATCCACATGTGCGTCGGCCAGCTGGTCGCGCGCCTCGAAGGCGAGGTGATGATGGCGGCATTGGCGCGCCGTGTTGCCAGGATCGAAATCACGGGCGAGCCGAAGCGGCTGTTCAACAACACGCTGCGCGGGCTCGAGAGCCTGCCGGTCGAAATCACGCCGGCCTGACGCCGGCTGCAGAACAACGCAAGGGAGGGGATGCGATGAGGGGCTTTGGGGCCGGACGATTTGGGATTGGACTTGCGCTGGCATTGGCCTGTGCCGCGGGCAGCGCACGCGCGGAGATATCAGACAATGTCGTGCGGGTCGGCGTGCTGAACGACATTTCCGGCATCTTCCAGGACACCAACGGCATGGGCTCGGTGGAAGCCGCGCGGATGGCGGCCGAGGATTTCAACGGTGGCGGCAAGGGCATCAAGGTCGAGATCGTCTATGCAGATCACCAGAACAAGGCCGACGTGGGATCTGCGATCGCGCGCAAATGGCTCGATGTCGAGGGTGTTGACGCCATCGTCGACGTGCCGAACTCGGCCGTCGGGCTCGCCATCAACACCATCCTGCGCGACAGCAGGATGACGTTCCTGGCCTCGTCGACCGCAAGCTCTGACCTTACCGGCAAGGCCTGCTCACCGAACACCATTCAATGGGTCAACGACACCTGGGCGACCGGCAACACCACCGCAGCCGCGATGATGCAGCGTGGCGGCAAGGACTGGTATTTCGTCACGGTCGACTATGCGCTGGGCAAGGGCATCGAAGCCGAAGCGACGAACTACATCGAGAAGCACGGCGGCACGGTGCTGGGATCGAGCAAGCACCCGCTCGGCACCTCGGACTTCGCGTCCTTCCTGTTGCAGGCGCAGAACTCGAAAGCCAAGGTGATCGGCCTCGCCAATGCCGGCGGCGACACCATCAACGCGGTGAAGCAGGCGGCCGAGTTCGGCATCCAGCAGGGCGGCCAGACCATGGTGGCGTTCCTGCTGTTCGTGAACGACGTCCACGGCATGGGCCTGAAGGTCGCGCAGGGCCTGCAACTGCTGGAAGCCTTCTACTGGGACATGAACGACGACACCCGCGCATTCGCAAAACGCTTCGCCGCGCGGCCCGGCATGAACGGCAAGATGCCGAGCGGCAACCAGGCCGGTGTTTATGCCTCCACGCTCGCCTATCTCAACGCGGTCGCGGCCACCGGCAGCGACGACGCCAAGGTCGTGGTGCCGCAGCTGAAGACCTTCAAGGGCAAGGACAAGCTGTTCGGCGACACCACGATCCGCCAGGACGGCCGCGTCATCCACCCGATGTATCTGTTCGAGGTGAAGAAGCCGGAGGAGTCGAAATACCCCTACGATTACTACAGACTGATCGCGACCATCCCGGCCGAGCAGGCATTCCGCCCGCTGGCCGATGGCGGGTGCTCGCTGGTGAAGTGAGCTCTTCGCCGCGAGCCTCGCTTGGCTCCCTTTCCCCTTGTGGGAGAGGGCTGGGGTGAGGGGTATCTCTCCACACGGCATACCGGGCGGAGAAACCGCAACCCCTCACCCGGATCGCATTGCGCTGGGCTCCATGCGTTCCGGCCTCTCCCGCAAGGGGAGAGGCGAACCGAATGTGTGGCGGGCTGTTCGCGACCAACTACGCAGCCTTTGCCGCTCCATCGCCGGTTTTCACCCGCCCCAGCATCTCGCCCGCCGTCATCACATGCGCCGTGGAGAACGCCAGGATCGTCAGCGTGGCGCGATGCACCTCTTCGGCGGACATCGCACCCTGGCCGACATCGGGATAGTCGAACGTGCCCGTCGCGTCCGAAAGGAAGACAACCTTGTAATTGTGGAACATGGCGTCACGCGCGGTGGCGTGGCAGCAGTTCTCGGTCGTGGTGCCCGAGATGATCACCGTCGTGATGCCCCATTCGCGCAGGATCAGGTCGAGGTCGGTGGCGAAGAATGCACTGTAGCGGTGCTTCTTGATGACGTGCTCGCCTGGCGCAGGTGCGAGATCATTGAAGATCTCGACGCCGGTGGTGCCGTCGACCAGCGATGACCGGTCGGCGATCGGCCCATAGAGATCGTCATACAGCCCCATGTCGCTGCCGTCGCGGCGATGCACATGCGCGGTGTAGACGACGCGGATGCCCTTGTCGCGGCAGGCCTTCAGGGTCTGCGCCAGCCTGGGCACCATCGCGGCGGCTTGCGCGGAACGCAGCTTGGCGCCCTCGGCCACGAAATCGTTCTGCATGTCGACAACGATCATGACCGTCTTGCTGGGATCGATGACGTCGCATTGATAGCCCATGGGGTGTCTCCTCTCCGGGTGGGAGGGATTTTCTACGCGGGTTCCTGCGGACGTTCTTGGCTGTGCGGGCCAATCGCTGGACTCTGCTTGCCAGAACCGGGGACGGGACGCAGAATATCCCGCTGCCGGGTTGGGCAGGAGCAAGGTCCGATGCAGACCCCAGATCACGCAGTTGTCGCGCAGACGCTCGTCGCGCCGGGTGACAGTTTCGACCGCTGGCACCACGTCACCTGCCGCGAATTCTCGCTGACCGAATGCCGCCGCGTCTCCGACGAGGCGTTCCAGGCGTCGATCTCGATCCGCCATTTCGGTCCGCTCGCAATCAACGACATCTGGTCGTCGACACCGGCCGCCGACCGCATCCGGGTGACGCGCAGCGCGAGCGACGTCCGCAGGGATCCGCGCGACTATTTCATGCTGTGGCTCACGCTGCGGGGCGAGGTCAGCTTTGCGCAGGACGGCCGCGAGGTGCGGATGCGCCGCGGCGATCTCATGCTGCATGACCAGGCGCAGCCGTTCACGCTTGAATTCGCCCCGAGCGCACGGTCGATCATGGTGTCGATCCCGCGGCCGCTGCTGCTCGCGCGCCTGCCGGATGCGCAACGCCTGACGGCGCGGCGGGTCGGCAACGCGTCGAAAGTCGGCGCGCTGGCGGGCTCGCTGATCCGCCGGCTGACGCGTCTCGACGACGAAGCCGGGCCTGCTGCGATACGGCTCGGCGCCGCGGCGCTCGATATCTTCGCGACGACGCTTCAGACCGAGCTGACGGACGATGTGTCGCGACACGGCGATGAACGGCTGGCGCGGGTCAAGGCCCATATCCTCGCCAATCTCGACGACCCCGAGCTTGATCTCGATGCGATCGCCACGGCGCAGAACATGGCGCCGCGCACGCTCAATCGCCTGTTCGCGCGCGAAGGCACGACGCCGATCCGCTGGCTCTGGCAGCAGCGGCTCGCCGGCGCCTACCAGGCGCTGGCCGAGCGACGCTTCGCCCATGTCACCGATGTCGCCCTCAGCTTCGGCTTCAGCGACGTCTCGCATTTCAGCCGCGCTTTCAAGGCCGCGTTCGGCCGCTCGCCGCATCAGGTGATGGGCTGACGCCGTATCCAAGAGCGGCTGCGACCCCGGCTGTGGCCGCAGCCCCGCTCCGGCGCGCTTCTTGAACAGTATTATTTCGGCGGAGGCGCCTTGGGGAAGGCCGACAGCATCCGGATCTTCCAGTTGCCGCCCTGGTTGCTGTACGCGGCGGTCCAGCGGCCAACAACATCAAGAGGCTCGCCGGTCTGCTTCTTGCCGGTGATGTGGTATTCGCCGATCGCGAGAGCCGTATCGGTGCCGAGCGGCATGGCCTCGTCCACCGTTATGTCATTGTGGTTGAACCCTGCCTTGAAGAGACCATCATAGGCCTGCGCAATATCGGTGTGCGGCCCGGTTGGATTGACGATCATGCCGCCAGGCGCGTAGAGCGCGGCGATCCCGGCACCATCCTGCTTGTTGAAGCTGTCGGCATAGGCCGCCCCGATTTTCTCGACCTGCTGCTTCAGACTTTCGTCGCCGGCGGTAGCGGCCGCAGGCATCGCGAGTAGCGCAATGAACAAATATAAGGCGGAAGACATTCGCATTGCATTCCCTCCTTAAGATCATTGTTGAATATCCGTCTCGGTCAGCCGGGACCGTGATGGTGTAGCACACCGACATTCGATGAGAGCTGCCGGCTGGCCGCGATACGGTGATGCCGCTGACTAAGAGGGGGTAGCCCCGCTGGCGGAGCTGCCCACAATCGCCGCTGCGCTCGATCGCCACAAGACGAGACGGTCCGAAGGTGTGACGCAACTCATCTCACGGCGCGCAAGTGAAACTCGCCGCCGCGGTGACCGAGCCTGCCTTGTAATGCGGCCAGTTCGGCCAGCGGCATAGCGGCAGCGCCCGCAGCGTTTCAAACCTCGGGGCCTCGGTCTTCTGCTCGCGCACCTCGAGATCGCCGGGCGCCTTGCCGTTCTCGACCCAGTCGACCAGCACGGCCAGCATGTCGACATTGGCGGGTGCGCCGGAGCCGACATGGTCGACGCCGGGTGCGGTGTAGAGCCTGGCGAACTCGGCGACCTTGTCCTTGCCGAGCGTCTTCTCGACATTCTCGAAGTAGCGGATGCCGGCATAGGGGCTTTGCGCGTAGTCGGACATGTGCTCGAGCATCACGAGCTTGCCGCCGCGGGCGTGGAAGCGGCTGAGGTCCGGATCGGTGGAATCCATCAGGGCGGAGACTTCCAGCAGGCGCGCCTTGTGGTCCTCGGGCCTGTACGTCGTGACGTCGAGCTTCGGATCGCGCGCGAAGACATATTGAATGCCGCCGGCACCGTAGATCCAGGCGATGCCGTTGGTCGGGGCTGGCGGCTGCGCGGGAGCAGTCGTGCCGAGCCACCAGGCCTTCCAGCCACCGGTCGGGCCGAACGCCGGCGTATCCTCACCCGACACGCCCCAGCCCGGATAGTCGTCGAGGCCGTTGGCGAGCGGGAACGGGAATTTGTATGGCGCGTGCAACGTGTCGATGGCGGCAATCTGCTTGTCGGTCAGGCAATCGTCGCCGCTCTGCCCCGCGGCGCATGCCAGCGTGGCCGGCTTGAACGTCGCCTTGCAGCCGACCGGGTCCTGCACCAGCGCATCGTCGGAGCCGTCCTGGATGTCGCAGGCCTTCAGCACGGCGTCGGCGACGAGCTTGACCTGCGCCGGCCTGATCCAGCCGTCGCCCATCGTCACGAGGCCCGAGCGGGTGCCGGCATGCTGCAGCCCGACCCAGTTGATCACGGGCACGCGCGCGAAGATGCCGTCGAAATCGTCGGGGTAACGCTGCGCCATGGTCAGCGCCTCGCGGCCGCCTTCGGATGATCCCATGAAATACATCTTCGCGGGCGGCTTGCCGTAGGCGCGGACCGTCAGCGCCCGCGCGGCGTCGCGCACCTTCTTGTAGGCCTTGTGCGAAAAGTTCTCGAACGCCTCGTCGTTGAGCGCGAACAGCTGCGGCGGCTCGCCGGGCTTCGACTCGTGGCCGGAGTCGGTACCGTAGGTGACAAAGCCGAGCGCCAGCGGCGAGGCCTTGTCGAACGGATAGGCCGGCGGCAGGCCGAGGCCCGATATCAGCACGCCGTTGAAGCCGCCGCCGCCATACTGCAGCGAGCGGCCGTTCCACTCGACGGGCAGGTTCACTTCGAACTTGATCGGTGGCGCCTTGGGATCGACGGGATCAATATGCCCGAGCACCTTGCAGAAGGCCGGATTGGCCGGAATGACGCGGCCGGAAGGCGTCGGCGCCTTGTCGGAGACCGAGAGCTGTGTCGGCGCCTGCAGCGTGGCGGCGTCGATCCTGACGGCGCCATCGGCTGGTCCGGCAAGGCCGTTGCAGGTTGCTGCGGGATCGCCGGTCATCTGCGACGTGACCGCCTGTGCCGATACAGATGACGTCAGCGCGACGAGTGAGCCTGCAAGCGCCAGGGTGCGCGCATCGATCCGCATTGTTTCCTCCCGGCAAACATTGTTGCCATGGCAAGTATTTCATGCGGGATGCCGGCGCGCAATGGCGGGCTCGTCTGGATGACGGGACGAAGGTTGCGCGCGCGAAAGCGCGCCTATTGCGCGACCTTGCTGCTGCCTTGCGTGATCAGCCGTGCGGCGCGCTGGTCGCGGGTGTGGATCCAGAGCCAGTTCATCGCCACGGCGATCCGGTGACGCACGCCGATCAGGAAGTAGATGTGGGCGAGGCCCCAAATCCACCACGCCAGCGAGCCGCGCAGCTTGAGCCAGCCGAAATCGATCACCGCCTTCTTCTTGCCGATCTGGGCGAGGCTGCCGGCATGCTTGTAGCGGAACGGCGGCAGTGTCTTGCCGTCGAGCCGGGCCTTGATCAGGGCGGCGACGTAGCGCCCCTCCTGCTTGGCGGCCGGTGCGATGCCGGGCACCGGGTTGCCGTCGGGGCCCTTGATCGTGACGGTGTCGCCGACCGCGAAGACATCGGGATGGCCCGGCACAGTCAGATCCGGCTCGACCTGCAGCCGGTGTGCGCGATCCGCCGGCGCGTTCAGCCATTCGGCGGCGCGCGAGGCGCGCACGCCGGCGGCCCAGACGATGGTGCGCGCCTCCAGCCGCTTGCCGCCGAACACCACGCCGTCGGCGGAGCATTCGGTGACCGGCTCGCCCAGCATCACCTCGACGCCGATTTTCTCCAGCGACGCTTGCGCATAGGCCGAGAGATCGTCCGGGAATCCGGCCAGCACGCGCGGCCCGGCCTCGATCAGCACCACGCGTGCCTTGCGGGTGTCGATGTGGCGGAAGTCCGGAGCCAACGTGTCCTTGGCGAGGTCGGCGATGGTGCCGGCCATCTCGACGCCGGTCGGCCCGGCGCCGATGATGACGAAGGTGAGCAGCGCCGCGCGCTTGTCGGGATCGGTCTCGCGTTCGGCGCGCTCGAACGCGACCAGGATGCGCCGCCGCAAGGTGGTCGCGTCCTCCAGCGTCTTCAGGCCGGGCGCGAACGGCTCCCATTCGTCATGGCCGAAATAGGCATGGCGCGCGCCGGTGGCGAGGATCAGCGTGTCGTAGGGAATGCTGCCGCCGTCGTCGAGCTGCACTTGCTTCGCCGCCGGGTCGACGCCGCAGACATTGGCGAACAGCGTCGTCACCTCGGGCCGATCGCGGAGGAGATAGCGGATCGGCCAGGCGATCTCGCTGGTGGCGAGCGATGCGGTCGCGACCTGGTAGAGCAGCGGCTGGAACAGATGGTGATTGCGGCGATCGATCAGCGTGATCTCGACCGGCGTGCCGCGAAGACCGAAGGCCGCTTCCAGCCCGCCGAAGCCGGCGCCGACGATCACCACGCGATGAGGTTTGGCCGGCGCTTGCGTCATCTGATGTCGCCCTCGGTTTCGAACGGCTTCGTCGCTTGATTATGTAATCATTCGCGGCTCCATTCCAATACGAATTGCTCGATCGCCCGATAGCGAAACCCAATCGCGGCAAGTCTCACGCATCCTGCGGCGCGGCTGCGGCGATGACCTGACGCCGCATCGGCAGGAATAGTCCTGCGACCGCGCCGGCGAATGACAGCGTTGCCGCAAGGCTCATCGCCGCAGCAAAGCCGCTGCTGAAATGTCCGAATGAATCGGCCGCGCCGTTCGCCACGAGGCTCGCCACCAGCGCCGCGATGCCGAACATGCCGCCGAGGAAGCGGCCCATGTTGAAGATGCCCGATGCCTTGCCCATCTTGCTGACCGCAACCGCGCTCAGCACCGCGTTCTGCGCTGCCGGCATCGCCATCGACACGCCGATGCCGGCGAGCACCAGCGGCGCGATCAGCGCGGAGTAGGGCACAGAGGGGCTAACGATCTCGCTGATCCAGCCGAGCCCGATCGCCTGCATCAAGAGGCCGGTGACGACGAGCGAGCGCTCGCCAAACCGATTGACCACGGCGCCGGCGATCGGCGCCGTGACGAACAGCGTCGCCGTCCACGGCAACAGGCGCAGCCCGGCGCCGAAGGCATCGAAGCCGAGCACGACCTGCAGGAACTGCGGCAGCAGGAACAGCACGCCGTACATCGCGGCGTAGAACAGCACGCTCGCGGCCATGCCGGATGCGAATGGCCTTGCCGCGAACAGCCGCATCGGCACCATCGGGCTCGTCGCGCGCAGCTCCCACAGCAAGAACACGACGGCCAACGCGACGCCGGCGACCAGCGCGCCCGTCACTTCCGCGCTGGCCCATCCGACGCTGTTGCCGCGCAACAGGCCCCAGACCAGAGCCAGCGCCGCGAGCGCGACCAGTGTCAGTCCGGGGACGTCGAGCGGCGCTGATGGACCGAAGCTCTCACGCAGCCGTGTGATCACGAGTGCAATCGCAACAAGGCCGATCGGCAAATTGATCCAGAAGATCCAGCGCCAGCCGAGATGCTCGGTGATGAAGCCGCCGATCGCGGGACCGATGATCAGCGCGCATCCGGTGATGCCGCTGAAAATGCCGAGTGCGCGGGCGCGCTCCTCGCGGCCGAAGGCGCCGCTCAGGATCGCCATCGCCAGCGGCATCACCAGCGCAGCACCGGCGCCTTGCAAGGCGCGAGCGGCGATCAGTGAAGCGGCGTTGCCGGCCAGCGCACATGCTGCCGATGCCGCGACGAACAGGCCAATTCCGGCCGCGAACATCCGGCGCCGTCCGAAACGGTCGCCAAGCGCGGCACCAGTCAGCAGCAGCACCGCGAAGGTCAGGTTGAAGGCGTTGACGGTCCATTGCAGCGTCTCCACGGCGCTACCGAAATCGGCGCGGATGGTGGCGAAGGCCGTGGTCATGATCATGGCGTCCAGCGCCATCATGAAGGATGCCAGCGCGGTGAGGCCGAGCACCCAGCGCCGTTCAGGGGTCTGCATGGTGGTTCTCCGTTAGCGTGCCGCAGGGTTGCGGCGCGTTTCGCCGGCAAGGACGAACGGAGATGGGCAAAGGATGCGGCGAAGAATTATTTTTGCCGGGCCGCATCCTTTGGCGGTTCGCAAACGTCCTTGGGTCTGACGCGGCCGGTTCGGGCCGCGAACCAAGGAGGTTGCGATGCGACGGACCCTGATCAGGTACAAGACCAAACCGGAGCTGGCGGAGAAGAACGCCGCGCTGGTTGCGGCTGTGTTCGCCGAGCTGAAGGCGGCGAGCCCGGATGGCGTGCGCTACATGACGCTGCGGCTGGAGGACGACACCTTCATCCATATGGTCGAGACCGCGGCTGACGACGGTTCGAGCCCGATCCCGAAGCTGGCTGCGTTCCAGGCCTTCCAGGACGGCATCAGGGATCGCTGCGCCGAGCCGCCGCTGGTTCGCAGTGCCGTGATTGTCGGAAATTATCGTATGCTGGATGAGCCGTGAACCGGCGAGCAGTGGATCGATCTGGCGGAGCCATCATGACGTCACCACCCCAAGCGCCGGCCGCGGCCGAGGTCGACGCGCTGCTGGCGGCGATGCGGCCAAGGCTGCATCGCTACTGCGCCCGCATGGTCGGCTCGGTCATCGACGGCGAGGACGTGCTGCAGGACGCGCTGATCAAGGCGATGGAGGCCTTCGCGTGCGCAGCGCCGATCCAGAACCCGCAAGCCTGGCTGTTCCGGATCGCGCACAACACCGCGCTCGATTTCCTCAGGCGGCGCAACCGCCAGGAAGCGCTCCACTCTTCGGAGGAGGTGGACATGATGGCCGCAGAGCTCGACGATGTCGGCCGCCGCGAGATTGCCGCAAGCAGCCTGCGCACCTTCATGCGGCTGCCGGTGGCGCAGCGCTCCAGCGTGATCCTGATGGATGTGCTCGGCTGCTCGTTGCAGGAGGTCTGCGGCATCATGGATTTCAGCCTGCCGGCGGTGAAGGCGGCGCTGCACCGCGGGCGCACGCAGCTGCGCGCGTTCGCCCGCGAGCCTGATGATGCGCCGCGGCCCGGCCTGTCGCCGGGCGATCGCACCAGGCTGAACGCCTATGTCGGCCGCTTCAACGCCCGCGACTTCGAGGCCATCCGCGGCATGATCGCCGATGACATCAGGCTCGAGCTCGTCAACCGGACGCGGCTGAACGGCAAGGCCGAGGTGTCACGCTATTTCGGCAATTATGCCAAGATCGATGACTGGCATCTGGTGGCCGGACAAATCGAGGGACGTCCCGCGATCCTGGTGTTCGATCCGGACGCGCAGGATGCGCCGCCGCGATCGTTCATGCTGCTCGACTGGTCCGCCGACAAGGTCGCAACCATCAGGGATTTCCGCCACGCGCCCTACGCGATCGACGGCGCCGAATGGGCGGTGGATGAGGGGTGAGTGGCTGCGGCCGAGCCTCTGTAACGCAGTGACCGCGCCACAAACTCAGTGTCGTCCCGGCGAAGGCCGGGACCCATAACCCCAAATGGCAATTGACGTGCGCCGCTGGGGCCACAGCTTGTTTCGACAACACAACCCTGTGGTTATGGGTCCCGGCCTGCGCCGGGACGACAGCGGCGTGTGAGGCTCGCTACCGCGTCTTGCCGCCGAATTCGCCGCTGGCAATCCGCGCCACGCGGCTGCCGCCTGCGGTCGGT
The DNA here is from genome assembly GCF_002289535.1 of Bradyrhizobium sp. UFLA03-84. NCBI lineage: Bacteria > Pseudomonadati > Pseudomonadota > Alphaproteobacteria > Hyphomicrobiales > Nitrobacteraceae > Bradyrhizobium > Bradyrhizobium sp. UFLA03-84. The sequence goes on along the minus strand of NZ_NSJY01000003.1, from coordinate 528,636 downwards.
GCGCTGTTTCGTTCAAACATGCCGTCGCCGCCGCTCTCGCGCGACAAGGACGACGCTTCATCGACATGACCGGCGCCGGGCCAGAACGTCAGCACCAGGTTCATGACGCCATTGACCGCCGTGCCGACCACCGTCGCGGTGTGCTGATAGGTCAGCGCATATTCGGGAAATCGTCCGGCAATCGCCCGGTCGAGCACCATCAGGGCGATCCATGCCGCCATCACGCAGACCGGATCCCATCCGATGTCACGCACGCGCATCGACTGCAGCATGAAGCAGACGACGAGCATGCCATAGAAGGAAAAGATCAACGCGGGGCTGCTCGCTGCCTGCGCCAGCAGCACGTCCATCCTGCCGCTCGCCGGTGCATTGCCGGTGATGCCGTAGACCAGCAACAGGAAGCCGATGCCGGTCACGAAGCTGCAGAAGAAGAAGGCCAACCGGCCCATCCGGGCATTGAAGCCGAAGATGTAATTCAGCATGTGACGCACCCCTTTGGCGGCAGCGTCGCCCGGTGATGCTTTCCGGACCATGAAACCCGCGAATGCTTGCCGGCCCGTGGTTTCCACGTTCTTTACCGGATCGCTAAAGCCTGCTGCATTGCGCGCCGGGACCGGTGGGAGGGAGCGGGGCCTGCGACAATCGTTGCCTACGCAACCGGCATTATATTTCTTGCCACGGCCGATTTGGACGAATTATGATGCAAGGTGCTGGGGTATGCGCCGAAGGTTCTAATTGGGTGCCGTCGGTTCATGCTTGCTGCAGACTTGCGATATCGCGCACAAAACACGTCACAGAACGACGCGCGCAAAGCGTGACCGCGGGCCTCGATTGGGCCTGGCGGAATCTTTGGTTGAGGAGGGGAGTAAATATGAAAAAGGCATTTTGGCTGGCAGGCGCCATGGCTTTGGCGCTGGCGCAGCCCGCGGCGGCGGCTGACAGCGTCAAGATCGGCTTCGTCTCGACTTTCAGCGGTCCGACCGCCGTGATCGGCAACGACATGCGCAACTCGTTCGAGCTCGCGCTCGACCATCTCGGCCGCAAGATCGACGGCAAGCCGGTCGAGGTGATCTACGAGGACGACCAGCAGAAGCCCGACGTCGGCAAGCAGAAGACCGAGAAGCTGGTGCAGTCCGACAAGGTCGACTTCATCGTCGGCTACATCTGGTCGAACGTGCTGCTGGCGTCGCTGAAGACCGCGGTCGATTCCAAGACCTTCCTGATCTCCGCCAATGCCGGCCCGTCGCAACTCGCCGGCGAATTGTGCTCGCCCTACGTGTTCTCGACCTCCTGGCAGAACGACCAGACGCCCGCCGCGATGGGCCTCTACATGAACCAGAAGGGCGTCAAGTCGGTGTTCCTGATCGGCCCGAACTACGCCGCCGGCAAGGACATGCTGGCGGGCGTGAAGAGCACCTTCAAGGGCGAGGTGGTCGGCGAGGAATACACGGTGTGGCCGAGCCAGCTCGACTTCTCCGCCGAGCTGACCAAGGCACGCAACTCGAAAGCCGAGTCGATCTTCGTGTTCTATCCGGGCGCCGCCGGCGTCCAGTTCCTGAACCAGTATGCCCAGGCCGGCATCAAGGCGCAGATCCCGCTCTACACCGCCTTCACCGTCGACGAATTGTCGCTGCCGCTGCAGAAGGACAACGCGATCGGGATTCCCGGCGCGCAGGAATGGGTCAACGACCTGCCGAACGCCGAGAACAAGAAGTTCGTCGAGGACTATCGCAAGAAGTATCCCGGCCTGCGCCCGACCTATTACGGCGCCCAGGCTTATGACGCCGCCCAGCTGATCAACAGCGCCGTCGTCGCGGTGAAGGGCGACCTCACCAAGAAGGACGCGATGAAGGCCGAGATGGAGAAGGCCAACTTCAAGTCGCTGCGCGGCCCGTTCAAGTACGGCAACAACCACATCCCGATCCAGAACTTCTATCTGCAGGACGTGGTCAAGGACGCCGACGGCCAGCTTTCGCTGAAGACGGTTGCGACCATCGTCAAGGACGACCAGGACAAATTCCACGACAAGTGTCCGATGAAGTGATCGTCCGGAAATTCTGGCCTGTGGCTTGCTTTCTGTTCACCTCGCCCCGCTTGCGGGGAGAGGTCGATCGCGAAGCGATCGGGTGAGGGGGACTCTCCGCGAATCGGCTCGTGGAGACAGTCCCTCACCCCAACCCTCTCCCCGCAAGAGCGGGGCGAGGGAGAACGCGCAGCGTGCAATGCGCGGACACTCCAACCCGCTTCGCTCAAGGTGACGTAGCCTCACGATGTATCTCGTCGTCGAACAATTGCTGAACGGCCTGCAATTCGGGCTGCTGCTGTTCCTGCTGGCGGCCGGGCTGACGCTGGTGTTCGGCATCATGGATTTCGTCAATCTGGCGCACGGCTCGCTCTACATGATGGGCGCCTATTTCGCGGCGACCTTCGTGGCCTGGACCGGCAGCTTCGTGCTCGGCGCGCTGCTGGCGCTGGGCGCCACGCTGCTGCTCGGCATCGCGCTCGAATATGTCGCGCTCAGGCATCTCTACGGCCGCGACCATCTCGACCAGGTGCTGGCGACGTTCGGCCTGATCCTGTTCTTCAACGATGCCGTCCGGCTGATCTGGGGCCCGGCCGGCCTCGCGCTGCCGCTGCCGACCTGGCTCACCGTGCCGGTGCAGATCATTCCCGGGGTGTATTACCCGGCCTACCGGCTGATGATCATCGTGGTCGCGCTGGCGGTCGCAGCCTTGCTCTATCTCGTGGTGATGCGCACCCGCGTCGGCATGCTGATCCGCGCCGGCGCCTCCAACCGCGAGATGATCGGGGCGCTCGGTATCAACATCAAGCTGCTGTTCACGCTGGTATTCGGCCTCGGGGCGGCGCTCGCCGGCCTCGCCGGGCTGATGCAGGCGCCGATCCTCACCGTGCAGATCGGCATGGGCGAGAACATCCTGATCCTTGCCTTCGTCATCATCGTGATCGGCGGTATCGGCTCGATCCGCGGCGCCTTCATGGCCGCGCTCTTCGTCGGCATCATCGATACGATGGGCCGCGCCTTCCTGCCGGACCTGCTGCGCAAGGTGCTGAGCGGGGCGGCGGCCTCGACCGCGGCGCCGGCGCTGTCCTCGATGCTGATCTACCTCCTGATGGCCATCATCCTCGTAATGCGGCCCGAGGGGCTGTTCCCGGCGGCCAAACGATGAAGCCAAAGCTCAACGCCTCCAATGCGGTCGCGGCGCTGATGTGCGCCGCGCTCATTCTGCTGCCGGTCTATTCGGCAGCCACCGGCAATATCTTCATCCTCACGCTGTTCACCCGCATCGTGATCTTTGCGCTGGCCGCCGCGAGCCTCAATCTGATCATGGGCTATGGCGGCATGATGAGCTTCGGCCATGCCGCCTATCTCGGCATCGGCGGCTATGCCGTCGGCATCCTCGCCGCCGAGGGCATCGGCTCCGGCTTCATCCAGTGGCCGGTGGCGCTCGTGGTCTCGGCGCTGTTTGCGCTGCTGATCGGCTCGCTCAGCCTGCGCACCCGCGGCGTCTATTTCATCATGATCACGCTGGCCTTTGCGCAGATGGCCTATTACGTCGCCTCCGCGCTGTCGCGCTACGGCGGCGACGACGGCCTCACTGTGTATAAGCGCAGCGATTTCGCCGGCCTGATCAATCTGTCGGACCGCAACCAGTTCTATTATCTGTGCCTTGCCTGCCTGTTCGGCGGCCTCTATCTGATCTGGCGCATCGTCAATTCGCGCTTCGGGCTCGTGGTGCAGGGCGTCCGCTCCAACGAGCAGCGCATGCAGGCGATCGGCTTCCATGCCAATCGCTACCGGCTGGTCTGTTTCGTGATCGCAGGCACGATCTGCGGGCTTGCCGGCGCGCTGCTCGCCAACAACACCGATTTCGTCAGCCCTGCGGTGATGTACTGGACCCGCTCCGGCGACCTGATGGTGATGGTGATCCTCGGCGGCATGGGCTCGCTGTTCGGCCCCGTCATCGGCGCGATCGTCTATCTCCTGCTCGAGGAACTGCTGTCGCAGTTCACCGAGTTCTCTGGCCTGATCCTCGGCCCGGTGCTGCTGCTGATCGTGCTGTTCGCGCGCGGCGGCATCATGGGCCTGCTCGGGAGGATGCGCCGTGCCTGATCCTTTGCTGCGTGTCGATAATCTGGTGCGCCGCTATGGCGGCATCACCGCGACCGACAACCTCTCGATGGAAGTGGTGCCGGGCGAGCTGCACGCGATCATCGGCCCGAACGGCGCCGGCAAGACCACGCTGATCAGTCAGCTTACCGGGCAGGTGATGCCGAATTCCGGCACCATCCGTTTTGCCGGCCGCGACGTCACCAGCCTGCCGTCCTACAAGCGCTCCAGGCTCGGGCTGGCGCGCTCGTTCCAGATCACCTCACTGCTGAAGGATTTCTCGGCGATCGACAATGTCGCGCTGGCGGCGCAGGCGCATGACGGCCACTCGTTCCGCCTCTGGGGCAATGCGCGCAAGGAGACGCGCCTGCGCGAGGCCGCGCGCGCCGCGCTGGAGCGCGTCGGCCTCGGCAAGCGCGCCGATATCGTGGTCTCGCAACTGAGCCATGGCGAGCAGCGCGAGCTCGAGCTCGCGGTCGCGCTCGCCACCAGGCCGCAGCTTCTGCTGCTGGACGAGCCGATGGCCGGGCTCGGCGTCACCGAGTCGGCGCGGATGGTCGCGCTGCTCAAGGAGCTGCGCAAGGAGGTCACCATCGTGCTGGTCGAGCACGACATGGAGGCGGTGTTCGCGCTGGCCGACCGCATCACGGTGCTGGTCTATGGCCGCGTCATCGCCTGCGACGTACCGGACGCGATCCGCAAGCACGAAGAGGTCAAGCGCGCCTATCTCGGCGAGCAGCATGCGGTGACGCGCCATGGCTGAAGCAAAATCGGCTGAGTCGAAAACCGCTGAAACCTTGCTTGAAGTCGACGGGATCGAGACCTGCTACGGGTTGAGCCAGGTGTTGTTCGGGCTGTCGCTCAAGATCAAGGCGGGCGAGATGGTTGCCCTGATGGGCCGCAACGGCATGGGCAAGACCACGACGATCCGTTCGATCATGGGCCTGACGCCGGCGCGGTCAGGCGCTATCCGCTTTGCCGGCGAGGCGGTGCGCGGCCTGCCGTCCTACAGGATCGCAAAGCTCGGTATCGGCCTCGTGCCGGAAGGACGCCAGATCTTCCCGAACCTCACGGTGCGCGAGAATCTCGTCGCCGCGTCGGGCAATCGGCTCGGCGCCTCCAATCCGTGGACCATCGAGAAGATCCATGCGCTGTTCCCGCGGCTCGCCGAACGCACCGGCAATATGGGCGTCACGCTGTCAGGCGGCGAGCAGCAGATGCTGGCGATCGGCCGTGCGCTGATGACCAACCCGAAGCTCCTGATCCTCGACGAGGCGACCGAAGGCCTCGCGCCCCTGATCCGCGACGAGATCTGGAGCTGCCTTTCGATGCTGAAGGGACGCGGGCAATCAGTGCTGGTGATCGACAAGAACGTCGGCAACCTCGCCCGCATCGCCGACCGCCACTACATCATCGAGCGCGGCAAGACGGTGTGGACCGGGACGTCAGAGCAGCTGCTTGCCGAGCCGGATTTGCAGCACAAGTATCTTGGGATTTGAAGCAGGGCGCCGCGCTCGCACCATGTTCAATGTCGTCCCGGCGAAGGCCGGGACCCATACGCCGCGGCCCGGGTAATGGGCAGACGGGGAGACGTCGTTCTCAATCAGGAGCACTCGTGGTTATGGGTCCCGGCCTTCGCCGGGACGACGAAAAGCGGTCAGAACATCTCGAAATATTCGCGCTGCTCCCAGTCCGACACCTCGGCCTGGAAACGCTCGATCTCGGCGTTCTTGATGAAGACGTAATAGTCGACGAACTCGGGTCCGAGCGCCTGGCGGAAGAACGGGTCGTCATTGAGCGCGAACACCGCCTCGCGCAGCGACTTCGGCAAGAGCGCAGCCTTGGTCTCGTAAGGCGTATCGGCGGACGGGCCGGGATCGAGCTTGCGGTCGACGCCGTCGAGACCGGAGAGGATTTGCGATGCCATGTAGAGATAGGGATTGGCGGCCGGCTCGCCGATCCGGTTCTCCAGCCGTGTCGCGGGATCATTGGGGCCGCCGAGCACGCGGATCATCACGCCGCGATTGTCGCGGCCCCAGATCGCGCGGTCCGGTGCCAGCGAATAGGAGCGGTAGCGCTTGTAGCCGTTGATGGTCGGCGTCGTGAATACGGTCGAGGCCCGTGCGTGCTCGATCAGGCCCGCGAGCCAGGCGCGGCCGAGCGGGCTCAAGGGCTCGCCGGCCTCCTTCGCCATGAAGGCGTTCTCGCCATTGGCGCGCGACACCACCGACTGGTGCAGGTGCCAGCCGCTCGCGAACACGTTCGGCAATTTCGGGCGGCACATGAAGGTCGCGTGATAGCCGTGGCGGCGCGCGATCTGCTTCACCGCCGAGCGGAACAGCACCATGATGTCGGCCGGCGCGAGACCCACGGTCGGTGCGAAGGTGAATTCGCACTGGCTTGGGCCGAACTCGACTTCGACCGTGCGCAGGGGCAGGCCAAGCGCGAGGATGTCGCGGCGGATGATCTCGAGCGCCGGCTCCATCTGATCGTAGCGCTGCTCGGTGAGATACTGATAGCCGTGCGACAGCAGGCTGACCGACGGCGGCCGTCCCGGCTGACCGGCATCCTCCGGCGCCATATGGGCGTCGTCGAGCTTGAACAGATGGAATTCGACCTCGAGACCCGCGACGAAATCGTAGCCGCGGCCTGCGAGTTGATCGAGCACCTTGCGATAGAGGTTGCGGGTCGCGAACGGCACCGGCCGGCCGTCGCTGAAATAGAGGTCGCACAGCACCCAGCCGGTATTCTCCGCCCAGGGCAGCACGCGGAAGGTGGTGGGATCGGCGACCATCAGCACGTCGGCCGCGCCTTCCATCTCCTTCATGCCGAAGCCGCCGCCTGATGTGAAAACCGGAAACACCGTCTTGTGCGAGGTGTCCTTGGCGAGCATCGTCGTGGTGATCGAGCAGCCGCCCTCCAGCGCGCGCACGGCTTCCGACGCGATCAGGGTCTTGCCGCGCAAGATGCCGTGCTGGTCGGGGAACGACAGCCTGACGACCTCGAGGTTCTTGTCCTCGACGATGCGGCGGAGGCGCTGCGCGGCCTCCTTCTGCTCATCCGACCACAGGCCGTGACGCTCGACAAAGCTCAAGGTGTCACCTCTCCAAAGGCGTCACTGCGAGGAGCAACGCGACGAAGCAATCCACACCTCCACAAGCGGCGCGATGGATTGCGTCGCTTCGCTCGCAATGACGCAAGGACATAGCTACTCCGCCGCCGTCAGATGCTGCACCTTCCCCGCGATCTCGCGCGGCACGGGCGCGGCCCATGGCGCGCCGCGGCGGCGCTTGACGTCGACCTCCATCCAGTAGAGTTCCCAGCCCAGCGTCGGCCCGATGCCGTCCATCGTCGCCGGACCCTGGATGCTGCGCGCCGAGGCGTCGTCGAGGAACAGCATCGGCTTCTCGCCGCCGCCGACCTTCTCGATCTCCTGCCGCAGCAGACGGCGATACTGCACGATCGCCTTGTCGCTCTGGCCGAGATGCTCGTTGGTGCGGTCCTGGATCGCTCCCATCGATTCCACTGCCCACTGGTCGTGGACGTTGATGTCGGTGCCCATGCCGGTATAGGTCTCGGTCGCCTGCTCGTGCGGATCGAAGCCGTAATCGTTGCTGCGGTTCTTGCGCGACTTGTAGTCGGGCAGCGTATAGAGCTCCAGCCGCTGGTCGCGCATCTTCTGCTTGTCGACCGGCGCCGCGTAGCTGGTGAAGATCGCGTACCAGTAGCAGTTCTCGTCGTCGACCGGCACGTGCCACTGCGTGATCGTCATCTCGGTCGACATCGGAATCACGAAGCCGTGCGGGAACAGCTGGTTGGTGACGCGCACATGGGTGCGCTCGTTGTCGAGTTCGCGCAGCGCGATCAGTCGCAGGCCGTATTCGGTGTGCTCGACATTGATGATCGGCCGATCATATTCGCGCAGGATTTTTGTCATCGGCATGTCGCTGCCGGCGGAGGCGCCGCGGAATTGCTTGCCGTAGGCGGCTGAGGTGTCCTCATCCTCGAAGAAGCGATGCAGGAAGGAGGCGTGCGCCGGATCGATGCCGACCTCGAGCGCCTGCAACCAGTTGCAGTTCATGTGGCCTTTGAATGCGAACGTGTGGCTACCGGGTGCAACGAAGCAGTCGAGCTCCGGGAATGCCGGTGGCTCACCTTCGCCGAGATAGGCCCACAGGATGCCGCTCTTCTCCACCACCGGGTAGGAGCGCTGCTTGATGCCCTTGCAGAGCTGCGAACCGGCGGGCTCCGCCGGCGTCTCGATGCACTGGCCGGACGTGTCGAACAGCCAGCCGTGGAAGGCGCAGCGCAGCCCGCCATTCTCTAGCCGGCCGAAGGCGAGGTCGGCGCCGCGATGCGCGCAATGGCGATCGATCAGGCCATAGCTTCCGTCCTCGCTGCGGAACAGCACCAGGTTTTCGCCGAGCAGCCGCACCGGCCGCACCGGGCGCGGCCCCTCCAGCTCGTCGACCAGCGCCGCCGGCTGCCAGTACATCCGCATCAGTCTGCCGCAGGGGTCCTTGCGCCCGGTGCGGGTGATCAGATCGTTCGCTTCCTGGCTCATCATGGCGGCGTCTCCCGAATTTGGATTTGTTCGCCTATTGAACGTATGTGCGAATTATGCCATGTCTGGATGGGACAGCAAGCGCAATTTTTGAACCGTTCGAAGTCGCACCCCATGCCGAAACTGAAACGGACCGATCAGGACGAGCGCGCCACCGACTTCGTCGAGGCGCTCGATCGCGGCCTGCGCCTGCTGCAGGTGTTCGGCACTGTCACCGGTCCTGCGACGCTGAGCGACCTGGCGCGCGCCGCCGATCTGCCGCGCGCCACCGCGCGCCGCATCCTGTTCACGCTCGCGCATGGTGGTTTTGTCACCACCGACGGCAAGCTGTTCACGTTGACGCCGCATGTGCTGACCTTGGCGGGCTCGTTCCTGCAATCCAACCAGGTGGTGACGGTGCTGCAGCCGGTGCTCGACCGCATCGCCACCGCAGCGCAGGAGATTGCTTCGCTCGCGCTGCTCGACGGCGACGATGTCGTGTTCGTCGCGCGCTCGAGCCCGACCCGGGTGTTCTCCGCCGGCCTCGACATCGGCTATCGGCTGCCGGCGTTCTGCACCTCGGTCGGCCGCGCGATGCTCGGCCGGCTCGATGATGCCGAGCTTGCGGCTCGGCTCAAGGCGATGCGCCGTGACCCGGTGACGCCGCAGACCGTGACTGATCCGAAGAAACTGCTCGCGACTATCATCGCCGACCGCGCGCAGGGCTACTCACTGGTCGACCGCGAGGCCGAACCGCATTTCCGCTCGATCTCGGTGCCGGTGCGCCGCTACGACGGGACCATCGTCGCCGCCATCAACATGGGCGCGCATGTCGATCGGGTGCCGGCCAAGGAATTGATCGATCGTTTCCTGCCGCTGCTGCGGGAGGGTGCCGAGGATGTGAAGAGCCGGCTGCTGTGATCGCAAGCACAGCGAAGCGATTTGTCTTGTGGTGAACGCGACAGCCCGCCATCGCGACAGATCATTTGCAGATGCCGCAGGATCCAGCATGAATCAGTCTAGCTTCGCCATTCGCATCGTCGCCGTCCCTCCCGGTGAAGCGCCCTATTGGGTGCGAGAGAAATGGATCGGCCTGGAACTGCCCGTCGATCGCTTTGCGGATCGCCGTCGGTTTTATGGTTTCGGTGTCCTGTCCATACCGCGGCAGTGGTGGAAACAATGCTTTCTTGCATTGTTTGGCCGAGCCGAGATCATCGATGGATATGCCGTGGGGGCCACCGCCGCGCTTGCCCAACTGGATCAGTCGAGCCCGGAAGCGGCAGCATGGTGGCGTGCCAACGCGGCAGGCGTGACCGGTCCGGGCCGCTATCTCCTATTTCACGGGCATGTCTGTGAGGTCGTGTAACCCCGGATCAAAGCGCCACGCTGCGCAGCCCGAACGAGCGCGCCTCGTTCTGCAACACCGGCCGCACCGAATCGATCAGCCGCGCCGCGGCGGCATCGACTGAAAGCCCCGCCGTGTCCACCACCGCGGATGCACGCGCATAAAGCGGCTCGCGGCTGACCAGGATGTTGCGCAATTCCGCCATCGCCGAGCGGTCGTCGGCCATCGGGCGCAGATCGCCCTGGCGGCGGACGCGGGCCATGTGCTCTTCCGGCTCGGCCTTCAGCCAGATCGTGTAGAACGACGACAGGATCAGGTCGAAGGTCAAAGCCTCCGAGACAATGCCGCCGCCGGTCGCCAGCACCATCAACTCCTTGCGCGCGAGCAGCTGCGTCAGCGCCGCCTGCTCCATGCGGCGAAAGCCTTCCTGGCCGTACAGGGCGATGATCTCGGCAACCGAGAGGCCGTTCTGCGCCTCGATCTCCTTGTTGAGCTCGACGAAGCTCCAGCCGATCTTCTTCGCCAGCATCCGTCCGAGCGTGGTCTTGCCGGCGCCGCGCAGGCCGATCAGCGCGATGCCGGAGAACGAGGCGCGGCGCGGCGCCAGCGGGCTGCTGCCGGCGAGCATGTCCTTGGCCTGCGCGATCTGGCTCGGCGACGCCTTGCGCAGGAGATCGCGGATCACGGCCCAGTCCGGCACCGGTTCGCTGGAAGGGATCAGATCCTCGAGATGCGCGCCCATCGCGGCTGCGACGCGGCGCAGCAGCACGATCGAGACATTGCCTTTGCCGCTCTCGAGCTGGGCGATGTAGCGCTCGGAAATGCCGGAGACTTTTGCGAGCACCTTGCGCGACATGCCGGCTAGGCCGCGCGTGGTGCGCACCCGCTGGCCGAGCTGTTCGAGGAAGTCGGTTTCCGGATCGTTGGCTGCGGTCATGATTCCTGTGCGACGCGCGGTCCTGGCTGAATCAGACCGTTAGTCTAGGAAACATAATGCCGATAAGGATTGACAGCAAGCCGAGCTAGTGGCTTTGTATGAATTATAATTCTTAAATTCACAGGAGAGGGAAGCGTGGCGCGTCTGGGTCCCAAGCAAGGTCCGGGGAACGGGGCATGACTTATAACGCAGTCTCCTGGCTGCTCGACCGCAACGTCGATGAGGGCCGCGGCGACAAGGTCGTGTTCGACGACACGGTGTCGCAAATCACCTATGGCCAGTTGCAGCAGCAGACCCGGCGGGTCGGCAACATGCTGCGCCGGCTCGGCGTCCGCCGCGAGGAGCGGGTCGCGATGATCATGCTGGATACGGTCGATTTCCCGATCGTGTTCCTGGGCGCGATCCGCGCCGGCGTGGTGCCGGTGCCGCTCAACACGCTGCTGACCGCAGAACAATATGCCTACATCCTCGGCGATTGCCGCGCCCGCGTGCTGTTCGTGTCCGAGGCGCTGCTTCCGGTCGTCAAGGATGTCATCGCCCGCATGCCTGACCTCGAGCATGTCGTGGTCTCCGGCAAGGACGCGCACGGCCACAAGAAGCTGTCCGACGAGATCGCGCGCGAGAGCGACGTGTTCGCCACCGCGCCGACGCAGGCCGACGAGCCGGCGTTCTGGCTGTATTCGTCGGGCTCGACCGGCATGCCGAAGGGCGTGCGCCATCTGCATTCCAATCTCGCCGCGACCGCGGAGACCTACGCGAAGCAGGTGCTTGGCATCCGCGAGGACGATGTCGGCCTGTCGGCGGCGAAACTGTTCTTCGCCTATGGGCTCGGCAATGCGCTGACCTTCCCGATGTCGGTCGGCGCCACCACGATCCTGAATTCGGAGCGGCCGACGCCGGCGGTGATGTTCGCGCTGATGAACAAATATCACCCGAGCATCTTCTTCGGCGTGCCGACGCTGTTCGCCGCGATGCTGAACGACGAGGCGACCAAGGCGAAGTCAGGCGGAGATCGCCTGCGGGTCTGCACATCGGCCGGCGAAGCGCTGCCGGAATCGGTCGGCAATGCCTGGCGCGCGCGGTTCGGCGTCGACATCCTCGACGGCGTCGGCTCGACCGAGCTGCTGCACATCTTCCTGTCGAATGCGCCCGGCGACATCAAATACGGCTCGTCCGGCCGTCCGGTGCCCGGCTACAAGGTGCGGCTGGTCAACGAGGCTGGTGCCGACGTAGCAGACGGAGAGGTCGGCGAGCTCTTGGTCGATGCCCCCTCGGCCGGCGAGAGCTACTGGAACCAACGCGCCAAGAGCCGCGCCACCTTCGAGGGTGCGTGGACCCGCACCGGCGACAAATACACGCGCGATGCCGATGGCCGTTACACCTTCTGCGGCCGCGCCGACGACATGTTCAAGGTCTCGGGCATCTGGGTCTCGCCGTTCGAGGTCGAGAGTGCGCTGATCACCCATCCCGCGGTGCTGGAAGCCGCCGTCGTGCCGGAAGCCGATCCGGAAGGTCTGCTGAAGCCGAAGGCCTATGTGGTGCTGCGGCCCGAGAGCTCGGCCGAAGGTTTGCACGAGGCGCTGAAGGAGCACGTCAAGCAGAAGATCGGCCCGTGGAAATATCCGCGCTGGATCGACGTGGTCGACAACCTGCCGAAGACGGCGACTGGGAAGATCCAGCGGTTCAAGTTGCGGGAGCACGAGCACTAGCTCCCCGTCGTCCCGGCGAAGGCCGGGACCCATACGCCGCGGCATTCGTTTTGAGAGACGCTGTTCGACGGCTTTTGCGCAACAACTGAAGCCTGTGGTTATGGGTCCCGGCCTTCGCCGGGACGAGAGTGAGGAAGACGCGACCATGACGACCCTTGCACCCTCAGGCTTCCTCACCATCGACGGCACCGATCTCGAATACCGCATGATCGGTCCGTCACCGGACACCTCGCCGACCATCGTGATGCTGCATGAAGGCCTCGGCTGCGTCGGGCTGTGGGGCGACTTCCCCGAGAAGCTGCAGGCGGCGACCGGCGCCGGCGTGTTCGCCTATTCGCGCGCGGGCTATGGCGCGTCGTCGCCGGCAAAACTGCCGCGCCCGGTCGACTACATGCATCGCGAGGCGCTCGACCTGCTGCCGAAGCTGCTGGATCGGATCGGTTTCAAACGTGGCCTGCTGCTCGGACATTCCGACGGCGCGTCGATCGCGGCGATCTATGCCGGCGCGCACCAGGATCATCGCCTGCAAGGCCTTGCGCTGATCGCGCCGCACTTCATCGTCGAGGACATCTCGGTGCAGTCGATCGCCGAGATCAAGAGGGCATACGAGACCACCAATCTGAAGGAGAAGCTCGCGCGCTGGCACAAGGATGTCGACAACGCCTTCTACGGCTGGAACGGCGCCTGGCTCGATCCAAAGTTCCGCGATTGGGATATCTCCGACTATCTCGCCTATATCCGCGTGCCGGTGCTGATCGTGCAGGGTGCGGACGATCAATACGGTACGATGCGCCAGGTCGAGATCGCCCAGGAGGAGTGCTACTGCCCGGTCGATGTCGCCGCGATCGCCGGCGCCGGCCATTCGCCGCACCGTGAGGCGGCCGCGGTGACGCTGGACGCGGTCGCCGAATTCGCACGGGCGGCGCTGCGTGACGACCCGGCACTGGCGGCCTGACATTTCCTGCTGGTGTTAGGCCATTGGCCCAGCGAGGATTTTCGCGAACATGAAACAAAATGCATGTTTTTGCGTTTTGAACTGGACTAGGTCGAAAACATGCATTATTGTGCATGAAGAGAAGACGAACCATCACAACGAACAACAGGTAAGGGTGGCCCATGGCTGGTGACGATCGCGTCCTTGCAGGCGGGGCGAAATACATCGACTTCCAGACCGAGCCGTCGCGCTACCGGCACTGGAAGCTCGACGTCGCGGGCGACGTCGCGACGCTGACCATGGACGTCGACGAGAACGCCGGCCTGTTCGAAGGCTATCAGCTCAAGCTGAATTCCTACGACCTCGGTGTCGACATCGAGCTTGCGGATGCCGTGCAGCGGCTGCGCTTCGAGCATCCCGAGGTCAAGGTCGTGGTGATGCGCTCGGGCAAGAACCGGGTGTTCTGCGCCGGCGCCAACATCCGCATGCTGGCGGGTTCGACCCACGCCCACAAGGTCAACTTCTGCAAGTTCACCAACGAGACCCGCAACGGCCTGGAAGATTCCAGCGAGAATTCCGGCCAGAGCTTCATCACCGTCGTCAACGGCACCGCGGCCGGCGGCGGCTATGAGCTGGCGCTCGCGACCGACCACATCATGATGGCCGACGACGGCGCCGCCGCCGTCGCGCTGCCGGAAGTGCCGCTGCTCGCGGTGCTGCCGGGCACCGGCGGTCTGACCCGCGTCGTCGACAAGCGCAAGGTGCGCCGCGACCACGCCGATTTCTTCTGCACCATCGAGGAAGGCATCAAGGGCAAGCGCGCCGTGCAGTGGCGGCTGGTCGACGAGATCGCGCCGAACTCCAAGCTCGAGGGCAAGCTTGCCGAGCGCGTCAAGGAATTCGCCGCGAAGTCGAAGCGCAACGGCGAGGGCAAGGGCCTCGCTTTGACGCCGCTTGCGCGCACCATCGACGACAGCGCGATCCGCTACGGCTTCGTCAGCGTCGACATCGACCGCGCCGCACGCATCGCTACCATCTCGATCAAGGCGCCGGAAGCTGCGGCTCCCGCCAACATCGACGGCCTGATCGGGCAGGGCGCTTCGTTCTGGCCGCTGCAGGTCGCCCGCGAACTCGACGATGCCATCCTGCATCTGCGCATCAACGAGCTCGGGATCGCGATGCTGGTGTTCAAGAGCCACGGCGACCGCGCCAATGTCGTGTCCTATGACGCGTTCCTGGAGGCCAACAAGGCGCACTGGCTGGTCAACGAGATCAGGCACTACTGGAAGCGCGTGCTCAAGCGCATCGACGTCACCTCGCGCACGCTGGTGACGCTGGTCGAGCCCGGCTCCTGTTTCGTCGGCACGCTGGCCGAGCTCGTGTTCGCCGCCGACCGCTCCTACATGCTGATCGGCCAGAAGCAGGGCGACAACCGCCCGCCGCCGGCGATCGAGCTGACCGCGATGAATTTCGGGCCCTATCCGATGAGCCATGGCCTGACGCGCTTGCAGTCGCGCTTCCAGGCCGACCCGTCGGATCTGGAACGCGCGCAGGCATCGATCGGCAAGGCGCTCGATGCGGAGGAGGCCGAGGAGCTCGGTCTCGTCACCTTCGCGCTCGACGACATCGACTGGGACGACGAGGTCCGCGTGTTCTTCGAGGAGCGCACCTCGTTCTCGCCCGACGGCCTCACCGGCATGGAAGCCAATCTGCGCTTCGTTGGTCCGGAGACCATGGAATCGAAGATCTTCTCGCGCCTCACCGCGTGGCAGAACTGGATCTTCCAGCGGCCGAACGCGGTCGGCGAAGACGGCGCGCTGCGCCGCTACGGCACCGGCCAGAAGGCGCAATTCGACATGACGCGAGTTTAAGGGAGCACGGCCATGAACATGAACATCATGAACGTCGATTACTCGACCAAGATTCCGAACAATGTGAATCTCGCCGAAGACCGCCAGGTGCTGAAGGCGCTGGAAGGCTGGCATCCCGGCTACATGGACTGGTGGAAGGACATGGGGCCGGACGGCTTCCAGGAATCACTGGTCTATCTGCGCACCGCCTATTCGGTCGATCCGCGCGGTTGGGCCAAGTTCGACTACGTACGGATGCCCGAATATCGCTGGGGCATTTTGCTCGCGCCGCAGGAAGAGAACCGCGTCATTCCGTTCGGCGAGGACTACGGCAAGCCGGCCTGGCAGGAAGTCCCCGGCGAGCATCGCGCGATGCTGCGGCGCCTGATCGTGATCCAGGGCGACACCGAGCCGGCCTCGGTCGAGCAGCAGCGCCATCTCGGCAAGACCGCGCCTTCGCTCTACGACATGCGCAATCTGTTCCAGGTTAATGTCGAGGAAGGCCGCCATCTCTGGGCGATGGTCTACCTGCTGCAGAAGTATTTCGGCCGCGACGGCCGCGAGGAGGCGGACGATTTGTTGCGCCGCCGCTCGGGCGATGCGGATTCACCGCGCATGCTCGGCGCCTTCAACGAGGCGACGCCGGACTGGCTGTCGTTCTTCATGTTCACCTACTTCACCGATCGCGACGGCAAGATGCAGCTGCACTCGCTGGCGCAGTCGGGTTTCGATCCGCTGTCGCGCACCTGCCGCTTCATGCTGACCGAGGAAGCCCACCACATGTTCGTCGGCGAGACCGGCATCACCCGCGTCGTGCAGCGCACCTGCGATGCGATGAAGGAAGCCGGCATCACCGATCCGAACGACATCGCCAGGATCCGCGCGCTCGGCGTGATCGACCTGCCGACCATCCAGAAGAAGCTCAATTTGCACTATTCGCTGTCGCTCGACCTGTTCGGCTCCGAAGTGTCGACCAACGCGGCGAACGCCTTCAACGCCGGCATCAAAGGCCGCTACAAGGAAACCACGATCGACGACGATCACCAGCTCAAGAACTCGACCTATCCGGTCATGAAGCTGGTGGACGGCAAGATCAAGATGGTCGACGAGCCGGCGCTGACCGCGCTCAACATGCGGCTGCGCGACGACTACACGCAGGATTGCGTCAAGGGCATGCTGCGCTGGAACAAGGTGATCTCGACTGCCGGCATCGACTACAAGCTCCAGGTGCCGAATACCGCCTTCCACCGCCAGATCGGCGAGTTCAAGGACGTCCATGCGACGCCCGATGGCCTCCTGATCGACGACGCCACCTGGGCGAGCCGCAAGAACGACTGGCTGCCGTCGGCCGCGGACGGCGATTTCATCGCCTCGCTGATGAAGCCGGTCACCGAACCCGGCGAGTTCGCCTCCTGGATCTCGGCGCCCAAGGTCGGCATCGACAACAAGCCGGGTGACTTCGAATATGTGAGGATCGAGAGCTGATGTTCTCGAGCATGATCCGGAAAAATGTGAAGCGGTTTTCCGAAGAGATCATGCTCCGACAACAAAGAAGGTCATGATGCGGGATCGCATCATGACCGGACAGTTCCTCTCCTCCCGGAGGGGCCGGAAAGGGGTGAGCCGAAAAGGTCCTGGCTCGCCCCTTTTCTTTTGTGCAAGCAGCGCTCGCTTACCCCGCGATCTCGAGCCCCGCGGTCGCGTAGACCACGCCGCCATCGACCGCGATGGTGTTGCCCACGACATAGTCGCCGGCGCGCGAGGCGAGATAGATCGCGGTGCCCGCCATATCCTCGTCGCTGCCGACCCGCCGCGACGGGACGCGCTGTGCGACCTCGTCCGCATGGTCGCGCGCGGCGCGGTTCATGTCCGACTTGAAGGCACCCGGCGCGATCGCGGTGACGTTGATGTTGTCCTTGATCAGCCGCGTCGCCATCCGGCGCGTCAGGTGGATCACCGCGGCCTTGCTCGCGGCATACGAGTAGGTCTCCATCGGGTTGACGAAGATGCCGTCGATCGAGGCGATGTTGATCACCTTGCCCGGTCTGTCATGGCTCGCCGCGGCGCGCAGCGGCTTGGCCAGCGCCTTGGTCAGGAAGAAGATCGACTTGACGTTGAGGTTCATCACCTTGTCCCAGCCGCTCTCCGGGAATTCGTCGAAATCCGCGCCCCATGCCGCGCCGGCATTGTTGACCAGGATGTCGAGCTTGGGCTCGCGCTTGATGATCTCGCCGGCGAGCTTCTCGCAGCCCTCGACGGTCGAGATGTCGATCGGCAGCGCGATGCATTCGCCGTCATAGGCGGCTGACAGCTCCTGGGCGGTGGCCTCGCAGGGACCTGCTTTGCGCGCGGTGATGTAGACCCTGGCCGCACCCTGCGCCAGGAATCCCGCCGCGATCATCTTGCCGATGCCGCGCGATCCCCCGGTTACCAGCGCGACGCGGCCCTTCAGTGAAAACAGATCCTTGAACATGTTGCCTCCTTAGCTATGGCAAGCGTTCTGGCCGGGTTGATGAAGCTAGTCAAGGAACCGCGGCGGCCGACGAACGCGCAGCCCGTTTGATCTCCGGCGATGGTTCTGATCGGTTCACCCGCAAAGGTCGTGCGTCACATCCATCAAGCCTTCTTCGATCAAGCTTTCTTGAGATGTGATGCGGTGCACAAATTGGCCGGCCGATCTGGCGCATCATGCGCGTGGGGTGGAATTCCAGACCAGGAGTTCCAGTAATGAAGCACATTTCATTGCCAGTGACCGGTGTGATGCCTGTCACCCACATTCAATTCGGACGACGGCGGAAGGGGCTGTTCGCGGCCATCCTCGGCGCAATTCATTACTCGCGGCGGATTCAGGCGCGACGCGTTCTGAAGCAGTATCAGCATCTGATCGATCGCGCCGAGCGGCGCGGTGCCAATCCGGAGGGTGGCGGCAATGTCCATCACTGACCGGTCGCCGACGCGCAGATCGATCATCCGGCTTCCGGAGATCAGCGAGATGACGCTGCTGATCGCCATCGCGGTCGGATTTCTTGTGCTGCACCTTCTCACTGCGACATTGCTGATGCCCGCGGCCACGGCAGATGCGGCCGTGTCGCGGGACGCGAGGGTGATTCACACCGACTAGATCGCCCGATTCATCATCCCTGCAATCAACGGAGGTCAGCTGGTGGCCGACGTCACGTCATTTGCCGTGCTCAGCGCCGCGGTGTTCTGCGGTGCTTTCGTATCCGGTCTCGCCGGCTTTGCCTTTTCCGCGATCGCCGGCGGCATCCTGCTGCACGCGATGCCGCCGACCGAGGCGGTGCCGCTGATGATGGCCTGCAGCGTCGGCGTGCAGGGCGCCAATCTGTGGGCGCTCCGGCACAACATCCAGTGGAAGCAGAGCCTGTTGCTGATTTCAGGCGGACTGCTGGGCGTCCCCCTCGCACTCTGGCTGTTGCACAACACCGATGGCCGGACGTTCCGCGAAGGTTTTGGGATCATGGTCGCGCTCTATGCCGGCTACATGCTGTTCAGGCCCGCGATCGGCTTCGGCCGGTTGCCTGAGGGGCGCCACGCGCTGGTAGGGTTCGGCGGCGGCCTGATCGGCGGCCTGACTGCGATGCCCGGCGCGCTGCCAACCATCTGGTGCGATATCCATGGCGTGCCGAAGCAGCAGCAGCGCGGCCTCGTGCAACCCTTCATCGCCGCGATGCAGATTTCGGCGCTGGCGATGATGCTGCTGCATCGCGACCTACCGATCAAGGTCGCCTACGACGTCGTCTGGAGCGCTCCGGCGCTGCTTGCCGGTTCGTGGCTCGGCATCTTTGCCTTCCGCAACATCGATGAGGCCAATTTCAGGCGGGTGATCCTCGGCCTGTTGCTGGTATCGGGGGTATTGCTGGTGATCTAGGACGTTGCTCGATCACGCCGCGTCGATCCGGCGAAAGCCGTTCCACACTGCGGTGGCGGCGCCGGAGGTCAGGACCGGCAAGAGCCGCGCGTCCTGGTAATTGCCGTTCAGCGAGACCCGCTGCAAGGCGGTCAGATAGTCGGCGCTTTCGGGAAACAGCATGCCCGGCCGCGTCGTCACCGCGGTCCGGAAGCCGATCGATTTGGCGAGAGCGAATTCGCGCTGCCCGGCGGCGATCCGGTCGCCATAGGGATAGGCAAGATGCGCGACTTGCCGCTGCAACGCTTGCTCGATCCGCGCCCGGCTGGTGGCGAGCTCGAACAATGCGACGGTCTCGCTCTGCTTGGCGAGATTGCAATGGCTGATGGTGTGGGCGCCGATCGTGACCAGCGGATCGGCGGCAAAACCGCGCAACTCGTCCCATGACATGCAGAGCTCGCGCGCGATGCCGGCCTCGTCGACGCCGTGGCGGGCGCACAGCGCTGAGATCGCGTCCTGCATCTCCGTCTCGCCCGGCAGTGACCGCAGCCAGTCATGCATGCGGCCGAATGCCGTGCGCTTGGCTTGCGGCGTCGCAGTGTCGATCCGCGTCATGACGCCGGCGACCGGCACCTCGATCGCCGATGCCGCCGCGATGATCCGCTCCAGCGCGATCCACCACAATTTGCCGCAGCCCTCGGCGAAATCGCTCGCGACAAACACCGTGAACGGCGCGCCGAACTCGCGCATCACCGGCAGCGCGAAATCGCGGTTGTCGCGATAGCCGTCGTCGCAGGTGAAGCAGGCGAAGCGTTGCTCGAAATTCCGTTCGGTGAGGCGGCGATGCGCCTCATCCATGCTGATGATTTCGACGTCGAGCGCGCGCAGATGCGTCAGCATCGCGCGCAGGAAGTCCGGCGTGACCTCGAGATGATGGTTGGGCTGGAACGCATCGGCGCGGCGCGGGCGGACGTGGTGCAGCATGAAGATGGCGCCGATGCCGGCGAAGATCGGCCGCAGCAGGATATGCGCACCCGAAAAATACAACGCCTCCATCCCGGCACGGATCACGGTGTTGCGGAGTTGTTTCATGAGGGCACGGGCTGGCCGATTTGCATTCCGCCGCAAACTTAGCGAAAGACCACTGAAGAAACTGTTATCCCGGTCCGACATGGCGGCCACGCCATGGCAGTCGATTTGGGGTTTGACAGTCAGCCAAGGGTTTGTTTTCTCTCTGGTTCCCGACCCGCAGGACGCTGAATGCACGGACTTTTCAAGTGGAGTAGCAAGTGGTGGCCGGGGGTGATTCCACTGGTCGTCCTGTGGGGTATCGCGGCCTGGACCTCGACGGCGACGGTCGAGGCGGATCTTGCTGCGCGCTCTAATGCCGCATTGAAAGACACCGTGCTCGACAAGCGCCGCATCAGCGTCGACGGCCGTGACGTCACGTTTGCAGCCAATGCCTTCTCCGAAGACGGCCGCCTCAGCGCGGTGGCATCGGTCGAAGCCGTGCCGGGCGTGCGGCTGGTCAACGACGAGACCCGCCTTGTTCCCGAGGCCAAGCCCTACGTGTGGTCGGCGGAGCGCGACGTGGTGCGCGTCACGCTTGGCGGCAATGCGCCGCTGCCGTCGAGCAAGAGCAAGCTGACGGAGGCCGCGAAGGCCGGTCTCGGCGGTGTCGAGGTGGTCGATCAGATGGCGCTCGCCCGCGGCGCGCCACAGCGATTCGATCCGGCTGCGCTGTTGCTGCTCGACCAGATCGGCAAGCTGAAGGAAGGCAAGATCACGCTGACCGACAACAAGGTCGCACTCGCCGGCATGGCGCGCGAGCTCGGCGGACGCGAGGCGATCGCGGCGGCGCTGAAGAACCTGCCGGACGGCTATTCGATCGCCACTAACGACATCAAGGCGCCGCCCTACGTATTCCAGGCCTACAAGGACCCGGTCGCGGTGACGCTGACGCTGACCGGCTACGTGCCCGACAACAACGTGCATGCCGCGCTGGTCGCCGCCGCCGGCCGCAAGTTCTTCAGCGAGAAGGTGGTCGACAACCTCAAGGCCAGCATTGGCGCGCCGTCAGGGTTTGCGGCGGCGGTGGTGCCCGCGCTCGGTGCGCTGTCGCGGCTGTCGACCGGGACGCTCGTGGTGTCGGATCGCGAGGTGAAGCTGTCGGGCGATGCGCTCTACGACGCTGCGGCGGGGCAGATCCGCGACGGGCTCGGCAAGGATTTTCCGCAGGGTTGGCAGTACAAGGCCGAGGTCACGGTCAAGCCGGCGGCGGCGCCGGTCGATCCCACCGTGTGCCAGCAGCTGTTTTCCGAGATCCTGTCGAAGGGAAAGATCCGCTTCGACACGGGGAAGGCCGACATCGTTCCTGACTCCGCCGGTCTGCTCGACCGCCTGATCGAGACCGCGATGCGCTGCCCCAATGCGACGATCGAGGTTGCCGGCCACACCGACAGCGATGGCGAGGAGGCGGCCAACCAGGCGCTGTCGGAGCGCCGCGCGCAGGCCGTGGTGGATTACCTGGTGCGCGCCGGATTGCCAACCAACCGCTTCACGCCGATCGGCTATGGCAGCACGCAGCCGCTCGCCGGCAATGAGAGTGAAGATGGCAAGGCGCAGAACCGCCGCATCGAATTCGTGGTGAAGTAGCGATGACCGTGCTCGCGACATTCGTCTGGGGTTGGCTGCTTGGCGCAGCGCTGCTCGGCTTCTGCATGGGCTGGATCGCGGTGGTGCATCGGGCGCAGGGCGTCTCGAGGCTCTGGATGCGTTGGCTCGCGCTGCTCGCCGCCGCCTTGGTGGCGGCATCGTTCGCGCGGATCGTGCCCGGCCGCTTCGGCTATTGGCTCGATCTCTTCCTGATGATGTTCGCGCTCTATCTGGTGGGTTGTGCCATCGGCTCCTGGCTGCGCGACTGGGTGGTCTCGCGCAGCAAGCCCGCGAGCTGACCCCCTAAACCCTTGATCTATCGGACCCGGGCGGCGCCGCCACGCGCGGTGCCGCCGCACGGATTATTAGGGCTTGACATCAATACGTACGTACGTATTAAATCAAGCCCATGCCAAAACCCTCTCTCCGCGATGCCATCCTCGACGCCGGCCTGAAGGAAATGTTCCGGACCGGCTATCACGGCACCAGCGTGCGCGACGTCACGGCGGCCGCCGGCGCGCCGCAGGGTTCGTTCACCAACCATTTCCGCTCCAAGGAGCTGTTCGCCTCCGAGGTGCTCGACCGCTACTTCCTCTATGTGCGCGGCCTCGTCGCGGAAGCCCTCGGCGACACCACGCTGCCGCCGCGTGAACGGCTCCGCCGCTATCTCGATCTCATCACCGGCAAGCTTGCCCATGACGGCTTCACCCGCGGCTGCCTGATCGGCGACTTCAGCCTCGAGGCCTCCGGCTCGAGCGAGATGCTGCGCGAGCAGCTCGACGAGATCTTCCGGGAATGGCGCGCGCCGTTCGCCGCCTGCATCACTGAAGCCCAGGCCAAGCGCGAAATCGCGTCCGACTTCGATGCCGATGAGCTGGCCGATTTCCTGCTCGCATCCTGGCAGGGCGCGATGCTGCGCATGAAGGTCGAACGTAGCGCGGCTGCGCTCGAACGTTTCAAGACGATCGCATTCCAAACCGTGTTCAAGGAGTTGCCATGACGATATCCGACGAGATCAGCCTGCATCACCGGCCCGTGCTCGCCTCCACAATGGCCTATCGCGAAACCGGGCGCAGCGACGCGCCGCACGTGCTGTTCCTGCACGGCAATCCGACGTCGTCCTACATCTGGCGCAACATCATGCCGCTGGTGGCGCCGGTCGGGCACTGCATCGCGCCCGACCTGATCGGCTACGGTCAGTCCGGCAAGCCCGATATCGCCTACCGCTTCTTCGACCAGGCTGACTATCTCGACGCGTTGATCGACGATCTCGGCATCACCTCGGCGTATCTCGTCGCCCAGGATTGGGGCACTGCGCTCGCCTTCCATCTCGCCGCGCGCCGACCGCAATTGGTGCGCGGGCTGGCCTTCATGGAGTTCATCCGCCCGATGCAGGACTGGTCCGACTTCCACCAGCACGAGGCCGCCCGCGAGACGTTCCGCAAATTCCGCACGCCGGGCGTCGGCGAAGCGATGGTCCTCGACAACAATGCGTTCGTCGAGCGCGTGCTGCCCGGCTCGATCCTGCGCACGCTCAGCGCCGAGGAAATGGAAGCCTACCGCGCGCCGTTTGCGACGCGCGAGAGCCGCAAGCCGACCTTGATGCTGCCGCGCGAGCTGCCGATCGCGGGCGAGCCGGCCGACGTCTATCAGGCGCTGACCGCGGCACACGCGGCGCTTGCGGCATCGACCTATCCGAAGCTGTTGTTCACCGGCTCGCCCGGCGCGTTGGTGTCGCCGGCCTTTGCCGCCGATTTCGCGGCGCGGCTGCAGCATTGCGCGGTCATCCAGCTCGGCGCGGGTGCGCATTATCTGCAGGAGGATCATCCGGAAGCGATCGGTCGCTCGGTCGCCGGCTGGATCGCCGGCATCGAGGCCGCGAGCGCCCAGCACCTTGCAGCCTGAGCGGATGGGAGAATGCGCCATGACCGATCTCTCGATCACCTATTGCCGTCCCTGCGGCTACGAGAAGCGCGCCAGGGCCGCGGCCACGCTGCTGCACGAACGCCTTGGCCTCGATGCCGAACTGGTGCCCGGCAAGGGCGGCGTCTTCGAGGTCAAGCTTGACGGCAAAGTGATCGCCAGACGCGTGAAGGGACATTTCCCCGATGCCGAGGAAATCGTCGCCGCAGTGGCTACCGCGCGGGCATAACCACCGCTGACCTGGATCGTTGCCGCCGCAATGATCATTGCGGCGGCAATTTTCGTTGGCAGGATGCCGCGCGGCGCATCAGTCCCCCGTAGTTTCCCGGATGGTGTTGCGTGCCTTTCGCCGGGCTAACTGCCGCACGTCGACATCAAGCCTTGTCGAAGGTGGCGAGAAACGCGCATATTTGTGCACCCGCTGTCATGAATCATCCCTAATATCTTGAAGATGCGCGTTTTATTGTCGTTTGACGAATTCCACTCCGGCTTAAAACGCGCTACACGGGGCAGGGCACAGCGAAGCGCCGGCGTAGATCGCCCGGGAGCCGTCGTCGCGGGATCGCAACTCGAGGTCTAGATGCTGGAAGCAATACGCAGGGCGATGGCGTTTCTACGCCAGAAGCAACTCCTGCATCGGCTGGGTGTTGTCATCAGCATCGCCGTCATCGGCATCGCCTGCTACGTCCTTTATCACATGCTGCGCGGCATCGACACCAACGAGGTGCTCGAGGCCATCAAGAGCACCGAGCCGCGGCAGATCATGCTGGCGGGACTATTCGTCGCAGCCGGCTATTTCACGCTGACCTTCTACGATCTGTTCGCGGTGCGCGCGATCGGCCACGCCCACGTGCCCTATCGCATCAATGCGCTCGCGGCATTCACTTCCTATTCGATCGGCCACAATGTCGGCGCCAGCGTGTTCACCGGCGGCGCGGTGCGCTATCGGATCTATTCGGCCTGGGGCTTGAACGCGATCGACGTCGCCAAGATCTGCTTTCTCGCCGGCCTGACCTTCTGGCTCGGCAACGCCGCGGTGCTCGGGCTCGGCATCGCCTATCACCCGGAGGCCGCGGCCAACATCGACCAGCTGCCGCCCTGGCTCAACCGCACGCTAGCGTTCGGCATCATCATCGCGCTGGTCGCCTATGTGGTCTGGGTCTGGACCCAGCCGAGGGTGGTTGGCCGCGGGCCCTGGACGGTGACCCTGCCGGGCGGCCCGCTGACGCTGCTGCAGATCGCGATCGGTATCGTCGACCTCGGCTTCTGCGCGCTGGCGATGTACGTGCTGGTGCCGGACGAGCCCAATCTCGGCTTCGTCGTGGTCGCGGTCATCTTCGTGTCGGCGACCCTGCTCGGCTTTGCCAGCCACTCCCCCGGCGGGCTCGGGGTGTTCGATGCCGCCATGCTGGTCGGCCTCTGGCAGATGGACCGCGAGGACCTGCTCGGCGGCATGCTGCTGTTCCGGCTGCTCTACTATATTGCGCCATTCGTCATATCTGTAATCTTGCTGACGTTTCGGGAGGTTATCGTCGGCGCCCGACTCAAACGGCTGCCGCAGACTGATTCGGGTCCCCGCGCTGAGCCGCATCATGAGGCGGTTCTGGTCCGCAAGCGCGGTGATTCCGGGGTCTGACGATGCGGCCCGATGCCTCCCGAGGGACGGTCGATCTGACCGCGCCTGGGCGAGACACGAACCGACGGGAAGAAAGCCGCCGCGATGGCAATTGACGATACCCCGCAGTCCATTTTCTCGCCCTGGCCCGACCGCCTGCGCCATTCCGCGCTGATCCTGCTTGCCGCAGCGCTGGCGCTCAGTGTGGTGGTCGCGCTCGGCGAGTTGTCGCTGGTGCGCGCCTGCGCGGTGTTTGTCTGCATCGCGGCCGCGGCGCTGGTGCCGTGGCGGCTGCATGATGCCGGTACCTCGCGCGAGGATGTCCGCGGCGTCAATCCGGTGGAGGCCGCGGCCGTCAGCGCCGTCGTCGCCGGCATGCCGGATCCCGCCGTGCTGCTCGATCGCGCCGGCCGCGTCATCCATCTCAATGCCGCCGCGGCCCAGCTCGCGCCGGCGCTGCGCAAGAACGAATTGGCGCAATTTGCCCTGCGTTCGCCTGAGATCATCACCGCGCTGCGCGAGGCGATCGCGACCACCGAGCCGCGCCGTGCCACCTACACCGACCACGTCCCGGTCGATCGCTGGATGGAATTGGTGATCACGCCGGTGCCGGTGCCGACCCAGTTCGGCGGCACCGAGAAGTGCATGCTGATGACCTTCCACGACCTGACGCCGCTGCGCCGGGTCGAGGAGATGCGCGCCGACTTCGTCGCCAATGCCAGCCACGAGCTGCGCACGCCGCTCGCCGCGCTGTCCGGCTTCATCGACACCTTGCAGGGGCCGGCGCGCGAGGACGCAAGGGCGCGCGAGCGCTTCCTCGGCATCATGCACACCCAGGCGACGCGCATGGCGCGGCTGATCGATGACCTGCTGTCGCTGTCGCGGGTCGAGCTGTCGGCCCATGTGCGGCCCGAGGCCTCGATCGATATCGTGCCGATCATCCGCCAGGTCGCCGACGGGCTCGAGGCGCTGGCCAGCGAGCGCCAGGTCGAAATCGACGTCGACCTGCCGCAGGCCCCGGTCACGATCGCCGGCGACCGCGAGGAACTGCTCCGCCTGTTCGAGAACCTGATCGAGAACGCGCTCAAATACGGCGCCTCGGGCGGCCGCGTCATAGTGTCGCTCAATCAGACCGTTCCGGGCGCATCGGGCGAGGGGAGCCCCGAAATCCGTGTCATGGTACGGGATTTCGGCCCCGGCATTGCCCCGGAGCACCTGCCGCGGCTGACCGAGCGGTTCTACCGGGTGGACGTCGGCGACAGCCGCAACCAGGGCGGAACGGGCCTCGGATTATCGCTGGTGAAACATATTCTTAACCGTCATCGCGGGCGTCTTTTGATCGAGAGCGTGCCGAACAATGGGGCGACTTTTACCGCCTGTTTTCCCCGGCCGAAGACCCCGCTTCCGACCCAAAGCTAAGCATTTTCAGCCGCTTAGCTCTGTCATCCAACTGTCATCCAACCTTCGTAAAAGCAGCACCGACCGCTCCTAGATGGACCGGCGTGAGCGCGATCGGGCGCATTCGGCGCTTCGCTCACAAGATGGAGACCACCCCATGAATTTCATTAAAGCAATCGTCGCTGCCGGCATGGTCGCCGCTTCGACGTCGGCCTTCGCTGCCGATATTACCGGCGCGGGCGCGACGTTTCCGTTCCCGATCTATTCCAAATGGGCTGACGCCTACAAGAAGGACACCGGCAACGGCCTGAACTATCAGTCGATCGGCTCTGGCGGCGGCATCAAGCAGATCCAGGCCAAGACCGTCACTTTCGGCGCGAGCGACATGCCGCTCAAGGTCGAGCAGCTCGAGAAGGACGGTCTCGTCCAGTGGCCGATGGTCATGGGTGCGATCGTTCCGGTGGTGAATATTGACGGCGTGAAGCCTGGCGAGATGGTGTTCGACGGCGAGACGCTCGCCGACATCTACCTCGGCAAGATCACCAAGTGGGACGATCCCGCGATCAAGAAGCTCAACCCGAAGGTCAACCTGCCCTCGGCCGCGATCGCCGTTGTTCGCCGCTCGGACGGTTCGGGCACCACCTTCAACTTCACCAATTACCTCTCGAAAGTCAGCGCCGACTGGAAGAGCAAGGTGGGCGAGGGCACCGCGGTCGAGTGGCCGACCGGCGTCGGCGCCAAGGGCAACGAGGGCGTGTCCGGCAACATCAGCCAGACCAAGAACGCGATCGGCTATGTCGAGTATGCCTATGCCAAGCAGAACAAGCTGACCTACGCCGGCATGGTCAACAAGGGCGGCAAAACCGTGCAGCCGACCATGGCCGCCTTCCAGGCCGCCGCGGCGAACGCCGACTGGGCCAAGGCTCCCGGCTACTACGTGATCCTGACCGACCAGCCGGGCGATGCCTCCTGGCCGATCACCGCGGCGACCTTCATCCTGATGCACAAGGACTCGACCGACAAGGCGGCCTCGCAGGAAGCGCTCAAGTTCTTCAAGTACGCCTTCGAGAAGGGTGACAAGGCGGCCGAAGAGCTCGACTACATCCCGATGCCGGACTCGGTCGTCAAGCTGATCGAGAAGACCTGGTCCTCGGACATCAAGAGCTAAGTCCGACGCTTTGAAGGCCTGTGCCGCCTCCCAGGGGCGGCACAGGTTGAGCGGTCAAGACCCGGGCTCCTTCACCGCGGCAACAAGCGCGGGTGGCCCCGGGGTTCGCGCCCCGGGAGGCGCAAGCCGGAACGACGCCCGGCCAAATGCGTCAGTGAAGATCGCTTCGGGGCGTGGCGGTTTGTGCAGGTTTCAAATAAAAAAGAGGGGATAGGCGTGGCAGACATGGCTGTTCAGAGCGATGTGATGGAAGCCGCGGGACCTTACGATCGCGCCAAGGCCCTCAGCGCCTTCAAGCTGGGTGATCTCACCTTCTATTGGATCACCCGCGTCTCCGCGATCTCGGTTCTGTTGATCCTCGGCGGCATCATCCTGTCGCTGATCGTCGGCGCCTGGCCGGCGATGAAGGAATACGGCTTCGCCTTCCTCTGGACGCAGCGCTGGGCGCCCTCCGCCGATCCGCCGGTGCTCGGCGCGCTCGGTCCGATCTACGGCACGCTGATCACCTCGATCATCGCGATGCTGATCGCCATTCCGGTCGGCATCGGCATCGCGGTGTTCCTTACCGAGCTGTGCCCGCAAGTGCTGCGCCGCCCGATCGGCATCGCCATCGAGCTGCTGGCCGGCATCCCCTCGATCATCTACGGCATGTGGGGCTTCTTCGTGCTCGGCCCGTTCCTGGCCAACACGTTCCAGCCCTTCATGATCAGGATCTTCGAGGGCGTTCCGGTGCTGGGCGCGGTGTTCGCGGGCCCGCCGTCCTATCTCAGCCTGTTCAACGCGGCCCTGATCCTCGCCATCATGGTGCTGCCCTTCATCACCGCGATCTCGGTCGACGTGTTCAAGACCGTGCCGCCCGTGCTGAAGGAGGCCGCCTACGGCATGGGCTGCACCACCTGGGAAGTCGTCCGCAGCGTGGTGATCCCCTACACCCGCGTCGGCGTGATCGGCGGCGTCATGCTGGCGCTCGGCCGCGCCCTCGGCGAGACGATGGCGGTGACCTTCATCATCGGCAACTCGTTCCGCATCTCGTCGTCGATCTTCGCGCCGGGCACCACGATCTCCGCGGCGATCGCCAGCGAATTCGCCGAGAGCGACGGTCTGCACCAGTCCGGCCTGATCCTGCTCGGCCTCCTGCTGTTCGTGCTGACCTTCTTCGTGCTCGCCGGCGCGCGGCTGATGCTGATGCGGCTTGAAAAGAAGGCGGGGAAGTAACGCCATGAACCCGATCTACAAATCCCGCCGCCGCAGCGACATCGTCATCCGCACGCTCTGCGTCGGCGCGGCGCTGTTCGGCGTCACCTGGCTGGCGCTGATCCTGATCACGCTGCTCTACAACGGCCTTGCCGGCCTCAGCGTACAGCTGTTCACCCAGAACACGCCGCCGCCGGGCTCCACCGATGGTGGCCTGCTCAACGCCATCGTCGGTTCGGTCATCATGACCGTGATCGGCGTCGGCATCGGCGCGCCGCTCGGCCTGTTCGCCGGCACCTACCTCGCCGAGTACGGCAGACACGACAGGCTCACCTCGGTGATCCGCTTCATCAACGACATTCTGCTCAGCGCGCCATCGATCATCATCGGCCTGTTCATCTATGGCGCGGTGGTGGTGCCGATGCGCGGCTTCTCGGCAATCGCCGGCGCGCTTGCGCTCGCCGTGATCGTGATCCCGGTCGTGCTGCGCACCACCGAGGACATGCTGCTGCTGGTGCCCAATCCGCTGCGCGAGGCGGCCTCTGCGCTCGGCCTGCCGCGTTCGCTGGTGATCAAGCGGATCGCTTATCGTGCGGCCAGGTCGGGTCTGATCACCGGCGTGCTGCTGGCGACCGCGCGCGTCGCCGGCGAAACCGCGCCGCTGCTGTTCACCGCGCTGTCGAACCAGTTCTTCAGCCTGGATCTGACCAAGACGATGGCCAACCTGCCGGTGACCATCAACAACTTCGTGCAGAGCCCCTACGCCTACTGGAAAGAGCTGGCGTGGAGCGGCGCACTGCTGATCACATTCACCGTGCTCGCGCTGAATATCGGCGCGCGTATCCTTGGTGCCGAAAGGGCCGCAAAATGACCGAGCTTTCCGTCTCCACGACTGCCGCGGGCCACGTTCCCCAGGTTCCGCTTCCGGAAGCGCCGCCGAAAGTCACGGTGCGCAACCTCAACTTCTATTACGGCGAGCACCACGCGCTGAAGAACATCAACCTGACGCTGGGCACCAACCGCGTCACGGCGTTCATCGGCCCGTCGGGCTGCGGCAAGTCGACCCTGCTGCGCATCTTCAACCGGATGTATGACCTTTATCCGGGACAGCGCGCCACCGGCCAGCTGATGCTGGACCAGACCAACATCCTCGATCCCAAGCTCGACCTCAATCTGCTGCGCGCGCGGGTCGGCATGGTGTTCCAGAAGCCGACGCCGTTCCCGATGACGATCTACGAGAACATCGCCTTCGGCATCCGCCTTTATGAGAAGATCTCGAAGTCCGAGATGGACGACCGGGTCGAGAAGGCGCTGCGCGGCGGTGCGCTGTGGAACGAGGTCAAGGACAAGCTGAACGCCTCCGGCCTGTCGCTCTCCGGCGGGCAGCAGCAGCGCCTGTGCATCGCGCGCACCGTCGCGGTGCGCCCCGAGGTGATCCTGTTCGACGAGCCCTGCTCGGCGCTCGACCCGATCTCGACCGCCAAGGTCGAGGAGCTGATCCAGGAGCTCTCCGAGGACTACACGATCGCGATCGTCACCCACAACATGCAGCAGGCGGCGCGCGTCTCCGACAAGACCGCCTTCATGTATCTCGGCGAGCTGATCGAGTTCGACGACACCAACAAGATCTTCACTTCGCCGAGCGATCGACGCACCCAGGACTACATCACCGGCCGGTTCGGTTGACCGGCGCATGATCCGGAAAAGTGGAGACCGGTTTTCCGATCGGATCATGCTAAAATTCAGGACACGAAATCATGATCCCCGGGATCATGATTGAGGGGAGACAAGCGATGGCTTCTGAACATACCGCCAAGGCATTTGACAGCGACCTGCAGGAGTTGACCCGCCTGGTCGCCGAGATGGGCGGCCTCGTCGAGCGGATGATTACCGAGTCGGTCGACGCGCTGATCCGCCGCGACGTCGCGCTCGGCAAGCGCGTGGTCGCCGCCGACATCGAGATCGACAATTTGCAGCGCGTCATCGAAGAGCGCGCTGTGCTGACGATCGCCCGCCGCCAGCCGATGGCGATCGACCTGCGCGAAATCGTCAGCGCGATGCGCGTCGCCACCGACCTCGAGCGGATCGGCGATCTCGCCAAGAACATGGGCAAGCGCGTCGCGGCGCTGGAAAGCGATTTTCAGCCGCTGAAGCTGATCCGCGGCCTCGAGCACATGACCGATCTCGTGCTGTCGCAGGTCAAGTCGGTGCTCGACGCCTATGCCGCGCACGATCTGCCGGCGGCGATGAATGTCTGGAAGGGTGACGAGGAGGTTGACGCGATCTGCACCTCGCTGTTCCGCGAACTGCTCACCTACATGATGGAAGATCCGCGCAACATCTCGTTCTGCATCCATCTGATGTTCTGCGCCAAGAACATCGAGCGGATCGGCGATCACGCCACCAACATCGCAGAGACGGTGTTCTACATGATCGAAGGCCAGCAGATCACCGACAAGCGCCCGAAGGGTGACATGACCAACTTTGCCACCACGGTGCCGGGTAACACATAGTCGACGGCGTTTCGGTTTGCGTCAGGGCAACGGATCACCACACAGAAAGAACTTAGACCGATGAGCGCACGCATTCTGGTAGTCGAAGACGAGGAAGCGCTGACGACGCTGTTGCGCTATAACCTCGATGCGGAAGGCTACGATGTCGAAACAGTGGGGCGCGGCGACGACGCCGACACCCGCCTGAAGGAGCGCGTTCCTGACCTCGTGGTGCTCGATTGGATGCTGCCGGGCCTGTCCGGCATCGAGCTGTGCCGTCGCTTGCGGGCGCGGCCCGAGACCAAGCAGCTTCCGATCATCATGCTGACCGCACGCGGCGAGGAGAGCGAGCGCGTGCGCGGGCTGGCCACCGGCGCCGACGACTACATCGTCAAGCCGTTCTCGGTACCGGAACTGCTGGCCCGTGTGAAGGGCCTGCTGCGCCGCGCGAGCCCGGAACGGCTTGCGACCGTGCTGACCTATGGTGACATCGAGCTCGACCGCGAGAAGCGCCGTGTGGCGCGCTCGGGTCGTCCGATCGATCTCGGCCCGACCGAATATCGCCTGCTTGAGTTCTTCCTCGAGCATCCGGGCCGCGTGTTCAGCCGCGAGCAGCTGCT
Source organism: Bradyrhizobium sp. UFLA03-84 (assembly GCF_002289535.1). Classification (NCBI taxonomy): domain Bacteria; kingdom Pseudomonadati; phylum Pseudomonadota; class Alphaproteobacteria; order Hyphomicrobiales; family Nitrobacteraceae; genus Bradyrhizobium; species Bradyrhizobium sp. UFLA03-84. Next base: position 496,256 of record NZ_NSJY01000003.1, on the reverse strand, counting down.
CGACAGCGTCTGGGGCCGCGACATCTACATCGACGAGCGCACCGTCGACGTGCACATCGGCCGCCTGCGCAAGCTGCTCAATCCGGGCCGTGAGCAGGACCCGATCCGCACCGTGCGCGGCGCCGGCTATGCGCTCGACGACCGCTTCGCAAAGGCCGAGCCGCAGCCGTAACGGCCGCGGGGCAATCTCAAGCCACAACACGCGTCGTCCCGGCCTAGTGCGCAATTGCGCACTAGGCCGGGACGACGCCGGTGATGTAGACCTCGCCTTGTTGGCTCCATGAAGAGCTACTCGGCACAAAAAAATCCCCGCTTGCGCGGGGATTTGTTTTGCAGTCCAGGCTGGTTTCCCGAGTGCTTACTTGATCTGCGGCTTCGCCGACGGCCGGCGGCGATCGGCGGCGGGCTGGTAGGCGACGCGCGAGTGATGGGCGCAATAGGGCAGGCCGGCGAGCGCCTTGCCGCCGCAGAAGAAGAATTCCGGGCTCGAGGGATCGCCGACCGGCCAGTGGCAGGTGGCCTCGTTGAGCTCGAGCAGCGACAGCCGCTGGCTCATCGGCACCACGTTGTCGTAGGAGATCGGATCGGGCTCCATCTCGACCTCGAAGGCGTGCGCCAGCGCCGTGTTGCCGCGCGAGACCGGGCGCGCCACCCGCATCATGTGCTGGGCGGGGCGCGCCTTGCGCTGCCGCGGCGCCGCCGTCGAAGGTGCCTTGGCGCGGCCGGAGAGGCCGAGCCGATGCACTTTGCCGATCACGGCGTTTCGCGTCACATTGCCAAGTTCCGCTGCGATCTGGCTGGCCGAAAGGCCAGACTCCCAGAGCTTCTTCAGCTGCTCGACGCGATCGTCGGACCAGGTCAATACCGTCATCGCATTCTTCCTTTCGCATGGCGCCGGCCAGTCATTGGAGCGGCGCTGCGAGCCAAATCTGGACAAATATCCCTGCGGCCAGAATCCCTTAGCCCTCGCCGGGCACGGTGTTGCGCCCGAACGTTTACGCGAGACACAAAGGCTACTTAGAGGGTCCAGTACTGCCGCACGAGATGTCGTACCCGACAGGCCAAACGCTACAATATGGCGTGACTCTGGCGCAAGAGTCCGCGGCCGCGCGTCCACATGTTCCCACACAGTTAAGCATTGTAATGAGGCTTTTCCACCGCACCGGAATGCTCCGGATTGCGCTCGCTGCGCATTGCAGAAAGGCCACCAAAAGGGCGGCTCCTGGCGATTGACACGGTCCCCCCGCAGCATAGAATGTTGGCCACGTGCCGCCCGCAAAGGCGGCCGTTTTGTTTTCCGAAGCTGGCCGTTGCTGCGCTGGCGTCAAGGCGCGCGGCAATTGTCGGCCTCAAACCGGCAGTGAACGCCATGACCAACGCCTCGTCGCATCTGCTCCCCGTCTTCGCCAGGGTCGATCTCGGCTTCGAGCGCGGTGAGGGCGCCTGGCTGATCGCAACCAACGGCGACCGCTATCTCGATTTCACCTCGGGGGTTGCGGTGAACGCGCTCGGGCACGCGCATCCGCATCTGGTCAAGGCGCTGCAGGAACAGGCGACCAAACTCTGGCACATGTCGAACCTGTTCAAGAGCCCGGACGGCGAGGTGCTCGCCGCGCGGCTGTGCGAGCAGAGCTTTGCCGACTTCGTGTTCTTCTGCAATTCCGGCGCCGAGGCGATGGAGGGCGTGATCAAGCTGGTCCGCCACTATCACTTCTCCAAGGGACATCCCGAGCGCTACCGCATCATCACCTTCGAAGGCGCCTTCCATGGCCGTACGCTCGGCACGCTGGCTGCGACCGGCTCGGCGAAATATCTCGAGGGCTTCGGCCCGCCGATGGACGGCTTCGACCAGGTGCCGCATGGCGACATCGAGGCGGTGAAGAAGGCGATCGGCCCGCACACCGCCGGCATCCTGATCGAGCCGGTGCAGGGCGAGGGCGGCGTGCGCGGCGCGCCGCAGGCGTTCTTCAAGGCATTGCGCGCCCTGTGCGACGAGCATGGCCTGCTGCTGGCATTCGACGAGGTGCAGACCGGCATGGGCCGCACCGGCGAGCTGTTCGCCTACAAGCGCACCGGTGTGACGCCCGACGTGATGTCGCTGGCGAAGGCGCTCGGCGGCGGCTTCCCGATCGGCGCGGTGCTGGCGACCGCGCAGGCTGCGGCCGGCATGGCGCCGGGCTCGCACGGCTCGACCTTCGGCGGCAATCCGCTCGCGGTCGCCGCCGCCAATGCCGTGCTCGATGTGATGCTCAAGCCCGGCTTCTTCGAGCACGTGCAGAAGATGTCGCTGCTGCTCAAGCAGAAGCTCGCCTCCGTGGTCGACCGCTATCCCGGCGTGCTGTCGGAGGTGCGCGGCGAGGGCCTTCTGATCGGCGTCAAGGCCGTGGTGCCGTCGGGCGATCTGATCGCCGCGCTGCGCAACGAGAAGCTGCTCACCGTCGGTGCCGGCGACAACGTGGTGCGGTTCCTCGCGCCGTTGATCGTGACCGAGGCTGAGATCGACCAGTCGATCACCTCGCTCGAGCGCGCCTGCGCGACATTGTCCGCGGCGCAGCCGAGGAAGGCCGGATGATGAGCAAGCCGGTCCGTCACTTCCTCGACATCAACGAGTTGCCGCTCGGCGAGCTGCGCAACATGCTGTCTGCCGGCGCCGCCATGAAGGCGAAGCTGAAGGCGCATGAGAAGGCCAGGAAGCCGCTCGAGGGCAAGACGCTGGCGATGATCTTCGAGCGTCCCTCGACCCGTACCAGGGTGTCGTTCGACGTCGGCATGCGCCAGCTCGGCGGTGAATCCATCATGCTGACCGGCGCCGAGATGCAGCTCGGCCGCGGCGAGACCATCGCCGACACCGCGCGCGTGCTATCGCGCTATGTCGATGCGATCATGATCCGCATCCTCAACCATGACGCGCTGCTCGAGCTCGCCGCGCACGCCACCGTGCCGGTCATCAACGGCCTGACCCGGCGCTCGCATCCCTGCCAGGTGATGGCCGACCTCATGACCTATGAGGAAAATCGGGGTTCGATCGCGGGCAAGACCGTGGCGTGGACCGGCGACGACAACAACGTGCTGGCCTCATGGGCGCACGCCGCCGAGCGCTTCAAGTTCCAGCTCAATGTCGCGACCCCTCCGGAGCTGTCGCCGAAGAAGCCGATGCGCGACTGGATCAAGGCGACCGGCGCGCCGATCGTGCTCGGCACCGACCCGGAAGCCGCGGTGCGCGGCGCCGACTGCGTCGTCACCGACACCTGGGTGTCGATGGGCGACAAGGAGGGCGAGCACCGCCACAACGTGCTGCAGCCCTATCAGGTCAACGCCAAGCTGATGTCGCTCGCCAAGCCGGACGCGCTGTTCATGCACTGTCTGCCCGCGCATCGCGGCGAGGAGGTCACCGACGAGGTGATCGACGGGCCGCAGTCCGTGGTGTTCGACGAGGCGGAAAACCGCCTGCATGCGCAAAAGGGCATTCTGGCCTGGTGCTTTAACGAAGTCGCGTAGTTGTAAATCTGTAAGCGTTGTCGTCCCTGCGAAAGCAGGGACCCATACGCCGCGGCCCGTGGAAAGGGCACAAGGGGAGACACCTTGTGCGGCGACAAAATCCTGTGGTTATGGGTCCCGGCCTTCGCCGGGACGACGATCTCTCGCTGAGTGAACCCCTTTATTTCACGGTCCGAGACCCCAGATAGAGCGCCATGGTTTCACAATCCCCCGACATCAAAATCACGACCGAGGCGCCGGTTCGCGCGCCGTCTTCGGTGCCTGTCGACGATGCCGTGCTGGCCTTCGAGGTCGACGCGCTGGACCTGCGCGGCCGGCTGACCCGGCTCGGCCCCGCGCTCGACGAGATCCTGCACAAGCACGACTACCCGCCGGCGGTGGGCAAGCTGCTCGGCGAGGCCATCGTGCTGACCACGCTGCTCGGCTCGACAGTCAAGTTCGAGGGCCGCTTCATCCTGCAGACCCGGACCGAAGGCCCGGTGTCGCTGCTGATCGTCGATTTCCAGGCGCCCGACCGGCTGCGCGCCTATGCGCGCTACGACGCGGCGCAGCTCAAGCCTGGGCAGACGTCCGGCGAGCTGCTCGGCAAGGGCCACCTTGCGATGACGATCGACCAGGGCTCCAACACCAGCCGCTACCAGGGACTGGTCGCGCTCGACGGCGGCGGCCTCGAAGAGGCGGCCCACGAATATTTCCTGCGCTCGGAGCAGATTCCGACGCGGGTGCGGCTCGCGGTCGGCGAGGAGATGCGCGGCGGCGAGGGCGGCAAGCTGCACTGGCGCGCCGGCGGCATCCTGCTGCAATTCCTGCCCAAGGCGCCCGAGCGTGCCAAGCAGGCCGATCTGCATCCCGGCGATGCGCCCGAGGGCACGGTCACGCACTCCGTGCCGGACGATGACGCCTGGGTCGAGGGACAGTCGCTGATATCAACCGTCGAGGACGTCGAGCTGATCGATCCGGATCTCTCCGGCGAGCGGCTGCTCTACCGGCTGTTCCACGAACGCGGCGTTCGCGTCTTCACCCCGCAACCGCTGCGCGCGCAGTGCTCCTGCTCGCGCGATGCGGTGTCGTCGATGCTGAAGAGCTTTGCGCCGAACGATCGCGCCGAGATGGTCAAGGACGGCAAGGTGGTCGTGACCTGCGAGTTCTGCTCGTCGGTCTACGAGTTCACGCCGCAGGAAGCCGGCGTCGAGTAGGCGCGCTTCCCGCCACGCGCAACACTGTCATCGGGCTCGCCGAAGGCGAGATCCGGTGGCGTGGCATGACGGCAGGGATTAATTGAGCACCCTCTTCCCATCCGGGCTCGGGCTGTCCAGCGAGAATGTCGGCACGTCGATCTCGAAGCGCTCGCCGGCTTCGGTGACCATCTGGTAGCTGCCGGTCATGAAGCCGGAGGCCGTCGGCAGCGGCACGCCTGAGGTGTATTCGAAGCGTTCGCCCGGCGCCAGCACCGGCTGCTCGCCGACCACGCCCTCGCCACGCACCTCCTGACGGCGGCCGGTGGCGTCGGTGATGATCCAGTGCCGCGTCCGCAGCTGCACCGTTTCCGGGCCGGAATTGACGATCACGATCTTGTACGACCAGAAATATTCGCGCCGGTCGACCGACGAGCGCTCGGGCATGAAGTTCGGCTCGACAGTGACTTCGATCTGGCGGGTAATGGCGCGGTACATAGAGCTCAATCCGATGGTCGTGGCGCGTGATCCGCTTTCGACCGGATCACGCTCAATCAGGGCGCCATCATAGCCAATTGGTCAGCCGGAACCAATCGCCTGGCAGGCTGTGAAAACCCGGTCCCGGGGACAGTCTGTTCATCGCGCTTTCAACATAGTTCCGCTCTAAAGCGCGGCCGCATGTCGCCGCACTCTGCGCTTTGTCGGCAAGTCGCGGACCGATATTATCTTTTCAACTGGGCATGCGGGCGTCCGCGGCCGACACGGTGTTTGATGAGCTCGATTGCCGATCCCATAGCCGGTTCGCCGGTGGCTGACGCCAAGACCGAGGCAAACGCCGAGGTCAAGGCGAAAGCGCCTGCGATCACGCTGCCGGTGACCGGCGAGCGTGAGCTGCGGCTGGATCTGTTCCGCGGGCTCGCGCTGTGGCTGATCTTCATCGATCATCTGCCGACCAATCTCCTGACCTGGCTGACGATCCGCAACTACGGCTTCTCCGACGCCACCGAGATCTTCATCTTCATCTCCGGCTACACCGCGGCCTTCGTCTATGGCCGCGCCATGCTGGAGGGCGGCTTCGTGATCGCGACCGCGCGCATCCTGCGCCGGGTCTGGCAGATCTATGTCGCGCACGTCTTCCTGTTCACGATCTTCCTCGCCGAGATCTCCTATGTCGCGACCTCGTTCGAGAACCCGCTGTACAGCGAGGAAATGGGGATCATGGACTTCCTCAAGCAGCCCGACGTCACCATCGTGCAGGCGCTGCTGCTGCGCTTCCGCCCCGTCAACATGGACGTGCTGCCGCTCTATATCGTGCTGATGCTGTTCTTGCCGCTGATCCTGGGGCTGATGAAGTGGAAGCCCGATGTCACGCTTGGCCTGTCGGTGCTGCTCTACGCGCTGACCTGGCAGTTCGATCTCTATCTGTCGGCCTATCCGAACGGCTTCTGGGCGTTCAATCCGTTCGCCTGGCAATTGCTGTTCGTGTTCGGCGCCTGGTGCGCGCTCGGCGGCGCGCGGCGGATGTCGCGCATCCTGTCGTCGAATATCACGATGTGGATCTGCATCGTCTACCTCGTCGCCGCGTTCTTCGTGACGCTGACCTGGTATGTGCCGCAGCTCGGCCACATCATGCCGAAGGTGATCGAGCAGTGGATGTATCCGATCAACAAGACCGATCTCGACGTGTTGCGGTTCGCGCATTTCCTGGCGCTCGCCGCCCTCACGGTGCGCTTCCTGCCCCGGGATTGGCCGGGCTTGAAATCGCGCTGGCTGCGACCATTGATCCTGTGTGGCCAGCATTCGCTTGAGATATTCTGTCTCGGGGTCTTCCTCGCTTTTGCCGGTCACTTCGTGCTGGCCGAAGTCTCGGGTGGTGCCGCACTGCACGCCTTGATCAGCGTCTGCGGCATCCTCATCATGTGCGGCATGGCGTGGATTATTTCGTGGTACAAGCACTCCGCCGACAAAGGCGCCTCGAAAAAAGGTGCCGCCGGCAACGCCGATCTGGCGGGAGGGGGAGCATGAAGTCCGCGCGGACGATGCTGGGCCTGCTGCTGCTGGCCGCCACTTTGGCGGCCGCGCCCGCGCGCGCCGGCGACACCTCCGAGCCTGCACCACCGGCGCCGCCCTGCGACGTGCCCGGCTATCTGCTGTCGAGCGAGAGCTCGCTGCCGAAGGTCACCGACGTCATGAAGGCCAATCAGCCGCTCAACGTGCTGGTGGTGGGCAGCCGCTCCTCGACCATCCCGGGCAACGAGGCGAGCGCCTATCCGGCCACGATGCAGGCGGCGCTCAAGGAGGCGTTTCCTGCGGCAAATATCGATGTATCCGTAGAATTACAGGGAAAAAGCACCGCGGAAGAGACCGCGGGAACCCTTGTTAAGCTTGTTGAAGCAAAAAAGCCTACTTTGGTTATCTGGCAGACCGGCACGGTCGATGCTATGCGAGCGGTCGATCCCGACGACTTCCGTACCGCCATCAACGACGGCGTTGTTGCGCTGCGGGGCGCCGGGGCAGACGTGGTGTTGGTCAATCTGCAATACAGCCCGCGCACGGAGACGATGATCTCTGCACCGCCCTATCTCGACAATATCAAGGTGGTGGCGCAGCAGCACGACGTTCCGCTGTTCGACCGGTTCTCGATCATGAAGCAGTGGAGCGACGCCGGATATTTTGACCTGTTCAGCACCGCGCATGGTGTCGACCTGGCCAAGAAGGTTCATGCCTGTCTCGGCCGCGCCCTGGCGAAATTCGTGATCGATGCGGCTCATCTGGGCCCGGTGCAGCAGAATTAGAGGAAGCAGAGTTGATGCGTTTTGCGTTCCCTTTTCGCTTTCGTGCAGGGCCGAGCCTGTGCGCCGTAGCGGCGCTCCTGCTGCTCGCGCCATTGTCGGTCGCGCCGTCGCGCGCGCAGAGCGGCGGCCAGGCCGACCAGCATGCAGCGCTGTCATCGGGCGCGAAGGCCGAGGCCGCAAAGCCTGACGCGGCGAAACCCGCCACGATCGAGGCCGACGCAACCAACCAGCAGCAACCGGGTGTCGCCGTAAAGGCGCTCGACAAGATGAAGCAGGTCGCGAAGTCGGCATCCGACATCTTCCACCGCGTGCCCTGCCATCAGCCGACCGGCGTGCCGAACAGCACCGGCTCGCTGCCGCATGTCGCAGCCAAGCTCGCCGCTGGCAAGCCGGTCGTCATCATCGCGTTCGGCTCGTCCTCGACCCAGGGCTACGGGTCGTCGTCGCCGGAATTCACCTATCCGAACCGGCTCGCCGCGCAACTGCGCCGGCAATATCCCTCCGCCGACATCACCGTGCTCAACCGCGGCAAGGGCGGCGAGGACGCGCCGGAGATGATGAAGCGGCTGCAGACCGAAGTGATCGACATGCATCCGGACATGGTGATCTGGCAGGTCGGCACCAACGCGGTGCTGCGCAACCTCGATCCCGTCGAGACCGCCAAGCAGGTCGAGGACGGCGTCGCGCGCATCCAGGCCGATGGCGCCGATCTCGTGCTGGTCGATCCGCAATATTCGCCGCGCGTCACCGAGCGCCCGGAAAGCGCGCGCGGCATGGTGAAGCTGCTCGGCCGCATCGCCGCGCTGCGCCATGTCGGCATCTTCCCGCGCTTCGAGGTGATGCGCGACTGGCACGAGAAGCAGGCGATCCCGATCGACGATTTTGTCATCGCCGACGGCCTGCACATGAACGACTGGGGCTATGCCTGCTTCGCCCAGTTGCTCGGCGACGACATCATCCGCTCGGTCGGCGCCATCAAGATCGGCGTCAACGTGCCGTCTGACGTGCGGACCTACCGGCCGATGTGATCGGCCAGTCCTACCGCTTCAGCCGTCATTGCGAGCGAAGCGAAGCAATCCATCTGTCCCCTTGTGCCGATGGATGGATTGCTTCGTCGCTTCGCTCCTCGCAATGACGCCGGTGGGAGAGGTGCAGCTACCTAAAAGTGCCGCCGTCCTAGCCTTGCCCTGCTTGACCTCGCCGCGGTAATCCGCTCCCTTGGCGCCTGCTACCAAGCCTCAAGGGAAACGCTCATGTCTTTCGTGCTGGCCATCGATCAGGGCACCACTTCGTCGCGCGCCATGGTGTTTCGCGGCGACATCTCCATTGCCGCGGTCGCGCAGCAGGAGTTTCCGCAGCATTTCCCGGCCTCCGGCTGGGTCGAGCACGAGCCGGAGGACATCTGGACCTCGACCGTGATGGTGTGCCGCGAGGCGCTGGAGAAGGCCGGCCTCAAAGCCAAGGACATCGCCGCGATCGGCATCACCAACCAGCGTGAGACCACGGTGGTGTGGGACCGCGCCACCGGGCAAGCCGTGCACCGCGCCATCGTCTGGCAGGACCGCCGCACCGCCGACATCTGCGCCAAGCTGAAGGCCGAGGGCCATGAGCCTGTTATCTCGGCCAAGACCGGCCTGATCATCGACCCCTATTTCTCCGGCACCAAGGTCGCCTGGATCCTCGATCACGTGCCGGGCGCGCGCGAACGCGCCGAGCGCGGCGAGCTCTTGTTCGGCACCGTCGATTGCTATTTGCTGTGGCGGCTCACCGGCGGCCGGGTGCACGCTACAGATGCGACCAACGCCTCGCGCACGCTGCTGTTCAACATCCATACCGGCGCTTGGGATGACGATCTCATCAAGCTGTTGCGCGTGCCGCGCTCGATGCTCCCCGAGGTGAAGGATTCCTCCGCCCGGTTCGGCGAGAGCACAGCCGATCTGTTCGGCGGCCCGATCGCGATCTCCGGCATCGCCGGCGACCAGCAGGCCGCGACCATCGGCCAGGCCTGCTTCGAGCCCGGCATGATGAAGTCGACCTACGGCACCGGCTGCTTCGCGCTGCTCAACACCGGCACCACGCCGGTCGCCTCGAAGAACAAGCTGCTCACGACGATTGCCTATCAGCTCGGCGGCCAGCGTACCTACGCGCTCGAAGGCTCGATCTTCGTCGCAGGAAGTGCGGTGCAGTGGCTGCGCGACGGGCTCGGCATCATCAAGCACGCCGCCGAGACCGGGCCGCTCGCCGACAAGTCCGACTCGATGCAGAGCGTCTACCTGGTGCCGGCCTTCGTCGGCATGGGCGCGCCGTACTGGAATCCGCGCGTGCGCGGCGCGCTGTTCGGCCTGACCCGCAACACCGGCCCGGCCGAGCTCGCGCATGCGACGCTTGAGAGCGTCTGCTACCAGACCTTCGATCTGTGGGCCGCGATGCGCACCGACTGGCCGGAGGCGAATGCCGCCAACACCGTGCTGCGCGTCGACGGCGGCATGACCGCATCCGACTGGACCATGCAGCGGCTCGCCGACCTGCTCAACGCGCCGGTCGACCGCCCGATGATCCAGGAGACCACGGCGCTGGGCGCCGCCTATCTCGCCGGCCTCGAGGCCGGCGTCTATCCGGAGCCCGCAAAATTCGCCGACAATTGGCGGCTCGAGCACCGCTTCCGCCCGGCGATGAGCGAGGCCACCCGCGAGCGCAAGCTCGCCGGCTGGGCCCGCGCGGTGAAGGGCGTGCTGGCGAGCGACGAGGGGGAGTAGCGCCGGAGAAAAATTCCGGCTCAAGTCGCGTACCAAAAATAACAACCATTGGAGAACAACATGAACACGGATCTCAACCGGGTCATCAGACTACTCGCCGCCGCGCTCTGCACCGCGATGCTGACGACATCCGCCATCGCGCGCGAAAAGCCGAGCGCGCTGGTCGCGGCGCGCGAGGTCAAGACCGACGTCGCCGGGCTGAAGGCGCCGGGCCAGATCCTGGTCGACGTCTGGGGCATCCCGCACATCTATGCCGGCAACGACCACGACCTGTTCTTCCTGCAGGGCTTCAACGCGGCGCGCGACCGGCTCTGGCAGATCGACCTCTGGCGCAAGCGCGGCCTCGGCCTGCTGGCGAAAGACTTCGGCCCCGCCTATGCCGAGCAGGACAAGGCGCTGCGGCTGTTCCTCTATCGCGGCGACATGAATGCGGAATGGGCCGCCTACGGCCCGAAGGCGAAAACCTATGCCGAGGCGTTCGTCGCCGGCGTCAACGCCTATGTCGCCGACGTCAATGCGGGCAAGCGGCCGCTGCCGATCGAATTCAGGATTGCGGGGACGAAGCCGGAGCTATGGTCGGCGGAGGATGTCGTGCGCGTGCGCAGCCACGGACTGACGCGCAACGTCGCCTCCGAGGTCAAGCGTTCTCTGGTGGCCTGCGCCGCCGGCCTCGATGCCGATCGCTTCCGCGTCAAGCTGGAGCCTGAGTGGAAGACGAAGATTCCGGACGGCCTCGATCCCTGCAGCGTGCCGAAGGGCGTGCTCGCGGCCTATGACCTCGCCACGCGCCCGGTGAAGTTCGCAGCGCCCAAGGACCAGAAGGCGGCGCTGGCGCACGATCCCGACCAGTTCTTGGCCGAGGCCGATCAGCAGCGTGACACCATCGGTTCCAACAATTGGGTGATTGCGGCCTCGCGCACCGCGACCGGACGTCCGATCCTCGCCAACGATCCGCATCGCGAGCATTCGGTGCCGTCGCTGCGCTACATCGTCGCCCTCAACGCGCCCGGCATCTCGGTGATCGGCGCCGGTGAGCCGGCGCTGCCGGGCATCTCGATCGGCCACAACGACACCATCGCGTTCGGCCTCACCATCTTCAACGTCGACCAGGAAGACCTCTACGTCTACGAGCTCAACCCCGACAATCCGAACCAGTACCGCTACGGCACGGGTTGGGAGGATATGAAGATCGTGCATGAGAAGGAAGCGGTGAAGGGCGAGGCCGACCGCGACCTCGAGCTGAAGTTCAGCCGCCACGGCCCGGTGATCTTCGTCGATGCCGACAACAAGCATGCCTTCGCGGTGCGCTCGATCTGGTTCGAGCCGGGCACCTCGGCCTATTTCGGCTCGTCCGACTACATGACCGCGAAGTCGTGGAACGGCTTCCTCGGCGCGATGCGGCGCTGGGGCGCGCCGTCGGAGAACCAGGTCTATGCCGACACCTCAGGCAATATCGGCTGGGTCGCCGCCGGCAAGACGCCGCGCCGCACCAGCTTCGATGGACTGATGCCGGTGCCGGGCGACGGCCGCTACGAATGGCAGGGTTTTCTGTCGCTCGACGAATTGCCGAAGCTCTACCAGCCGAAGCAGGGCTTCATTGCCACCGCCAACCAGATGAACCTGCCGGCGGATTATCCGGTCAACGAGCGCCGGGTCGGCTTCGAATGGGCCGACAGCGCGCGCTGGCAGCGCATCACCGAGGTGCTGCAGGCCAACAACAAGGTGACGCTGGCGGATGCGATGGCGTTGCAGAACGACGACACCGGGATGCTCGCGCGGCGTCTTGTTGCGCTGCTGAAGCCGCTCACGTCAGATGATGCCAACGTCAAGAAGGGCCTCGATCTGCTCAATGCATGGGACGCGCGCGACACCGCGGACAGCGCCGCGGCTGCTGTCTATGAAGTGTGGATCGCCAACCATCTCGGCCCGGTGCTGCTCAAGACCACGGCGCCGAAGGCCGCCGGTATGATCGCGCCGGAGGCTTCCAGCATTTCCGCCATCGTCGGCTATCTCGAAAAGCCTGATGCTGCGCTCGGCAGCGATCCGGCAGCGGAGCGTGACCGCGTGCTGCGCGACAGCCTCGGCGAGGCCGTCGCCGACGTGACCGACAAGCTCGGCTCCGATGTCTCGACCTGGCGCTGGGGCCGCCTGCATGTCGCGCAGTTCAACCACGCGCTGATGCCGCTCGCCGACAAGGCGACCGCGGCGCAGATGCAGGTCGGCCCGCTCGCCTTCGGCGGCGCCGCCAACGTGCCGCGCGCCGCCACCTATCGCCGTGCCGATTATCACCTGATCTCCGGCGCCTCGTTCCGCATGGTGCTCGATGTCGGCAATTGGGATGCGAGCCGCACCATCAACACGCCAGGCCAATCCGGCGATCCCTTCAGCGGCCACTACCGCGATCTCGCCCCGCTCTGGGCCACCGGCCAATATGTCCCGCTGCTCTACAGCCGCGGCGCCGTGGAAGCCGCGACCGCGGAGGCGATCACGCTGACACCGAGGTGAGGGGGATTACGCCTCACCAGCGGCGCCACAAACTCATTGTCGTCCCGGGCAAGCGAAGCGCGACCCGGGACCCATAACCACGGGGTCGCGTTGTGGCGCGATGCTGGGGCCACAGCGCGCCACAACAACTCAACCCTGTGGTTATGGGTCCCTGCTTTCGCAGGGACGACAGCGAGTGTGTATTGGTCGCGCGCCCAAAACTCCGCCGTCGTCCTGGCGAAGTCCGGGACCCATAGCCACGAATGCCAATTGTCTTGCGATGCTGGGGCCGCAGCGTGCTTCAACCGCACAACCCTGTGATAAAGAGTCCCGGCCTGCGCCGGGACGACACTGAATGTGTGGCAAGCGCCGTGCGCTCACCCCGTCTGCTTCTCCTGCACCTCCAGCATCGCGCGCAACGTGTCGTCGCTGAGCTTGCCGTTTGGTGACGGCACGCGCCGCTCGACCGTCTCGACCGGGCGCGCATGTTGCGGGACGATCGGCGCGCTGTGCGCGCCGTTGCCGATATCCTCAGTCTCGCCAGCCGCGCCCGCCCCATAGGCGTAACCGATGCCGCGCCGGCGCCGCGTGGACTTCGGCTTCGGTGGCGGCGGCGTGTAGATGATCGGCGGCAGCGTGTGATGGCGCGACACGGTCTCTGCTCCGGTGGCCTCTGCACATCGAGCGCCTGATTCGCGCAAATCCTCACTGACAAATCGGTAACATTGTTACGCCGCGTTGCATTGCATCCGCCGCGACATGCGGATATGTCCGGCAAACAATGCAGAAAAAGGTCGCTTAATGCTGCTGCCCGATGGTTATTCCGATATCCCTCACGGCAAGATCGCGGCCGTCGTCACACATCTGGAAATGACTGCGCGCCCGCCGTTGCTCGACGATCCGCCGGGCGCGTGGCGGCTCCGCAAGGTCGATCCGCCGGCGCTCGATTGGTACCGCGATCTCTACCGCCGCATCGGCGAGGAGTGGCTGTGGTTCACCCGCACCGGCCTCGAAGACGCCGATCTCGCTTCACGGATTCATGCGCCGGGCGTTGAACTCTACGGGCTGGTCGTCGATAGCCAGGATGAAGGCCTGCTCGAACTCGATTTCAGCGTGCCCGGCGAATGCCAGCTGCTCTATTTCGGCGTCACCGCGAAATTCATCGGCACCGGGGCCGCACGCTTTCTGATGAACCGCGCGCTCGAGATCGCCTGGTCGCGCGACATCGGCCGCGTCTGGGTGCACACCTGCACCTTCGATCATCCTTCTGCGGTCGCGTTCTACCAGCGCTCCGGCTTCCGCCCGTTCCTGCGCCAGATCGAGGTGGCGGATGATCCGAGGCTCAATGGCAAATTGCCGCACGATGCGGCGAGGCATGTGCCGGTGATTGGGTAACGCTGCCAAGAACTCTGCTGTCGTCCCGGGTGAGCGTAAGCGCGACCCGGGATCCATAACCACCGAAGTGAGTTGGCCTGCAGCGCTGGGGCACCAGCTTTTGCCACGACGGAAGCCGGTGGTTATGGGTCCCTGATTCCGCAGGGACGACACTGCATATTTGGCTTGCGGGCAATGCTTCACTGGAATGACTCGGCATGTTGCAACGCAGCCCAGTCCATCTAGGATAGTGCAAAGCGCAACCTTTGACCTCGGTTTGGCCGCCGCCTCTCGAAAGCCCTGCTTTCGCGGGCAACGGCTTGCCGCGGCATGACCGACGAGATGACAGATGTTTTTGATCGGCCAGTACGACTCGCCCTTTGTCCGCCGCACCGCGATCGCACTGCGGCTCTATGGATTGCCGTTCGAGCACAAGCCGTGGTCGACCTTCGGCGATGCGGAGAAGGTTGCGGCCTACAATCCGGTGCAGCGGGTGCCGACGCTGGTGCTGGATGACGGCGAGGCGCTGATCGAGAGCGGCGCGATCCTGGATTATCTCGACGAGCTGGTCGGGCCGGAGCGCGCGATGATCGCGCGTTCGGGCATCGAGCGGCGCCGGCATCTGCGCATCATGGCGCTGGCGACCGGGCTCGCCGACAAGGCGGTGAGCCTGGTCTACGAGCGCGTGCTGCGCAAGGAGCAGCTCAAGCTGTGGGTCGAGCGTTGCGAGGGGCAGATCTCCCGCGTGCTCGCGGTTCTGGAGCAGGAGCGGACGGCGGTGCAGACGCCATATTGGCTCGGCGATCGCATCGGTCACGCCGACATCGCGGTGGCCTGCGCGCTGCGCTTCACCGGCGAGGCGCATCCGCATCTGTTCGACGCGCGCTATCCGGCGCTCAAGGCCCACGCCGAACGCTGCGAAGCGCTACCGCCGTTCCAGGAGATCGTGCAGCCGCTGGCGCCGCCGAAAGGGTAGGGCGTATATCGCCGACCTCTCTCCGCCGTCATTCCGGGGCGACGCGTAGCGTCGAGCCCGGAATCCATTCCACTGCTTGTTTTGCGGCCCAACGGATTCCGGGCTCGGCCCCTCGGGCCGCCCCGGAATGATGAAGCAATGCCGTGCTGCAAACTCAGTGTCGTCCTGGCGAAAGCCAGGACCCATTACCCCGAAGCTCAATTGTTGCGCGACGCTGTGCGGCCATCGCGTTCATCACCGCATGCGGTGATTATGGGTCCTGGCTTTCGCCAGGACGACATCGATGAACGCGGCGGCGCTGCCGGTGATCAGGCCAAGGCGACGCCACTCACCACTCCGCGCGACCCCGCAGCGCTTCGGACTACCCATTGCCGGCCCGATCTTCTATGGTGAATTGTTCGGGCCGCATGCGGTGAGCTCGATAATTCCACGATATCAAAGGCTTAAGGCTCTGATCGAAGCCTTTGGAGGGCGGTTTGACGCGGTATATTTCGACCAGGGGTGAGGCCCCGGTGCTTGGCTTCTGCGATGTGATGCTGACCGGGCTTGCCCGCGACGGCGGGCTCTACGTGCCCGAGACCTGGCCGCAGCTGTCGCATGAGACCATCGCCGGCTTCTTCGGCCGTCCCTATTGGGAGGTCGCGGTCGAGATCATCAGGCCGTTTGTCGCCGGCGAGATTTCCGATGCCGAGCTCGGTCGCATGGCGAATGAGGCCTATGCCACCTTCCGTCATCCTGCGGTGGTGCCGCTCGACCAGGCCGGGCCGAACCAGTTCCTGCTCGAGCTGTTCCACGGGCCGACCTTGGCGTTCAAGGACGTCGCGATGCAGTTGATCTCGCGGCTGATGGACCACGTGCTGGCCAAGCGCGCGCAGCGCACCACCATCGTGGTCGCAACCTCGGGCGATACCGGCGGCGCCGCGGTCGAGGCGTTTGCCAATCTCGACAATGTCGATCTCGTGGTGCTGTTCCCGAACGGCCGCATCTCCGAGGTGCAGCGCCGCATGATGACGACGACCGGCGCCGGCAACGTCCATGCGCTCGCGATCGAGGGCACGTTCGACGATTGCCAGGCGCTGGTGAAGGAGATGTTCAACAATCATCGCTTCCGCGACGCGGTGGCGCTGTCCGGCGTCAACTCGATCAACTGGGCGCGCATCGTGGCGCAGGTGGTCTATTATTTTACCTCGGCGGTGGCGCTCGGTTCGCCCGCACGCACCGTCGACTTCACGGTGCCGACCGGCAATTTCGGCGACATCTTCGCCGGCTATGTCGCCAAGCGGATGGGGCTGCCGATCCGCTGGCTGCGCATTGCCGCCAACGTCAACGACATCTTGCCGCGCACCCTGAAGACCGGGAATTACGAGGTGCGCGAGGTGCACGCCACGGCATCGCCATCGATGGACATCCAGGTGTCGTCGAATTTCGAGCGGCTGTTGTTCGAAGCGTCTGGCCGCGATGCCGATCAGGTCCGCCGCCTGATGGCTTCGCTGAAGCAGTCCGGCCGCTTCGTGCTCCCGGATGCGACGCTGGCCGCGGTGCGCCGCGATTTCGACGCCGGCCGTGCCGACGAGACCGAGACGGCAGCGGCGATCCGCGCCGCCTGGCGCGAGGCCGGCGATCTGGTCGATCCGCACACTGCGGTGGCGCTCGCGGTCGCCGACCGCGACACCTCGGATTCAGGGATACCGAACATCGTGCTGTCGACCGCGCATGCGGCCAAATTCCCCGACGCGGTCGAGGCCGCCTGCGGGGTGCGTCCGCAGCTGCCGGCCTGGCTCGGAGGGTTGATGACCAAGTCCGAACACATGACGGTCATGAAGAATGATGCCGCCGAGGTCGAGCGCTTCGTGCTGTCGGTCAGCCGTGCCGCCAAGCAGGGAGTTGCCTGATGAGCGTTGAAATCACCAAGCTGCCGAGCGGCTTGACCGTCGTCACCGACACCATGCCGCATCTGGAAACCGCGGCGCTCGGCGTCTGGGCCGGGGTCGGCGGGCGCGACGAAAAGCCGAACGAGCACGGCATCTCGCATCTGCTGGAGCACATGGCGTTCAAGGGCACCGCGCGGCGCTCCTCGCGCGAGATCGTCGAGGAGATCGAGGCGGTCGGCGGCGACCTCAACGCCGGCACCTCGACCGAGACCACCGCCTATTATGCGCGGGTGATGAAGGCCGACGTGCCGCTGGCGCTCGACGTGCTCTCCGACATCCTCGCCAATCCGTCCTTCGTGCCGGACGAGCTCGAGCGCGAGAAGAGCGTCATCGTGCAGGAGATCGGCGCGGCGCAGGATACGCCCGACGACGTCGTGTTCGAGCATCTCAACGAGCTCTGCTATCCAGACCAGCCGATGGGGCGCTCGCTGCTCGGCACCGCTAAGACGCTGAAAGCCTTCAACCGCGATACGCTGCGCGGCTACCTGTCGACGCATTACCGCGCTCCGGACATGGTGGTCGCCGCCGCCGGCGCCGTCGATCACAAGCGGGTCGTCGAGGATGTGGCGCAGAAATTCGCCAGCTTCGACCCGACCCCGGCGCCGAAACCGCAGCCGGCGATGTTCGGCAAGGGCGGCTCGAAGGTGGTGCACCGCGATCTCGAGCAGGCGCATCTGACGCTGGCGCTGGAAGGCGTGCCGCAGACCGACCTGTCGCTGTTCTCGCTGCAGGTGTTCACCAACACGCTCGGCGGCGGGATGTCGTCGCGGCTGTTCCAGGAGGTGCGCGAGAAGCGCGGGCTGTGCTACTCGATCTACACTTTCCACGCCCCCTACACCGACACCGGCTTCTTCGGCCTCTACACCGGGACCGATCCCGCCGACGCGCCGGAAATGATGGAGGTCATCGTCGACGTCATCAATGACGCCGTGGAGACCCTGACCGAAGCCGAGGTAGCGCGCGCCAAGGCGCAGATGAAGGCCGGGCTGTTGATGGCGCTGGAAAGCTGTTCATCCCGGGCCGAACAGCTGGCGCGCCATGTGCTAGCCTATGGCCGGCCGCAGACGGTGGACGAACTGGTGGCGCGGATCGATGCGGTCAGCGTCGAATCGAGCCGCAACGCCGCCCGTGCGCTGCTGTCGCGCAGCCGGCCCGCCGTTGTCGCCCTCGGCAGCGGAAGGGGTCTGGACACGGCGGTGTCTTTTGCGGAAGGATTGACGAAGTCGAAGGCAAAGACGCTGCTGCACTAAGGGGCCGCGAGGCCCGGGGCAGGGTGTCACGCCCGAATGGGCGGGGGAGTGTTGGGCCATGGCCCTGTTTCGTTTGCCGTCCGGTGGACCTGCTGCACTGATGCCGCGCGGTCACGGGCTGTTGCTGCGTGCGCCGCAAATGTCGGATTTCCCGCAATGGGCGCAATTGCGCGAGTTCAGCCGTGCCTATCTGACGCCGTGGGAGCCGATCTGGCCCTCCGACGACCTGACCCGCGCCGGCTTCCGCCGCAGGCTGCGCCGCTATTCCGAGGATATCGCCGCCGATCGCTCCTATCCGTTCATCATCTTCCGCGAATCGGATGGGGTGATGATCGGCGGGATCACGCTCGCCAATGTCCGCCGCGGTATCGTCCAGGCGGGCACGATCGGCTATTGGGTCGGGCTGCCGCACGCCCATCGCGGCTATATGACCACGGCGCTGCGGGTGCTGCTGCCCTCGCTGTTCGGCGAGCTCAATCTGCATCGTATCGAGGCGGCCTGCATTCCCTCCAATGCGTCGTCGATCCGGGTGCTGGAGAAGTGCGGCTTCACCCGCGAGGGCCTGGCGCGGCGCTATCTCTGCATCAACGGGATCTGGCAGGACCATCTGCTGTTCGGCCTGCTGCACGAGGATTTCCGCGGCTGAACCACAGGCCTGTCGGCGGGATGGCCGGCGCCGCCCGGCGCCTTCCGGATGCCGTGTTACATGCCTTTCACATGCCTTGGGTTCGCCGCCATTGACTTGCTATAACGCCCGCGAAACGGGAACTCGGTTTGGAGATTTGAGGATACTGATGGGTGACAGGGTGATCAGGTTCGTGCTCGCGGCGGCGGTATCGATCGGTCTCGGTGCCACCCTGCTGCCGGAGGCCAGCTCGGCGCAGTCGCTGAGCGACCGCTTCAAGAGCCTGTTCGGCGGCGGGTCGTCGGATTCGAAGCCGGAGACGCCGGCGGCGCCGCAGCAGCTGAACGACGCGGACGCGGAGCTGACCTGCCCGCCGGTGCAGATCCGCTCCGGGGCCTCGACCTATTCGGTGGCCGTGGACGGCAAGGAGGCGGTCGGCAACGACGTCAAGTTCCTGGCCTCGATCACGCGCACCGCGCGGCAGTGCAACCTCAATGCCGGCATGATCACCGCCAAGATCGGGATCCAGGGGCGGATCATCGTCGGTCCCCAGGGCGCTCCGCCGACCGTCCAGGTGCCGCTGCGTGTCGCCGTGGTGCTGGGCGGCGTCGGCGAGAAGACCATCGCGACCAAGGCCTACACGACCACGGTGCAGATGGACGATAGCGGCAGCGTGCCGTTCAGCCTGGTCGCCGAGGACGTCGTCTATCCGGCGCCGTCGCCGGCCGACAACGACAATTACATCTTCTATATCGGCTTCGATCCGCAGGCACTGAAGCCGGAACCGAAGCAGCGCGCGCCGCACAAGAAGAAGTAGCAGCAGCGCGTTTTCCAGCGAAGCGGATACCGGTTCGCGTAAACGCAACGCGTCAAGACAAGAGCGCCCGGCGCGGCGCGGACAGATCTGAATAAAGAAAAAGGCCGGCGCGATGATCTCGCGCCGGCCTTTTTTTGGAAGAAGGAGTTGGTATCGCGTCAGTTCAGCTTGGAGCGGACTTCGGCGATGCCCTTGCCGACGAGGTCGTCGGCAACCGAGCCCTTGACCGACTGCGACAGGATGGTCGAGGCGGCGGTCACGGCGGCGTTGGCCGCGGCGGCGCGGACATCGGCCACGGCCTGGGCCTCGGCCTGGGCGATCTTGCTCTCGGCGGTCTTGGTCCGCCGGGCGACAAAATCTTCCATCTTGGTCTTGGCTTCAGCCGCGATCCGTTCGGCTTCGGCCTTGGCGCTGGAGATGATGTCCTGGGCCTCGCGCTCGGCGCTGGCGCGGCGTGCCTTGTACTCGCCGAGCAGCTTGTTGGCTTCGTCCTTCAGACGACGGGCGTCCTCGAGCTCGGCCTTGATGCGCTCGGCACGATGATCGAGCGCCGTCAGCAGGGTGCGATGGACGCCGAGATAGCCGAACACGACCAGCAGAACGACGAAGGCGATCGCAACCCAGGTTTCCGGTTCGTAAAACATCGTCTATCCCTTCAGCGACGCGTCGACGGCGCTGTTGACCGCATTCGCGTCCGGCGTGACGCCGGCGAGTTGCTGGACGATGGCGCCGGCCGCATCCGCCGCGATGCCGCGGACGTTGCTCATGGCGTTGGTCCGGGTCGTTGCGATCTGCTTCTCGGCGTCGGCGAGCTTGGCCGCCAGCTTCTCTTCCAGCGCCTTGCGCTCGGCTTCCGAGGCCGCGTTCAGCTTCTCGCGGGTCTCGTTGCCGATCGCCTGCGCGTTGGCACGCGCATTCGCCAGCTCGGTCTCATAGGCCTTCAGCGCCGCGTCGGACTCGTCCTTCAGCTTCTGCGCCTCGGCCAGATCGCCCTCGATCTTGTTCTGACGTGCGTCGATCGTCCCGCCGACGCGCGGCAGTGCGATACGCGACACGATCAGGTAGAGCGCGACAAATGCAATCGCCAGCGACACCAGCTGCGAGGCGTAGTTGGACGAATCGAACGGCGGAAAGGCTCCGCCGTGATGTCCGCCTTCGGCCTCGGTGTGGGCGCCGGCCGCCTGGCCTTTTGCCTCGCCATGACTCTCAGCCATGGTGTTCTCCTGTTGCTGTCATGCGCGCCGCCCCTGGAACGATCCCCTGGGATGATCCCCGGGCGGCGCGAAGGAAGTGCCGCTCAGAGCGGAACGAACAGCAGAAGCAGCGCGATCAGCAGCGAGAAGATGCCGAGCGCTTCGGTCACGGCGAAGCCGAAGATCAGGTTGCCGAACTGGCCCTGAGCGGCCGAGGGGTTACGCACCGCAGCGGCGAGGTAGTTGCCGAAGATGATGCCCACGCCGACGCCCGCACCGCCCATGCCGATGCACGCGATGCCCGCGCCGATAAGTTTTGCTGCTGCCGGTTCCATTTGTAGCTCCTTGAGAAAGATAGACAGATTGGTGGGTGGAGATTCCCCGGACCGCTTAGTGTCCCGGATGAATGGCGTCGTTGAGGTAGATGCAGGTCAGGATCGCGAACACGTAGGCCTGCAGGAACGCGACCAGCAGTTCGAGCGCGTAGAGCGCGACCGTGAGCGCCAGCGGCAGCACGCCGCCGACCCAGCCGAGCGCGCCCAGCGAGAAGCCGAGCATCGCGACGAAGCCCGCGAACACCTTGAGGGCGATGTGGCCGGCCAGCATGTTGGCGAACAGACGAACGCTGTGCGAGACCGGCCGCAGGAAGAACGACAGGATCTCGATGAACATGACCAGCGGCAGGATGTAGATCGGAACGCCGTGGGGAACGAAGATGCTGAAGAACTTCAGGCCGTTCTTGTAGACGCCGTAGATCAGGACCGTGAAGAACACCAATATCGCCAGCGCAGCGGTGACGATCAGGTGGCTCGCGATCGTGAAGGTGTAGGGGATCACGCCAACCAGGTTCGAGACGCACAGGAACATGAACAGCGAGAAGATCAGCGGGAAGAACTTCATGCCTTCCGAGCCGGCCGTGCTGCGAATCGTCGAGGCGACGAACTCGTAGGAGATCTCGGCGACCGACTGCAGCCGTCCCGGAACCAGGTCGCGGCCGCTCGCCAGCATCAGCAGCGCAATCAAGAGCACCGCGACGAACATGTAGAGCGACGAATTGGTGAAGGCGATCGTGTGATTGCCGATGTGGCCGAGCGTGAAGAGGGGCTCGATATTGAACTGATGGATCGGGTCGATTTTCATCCGCGCGGCTCTTGGTCCACCGGCCGTGTCGCCGGTTATCGAATTTCAAATGTCGTGACTTCCCGCCAGCGCTCAGCGCTTGCCCGAGGCCACGCCCGCGGACCTCACCACGTTGACCACCCCGGCGACGAAGCCGAGCAGCGTTAACACGATGAAGCCGAATGGCGACGTCGACAGCAAACGGTCGAACCCCCAGCCAATCGCCGCCCCGACGGCAACGCCCGCGATCAGCTCCGACGAAAGACGAAAACCGAGCGCCATCGCCGAAGCTCTGGCCGCACTGTCCCCGCTTTCAGTACCGGATTGATCAGTCTTGCTCCTGCGGCTGTCGCGAATTTCTGACAACCGATGATCGAGACTTCCGAGCCTTGCGGAAAGCGCAGCTTCGTCAGGAGGCGATTGATCGCGACTTCCACCTGCGTCGTGGTTGGTGTTCTCAGCCATGCTGCAAACACTAACCGATGCCGCGGATGATGGAAATTGCGCCCGTCCCCGTCAAAAGCCGCGCGGACCATACTTACCGCGTCTAATCAAGTCAAGATTGCGTCGTAACCAGTTATTGCTTTGATTCTGCTGGATTTATTCTGAGATATTCAAGGTCAGAGTGACGCAGTGTTCGCAGTGCAACAGCTTGCGTGACATTGAGCGATGTTGCGCGGCTTTTCCCGCTCTGCTGGGATCACCGAAAGTCTTCATCCTTCGTGCAGCCAAGGTTCCGCATGCCGCGCCAGATCGACTACTATTTTTCACTGCAATCGCCCTGGGCCTATATCGGCCACGGGCCTTTCGTTCGACTCGTAAGCACTTACGATCTCAAGGTAAATTACCGTCCGGTGCTGCTGGTCGATCTGTTCTCGGAGACCGGCGGGCTGCCGCTCGCCAAGCGTCATCCGGTGCGGCAGCGCTACCGGCTGATCGAGTTGCAGCGCTGGCGAGACAAGCGCGGGCTGAATTTTCACCTGCAACCGGCCAACTGGCCGTTCAACGCGCGCCTTGCCGATGGTGTCGTGATCGCGGTGCTGGAGGCCGGGCTCGATCCCGAGCCGTTTCTGCAACGTGCCTATCCCGCAGTCTGGGAGCTTGAGCTCAACCTCGCCGATCCCGCAACACTGGTGAAACTCGCCGACGATGCAGGTTTGCCGGGCCGCCAGCTGGTGGAGCGCTCGGGCTCCGATGCGATCAGCGCGGCCTACGAGCAGAATCGCCAGAACGCATTGGACGCCGGCGTATTCGGCTCGCCCGGATATGTGCTCGATGGCGAGGTGTTCTGGGGACAGGACCGGATCGAATTGCTCGAGGACGCGTTGAAGTCGGGCCGCAAGCCCTATAGCTCTGTGGTGTAGGGGCAGCAATCAAGTTGAGGCGGAGCAAGCCATGCCCATCGCGATGTCGTTCTCGAAATTGTCCATCGCAGTTGCCGCCATACTGATCGCGAGCGGTGCGGCATTGGCGCAAACCGCGCCCGACACCGAGAACGGCCGCTACGCGCTGTCGCCGGCCGGCGATGGCTTCCTGCGGCTCGACACCCGCACCGGCGCGGTGTCGACCTGCACCAATTCCAGCGCCGGCTGGGCCTGCTACATGGTGCCGGACGAGCGCGCGGCGCTCGATGCCGAGATCGGGCGCCTGCAGTCCGACAATGACAGGCTGAAGGGCGAGCTTGCTGCGCGCGCACCATCGGCCAAGACCGACGAGGCGCTGCCGAAATCGGATTCGTTGAAGAAGCCGGATGCGAAGACCGCCGAAGGCGAGCGCAAGATCGAGATTCCGCTGCCGAGCGATCGCGACATGGATCGCATGATGTCGTTCGTGGAGCGGGCCTGGCGCCGGCTGATCGAGATGGCCAACCGCGTGCAGCGCGATGTCAATGGCGGCAAGATTTGATTTGGCTCTCTCCGCTGCGTCGTCCCGGCGAATGCCGGGACCCATAACCACCGAAGCGAATTGTCTACAAAGAATGTCCACTCCGAGTCTTCGAACTTGAGGGGCCGCGGAGTATGGGTCCCGGCCTTCGCCGGGACGACAGGTTGAAAGAGCTCAGATGACCTCACCGAGAACAATGTCGCGCTCGGCGCCATCCTCCGTCGCGGCAACCAGCATCGTCTCGTCGCGTCTGACGGTCGAAACGCAGGGCGCAGGCTTCACCGACATCACGCGCGAGGTGGCAAGATTCCTGCGCGAGGTGCGCGCGGGCGAGGGCGCGGTGACGCTGTTCATCCGCCATACCTCGGCCTCGCTGACGATCCAGGAGAATGCCGATCCGACCGTGCTGGCCGACCTGATGACGGCGCTCGACCGCGCCGCGCCCGAAGACGGCGGCTGGCGCCACGACACCGAGGGGCCCGATGACATGCCAGCGCATATCAAGACCATGCTGACGGCGACCTCGCTGCAAGTCCCGGTGCTCGATGGCGAGATGGCGCTCGGCACTTGGCAGGGCATCTATCTGATCGAGCATCGCGCCCGGCCGCACCGGCGCGAGATCGTGCTGCAATTCATCGGCGCCGCGCGCTGAAACGACATCGGCCGCGGATCGCTCCGCGGCCGATGCATTTTGACTGATCCGTCGACCGTCAGGTCTTGGTGATGTCGACGTCCTTGGTTTCCGGAATGAAGAGGGCGCCGACCACGACGGTGATCGCCGCGAAGATGATCGGATACCAAAGACCGGAGTAGATATCGCCGGTCGAGGCGGTGATCGCGAACGCGGTCGCCGGGAGCAGGCCGCCGAACCAGCCGTTGCCGATGTGGTAGGGCAGCGACATCGAGGTGTAGCGGATGCGGGTCGGGAACAGTTCGACCAGCATGGCTGCGATCGGGCCGTAGACCATGGTGACGTAGAGCACCAGGATGAACAGCAATCCGATGATCGAAGCCACCTGCGGACGGAAGATGTCGAACGGGTGCGACATCTTCACGATGCCTGCGTCACCTGCCTTCGGATAGCCCGCCGCCTGCACCGCCGCCGTGATCGCGGGGTTCGACGTCTTGGCGTCCGTGTAGGGCACCTCCTTGTCGTTGACCACGATCTTTACCGGCGAGCCGGCGGGGCCCGGCACGGTGGAGTACTTCACCGACGACTGGGCGAGGAAGGCGCGGGCGGTGTCGCAAGGCGCCGTGAAGACGCGGGTGCCGACCGGATTGAACAGGTCGCCGCAGCCCGCGGGATCCGCAACCACCTGCACCTTGACCGTCTCATAGGCCTTTTCCAGCGCCGGGTTGGCGTTGGTCGTGATCATCTTGAAGATCGGGAACAAGGTGAGCGCGCCGATCAGGCAGCCCGCCAGGATGATCGGCTTGCGGCCGATCCGATCCGACAGCGCGCCGAACACCAGGAAGAAGCCGGTGCCGA
Source organism: Bradyrhizobium sp. UFLA03-84 (assembly GCF_002289535.1). Classification (NCBI taxonomy): domain Bacteria; kingdom Pseudomonadati; phylum Pseudomonadota; class Alphaproteobacteria; order Hyphomicrobiales; family Nitrobacteraceae; genus Bradyrhizobium; species Bradyrhizobium sp. UFLA03-84. The sequence continues at coordinate 470,890 of NZ_NSJY01000003.1, read as the reverse complement.
GCAGCAGCGCCCAGGCGATCAGGAGGTTGGCGGTATAGCCGTCGACCTTCAGGATCGCTTGCAGGAAGAACAGCGCGTAGAACTGGCCGGTGTACCAGATCACCGCCTGGCCCATGGTGAGGCCGAGCAGTGCGAGGATCACGATCTTGGCGTTGGCCCAGTTGCCGAAGGCTTCGGTCAGCGGCGCCTTGGAGGTCTTGCCCTCCTCCTTCATGCGCTGGAACACCGGCGATTCGTTCAACCGCATGCGGATCCAGACCGAGATGCCGAGCAGCAGCACCGACACCAGGAACGGAATGCGCCAGCCCCACTCGGCGAAATCCTTCTCGCCGGTGAAGGTGCGGGTGAACAGGATCACCAGCAGCGACAGGAACAGACCCAGCGTTGCCGTGGTCTGGATGAACGAGGTGTAGTAGCCGCGCCTGCCGGGCGGTGCGTGCTCGGCGACATAGGTCGCCGCACCGCCATATTCGCCGCCGAGCGCGAGGCCCTGCAACAGGCGGAGCGAGATCAGGATGATCGGCGCGGCGATGCCGATGGTCTTGGCGTTGGGCAAGAGGCCGACGATGAAGGTCGACAAGCCCATGATCAGGATGGTGACCAGGAAGGTGTACTTGCGGCCGACGATGTCGCCGACCCGGCCGAACACGATCGCGCCGAACGGGCGGACCAGGAAGCCTGCGGCGAAGGCCAGCAACGCGAAGATGTCGCGGGTCGCCGGCGGATAGTCGGAGAAGAACTGTGCGCCGATGATTCCGGCCAGTGAACCGTAGAGATAGAAATCATACCACTCGAACACGGTGCCGAGCGACGACGCGAGGATGACGAACCGCTCATCCTTCGTCATGCCGGCGGGCCGCGCCGAAGTTGCAGTCATTGTGGACATCTGGATTGCTCCCCCCGAACTATTGTTGCCATGCTCGCCCCCGGCTGGCGGGTTACGCTCAAATGAGCGTTAGGCTTAAGTTGAGGGTAACATCGCAGTGAAACCCGTCCCAATAAGACTTTTGGCTTTTGCACGCTTGAACTTATCCTGGGAGGCGAGCGCTGGATGGAACGCCCCCGCGTGCGTCTATTGCGGCGCACAAGCTGGGCGGGTTAACTGCGTTGGCATCTGGTATTTGCAAGCCCTTGCGTGATACTGCCGCGCGGGCGACAACCGAGCGTCGCGGGCTTGCCCGCTTGTGGGACTGAGATGACTGCTGCTGCCAATACTCATCTTGTCATCGCCGACGACCATCCGCTGTTCCGCGATGCGTTGCGCCAGGCGGTGTCGAGCGTCGTGAGTTCGGCCACGATCAGCGAGGCCGGATCGTTCGAGGACCTGACTGCGCTCTTGGAGCGGGACTCCGAGGTCGACCTGATCCTGCTCGACCTCAGCATGCCCGGGATCAGCGGCTTTTCCGGCCTGATCTATCTGCGCGCGCAATACCCGGCCATTCCGGTGGTTATAGTCTCGGCCAGCGACGATGCCGGAACCATCCGTCGCTCGCTCGACTTCGGTGCCTCCGGTTTCATTCCCAAGCGTTTCGGCGTCGAGACGCTGCGCGATGCCATCATGAAGGTGATGGAGGGCGACGTCTGGGTTCCGCCGGACACCGATCTGTCGGCCGCCGGCGATCCCGACATGACGCGGCTGCGCGACCGCCTGGTGACGCTGACCCCGCAGCAGGTGCGGGTGCTGATGATGCTGTCCGAAGGGCTGCTCAACAAGCAGATCGCCTACGAGCTCGGCGTCTCCGAAGCGACCATCAAGGCCCATGTCTCGGCCATTTTGCAGAAGCTCGGCGTCGAAAGCCGGACGCAGGCCGTGATCGCCGCCGCCAAGATCGCCGGTGGCCAATGGCGCCAGGGCACGCCGTCGAGCTGACCCCGGAGCGTCTTCGGTTCTGATCGAACCCAGAAGCCCTGGATTCTCGTTGACCCGTTCCCTTCACGTGAACCGGCGCCGACGTCGCTCGAAAATGCTCTAGCGGACCGGCGTGACGCGGTAGGCGCAGCGCCGCGCACCGGCGAGGATGTGATCGACGCGTTCGATCACGACATCGGGGCCCAGAACGGCGCGAAACACCGCAAGCTCCGAACGGCAAAGACCCTGGCAGGCCGCCGCCGCGGCGCAGATCGGACAGTGGTTCTCGATCAGAAGAAAGCCGTCCGCGCGCTTGAGCACACTCGCCATATAACCTTCCCGGCTGCGCAGGCGGGCCAGCGACGCCAGCCTCTGGCGCAGCGAGCCCTCCGTGCCGACCGCCGTGAGGTAGTCGGCGATGGCGGCGCGTTCCCGGTGCTCGATCAGCGTCTCCAGGCCGCGCTCGCCAAACACCTCGTGCATCGAGCGCAGCAGGTCGAGCGTGAGGTCGGAATGGCGGTCGGGGAAGCGCTCGTGACCGCGCGGCGTCAGCCGCCAGTACTTCCGCGGCCGCCCGCGGCCCTCCCGCTGGTTGTCGCTTTCGACGAGGCCGGCCGCCTCGAGCTTGACGAGGTGCTGGCGCGCGCCGGCCGACGTCATCTCGAGGCGCGCGCCGACCTCAGCGGCGGTCTGCGGGCCGCGCGTCTTCAACTGGAACAGGATGCGGTCCTGGGTTCGGGGGTCGTCTTGACTCATGGGAATATTTTAGAAACAAGATGCTATCTAAAATAACACGATTGCTATCGCAGGCAACTGCCGGAGCGTCGGTCCGGAAGGAGGCTTCCGACATGAAGCAGGCCGTGGTTCAGGGGTGGCGATCGCTGCTCAAGCGCGAATGGATTCCGACACTCGCCATCCTGCTCGGCGGCGTCCTGCTGCAATCCATGAACGTGCTGATGCTGACGACGGTGTTGCCTTCGATCGTCGGCGAGCTCGGCGGCGTCGCGATGCTGAGCTGGCCGACCACCGCCTATCTGGCTTCCTCCATTGTCGCGGCAAGCTGCGTCGGCGTGCTTTCGACCGCCTTCGGTGCGCGTCGGGTCTATTGTGGCGGGGTCGTGATCTTCGGCCTCGGCGCCGTGTTGTGTTCGCTAGCCCCGGCGATGGGGTGGATCGTGGCCGGCCGGCTGATCCAGGGATTTGGCGGTGGTTTGGAGGCCGCGGTGGCCTATGTGCTGGTGCGCGCCACCTTTCCCGAGCGTATGTGGTCGCGAACCATCGCCGTGATGTCGATGAGCTGGAGCATGTCGGTGCTGATCGGGCCGCTGGTCGGCGGACTGTTCGCGCATTTCGCCAGCTGGCGCGGCGCCTTTGTCGCGAGCGCCGTGAGCGCCGTCGTGCTCGCGATCGCAGCCTTTTTCGTCCTGTCGCCTGCCGCCGCGGCGAGGCCGACGTCTGCGGCGCGCATGCCGCTCGGCCGCGTCGCGCTGATCTGTCTTGCGATTGCCGCGACGTCGGTCACGTCTGCCGTGGGGTCGTCATGGCTGAAGCTCGGGCTGATCATCACCGCAATCCTGGCGTTTGTCGCGATGCTGCGGCTTGACCGCACCGCGCCCACGCGGCTGCTGCCGAGTGACGCATTCTCCTGGCGCAGCGGAACCGGCATCGGCCTCTGGGTCGCGCTGCTGCTCTGCGTCACCTTCAGCCCGCTCCAGATCTACGTGCCGATGTTCCTGCAGCAATTGCATGGCTTCGACCCGCTCTCGGCCGGATTTGCCGTTGCTTGTGCGTCGATGGGGTGGAGCGTGGCCTCGATCCTGACGGCCGGCGTCTCGAGCCGCTGGGCCGACCGTTTGATGCTGATCGGTCCGGCGATGATGGGAGCAAGCCTGATGGCAATCGCGCTGCTCGGTCCGAATGCGACGGCGTCCGTCGTGCTGCTGATTCCGGCCATCGCACTGCTGGGCGCAGGCATCGGGCAATGCTGGCCGCTGGTCGCGCATCGCATCATGGACAGCGCCAGGCCGGGCGACGAGGTGGTTGCGGCGTCATCGGTGCCTACCATCCAGCAGATGGGATTTGCATTCGGTGCCGCGATCGCCGGATTGGTCGCCAATGCCAGCGGACTGGCGGCGGCGGTTGCGGACGCGACGATGGAGCGCGCGGCGTTCTGGGTGCCGGCAAGCTTCGTCGCGTGGGCCATGCTCGCTTTTGTTGCGGGGCTGCGCCTGCGTGCCCTGCGCCGGCGCGGGTGAGCGCTTCGGAACAGGCGGAGATTACTCCGCCGCCACCATCTGCTGCGTCCGCCACTGCCCGAGCAGCGCGCGCAGCGAGGCCGGTTTGACCGGCTTGTTCAGCACGGCGATGTTTTCCTCGCGCGCGGCGGCGCGCACGGCCGGGCTGCGGTCGGCGGTGATCAGGATCGCCGGGATGTTGTCGCCGAAGCGGCGGCGGATCTCGCGGATTGCGGCGACGCCGGTGCCGCGGTCGAGGTGATAGTCGACCAGGACGCCGGTGACGCGGCCGCCGGCGGCCTCGATCGCGCTGATCGCGCCATCGGCATCGAGCACCGCGATCACCTCGGCGTCCCACGCCGTCAGCAGCGTCTTCATGCCGTCGAGAATGGCGGGATCGTTCTCGATGCAGACGATCAGCGAGCCGCTCATCGGCGTCTTCGACAGCGGGGTGGCGCTGGTGACGGCCGCGGTATGGTTGACGGCGGTCGCGACCGGCACGGTGACCGAGAACGCCGAGCCGCCGCTGACATTGGCCGAGATCGCGATGCGGTGGTTGAGCACGCGCGCCAGCCGCTCGACGATCGACAGTCCAAGGCCGAGGCCGCGGGCGATCCGGGCGCCCTGCTCGAGGCGATGGAACTCCTTGAAGATCTCGCCGCGCTTCTGCACCGGGATGCCGACGCCGGTGTCGAAGATGCTGATCTGGAGCGCGTCGCCGCGGCGGCGGCAGCCGATCAGCACGCGGCCGCGCGGGGTATATTTGATCGCGTTGGAGATGAAGTTCTGCAACAGCCGGCGCAGCAGCGAGCGGTCGGATTCGACCGGCAGCGAGCAGGCCACGAAGCGCAGATCGAGGCCCTTGTCGCGCGCGATCGGCATGAACTCGATCTCCAGCGAGCGCATCAGATCGGCCATCCGGAAGCTCGTGATCGCCGGCGTCATGGCGCCGGCATCGAGCCTGGAGATGTCGAGCAGCGCGCCCAGGATGTCCTCGATCGCCTCGAGCGAGTCGTCGATGTTCTCGACCAGCCGCGAATCCTCGCCGCCGTTCTGGCGCTCGACCAGGCTCGTGACATAGAGCCGCGCCGCGTTGAGCGGCTGCAGGATGTCGTGGCTGGCGGCCGCCAGGAAGCGCGTCTTGGAGGCGTTGGCGTCCTCCGCGATGCCCTTGGCGAGCGCGAGCTCCGAGTTCAGCCGGGTCAACTCCTCGGTGCGGTCGCGCACCCGCTTCTCCAGCGTTGCATTGGCGCGTTCCAGCGCCTCGGCGGCCTCGAAGCTCGGCGTGACGTCGGAGAAGGTGATGACGAGCCCACCGCCCGGCATCCGGTTGGCGCGCACCTCGATCACCAGATGGCGGTCGGTGAAGCGTTCCAGATAGGGCTCGCCCTCGGTGGTGTAGGCGCGCAGCCGCAGTTGCAGCAGGTTGTCGCTGTCGCCGGCCGGCGGCGGACTGATCGCGCCCATGAATTCGAGGATCTCGGGCAGGGGTATGCCGAGCTGCACCAGATGCGGCGGCAGGGCGAGCAGTTCGGAGAACTGGCGGTTGGAGCAGATCAGCTGCAGGTCGGCGTCGAACACCGCGATGCCCTGGCGGACGTGATTGAGCGCGGTCTGCAGGATTTCGCGGTTGAAATGCAGCGCGGCGTGGGAATCGTCGAGCAGTTTCAGCGCGGCCTTGGCCGACACCGTGCGCCGTTGCAGCAGCAGCGACATCACGAGGCGCGAGGACGCCGCCCCGATCGAGGAGGCGATCAGCCGCTCGGCGTGCTGCAACAGTTCGAAATCGGCCGGTGCCGCCGCCAGCAGCACGATGTTGCGGTCGACGGCGAACGAGGCGAACGCCTCGCGGGTGCGGTCGGGGCCGAGATATTGCCTCACCGTGCTCTCGATGTCCTGCACCGTCACCGTGGTGCGCCAGCGCCGGAAGCTCGGTGCGATCGGAGCCAGCGCATTGGGCACGAACACATCGGCCTGCAACAACTCGATCGAGGACGGTGCGCGCGCCAGCGAGAACAGCACGTAGGTGAGGATATTGAGCGCAAGGCTCCACAGCACGCCGTGCAGCAGCGGCGGCAAATCAGCGCCGAACAGCGCCTGCGGCCGCAGCGCCTCGATCCCGAACGGCCCATGCTGCAGCAGCATCAGGCCGGCGGTCGAATTCTCCAGGAAGCTCGGGATGAACAGCGTGTAGAGCCACATCGCGAAGCCGACCAGCATGCCCGCCATCGCGCCGCGCGCGGTGGCCCGGCGCCAGAACAGGCCGCCGAAGAAGGCCGGCGCGAGCTGGGTGATCGCGGCAAAGGACAACAGGCCGATCGCCACCAGCTGGGTGTTGCCGAGCGCGCGATAGTAGAAATACGCCATCACCATGATGGCGAAGATCGAGAAGCGGCGCGCCTTGAGCAGGAAATCGCCGAAATCCTTCTGGCCGATGCGGGCGTCGTCGCTGCGCGGCAGCACCAGCGGCAGCACGATGTCGTTGGAGACCATGATCGACAGCGCGACGCATTCGACGATCACCATCGCGGTCGCCGCCGACAGCCCGCCGACGAACACCGCAAGGCTCAGCAATTGCGCATTGCCCTCGATCGGCAGCGCCAGCACGAACATGTCGGCATCGACCGCGCCGAACGGGAAGATGACGAGGCCTGCGATCGCGATCGGGATCACGAACACGTTGATGGCGATGAGGTAGAGTGGGAATAGCCAGCGCGCCCTCGTGACTTCCGCGCCGGTCGAATTCTCGACCACGCTGACATGGAACTGGCGCGGCAGCAGCATGACCGCGCAGAACGACAGCAGCGTCATGATCAGGAAGTTGCCGATCGACGGCACATATTCGATCGCACGCACCGCCTCCGGCGTCTTCAGCGCGCGCTCGTAGAGTTCGACCGGGGAGAACATCCAGAAGGTGACGAAGGCGCCGGCGGCGATGAAGGCGACCAGCTTGACGATGGATTCGGCGGCGATTGCCAGGATCAGCCCGTGCTGGTGCTCGGTCGCGTCGGTGTGGCGGGTGCCGAACAGTACCGCGAACACCGCCATCGCCAGCGTCACCATCAGCGCAATGTCGCCGATCACGGGGATTTTCGAGAACGCCTGGTCCTCGCTCAGGATGGTTTCCAGAGACGAGGCCATCGCCTTGAGCTGCAGCGCGATGTAGGGCACCGAGCCGATGATCGCGATCAGCGCCACCGTCGCGGCGACCGCCTGGCTCTTGCCGTAGCGGGCGGCGATGAAGTCGGCGATCGAGGTGATGTTCTGCGACTTGGCGAGCGCAATCACGCGGCGGAGCAGCGGCGTGCACAGCCCGACCATCACGATCGGGCCGACATAGATCGCCAGGAAGTCGACGCTGGTGCGGGTGGCGAAGCCGACCGAGCCGAAGAAGGTCCAGGAGGTGCAGTAGATCGCCAGCGACAGCGGATAGATCCACTGGCTGGCGCGGCCGCGCTCGCCCGCCGACATCCGGTCGCCGCGGCTGGCAATGAAGAACAACAATCCGATGTAGGCGAACGCCGTGGCGATGACGCCCCAGTCGTGCAGCATCGCTGCTCATCTCCTGTCCCGGCCGCTGGGAGGGCCGGGTCGCAGGATTATAACGCAAAGGGCCGGCCATGCGATGCACGGCCGGCCCAAATTCGGGACCCGTAACGGATAGGGTTACTCGGCGGCCAGCGACTTCTGGTGCAGGGGCAGGCCGAGCCGGTCCCAGACCTGGAGCAGGGCTTCGGCCAGCCCATCGATCAGGCCGTCGTCATGGTAGGGCGAGGGGGTGATGCGCAGCCGCTCGGTGCCCTTGGCCACCGTCGGGTAGTTGATCGGCTGGATGTAGATGCCGTGCTCCTCGAGCAGCAGGTCGGAGGCCCGCTTGCACTTCTCGGGATCGCCGACGAACAGCGGCACGATATGGGTGTCGCTCGACATCACCGGCAGGCCGGCGGCGGTCAGGATCGCCTTGGTCCGTGCGGCGCGGTCCTGGTGGCGCTCGCGCTCCCAGCTCGAGGTCTTGAGATGGCGGATCGCGGCGGTCGCGGCCGAGCAGATCGCCGGCGGCAGCGCGGTCGTGAAGATGAAGCCCGGCGCGTAGGAACGCACCGCATCGATGACTTCGGCCTTGCCCGCGATGTAGCCGCCGAGGCACCCGAACGCCTTGGCGAGCGTGCCCTCGACGATATCGACCCGGTGCATCACGCCGTCGCGCTCGGCAATGCCGCCGCCGCGCGGGCCGTACATGCCGACCGCATGGACCTCGTCGACATAGGTCATGGCGCCGTATTTCTCGGCGAGATCGCAGATCTTGCCGAGCGGCGCGACGTCGCCGTCCATCGAATACAGGCTCTCGCAGACGATCAGCTTCGGCCGATCGGGACCGGCGGCGATCAGGAGCTCCTCGAGATGCGCGACGTCGTTGTGGCGGAAGATCTGGCGTTCGCAGCCGGCCTGGCGCACGCCTTCGATCATCGAATTGTGGTTCAGCGCGTCCGACAGGATCAGGCAGTTCGGGATCAGCTTGGCGAGCGTCGAGATGCCGGTCTGGTTCGAGACATAGCCCGAGGTGAACAGCAGCGAGGCTTGCTTGCCGTGCAGATCGGCGAGCTCCGCCTCGAGCGCCACCAGGGGATGATGGGTGCCGGCGATGTTGCGGGTGCCGCCGGCGCCGGTGCCGACCCGGGTCGCGGTCTCGACCATGGCGCCGACCACCTTGGGGTGCTGGCCCATGCCGAGATAGTCGTTGGAGCACCAGATCACGACGTTGCGGCTGCCCTTCGGCGAATGCCAGGTCGCGTGCGGGAAACGTCCCGCGATCCGTTCGAGGTCGGCGAACACCCGGTAGCGCCGCTCCTCATGCAGAAGATTGAGGGCGGAATTGAAGAACTGGCTGTAATCCATCGGCAAACCCAGAAAGCGGAACCTGACCGGAATGACTGCTTCTTCTTAGAGCTTTTCCAGCTCTAATGTCTATGCATTGGCCCACATCTGGGCATGCGTCGCAGTTGGGCAAATTGCCCTATCTGGCGATATTTGGTTTGATTTTGCTCAAATCGCCGGGGGCGGCCGCCCGCGGCGGGTTCAGGTCGTCTTGAAGCGCAGCATGCCGTCGCCTTGCATTTCGGCCGTCAGGCGGCCCTCGACCAGCATGTAGTTGACATGGGCGACCAGCTCGCCAGCGGCAAAGCCCATCTGGTGCTCGTCCAGCACGTGCTTGTGGAACACCACCGGCACCAGTTCCTTGGAGGTCTGCGGCACCTCGCGGCAGGCCTCGGCGATCAGCCGGCAGCGCTCCTCATGGTGATCGGCGAGCTGCTTGATCCGGGTCTTCAGCCCGTAGAACGGCACGCCGTGGCCGGGCAGCACCATCACGTCATAGGGCAAGGTCGTGGTCAGGCTCGCCAGCGAGGCCAGATATTCGCCGAGCGAGTTCTGCTCGGGCTCGACCGCCCAGACGCTGACATTGGGCGAGATCTTGCTCAGCACCTGGTCGGCGGAGAGGAACAGCTTGTCGGCGGCGCAATACAGCATCACCTGGTCGAGCGCGTGTCCGCCGCCGGTGATCACCTTGAAGCGCCTTGAGCCGATCACGACTTCGTCGCCATGGGTCAGGCGGTGATAGGACGGCGGCAGCACCGACACCCGCTTCAGATAGTCCTGGCCGCGGCCGAGCAGCTTTTCGGTGAGGTCCTCGTCCATGCCGTGGCGGCGGAAGAACAGCCGCTGCGCATTGCGCCGTTCCTCGGTGCCGCGGTTCTGGTGATAGACCGATTGCAGGTACTCGACCTGCGACATGAACAGCGGGCAGTTGAAGCGCTCGGTGATCCAGCCGGCGAGACCGACATGGTCGGGATGCGAGTGCGTCACGATCAGCCGCTTGACCTTGACGTGCTTCAGCGGTCCCTCGAACAGCGTGGTCCAGGCCGCGATCGATTCCTCGTTGCCGAAGCCGGCATCCACCATGGTCCAGCCGTCGCCGTCGGCGAGCAGATAGATGTTCACATGGTTGAGTCGGAACGGCAGCTTCAGCCGCGCCCACAGCACGCCGGGCGCCACCTCCACGACCTGGTCGTGGCCGGGGTGGTTCTCCCAGGGGTATCGCAATGCCTCCGCCGAGGAAGGCAGGCTGTCGGTCTTCTTGTCCATGCTACGGGCTTAGCGGGACATGGGCCGCCGCGCCAGCCGAAAATCAGATAGCCGTCCGGAGAAAAGGGTGCGGATGCGCCCGAATTCCGTAGCCCGGATCAAGCCGGGCTACGGATCGCACAGAGCCCTGCTAGGCGGCGCGGATGTTCGACAGGAAACCGTCGATCTCCGAGCGCAGCACGTCGGCCTCGCGGCGCAAGGCGTCGGAGGCGCTCAGCACCTCGCCGGCGGCGGCGCCGGCCTCGGCCGAGGCGGTCGAGACGCCGACGATGTTGCTCGACACCTCGCTGGTGCCGCCGGCAGCGTGCTGGATGTTGCGGGCGATCTCGCGGGTCGCCGCGCCCTGCTCCTCGACCGCGGCGGCGATCGCGGTGGTGACGTCGTTGATCTCGCCGATCGTGCTCGAGATGTTGCGGATCGCGGAGACCGCGGTCGTCGTCACCTCCTGCATGCTGACGATCTGCTGGCGGATCTCCTCGGTCGCTTTCGCGGTCTGGCTCGCCAGGTTCTTCACCTCGGAGGCGACCACGGCAAAGCCGCGGCCGGCTTCGCCCGCGCGCGCCGCCTCGATGGTGGCGTTGAGCGCCAAGAGGTTGGTCTGCGAGGCGATGGTCTGGATCAAATCGACCACGACGCTGATCCGCGCGGCGTTGTCGGCAAGGCCCTGCATCGTGCTGTCGGTGGCGCTGGCTTCTTCGACGGCCTTGCGGGCGATCTCGGCCGAGGTGACGACCTGGCGGCTGATCTCCTGGATCGAGGACGACAGCTCCTCGGTGCCGGCCGACACCGTCTGCACGTTGACCGAGGTCTCCTCGGCGGCCGAGGCCACCGCGTTGACCAATGCGCTCGACTGGTCGGCGGTCGCCGACATGCTCTGCGCGGTCGACTGCATCGAGTTTGCCGCGGTCTGCAGGCTGCCGAGCGCGTTGCGGACCGTCGATTCGAACGTCGTGATCTGGGTCTCCATGCGCGAGGCGCGCTCCGCCTTGGCGGAGCGGTCCTTGTTCTGGTTCTCGGTGAGCTCGCGGCTCTCGATCATGCTCTCGCGGAACACCTGCAGCGCGTCGGCCATCACGGCGATCTCGTCGCGCTGGCGGCTCTGCGGGATCTCGGTGTCGAGGTCGCCGTCGGACAACAGCTGCATCGAGCGCTGCAGGCCGCGGATGCGGCGCAGGATGTTGCGCCCGACATAGAGCCAGACGAACAGGAACGAGCCGACCAAGGTCAGCGCCCCGAGGCCGATCATGACGGTGGTCGCGAGCGAGATCTGCTGCCGCGCCTGGAAGGTCGAGGCGTCGGTCTCCTTCTGGACCGCATCGACCAGCTGCTGCACGCTGATGCCGAGCCCAACATTGAGCTTGCGGGTCTCCTCCAGGATGGTCTGGCCGTAATCGATCGAGTCGAGCTCCTTCTGGCGGACCTTGAACACGCCGGTCTTGCCTTCGCCGAGCACGAGCAGCTTCTGCGCGGTGTCGCGCACGGCGACGATCGCCGGATTGTTCGGCAGATCGTCGAGGTTCGACTTGATGCGTTCGCGGCCCTTCTTGAACTCCGCCTCGATCGCATCGAGCGTCTCGCTGGAATTGGCCGACAGCGCCGCGGTCATGTCGGCGGCCATCAGATTGCCGATGGACAGCACGTTGCTGATCTGCCCGACGGTGCGGGCCGCTTCGGTGGCATCGTCGGCGGAAACCTCGGCCGAGGCGAGAATGGCGTTGAGCCGGGTCTGCGCGTCGAGCATTGCGGGACCGGCTGCGGAGGCGAAGGCGCCTTGCGCCTTGCGCAGCGCGTTGTACTGCTTGTCGCGTAGCGCGCCGACCTCGAGCCGCTCGCGCGCCGCCGAGATCAGGCTCTTGGTCGCCTCGTCGGTGTTCTTGACGTTTTCCTGCAGCGCGCTGACGACGGATTTGTCGGCGCCGAGCTCGATGATCTCGCCAAGCTTGGCGTTGGTCTGCTGCGCGACCTCCTGCACTTTCTGGGTGCGCTCATTCAGCGCATCCTCGCTCTGCACGGCGAGCAGGCCGGGACCCTGGGCTGCCAGCGAGGCGCTCTGCGCGGAGAGCTGCAGGCTCGCGGCAAGCCGCGGAATGTCGCGGCCGGAGAGATCGCTCATGGTGCCGCCGAGCCGATGCAGCACGATGCCGGCCCCTGCGCTGATCACCAGCGCCATGGCTGCGATCACGGCGAATGCCGCGAACAGGCTGCCCCTGACGCCCATCTGCGGCAGGCGGATGCGCTTGAGATTGAGTTTGCCGAGCTTGAACCGAAACGCCATTGCCCCCGTACCCCCTGGCCCACTACTCTTGGATGTTTCCCCGGCGCGGGAGTATCGGTGCGGCGGGTTAACAAAATCGGGAAAATTGCGACGATCTGCTGGATTTTTAGGGCTTCCGCGCACCGGCTTGGTTCGCTGTGCGGAATCGATGCGCGCGATCGGACGCAAAAAGGCCGGCTTGCGCCGGCCTCTCCACTCTTGGTTGTGGTGTGTAACGTCAGTAGCGGCCGTAGGCGGGGCCGCCGAGGTTGCCGAGGTTGAAGCGGTAGTTGAGGCCCGCCTTCACGGTGTGCTCGTCATTGTGGAAGCTGCCGGCCGGCACCAGCGCGGCCGGCGCGGCGAAGCGGCTGTCGCCGAAGTCGTAGTACTGGTACTCGACCTTGGCCGACCAGTTCGGCGCGAACATGTATTCGGCGCCGCCGCCGATGGTCCAGCCGTTGCTGTGGTTGTCGGTGAGCGCAAAGCCGACCGGCGCGCCGCCGAGCGTCACCGTCTCGTTGTTGTCGGAATAGGCGTAGCCGCCCTTCACGTAGATCATGCCCGGGCCCCAGGTGTAGCCGACGCGGCCGGTGATCGAGCCGATGCCGCGCTGGTTGTTGTTGTAGGCGTAGCCACCCGGGAAGATCGCGTTAAGCTGGTGACCGCCGAGCCAGGAATACTGGCCTTCGACGCCGATCACCCACATCGGCGACAGCTGCCAGTCGTAGCCGGCCTGCACGCCGCCCATGAAGCGGGCATCGGAATTGGTCAGCGCGAGGCCGTTGAAGGCGTTGTTGCTGCCCGAGAACACGCCGCCGAGATGGCCGCCGAGATAGAAGCCGGTCCAGTTGTAGAGCGGTGCGGCGTAAACAGGCGCGGGCGCCTTCTGGTAATAGCCGCGGTTGAAGTCGGCGGCGTGAGCGGTCGCGCCAAAGGCAGCGAGGGCAGCCGCTGCGGCTGCGGTTGCGAGCAGGAACTTCTTCATAAGGCAGTCTCCGGACAAGTCATGAGGCGCAGCGTGAGTGGCGCCATCCATGGCCGAGGGGTTAGACCGCATTTGAATAAAATTTCTCACCGAAAGACGGCTTGGAGCGTTAAGTCGCACCCTTCGCAGCGAAACGTTTTGTTGTGCCTAACGAACGCTTAAAGCGGAGTGACGGAAGGCTTAACGCGCCGCGCACGGCGCGCGTCTCCCGTTAACCAAGCCGCATCGGCTCATCGGGACGCTGCTCAATCGAGCCGCCTGCGCACGTCGTCGCGGATCTGCTCGCGGAACGCTTCGCGGCGCGCGGCGCGTTCCTTGACCGGAACGTCGTGGCGATCGAACACGTCGAACTTCTCCAGGATCGGATAGTGCTCGCTCGCCATCGCCAGCACGCGCAGCAGGCCCGCGACCTTCGGGGTCGGACCGGTGACTTCCCACTTGCGGAGCTTTTCGGCCCCGCCGGCCGCCGGCAACCCGCACAGCTTCGCCATGTCCGCCGCCGTCAGCTTGCGGCCGAGCGCTTCGCCGAGATGGTCGCGCAATTTTCTTAGTTCTGGGCCGGTCACTCTCTCAGTCCGTTCCGCGATGGCAAATGTGAAGTGAGTCACATGCGGTGCTCGAGGCGCAGGCTATACGCCGCGCATGCGACGATTTCCAAAGGAAAACCACCATGCACGGCATCATCGAAAGCCTTAGCCCCGAGCACGGAGAGATCGATTGGAAATGGGTCGGCAGTGTGTTCGCGTTCTACGTCGTGCTGATGATCGGCGGGGCAGGTGCGCTGCTGGCGCACTGATGCGTGGCACGCGACCCGCCGCGTGCTTGTGACGACCATAGCTTGCGAAGATCCTGGTGCTGCCAGACAGGATTGAACTGTCGACCTCTCCATTACCAAGGGAGAGACCGATCTAATTGATCAGTGAAAGTTGATAAAAATCAAACGGTTGGAGATATAGCGAGGTTAATCGGAGGATCGAAAGCAGTCAAGTCAATAGGTTGCCGGTTACACCACGGTTACACGACCTCAAGACCTCACGTCCGACCCCGCCCGTATTGGGCTCTAGGAACCGCTAGGAAGCCCGCTGGTGCGTTCCAATGGGTGGGAGCTACCGAACCACCCCAATCAGAATGGCCAATCAGCAGCCGATTGAGCGAAGCACCGTTCATCTACATGAACGTATCGATCCGTTCATCTACATGAATGCAACCCATCGAACAGGATGTGGGGGCCGGGGGGTGTCCGAAGGGGCTTGAATAGCTGCCCAAAAGTATCGGGCAGAAATTTCTCTTACGTATACATATGGATACGCGAGAATACCCGATGATCTCTCGCGTTATTCTTGAGTGTTCTTAAGCGTACTTAAAGATACATAAGTTCAGATAAGGATTGTCTAGCATACGTACTTCTAATGTAAGGCTTATATTCTTTAGTTTGATTAGTGTATTTCTTTTCTTAATGTGAGAATTACATACGGATACATCGGGTATATCGCTGATGTATTCTAATATGGAGACCATCACGGATGTAATGTATCCATATGTACACTCGTTGATACGTATGGATACGTATCTAGGCCGAGCTAACCTAACCTAGTTCCATTCTTTCCCCATGATGCCAAGTCTACCTCTCTTAGGCGTAATGCTATCTCCACGGTCACTACGACCAATCGGCTGAGAGGTCTCGGCTATGTTCGTTACGTGTGCTTTCGAGATGGTAGCATTCTCCGCCTCAGTATGGACTTTGTGAACCAGAATAGTATTCGGATTGCCTTTGGTTGTCTTGATTTTAGTCATTGAAATTCCTTTGTTTTTGTTGGTTTCTGAAACCCCCTTTTCCTGCGGAAAAATCACCGGAATGGGGAAAGGTAAGGGGATCGATTTAAAACCCCTTGTTCCTGCATGAACCGAGGGTTTCGGAGGGGGTTGGTAGGTTGTTTTTCAACCTGGCCCGGAATGCGGGGTTCAAATCGGGCTTTTTCTTCAGTCCTACGGCCTTCCGGATGATAGGTTTTTCGAGATCGGTCGGCTCGTGGTCTAGGTAGAACCTGCCTGCTCTTTCCTTCATGAAAGACAGCTTCTTTCTAGATGCCGATAGCTGTCTTTGGCTCACCTCAAGCTGGATTGAGCCGTCCGGAAATACGCTCCCTTTCCGGCCTTGGATACTTCCGTTCCGGATTGATCGTCTAGATACCTCAAGCCGGTCGGCTATTAGCTCTAGGCTTTCGCCCCTGTCTGCTACGGGGTTGGCGAACAGGCTTGCAGTGAATTTCTGTTGCCGGTCGTGGGAGGGGTTGCCGTCGTCAAACCACTCCCTACAACGTTCCGAGCAAAACCAATCCGCGCAAATCCCGCGTCCCTCACAGTAGGTAAACCCGCATGAGTTACATTGCTTGATCGCAGGCAGCGTCACGTCATGACGCTACCCGCAATGGTACCGGTCTGACCGTGCTTATCTTTGTAGACGTGTTGGATTTCGATCTTGCTGTACAGTCTAGGGGTAGGAACTACAAAATCCCTAGCTCGTATCTTGCTGTTGCCTTTACCGGCAAACACTAGGTTGCTGCGCCGGAGATCGGTCTTATCGCCATTCGCATAGGCTACCCGCTCTCCAGCCGCATCCGTAATGATCCTAGCGACCGAGAGGCAGGACCGCTTAGGAACACAAATGCTGACAATGCCCTGATTGAGAGTCCACCGGGAGCTAACCCCCAAGGCCATCAGTTCGTTGTAATCTTCAAGGTAAAGCGTAGCAAAAGAGGTAGATTTTGAAAGTGGTACGTTGACGATTTCGTTCCCGTCATCGTCTATGTCATGCAATATTTGTAGTTTCATCCGTTTGTTTCAGTAGATTGTAGTCATCAATAGCTTTCTTAACTCGCTCAATCGTTGTGAATTTGCTTGTCAGCGCTCTTGGGACTGGTGTTTTTCCGAGAGGTTCGATTTTGAAGAAGTAATATTCGCGTTCTAGTACAATCTTGTACCCGCCATAATCGACACCGTGGAAGTAGGATTGGGTAGGAATACCATCGATCACAGTGCATTCTCACCGGTAGGAAGATGATCCATCAGCTTTTGAGCCAGCTTAGGTGCAATCCTCTTAAGGAATACGGGTTCGTTTCCATAGCGGCGAAAGAAACGCTCTACCTCTTCATCAGCTTGAATATCAGCTAGAGCAGCCTCTTCGGAGGAAGGGGCTTCTTTGTTTCTCATGTAGTGATCTGTATATTGTTTGTATCGTTCCATTGTTTTTCCTTATTGGTTGACTAGGTCTTTAGCCTAGCTTGCCTACAAGTATGACATACTTTGATAGGTAAGTCAATACAAACGTGTGTAATATCAATGATTTAGGAGGATATCGTGGCGCTAGATGCAGGTAAGAAGGGCGTCCAATGGAAGCCGGTCAAGATTTCCAGTCTCAGTGACCGGGCCGGAAAGCTGTATGACCGCTACACCGAAGCACTTGCTAAGACTAAGGAACTATCTAGCGAACTAAAGGAACAACTTAGAACGGATTGGAACACCGCGTACCCGGAAGGGAGAGACGGAAAGGTATGTTCCTTCAACGTCATGGGTGACAAAATCCAATACACGTGGACGGACAAGACCAAGGTCAAGGCCAAGACTGTCGATGAAGATGACGGGGATGACGTTTTCTCAAACCCTTAGGGGCAGTAAGCCCGAAGGCGGATCAGCCTGAGGCAGTAAGTCCGAAGAAGCGGCCGAACATGTTCTCGAAACATGACAAGGACAACAAAGAGGGGGCCTAACAGCCCCCTTTAGTTTTGGCTGAAAGTCTAAGCCCCTTAGACTCTCTGGTTGTGGAGGGGGACGGCCGCACGCTTGGATTCTGTGATCGAGAACTCTAACGTGCCGCACATTCCCTTGATTCTTTGGTGTTTTGATGAGTGATGACTTCAAAAGCCTTGTGAACGGCCTTTACGATCTCCTGCTGCCCGTGACGGATGCAGAGTTGCGCAAGCGCGCCGTGAAGTCGGCGCTCGTGATGCTCGGTGAGGATCCGGGATTTGTCGAGCAGAAGCAGCAGCCGAAGGGCGGCGGAAGCAGCTCAGCACATCACGCTGATGACGATGGAGGTGCCGATCACAATGCGAAGGCTGCTCGCTGGATGGAGCGAAATAAGATCAGCGCCGAGCAGATCGGGCATGTTTTCCATGTCGACGGCGAAACGGTCGAAATCATCGCCGACAAGATACCGGGCGCGAAGCAAGGCGAGAAGGTAATTAACACATATGTCCTAGTGGGCATCCGCGAACTGTTCCGAACGGGCGAGCCTCGTTTCGCTGACGAGCTTGCCCGCACAGAATGCGAGCGTATGGGTACGCACGGGAAGACTAATCACGCGACCTACCTCAAAACGCCGGGCAAGGCGCTGACCGGTTCTGTAAAGGCTGGCTGGACGTTGACTGTACCGGGTCTGACCGCCGGTGCTGAACTTGTGAAAGAGCTAGCTGGTGAGTCTTGATCCCAGCAAGCTGCTAGCGGCGATCCCAGCCGGTCTTCGCGATCCTCTGCTCGAAACGTATCGGGAGATCGCCTCGAATTTCGCAGAACATCGCTGGTCGCCCTCTGAGCTCGAAGGCGGCAAGTTTTGCGAGGTCGTGTACTGGATTTGCCACGGCTTTATCACCGGGGCTTACGTCGCTGCGCCAACTAAGCCATCGAACATGCGGCGCGACTGCCAAACACTGGAGGGAAAACCAGACACCGGCAAACCTGGCGATCGTAGCCTCCGAATCCTCATCCCGCGCTTGTTGCCAGTGCTGTACGAAATCAGGAACAATCGTGGCGTCGGTCATGTCGGAGGCGACGTTAACCCGAACCTTATGGACGCTAGCGCCGTCTACTCGATGGCGAGCTGGACACTGGCCGAACTGGTAAGGATATTTCACAACGTCAAAACCGACCAAGCAGAAGCTGCGGTCAACGGACTAGTCGAACGAAAGACGCCGCTCATTTGGTCGGTGGGAACCGCGAGGCGTGTCCTAGATGCCGACATGACAGCATCGGACCAAACGCTTCTTCTGTTGCATCAGGCGACAGGCTGGATGTCAGAGGCCGATCTGCTCAATTCAATCGAATATAGCAATCCGAGCGTTTACCGCGCCGGTGTGCTCGCTTCACTGCATAAGGCGCGCAAGATAGAATACGACAGGACAGGAAAGCGCGCTCACATTTCACCGACGGGAAGTGATTACGTTGAAAAAACGCTGATAGGTCCCCGAATGGCGTTGAAAAAGTGAGGTCCTAAGAGCCTTACTCGGCTGCATTGGCCTTTCGCTTTGTCTTGATCTCATTTGAAGCATCGATAGCTGGGAAGGAAATAACTCGCCCTTCCGGTGAGTTGGTCACCCATACCAACTGCCCCTCAAACGTTAGCGGTTCTCTTTCAGCCTCAACCTGTGCAAGCGTCTTGCCTAGATGATACTCATCAAGCTTGTCTTGGATTAGTTTCAATGCTGCCGTTCTATAGATGGCGTTCGTGCCGTTGCCTTTGTGGCCTAGCATTAGTTCGCACTCTGCCACGGTAAGCATCTGATCGAACCTAGAGTTTGCCTCCCTTCGGAGATCACGGAATTGCAGCCGCTCGCCGCGCTTGTCGGCAGTGATCTTCGCTCGCGTGAGAACGTCGTCAAAGGCTTGCTCGAATGCATCCTTAGTCATCGGGAAGACTGCATCACTAGGCTGCACGGAAAACTCACCGTGGATCGCTTTAAGCTGGTGCGGCAGACGGGACGCATGCAGCATTGCTCTCACTGACATGACGATAGTACGGCCATCGTACTCCGATACGTGATCGGTCTTGCTCTTTCTGATCTCGATACGCCGGTTCACAACGTCTAGGTCTTCCCAAGTCAGATTGAAGATTTCATCTAACCGCATGCCGGTCTCAACCGTGAGGTAGATCGCGAGAGGGATGTATGTCCGATTGAGGCCAAGGCATTTCTTGCAAGCTTCAATCAGCCGCTCTAGCTCGCCTTCTTCCAAGCGACGACTACGCTGGCGTTTGCTCCCTTTGATCCTGTTGACCTTGCCTGCAAACGGATTGGTGAGGTTGTCGTAACCCCACTGCTCTCGCGCGGTCTCAAAGACGTGGTGAAGCACTACCATCTCGCGCTTAACTGTGCTGGCCTTGATAGGCTTGGCCGTCTTCCAGTTACCTTGCGGACCTCTCCAAGTATCCCTCAATCGCTTGGCACGGTAGGCGTAGGCGTCTTCCCTCGCGAAGGATGCCAGTGACTTGCCTTTCGCAAACACCTTGAACCGTTCAAGCGTGTACGTCTCGCTTTCGTTGGTCTTGGTTGGCGTGATCTCGTTGAGATAGCGATCAACGATTGCCTCGACCGGCGTATCCGCCAGCTTGTCTATCCCGATGGGGATGCCGGTGAGGTCAATGCTGCGCTCTTGCTCGCGCGCCCATCGCTCACCGTCATCCTTGATGACAAACGCCTTGGTCAGCGTGCGGTGGCCCTTGCGCTTGACGATGAAGCGGTGCGGTCGCGGATTGCCCTTGAGGTATTGATAGCCTGCCATGGTGCGTCCCTCAGACAGAAAGCCGAGGGCCAAGTTACACAGGGATTACACGAAAGGGCTATTCGGTTTATCGGAACAAGCTAAGTCCTTGAAAGGACTGGTGCTGCCAGACAGGATTGAACTGTCGACCTCTCCATTACCAATGGAGTGCTCTACCACTGAGCTACGGCAGCATGCCCGGGAATAATTGAATCGGCCCGATGGGCCCGTCCAAGCGGGCGGTTCTTGCCACAGGCCTCCCCTTCGCGCAAGCGAAACAGCGTCCGTCCTGCCGAGCAAATCGGCAGAAATCGCGTTCCGTGCCGGTGATTTCGACCAATCCGGCCGATTCCGGGCCGGATTGGGTTCCCGATCGCGCCTGAACCCTCCGAACCGCCTGCGGCCGAATCATATCGCGGTGTGCAACTGGCCGACCGGGCAGGGTGCGCGCCCGGCGGCCATTGTCTATGCTCGGCGCGCGCAATGGCGTCGACGGTTCGAGAGTTCAGCAATGACGGGTGATCGGGACAGTGGCGGCGGGCAGGCCGGAGCCCGCCTGAAGGATTCGCGGCAGGATCGCCTCAAGCTGGCGCTGCGCGAAAACCTGAAGCGGCGAAAATCCCAGGCTCGCGGTCGCGAGGATGTGGCTTCCGAACCGGCAGACGGCTCGCTAGATCACGTCTCGCCGGATGACGCCGGCGGAAGCGAGCCGGGCCGCTAACCCCGGCTCGGGTGTGTGCAAAAAGAGAAGCGGGTCGCCGACATGGCTGCAATCGATGAGACGACAATCAATCGCCTGAACGCAACGGCCTACGCCTTCCCGCGCCATGAGCAGACCTTTCCGACCCTAACAGCGCATGAGATCGAGCGGATGCGCCGGTTCGGCGAACCGCGTTCGTATAAGGACGGCGAGGCGCTGTTCGAGACCGGGACGCCGGGACCCGGCATGTTCGTGGTGCTGTCGGGCAATATCGCGATCACCCAGCGCGACGGCCTCGGCCACGTCACGCCGGTCATCGACCAGGGCCCGGGACAGTTTCTCGCCGAGATCGGTCAGCTCTCCGGCCGTCCGGCGCTGGTCGACGGCCATGCCGACGGCGCCGTCGAGACCCTGCTGCTGCCGCCCGAGCGGCTGCGCGCGCTCCTGGTGGCCGAGGCCGACCTCGGCGAGCGCATCATGCGCGCGCTGATCCTGCGCCGCGTCAGCCTGATCCAGGGCGGTGCCGGCGGGCCGGTGCTGATCGGTTCGGCGTCGGTCGGCAACACGGCGCCGCTGCAGAATTTCCTGGCGCGCAACGGCCAGCCGCACCACGTGCTCGATCCCGAGACCGACAAGGATGCCGCCGACCTCGTCGCGCGCTACTCGCCGACGCGCGCCGAGCTGCCGCTCGTGGTCTGTCCGAACGGCACGGTGCTGCGCAATCCGTCCGAAACCGCGCTTGCGATGGCGCTCGGCATGATCGGCAAAGGCGCGCATGAGAAACTCTACGACGTTGCGGTGGTCGGCAGCGGCCCGGCCGGGCTCTCCACCGCGGTCTATGCGGCCTCCGAGGGCCTGTCGGTCGCGGTGTTCGATTCGCGCGCTTTCGGCGGCCAGGCCGGCGCCAGCATGCGGATCGAGAATTATCTGGGATTCCCGACCGGCATCACCGGCCAGGCGTTGGCCGGGCGCGCCTTCAACCAGGCGCAGAAATTCGGTGCCGAGATGCTGATCCCGGTCTCGATCAAGTCGCTCGACTGCTCGAAGGTGTCGGGTGCGTTCGCGCTCGCCACCGGATGCGGGCATACGCTGCGCGCCAAGTCGGTGGTGGTGGCAAGCGGGGCGCGCTATCGCCGGCCGGTGATCGACAATCTGGAGAACTATGAAGGCCGCGGCGTCTGGTACTGGGCTTCGCCGATCGAGGCGCGGCTTTGCGCCGACCAGGACGTCGTGCTGGTGGGCGGCGGCAACTCCGCAGGCCAGGCGGCGGTGTATCTGTCGGCGCATGCCCGCCGGGTCAACATGATGATCCGCGGCGGCGGTCTCGGGGCCAGCATGTCGCGTTATCTGATCGAGCGCATCGAGGCGACGCCGAACATCGAATTGATGTTCAACACCGAGGTGATCGGGCTTGAGGGCGCGGAGACGCTGGAGCGGGTGCGCTGGCGCAGCCGGCTCGCCCCCGACGAATTCACCATGGATATCCGCAACCTCTTCCTGTTCGTCGGCGCCGATCCGGCGACCGGCTGGCTCGAGGGCTGCGGCGTGCAGGTCGACCGCGGCGGCTTTGTGATGACCGGCGTGCAGAACGGCGAGGGTACGCCCGCCGTGCCGCTGCTCGAGACCACGGTGCCCGGCGTGTTCGCGGTCGGCGACGTCCGCTCCGGCTCGGTCAAGCGCGTCGGCGGCGCGATCGGCGAGGGCGCGCAGGTCGTCGCCGCGCTGCACGGCTATCTCGCCGATGCCGGCAGTCCGTCGCTGTAGGAGGCTCAATGCCAAAAGGCTGCACCCATATCGCCGGCATCCAGGACGTCACGCCGAGTGCGCGCGGCTGCGAGGAATGCCTGAAGAGCGGCAGCCGCTGGCTGCATCTGCGGATCTGCCGAACCTGCGGCCATGTCGGCTGCTGCGACGACTCGCCGAACCGGCATGCGACGGCGCATTTCCACGCCACCGGCCATCCCGTGATCGAGGGCTACGATCCGCCGGAAGGCTGGGGCTGGTGCTATGTCGACGAGGTGCTGTTCGACCTTTCGAAGCGCAAGACGCCGCATGACGGGCCGATCCCGCGCTACTATTGATTCAAGGTCTCACGACGCGCACGTGCTTCGGCGCGCAGCATCGGTGCCAATTCTCTTGGCGAGAACCGGCATCATTTCATGAGATGTCGGCCGTCCTGCCATCGAACCATGTAGCAATTTTCGAAGATGCATCGTAACGTGGCGTGGGTTCTCAACGGAGAGTGCACCACATGTCGACGATCGTGCTTGTCCACGTCATCATCAGCCTGATTGCGATTGTCGCCGGTGTGGTCGTGATGTTCGGCCTGCTCGGCTCGCGCGCGATGCCCGGGCTGACCTCGATCTTCCTCATCCTCACGATCCTGACCAACGCCACCGGCTTTGTGATCCCGCCTTTGGTGACCGAGAAGCTGCTGCCGTCGCACATCATCGGCGGCCTCTCGCTGGTGCTGCTCGCGATCGCCTGCATCGCGCTCTATGCGATGCAGCTCAAGGGTGCCTGGCGTCCGATCTATATCGTGACCGCGATGGTCTCGCTCTATCTCAACGTCTTCGTGCTGGTGATCCAGAGCTTCCTCAAGGTGCCCGCGCTGCAGGCGCTGGCGCCGGCCGTGCCGCCGAACCCGCCGTCCGGGCCGGTATTCGGGGCAGTGCAGGGCATCGTGCTGGTGTTCTTCGTCGTGATGATCATCGGCGCATGGCGCCGGTTCAGGCCGGTCAATTTTGCCTGATCCAGGCGAGAATTGACATCATTTCAAGACGACGCACAGCATAGAAGATGATGCGCGGTGGCGTGTCGAGAACACGCGCCGTCGCTCGAGATCCGTTCACGCCTGGCGTGCCGGACCTGGAAAGATCAGCAACAAGAGGAGCAATCAAATGCCCATCATCACCACCAAAGACGGCGTCGATATCTTCTACAAGGATTGGGGTTCGGGACAGCCGATCGTGTTCAGCCATGGCTGGCCGCTGTCGTCGGACGATTGGGATGCGCAGATGCTGTTCTTCCTCAACCATGGCTTTCGCGTCGTTGCCCATGACCGCCGCGGTCACGGCCGCTCCGCCCAGGTCGCCGACGGCCATGACATGGACCACTATGCCGACGACCTCGCGGCGGTTACCGCGCATCTCGACCTGAAGAACGCCGTCCATGTCGGTCATTCCACCGGCGGCGGTGAGGTGGTGCACTACATCGCCCGTCACGGCGAGAGCCGGGTGGCGAAGGCCGCGATCCTGAGCGCGGTGCCGCCTCTGATGGTGCAGACGGCGAATAATCCGGGCGGCCTGCCGAAATCGGTGTTCGACGGCCTGCAGGCCCAGCTCGCGGCCAACCGCTCGCAGTTCTACCGCGATCTCCCCGCGGGCCCGTTCTATGGCTATAACCGGCCAGGTGCGAAGCCGTCGGAAGCCGTGATCCAGAACTGGTGGCGGCAGGGCATGATGGGCGGCGCCAAGGCGCATTACGACGGCATCGTCGCGTTCTCGCAGACCGATTTCACCGAGGATCTGAAGAAGATCAACGTGCCGGTGCTGGTGATGCACGGCGACGACGACCAGATCGTGCCCTATGCCGATTCCGGCCCGCTCTCGGCCAAGCTTCTGAAGAACGGCACGCTGAAGACCTACAAGGGTTTCCCGCACGGCATGCCGACGACGGAGGCCGAGACGATCAACGCGGACCTGCTGGCGTTCATCAAGGGGTGAGGGCCGGGGCTGTGTGCTTCGCACTTCGCAACGCCATCCAATGCGGACTTGGCAGGCTGTTGCGTAAGGGAAGCACTGGCGGAAGGGTTCCCTCCCCCCTTCGGGGGAGGGTTAGGGAGAGGGGGGCCACACGGCGTGCGCTCTCGAAATGCATTCCAATCCGCGCATTCAAGGTTGCGAAGCCCATCGCTTCATCGATTACCTCGCCCGAGGCTTACCCCGCTCCCCAGCCCTCCCCCAACGCAAGTCGGGCCTGCCCGACCTACGCAAATTTACAATGCGCAACCGGGGATCGGGTCATGCCGCGGAGCTTCCAGCTCCTTTGCATGGGGTTGTTTTCGGTATTTTGCTCGTGTGCCCGCCGGTTCCCTCGAGCGGGATTTCCTTGCGGCCACTGGTACCTCCCGGGCCGCAAGGCGTTATAGTCATCGCATGTCCTCACCCCCACCGCTGAAACTGATCGCCCTCGACGCCGATGACCTCGCGGTCATCTCCGCCCATGTGCAGGACGCCCGCGTCCAGCCCGCCGACATCATCTGGCGGCAGGACGAGAAGCGCCTCGTGGTCGGCCTGAACCGGCTCGACTGGGAGCAGACCCTGTCCGGCGGCACCTGCTCGCGCCGGCTGATTGCCGCGCTCAGGTTCGACCGGGTGCTGGCATGCAAGTCGCGCAATATCGACCTCGAAGCCCCGGAGGCGGCCCTGGAACTGCTCGGGATCGAATTCCACGCCTCCGACCCGCCGGGCGGCAGCGCGCTGCTGATGTTCGGCCATGGCGGGGCGCTGCGGCTCGATGTCGAATGCCTGGAGTGCGAACTGACCGATCTGGGACCCGACGACCTCGGGGTGGGGCCTGGGTAACTCTCGGCCGTGGTCCCGGCTTTCGCCGGGACGACGGGAGCCAAGGGTTGACGGCCATTATCCGCCGCGCCATTGAGCAGGGACCCAAGAGTCCTTTTCAGAAAGCCGCCATGCCCGTTCGCCTGGACCGACAGAGCGCCGATTTCGACCAGCGTTTCCGCGACTTCCTGGCGGCCAAGCGCGAGGTATCGGCCGACGTCGAGCGCGCCACCCGCGCCATCGTCGACGACGTGGCGGCCCGCGGTGATGCGGCGCTGCTCGAGGCGACCAAGAAGTTCGACCGGCTCGATATCGACGCCGCCGGCCTGCGCATCACACCGGCCGAGATCGACGCCGCGGTCGCAGCCTGCGACCCCAAGACCGTCGAGGCGCTGAAATTCGCGCGCGACCGGATCGAGACCTTCCATCGCCGCCAGCTGCCGAAGGACGAGCGCTTCACCGATGCCGCCGGCGTCGAGCTCGGCTGGCGCTGGAGCGCGGTCGATGCGGTCGGGCTCTACGTGCCGGGCGGTACCGCGGCCTATCCGTCCTCGGTGCTGATGAATGCGGTGCCGGCCAAGGTCGCCGGCGTGCCGCGCGTGGTGATGGTGGTGCCGGCGCCGGACGGCAAGCTCAACCCGCTGGTGCTCGCGGCCGCCCATCTCGGCGGCGTCTCCGAGATCTACCGTGTCGGCGGCGCCCAGGCAGTGGCCGCCTTGGCCTACGGCACGGCGACGATCGCGCCGGTGGCGAAGATCGTCGGGCCCGGCAACGCCTATGTCGCCGCCGCCAAGCGGCTGGTATTCGGCAAGGTCGGCATCGACATGATCGCCGGGCCCTCCGAGGTGTTGGTCATCGCCGACGACACCGGCAATGCCGACTGGATCGCGGCCGATCTGCTGGCGCAGGCCGAGCATGACGTCAGCGCGCAGTCGATCCTGATCACCGACAGCGCGCGGCTCGCCGCCGACGTCGAGCGCGCGGTCGAGGCGCAGCTCGCGACGCTGCCGCGTGCGGCGATTGCCCGCGCCTCGTGGGACGAATTCGGCGCCGTCATCAAGGTCGCGAAGCTCGACGACGCGGTCGAGCTCGCCAATGCCATCGCGGCGGAGCATCTGGAGATCATGACCGCGGACGCCGAGGGCCTGTCGAAAAAGGTCCGCAATGCCGGCGCGATCTTCCTCGGGGCCCATACCCCGGAGGCGATCGGTGACTATGTCGGCGGCTCCAACCACGTGCTGCCCACGGCGCGCTCGGCCCGGTTCTCTTCCGGCCTCGGGGTGCTTGACTTCATGAAGCGAACCTCGATCCTGCGGTGCGGGCCGGATCAGCTTCGCGCGCTCGGGCCCGCCGCGATGACGCTCGGCCAGGCCGAGGGTCTCGATGCCCATTCACGTTCCGTCGGATTGCGCCTCAACCTCTCATGAACAAGCCACCAGACGACGAGGATTCCAACAATCGCATCGTCGCGGTGACGCTCGACGAGGAATCGATCGGCCGTTCCGGCCCCGACATCGAGCATGAGCGGGCGATCGCGATCTACGACCTGGTCGAGCAGAACCTGTTCGCGCCTGAGGGCGTCGCCGGGCCGGGGCCGTATACCCTGCATATCGCGATCACCGGCAACCGCCTGATGTTCGATATCAGGAAGGAAGACGGCACGCCTGTCGTGGCGCATCTGTTGTCGCTGACGCCGTTCCGCCGCGTCGTGAAGGACTACTTCATGATCTGCGACAGCTACTATCAGGCGATCCGTACCGCGACACCGGACAAGATCGAGGCGATCGACATGGGCCGCCGCGGCATCCATGACGAGGGCTCACGCACGCTGCAGGAACGGCTCAAGGGCAAGGTGCGCGTCGACTTCGAGACCGCGCGGCGGCTGTTCACGCTGATCACTGTGCTGCACTGGAAGGGTGAGGGCGCATGATCCCGAAACGTGGCTACCGGTTTTCGGATCGGATCATGCGCCGAAACGAGGGGCGCATGATCGTCGACGCGATTGACGGGGGCGTACCCCGGTCGAAAAAAGCCTGATCGCATGGCAGCGCCAAGCGCGCGCACCCCGCAGGCCGTGCTGTTCGCATGCGGCCACAATGCCGTGCGCTCGCCGATGGCCGAAAGCCTGCTGCAGCAGATGTTCCCGCAAGGCCTCTATGTGCGCTCGGCCGGCGTCAAGAAGGGCGAGCTCGATCCGTTCGCGGTCTCCGTCATGGCCGAGTTCGGCCAGGACATTTCCGGCCACAAGCCGCAGACCTTCGAGGAGCTCGAGGACTGGGAGGGGCTGAACTTCGACCTCATCATCACACTGTCGCCGGAGGCGCACCACAAGGCGCTGGACCTGACCAGGACGCTCGCCGCCGATGTCGAGTACTGGCCGACGCACGACCCGACCGGCACCAGCGGCAATCGCGAGCAGAAGCTCGCCGCCTATCGCGAGGTCTGCGACGGCCTCCTGATGCGGATCCGCCGCCGCTTCGCCAAGGCCGCGGCGAACCTGTGAGGCGAACACGCGGCGTGTTCCGATTCGCAGGTTCGGCCCTTGTCGCCAGACTGACAAACAGCTGTGCTTATGGGGCCTTGTCTCCAAGCGGGAGCGCGATTCGCGGCCGGTTCCAAGGTTGTGCATCCATGCCCCATCCGATAGGTTCCGCCCGCGTCCGTCCCCCCGATTCAGCCCAAAAGCCCGCATGCTAGGCCGTCCCAAATTCGTTCTTGCTTCCGGTTCGCCGCGGCGGCTGGCCCTGCTCAACCAGGCCGGCATCGAGCCCGACGCGCTGCGCCCGGCCGATGTCGACGAGACCCCGCGGCGGGGCGAGTTGCCGCGCGCCTGCGCCAACCGCCTGGCGCGCGCGAAAGCCGATGCGGCGCTGAAATCGGTGCAGCTCGACGACGATCTGCGCGGCTCCTTCATCATCGCCGCCGACACCGTGGTCGCGGTCGGCCGCCGCATCCTGCCCAAGGCCAATCTGGTGGACGAGGCCGCGCAGTGCCTGCGGCTGCTGTCGGGCCGCAACCACCGCGTCTACACCGCGATCTGCGTGGTGACGCCGCGCGAAGCGTTCCGCCAGCGCCTGGTCGAGACCCGCGTGCGCTTCAAGCGGCTCAGCGAGGACGATATCCAGGCCTATATCGGCTCCGGCGAATGGCGCGGCAAAGCCGGCGGCTATGCCGTGCAGGGCATCGCCGGATCCTTCGTGGTCAAGATGGTCGGCTCCTACACCAACGTCGTCGGCCTGCCGCTCTACGAGACCGTGACGCTACTCGGCGGCGAAGGCTTTCCGATCCGCCACGGCTGGCTCAACTCCGTCGCGGTGTGAGGCCGAGGAACCTCGTGCCCTCAGCGCCCTTGCATCTCGATTGATGTAAGCTACCTCCGAGCCATGACCGACCAAGCCCGAACGCCCCCGGCTACCCCGCGCGCCTGCCCGATCTGCGGCAAGCCGGTCGAGCAGGCCTTCCGCCCGTTCTGTTCGTCGCGCTGCCGGGATGTCGACCTCAACCGCTGGCTGACCGGCCACTATGTCGTTCCCGGCCGCGAGGACGACGCCGACGACCCGGAATAGCCAAGTTTTCCCAACAAGTTGGGGAAATTTCACAGAGCGGGCCGCGCCCGGCAAAGCGTTTCGCGAAGCCGGGTGGACACGGCGCTCCGACCTCTCTATAAACCGCCCGCTCGCTTCGGCCTTTCCGGCCCCGCGGGTATGCCCAGGTAGCTCAGTTGGTAGAGCATGCGACTGAAAATCGCAGTGTCGGTGGTTCGATCCCGCCCCTGGGCACCACTCCTTTCTACTCCCAAACCTGTCCGTGGTTCGGTTCCTGTTTGCCCCTCTCCTGTTCGCGCTATGAGCAATTATGGGCGCCGATGGTGTGAGTAGGAGCGGGAGTAATCCCGCTTCCGAAGAAGCCTACTCACACATTTGGGTGGTGGTTCGATTCCACTTTTGATTCACAGACGGGTTGTTCCAGGATTTCTAGTTCGTGATTCAACAAGGGCATGTACGAATATGTGGTGTACAGCTACTCGACAGTTGGCGGATTTCAATTTGTCTTCACCGACCGAGGCAGACTGTTCAGAGCACCAACAAATTCGTTTGGACTCTGGAAGCTTATTCCGGGTCCGAACTACGAACAGAACCTATGAGCCCGGTCTTATCGTTTAATCGGTAATTGAAGCACTGGCCTTCCCGGACAGTACGCTTTGAAAACCCTTGCAAGCTCATCCTGGGCAAACTTCTTTTGGGCCGGCGTCGGTTTGCCGCCTGTCGAGCTGTAATCGATCTGTCCCGGCCACCCGGTGTTTGCTTGCAAGACGATGATGGTAACGTCGGGTTTGGTGAAGCTGATTTCGTCTAACACCGCCTTCCACAAAGTCCACCTAGGAGGCTTCCCGATAGTCGCACCCAGGTCTTTGTAGTACGTCACTCGTCCGGCACGAGCTAATCTTTCAAGCTCCCTCTGAACAGCCGGAACGTATTGCGATGCATTAGACATCCTGTGCCCCACCATGTGAACACGCGAGCTGCGGCCACAACTCTCTACGAAAAGTAGTAGCTCGCCGTGCCTCCATCCATCGAATAGAGATACTTGCCACGCTGATAAAACAACGCTCCGTTTGTCTCCATTGAGTAGAAGTAGTCGCCGTTTTGATAAAGCGCGCACTCGTTGGTCTCTGCAGAGTAGAGATATTTCCCTCGCTGATAAAAGCTGCAATCGCCATTCATGCTGTAGAGATTGCCAGACACGCTCCTCTCCCCTCTTAATCAGTGTAAGTACGAAGCCCGTCGTACCTTCCTTTGCAATTAGGACATTGAAGAGCCTGGATGCCTTTCCCAGCGATTGTCGCGGTCTCCATCAACAAGGCTTCTTTCTGAAAGCAGACGTCACACATCGGGTTGCCGGCGACGGGTCCCTTGTCGTCTTTGCGGTTTCGATAACGGTAGCCGTATTGCTCAACAGTGTCCTCGAGTACGCGACGTTGTAGCTTTTTCAGCCGATTGATTTCTGCGTCTTTTTCCGCGGTGTCAGTCCGAGCTTCGGTCAAGATGATCTTTAGGTCAGCCAACGTGCTCGTGAGGTCAGCGACCTTCAGCTTTAGCTCGGCCTGGCTCACTTCCTTGTCAATCGATCGCAGCTCATCGGCAAACTTGAAGGCTTGTGAAGCCGTAGAGAGTGCGAGTGCCCAATCAATCACATTTGTCTCCAATCGACTCACTGACACGATGGAGTATCATAGCGTCTCACTGTATCTCGCGCTTGTGTGGGTAGCCGTGCGAGTAGGTTTTTTGAGATTGAGAGAATCGGTAGCGATGTTAGCTACTTATAGCCAACCGATTCGCCGCCCCTGGGCACCACGCTTCGCCCTTGCGGGCTATGCGTGGCGGCGCCACGCAAGATTGCGATGGCGAAGCATGTCCGGCGTAGCTTGAACGAAGCGAAAGCGAAGACGGACGTTTCGATCCAGACGCTGGGCGTCATCACCTCGACTTGACGGTAGCCTGCAGTCGCTCGACGCAAATGTGCGCGATGCTTTCATGAAAGCCGCAGGCAGTGCTGGCCTAGAGGCGATTCCGTCTCGGCTGGATCCGGTACGCCTCGCGCTCGATGCCGGCGGCGACCTGGGGCGCCTTGTCGGCGGCGACCGGCGGTGAAAACACGAAGCCCTGTACCAGGTCGCAATCGAGCCCGCCGAGCACGTCCACTTCGGCCGCCAGCTCGGCGCCCTCCGCAACCACGGTCATGCCGAGCCCGTGCGACAGGGCGATGATGCCGCCGAGCAGCTTGCGCTTCTCCGGTGCGGTGGAAATGCCGTCGACGAAGGCGCGGTCCACCTTCAGGCAGTCGAACGGCAGGCGCGTCAGATAGCCGAGCGAGGAATAGCCCGAGCCGAAATCATCCAGCGCCAACCGGGCGCCGAGATCGGAGAGCGCCGTCAGCGTGCGGCTGATCCGCTGCTCGGTATGATCCACGAACAGGCTTTCGGTCAGCTCCAGGCAGAGCAGCTCCGCGGGAAAGCCGGTCTCCGCCAGCGCGGCCCCGACGGCCGTCTCGAAATCCACGTTCCAAATCTGCGCCGGCGAGACGTTGACCGAGACGGTGCGCGGCGGCAGCCCGGCATCCAGCCAGGCGCGGCCCTGCCGGCACGCCTCGCGCAGCACCCAGAGGCCGAGATCGACGATGAGGCCGGAGCTTTCGGCGATCGGGATGAACTCCGCCGGCGGGATCGGCCCGCGCTCGGGATGGGTCCAGCGCAGCAGCGCCTCGAAACCGGTGACGCGGCCGGTCCGCAGATCGAGCTGCGGCTGGTAATGGGCCTCCAGCGCGCCCGTCTCCACGGCGTGGCGCAGGTGCCGGCCGAGATCGAGCCGTTGATCGACCGCCTGGGCATAGACCGGCTCGAACAGCTGGGCCCGGCCGCGCCCGGCCTCCTTGGCCATGTAGAGCGCGAGGTCCGCGTTGCGCACGGCCGTCTCCGCCGTCGCGCCATGCTCCGGCAGGCGGGCGATGCCGATGGTGGCGCCGACGACGGCCTCGCCCTCGGTGAGATCGACCGGGACCGACAGCTTGCCGATCAGCCGGTTGGCAAGTCCGGTCAGCGCGGCGTCGGACATGCCGCGTCCCTCCGCGAGCACGGCGAATTCGTCGCCGCCGAGCCGGGCGATGAAGGCACGCGGTCCCAGATCCTGGCGCAGCGCCGCCGCCACCCGGATCAGCAATTTGTCGCCGGCGGCATGACCGAGGGAATCATTGACCTCCTTGAAGCGATCGAGATCGATCAGCAGCAGCGCGCCGCCGCGGCCTTCCACGGCGCAGCCCTCGATCATGGCGGCGAGCTGGCGCGTGAACAGCGCGCGATTGGCAAGCCCGGTCAACGGGTCGCTGTAGGCGAGCTGCTCGAGCTGGCGCTCGGCCTCCTTGCGCTCGGTGACGTCCTGCACGGTGCCGATGATGCCGATGACCTTGTCGTGGGCGACCTCCGCCTTGCAGATGACGGCCAGGTCGCGCGCGGTGCCGTCCGCGTGCAGGATGCGCAAATCCGTGGCCTCGGTCCTGCGGGTGCGGAGCACCCGCTTCTGCACGTCGCGGAAGCGCTCGGCATCGCCGCCCAGGAAATGGGGCATCACGCTTTCATTGGTCGGCTCGAACGTCGCGGGGTCGAAGCCGAGCAACTGATAGAGCTCGGGTGCCCAGGTCGTGCGGCCGGTGTCGAGCCGATAGCTCCAGGTGCCGATCTTGCCGAGCCGGTGGGCTTCCTCCAGCGCCCGCGTGCGCTGGTCGAGCAACGCCTTGGCCGCTCTGAGCTGGGTGATGTCGCTGGACGTGCCGCGATAGCCGAGAAAGTTGCCGTCATCGGCGAAGATCGGTTTGCCGCTGGTGCAGATGCTGACGCGCGAGCCGTCCTTGCCGATCAGCGTATAGGTGAAGTCGCGAAACGGGCGACGGGCCTCCATGTCGGCCCGGTGCCGCGCCATCGCCTCCGCGTCCTCGGGCGCATAGGCCAGTTCCCAGCGCGCCTTGCCGCCCGAGGCCACCGTCTGGAAGGCGGCGTTGCCGGTCAGCGATTTGGGATATGGCAGCAGCCGATGGGCGGCGTCGCTTTCCCAGCACCAGTCCGAGGCGGTAGAGACAAAATCGGCCAGCCGCTGCTCGCTCTCCGCGAGGCGGCGCAGCGCGGCGGTTTCCTCGGAGACATCGCGGACGATGCCGGACACCCGCCGGACCTGGCCGCGTGCGTCGAATTCCGGCTCGCCATGCACGACGCAGTCGAGCACGCTGCCGTCGGACCTGCGCAGTCGCGTCTGCACCGCATAGGGCTGCCCCTCCGCCCAGCAGGCCGCGTAATGCGCCTCCAGAAGCTTCCGGCTCTCAGGCAAATAGCGCTCGCGCACCGTGGCGATGGGGATGAAGCCGTCGACCGTCTTGAATTCGTAGAACGAGGCGAATTCGGGCGAGATCCAGACATCGGTCGCAGTGGCACTGTGCGATTCCCAGTACCCCATGCGGGCCATCCTGATGGCACACCGCAGCGACCGTTCCTCATTCCAGCGTCGACGCGCTACCCGCGTTGGGGCCTGCCCTTGCGGCAATTTACGAGCGGCCATCGGTCCCCAACCAAAAACGCCAACGTACAATTACGCGGCAAACTCGTTAGCATATCGCGCGACAACCTTGGAGCGATGCAGCTCACAGTCGGGGGGTCTTCCGCAGATTTGGTATAGTATCGGTGAATCCTGCAACCAGCATTAGGTGCGGGAGGAACTTAACCTGGATGAAACTCTTTGTTGCCGCGGTAGCTTGCCTGGCATCCCGCGCGCGAAGGACGCTTGAAAAATGACCAGGAGATTCAAGGTCGGCGATCACGTCAGCTGGAATTCCGAGGCCGGACGCGTCTCGGGCACCATCATCAGGATTCACACGCGTGATTTCGACTACAAGGGGCACATCCACCGCGCCTCGGCGGCCGATCCGCAATACGAGATCAAGAGCGACAAGACCGACCACGTCGCGGCCCACAAGGGCGGCGCGCTCCATCCTGCGTAGCAGGGGCGCGGCGTGGCACTCCCGTTCTTCACGATAGGTCATTCGAACCGCAGCCTCGAGGATTTCGTCGCGGTCCTCACCGCGGCCGGCACGGACCGTGTCGTCGACATCAGAACGGTGCCGCGCTCGCGAACCAATCCGCAGTTCAACAAGGACACGCTTCCCGGCTCGCTCAACGCGGCGGGCATTTCATATGAGCATCTGGCCGATCTCGGCGGGCTGCGCGGCAAGGCGCGCAGCGTGCCGCCTTCGGTCAACGGCTTCTGGAGCAACGAGAGCTTTCACAATTACGCCGACTATGCGCTGTCGCCGCAGTTTCACGCTGCCCTGCAGCGTCTGCGCGACGAGGGCCACGCGCAACGCTGCGCGATGATGTGCTCGGAGGCGGTGTGGTGGCGCTGCCACCGCCGCATTGTCGCCGACCACCTGATCGCGGCCGGCGAGAGTGTCGTCCACATCATGGGAGAGGGCCGGCTCGAGCCTGCCCGGTTCACCGAAGGCGCCATCGTGCAGGGCGATGGGATGGTGGTCTATCCGGCGACGGGGCAGCTCGATCTATGAGAGCGTGATGCAACCCGCGGCGACCGCGGTGTGCCATGCGCTTCACTCCACGCTGCGCTTCCAATAGCCGGTGCCGAGCTTACCGGTGATGACAGCAGTTGCGTCATGGACCTCGTAGGAACCGGCGTCGCTGTAATTCCGCATGCCCTTCAGCGCGTGTAGCGTCCAGCGGCCGTTGGCGAAGGTCACGGTGCCTTCATGGGCTTGCGCCGAGCGGAACGGCTCGGCGTGGAATTTGTAGGTGCCGTCGGCCATGATCTGCCAGATCCAGCGCGACTGGCCGCGGCCACTCGCCACCATGATCTCCCAGGTGCCGACCAGCGCGGGATCGATGGCACCGACTGGCGTTGCCGGCGGCGCCGACAATGCCGGAGCGGCCGCTGCCGGCGCATTGTTCGCCTGCTTCGCGCTTGCCGTCTCGGCGGGCGGCGCTGCCAGATAGATCGCCTTGCGCGACAGCGAGCCGTAGACGAAGGGCTGCTGCTCGTTGCGCGTCGCCTCCATCACGTCATCGCGGACGTTGCGGAACATGAACGTGACCTCGACGCCCGGCGCCTCGATGTTGCGCAGCAAGGCTGCGGCGAACGGGCTGTTGCGGCCGTCGCCGTCGAGCGCGGTGGTGCCGTCGCGCGCGGCATAGGCGACCAGCACGTTGCCGACCGGCTCGATGCGGCCGAGCCCGCTGGTCGTAGCGGCGCGGGTCGCGATCGAGCGGCTCATCTTCGCCGCGAACGGATTGTTGCGGCAGGCGTCGAGGATGACGAGGCCGAGACTTCCGGTGTTGGAGACCTGCAGCATCACGCTCTGCAGGCTGATCGCTTCATTCGCGGCATCGGTGTCGCGCTTCAATTCGGCATCGACCGGGATCAGCCAGTTGTCGCCGTTGATCTCCATGCCATGGCCGGCGAAATACACCGTTGCCATGTCGGCGCCGGCGGCCTCGTGTCCGAATGCGATCAGGCCGCGCCGCATCTCATCGAAGCTGCCGTTCCTGATCAGGGTGACGGCGAAGCCGAGGCGCTTCAGCGCCGCGGCGATATCGCCGGCGTCAGTCGGCGGGTTGGTCAGCGCCGGCACGCTTTTGTAGGCGCCGTTGCCGATCACCAGCGCCACCCGCTTGCCGTCGGCGGCGGCCGGCGGCGAGGCAAGGCCGACGAGCGCCGCGGCAACAGCCAGTCCCGTAACAAACGCGCGGCGGTTCATGCTGGACCCGTTCGGAGGTGACGGGTGCAGGGTATCGCAGCCGGCGCGAGCCGGCCATGGAAATGGCAATGCGTCAGGCCGCCTGCTTCGGCATCCAGACGCCGGCCGGCACCGGCTCGGCGGGCAACAGGCCGGCGCCGGCGGCGCCCGCGATCGACATCGTGATCTCGTGGATGTCCTGCACCGACCGCTGCATCGAGAAGCGCGGATAGAGCTCGCTCATCGTGGCGGCGGTCGCCGCCTGCGCCGCGGCAGGGTCGGCCAGCACGGCCTCGACGGCGGCGGCGATGCTGGCCGTGTCCTGGCCGAAGCTGTAGCGGGCAAGATGCGGCATCTCCGCTGCCGAGAAGCGGTTGGCGTCGAACACCGGCACGGTGCCGGCGCCGAGCGCGAAGAATACCCGGTCATGCACCGACAGGTCGATATTCGGATTGAGCGAGACCGCGGCGAGATAACTGCCGAGGCTTTCGCGCATCGCATCGAAGGTCATTGCGCCGAGCACGCGGGCCGGACGTCCGCTGACGTCGAGATCGCTCCAGCCGCCGCCGATGAAGTCGACGGGATAGTCGGCAAGCACGGCACCGACCTCACGGGTGCGCACGCCCCTGGTGTAGTTGTCGAGCCGGGTCAGGATCACGTTGAACAAATCGCCGCCCGGCGTCAGATAAACCAGATGCCGCTCGGCGACGTCGACGATGATCTTGGGAAACGCGCCGCAGGTCTTGCCGCGCGCCTCGGCGATCGCATCGAACAGCAGCGCGAACAGTTTTGGCGGCATCGTCTTGCGCCAGCCGCGCTCGAGTCCCAGCGGATTCCAGCCGGACTTGGCGAACATCAGCCGGCCGTTGCGCTGCTCGGGCGGCAGGCCGCCGAAGAAACCGGGATCGGGGATGCCCATATGGGTCGCAAATACGCTGCCATTGGCTTGGAGATGGTCGCGGTTGAACGCGGCGTGGTCCGGAAACACGTAGCCATGCGCGGCGTAGCGGCTTTCGAGCCCGTGCCGCTTGGCGAAGTAGCAGGGGTGGTCGCAGAACCAGGTGAAGACAGGAATCTGCGCGACGTCCCAGAACAGCCTGCCGTCCTTGGTGTGGATGTCGAGCCCGATGCCGGAGAAGCCGAGCGCCATCGTCTCGGCCTTCCGCGGCAGCAGGGCGTTGAGCCGGGCCGAGAAATCCGGCGCCAGCATATCGAGCATCTTGACCTCGTGCCCGAGCCGGTCGAGCTCGGCGGCGGCCATCGCGAGGATGCCGCGCAGTGAATCATAGGTGGTGTTGCTGGAATACAGGACGCAGATCACGGACATGGAGCCCCCGCGCATGATGCTGTTGCCGCGCGCGCGGACAAATCCATCGCCTCGCATGCTGTCAGTTGAACGGCCAAGCCGGCCGTTCCGGGCTCGGAATTATCGTGGCCTTAACCAAAATCTTCGCCGGAAGTCGACCGCAGCGCCGTTGAAGCTCCGTCGGGATGTCGCGGCGGGCTGCCGCCTGGGCCCGCGCGGGGCGGGGGCCACATGCAGCTTGAAAGCTTCGACGTCGTCGTGGTGGGGGCGGGCTTCTTCGGCGCCGTGGTCGCCGAACAGGTAGCGAGCAAGCTCGGCCGCTCGGTCTGTGTGCTCGATCGCCGGCCGCATATCGGCGGCAATGCGTATTCGGAAGTCGATTCCGACAGCGGCGTCGAGGTGCACCGCTACGGCACCCATATCTTCCACACCAATTCCGAGACGGTCTGGCGCTATCTGCAGCGCTTTACGTATTTCACCGACTACCGTCACCGCGTCTTCACGGTGGCGAGCGGCCGCGTCTACTCGATGCCGATCAACCTTGCGACCGTGTGCGCCGCGTTCGGCCGCATCATGTCGCCCGACGAGGCGCGCGCCGTGATCGCGGCGGAGGCTGCCGCGCACGGCACGGCCGGCATCGGCAATCTCGAGGACAAGGCGATCGCCTCGGTCGGCCGCACGCTCTACGATCTCCTGATCCGCGGCTATACGCAGAAGCAGTGGCAGACCGATCCGCGCGAGCTCTCCGCGGACATCATCGGCCGCCTGCCGGTGCGCTTCAGCTTCGACGATCGCTACTTCGCCGACCGCTATGAGGGCATGC
The DNA here is from genome assembly GCF_002289535.1 of Bradyrhizobium sp. UFLA03-84. Classification (NCBI taxonomy): domain Bacteria; kingdom Pseudomonadati; phylum Pseudomonadota; class Alphaproteobacteria; order Hyphomicrobiales; family Nitrobacteraceae; genus Bradyrhizobium; species Bradyrhizobium sp. UFLA03-84. The sequence continues at coordinate 433,218 of NZ_NSJY01000003.1, read as the reverse complement.
CGGTCGACGGCTACACCGCGATCTTCCGCCGGATGCTCGAGCATCCAAAAATCGCGGTCGAGCTCGGCGTCGACTATTTCGACGTCGCTGAGCGCATCACGCCGCGCCAGCTCGTGATCTATACCGGGCCGATCGACCGTTTCTTCGGCTATGCCTGCGGCCATCTCGGCTGGCGCACCGTCGACTTCGCACGCGAGGTGCACGAGGTCGCCGATTTCCAGGGCGCCGCCGTCATCAACTACGCCGACGCCGAGGTGCCGTTCACAAGGATCCACGAGTTCAGGCATCTGCATCCCGAGCGCGCGCATGCCGAGAAGCGGACCACGATCTATCGGGAATATTCCCGCTTCGCCGGCCGCAACGACGAGCCGTATTATCCGATCAACACCGCTGCCGACCGCGCCATGCTCGTGTCCTATCACGCCATGACGGCGGCGCATCCGAACGTGATCTTCGGGGGCCGGCTCGGCTCCTACAAATATCTCGATATGCATCAGGCGATCGGCGCGGCGCTGAAGACGTTCGAGCACGAGGTCGAGCCGTTCTTCGCAGGGGACATGCGCACCGGCGGTACCGCCGCGCGCCGCCACGCCTTGTCGCCCTTGTCGGCGTGATCTAATCCTGCGAGCTGCGGGCACCAAATCGCATAACAATCGCCCGCCCCGGTGAGGAAACAATGCGAAAGATCGTCATTGCCGCGGCTGCCGCCGCCACGAGTCTTGCCTTCAACATCGCCCACGCTGCGCCGCCGCTCCCGGAAGCTTCGGCGCATCAGGCCGGCTTCTCGGACCAGGGGCTGGCGCGGCTCGACGACTTCTTCGCGCGCGAGATCGCAGCCAAGCGGGTGCCCGGCGCCGTGGTGGCGATCGCGCGCGACGGCAAGCTGGTGCACTACAAGGCCTATGGCCAGCTCGATCCGGTCAAGGGCACGCCGATGCCGATCGATGCCGTGTTCGCGCTGGCCTCGATGACCAAGCCGATGGCGGCGGTCGCGGGGCTGACGCTGCTGGAGCAGGGCAAGTTGCCGCTGCAGGCGAAGGTCGCCGAGTTCTATCCGGCGTTCGCCGACATGAAGGTCGGCGTGCAGCAGGCCGACGGTTCGCTGACGATGGAGCCGCAGGCGCGCCCGATCTTCATCCACGATCTCTATCGCCACACCTCCGGCCTGATGTATGGCGGCCGGCCCGACAGCTCGAGCGCGCTGGCCCGGCTCTATCCCGACGGCACCGCGCCGGCGGTCGAAGGCGACACGGCGGCCTTCATCGACCGCATCACCAAGCTGCCGCTGGTGCATCAGCCCGGCACCGAGTTCGAATACGGCTTCTCGATCGACGTGCTCGGCGCGGTCGTCGAGAAGGTGTCCGGCCAGCGGCTCGGCGACTATCTTGCCGCCAATGTCTGGAAGCCGCTCGGCATGAAGGAGGCGACGTTCCACCCGAGCGACGCCCAGCGCGCGCGGCTGGCGCGGCCGTTCCCCAACGATCCGCTCACCGGCAAGCCGCAAGCCATCAAGCTGCTCGACACGCCGACCAGGTTCGACTGCGGCGGTGCCTGCTCGTTCGCCACCGTCGGCGACTATGTCCGCTTCGGGCAGATGCTGCTCAATGGCGGCGAGCTCGACGGCAAGCGCATCCTCAGCCCGCAGATCGTGCATCACATGACGTCGAACCACCTCGGGCCCGAGATCAAGAACAAGGTCGCCGCGATCGAGCCGCATCGCGGCGGCTTCGGCTTCGGGCTGGCGGTCGCGGTGCGCACCAGCGAGGGGCTGTCGTCGGTGCCGGGCAATCCCGGCGAGTTCACCTGGAACGGCGCCTACGGGACGCAGTTCTTCTGCGATCCGAAGGAGCGCCTCGTCGTGGTGGTCGGAACCGCAGCGCCCGGCGACCTGCGCAAATATTATCGCGAGAACGTGCAGGACATCGTCTACGGCGCGATGGTGAAGTGATCGTCCTCCAAATTTCTGGAGAGTGGTTCACAGATGTCGGTTCGCCGAAAATGGCAAAAGGCCCGCCGCTCAATCCGAGCGACGGGCCTTCAAATTTGCGTGGGCTACCACCGCCGGTAGACGCCGGTCAGCGTGCCGTTGTTGTTTCCTTCCGGACCAACGTCGCCCTGGGTCGAGCTCGGCGCCGGATGGTTGCTGCCGTTCATCGCGCCAGACCAACCGGGTTCATTGTACATGACCTGCGGCTGATAGGTCTCGTAGCGCGGGCCGCCGTAGTATCGTGGGCCGGGGTTCCCGTTGGGATAGTAGCCCTGCGCGAACGCACCGGCCGTCGTTGCGATCAGCGACGCCGCGGCCAGAGCCAGGATCTTGGTGTTCCATTGCATTCATGCACTCCTTGCTGGTGTCGCGACCAACGACCGCCGCGGACCAGCGTTCCTGATCCGCCATACAGTTGACGAAGGTGAATTTGCTCGGAGCTGGGATCAGGATTTGGTGAGGTGGGCTTGCGCTGTGAGATTGGCGCGCCGGCTCTGCCCGGTCGCATGCATTCGCCGGATCGCTATGCTTTTCCGGCTATAACGGTCCACGGCAAGCTGCGCCCGAGCTGGGCGGTTCGTAAAAGGAAGCCCGCCGACCGGGGCGGGCAAGGTCTCAGGGAGGAAAACGCTCTGACAAGGGAGCGTGCAGCCAGTCTCCTCGATTCGAGTGCGGCTGCGAAGATCGTATAACTACTGTCATCAGGGCCGGCATTATGCGAATGCTGCTGCAGGCCGCGGCCGGACGGCAAGGCAATAACAAGGCGCAATAACCGGCGCGAATAACAGGGGAAGTTCATGAGCACGTCTGGAGTTTTTGCCCGCGTCGTCGCGGCGATCGGGGCCGGCGCGGTGGCGTGGCGGCGGATGCAGGGCGCACAGCCCGCGCCCGCCTGGGGCAACGCACCGCAGATTCCGGCGGCGAAGTCGCAGGGCGCGATTCCGACCTTGAAGATGCCGACCGCCAGGGGCTGGGACAAGGGCCAGCTTCCGACCGCTGCGCCCGGGCTCAGGGTTAACGCCTTCGCGGCCGGGCTCGATCATCCGCGCTGGATCAACGTGCTGCCGAACGGCGACGTGCTGATCGCGGAGGCGACGCAGATCGCGGGGACACCGCGCAGCGTCTTCCACTATGCGATGCAGGCGACGATGCGGCGCGCCGCGGCGCTCGGCGTCAGCGCCAACCGCATCACGCTGCTGCGCGACCGCGATGGCGACGGCGTCGCCGAGAGCCGCGGTGCCTTCATGGAGGGATTGCGCCAGCCGTTCGGCATGGCGTTGATCGGCGACACCTTCTATGTCGGCAATACCGACGGCGTGGTCGCGTTTCCCTACACCGCGGGCGCCGACCGCATCACCGCCGAAGGCCGCAAGCTCGTCACCTTCAAGCCCGACGGACACTGGACCCGCAGCCTGCTGCCGAGCGCCGACGGCAAGAAGCTCTATGCCGGCGTCGGCTCGCTCAGCAACATCGCCGAGAACGGCATGGCAGTCGAGGAAGGCCGTGCCGCAGTCTACGAGCTCGATCTCGCCGCCGGCACCAGCCGCATCTTCGCCGGCGGCCTGCGCAACCCGGTCGGGCTCGCCTGGGAGCCGAACACCAATGTGCTTTGGACCGTCGTCAACGAGCGCGATGGCATCGGCGACGAAACGCCGCCGGATTATCTGACCTCGGTGCGCGACGGCGGCTTCTACGGCTGGCCCTATTGCTACTGGGGGCAGACGGTGGACGATCGCGTGCCGCAGGATCCGGCGATGGTCGCCAAGGCGATCCAGCCGGACTACGCGCTCGGCGGCCACACCGCCTCGCTCGGCCTGTGCTGGATGCCCAAGGGCACGTTGCCCGGTTTCCCCGATGGCATGGCGATCGGCCAGCACGGCTCGTGGAATCGCTCGACGCTGTCGGGCTACAAAGTGGTGTTCGTGCCGTTCGAGAACGGCCGCCCTTCGGGGCCGGCGCGCGACATCCTGTCGGGCTTCCTCGCGCCCGACGAGAAGGTCTCCTACGGCCGCCCGGTCGGCGTCGCGCTCGGTCCCGACCGCTCGCTGCTGGTGGCCGACGACGTCGGCAACGTGATCTGGCGCGTCACCGGGGCGTAGGCGGCGCGCGTCGAGGTCAGCGGGCCAGGAATTCGCGGATGGCGTTCGCGATCTCGGCGGCGTGCGTCTCCAGCGCGAAGTGACCGGTGTCGAAGAATTTGACCACCGCCTTCGGATTGTCGCGCTTGAACGCCTCGGCGCCCGGCGGCAGGAAGAACGGATCGTTCTTGCCCCACACCGCGAGGAACGGCGGCTGGTGGGTGCGGAAATAATTCTGGAAGGCCGGATAGAGCGCGACGTTGCTCTTGTAGTCGCCGAACAGGTCGAGCTGCACGTCATGCGCGCCGGGACGCGCCATGTAGTAATTGTCGAGGTTCTGGCCATCGGGCGACACCGCCGCCGGATCCGACGTGCCGTGGGTGTACTGCCAGCGCGTGGTCTCCGGCGTCAGGAAGGCGCGTAGCGCATCGCGATTCGCCTGCGACGGGTCCTGCCAATAGGCCTTGATCGGCGTCCAGCCGTCGCTGAGGCCTTCCTCATAGGCATTGCCGTTCTGCGAGATGATGGCGGTGATCCGCTCCGGATGCTTGAGCGCCAGGCGGAAGCCGGTCGGCGCGCCATAGTCGAACACGTAGACCGCGTAGCGATCGAAGCCGATCACCTCGGTGAAGCGATCGATCACGCCGGCGATGTTGTCGAATGTGTAGCTGAACGTGTCGCGCGGCGGCGTGTCCGACTGGCCGAAGCCGGGCAGGTCCGGCGCCACGATGTGGAATCTGTCCGCGAGAAGCGGGATCAGATCGCGGAACATGTGGCCCGCGCTCGGGAAGCCGTGCAGCAGCAGCAGCAGCAGCAGCTTCGGCGCACCCGGCGAGCCGGCCTCGCGATAGAACACCTTGAAGCCGTCGACATCGGCGGTGCGGTATCTGACCTGGGACATCTGTCACTCCTTGTGATCGTGATGTGGTGGTGAGTTGGTCTTAGGGTTTGATCTGCGTCGCTAGTCCGCTGATTGCCTCGGGCCTGAGGTAGAGCAGCAGCGCGCAACACACCGTGGCGAAGCCGAGCAGCGGCACGAAGGGGGCTATGGCCGCGCCGGCCGCGAACACCAGCAGCGCGAGCAGCGTGCGGCGCCGTGTCCAGGTCCGCACGCGTTCGGAAATCATCGTCTGGTCCGCCTGCGCGAGCACCGCGCGTTCGAAGCCGAGATATGCGAGATCGATCAAAAGAAAGATGACCGCATAGACCACCACCGGCGCGGCAGCCATGTGTGACCGCGCGACCCACGCCGTTGCAAACGGCAACAGCGAGACAGCGAACAGGTGGACGAAGTTCAGCCAGATCAGCCGCGGCGTCGGTTGCCGCACCAGCTGCAGCAGATGGTGATGGTTGACCCAGATCACCGCGATGAACAGATAGCTTGCCGCATAGCTGATCGCGGTCGGCCACAATGGCAGCAGGTCCGCGAACGCCGTACCCTCCGGCGCCTTGAGCTCAAGCACCATCACGGTGATGATGACCGCGATCACCGCATCGGAAAAAGCGCCTAGCCGGTCGGCCGATAGAGGTTTGTCCTGCATGGCAGCTCTCCTGTCCTGATTGCGGAACGAGTTTCACGCCGCGACAACGCCGCGGATGGCCTCCCGGATCACGTCAGTGACGAGCCTCGGCGCCGTGACGATCGGCGTATGATCGACGGCATGTGAACGGACGGTCGCCCTCATGCGGGCCGCCATGCCGCGCTGGGTCTCCGGCGCGATCATCCGGTCCTCCTCGGCGACCAGGAACCAGCTCGGGACGTCCTTCCACCGGGGACGGCCGACCGGCACGGTGATGCAGGCGGGCGAGATCGGCCGCTGCACGGCGGCGAGCACCGCGAGGTCCTCGGAACGCGCGCCTTGCGCGAAGGCCGACGCGAAAGCGGACTCGGGCAGCCAGATCAGGCCGTCGGCGTCGGGCGCGAGTGTTGGCGCGAACGGATGCGGCGGCAGGCGATAGAACACGTCGGCGACCGTTTCGCCCTCGTCCGGCGCCAGCGCCGCGACATAGACCAACGCCTTGACCCGCGGCGAGCGGGCCTCGGCGATCACGGCGCCGGCATAGGCATGGCCCGCCAGCACGACCGGTCCCTCGACGCGATCCAGCGTGCGATTCAGCGTGCGATTCAGCGCGGCGACATCGTCGGCGAGCGAAGTCAGCGGCAACGGTGCCGCCACCGCGGTGATGCCTTCGGCGTCGAGCGCCGTGATCACCCGTGCCCAGCTCGACCCGTCGGCCCATGCGCCATGGGCAAGCACCACGCTGACATCCTTGTTCGACATCGCTCGCTCCCTTGTATTAGTAACCTATCAAATTGCATTTGACAGGTTACGACGCTTATGATCCAGTGCTCGTAACTTGTCAACTAGCTTTAATCAGGTTATTTCGGCGGCGCCGGAAAGTCCGTGCAGGAGGCATCACCGTGCAATCCCACCCGCCCGCGATGTTCATCGCCGACAGCCTGGGCCTCGATTTCATCAATTCGATCGCGACCCCGGTCGATACGCCGGTCGACTGGATCGCCGACAGCGGCGGCCTGCTGCGCTGGCTGGCGCAGGCGAAGCTGGTGCCGTCAGATGTGCTCGACGAGCTCGAGGCGCGGGCGAGGCCGGGCGAGCTCGACGATGTCGCCGCTCAGGCGCGCGATTTGCGCGAATGGTTCCGTGGCTTCGTCCGCAAGCACATGGGCCGGCCGCTGGCGCCGCGCGCGCTCAGGGAGCTCGAGCCGCTGAACCAGCTGCTCGAAAGCGATCAGGCATACAGCCGGATCGTGGCGCATCGCCACGACGATCATGACGGCTTCGCGCTGGAGCGCACGCGGCGCTGGCGTCCTGCGGAAACCTTGCTGCTGCCGATCGGCGAAGCGATGGCCAGGGTCGTCTGCGAGGAAAGCTTTTCCGACATCAAGGCGTGCGAGGGCCCGGCCTGCACGCTGATGTTCGCCGATCATACGCGAGCGCGCGCGCGCCGCTGGTGCAGCATGGCGATCTGCGGCAACCGCGCCAAGCAGGCCGCGCACCGCAGCCGGATGAAGGACAGGGGCTGAGACCAAGAAACAAGCAAAGGAGAGCAACAAGTGGCGCTTCCTCTGATCGTGTTCGACGTCAACGAGACCCTTCTCGACCTCGAGACCATGGAGCCGGTGTTCGCGCGCATCTTTGGCGACAAGAGCGCGATGCGGCTCTGGTTCGCGAACTTCATCATGTATTCGGCCGCGCTCACGGTGGCGGGCTGCTATGTGCCCTTCACCGAGATCGGCGCTGCCGTCATGAAGATGCTGGCCGACACGCGCGGCATCAGCATCGACGAGGCAGACAGGAAGGAGCTGACCGAGAAATTCTCCACCATGCCGCCGCATGCGGAAGTGCCGGCGGCGCTGCGCAAGCTGCGCGCGGCGGGCTTCCGGCTGTTCACATTGACCGACAATCTCCTTGAGGTGCAGACGCGGCAGCTGACGCATGGCGGCATCGTCGACCTGTTCGAGCGGCGCTTTTCCGCCGACGGCGTCAAGCATCACAAGCCGTCGCGGCAGGCCTATGGTTATGTCGAGCAGGAGCTCGGCGCGAAACCTTCGGAGTTCTGCCTGATCGCCTGCCACACCTGGGACACGCTGGGTGCGGTCGCCGCCGGCTGGGAGGCCGCGCTGATCAAGCGTCCCGGCAATGATCTGCTCGGCGTCGGTCCGCAGCCGCAGGTCGTGGGCGACAATCTCGACGACGTCGCCGATCAGCTGATCCGGCGCTATGGCGCCAAAGGGTAACGGCCGCTGACGGATTTTGCGGCGGCAGGGGAGCAGGCAACAACCCCTCCCGGCCCGATCGCTCGGAAGCGCATAAAACCGGAATGAATTCCATAGCGGTTTTCAACCATGCCCCTTGAGCCTTCCTCAACTTCCCCGGCCGATGCTCGGCCTGCCGCAGGGATCGACAGGGATCGACAAGGAGCTTGAGCATGCCGGCCAAGGCACGAACGATCGGACGGGCGACCGCGACCAACGCCACCGCGCAATCGCGCGAGGATATCCTGAACGCGCGAGCCATCAGCACGCTGGGCGCCGGCGTCGTCAACGCGATGAGCGCGGTCGGCGCCGCCGTCATCAAGAAGCACAAGCCGGCGCTCGGCAAGAGTCCGGATTGGTTCTGGCACATGTTCGCGAAATGCGAGGCCAAGGCTGCGCGCGTCGCCGAGCAGGCCGCGCGCGATCCGCAAGGTTGCGGCGATGCCACCTTCATCGAGGTCTATGCCGCGCAATTGCCGAAGCTGATGGCGGCAGCACTCGAGAGCCACGAGAAGGCGCTCAAGGCGAAGTGACGCGACGCAATAGAGAGAGGGCGATAACGGCGGTCGTCCCGCCGTCGTTCCCTTGACCTCTCGAATGCGCTGCCGCGCAGGGCAGCCATGCAGCTGAAACCACGACCCGGCTTTGTTCGTAACCTGCGGTGGCGGAAGCCCGCGCCCGCGGGCTTCGGATTTTTTCAATCCGGGACGTTCGATGGTGAAGCACCTTATTTCCGATGAAGAGAAGTGTGACGCGTGCAACGGCACAGGTTTTCCCGAGGTCAGGCAGCCGAGCGAGCCGGGACGGAAAATCTATCCCGAGCCCTGCAAGAAATGCGGCGGCAAGGGGCGGATCAGGAAGGCGACGTGGGGCAAGTAGCCATCGCCTAACGACAATCAGCGAACGTCACGGGCCGCAGCCGCGAACGACCGCGACGGGTGGGGTGCGCGCGGGCTGCGGCCGCGTGTGACACGCGTCACGGCGGGCACCAGCGCCGCGCGCCATTGATAGCGCCATGAACGGGCGGTCCCCGTCAATCATGGAGCTGAAGATGACGTCCACCCTTGCAATCAGCACTTCCGATGACGGCCTTGCTCTCGTGCCGGAGCACGATCAGGCCGCCGCGTCCCTCGTCCCCTCCGATGCAGCCGCTGTGCCGCAGCGCCAGTTCTGGGAGACCGAGCACACCCGGCCGGACTTCCAGCCGTCCAACGACGCGGCGCCCGAGCTGGTCGCGGCGACCGCGAACTATCTCGGCGAATGCATGCGGCATCCCTATCTGCCGGTGTCCGAAATCCGCGCGCGGCAGTTCGCCCGCATCAAGGAGCTGGTCGAGCTCGCCTACCGCGACATTCCGGTCTACCGCAACAAGTACGATGCGGCGGGCTTCAAGCCGGAGCATCTGCGCGATTATGACGACATCCAGAAGATTCCGGTCATCACCAAGCCCGAGCTGGTCGCGGCCTTCCCGGACCAGTGCGTCAACAAGAAGTACAAGCCGGAAAACCTGTTTCCGACCCGTTCATCGGGCTCGTCCGGCCAGACCCTGCTGATCCGTGTCGACTATGACGCCGTCATCACCGACACCATCCAGGGCGTCCGCCAGTTCGCGATGCAGAGCGGCGGCAATTACCGCGCCGAGGACCTGCTCGCCCATGTCTATACCGTGCCGTGGTGGTTCGATTCGATCGGCGGTGACTATCCGACCGCGTTCATCTCGAACCTGATCCCGCCGGCCCGCGTCGCCCAGCATCTGCGCTATCTCGGGCCCAAGATTCTGTCGCTCTATCCGTCGAGCCTCGATGCGTTGATGCCGCATGTCGACGAGTTCCGTTCGTCGCTCAATCTCGCGGTGACGCATTCGGAATACTCCTCGCGCGCCGCCCGTCAGGAATGGTCGCGTCAGCTCGGCGTTCCCGTGCTCGACGAATATTCCTCCGAGGAAGCGACGCGGATCGCGCTGGAGATGCCCAACGGCCAGTATCATGTCTGCGAGGACACCGTGCATCTCGACGTGCTCGACCCCGTCACGATGGCGCCGCAGGCCGACGGCCAGTCCGGCATCGCCGTGATCACCAACCTGCTCAACGAGGCGATGCCGTTCATCCGCTACGTCCAGGGCGACTACATCACCCGGCCGGCCAATCCGGCGCCATCCGATATCAACTGGTCGCAGATCGCCAGCATCGACGGCCGGCTCAACGACGCCTTCGTCAACCGCGACGGCCGCAAGGTGCCGGCCGGCAGCATTCTCGATGCGACCTATCGCTGGATGTTCGACTGCAACCTGCATCTGGCGCAGTTCGAGATCGTGCAGCGTGGCGTCGACCTCGTCGAGGCGCGCGTCGTGCTCGGCCAGGATACGCCGCTGTGCCGGCTGCACGGCTCGGTTTCGCATCTGCAGGACCTGCTCGCGGCGTGCCTCGAGCATCCGGTCCGGGTGCAGGCCAACGCGCTGCTGGCGTTTCCGCCCAAGGTCGGCAAGCGCCGCCCGATCCGCCGCGAGTTCGACTAATCGAGAGTGCCGTTCCGATCGAATCGGAACGGCACTCTCCATCTTGTCTTGACGCGTTTTCTTCACGCGAACCGGTATCCACTTCGCTCGAAAACGCTTTAGCAAACGGAGGTGCGTGCCATGACACAGTCACTGAACCGCATCGCCGCGATGACGGCGCGTTATTACTACATCCTGCGCTCGTCATCGCTGCGGCTGCTCGAGATCATCTACTGGCCGGCGATGCAGATGATGGTGTGGGGGTTCCTCTACACCTACCTCTATGACAGCAAGTCGGCGATGGCCTCCACCGCCGGCCTGCTGCTCGGCGCCGTCCTGCTTTGGGACGTGCTGTTTCGCGGTCAGCTCGGCTTCACCTTCACCTTCCTGGAGGAGATCTGGTCGCGCAACCTTGCGAACCTGATGATGAGCCCGCTGCAGCCGTTCGAGCTTGCGGCGTCGCTGATGGCGATGAGCCTGATTCGGCTCGTGATCGGCACGCTGCCGGTGATGCTGCTGACCTTCGTGCTGTTCGGCTTCAACGTCTTCGCGATGGGGCCGGGGCTGCTCGCCTTCTTCCTCAATCTGGTGCTGACCAGCTGGGCGATCGGGCTCGTGATCGCAGGCCTCGTGATCCGGCAGGGCTTTGGCGCCGAGAGCCTCGCCTACTCGATCATGATCGTGCTGCTGCCGCTGTGCTGCGTCTATTATCCGGTCACCGCGCTGCCGCTCTGGCTGCATCCGGTCGCCTGGTCGCTGACGCCGACCTATGTGTTCGAGGGCATGCGCGCCGTGCTGCTCGACGGCACCTTCCGCACTGACCTGATGATCGAATGCCTCGCGCTCAATGCCGTCTATCTCGGCGTGGGCTTCATCACATTCGTCGCCCTGCTGCAGAGCGCCCGCCACAAGGGCGGCCTGCTCACCATGGGCGAGTAAGGGAGACATCCATGAGCCGCATCGAACGCTTGCTGCCCCGCAGACATCTGACATCCGTGTCGCCGAACACCGCCCCCGCACAGGGCAATTCGTCGGACCTATCCAGTCCCGATGAAGTGCCAGCCATCGCGGTCGAGGATCTCTGCAAGCAGTACCGCACCCATTGGGCGGTCGACGACGTGAACTTCATCGTGCCCAAGGGCTGGACCGTCGGCCTGCTCGGCGGCAACGGCGCCGGCAAGACCACCACCATCGCCATGATCATGGGCCTCGTGATCCCGAGCTTCGGTCGCGCCATGGTGCTCGGCCATGACATGGCGACCGAGCGTCACAAGGTGCTCGGCCGAATGAATTTCGAGAGTCCCTATGTCGCGCTTCCGGGGCGGCTCACCGTGCGCCAGAACCTGACCGTGTTCGGCCGGCTTTACGGCGTCACCAACCTCAAGACGCGGATCGAGGAGCTGATCGAGGATTTCGAGCTCGGCGACGTGCTCGACCGCGTCACCGGACGGCTCTCGGCTGGCCAGAAGACCCGCGTCGCGGTGGCGAAGGCGCTGATCAACGATCCCGACGTGCTGCTGCTCGACGAGCCGACGGCCTCGCTCGATCCTGACCGTGCCGAGTGGGTACGCAGCCGGCTGCGCGCCTATCAGAAGCGCCGCGGCGCCACCATCCTGTTGTCCTCGCACAACATGACCGAGGTCGAGCAGCTCTGCGACTTCGTCGTGATCATGAGCCACGGCCGCGTCGTCGCGATGGGGCGTCCGCAAGAGCTCGCCGAGCGCTTCAAGTGCCGCGACCTCGACGAGGTCTTCATCTATCTGGCGAGGGTGGCGTGATGTCCTCATCTGGTTCTCCGAACGACAGACCGGTTGCGATCCGCAGGGAACGCCGTTCGGACGTGGCGGCGCGGGAGAGTCTGCTCGACGCCGCATTCGGTCCTGGCCGCTTCGCCAAGACCTCGGAGCGGCTGCGCGAGGGCCGCAAGCCTGCGCGCGGCCTCGCGTTTGTCGCGCGCCGTGGCCGCCGCCTGGTCGGAACATTGCGGCTATGGCCGGTCGTGACCGGTACCGGTCATGCCTGCCTGCTGCTCGGCCCGCTCGCGGTGGCGGAGGAGGTGAGGTGCCTCGGCATCGGCGCCGCGCTGATGCGCCAAGCGTTGCAGCGGGCCGATCTGCTCGGTCATCGCGCCGTCATCCTGGTCGGGGACGCCGGCTATTACGAACGCTTCGGCTTCTCGGCGGCGTCGACCGGCGCGCTCCGCATGCCCGGCCCCTACGAACGTGAACGTCTGCTGGCCTGCGAGCTGGCGCCGGGCGCGCTTCGCGGGGCGGGGGGCCTGATTGCTCCAGCCAGCCCGCCGCCATCGCGCTTGTCCGGATTGATGGACCGGATCGCCGGCAGCCAGGCCCCGATCGGACAACCGGCCTGATCCGGCACCTTTTCCGCCGTGGAGGGCCTTTTCCGTCACGGGAAGGCCTTGGGGGCATGGCGATTTGGCCGGTCTTGGCGTAAAGCAGCGCCAAATCGTCATGCGGCCGTGCCGCCTGCCGGGGTCGCAGCTTCAGGTCGTCCCGCTCGACGTTCTGCGCCCGGACCAATCAAGGTTTCCCATCTCGTGCCCTTTCCGACCACAAGTCCGCCGCTCGCCCATGCCCTGGCTGAGCGCAACTACGAACAGCCGACCCCCGTCCAGCTCGCCGTGCTGGCCGACGACGCCGCCGGCCGCGACCTCCTGGTTTCCGCCCAGACCGGCTCGGGCAAGACCGTTGCCTACGGATTGGCCATGGCAAGGGATCTGCTCGGCGACGCCGAGCGGTTCGAGCCGGCCGCCGCGCCGCTGGCCCTGATCGTGGCGCCGACGCGCGAGCTCGCCTTGCAGGTCCAGCGCGAGCTGGCATGGCTTTACGAGCATGCCGATGGCCGCGTCGTCTCCTGCGTCGGCGGTATGGACCCGCGCCGCGAGCAGCGCGAGCTGGCCCAAGGCGCCCACATCGTGGTCGGCACGCCCGGCCGGTTGTGCGACCATCTGCGGCGCGGCCGGCTCGACATTTCGGGATTGCGCGTCGTCGTGCTCGACGAGGCCGACGAGATGCTCAATCTCGGTTTTCGCGAGGACATGGAATTCATCCTCGAGACCACGCCGGATACTCGCCGCACGTTGTTGTTCTCGGCGACGTTTCCGCGCGGCATCGTCGCGCTGGCCAAGCAGTATCAGCAGCAGGCGTTCCGGATCGAGGTCGCCGGCGACGAGGGCGGTCATTCCGATATCGAGTACCGTGCCATCCGGGTCGCCGCCGACGATGTCGAGCACGCGGTCGTCAATGTGCTGCGCTTCCATGAAGCGCCGAGCGCGCTGGTGTTCTGCAACACGCGGGAAGCCGTCAGGCACTTGCAGGCGGCGCTGCTGGAGCGCGGCTTCTCCGTGGCCGCGCTGTCGGGTGAAATGACCCAGAACGAGCGGACCCAGGCATTGCAGGCGTTGCGCGACGGGCGGTCGCGGGTGTGCGTTGCGACCGACGTCGCAGCGCGCGGCATCGACCTTCCGAGCCTCGATCTCGTGATTCATGCCGACCTGCCGAAAGACCCGGAGGTCATGCAGCATCGCTCGGGCCGCACCGGCCGCGCCGGCCGCAAGGGCGTCAGCATTCTGCTGGTGCCGCCGGCACGGCGGCGGCGCGCCGAGCTGCTGCTCGATTTGGCCGGCATCGATATTGTCTGGGGCACCGCGCCGCAGGCCGACGAGATCCGCAAGCTCGACCATGAGCGCCTGTTGAAGGATGCGGTGTTCTCCGAAGAGGCGACAGCGGACGACCTGGTTCTCGCGCAGGCCTTGCTCGCCGAACGGTCGCCCGAGGCGGTCGCCGCTGCGCTGGCCCGGCTCTATCGCGCGCGGCTTCCGGCGCCCGAAGACATTCTCGATCCCGGCGAGGGGCGGGGCCGCGATCGCGGCGATCGCGCCTCGTGCCGCGATGAGCGCGCCGCCGGGCCGCGAGCGAAGACCGGCAAGTCTCCGCGCCATGGCATGGAGGAGGCGACCGTCTGGTTCCGCGCCGCGATCGGGCGCCGCAAGAATGCCGAAGCGCGCTGGCTGCTGCCGATGATCTGCCGCCGCGGCGGCATCGACAAGCGCGACATCGGCGCCATCAAGATCATGGATACGACGACCGAATTCGAGATCGCCACGCGGGTTGCGGATTCCTTCGCGGTCAAGATCAAGCGTCCGGACAAGGAAGACAGCATCCGCATCGAGCCGCTGGCGGACGCACCGCAGGGGGAAGCGCGCGCGGAGAAGCCGGCGCGCAAGCCCAGGCCCGAGCCTTGGCGCGATCGGGATGACGGCGGCCACCGCGCTCCGCGCAGCGACGCGCCGCGTGACGAGGCGCCCGGCAAGCGGCGCGGCAAGCCGGATCGGGAGATGAGAGCGTTTTCCAGCGAAGCGCCAAGCGGTTCGCGCGAAGACTATGCGCCTAGACAGGAATCCAAGGCGCCGTCCCGCTTCGATCGCGAAGCAAGAGGCTCGAGGCCGACGTCCGGCGACGAGCCTAGGTTCGGGAAGAAAAAGAAACATCGGGGCAAGTCCGGCCACGCTGGCCCCACGCAGTGGCCGGACGTGTCGGCGAAGCCGAAGTTCGGCAAGAAGCCAAAGAAGAAGCGGCGCGGTTGAGTTGGCGTGCGGTGTTGCCGCGCGTTCAGAATGCCGATGTGTGAGTCTCGACGCTGCAGCAAACTCAGCGTCGTCCCGGCGAAGGCCGGGACCCATTACCCCGAATGCCCGTTGTTGCGTGACGCTGCGGCTACAATCCCATTCACAATCACATGCGGCGGTTATGGGTTCCGGCCTTCGCCGGGACGACGATGTGGAGGAGATTGCGCGACGAACTCAATTGCGTATGCAGCGCGGCGTCTTTGCCGCTGTCCGCTCGACTGCTACGCCACCAGCGCGATCTTCGGCACTGTTGCGAGCACCGACTGGTTGCGGCCGTTGGCTTTGGCGGCGTAGAGCGCCTTGTCGGCGGCTTCGATCAGGTCGGACCATTGCTGGCCCGCGAGCGGGCGCATGCTGGCGACGCCGATGCTGACCGTGGTGATCAACTCGCCCTCGCACCATTGCTGGACCTTGTTGCGGATCATCTCGGCCAGGTTGAAGGCCTCGAGCGCGGTCATGTTGGGCAGCAGCACGGCGAATTCCTCGCCGCCGAAGCGCGCCGGGCAATCGCCGGCGCGGCGCACCGCGTCCGAAATGCAGATCGCGATTCCGACCAGCACCTGGTCGCCGGCCTGATGCCCATAGGTGTCGTTGTAGGCCTTGAAATGATCGGCATCGATCATCAACAGCGCGACCGGCTGGCCATAGCGGCCGGCGCGCCGCCATTCGCGGTCGATCTCGGCATCGAACTTGCGCCGGTTCTTCAGGCCGGTGAGCGCGTCGGTGGTCGCCATCTCCTCCAGCCTGTCCTCGGCGTCGCCGCGGCGGACGATCTCGCGCGCGAGCACCAGCGTCGCGCTGAGCACGAACAGGACCAGAAAGCCCATGATCGCGCCGATCCGGATCGCCTCGGTGCGCCAGAGATTGAAGACGGCCTCGAGCGGCTTGCCGACCACGACGTAAAGCGGCCCGCCGCTGCTGCTGCGCCTGACATAGAGCCGCGGCGTGTCGTCGACCGGGCCCTTGCCGGAGAACGCACCGCCCACCTTCAGGTTCTCGGATTTCCAGTCCAGCTGCTCGGCGAGGTTCTTGCCGATCACGTCGAGATCGAACGGTGTCCGCATGATGATGGTGCGGTCGTTGCGCAGCACGGTGATGGTGTCGCCCGGCACGAGGTTCAGGCGCCCGAACAGATCATGGAAATAGCTGAAGCGGATCGAACCGACCACGACGCCGAGAAAGCGGCCGCCCTCGCCGACGATGCGCCGGCTCAGCACGATGGCGTAGGCGCCGCGATGCAGCATCGGCCGGCTGACATACAGCCCGGTGTCGGGATGGTCGCGCTGGACGGTGAAATACTCCTCGTCGCCGCGGTTCTCCGGCTGCGGATCGAGGCTCGCCGCGTCGATGGTCAGATCGCCTTTGCTGTCGAACACCTGGATCGCGCCGAAGTGCTTTGCGGTCGCGGCGTGGTCGAACAGGATCAGTTGCCGCAGTTCCTTGCTGACATTGCGGATCTCCGGCATTTCCAGGTTGCTGGCGACCGCCCGCAGCGACAGGTCGTAGAGCTCGATGTTGCGGCTGATGTCGGCCTCGATGCCCGACGCCAGATTCTCCAGGGTGCGGCGGGCCAGTTGTTCCTCGCCGCGGCGCATGTCGAACATCACGCCGGCGCAGACCGCGGAGAAGCCGAGGACGGCTGCAACCGACGCAACGACCAGCAGCCTTGCCGATAGCCGCCAGCGCCGCCTTGCGTCGTGTCCCCGTCGAAATGGCATGTCCCGCTCCAAAGCGCCGTCATGCATCGGGAAATCTTGTTGTCGCCTTAAATGGCGACAGCGGCCGCCGAATGGGTTAACGGGTGGTTGCTGGAACCCTGAGCCCAGAGGATGACGTGAACGATTACGACGCGCTGCGGGATTATCTGAAGAAGCAGCATCTGCCCGAATTCGTACTGACCTTCGAGGAGATCGAGGCGATCATCGATGCGGCGCTGCCGCGTGCCGCGCACCGGGCGTCGTGGTGGGAAACCCTGCGCAGCCCGCAGGAGAAAATGCCGCAGCGCGAGGCCTGCATCGAGGCCGGCTACATCGCGACGCGCCAGACCGACGGCAAGAGCGTCAAGTTCAAGCGCATGCCGAAGCCGCGCTAGAGCGCGATCGCTTTTTTCAAACCAGACCGTGGAGCGCTGCTTCACCTCTCCCAGGGAGAACGGGGCGAGGGAGCGACTGGCGTCGCTGTTCGCGCCTTAGCTCGCGGCTTCCAGCCGTTCCTCGGTGAGCAGCCGCGTCGCGGCGTCGGCGTCCATCGGCTCGCCGAAGGCGAAGCCTTGCGCGTATTCGCAGCCGAGCTGATAGAGCTCGACGGCATCGGAGTCGGTCTCGGCGCCTTCCGCGACCACTTCCATCCCGAGATCGTGCGCCAGCGCGATGATCGATTTCAGGATCACCGGGCGGGTGCCGCGGCTGGTGGTGCGGACGAAGGACTGGTCGATCTTGATGGTGTCGAACGGGAAGCGCTGCAGATAGGACAGCGATGAGTGGCCGGTGCCGAAATCGTCGAGCGACAGCCCGGTGCCGAGCTCGCGGATCCGCGCCAGCATCTGGGCGGCGTGCTCCGGATTCTCCATGACAAGCGATTCCGTCAGCTCCAGCTTCAGCGTGCCGCGCGCCACCGAGGAACGCGACAGCACGGTGCGGATGTCGTGGATCAGATCGTGGCGCAGCAATTGCCGCGACGACACGTTGACCGAGGCGAAGATCGGCTCGCGGGCGCGCATCGCGCGCTGCCACACTGCGAGCTGCCGTGCGGTCTGGTCCATCACGAACATGCCGAGATCGACGATCAGGCCGGTCTCCTCGGCGACGTTGATGAACTCCGACGGCGCCATCCGGCCGAGCTTGGGATGGTCCCAGCGCGCCAGCGCCTCGAAGCCCGCGATCGCGCGATCCTCGAGCCGCACGATCGGCTGGTACAGGATCGTGATCTCCTGCCGCTCGATGGCGCGGCGCAGGTCGCTCTCAAGCGTCAGGCGGTCGGTCTTCCGCGCCCGCATCGCCGGCTTGTAGACGTCGATGCGGTCGCCGCCGATCCGCTTCGAGTGATACATCGCAAGCTCGGCGTCCTTGATGATCTCGTCGGTCAGCGGCGCCGCCGGGTCGGACAGCGCAAGACCGATCGAGGCGGTCAGGAAGATCTCGCGGTCGTTGAAGGCGATCGGGGCGCGGATGGTCTTGCGGATGGTCTCGGCGAAATTGGTGATCCGCGCCGGGTCCTGCTCGGACAGCAGGATCAGGCCGAACTGGTCGCCGGCCATCCGCGCCAGCGTGTCCTGCGGCTTGAGGATGCGGGTCAGCCGGCGCGCCAGCGTCAGCAGGATGGAGTCGCCGACCGCGATGCCGACGGAATCATTGACCTGCTTGAAGCGGTCGAGATCGATCACCATCAGGGTCGGCCGCAGGTTCGGCATGGTTTTCGCGAGGTTCGCCACCGCGCCGAGCCGATCCATGAACAGCCGGCGGTTCGGCAAGCCGGTCAGATTGTCATGCACCGAGTCATGCAGCATCCGCTCTTCGGAGTTCTTAAACTCGGTGACGTCGGTGAGGGTGCCGACCACGCGGGAGACCTCACCGTCGGAGCCGACGACGGGCCGCGCCTTCAGCGCGAACCACATGAAATGGCCGTCGGGGGTACGCAGCCGGAAATCCTGCACCAGGCGGCCGCGGCGCTGGTCGAGCACGCTGTCGAGCGCGGCGCGGAAGCGGTCCTGGTCGAGCGGGTGCAGCACTTCGAGCCATTTCGCGGCCGGGCCTTCCAGCGTGCCGCGCTTGAGGCCGAGCAGCGCCTCGGTCTCGGGGCTCGTGAACACCTTGTCGGCGGAGACGTCCCAGTCCCAGATCAGGTCGCCGGAGCCGGTCAGCGCCAGCGCGCGGCGCTCGACATCGGAGACGACGCCGGTGGTGGCGCCGCCGCCGGCGAAGGCGTGCTGCATCACCGTGAAGCCGATCAGCATCACGATCAGCACCAGGCCGCCGAGCAGCGCCGGACCGACGATGTCGTTGGTGACGGAGCCCGCGACCGTCATGCCGGCCGCGACCACCCAGACCACCAGCAGGAACCAGGTCGGGATCAGCAGCACCGCGCGGTCGAAGCCGTGGGTCGACAGATAAACGATCAGCGCGAAGCCGGCGAAGGCGATCATCACCAGCGACATGCGCGCGATGCCGGAGGCGACCGCGGGATCGAACAGCGCCAACGCCACCAGCGAGCCGAGGAAGACCAGCCAGCCGATCGTGATGTGCGAGTAGCGGACGTGCCAGCGACTGAGATTGAGGTAGGCGAACAGGAACACCAGCAATGTCGCGGCGAGGATCGCCTCGCCCGCCGCGCGCCAGACGCGCTCGGCGTTGTTCGACATGTCGAGCACCTTGCCCCAGAAGCCGAAGTCGACGCCGATATAGACCAGCACCGCCCAGGCCAGCGCGGCGGCGGCCGGGAACATGATGCTGCCCTTGACCACAAACAAAATCGTGAGCACGAGCGCGAGCAGGCCCGAGATGCCGATCACGATGCCCTGGTACAGCGTGAAGGAGTTGACCTTGTCCTTGTAGGCGTCGGGTTCCCACAGATAGAGCTGCGGCAGCTTGTCGGTGCGCAGCTCCGCGACATAGGTGACGACGGCGCCGGGATCGAGCGTGATGCGGAACACGTCGGCGGTCGGACTCTCCTGCCGCTCGGGACGATCGCCGACCGACGGCGTGATGGTTGCGATGCGCGACAGGCCGAGGTCGGGCCACAGCAGGCCTGACGACACGATGCGATAATGCGGCGCAACGATCAGGCGGTCGAGCTGGTCGTCCGTGTTGTTGGCAAGCGCGAATACCACCCAGTTCTGGCCGCCTTCGCGGGCGCGAACTTCGATGCGGCGCACGATGCCGTCGGTTCCCGGTGCGGTGGAGACCTGGATGCGGTCGGTTTCACTACGTTGATGGTCGAGAACCGCCGTCAAGTCGATCGCCGGCGCATCGCTGCGCACGCTGACGGCGTCGATCGCATACGCGTCAGGCGCAGCGGCAAACATCATGAGGCCCAGCGCGAGCAGCGCAAGGCACCTGATCAGACGCAATGTCAGTACTCCGCGATCGACAAACTGCCCGGGCCCGGCGACCGGCCCGGAGGTGGCGCGATAAATGACACGAAAGCGAAGGGAATCAAAGGGTTTCCGCCCCCGCTTCGGTTGCGAGAGTTAAACCACCAACACAATTTTGCCAATATGTTCGCTGGTCTCCATGCGCCGATGCGCGTCGGCGGCCTTTTCCAGCGGGAATGTGCTGTCCATTAGCGGTTTGACGCGTCCTTCGCGCAGCAGCTGCAGCACCTTTGCCTCGATCGCCGCGACCATCGCCGCCTTGTCCGCATTACTACGGGGGCGCAGCGTCGAGCCGGTGTGGTGCAGCCGCTTGACCATCAGCTTGGCGAAATTGGCCGTGGCCTTAGGTGTTCCCGACAGGAACGCGATCTGGACGATGCGGCCCTCGACCGCGGCGGCGTCGTAGTTCCGGTCGATATAGTCGCCGCCGACCATGTCGAGGATCACGTTGGCGCCGGCACCATCGGTCGCCTTCTTCACCGCCTCGACGAAATCCTCGGTTTTGTAGTTCACCGCGTGATCGGCGCCGAGCTTGAGGCAGGCATCGGCCTTGTCCTGCGAACCGACGGTGACGATCACCTTGGCGCCGAACGCCTTGGCGAGCTGGATCGCCATCGTGCCGATGCCCGAGGAGCCGCCGTGAATCAGCAGCGTCTCGCCGGCCTTGAGCGCGCCGCGCTCGAACACGTTGTGCCAGACCGTCATCAGCGTTTCCGGAATGGCGCCGGCTTCCTGCATCGACAGTGAGGCCGGCACCGTCATCGCCTGCGCGTCCTGCGCGATGCAATATTGCGCGTAGCCGCCGCCGGCGACCAGCGACATCACCTTGTCGCCGATCTTGTGCTTGGCGCCTTCGCCGAGCGCGACCACTTCGCCCGCGATCTCGAGGCCGGGCAGGTCGCTGGCGCCGGGCGGCGGCGGATAGGAGCCGGAGCGCTGCGCGACGTCGGGACGATTGACGCCGGCGGCCGCGACCTTGACCAGGATCTCGCCGGCCTTCGGCACCGGCAGCGCGCGGGTCTCCGGCACCAGCACCTCCGGGCCACCGGGCTTGCTGATGGCAACGACGGTCATTTGCGCGGGCAGGTTTGTCATGGTTGGTCCCTGGTCAGAGAAGAGGATTGGCGGATGGCATACCGCCTTTTCCAACGAAGCGAAACGCCATTACGCCCCGAACCGGGCCGTCAGATGGTCAGCTTTTTCAGGGCTGATTTTCTCGACCAGCGGGCCGAAGCTCGCGACCGGCGTGGCGGCACCGCGATCCAGCAGCGGGAGCAGTGGGCCATTGGGCCAGCGCGGCACGGCCTCATCGCGACTGAGCGCGCCGAGCACGCGCGCCGACAGGGCGGGCACGATACTCCACGCGAGCGTCGCGCTGAGCGCGACAAGGTTGATCCCGACGCGCGTGATGACCGCCGCGCGGTCAGGATCGGACTTGATCGCCGTCCAGGGCGCTGCGTGTTGCAGGTAGGCGTTCGCGACGTCCCAGATCGCGCGCGTCGTCGCCGCCGCGGCGCGAAACTCCAGCGCGGTGTGATGGCGGTGAAGCGCTGCGATGCGTTGCTCCAGATCATGCGCGAGCCGGCGCTCGGCATCACCGGGGACGCCACCATCCGGAATGCGGCCGTCGAACGCGCGATGCGCGAAGCTGACGATACGGTTGACGAGGTTGCCGAAAATGTCGGCGAGGTCCTTGTTCACATCGGCAACGAACCGCGAGACGCTGAAATCGGTGTCGGCGCTTTCCGGCGCGTTGGCGATCAGCCACCAGCGCCAGAGATCGGCCGGCAATTCCTCCAGCGCCGCATCGGTGAAGATGCCGCGCTTCCGGCTGGTCGAGAACTTGCCGCCCTCGTAGTTCAACCAATGGAATCCCTTGATCACGTCGGCGGTCTTCCACGGCTCGCCGGAGCCGAGCAGCGTCGCCGGAAAGCTCACCGTGTGGAACGGGATGTTGTCCTTGCCGAGAAACTGGATGTAGCTGACCTCGTCGGCCTGCCACCACCATTCCCGCCAGTCGCGGCCGGGCGCGGCAGCGGCCCACTCCTGCGTCGCCGCGATGTAGCCGATCGGCGCATCGAACCAGACATAGAACACCTTGCCGTCAAAGCCCTCGCGCGGCACCGCAATGCCCCAGTCAAGATCACGTGTAATGCAGCGATCGCGCAAATCGGCGTTGAGCCAACTCTTGGCGGTCGACACCACGAAGGGCGGCCAGCCGGTGCGGCCGTCGATCCATGCGCCGATGCGGTCGACGAGCTGCGACTGACACAGGAACAGATGGCGGCTCTCGCGGATCTCGAGCGCACGGTCGCCTGACAGCGCCGAATGCGGATCGATCAGCTCCGGCGGATCAAGCAGCGCACCGCAATGGTCGCATTGATCGCCGCGTGCCGATCCATCGGCGCAATGCGGGCAGGTGCCGAGCACGTAGCGATCGGGCAGAAAGCGCCGGTCGGCCGGCGAGAACACCTGCCGCGTCGTGCGCGCCTCGATCAGCCCGGCCGCGTCGAGCCGGCGATAGAAGTGCTGCGTCAGCGCATGGTTATGCGGCGTGCTGGTGCGGCCGAAATGATCGAAGGACAGGCCGAAGCGGCGGTAGATGTCGGCCTGGACGGCGTGCTGTGCATCGCAGAATGCTCTGACGTCTTGTCCGGCCTCGATGGCGCCGAGCTCGGCCGGGGTGCCGTGCTCGTCGGTCGCGCAGATGAACAGCACGTCATCGCCGAGCTGCCGGCGGAAGCGGGCGTGGACGTCGGCGGGCAAGAGCGAGCCGACGAGATTGCCGAGATGCTTGACGCCGTTCACGTAAGGCAGGGCGCTGGTGATGAGAATCCTGGTCATGGGTCGAAGTCTTTCGCGTTTCGGTGATGCCGACCCCGAAAAATCAAATCGGGAAAATCAAAAAGCCCTCCCGCATGATCGGAAGGGCTTGGGGTCGGCTCATGCCTGGCGCGCAGGCGCGCACTATCCCGTCCGGTCAGACTCCTTGCGGTCGGGCCGGGGCATTCGCGTCAGATGTTGCACGCACACGAAAGTCACTGCAAAATTCTCCTCGACCCAACATTTACCATCTCTGGACGCATGGCGCCAGATCACATCGCCGGGAGGACAACATGCCGATTGAGGATGACGACCGGCCGAAGAAGAAGATCAGCCACGAGATCGGACAAGATCTCTACCTGCTGTCGGTCGAGGATTTGACCGAGAGGATCGCGCTGCTCAACGCAGAAGTCGACCGATTGAAAGAGGCGATGTCGAAGAAGCGCGCGTCAAAGGACGCCGCGGACGCGTTCTTCAAATCGTAAGCGCTGCAACCTCACATCACGGCGTCCCGGACAAGCGAGCAAAGCAAGCGCGATCCGGGACCCATAACCACCGCTGCTCCTCGTTGCGTAGGGTTGGGCCACAGCCTCGTGCAACGCGGGCACCGGTGGTTATGGGTCCCGGCCTTCGCCGGGACGACGCGTGGGGACCAGCGCGCAGCTGTCCCAAACTAGGTCAATGGCCGACATGGCAAACAAAGCCTGAAGAAATCCGCTCATTTACGATCGGTTAAGCTTTCTCGATTATGACTGCATTGTCCTCGTTTGGACACCGAGTGGCTCCTGTCCACTCTGTTTGACGCCTCCCTGTTATCAACTTCAAAAGCCGCCGGAAACGGCGGCTCTTTTTTTGTTGCATCCACGGCTGGAAACCATAAATCCGGTTGCGGCTGGACTCTTCGGCGCGCCCGCGCAATGATTTGTTCATCATAAGCTGGCGCGTGAGATGCCAGCGGGCGTTACGATGGTGTGAGGGCGTTAACCATGGCCGATCGTTCCCAGAACGAAGCCGGGCTTGTGCTGTTCAGTGAACGGCTGACCAATTCTGCGGCATTCGGCGTGCTGTTCCGGGAAGGCATGGACCTGGTCGAGCAGACCGCCGCCTATCTCGACGGCGACGGCCGTGCCGAGGCCAAGGCGCTGGAACGGTCCGTAAGCCTGACCTATGCCACCGAAAGCATGCGCCTGACCACGCGGCTGATGCAGCTCGCGTCCTGGCTGCTGCTGCATCGCGCGGTCAAGGAAGGCGAGATGACGCTGACCCAGGCCAACCGCGAGAAGACTAAGGTCAAGTTGTCGGCCGCCGATCCCGGCCCAGCCGACATGGTGACGAAACTTCCGGAGCAATTGCAGCAGCTGATCGCCCGTTCGATGGATCTGCAGGCGCGCGTCCGCCGGCTCGACACCACGATCCACGCACCGGCGCCGGATCGCTCCTCGATCGGCAACCCGCTGGTGCCGCAGCTCAACCGCCTCAAGGCGGCGTTCGAGCAGTAGGGTCGGTGCCGAGAGGCATCGCTGGCGCAATCAGCTTCGCCCTGCCGAGGACGATCATTGGACACTTTCTTCTCGCCTGGGTCATGCTCGGATTGCTGATCTTTGCGTGGACCCTGCTGCGGATGATCTGGGCTGCGTACCTGGCCGGCGACCTTAGTCCGTCATCGTATTTCGGCGGCACCTTCTTGCTGGCTGACTACAACCGTAAGCGCTTTCGCATTCTTCTTTGCGCCTTTGGCTGGTTCATGTTTGGCGGGGTCCTTTACAATGTCCTTCAACCCACAGCGCCTTCCGAACCAGGTGTTGCGCATGTCGGGAAATAGCGGGCCTGCAGCATGTTCTCTCGGCGAAAGTCGCTCATAGCGCAGCCGCTTCGGTACCGCTTCTTGTGGCCGCAATTGGCAATGCCGGCGGCCAGACGGTCAGCCATCCGGAGCCCAAGCCGCCCTCCAAGACGCCCGCGGAAATGGCGCAGGCTATTGCTCATTCTATCGAAGCGATGGCTCACGCGTTTGACGCGAAGGCGCCGAATAGGGCGACGCCGCCGATCGCCTTCCAATCTGCAACGTCGCGCGACAACGTCGTCGATGTGCATTACAGGGCGAATGATGCGGGATTGCTTCCTCACAACAAAGCCGAAGGTGAGGAGGAGCGACTTCGATTTGCCGGCAGGTTTTGCTTTGATCGCCTCGTATCGCTGTTTCAAAAGAATGGAGTGGTGATCCATCGGGTCCTTTTCGCGCCCGATAATAGCGTCCCCTTCGAATTCACTATTGATCAATCGACCTGCGCCGCTTTGATTGAAGACGCGAAAGCTCGCGCCGAAACCGCCGAGCGGGAACGAGGGGCGGGGTCGAACTCGCTGGATGAGCCGAAGCGTGTCCACACCATAACCGTTCGGCCGGAGCAGGCCGAACAGAAATAGTTCATGTGGCATCGAACAGCGGCTGACCAGTTCATGCTCCGGTCCGCCGCGTTGGTCTGTTCCGATCCAGGATGCTACGTAACCGGATCGCCGCCGCCTCCAGTTCTTCCGGCTCAAACCCGCCGAAGCCGAGCATCAGGCCGGGCCGCGCCGCTGCGTTGTACATCGGTGAGATCGGCCGCACCACGATGCCGTCGGCGAGCGCTGATTTCGCCAGCTGCACGTCGTCGAAGCGACGCGGCAGCCACAGCAGCAGATGCATGCCCTGGTCGCTCGGCTGCAGCGTGACGTCATCGGGTATGTGTCGTTCGAGCGCCGCAATCAGTGTTGCGCGCCGCGCGGCATAGACGCCGCGGATGCGCCGGATGTGGGCTTCGAACAGGCCCTCGCGCATATAGGCCGCCAGCACATGCTGGTCGGCAGTCGGTGAATGCCGGTCGAGCAGCGCCCGCGCGCCGGCGAAGGCGTCGATCAGCGGCGAAGGCGCCACGACGTAGCCGAGCCGCAGCGAGGGAAACAGCACCTTGCTCAGCGTACCCAGATAGATCACGCGCGACGGCGCGAGGCCCTGCATCGACGGGAAGGGATGTCCTGCATAGCGCAGCTCGCTGTCGTAATCGTCCTCGACGATCCATGCATTGCTACGCTGCGCCCACGCCACCAGCGCGTTGCGGCGGGCCATGCTCAAGGGCATGCCGAGTGGATACTGATGCGACGGCGTCACGAACGCCGCGCGTGCATTGGGACACGCCGCGATCGCGGCATCGATATCGATGCCTTGCGCATCGACGCCAACGCGCGTGGTGACGAGGTCGAGATCGTCGAGTACGGCAGTCATGCCCGGATAGGCGGGATCCTCGGCCCACACCCGATCGCCCGACGACAGCAGCACGCGGCCGGCGAGATAGAGGCCCTGTTGCGTGCCGGCCGTGATCACGACCTGCTCCGGCTCGCAATGCACCGCGCGGGATTTGCGCACATAGTCGGCGATCGCCTGCCGCAGCTCCATCAGTCCGCGCGGATCGCCATAGCTCGCGGGCGCCGCCGCGCGCGATGCGCGCACACGGTTGCCGAGGCGGCGCCAATTGTCGTCGGGGGCGACCGCACCGCCGGGGACCGCGATCGCAAACGGGATTTCGGGCATCGGCGTGAAGGCCGTCACCACTTTGGCAAGTCGCGCCGCGCGCGGTGGCAGCTGGATCGGCGCAGATTTGTTCGGGCGGCGATCGATCGCAGCCGGCCGCGCTTGTTCCGCGAGCGTCGGCGCCACCCGCGTGCCGGCGCCGACCTGCGATTCCAGATAGCCCTCGGCCTGCAACTGCTCGAACGCCTCGGTGACCGTGCCACGCGCAACGCCGAGCGAGGCCGACAGCGCACGCGTCGACGGCAGCAATTCTCCGGCCTTCAATTCGCCCTTGGCGATCGCCGCGCGCAGGGCCTGCGCGAGCTGACGCCCGACCTGTCCGGCGGCGCGGTCGATTGCGCCGAGTGAGGGGATGCTGATGGTGGCGCGCAGGCGCGGCATAGTGGACCAATCAAGATGATCGAAAGTGGCTCTTATCATAGGCCACTTCGGCGCTATGGTGCGAGCAGCAATAGATCAGGTCGACCAAGAGGTTCGCGATGTACCTGCCGCCGCATTTCAAGATGGAAGAGCTCGGCCCGATCCATGCCGCGATGCGGGCCTCACGGCTCGCGACGCTGGTCACCGCGACCGCGGACGGCTTGATCGGAACGCCGCTGCCGCTGATCCTCAATGAGGACGAGGGCGAGTACGGCACGCTGTACGGTCACGTCGCGCGGCCCAATCCGCAATGGAAGCTGCCCGCGACCGGCGAGGCGATGGCGATCTTCATGGGCCCCGACGCCTATGTGACGCCGTCCTGGTATGTGACCAAGGCCGAGCACGGCAAGGTGGTGCCGACCTGGAATTACGTCGCCGTGCACGCCTATGGAGTGGCCGAGTTCTTCGAGGATGCCGACCGCTTGCTCGAAATCGTCACCCGGTTGACCAGGCTGCACGAGAGTTCGCGCAAGGAGGCCTGGCAGGTCAGCGATGCGCCCGATGATTTCATCAAGGCGCAGCTGCGCGGCATCGTCGGCTTCCGGATGCCGATCAGCCGGATCGACGCCAAGAAGAAGATGAGCCAGAATCGCAAGCTCGAGGATCGCGCCGGCGTCATCTCGGGTCTCGGCGAAAGCGACAATCCTCATGACCGTGAGGTCGCAGCGTTGATTCCGGCGAACTGAGATGAAAGCCACAATGGAATTGTACCTTGCCTTCGCGATCACGACCGCGACCTTCGCACTGATCCCGGGTCCCGCCATGCTGTACGCCGCTGCCCGCACGCTCGCGGGCGGCCGGCGCGCGGGGCTGATGGCCTCGCTCGGCCTGCATCTCGGCGGCTATGTCCATGTCATCGCCGCGGCTGCGGGGCTCGCGCTGCTGTTTCACGCGGTGCCGCCGCTATTCATGGCGATGAAGCTCGCCGGCGCGGCCTATCTGGTCTGGCTCGGCCTGTCGCTGTTTCGCGATCGCGACAACACCAAGCGTCCCACACTGGCGCCGCTCTCCGCGGAGCGTGCCTTCGCGCAAAGCATCGTCGTCGAGGTGCTCAATCCGAAGACCGCGATCTTCTTCCTGGCGTTCCTGCCGCAATTCGTCGATGCGTCGGCAAGCCTGCCGGTCTGGGCCCAGCTGTTCCTGCTCGGCACCACGGTCAACCTGACCTTCTCGGTGGTCGATATCGTCTGCGTGTTCTTTGCCAGCGCCGTGATGTCGAGGCTGCAGCGCTCGCGTACCTCGCAGCGGATCATGCAGCGGATCGGCGGCAGCATCCTGGTTGCGCTCGGCGCGCGGCTGGCGTTCGGGGATCGCTAGGCGCAGGCGCTGTCGATCAGTGGCAACGGGGTCGATCGACGCTTCGCCGACCTGCGCTGCGAGCTGCTTCCGCAGATCCACGGCGTGTATTCATGAAGCGGCCAGCAACCGGCGGAAATATCCTCAACCCTCGGTAGCGCAATCCGGGATGTATGGTACCGTGCGCCTCTCGGGACGGCTGTTCCGTCCCGCATTTGGGAGGGCAAGTCATGAGATTGTCGTCACGCTTTGTCGCGCCTTCAGCTGCCTCCGTCTTGTCGACCGTGTTGCTGTGCGGCCCGGCAGCATCACAAACCGATTCCGCCAAGCCGCTTCCTTCCATCACGGTCGAAGCACCGAAGCCGGCGGTGCGGCCAAATCGGCCGACGCAGGCGGCGACCACAGGGGCGTCGCACCGGAGATCGAGAACCGCTCAGACGTCATCGTCGTCAGCGCGCGCGCCGTCGCCGGATTCCGTGCTGGGCAGGATTGCCGCGCTGGAGAAGGTCGCCAGCAATTGCAATGGTGGTTGCGAGTCGAGCATGCCGCACGGCAAGGACCCCTGGGTGGGGTGCAGCGAGTCGGCGGGCGGCCAAGCATATGGACCGTTCTCGACAACATGCCGCGACAATCTGACCTACAAATCCTACGTGGATTGCGTCGAGACCAAATGGTTCCTGGGCGAATACCGCAACAGGGCCTGGTGGCTTTGCAGCAGCCTGCAGGCCGCAGGGAAGTTCAAAGTCGCCGAACTCAAGCGACCGAAACATCCGCGCTAGGTTGGACCTCCCGCAGGCAGTCTGTTCCGGTTGAACACAAGCTCTGCGTCTCTGGACATCGCGAGCGTGCCACACATTCACTGTCGTCCCGGCGAAGGCCGGGACCCATAACCGCCGAAGGTGATCGTTGTGCGACGCTGGGGCCACGGCTCTCCGTAACAACATTGCCCTGTGGTTATGGGTCCCTGCTTTCGCAGGGACGACGGTTGTGGATGCAGGTCGTGCCATACATTCGGTGTCGTCCTGGCGAAAGCCAGGACCCATTGCCCCGAATCCCAATTGTTGCGCGGCGCTGGGCCGCAATCCCGTTCATCACCGAACGCGGTGGTTATGGGTCTCGGCCCCCCGTGCGCAATTGCGCACTAGGCCGGGAGGACGGGATGGAGAGGCCGCCCGTCGCGCCGATCCGGAGCGCTCCCCCAAAACAAAAACGCCCCCGAGTTGGAGGCGTTTTGCGTTCGATCGAGAGGATCCCGAAGCGGACTTTAGTCCTTCTTGAGGAAGCCCGAAAACTTCTTCTGGAAGCGCGAGACGCGGCCGCCGCGGTCCATCAGCTGCTGGGTGCCGCCGGTCCAGGCCGGGTGCGACTTGGGATCGATGTCGAGGTTCAGCGTGTCGCCTTCCTTGCCCCAGGTCGAGCGGGTCAGGTATTCGGTGCCGTCGGTCATGACGACCTTAATCGTATGATAATTCGGATGAATATCGGCTTTCATGACAGTTCCTTCGGCGCGCCGGCGCCCATCTCAAGACATTCAGGTACGGGATTTGGGCGGCTCTATAACCCATAGAGACCCCCAAAACAAGCCAAGAAAGGGCTTAAGCCCATCACCGCATTGGGACTTTACCGGATTTGCCAGCCGGGGGTCGGCGGGCCTATGTGGGGGGCGATAGAACCGGTCTAAGAATAATGAGTGTAGCCGAACAGCTTGAGACCCCTCGCGGCGCCCCCGAGCCTCCGCGCGACGCGCTGCTCGATGAAGAAGCCTTCATCGAGAGCCAGATCGCGGAGCCGGCGAAGAGCCGTGCCCGCCTGCGCCCGCTGCTTGCGCTCGCGCCCTATGTGGCGCGCTACAAGGGGCGGGCGATCCTGGCGCTGATCTCGCTGACGATTGCGGCGATCACCACGCTGGTCGTGCCGGTCGCGGTGCGGCGGATGATCGACCTCGGCTTCACGCCCGAAGGCATCGCGATGATCAACAGCTATTTCAGCGTGATGATCGCGGTCGTCGCAGTGCTCGCTTGCGCCAGTGCTTCCCGCTACTACCTCGTGATGACGATCGGCGAGCGCATCGTCGCCGATCTCCGGCGCGACGTGTTCGCGCATCTGATCTCGCTGTCGCCCTCGTTCTTCGATTCCGCCCGCTCAGGTGAACTGGTGTCGCGGCTCACCGCCGACACCACGCAGATCAAGTCCGCGGTCGGCGCCTCGGTCTCGATCGCGTTGCGCAACCTGATGCTGTTCTTCGGCGCCGCCGCGATGATGGTGATCACGAGCCCGCGGCTGTCCGGCTTCGTGCTGCTGGCGATTCCGATCATCGTGATCCCGCTGGTCGCGTTCGGCCGCTGGGTGCGGCGGCTGTCGCGCACCGCCCAGGATACGCTGGCCGACGCCAGCGCCTATGCGAGCGAGCTCGTCAACGGAATCCGCACCGTGCAGGCCTATACCGGCGAACGGCTCGCCAGGACGCGCTTTGCCCGCGAGGTCGAGCAGGCCTATGACGCCGCGCGCAGCTCGACCAAGGCGCGTGCGGTACTGACGCTGATCGTGATCTTCATCGTCTTCGCCAGCGTCGTCGTGATCCTGTGGGTCGGCTCGCATGACGTGCTGACGGGGGCGATCAGTCCAGGCCGGCTCGGCCAGTTCGTTCTCTATACGGCGTTCGCGGCGAGCGGCCTCGGCCAGCTCAGCGAGGTCTGGGGCGAGGTCTCGGCCGCATCCGGCGCCGCCGAGCGTCTGTTCGAGATCCTGCGCGTCAGGCCGCAGATCGCGGCGCCCGCGTCGCCGCGCGCGCTGCCGCAGCCGGCACGCGGCGATGTCGGTTTCGACAATGTCGGCTTCGCCTATCCGACCCGGCCCAACGCGCTTGCGGTCGACGGCGTGTCGCTGAAGGTCGGATCCGGCGAGAAGGTCGCGATCGTCGGTCCCTCCGGCGCCGGCAAGAGCACGCTGTTCCATCTGCTGCTGCGCTTCTACGATCCGAAATCGGGCATCATCTCGCTCGACGGCGTGCCGATCCGGCAGGCCGATCCGGCCGAGGTGCGGGCGCGGATCGCGCTGGTGCCGCAGGATTCCGTGGTGTTCGCCGCCTCAGCCCGCGAGAACATCCGGTTCGGGCGGCCCGATGCCACCGACGCCGAGGTCGAGCGCGCCGCTGACCTCGCCCATGCCACCGAATTCCTGCGCCGCCTGCCGGAAGGCTTCGACGCCCAGCTCGGCGAGCGCGGCGTGACGCTGTCGGGCGGCCAGCGCCAGCGCATCGCGATCGCGCGCGCGATCCTGCGCGATGCGCCGCTGCTGCTGCTCGATGAGGCGACCTCGGCGCTCGACGCCGAGAGCGAGACGCTGGTGCAGACCGCGCTGGAGGAATTGATGCGCCATCGCACCACGCTTGTGATCGCGCATCGGCTGGCGACCGTGCTGTCCTGCGACCGCATCCTGGTCATGGACCAGGGCAAGATCGTCGAGCAGGGCACCCATGCCGAACTGGTCGCCGCGGGCGG
This sequence comes from Bradyrhizobium sp. UFLA03-84, assembly GCF_002289535.1. Taxonomy (NCBI): domain Bacteria; kingdom Pseudomonadati; phylum Pseudomonadota; class Alphaproteobacteria; order Hyphomicrobiales; family Nitrobacteraceae; genus Bradyrhizobium; species Bradyrhizobium sp. UFLA03-84. Next base: position 401,537 of record NZ_NSJY01000003.1, on the reverse strand, counting down.
CCTCTATGCGCGGCTGGCGCGCCTGCAGTTCGAGGGAATCTGAGCGGATCGGGACTCCGTGCGCTCCACCTATGCGATTCCTATGCGATCGCCCGCGCGCTCCCCTCGAAAACCTACTCCCGCGTGGGGATAGTCGCGCCGCGTCTGACCTCCCCCGACAGCCGAGGCAGGTCAGTCGCGCGGGGTGTTCGACTGATGCGCGAGATGGTGAGCGAACCGGAGAGCAAGCTGCTCCGTGCCTGGCAGCTTGCCGTGCTGCGCTTCGCCGTGACGCTCGACGACGACGATCGGATGCACGCGCTCGGTGTTGCCGGCGAGGTCGATCGGCTGGGCGGCGCCGCCGATGACGCTTTCCACTTCTTCCGCAGGACGACCGCGGAGTTGTGCGCGGCGATCTCCGGCCGGAGCGTGGATCAGGACGCCGTGATCCGGCGATTCCTGGCGCAGATCGACAATGTCAGGCTCAAGCGTGCATTCGAGGCGGCGATCTCCAGGGACCGTACGCCGCCAAAACTGGTGGCGAGCCGCATCAAGCCAGGCAACGATCTCTGGCGAGGGTTGCCGTCGCGGCGTGCAACCGGATCGTAGGGAAGGGCTCCCCTGCAATCGCCATCACGGCGCGGCGGATATTCCGCCAGAGCATGTCGCCACAACCCTGGCCGGGTTGCCGCGATGCGTGCGATGCGCTTCTCTGTGCGCGAAAAGAGACCGGTCGGTTTCGGAATGCGGGGAGTGGTGAGATGGGTGGTTTGGTGATCAGCGGCGGCCGGGTGGTGGATCCGGCCAGCGGGATGGACGCGGTCGGCGATGTCGCCGTGGTCGACGGCAAGATCGCCGCTGTCGGCACCGGCCTTGGCGGCGCCGCGCGCCAGATCGACGCGACCGGGCTCGTCGTGGCACCAGGCTTCATCGACCTGCACGCGCATGGCCAGACCATTCCGGCTGATCGGATGCAGGCGTTCGACGGGGTGACGACATCGCTCGACCTCGAGGCCGGCGTGCTGCCGGTGGCATCCTGGTACAAGCGCCAGGCCGAGAAGGGGCGGGTACTGAACTACGGCGCCGCGACCAACTGGGCGTTTGCGCGCATCGGCGCGATGACCGGCTCCAATTCGGAAAGCTCGCTGGAATCATTCGGCGCGGCGATGCGCGATCGCCGCTGGATCGAGAACGTGGCGACCGAGAGCGAGGTCGGCGGCATCCTCGAGCGTCTCGCCAACGGTCTGAATGAAGGCGGCATCGGCATCGGCATTCTCAACGCCTATGCCCCCGGCGCCGGCGTGCAGGAATTGACCGCGGTGTGCCAGCTCGCGGCCGATCACGCGGTGCCGACCTTCACCCACGTCGCCTACATGTCGCGCATCGATCCCGAGAGCGCGGCCGAGGCCTATATCCGCCTGATCGGCTATGCCGGCGCCACCGGCGCGCATATGCACATCTGCCACTTCAACTCGTCGAGCAAGACCGATATCGAGCGCTGCGTCGCGCTGATCGCGAAAGCGCAGGCGCAGGGCCTGCCGATCACGGTGGAGGCCTATCCCTACGGCACCGGCTCGACGGTGCTGGCGGCGACCTTCTTCAGCGATCCCAAATTCGAGGAGCGCAACGGCCTCGGCTACGATTCGGTGCAGCGTGTGACCGACGGTCACCGCTTCGGCAGCCGTGAGGAGCTGCTGGCGGCGCAGGCCGAGGAGCCCTCGACGCTGGTGCTCTGGCATGTGCTCGACATCGAGAACAACGCGCATCATCGCGATCTGCTCGACATGGCGGTGCTGTATCCGGGCGGTGCGATTGCCTCCGACGCGATGCCGTGGACACTGTCGGATGGCCGGCCCTACACCGGCGACGCCTGGCCGCTGCCGGACGACGCCACTTCGCATCCGCGCTCGGCCGGCTGCTTCACGCGTTTCATCCGCGAATGGGTGCGCGAGCGCAAGAAGGTGTCGCTGCTCGAGGGCATCCGCAAATGCGCGCTGATCCCGGCCGAGATCCTGTCGGCGAGCACGCCGGCAATGCGTGCCAAAGGTAGATTGCAGGCGGGCGCCGATGCCGATGTCGTCGTGTTCGACTACGAGACGCTGAGCGATCGCGCGACCTTCTCGGCGATGAACCGTCCGGCGGAAGGCGTGCGGCACCTCGTGGTCAGCGGCCAGCCGCTGATCAATGACGGCGTGCTCGATGTCGCGGCGCGGCCCGGCCGGCCGGTGCGCCGGCCCGTCATCGGGGGCTGACGTGCCGGTCCCGATCCTGCTGGTCGCGGGCTTCCTCGGGGCGGGCAAGACCACGGTCGTCAACCATCTGCTGGCGCATGCGCAAGGCAAGCGCATCGCCGCCGTGGTCAACGATTTCGGTGCGATCAACATCGACGCGGAGTTGATCGCCGGCGCCAGTGATGGCGTGGTCAGTCTGAGCAACGGCTGCATCTGCTGCACGCTGGAGGGCGATCTGCTGCGCACGCTTGCAACCTTGTTGCGGCGTGATCCGCGTCCCGAGTTCATCGTGATCGAGACCAGCGGCATCGCCGATCCCGCCGACATCGTCCGCAACCTGATGGATCCGGTGATCTGGAAGGAGGCGCCGCTGGAGACGGTGCTCTGCGTCGTCGACGCGACGCAGCCGGTGGCGATGCTGGATGACGCGCTGCTGCGCTCGCAGTTGCGGGCGGCGGATGTGGTGGCGCTGAGCAAGGTGGATCTCGCCGATGCAGCCGCCTGCGCCGCGATCCGCGCCGCCGTGCGAACGGTGCGGCCGGCGGCGGTGATTGTCGATGCCTTGCATGGCGAAGTGCCAACGGAATTGCTGTTTCCGGCCGATCTCGATCATGTGCCGGCGCCGCGCGAGGCCGCGCCGCGACGGCCGGCAGCTGATCGCTTCGAGACGCTGAGCTGGACCTCGGAGCGGCCGGTGCGGCTGCCGCGCCTGCAACAGGCGATCGGCAAACTGGCGCTGAAGCTGGCGCGGGCGAAGGGATTGTTCGAAACGGTGGAGCAGCCCGGGCGGCTGACGGTATTTCAACTCGCCGGCGGACGCGCGACGCTGGCTGCCGGCGGCGTACCAGCGCCCGGCGTGCCGCGTACGCGAATCGTATTCATCGCCGAGATGGGTGCGCTCTCGCGCGCCGAGATTGATGCGATCATGGAGCATTGCGTCGAGACTTAGTGAGGTAAGCCCGCACTCTTTGTGACGTCGCGGCCACGTACATCGGCAAAGCATGTGTGCGACAATCGCATCGAATTGACAGCTCTGCGTCCGCCACCTATCGTTTTTCTCGACGGTTCCCTTCGGGGATCAAAAGGGAATGCGGTGCGAGGGTAACCCCAATGCCGCAGCTGTCCCCGCAACTGTAAACGGCGAGCCTTTCGTCAATTTGCCACTGGGCCATCAGGCCCGGGAAGGCGTCGACAGGCGATGACCCGTGAGCCAGGAGACCTGCCGTCAGTCGTGGTCACACGCGAGCACATCGGGCGGGGGCGTCCTGGTGGGATCGGAGCACTGCCTTTTGGGCAATGCGCCAGTCCGCGTTCGCGGTGACGTGCCACGTTACCGCGAGTCGTTTCATGTCCTCGTCTCCCTCCGTTGCGCGCAACTGGCGCCTCGGTCTCGTCTGCTCCCTGTCATCGTTGCTGCTGCCGGCTGAGGCTTCGGCACAAACAGCTCCACCCACCACGCTCGATCCGATCGAGGTCGCCCCCTCGACATCCGCAAAGTTCAAACCCGCTGCGCGAAGCAGCAACAGCGCGGCGGCGCCGCGACGCGCCAGATCGGCGACGGTCGCCGCAGCCGGCGGCGCGCCGCGTGCCGCAGCGTCAGGCGCATCGGGGCCGGCATCGCCGACACTCAATGCAACGACGCAGGGCGGCACCGGCAGCCGCCTCAATCTGACGCCGCTGCAGACGCCGGCCAGCGTCGAGATCATCACGGCGCAGACCATCGCCGAACGCGGTCAGCACAATGTGCTCGATGCCGTCACCCAGAACGCGGCCGGCTTCATCGCCACGCCGGCGCCCGGCAATGGCGGGCTGTCGTTCAGCACCCGCGGTTTTGCCGGCAGCAACTCGGTGATGACGCTGTATGACGGCACGCGCTTCTATATCGGCTCCGGCACGCTGACGTTCCCTTACGACACCTGGTCGACGCAGCGCATCGAAGTGCTGCGCGGCCCGGCCTCGGTGCTGTACGGCGAAGGCGCGATCGGCGGCGTCATCAACGTGATCCCGAAGAAGCCGTTAGCCACGCCGTACAACGAGGCCGAGGTCTCGCTCGACAGCAACATGACGCGGCGGCTCTCGGTGGACTCTACTGGTCCGATCAATCCCAATGTGTCGTACCGCATCAACGCCACCGGCAACATGTCGGACGGCTGGGTCGATCGCGACACGACCTCGAATGCAGCGGTCTCGGCCGCCGTGCGCGTGCAGGCGTCGGACAATCTCGCCTTCACGCTGTCCGAGGACTATGGCGATCGCAGCCCGTCACGCTACTTCGGCACGCCGTTGCTCAACGGCTCGATCCAGGACGCGCTGCGCTTCAAGAGCTACAACGCATCCGACAGCGCGATCCGCTACCAGGACAGCTGGACCCAGTTCAAGACCGAATGGGATGTCGCCGACGGCATCAAGGTCAACAACACGCTCTACTATCTGACCAGCGAGCGGCACTGGCGCGACATCGAAAACTACACCTTCAATCCGAAGACCCAGCTGATCGATCGCTCCAGCTATATCGAGATCTTCCACGACCAGAAGCAGCTCGGCAACCGGATGGATACGACCTTCAGCGGTCACGTGTTCGGCCTTGCGAACCAGTTCGTTGCCGGGTTCGACGTCAACCGGATCGATTTCACCCACACCAACAACTCGCCCTATGGCGGCGCGTCGTCGGTCAACCCTTACGTGTTCGATCCAGGGTCGTTCTTTGCGACGACCACGGCGACCACGCCGGGCTTCAACGCGATCGTCAATCAATACGCGCTGTTCGCAGAGGATCGGCTGTCGCTGACCGATCAGTTGTCTGTTGTCACCGGCGTCAGGTACGATCGTCCGGAGGTCGATCGCACCGATTACAAGACGCCGTCAAACAGCTTTGAGACCACGCTGTCGGGAACGAGCTGGCGCACCGGCCTCGTTTACGAGCCGATCAAGAACCTCGCGTTCTATGGTCAGTACGCGGTCGGCGTCGATCCGGTCAGCAATCTGATCTCACTGTCGACCTCGCAGAAGACCTTCCAGCTCGCGACGGGCAAGCAGACCGAGATCGGGGTCAAACAGTCGTTCTGGGGCGGCCGCGGCGAGTGGACGCTGGCGGGCTACGATATCGTCAAGACCGGGCTGACGATTCCTGATCCAGCCAATCCCGGCACCGGCTTGGCGCTGCAGATCGGCCAGCAATCTTCCCGCGGGGTCGAGGCGTCGGTCGGGCTTGCGCTGGATTACGGCTGGCGCATCGACGCCAATCTGGCGCTGCTGCGCGCCCGATATGACAACAACAGCCAGCTGGTCGGCGGCAAGATCGTCAGCTATGCCGGCAATGTTCCGGTCAACGTACCGCAGCAGGTCTCGAACGTCTGGCTGACCTGGGATTTCGCACCGAACTGGTCTGCCTATGGTGGCGTGCAGATCGTCGGCGCGATGTACTCCGATCTCGCCAACACCCAGTTGCGGCCGGGCTACAATGTGGTCAATGGCGGCATCAAGTGGAAGCCGGATGGTCGCACCACGGTCGCGTTCCGGGTCTACAATCTGTTCGACAAGGTCTACGCGGTGACCTCGAACGGCACGGGGCAGTGGCTGCTCGGCATGCCGCGCACCGCGGAACTGTCCCTCAACGTGAAGTTCTGACGATGCGCAAGGCTCTGATCCGGCGAGCGCGGCGATGGCTCTATGTCGTCCATCGCTGGATCGGCATCGCGACGTGCCTCCTGTTCGCGATGTGGTTCATCTCCGGCCTCGTCATGATGTACGTGGCGTTTCCGCGCCTCACCGACGGCGAGCGCCTCGCTGCGCTCCCGGTCCTTCTCTGGAACAAGGTGCAGATCTCACCGGATCGCGCGATGGCGATTGCGGGCGCGGAGCTTTATCCGCGCGACCTGCGCCTCGCGATGATGGACGAGACGCCGGTCTATCGCGTGATCGGCTGGAACGGCACCGCCGTCACCATCTCGGCGATCGATGGCCGGATCATCGACGGCATCACGGCCGATCAGGCGCTCGCCGTCGTCCGCCATCATCCGCGCGCGGTGCAGCCGCGGCTGCTCGACACCGTGACGCGCGATCAATGGTCGGTCACGGCGCGGTTCGATCCGCTGCGGCCGCTTTATCTGATCGGCCTTGGTGATGCCGACGGCACCGAGCTCTATGTCTCGTCGCGCAGCGGCGAGATCGCGCTCGACACCACGCGGCGGGAACGGGTCTGGAACTGGCTCGGATCGATCCCGCACTGGATCTATCCGACGGTGCTGCGCAAGGACGGGCCGCTGTGGCGGGATGTGGTGCTGTGGATCTCGGGCGTGTGTCTGGTGGTCGCCGTCACCGGCTTCTGGATCGGCATCCTCCGCCTGCGGCTGACGCGTCGTTACGCTGATGGCGGCGTCTCGCCCTATCGCGGCTGGATGGCCTGGCATCATATTGCCGGCCTCGTCGGCGGCATCTTCGTCCTCACCTGGATGTTCAGCGGCTGGCTGTCGCTCAATCCCGGCGGGGCGTTCGCCGGGCGCGGCCTCACGCGCGAGATCGCGGTCGGTTACAGCGGCCACGATACGCCCGATATCGTCGCGCACTTGCAGTCTCCGCCGCCGATACCGGCGGTGGAGGCGCGCTTCGTCTGGATCGGCGGACGCGCTCTGATGGTGCTCGATGACGGCAACGCCCACCGCAGCCTCGCCGATCCCGCAACCGGTGCGCCCGCGGCTCTCTCGCGCGACGAGATCATCGCGGCGGCCCGACGCGCGGTGCCGGGCGTTGCGATGACATCGGCGCATCAGCTCGATGAGCCGGATGCCTATTGGTACACACTGCACCATCAGCGCGAGCTCCCGGTGCTGCGGATCGGCTTCGACGATCCCGCCCACACCTGGCTGCACATCTCTCCGGTCACCGCCGAGATCCTCGACCGCAGCGACGACAGCCGACGATCCTATCGCTGGCTGTTCAACGCGCTGCATAGCCTCGACGTCCCGTTGCTGCTGCGCATCTGGCCAGCGCGCGACGTCGTGGTGTGGCTGCTGTCCGTGGTCGGCACGGTCGTCTCGATCAGCGGTATCGTGATCGGATGGCGCCGGCTGCGGCGGAAGATGCGGCCGGAGCAGAAGCGCAAGCGTCGTGAGAAGCAGACCTATAACGAGAACAGCGCCTTCCAGGTCATCGGGCTCGGCGATGCGGCGGGCTCGTCCGGCAGGTGACGGCAGGGAGCGGGATCGCAGGCGGGAGGAGCGACAGCGCGATGCAAATCTCGCTGTCGCAGCAGCGCAACGGCTCGCGCGCAGTGCGGGCTTGCGATCGGTGATTACTTGACCGTCAGGTGCACGTCCGGCGCCGGCCGGTCCGGGACCCATTCCAATGCAAACCGCTGGCCGGCAATGATCTCATAGGTCGAGAGCTTCGATGCGACGGCGTCGCGGAACCTGAGATAGACGTCACGCTGCCGCCCGCCGGTGCGGGCCGCTGCGAGATTGAGCCATTTGTAGGCCAGCACAAAATCGGTTGGGACGCCGTGGCCCTTGTCGTAGATCAGGCCGAGCTGGGCTTGCGCGAACGGGTCCCCCTGCACGGCGCCGCGATAATAGAGATCGGCGGCAGCGGCGTAGGCCTGCGGCACACCGAAGCCGTGCTCATACATGAAGCCGAGCATGCCGAGCGCTCTCGGGTTGCCGCGCTCGGCGGCCGGCGCAAGCTCCTGAGCCGCCCTGACATAGTCGCCGCGATGGAAGGCGGCTGCGCCCCGCGCAACACCGTCGGCACTCGCGACTGACGCGGTCACCGCCCAAAGCGCTACAGCAAGCGAGGCGCAGAGCGACTTGCGCGATGTGAAAAGGCTGCGTGCGCGCATGCCCGGCTCAGTGATAGCTGGTGGTGATCGGCGCATTGGTCGTTGTCGTGGCGATGCTGCCGCGCAGCTTCGATCGCAGCTCTTCGGCCACGGTCTGGGCGTCGGAACCGTTGCGGATGATCTGCGGGCGGATGAAGATGATCAGCTCGGTGCGCTGGGTGCCATTGCTCTGATGCCCGAAGGCATCGCCGAGGCCGGGGATCTGGTCAAGCACCGGAAGCGCGTTGCGGGCGCCGCTCTGCTGTTCGCTGATCAGGCCCGCCAGCAGCACTGTCTGGCCGTTGGCGACCGAAATTTGGCTCTTGACCCGCCGCTCAGACACGGTCGGCGTCAGGTTTACCGTGCTGCTCTGCGGAACGTTGCTGATCTCCTGCTCGATATCGAGCCGCACCGTGCCGTTGACGCTGACACGCGGCGAGACCTTCAGGATGATGCCGGTGTTGCGATAGTCGATGGTGTTGACCACCGTATTGCTGGTGGTCAGCACCGTCGCGCTGCCGGTCGACACCGGGACGACGTCGCCGACCTGCAAGGTCGCGACCTGGTTGTTGATCACGACCAGCGATGGATTGGAGAGCACCTTGACGCTGGTGACGGCATGCAACGCATCCAGGATGAGGCTCGGCTGCGTCTCGGACCCGACCAGGAAGTTGAAGCCCGGGAAGGCCCGGTTGATGAAGGCGTTGGTGACCGAGCCGGCGACGGTGGCGACGCCGGTGGTTGCGTCCGTGGTGGTCGCGGGCGCCGTGGTGGCCTGGGTGCCCGTGAACGAGCCCATGTTCGGCTTCAGGCCCAGGCTCCGGCTGGTGAGATAGGTCTGCACGCCATAGGACAGGGTGTTGTTGAGCGTGACCTCGGCGATCGTCGCGTCGATCGCGACCTGGAGCTGCGGCTCGTCGATCTGCACCAGCGTCGCCTCGATGATGCGATAGTTGGCCTGGTCGGCATAGATCAGGAGATTGTTGTTCACGACATCGGGCGTGATCCGCACGTCCTGCATGACGGGCTGGCCGTTGCCGGAGCCCGACGCGCCGCGCCCGGCATCCAGCGCGGCATTGTTGCCCTGGCCTTGATTGTTGGGATTGTTCGCTTGCCCGCCGGCGCCAAATCCTTGGCCGAGGCCCTGGCCCGTCCCCGACGTGCCGCGTGACGCGAAGCCGTTCATACCCGAATTCGCGCCGTTGTTGTTGTTGAGCGACAGGCGGTCGGCGACGCTCGACGTCGACGAGGTGCCGGAGCCGGGCGCGAGCTGGCTGTCGGCGCTGTCGAGCAAATTGCCGGAGGAACCGCCGAGGAACATGTCGGTCAGAACCCGCGCGATCTGGCGCGCATCGCCGTATTTGACGCGGTAGACATGGACCGAGGTACGCGCAGTGTCGTTGCGATCGAGGCGCTTGATCCAGGTCGCAGCCGTGTGCAGCATCTCCGGCTTCTTGGTCACCACCAGCACCGCGTTGAGGCGCTGGATCGGCATGAACTTGATGACGTTCTGGCTGAGGCCGTTCTCGCCGGAATCGACGATCTTCTCCAGCTCGGCAATGACGGGCGCAGGCGACCCGCTCGAGATCGGGAAGATGCCGACGGACTGGCCGCGCATCCAGTCGACGTCGAAGCTGAGCACGGTGTCGACGGCGGTGCGGCGCTCGGCGCCGGTGCCCTGGATCAGCAGCAGGTTGCGCGATGTGTCGGCACGAACCGAGCCGGCCCGGGTGGCGAAGCTGTCGGTCAACTTCAGCAGTGTCTGGGCCGACACATATTGCAACGGGACCACCGAGATGCCGAAGCCGGCTTCGGGATTGGCTGCCGCGGAATCGACGCGGCCGCCGCCGACGGCGTCGCCGAGCGGCGTCAGGCGGTAGCCCGACGTATCCTTGAGCAGCACGACGCCGCTCAGGCGGAGCGCGTTTTCAAGCACGAAGACCATGTCGGATTTCGGCACCGGACGGACCGACACCAGGCTCACCGTGCCCTGCACCCTCGGGTCGATGGTGTAACCGACATGCAGGATGTCGCCGAGCACGACCTTGGCGACGGTCGCCACCGGCGTGCTCTCGAAGTTCAGGTCGAAGCCGTTGCCGTTCGAGGCCGGCTGCGGCCGCGCATCCGCCAGCGCCGTCACTTCGCTTCCGTCATACATCGCCGCGCGCACGCTGCCGCCCTGGCTGCCGCTCGTGGCCGCCAGCGCGTTCGCCGGCGCCGGCTGGCGCTGCGTCAGATCCAGCGAGCGCACCTTGTCGGTGACGTCGAGCTGGGACGCGTCGACGCTCTCGCCGACCGTTGCGGAATTGCAGGACGCCAGCAAACCCAATGACGTCAAGGCAAAAATGGCTGCGAGGCCGCCACGGATCGTCGGGCAGCGGCCCACTGTGCCTACGCGTTGCATGAAGGCCCTTCGGTCTGACTAACTGAGATTTCGATTGCTTGCGACGATCGGTCCTACCCCGGGAGGACTCTTAGCGATCGAACATGACAGAAATAAATTGGTTACATGATTGTCGTTCGCGACCTGCCCAGCGCATCGCACCAAAGCTGTGCAGTCGATGGCCCCCCGGCGTGTCCGCGAAGCCACGTCAAGGCTTCTTGAGCGAGGCGAACGATGTGACTTCGCACAGCTGTCACACTTCGGATCGATAACCGCAGAATTGCCGGGAGCCGAACGCGACCGCGCGCAGCGGCCTCGGCACGAACTGATCCGGGATAGTGTGGCGGGATATCGAGAATGGCCAACGACCTGTCCGTTCGGTTCGTGGATTATCTCCGTCAGAACAATTACCTGACGCCGACCGACGGAGCGTCCGACCGGACCGGGCCGGGCGCCGACGTCAGGCAATTGAAACTGTGGGAGATCACAAGTCTCTCACCGACCGAGTTCACCGACGAAGCCGCGCGCTTCTTTGCGCTTGGCCGCCTGACGCTCCAGGATATGACCTCGGCCGAACCGCTGGTCGGCTCGTTCTCGCCGCGGTTCCTGCGCGAGACCATGGTCTATCCGTGCCGTGCGGTCGATGGTGGCACCGTGCTCGCGGTGGTCGACCCGACCGACCAGGCGACGCTGCGCGCGGCGCAGATCGTGCTCGGCGCCGACATCACCGTGAAGGTGGCCTCGTCGGAGGACGTCGCCATCGCGCTGAACAACGCCTCCAGCGCCGAGGAGGCTGAGGCCGCCGATACGACGGCGGCGCTGCCCCGGGAAGACGACATCGAGAGCCTGCGCGATCTTGCCAGCGGCGCCCCGGTGGTGCGCGCGGTCAACGATCTGATCGAGAAGGCAGTCGAGCTTCGCGCCAGCGACATCCATATCGAGCCGTTCTCCGCCGGCCTCATGGTCCGCTTGCGCATCGATGGCCTGCTACGGCCGGTTGCGGCGCTGTCAGGCGTGCTGCCGCAGGCGGTGGTCTCCCGCATCAAGATCATCGCCAATCTCAATATCGCCGAGCGGCGCCTGCCGCAGGACGGTGCGGCGCGGCTGCGGGCCGGGCGTACCGACATCGATATCCGCGTCGCGATCATGCCGACGCAGCACGGCGAATCCGCCGTCATCCGTATCCTGCCCAAGGATCGCGGCCTGCTGGTGGTCGAAAAGCTCGGCTTCTCCGAGCCCGACGAGGCCAAGCTGCGGCGGCTCTTGAAGCTGCCGCATGGCATGATCGTGATCACCGGGCCGACCGGCAGCGGCAAGACCACGACCTTGGCGACGATCCTGTCGATCCTCAACGAGCCCAGCCGCAAGATCCTCACGATCGAGGATCCGGTCGAATACGAGCTTCCCGGCGTCAACCAGTCCCAGATCAAGCCGGCGATCGGCCTGACCTTCGCCACCGCGCTGCGCTCCTTCGTTCGCCAGGACCCTGACGTGATCATGGTCGGTGAAATCCGCGACACGGAGACCGCCCACGTCGCGGTGCATGCGGCGCTGACCGGGCATCTGGTGCTGACGACGCTGCACACCGAGACCGCGGCGGCCGCGGTGCCGCGGCTGCTCGACCTCGGGGTCGAAGGCTATCTGCTGCGTTCGGTGCTGCGCGGCGTGATCGCGCAGCGGCTGGTCCGGCAATTGTGCGAGCGCTGCAAGGCGGCGCGGCCGCTGGCATCGGCCGATTTCACCGAGGATCCGCGGCTCGCCGCGCTCGGCTTTAAGGCCGACGAGATCATTCAGGAGCCATGCGGCTGCGAACGCTGCGGCGGCACCGGCTATCGCGGCCGCCTCGGCGTGTTCGAACTGCTCGAACTGTCCAATGAACTGCGTGAACTGATCGGAGAGCGAACCGACGGGCTGAAGATCGATACGATGGCGATCCGCGCGGGCATGACCACGATGCTCGATGACGGGGTCGCCAAATGCCGCGCCGGATTGACCTCGCCCGCCGAGATCCTCCGCGTTGCAACGGTGCGGTGACGCCGTGCCGAACTATCGCTATCGCGCTCTGACCCAGGCCGGCGAGATCGTGAACGGCACGATCTCGGCGCCGACCGCGGCCGAGGTGGCGCGTCGCATCGAATATCTCAAGCTGCTGCCGATCGAGACCACCGAGGACAAGCGCGCATCAAGCGCCGGCGGCGGCCGCAGCCTGTTCGGCGGGCCGAGTGCCGCCGAGGTCACCACGTTCACGCGCGACCTTGCGCTGCTGCTGAAAGCCGGCGCGCGTCTCGACGATGCGCTGGAGCTCCTGTCCGGCGATGCCGATGTCGGGCGGATGCGCCCGGTGGTCGCCAAGATCCGCGCAGCGCTGCTCACCGGCGAGAGCTTTGCCGATGCGGTCGCCGACCATCCGACCTTGTTTCAGCCGATGTACATCGCGCTGGTCCGGGTCGGCGAAATCTCCGGCACGCTCGATTCCGTGCTGGAGATGCTCGGCACCGAGCGCGCGCGGTCCGAGCAGATGCGGCGCAAACTGACCGACGCCATGCAGTATCCGGCCTTCGTGCTGGTTGCGGCATCCGGCGTGATGCTGTTCTTCCTGCTGTTCGTGCTGCCGCAGTTCTCGACCGTGCTCGGCGATTTCGGCGGCAAGTCGGACACGGCGCTCGCCAGCTTCATCGCGCTGTCGGATTTCCTGCGCGCCAACGCCACCGCGGCAAGCCTGATCAGCGCGGCGACGATTGCGCTCGCATGGTGGCTGCTGCGGCAGGCGCGGGTGCGCGCCGCGCTGGTCAATGGCATTTCGCGGGTGCCTGGCATCAGCAGCGCGTTCCAGTTCTATCGCGCCAGCCTGTTCTGCCGCAATCTGGGCGTCCTGCTCGGCAGCGGCGTCAACCTCACGGCCGCGCTGCGCATCCTCGTCGACATCATGGCGGTGACCGGGAGCGAGGCGAACTGGACCGCCGCCGCGGACCGCGTCCGCCATGGCGGCAAATTGTCCGAAGCACTCGCGGTGGCGGACAGCCTGCCGCCGATGGCGGTGCGCATGCTGCGGCTCGGCGAAGAGACCGGGCAGCTGCCGGCGCTGGCCGGGCGGGTGGCGGAATTCTACGAAGCTAAATTGCAGCGCAGCCTGGATCGTGTCGTCGGCATCGTCGGTCCGCTGGCGATCATCACGATCAGCACCGTCGTCGGCGGGCTGATCGTCTCGGTCATGACGGCGCTGCTCTCGGTCACGCAGCTAGTCGGTTAAAGCAGAGGTCATCGGTCATGATATCGCGCAACAGCATCATCGAAGCATTATCCATGCGAGCGGGACGCGGTCGCGTGCGGCCGCAAACGGCGAGGCGTTCGGGCGAGGCGGGCTTCACCCTGGTCGAAATGCTGGTGGTGATCGCGATCATCGGCCTCATCATGGGGCTGATCGGACCGCGCGTGCTCAACTATCTCAGCGAGTCCAAGGTCAAGACCGCGCGCATCCAGCTGCAGAGCTTCTCCAGCGCGCTCGATTTGTTCTATCTCGACGCCGGGCGCTTCCCGTCGACGGCGGAGGGGCTCGCCGCGCTGGTGCGGCGCACGCCCGGGGTCGCGGCCTGGAACGGCCCGTATCTGAAGGGCGGCAACGTGCCGAACGATCCCTGGAATCATCCCTATCTCTATCGCTCGCCCGGCGAGCACGGGCCTTACGACATCGTCTCCTACGGGTCTGACGGCCAGGAAGGCGGCAGCGGTGCCTCGGCCGATATCTCGCTCGAGAAGACCACGGCCGCCAACAACGACCAGTAAGGATGCATGGCAAGCATGAATGACGCGGCGCAGCGCGGCTTCACCCTGCTCGAGATGGTGTGCGTGCTCGCCATCATCGCGCTGCTGGCGGCCGTGCTGCTTCCGTTCATTCCGCACCAGACGTCGCGGTCGCGCTTGCAGGCCTATGCGCTGCAGACCGCGACGCTGCTTAAGGCCGACCGGAACGCCGCCATCGAGCGTAGCACCAGCGTTGCGACGCTGGTCGATGCGCCGAGCCGCGTGATCCATTCAGGGTCGTCGCGCATGACGGTGCGGATCCCCGATGACGTGCGGTTCGATGCGGTGCTGCCGCAGAGCTGCCAGCGCCGCGCGGCACTGTCGACCATCCGTTTCTTCGCCAATGGCGGTTCCTGCGGCGGCTCCATCGCGCTGACGCGGCTCGATACGGGATATGAGGTCCGCGTCAACTGGCTCACCGGAAGGGTTGAAATCGTTGCCCGCGACGTCGCCGCCAACTGACCGCAGTGAAGCGGGGTTCACCATCATCGAGGTGCTGGTGGCGCTGGCGCTGGTGGCTGTCTCGATCGTTGCGATCGGCGCCGTGATGGGCGTCAAGACGCGCGGCGTCCGGGCGATGGAGCAACACGTGGCGCTGATGCAGGCGGTGCGGACATTGATGACGGTCGGCATTCCGCCGCGCGCCGAATTGCAGTCGGGTACGACGACCGGACAGGCGGAGGGCTATAGCTGGACCATCGAGGTCAGTCCGCTCGGTGGCAACTGGACGGTGCCCGAAGGCAATCTGCCCTGGGCTCCGGAGCTGGTGCGGATTCGCGTCAAATCTCCAGGCGGTGCGCTGTCCGACATTCGCACCGTGCGCCTGATGCCGAGGTCTGCGGAATGATCCGGGCAAGGACAGCACAGCGAACCAATGAGCGCGGCTTCACGCTGATCGAGATGATCGTCGCGCTGGCGTTGATGGGGCTGTTGCTGTCGGCGCTCGCCGGCATCACCGGGGAATGGCTGCCGAGCTGGAACAGGGGGCTCGATCGGATCCAGCGCAGCGAACTGATCGGGATCGCGCTGGAACGGATCGGCGCCGATCTTGCCGCGGCCGAGTTCGTTGCGGCCAACCGCGATACCCACAAGCCGCTGTTCGACGGATCGGAACTGTCAGTGACCTTCGTGCGCACCTCGCTGGGGCCGAATGCCGGCCCGGGGCTCGACGTGGTGCACCTTGGCGAGGTCAGGGATCGCGGCGAGTTCGTCACGGTCCGTTCGCAGGCGCGATTCACGCCCCTCGCCGACGGGGTGTCGCTGTCGGAGCAGGTGCATCTCGGCAGCCCCGTGGTGCTGCTGCGTGCGCCGTATCGGCTGTCCTTCGCCTATGCCGGTGTCGACCGGGCCTGGAAGAACGCGTGGAAGGATGCCGAGCGGCTGCCGGCGATGATCCGGCTGACCGTGCGTGACGCGGTGAGCCAGCGCGTGTTGTCGGTTTCGACCATCGCGCCGGTCCATGTCCAGATCCCGAGCGATTGCACCAAGCCGGACGGCAATTGCGGCGACAAGGGCAGTTCCAATGTTCCGACCGATCAGGGGAAGACCTGATGGGTGCGCCCGGCAATAGCGGCCGATCGCCGGCTGACCGCGGCTTCGTCATCGTTGCGGTGCTCTGGATCCTGCTGGCGCTGTCGTCGCTGGCGGTCATCTTCTCGGCCTATCTTGCCGCGTCGGCGCGGGCGCTGGCGGCGAGCGACGTCTCGTTGCAGACGGAGGCGCTGGTCTCGGCCGGGCTCGAGCTCACCGCCTATCAGCTGACGCTGACGGATGAGAAGACGCGGCCGCAGCACGGCGCGTTTCAGTTCGGGCTGGACGATGCCAGCGTTGGTGTCAGCTTCACGTCGGAGGCCGGCCGTGTTGACCTGAACTACGCGTCGAAGGAGATGCTGGTCGGCCTCTTCGTCGTGCTCGGCGCTCAGAAGGACGCCGCCTCGGAATATGCCGACCGCATCGTCGGCTGGCGGACCCGGCCGACGCCGGGCAGCGAGAACGTGGAGGCCGCGCGCTACAACGCGCTGGGCTATTCGCCAAGGCAGGGGCTGTTCACCCATGTCAACGAGCTCGCGCTGGTCGCCGGCATCCCCGAGGCCTTTGTCGACCGCGTGCTGCCGTTCGTGACGGTGTTCAACGGCAGTCCGGATGTCGATCCGAAGATCGCCGCGCCGGAAGTCGCGCTGGCGGTGGATAAGGCATCGGGGAAGCAACAGGACAGTTTCGGCTCGAGCACGCTCGGCTCGAATGCTCCGTCGCCGAACGGCATCGCCGCGGGAGCGCAGGCCCCGAACCCGCAGGGTGCGGCGTCGACGGCGCAGAGCCCTTGCTACCGGATCGCGATATCGATCCGATTCCGCAACGGTCACCGCACCACGTCTGAAGCGGTGATCGCGCTCGGCGACAAGGCCGAGCCCTATCGTGTGTTGTCCTGGCAGAACGATCTTGAACCGAGAAGCCCGGTTCTGTTGCGCGGGAGAGGGTGATGGCAATGCTTGCCGAAGCACGGCAATGGTTCGAGCAATGGATCGGCGCGGTCGCGACGGCCGTTGACGGCGTCGCGGGCAGGTTCGTGCGCCGGCGCAGCGTCGAGCTCGACGAGAATGGCGACGGCACCTTCACCGCCCGCCTGGCGGCGGCCAAGGACGGCTCGCCCGCAGCTCCGGTTTCGTTCCGGCTCGATCATGATGTACCGCAACCTGCGCTGCCGGCGGAGTGGAAGACGGCGTTCGACGGCAGCCGCATCGAGGTGCGTTTGCGTTCGGATCACATCGTCAGCCGTGTGCTCGATTTCCCGAGCCAGGCAAGCGACTTTCTCGACGGCATGATCCGCGCGCAGGTCGACCGGTTGACGCCATGGTCCGCCGCCGATGCGGTGTTCGGCTGGGGTTCGCCGCAGCCGATCGCCAACGACCGTATCGAAGTCGCGTTTGGTGCGACCGCGGCGGCCAAGGTCGATCCGGTGGTCCGGATGGCCAGGATGCTCGGCGCCGCCTCCATTGCGGTCTCGGCGCCGGCAGTCGGCAGTGATGGCAAGCCGCAGCAGGTGACGCTGCTCGACCGATCGCTGCGCGGCCTTGCCGGGCCTGCGGTTCCACGGCTGCTGCGCATCGCCCTGGTCTCGACGGCCGCCGCGGCCGCGGTCTGCATGCTGCTCAACATCTATGTCGGCGGATGGCTGCAATCCGAGCAGGAGGATCTGCAACATCGGATTTCGCAGCGCCGCGCCGCGCTGCGTCTCGATGCCAACGGCGATACGTCCGGCCTCGGCCTCCTGGCCAAGCGCAAGCAGACGACGCCGTCGAGTGTCATGGTCCTGGAAGCGATCTCGCGCGTGCTGCCGGACACGACCTATGTGACGGAGCTCCGTATCGAGGGCAACAAGGTGCAGGTGGTGGGATTGACCAAGGATGCGCCATCCCTGATCCGGCTGCTGGAGCAGTCGCCGCAATTCACCCGCGCGACGTTCTTCGCGCCGACAACCCGCGCGGCGAATGAATCGGCGGAGCGGTTCCACGTCGAAGCCAACATATCAGCCTATTTTGGGTCCGGCTCATGAGCGCAGCATCCCGATCGCTGACCGCGGTCAGCACCTCACCCCTGGTCGCCACCGCGAGCTATCTCGGTCTCGTCGTGCTGTTGCTCTTCGTCGTCATCTCGTCGCTCTCGGATCTCATCGGCCTGCGCAGCGACATTGCGGCATCGGCTGGAATGCTGGAGCAATTGGAGGGACGATCCAGGGCGAAGACCGCGCCCGGCGAGGCCGCCATGCCGACCGGTTCCGCCTATCTCGAGGGGGCGACGGTCACGGTTGCTGGCGCCACCTTGCTGCAACGGGTGTCGGGTGCGGTGATCAAGGCCGGCGGCAACGTGCTGTCGACGCAGCTCGACGTTCCCAACGCACCGGCCAAGGCCGGCTTCATCAGCATGGTGGCAAGCAGCGAGATCGAGCAGGCGCAATTGCAGCAGGTGCTCTACGATCTTGAAGCCGGCATGCCGTTCCTGTTCATCGACCAGCTGGTGGTGCAACCGGTCGCCGACGAAGCCGCCAAGGGCGGCGATCCCGGCAAGTTGCGCGTGCTGCTCGGCGTGTCCGGACAATGGCGAGGAGCCAAATGATGCGACGCCATGCTGCGATCATCGTGCTGCTCGCGATGTCGGCTCAAGCCGCGCCGGCCGCCGTGCCGGACCGGTCCGGCGATGCGCTGGATGCCGGGTTGCTCGACGAGACCCGTCTGGGGGGGCCGGTGCTGAGCTCGCCGCCGGCCTCCGAACCGGTGACGTCGGTCCGGGTGGCCCCGTCGCCTGCGCCGACGCCGCGGCCGCTCAGCGCAAATCCGCTGTGGGGCATTCCGCTCACGACGCTGTCCAATACCCGCGACCGCCCGGTGTTCTCGCCGTCGCGGCGGCCTCCGCCTGCCGTGGTTGCGGAACCGGAGGTCAGCAAGCCTGTGCCGCCACCGCCGCGCAAGGTCGCGACCGAGCCGCCGCCGCTGTCGCTGGTCGGCACGATCTCGGGAGATGACGAAAGCTTCGGGATCTTTCTCGATCAATCGAACAAGACCGCGCTGCGGCTGAAGATCGGCGACGATTTCCAGGGCTGGAAGCTGCGAACCATCAAAGCGCGCGAAGCCACGATGGAGAAGGACGAGCACGAGGCGGTGCTCACATTGCCTCAGCCTGGTGGTGATGAGAGCGGCGAGGCCCGCCTCGTTCCGGTCAGCACCGAGCGCAAGCCATTGGCCCTGCGACGACAGATGTAAGGGGACGTCCCGCAGCAGCTAGTTCAGCGCAAGCCAGTTCTGAAGTGCCGGCGTCAGGAGAAGCCCGAGCGCAAGAAAAGGGCCGAACGGGATCGACGTCTGGCGCTTCATCGCGTGTCCTGCGAGCTGCAGGCCGCCGGCCACACCAAGTGCCGCGAGCGCCGCGATCAGCAGCAAGGTCGGAACCCCCGACGCGCCGACCCAGATCGACGCGGCGGCAAGAAACTTCACGTCGCCAAGCCCCAGGCCGTCCACGTGCCGCAGGGCGAAGTAGAGGCGCTGCAACAGCCAGAACACGACGCCGACGAGGCCGGCGATCGCCATCGCACTGAAGGCGGCTGTTGCGCTATCTGTGACAACGATGTTCGCAAGTCCGAGTGCTGCGATCGCAAGATTCAGCCAGTCGGGAATGATGCCGTGGCGAAGATCGATCAGCGCGACGGCGCAACACAGCACGCAAAGCGCGCTATAAGATGCAATGAAGTAAAGCGCTTCGTGATCGATCTGCATGGTAACGGGACAAGTGTGACGCGTAAGCACAATGTGTTGCAACAACTCGCGCGCATTGAACAGTGCATTTTCAATCGATCAGCAGCGCCGCATGATGCGTTTGCGGCATTGTGATCGTCATCGACGATGATGAAACAGAAAAGATGCGACAAAAAGTCTGCGCTGTCACAAATCCGCATAGGATACCGACAATAGTTCGCTCCGCTACGTGCCGCGAGCCCTTCGCGGCAGATGAGTGGGTTGACTATGTACAAGATGCGAGTGGCGGCGTGCCTGGCTTTGCTGGCCGCGTCGGCAGGCGTGCGCGCCGCGAATGCGGGCGCTCTCGAGGACGGCGCCGAGCGTTATCGGCCCTATTTGATCGAGGGCGTCGGCAGCGCGCTGGCGGGCGCGCGTGCGTTGCGCGAACGCGCCGCTGCTGCGGATCTGCCCGGTGCAAGGAAAGCCTGGTTGTCGGCGCGCGCCGGTTGGGAGCGCTCGGAGGTGTTCACCGCGGGCTTCGTGCCCGAGCTCGATGCGCAGATCGACGCCTGGCCGAACGCGGACAGCGGGTTTCATGCCATCGAGGCCAAACTGTTCGGCGCTGCCAGCACCGACGTCGCCACCGATGCGACCGGCCTCGTCGAGCACCTGAATGATCTTCACGGCAAGCTCAAGGACATCAAGCTGACGCCGCAGGGCCTGCTGGACGGCACGGTACGGCTCGCCTACGAAGTCGGCGAGAGCAAGGCCGATGGCGGCGAGTCGCGCATCAGCGGCACTTCGCTGGACGACATGCGCAACAATATCGCCGGCATCGACTTCGCCTATCGCACGATATTCTCCGCCGCGCTCAACACGGTGGACGGCAAGCTCGACGAGATGGTGACGAACCGCATCGAGCAGCTGCAGGCGATCGTTGCCACGCCCGACCTGCCTCACATCAACATCGCCGATCTGCGCCAGACCAGCGAGGAGCTGGTCGTCGCGCTGCAGAGCGCCTCGGCAAAGCTCGGGCTGCAACGCCCGACCCTGGAGGCGCAGGCGCGATGACATCGTTCCACCGGCGGCTGGCCGCGCTGCTTCCCGGCGTCATCGCCCTCGCGTTGCTCGGGCGTGCGGCAGCGTTTCCGGTCGACGGCGACAAGACCGTGCTGCCGGTCGCGACCGAGCTGAACGAGGATGCGCTCGACAAGCCGCGCGAGGTGTTCCAGTCCGAGCGGACCGGAGCCAAATCGTATCTGGTGAACCTCGGTGATCTCGCCTTCAATTCGCCGGGGCTGCTCGGCGAGGTGGCGCGGCAGGCCGGCGTGAGCTGCGGCACCTGCCACGTCAATGGTGCGAACAACGCCAAGTTCTTCATGCCGAAGATGTCGAGCCGGCCCGGCACGTTCGACACCACCGGCCCGTTGTTCAATCCGAAGGCCAACAATCTGGCGTTCGATCCGGTGCGGATCCCGAGCCTGCGCGGCGCGCGCTATCTTGCGCCCTACGGCGCCGACGGCCGCTTCGCCTCGCTGCGCGATTTCGTCCACAATGTCATCACCAACGAGTTTGCCGGTCCCGAGCCGTCGCCGGCAACACTCGATGCGATCGTCGCCTATCTTCACGATATCGACTTCCTGCCCAATCCGAGTCTCGGTCCAGCCGGACGACTGGCCGGCAAGATCACCGACGCGGAGCGCCGCGGCGAGGCGCTGTTCGCAAAACCGTTCCCGCACGATGCTGCACTGAGCTGCGCGGGGTGCCATGTTCCGTCATCCGGCTTTGTCGATCACCAGCAGCACGATGTCGGTTCGGGCGGACTGTTCAAGACGCCGACGCTGCGCAACGCCGACTTCAACGCGCCGTATTTCCACGACGGCCGCTTCGATAACTACAACCAGGTCGTCGATTATTTCGATCGAACCTTTCAGCTCGAGCTCTCGGCGCAGGACAAGGGCGACCTCGTCGCCTATCTCACGGCCGTCGGCGACGGCGTGCAGCCCTATGAACGCGACGGCGCCGGTGCGACGCTGAAGGAGATCAACGATTTCTCGACGGTGCTCGCGACCGCGATTCCCGCCGGTGACAAGGACATCGTCGGGCTGGCGGTCGATACGATCGGCCGCGAGCTGCGCGAACTGACCGAGCAATATCCCGATCGCAAGAACACCAGCGTGTTGGGCGGCGAGCAGCAGCGTGTGCTTGCGCGCAACGGGCTCAAAGAGCTCGTGCTGACGTTGCGGCGCATCGAGATGGCGGTTGCCGCGGGCCGCAACGCGGATGCTGCAACCGAGTTCAGGAACTATCGCAACTTGATGGTCGCTGCCGTGCCTGCGCTGTTGGCGAGCGCCGAGCCGTGGTCGCTGTTCAATCAAGATGTGCACGACCAGCATTACGCTGCACTTCGCGAGGTGATGCGTTCCAGGCACATCGCGCATTGATCGGCTTTTATCGTAGCGGTTTCGCGCAACGCGCCGTTGCGTGGACTGCTGCGTCGATTTTCGATCATCGATCGAAAAGTTGATCGGTGGAGATGCGTCGAGCGGCGGGATGTCTCCACAGAAAATCTTTGAACGTTTCGAAATTTCTCGCGCGCTTTCACGTAAGCGAAAAGCATGCGTCATACTGTCGCACTAAGCAGGGCGTGTTGCTATCCGCAAACACCCTGAGGTCGACAATGAGTTTGAATTACAAAAAGCACTGGCGAACCAGCACCGCGCTCTGCATCGCGTCAACGGTGCTGGTCGCAACTGCCGCATATGCCGCTCACTATCCGGGCGGTCGCAGTGATTGGGACAAGCGTTCGCATCACAATCACCAGGCGCAAGAAGAGGGCGATCGTACGAGGCATGAGAACCATGGAGATCATGGTGGCAAGGATCACGGCGACAAGGGCAAGACGGCGTCGCCGATCAAGCACGTCATCATTCTGATCGGCGAGAACCGCGGCCTGGATCACACCTTCGGTGTGTACAAGCCGAAGGGCAAGGGGCAGACCATCTCCAACCTGTTGTCGAAGGGTATCGTCAACGAGGACGGAACGCCGGGACCGAACTTCGCGCTGGCGCAGCAGGCCTCGGTCGCGGGCCAGCCGCTGTACTACATCGGTGCGCCTGCCATCTCGAAGTCGCCCTACAACGCCACCAATCTGATGCCGCAGCCGAACACCAACGGCACGCCGACCGCGCAGAGCGACACGTCGCCTCCGTTCAAGACGATCACCGAGGCCAGTGTCGAAAAGGACATGGATCCGGCCGATCTCGACATCCTCACCACCGGCTTCAGCGGCCTGCCGACCGGTGTGCTGGATACCCGCGTGCCCGGCGCCGGCGGTCTGAACGGACCGTTCCCGCTGCAGGGTGAGCAGATCAGCGACGACGACTATACGGGCGACTCGACCCATCGCTTCTATCAGGATTGGCAGCAGGAAGACTGCAACGCCGCCAACGCCACCAAGAAGAACAATTCGGGATGCCTAAACGACCTGTTCCCGTTCGTGATGGCGACCTATTCGTCGTCGAACAAGAGCATGGCCAACTCGATGGGCTTCTACAATGCCCAGCAGGGTCAGGCCCCGGTCCTGAAGATGCTCGCCGACCGCTTCACCCTGAGCGACAATTTCCACCAGTCGTTCCACGGCGGCACCGGCGCGAACCACTTCATGCTCGGCACCGGCGACGCGGCGTTCTGGAGCGACGGCAAGGGCAATCCGGTGACGCCGCCGGCGAACCTGATCGCCAATCCGAATCCGGTCGCGGGTTCGGTCAATCGCTACACCGTCGACGGCAACTGGAGCAACTGCTCGGACGTGTTCCAGCCCGGCGTGAAGCCGATCGTCAACTATCTCAACAATCTGCCGTACGCGGCGGAGCCCAACTGCAAGCCCAACCACTACTACATGCTCAACAACGTCAATCCGGGCTACCTGCCGAACGGCGCGCTGTCGGGCGGCAACAACGTGCCGCCGTCGTCGGTTCGCACGATCGGCGATGCGCTGATGGAGAAGAACATCTCCTGGGCGTTCTATGGTGGCGCGTTCAACGACGCCGTGGCGCTCTCCAATGCCGCGGTTGCCGCCAATCCGTCGAACCCGAACCTCAGCGCCGCTGCGGTCACCGATCCGGCGCACGCGCTCGGTGTTGCCTACTGCCAGATTTGCAATCCGTTCCAGTATGCGACCTCGATCATGGCCAACCCGGCCGTGCGTCAGGCCCACATGAAGGACACTGCCGATCTGATCACGGCGATCCAGAACAACACGCTGCCCGCGGTGTCGTTCGGCAAGCCGGACGGTCTGCTCGACGGTCACCCGCAGAGCTCGAAGGTTGACCTGTTCGAGGCCTATGTCCTGAACGTGCTCAACGCGCTGGAGAACAATCCGGAGCTGAAGGCTGATACCGCGATCTTCGTCACCTGGGATGAGGCCGGCGGCTACTGGGACTCCGGCTACCAGCAGTCGATCGACTTCTTCGGCGACGGACCGCGCATTCCGACCCTGATCCTCTCGCCCTATTCGACGGGCGGCAAGGTCAACCACAACTACGCCGACCACGCTTCGCTGCTGAAGTTCATCGAACGCAACTGGGGCCTCCAGCCGCTCACGAACCGCAGCCGCGACAACCTGCCGAACCCGAGCTACTCGAAGAACAACGAGTACGTCCCGACCAACAGCCCGGCGCTCTCTGACTTGTTCGACGCGTTCGACTTCAGCAAGCCGGTGACGTTGTCCTACACCGAGTGATCGGGCCTTCGTCCACCACGAGGTCTTGAATCCATCCAAGGCCGGCGCCGATCGAACCATTGGTTCGGTCGGCGCCGTCATGTTCTGCCTGCCCATCAACTGGACGACCGGGGATCTGCGATGACGCGCGACGAAAACACGTGCAAGGGGCGTGTGGCGGCTTGCCTGTCCGCGATCGCGATCCTGGCCGCCGCGCCGATCCCGGCCACGGCGCAGCAATTTGCAGCCGACCTCATCGCGCGGAAGGACGGTACGGCAACCGCCATCGGAACGCTGCGGGTCTCGGGCCGAAAAGCGCGCATCGAGACCACCGCGCTGCCCGACGGCTTCTTCCTGCTCGATACGGCCGGGCCCGCTGCCTATTTCGTCCGGCCGGCCGCGCACGTCTACATGAATGCCATGCAATCGAGCCCGCTCACCCAGCAGTTCGTGCCGGTCGATCCCGACGATCCGTGCCGGCAATGGCTGGCGATGGCGCAGCTATCCGCGCCGATCGATCTCGCGACGTGGCACTGCCAGCACGATGGACAGCAGGCCATCGCGGGGCGCGACACCGAAATCTATCGCATCGCCGCGCCGTCCGGTCTGGGCTTCACCGGCTGGATCGACCGTGCGCGCAGCTTTCCGGTGCAGATCAAGACCGAAGACGGGACGGTGATATCAGCCGATCACATCCGGGACGAGCCCCAGCCGGCGCAAAGCTTCGAACTTCCCGCGGGTCTGCGCAAGTTCGACCCGCACGCGCTGATCCGCCGGATCCAGCAGAGCGACGTATGGGTCGAGCCGCCGGCCTCGCAGTGATGGGCCGTGCGCTACTGTGATTGCCCGCTGGTGACCGGCAGCATCCGGCCGAGTGCCGTGTAGTGGGCTTGATGCACGGTGCTGTTGAACAGCGACCACGGCTCGGCCTTTTTCAGGGCGACGGGGACGTCGAAATTCACCAGCTGGGCAAATCTGCGATACTCCGTCATCGCTTCGTCGATATGACCGGCCGCGACTTCGAGGTCGATGCGGCGCAGCGTGAGGACGAGGTCCTTCAGGATCGCGCGCGCCGCGAGCCGCTCGTCCTTGCCGCCGATCGAGGTGTTCCTGATGTCCGGGATGTGCTCGGTCAATTCGCGCAGTTCGGCGCCGACCCCGGTCACGGCGAGCGACACCACCGCGGTATCGGCGGCCGGGATCGCGGCCTCAAGCACGCTTGAGAGCTCCAGCACTTCCTTCATCCGGAGCACGACGCCGTCCTTGTCGAACGGACGTTCGCCGTCGCCGACCGCATTCAGATAGGCCACGAGGTCCTGCACGTCCTGGGTCGACAGTTCGAGGTCGAACACGCGGTCGAAATGATCGACCACCTGCTCATAGCTGTCGTAGCGGCCGTCGTGGAAGTACGGCGCGTTGAAATTGGCGTTAAGCAGGGTAGGGGTCTTCACCAGCCCGCCCGATCCAACGTCGTGACGCACCTGGTCGTTGAAGGTTCCACCCGGAATGTGACAGCCGGCGCAGCTGAGCTCGGCCTGCTTCGGGAACGGCTTGAAGAACAGCGCCTCGCCACGGCGCTCGGCCACGCTTGCCTGCACACCGAGCCTGCCGCCGGGCGCGATCTTCGGATTGGGGAGGAAGTCGATATCGTTGATATAGGCGACGAGGCCGTCGAGGACCTGGTCGCTTGGCCGCGGGCCGGAAAACTCGTTGACGATGACATTATATACAAACTCGCGCAGCGAGGTGATGCGCCCTTCATGGCCGTAGGGAGCGAGGAAGCGGGCGCCCCGCAGGCTCGGAATCCTGACCGGGTCGAGGATGCTGTTGAAGGTCTTCGCGTTGAAGACGAGGCTCGTCGTGTCGAAGGTGCCGGGGCGCGAGGACACGCCCGGAACGAACAGCTTCGGGTTCGATGCGCCGCTGACGTGGCAGGTGCCGCAGCTCATTTCGGCCTGGCGCGCCTTGCCGCCGAGGATGGAAGGCGAGTTGAACGCGAGATCACCGAGATTGACCAAATAGGACTTCCGCCCGCCCATCGCCTCGGAATGAAAGAGCTCGCGTGGCCGCAGCAGCGCGTCCTCGGAAAATTCAGTGCCGGCCGGCAGCACGGTCTGGTCGCCGCCGAGCGGAAACGCCAGTGCGCGCAACGGCAGCAAAGCAACCACGAGCGCCAGCAATGCAGTCCGCCGCGGTCTCACGTCGCGATCGGCAGATGGCGCACGACATTTCGC
Organism: Bradyrhizobium sp. UFLA03-84; assembly: GCF_002289535.1. NCBI lineage: Bacteria > Pseudomonadati > Pseudomonadota > Alphaproteobacteria > Hyphomicrobiales > Nitrobacteraceae > Bradyrhizobium > Bradyrhizobium sp. UFLA03-84. The sequence continues at coordinate 375,146 of NZ_NSJY01000003.1, read as the reverse complement.
GGAGCCGGACGCCGGAATATCCCAAGCCATTGCGAGAATGCGCTCCTTGTCACAATGCATATGCGCCGCCCGACGTCGGAAGATGTCACCGAGGTGACAGTTTCCTGTCGGCAGGATCAATGACCATCTGTTTGGATAGACGACTGTTGATTGCGGTTTAATGACGATCAATCAACGGGCCGAAAACGGCGCTGCATGTGACAGAAAGAAAAATGATCGGCGTGTGCGGGTCCTTTCACGCGTTTGTGCGCGCGTCGAAAAACGGTCATCCCGGCGAAATGTGTTTTGCATAGCGTGCAACTCAATTTCTATTTCTTTCTGAAATCAGGAGAGCACTATGCGGCTTTGGGGAGCCATTCCGGCGCTCGCAGTTGTTGCTGGCGCCGTTGCCATCTCACCGGTGGCAAACGCCGAGAATTTGGTCGAAAAGATCGTTGATGAGTTCAAGCACGAGGTGCGGGACGAACTGCGTGAGCTGCGCGACCGCGGCCATGAAGGCGTGCATCAGTACAAGCACATCGTCGTCATCTATCAGGAAAACCACAGCTTCGATAACCTGTACGGGCATTGGGGCGATGTCGGCCGCGACAAGATCAACGGTACTTCCGACGCCGACCAGGCCCATACGCTGCAGGTCCGCCAGGACAACCAGACCGTCTATGCCTGCCTGTTGCAGAATGACGTCAATCTGACCTCTCCGTCGCCGCAGCCGACCACCTGCACCGACAACACGGGCTCGGTCGCGATCCTGAGCGCGTTCAAGAACAAGCCGTTCGAGATCAACGACTTCATCCCGACCTCGGCGACCACTTGTCCGAAGCCGGTCGGTGCGTTCGCCGCGCACGGCTTCCTCAACGGCACCGGCGCGCCCGGCGGCTGTACCGAGGACATCGTGCATCGCTTCTACAGCGAGCAGTATCAGCTCAACGGCGGCCGGCAGAACCGCTACGTGACCGGCAGCGACGCTTCGGGCCTGGTGATGGGCTACTACGACACCAAGAAGCTGCCGATCTACAGCTATCTCCACGGCCACGGCGCGCCGAACTACGTCATCGCCGACAGCTTCTTCCAGGGCGCCTTCGGCGGCTCGTTCCTCAACCACCAATTCTTTGTCGCGGCCGCGGCGCCGCAGTTCGTGGGTGCCTTGAACGACGGCAGCGCCAACGACTTCCACTCGATCGTCGATGCCAACGGCATGCCGACCAGCACGCCGCTCTATGCGCCGCTCTCCACCGTGAAGGACGCGCAGCTGACGGCGAAGTGCAACCAGGCCGGCCTGCCGGCGGGCCTCGCCTGCGGCGACTATGCGGTCAACACCACGCAGCCGACCTACCAGCCCTATTCGCCGGGCACTCCGGACATCAAGCGCCTGCCGCCGCTGCACACGCCGAACATCGGCGATCGGCTGTCGGCCAAGCATGTTGACTGGGCCTGGTACTCGGGCGGCTGGTCCAATGCCAATGGCGACGTCGGTGCTTCCGGCTGGACCAACGGCAACGGCACGACCTGCACCGATCCGAACCATGTCTCCACCGCGGTGTTCCCGAACTGCCCCGACGTGGACTTCCAGTACCACCACCAGGCGTTCAACTACTTCGCCAATTACGCGCCGGGAACGCAGGCCCGCAGGGATCACCTGAAGGACGAGGCGGAGTTCATCCAGGCGGCCAGGACCGGCCGGCTGAAGCAGGTCAGCTTCATCAAGCCGATCGGCGAGGAGAACGAGCATCCGGGCTACACCAGCGAGTCCGAAGGCAGTCAGCATCTCGTCGATCTCGTCAAGGCGATCGTCGAAGGGCCTGATGGCAAGGACACGCTGATCGTCATCACCTATGACGAGTTCGGTGGGCAGTGGGACCACGTGCCGCCGCCGCCGTTCAACCGTCATGGTGCCGAGGCCCGTGCTGCGGACCAGTGGGGCCCGGGTACCCGCATTCCGGCGCTGCTGATCGCCAAGCGCTTCAACAAGTCGGGTGTCGCGCATGAGGACTTCGACACCACGTCGATCCTCAAGATGCTCGAGAAGCGTTTCGATCTTGATCCGCTGGTGACGCGCCCGGTGCGCAGCCTGTCGGCGGCGCTGAAGGCCGGCGAAGGCTGGCACTGATACGAGAGATCATCCTGGCCCGCGCCAATAGCTGACGCAGGCCAGGACTTTCACCAGGCTTCAGGGCCCTTACAGGATCAGATCGTGCTGCACATGAGTGATCGGATCTGAAATGACGGTGCCGGCCATTGCCGCAATTTCCGGACTGGGCGCGAATATCGGCGCGGGTGCCCCGGTCGTGACGCCCTGAATGTCGACCTGAAGGCTGGTCGTGGCTGTATCGCCATCCTTGTCGGCGGCAAGCACGTCGAACAGCAGATCGGTGCTCGGGATGGTCGTCTTCTCGTTATAGGTGATGTTGTTGACCGTGAAGGTGGCGTTTCCGCTGGCCGCCTGACTGTAGTCGATCCCGACCTGGTTGAACTCCTTGCCAACGTAGAGCGTGTAGGTCGACGTGGCGCTGTCGAAAGTGGACGTGTCGATCAGCGACGCATCCGACGTTTGTTGCACGACCACGGTGGGATTGCCGCTATGTGGCTTTGCAACGTCGATGCTGAAGTCGTGCACGTCGGTGCCGCCGTCCAGGACCTTGAAGATCACGCTCGCCGTGCCATTGCCTTGCCACTGGGTCAGCATGAAGCTGATCTGCGGCTGCTCGTTGGAGAACTTAAGGTTCAGCTGCTCGTTGGGATCCATGCTGAGCCCGGTATCGCCGACTGCGATGCCGTTGCTCGACGCCTTGACATCAATGGGATTGCCGCTGTTGTCGGATCCGGTGATGACGAGCTCTTTATCCGGGGCGGTGAGGGACGGCGTGCCGCCGCCCGAGGCGCCGAAGGTGGAGCCGGTCACGGTGACCTGCTTCAGCACGTCGACGCTCTCGAGATCGAAGATGAAGGTTCCGTCCGGATTGATCAGCAGCGTGAAGTAGGGATCAGCCAGCGTACCGCCTGAATCCGAGAGGTAGGCGTCCATTTCGACGCCGCCGCTCACCGTGTGAGTCGCATAGTAGAAGTTGTAGTCGTCGCCATTTCCGGTGACATGCACCGAGGTGATGCCGCCGCCGAGGCTGGACGTGGCCAGGTTGAATCCCGTGCTGCCGACCGCGCCGTCGTGGATCGCAACCTGCATCCCGGCATCGCCATCCGCGCCGAAATTGACGTGGTAGCTGCCGGTCGCGATCTGATCGTCTTGACCGGCGATGCAGGTCTCCGGGAATCCACCGATGGTCGGACCGTCATCGGTGATCGTCAATTGCTTGCCGAGGTCGAGGCTCGCGCTCTGGACGTCGCCGTCCTTGTCGGTGATGGTCGCAACCAGGTTGACGATGCCGGCTCCCAGCGTAACGCCTTCGCCGGTGTCGAGATTGGTACCGAGGGGTTGCGTCACCGCGCGATATTCGGTGAAGGTCACGAGCCCTGTTGTCGGGTCGACGGCGATGGTGAATGCCAGCGTGCCGTCGGTCGTGCCGACATGGCCTTCGATGGTGCTGCCGTTCAGAACCAGCACGTCGGCGAGGCCGGTGTGCGAATCGATCAGGCCCGACGCGGTATCGTTGCCGCCGCTGATCGTCAGCGCGTAGCAGATGGTCGCACCATCGGCGCCTTGAACCGAAGTGAATGCCGTCGAGAAGTCGGTCGATGTCGTCGTCTGCGATGCATCCGGCGCCGAGCCGGCGATGTGGTCGTCGAACGCCGTCGCGGTCAGATGCGTTTCGCTCAACGACAGCGATGGCGTCGTGCCATTTGCCGCGATGCTCGGTCCGTCGTCGGTGATCGTGAGCTGCTTGCCGAGGTCAAGGCTCGCGCTCTGGACGTCGCCGTCGCGGTCCGTGATGGTTGCAACTAGGCTGACGATTCCCGGCGCCAGCGTCACGCCTTCGCCGTTGTCCGGACTGGTGCCAAGCGGCTGCTTCACCGCCCGATACTCGGTGAAGGTCACGAGCCCCGTGGCCGGATCGACCGTGATGGTGAATGCCAGGGTGCCGTCGGTCGTGCCGACATGGCCCTCGATCGTGTTGCCGTTCAGAACCAGCAGGTCGGCGAGGCCGGTGTGCGAATCGACAAGGCCCGACGCGGTCCCGTCGCCGCCGGCGATTTTCAGGGCGTAGCCGATGGTCGCGCCATCCGCGCCCTGAACCGAGCTGAACGCCGTCGAGAAATCGGCCGATTTTAGCGTCTGCGATGCATCCGGCGCCGAACCCGCGATGTTGTCGTCGAATACTGTTGCCGTCAGATGCGTCTCGCTCAGCGACAGCGACGGCGTGCTCCCGTTTGCCCTGATGCTCGGCCCGTCGTCGGTGATGGTCAATTGCCGGCCGAGGTCGAGGCTCGCGCTCTGGAAGTCGCCGTCCTTGTCCGTGATCGTTGCCGTCAGGCCTATGATGCCGGTTGCAAACGTCACGGCTTCGCCGCTGTCCGGGCTGGTGCCAAGCGGCTGCTTCACCGCCCGATACTCGGTGAAGGTCACAAGCCCCGTGGCTGGATCGATCGAGATGGTGAATGCCAGGGTGCCATCGGTCGTGCCGACATGGCCCTCGATCGTGTTGCCGTTCAAAACCAGCAGGTCGGCGAGGCCGGTGTGCGAATCGACCAGGCCCGATGCCGTCCCGTCGCCGCCGGCGATCGACAGCTTGTAGGCGATCGTCGCGCCATCCGCACCTTGAACCGAGGTGAACGCGGTCGAGAAATCGGCCGACGTCATCGTCAGCGCCGCATTCGGCTGCGAGCCCGCGATGTTGTCGTCGAACACTGTCGCGGTCAGATGCGTTTCGCTCAGCGACAGCGCCGGCGTGCTGCCGCTTGTCTGGATGCTCGGGCCGTCGTCGGTAATCGTGAGTTGCTTGCCGAGGTCCAGACTCGCGCTCTGGACGTTGCCGTTATTGTCGGTGATGGTCGCGACCAGATTCACCAGCCCCGCGCCCAGCGTAACGCCTTCGCCGCTATCCGGGCTGGTGCCGAGCGGCTGGTTCACCGCGCGATACTCGGTGAACGTGACGCGTCCGGTCGCCGGATCGATCGTGATGGTGAACGCCAGCGTGCCGTCGATTGCGCCGACATGGCCTTCGATGGTGTCGCCGTTCAGAACCAGCAGGTCGGCGAGGCCGGTGTGCGAGTCGGTCAGACCCGAAGCTGTGCCATTGCCGCCGCTGATCGTCAGGGCGTAGCCGATGGTCGCGCCGTTCGCGCCCTGGACCGATGTGAAAGCCGTCGAGAAGTCGGCCGAGGTCGTCGTCAGCGCCGCGCTCGGCGCGGAGCCGGCGATGTTGTCGTCGAACACCGTGGCCGTCAGGTGGGTCTCGCTCAGGGAGAGCGAGGGGGTGGTGCCATTGGTGCTGATGCTCGGGTTGTCGCCCGTGATCGAGAGCTGCCTGCCAAGATCGAGGCTGGCGATCTGGTAGTCTCCATCGCTGTCCCCGATCGTGGCAAACAGGCGGACAACTCCGGGACTCAACGTAATGCCTTCATCGGCGTTCGGGTCTGGCGGTTGCTTCACCGCGCGGTACTCGGTGAAGGTCACAAGCCCGGTGAGCGGATCGATCGCAATGCTGAAGGCCAGCGTGCCGGTGGTCGAGCCGACATGCCCTTCGATGGTGTTGCCGTTCTGAACCAATACGTCGGCAAGGCCGGTATGCGCGTCGATCAGGCCCGACGCGGCGCCGTTGCCACCCGTGATCGCCAGCGTGTAGCTGATGGTCGCAGCATCTGCGCCCTGGATCGAGCTGAATGCCGTCGAGAAGTAGGCTGCTGTCGTGGTCAGCGCCGCATCAGGTGCCGAGCCCGCGATGTTGTCGTCGAGCGCCGTTGCGGTCAGGTGGCTCTCGCTCAGCGTCAGCGACGGCGCGGTGCCGTTGGCATTGATCGTCGGGCCATCGTCGCTGATGCTGAGCCGGCTGCCCAGATCGATGGCCGCGCTTTGGGAGTCTCCGTCTCTGTCCGTGATGGTTGCAATCAAGCCGACGATTCCGCCCGTCAGCGCCACTGCTTCACCGCTGTCCGGACTGGTGCCGAACGGCTGCCTCACCGCCCGATACTCGGTGAAGGTGACGAGCCCGGTCGCCGGATCAACCGTGATGGTGAATGCCACGGCGCCGTTGATTGCGCCGACACGGCCTACGATCGTGTTGCCGTCCAGGACCAGCACGTCGGCGAGGCCGGTGTGCGAGTCGACCAGACCCGAGGCAGTGCCGTCGCCGCCGGCGATCGCCAGTGCATAGCTGACTGTCGCGCCATCCGCGCCTTGAACCGGCTTGAATGCCGTCGAGAAGTCGGCTGACGTTGTCGTCAGCGCCGCGTTCGGCGCGGAGCCGGCGATATTGTCGTCCAGCACCGTTGCCGTCAGATGCGTCTCGCTCAGCGTCAGCGAGGGCGCCGTTCCGCTTGTGCTGATGGTCGGGTCGTCTTCAACGACGACCAGCATGCTGCCGAGATCGAAGGTCGCATACCCGAACTGGGCGCCCTTCATCACGGTCGCGACCAGCATGATGACCCCGCTCGCCAGCGATATGATGTCGCTGTCGCCGGTGCTGGTGCCGGGCGGCTGTGCCGCCGCCCGGTACTCGGTGAACGTCACATGCGCGGTGACTGGATCGAGCGCGATCGTGAATGCCAGCGTCCCGCTGGTGGTGCCGACGCGGCCTTCGATGGTGTTGCCGTTCAGAACCAGCACGTCAGCCAGGCCGGTGTGCGAGTCGATCACGCCCGACGCTGCGCCGTTGCCGCCGGTGATCACCAGTGCGTAGTTGATCGTCGCGCCGGCCGCGTCCTGTGGGTTGGCGAACGTTATCGCGAAGTCGCCTGTCGTCGTCGTCAGGGCCTCGTTCGGCGACGAGCCGGCAATATGGTCGTCCAGCGTCGTCGCTGTCAGATGCCTCTCGTTCAACGTCAGCGGCGGCGGCGCTCCGAAGCTCAGTATGAGCGGCGCCGGTGGCGGCGTGTACGTGATGACGTACCCGGGAAGGGTGATCGGTACCGGTCCGAGCTGGTTCGGCGCGAATGACGGGTCGGGCACGTCAAAATTGATCGGCTTCAGCAGCGGCGAGCCGTCGTAAGCCGGCATCCCGGAGCCTTTTGACCACACGCCTTTCGCGTAACCGGCAAGGGTCTCCTGTTGCGCGTTGCGCAAATCCTCCATGTGAGCAGGGCTGTTCGAGACCTGGCTCACGCCGACCGACGACCCTCTTGTGGTCAGGATGACCGTGACTCCGGGGTCGTCGACGACGATATGCCGGGGGTTCGCCTCTTTCGTCACCAGCTCGAACACGCCGTGGTGCATGTCCTTGTAGGTGATGTTGTCGTCGTCCAGGAACGTGACGTTGGGCTCCGCGGCCCGGGCATCCTTCAGGAGCGAGAAGGTCAGCGCAGCGAACGACAGCAGGCTGAGGCCGCTGGCCGTGACGGTGCCAACGGGCGTGTCCGCGGTCAGGACGTCTGACCCGGCCAGTCGGCTGCCGATGAAGCGGAGGATGCTTCTGGTCTTCGCGAGCAGTCCCGGCCGCAAGCTGCTGACCGGGTCCTGGGCCAAGTCGCCCAATGCCAGCCTTGTGCCTGCCGGCAGGTGGAGCATTGCGCCATCGATCAGCCGGATGTCGACCCGCCCGCCGGCTGCAACCTCGATGACGTCACCCTGGCAAACCGGATCGCCGGCCACGACTGAAAGGACGATGTCGCGCGCGCGCACAATGGTGCCGCAACCGATCACGGCATCGACAACGCCAATCCCTCGGGGCAGCTGGCTTGAAACGGCCGAGCTCGCGCCCCCGAACGCTACGCCGGACGCGACTAACATTGGCTTTTCGCCTGCTGAACGGCTCAGGCGGTAGGTGCTGCCGTAGTTTTCTTGGTTTGGCTTGCAGTCCCTACGAGGTGAAAAAACCCCGCAGCCGCAGCCATAGGCTCGCCCGCCGAAACGTCCTGATTGAAACTGAATTCGGTAGTGAAAATCGGCTTCCAATGCGGCGGGGGAGCCATCGCGGAAACGACAGAGCTGCTGCCAATTATCGCAAGTGCACCCCCACCAAATTTAGTGTATATTTACCAAGTAAATTGTCCACTTATTAATTTTTAGTCGAACGACACCAGGCCCTTAGGCCTGTTTTGCAGCAACTCGTGTGGCAGTAGAGGTCCTGCGGTCCCGGCCCGGCGGTCCAGATCACCATCGTGCCGCGACACGACAAGATCTTCTCAACGGAGGGGATCGTGCGTATCCATTTGATTGTTCAATTGCTTGCAGGCTTCGTCTTGGCGCTCGTGAGCCTGGCGCCTGGTCCGACGCTGGCGCAAACCGAGCGGGCCCAACCCGCGGTTCAAAATTCCTCGGCGAGCTTCATCGGGACAGTCGTGACCGCCACTGGCTCGGTCACGATCGAGCATCCGAGTGCGGTCGTCGTGCAGGCTGCCCTGTCTGATCAACCGCTGCAGGCGAAGGTTGGCGACCGCGTCTATTTGGGAGACGTGGTGCAGACCGGGGCCGATGGGCGGGTCGGCATCAACTTCACCGACGGCACCTCGTTCAATCTGTCGAGCAACGCCAAGATGGCGATGACCGAGTTCGTGTATGACCCGAACGGCAAGTCGAATTCGACCCTGTTCAAGCTGGCCAACGGAACGTTCACCTTCGTTGCCGGCAACATCGCGAAGACCGGCGACATGAAGATCGACACGCCCGCCGCGACGATGGGAATTCGGGGCACCACGCCACGCATCGAAATATCGGACGATGGAACGGTGAGGTTCGCGACGCTCGTGGAAGAGGGCAAGAGCAAGCTTCTCAGGAAGCCTGCGACACGGGCGGCGCAGCAACCCCAGCAGAACATTGACCGCAGGTTCAATCCGAACATTTGTCGAGGGTGCTAGGCGAGCAGGGCGTCAGTCTTGAACGGCTACTCACGGACATCGGCGACGACTGCGTCGCCAAACCCGGAGCCCGACATGAATCCTCGCGCAGGTTTTGGTGGGAGTGGCGGCCTGGCGGCGCTTTTCATCCTGCTGCTGCTCACGCCGTCGGTCGGTGCGCAGAGCCCGACGCAGAAGAACAACTACCTGCGGAATATCGAGCTGTGCAGCGGCCTCGATCACACGGCGGCCGACGCGCGCATCGGTGCGTGCACGGCGTTGATCGATGCGGCGCAGGACATGACGCCGGCCGGCCTCGCGATTGCCTACAACAACCGTGGGAATACCTACACCGCCAAGGCGGACTATGACCGCGCGATCCGGGATTTTGACCGATCCATCGAGCTCAATCCAACCTACATCAAGCCGTTCAACAATCGCGGCGTGGCCTATCTCAGGAAGCGCGACTACGATCACGCGATCGCTGCGTTCGACCAGGCCATCAAGCTCAATCCCAATTACGGCGAAGCCCTTGCCAATCGCGCCGGCGCCTATTTGAAGAAGAATGACTTTGCCCGCGCGGTGCAGGATTACGATCAGGCCATTCGCCTCGAGCCGAACCTGGACGGCGTGTGGAATGGACGCTGCTGGAGCCGGGCCATCCTCGGCAAACTGCAGGAGGCGCTGGAAGATTGCAACAAGGCGCTGCAATCGGGGCCGGCCAATGCCGCGACCTACGACTCGCGCGGCCTGGTCTTTCTCAAGACCGGCGAGCTTGGCGCGGCGATCGACGACTATAGCTCCGCGCTTCGCATCGATCCGAAGCTGGCAAGCGCGCTCTATGGACGTGGGCTGGCGAAATTGAAGCAGGGCGACAAGGCCGGCGGCAATACCGACATCGCGGCGGCCAAGACGATCCAGGGCAGCATCGGCGACGATTTCAAACGTTACGGCGTGCAACAGACGCGCTAGCTGGCAGAGTCCGCCTTACGGGCGGCCGCTGCCGGCGCGTCTGGTCGGGGCCGGCTAGTTCGTGATCTCGACCGTCGCCGAACGGCCGGCGACCAGTGCAATGCGATCGGGCAGGTGATCCAGCGCAATGCGCACCGGGACGCGCTGGGCGAGCCGGACCCAGCTGAAGGTCGGATTGACGTTGGCGAGCAGGTTCGCGCCGTCGGTGCGGTCGCGGTCCGCGATGCCGGCCGCAATGCTCTCGACGTGCCCGGTGAGCCGGACCGGCTCGCCCATCAGCCGCACCTGCGCCTTGTCGCCGATCCGAATGCGCGCCAGCTTGGTCTCCTCGAAATAGCCCTCGACATGCAGCGTATCGGTGTCGACCAGCGCCATCACGCCCTTGCCCGCGGTGACGTACGCACCGGGCCGCAGGTCCATATTGGTGATGGTGCCGTTGACCGATGCATGCACCTCGCTGCGATCGAGGTTGAGCTGGGCCACGGCGCGATCGGCGACCGCCTGGTCGTAAGCGGCCTTGGCCTGCAGCTGCGTGGCCAGCACCTGCTCCTGCTTCTGCTGCGACACCGCATCGGTGGTCAGCGAACTGTAGCGTTTGAGATCGGATTCGGCCTGATCCAGCGTCGCACGATGGCCGGCGACCGCCGCATCGGCCTGCTGCAACGCCAGCGCAAAGCGCGCGCGATCGATCCGGAACAGGATGTCGCCGCGGTGCACCGGCTGATTGTCCTTGACCAGCACGTCGGTGACGAAGCCGGATACGTCGGGAGCGACCTGAACCACGTCGGCGCGGACCCTGCCGTCGCGGGTCCATGGCGATTCCATATAGTAGACCCAGAGCGCGCGGCCGACGGCCAGCGCGGCGGCAAGCGCGATCGCGGTGAGCGCGACCCGGCCGAGCCAGGCGAAATTCCCCTTCATGGCAGAAACTCCGAGAGATAAACGACGACGCCAAGCAGGCAGACGTACAGGGCGAAATTGAACAGGGCGCGGTGCCAGACCAGCCGGTAGAGCCCGGAGCGCTGCATGATCCGGTTCGCCACCGCGCTCAGCGCGTAGGCGATGATGAGCCACAGCAGCAGCGCCGGGACCAGGACACCATAGATGTCGAGCTCATACCTCATGCCGCAAAACTCTCCTCGGGCTGCGATCGATACGCAGGTGCATCCGGAAACAGGCCGCGGCGGATGCCGACGAGGCCGAGCAACGCGTCGTCCCGCGCGCGCTCATTGGGATCCTTGACGACTGCGGTCAGCGCCGCATCGATGCATGTCAGCAGTTCGGTCGGCATTGCCCCGTCCGTATGGGCACGAAACGACGCGGCGAGGTCGTCCAGCATGCCGTCGATGGCACGCACGGTCGATGCGGCGAGGCCGTAGCGCGCCCGCCTGAGATCGATGATGTTGAGCCCGATGCGCAGCTGGACCAGGCTGTCGGCATCGCGGCGGTCGCTCTCGGAGATGAAGGCGATGCGCTGGACCAATAGCCCGAGCCGATGCAGCATCAAGCCGGCAAACTGCGCGCGATCGCCGCGGCCGCGCCGTTCGGCCGCGACCGCGAGCGTCTGCCAGCTCGACATCATCAGCCGCTTGGCGATCCATTCGGCGCCGACGCCGCGCGCCACCCGCGTCACGATCTCGGCGATGACGACGCCGAGGAAGAACGCGACCGACGTGTTGGCAAAACTGGCGAAATCCGCGCTGTAGGTCGATTGCAGCGCGAGCAGCGTCGCGGTGTTGGCGGCGAGCGCCATGCCGATCGGCGCGGTCTTCGGCCTTGCGATCAGGAAGCCGTATGTGAGGAAGGTCGGCGCCAGCGCGGCGATCAGGACCTCGACATGGGAGATGCCCGGCACCAGCGCGAACTGATAGATCGCCACAATGACGATCGCGACCAGCGAAAACAGGCCGAAGGCCCGGATGCTGCGCGCCGGCTCATCCTGCGCGGCGAAGAAGGAGCAGGCGACCGCCGCCATCATCGGCGCCGAGGCGCCGTCGGGCCAGCCGGTCGCGATCCACAGGCCGCAGCAGATCAGGATGGCCACCGCCGCCCCCGCGGCCGACCACAGCGCCATGCCGTGGTCGCGGTGACGGACCGGCGCCGCGCCCGATTCCGGGCGGAACGCCAGAGGGACGGTGGAGATATCCCGACCCGCGGCAATCGCGTCGCCCACCGCGCGGCAGTCGGCCGAGATGTCGACAAGCTCGCGCAGCCGCAGCAGCAGGCTGATGGTGATGATGCGCTCCCGCGGTGCGAGGCCGTCGAGCGCGGATTGCCGCTCGGCGATCGCGGCGCGGATCTGCTCGCCGGATTGCGGCGGGCGATCCTCGTCCACGATCCATGCGGCGAGGTCTCCGATCAGGCGTCGCAACTCCGGTTGCCTTTGCAGCGCCGGCTCGCCGAGCGCGGCCAGCCGGTCTTCGATCGACGTGACGATCGGCAGCAGCATCAGCATGCGCAGCCGGACCTCGGCGAGGCCGCGCGCGGTGCCGGCGTCGGCCAGCCGGTCGTAGGCGAGATGGGTCGCCAGCGTATCGATCTCGACGGTGTCGGTCGCAAGGCGCAGGCGTTGGGCCCGCCGCGTTTCGCTGGTCCCGCGATCGAGCAGCACGTCGCGGGACAGCCGGCGCGCATCTGCCAGCCAGCTCCTGACCCGGCCGCCGACCGCCGGCGCGACGCTGCGGGGAAACACCACCGTCGACACCAGGCTGGCACAGATGATCCCGAGCGAGATTTCCTCGACCCGCGCCAGCGCGACGTCGAAGATGTTGCCCGGGTCGGCCACCGACGGGAAGCCGATCAGCGCGACGGTGTATCCCCCCAGCATGAAGATGTAGCTGCGCGGCGTGCCGTCGAGCAGCGCCAGATAAAGGCAGAGGCCGACCCAGAGCGCGATCGCGAGGCACAATAGCTCCGGCGCATTGACAAGGTTCGGCACCAGGGCGACCGTCATGCTCGCGCCGACCAGGGTGCCGATCACGCGGAAGAACGCCTTCGAGCTGGTCGCACCGGCCAGAGGCTGTGAGGTGATATAGACCGTCGCCATCGCCCAATAGGGGCGCGGCAGATCGATCGCCAATGCGATGACAAGCGCCAGCATCGACGCGGCGAACGTCTTCAACGCGAAGATGAGGTCCGCGTGGCGGACCAGGAACGGCTCTTCCGCGTGCATGACTATCTTGCCTCTGCGGCAGTCTTGTCTGCAGCAGTCTTGCCTTGAACACTCTTGGCGTCCTGCAGGCGGCTCGCGCGTTGCTCGATGCGCCGCAGCGTCTCGAAGGTTATCGCAAGTTCCTCGCTGCCGATATCCTTCAGCAGGCTGGCGCGCACGCGGCGGAGCACCCGGTTGGTCTCCTCGACCTTGGCTTCGCCTGAAACGGTGAGATGCAGCGTCTTGGCGCGCCGGTCGGTCGGGTCCTCGCGGCGCTCGACCAGGCCTTCGGATTCGAGCAGATCGATCAGCCGCACCAGCGAAGGCCCCTCGATGCCCAGTTCGTCGGCCAGCACGCCCTGGCGGACGTTCTCCCCTTGCCGCGACAGCACCAGCAGCGGGATCGCCGTCGCGTAGGACAGGCCGTGGTCGGACAGCGCCTGATCCGACTCGCGACGCCAGATCCGAGCGAGCCGCGTGATCAGGCGGCCGATCTCGGCGTGGATATGGGATTGCGACGGAGGCATGCCAATTAGATAGGATGCGAACTATTAGGTTGCAATCATATAGTCCGGACTATGGCGAATGATCACGCAAAAGCGATCGCGCCTTGCGGACGAACTGGGCCGCATCGGCGGAAGTCCCGTCATGAAACGCCGAGCAGCCGTCCCGGGATGACATTGCCGCAGGCGACGAAATGCGTCGGGACGGAGAGCTGCGCAAGGTGGACGGCGGCCATCCCAACCCGCTCCGTGACCTCGTCCGCGTCAAGGCATCGCGCGGTCGATCTTCCGCTCACCTCGAACTTGAAATGCATGTGCGACAATCGGTTGAGCGACGCAGGTCAACATGCCGCGCGTCAAGATGACTGATGCATTGAGCAACGTCGATAGCGCACTTTATCGGGCGGGCAGTCATTGCCTAGTCGGACGGAACTCAGATCGATGCGGATCGAAACCGGTTCCGCAACATGCGTCACGGTGCTGTTCGGTCGCATGGACAATCAGGCGCCGATCACGGTGCGGGATGTCTTCAATGAGAGTGTGGCAATCTACCGCGCCGCTCAGCGCAATCCTCCGTTTGCACCTCTGCATAATCTGTACAAATAGGTCGAGGATGCGCTCCGCTTGTTTCCTGCTTCGCCGCCGCGCGAGCGCTGCGCGTGCGTGCCGCGGATACACGGATGAAGTGTGCCGACGGTCGAACCGGTTGCCGCCGGCGCGCCTGCGGCCAGGGCGCGCTGATCGCCGGAACGGATGCATGATCACCGAAACGGACTTCGACCGGATGATGTTCCAAATGATGATCCAGGAGTTCGGCCAGCGCCTGCCGTGGAAGGCGGTAGGCGCGAACGTCGCGAAGACTCAGTCGGATTGAGAGAACAACAACGCAGCGTCCAGGAGGAACTCGAAGGGAATGCTTACGGACGTACGGCAGATCAAGGCGGCGCGCGCGCTTCTCCGCTGGAGGCAGGATCGGCTTGCGCAGGAAGCTGGTTTGGCACTTGCGACGATCCGGCGACTGGAGCGCCTTGAAGGCCGGATAGAAGCCAACTTCGACACGGTCGAACGGATTCGCGAGGCGCTCGAGAATGCCGGAATCGAATTCGTGGGCGCGCCAAACCTGGGAGTACACGTTTCGGCGGCACGACAGGAAGGCGCTGCCAAGTCTGAGGTCTGACGAGGCTTCGATACGACGAGCGGCGATCGGATTTCCTGCGCTGCGGACGTTTCCTCTCAACTGAATCTATTTTGATCAACTCGCGTCTCGCGCTCTGAAGTGCCGGGACGTTTTTCGTGCGCGCGCTATGGATCAATGATCAACGGATAGCGGAAAAGCTATCTTCCTAGCGTTACTGATACTTCATGTATGGAATATAAATATCGTTTTATATCAGTGTGTTAGAAGTATCACGAGACGGCATTGAATGCGTGTGACAAGCATTTGTCGCATTGTCGCGTCTCACGAACTGTTGTTCTCATCGATCCTGCGCGGTGAGGGGCTTCGCGGAGATTGGAGATCGGTCACCGATCATCCGTCTCACGTCGAGGGCGACGCGGATTGGTTGGGGATGAAGATCGGGGGGCAGTCAGCTCGATCACAAATCTCCTCAAACGAAAAAAGGCAGGAGGTTTTATGCAGCTTTCCAAGAGTGTTATTTTGGCTTCGGCAGCGTCGTTCATTGGATTGGCCGGCGCGCAAGCGGCCGACCTTCCAGTGAAGGCCAAGGCGGTCGAATACGTGAAGGTGTGTTCGCTGTACGGCCCAGGCTTCTATTACATCCCGGGTAGCGATACGTGCATCAAGCTGGGCGGCTATTTGCGCGTCGACGTTCTGGCGAACACGAACTCCGACAACACCGGCAACACCTCAGGTGCCGCCGGTGCGAACAACCGTTTCACCAACGGCTACACCTGGCGCTCGCGTCAGGATCTGAACATCGATACGCGTACCGCGACCGAATACGGCGTGGTTCGCACCTTCTTCGATGCGACCTTCAGCTGGACCACGGATAGCTATGCCGGGCAGGGCAACGGCTCGACCGTCTACTCGCCGATCGGCACCGCTCAGGCTCCCAACAATGCCAATGCCGGTGGTGTCGCGGGCGGTACGGTCGGCGTCTACTACGCCTTCATCCAGTTCGCCGGCTTTACTATGGGTAAGGCGGTTTCGCAGTTCGCGACCCCCTGGGCCAACTATCCGGGCAACAACTACGACGGTCTCGTCGGCGGCGGCGGCACGATCACCGGCGTGAACCAGTTCACCTACACCGCGCAGTTCGGCAACGGCATCTCGATGGCGTTGTCGGCGCAGGATCAGGCGGCTTACTATCAGGCCGGCGTCAACAATCTGGGCGCGGCGCCGGGCGCACTCGGTCCGTTCGGTCTCAGCAACTACGCGGGCACGATCGCGCCTGACCTTGTTGCGATGTTGCGCGTCGACCAGGCCTGGGGTCTGTTCCAGGCATCGTTCGCGGCGCATAACAACCATGCGGCCTATTACGGCGGCACTGAAACCACCGGCCATCCGGACGACAAGTGGGGCTGGGCGGGTCAGTTGGGCCTGTCGATCAAGAATATCCCGACCGGACCTGGCGACACGATCAACATCCAGGGCGTCTACACCAACGGCGCAACCCGCTACAACATCCAGGACCTCGCCGGTGCGGCTGGTTCGAACACGGTGTTCGGCGGCACCAATCTGCCGGGTGCGTATCAGAGCGTCGGCTTCGGCATGGCACCTGACTCGGTGTTCGTCGCCGGCGGTCAGCAGCAGCTGATCTCCACCTGGGGCATGCGCGGTGCGTACACCCACAATTGGGATGCCTACTGGAACACGGCCATCTACGGCGCCTATGCCGGGGTCCGCTACAACGGCACGGCCAAGTCCTATATCTGCGGCCCGACCGGCTCAGGCGTGGGCGGTTCGTTCGGCGCAGCCTTCGGCACCGCCGGCCTGACCTCGTGCAATCCCGACTACAACATCGCGCAGCTCGGCCTGATCACCCGGTGGACCCCGGTCAAGAACCTGACCTTCTCGGCAGACCTGACCTACACCCACATCGACCAGAAGTTCGCGGGCACGATCGCCTATCCGGGCAGCGCCGGCATCGGCAAGCCGGGCACCGTGTACGAACTGAAGGACCAGAACACCGTGCTGTTGCTCCTTCGTGCCCAGCGCAACTGGTAAGGATTCATCCACAGAAAGGGAGATTGCTCTGAACTCATAGAGATTGTTACCTCCAAGGAAGGCCTCCGGTATGCCCATCGGAGGCCTTCGCATTTTGATCGCCGCACGCATCTCGCTACGCCGCGGCGAGCTATTCCTTCGCACGCGATTGCGAAGCGGGCCGCCGGCAGGGCGGCTTGGGCGGAGGTTGCTGTCTTCGCTTGCGAGCGGTGCGCCGGGTGCCGTTCAATTGAAGGTTGGCGGACACCGCCTGTTCTAACCCTGTCAGATCCATCAGCAGGCTTGCGATGTCGTCGCGAGGCACATCCAGGAACAATGCCGAGAGCGAGCGCGTCTGCTCCGCTCGCAGCCGGCGAAGGACGGTCCTGCCGGCCTTCGTCAGCAGAACGACCTGAACGCGGCGATCCGCCTCCGCGGTTACGCGCTCGACGTGACCGATGTTGACGAGTTCGTTGACGAGAGCCGTGACATTGCTTTGCGGCACCATCAAAGCGTCGGCGAGCCGGCTCAACGCCATGGCTCGCTTGGAGGCCGACAAAGCTTCGAGAACATGCAGGCGGGCAATGCTGTATTGGAAGCGATCCCTGAGCCGCCGATTGATCTCTCTTGCGATTTGTGAGGAGCAGCCGAGCAGCCGCGACCAAAGCTTGGTCTTATCGTCGCTCATCCCGAACTGGCTCCGCGCCGCCTACGGATCGAGCTCAGTATCCCAATAGAGATAGTCGAGCCAGCTTTCGTGCAGATAGTTCGGCGGGAACAGCCGGCCGTTGCGGTGCAGCTGATGCACGGTCGGGGCGTAGGGCGTCTGCTTCGGAAACATCTTGGCCTGCTGCGGCGTCAGGTTGCCCTTGCGGAGGTTGCAGGGTGAGCAGGCGGCGACGACGTTCTCCCAGGTGGTCTGGCCACCCTTGCTGCGCGGAATGATGTGATCGAAGGTGAGGTCGTCTGGCGACAGGCAATACTGGCAGGAGAAGCGGTCGCGCAGGAAGACGTTGAACCGGGTGAAGGCGGGGTGGGTGGTCGGCTTGACGAAGGATTTCAGGGATACGACGCTGGGCAGCTGGATTTCGAAGGAAGGACTTCGTACCGCGCGGTCGTAATATTCGACGATGTTGACACGATCGAGGAACACCGCCTTGATCGCGTCCTGCCAGGACCAGAGCGACAGCGGGTAATAACTCAGCGGCCGGAAGTCCGCATTCAAGACCAGCACCGGCCAACCGCCTTGCGAGACATGTGCGTTCAAATAACGCTCCTGACTCCCATTAGCTGCGAAGCAGCATGCACTCACATACTACAGGCAGCGTGACGGGATTGTGAAGAGCAATGAGCGGCTTATCCGCCGTGCCCTGCCATGTTCCTGCCCCGATTGCCTCCCGCCCGCGAGGCCCGTAAAGGGAGCCCCAAGCCCCTCGGCCAGTGACGGACCCCTGCCGATGACCACGACCACAAGCTATCTCGAGGCGCCGCGCCGTTTGCGCGCATTCGTGCGTGCGCACGAGACGAGCCTCGTGGTGCTGGCGCTGCTGATTGGCGCCATCGGCGGCCTCGTGGTGGCGGTCATGAGCGGCCTCGTCACGGTGTTGCATTCGGTGCTGTTCAATCTGCCGCTGGGCGAGCGGCTGTCGAGCCAGCCCAGCATCGATCCGGTGCGCGCGCTCGTGGTTCCCACGGTCGGCGGACTGGTACTCGGAATCGCGTTCCTGCTGCTGCTCCGGGTCCGGCCGGCCCGCGAGATCGACCCGATCGAGGCCAATGCGCTCTATGGCGGGCGGATGTCGTTCCGCGGCAGCGTGATCGTGGCGCTGCAGACGATCTGGTCGAGCGGCGTCGGCGGCTCGGTCGGGCTCGAGGCCGGCTACACCCAGCTCTCCAGCGGCCTTGCGGCCTCGATCGGCCGCGGTTTCCATCTGCGCCGCAACGACCAGCGAATCATGGTGGGCTGCGGGGCGGCGGCGGCGATCGCCGGCGCCTTCAGCGCGCCGCTCGCGGGCGCGTTCTACGCTTTCGAACTTGTGATCGGCGGTTACACGCCGGCGAGCCTGACCCCGGTCGGGGTGGCGGCGGTGTCTGGCTATTTCGTCGCCCATGCCTTCGAGCCGCTGCCGCTCGGGGTCGGCGTCGGAACCGTCGGCGACGTGCTCGGGCGGGATCTGGCGATTGCCGCCTTGCTCGGGATCATCGCGGCGCTGACCGGGATTGCGATCATGCGCGGGGTGACGCTGTGCGAGGCGCTGCTCACCAAGACCAAGCTCTGGCAGCCGCTGCGCCCGGCGCTCGGCGGGCTTGCGGTCGGCGCGATGGCGCTGCTGACGCCGCAGGTGATGTCGTCGGGCCATGGCGCGCTGCGCTTCGCCGGCATCGTGGCGATGCCGCTCACCATCATCGCCGGCGTGTTCGTGCTGAAGGCGATCGCCTCGATCGTGTCGCTCGGCTCCGGCTTCCGCGGCGGATTGTTCTTCGCCACGTTGTTCATGGGCGCGCTCGGCGGCCGGCTGTTCGCCGCCGGCGTCGACATCGTGTGGCCGGGGCTCAATCTCGATCCCAACGCCTATGCCGTGATCGGCATGAGCGCGCTGTCGGCCTCGGTGATCGGCGGTCCCCTGACGATGTCGTTCATCGCGCTGGAATCCACCGGCAATCTCTGGCTGACCACGGCGGTGCTGGTCGCGGTCATCATCTCGACCACGATCACCCGCGAACTGTTCGGCTATTCGTTCGCGACTTGGCGGCTGCATCTGCGCGGCGAGACCATCCGCAGCGCGGCCGACATCGGCTGGATTCGCGATCTCACGGTCGGCAAGATGATGCGGCAAGACATGATCACGGTGAGCGCCGCGATGCCGATCGAGGCGTTCCGCGAGGAATTCCCGCCGGGCTCGAAGACCCAGGTCGTCGCGGTCGACGGCGAGGGGCGTTATGCGGGGCTCGCGCTGGTCGCCGAAGCGCATGCGCCGGATCTCGAGGAGGACAAGGGGCTCGCCGGCATCCTGCGCTACGCCGACGTGGTGCTGCATCCCGGCATGAACGTCCAGGAGGCGATCGCGGTGTTCGACGCCGCCGAAGCCGAATCGCTCGCGGTGGTCGAAGGCGATGGCGACCGGCGGCCGATCGGCCTGCTCACCGAAGCGCACGCGATGCGGCGCTACGCCGAAGAATCCGAGCAGCGCCGCCGCGAGGTGATCGGCGAGATTTGACGGCGCCGAGAGTTATCCCGTCACCCGCTCCAGCTTCTGCAGGCAGCGTGTCACGCGCACCGCGGCCGGCATCTCGGTGTCGGGAAAGCTGGTCTTCCAGTCGGTGACGCCGACCTCGCCGACATAGATGTCGCCGCGCGAATCCAGGGCGATGCCGTGCGGCGCCAGGAATTTTCCGATCTCGACCCCCGGGCCCTGCTCGCCGCCGAGCCGGGCGATGCGCTTGCCGGTGCCATCCACGATCGACAGCCGAGGGCCGAGATTGGGCACCTTGCGGTTGACGGCCATGCCGGGGCCGAGCTCTCCGATCACGAAATTCGGCTGCTTGCCGCCTCCGCAGCAGCACAGCGCGCAGGGCCGATGCAGATTGTTCCACTGCGTCTCGTATCTGCCGTTGCCGTCGAACACCTGGACGCGGTGGTTCTCGCGGTCCGCGACATAGACGAAGCCGTCGGCGTCGGTCGCGATGTTGTGCACGATGTTGAACTGGCCGGGATCGGTGCCGGGCTCGCCCCAGGTTTTGATCAACCGGCCGTCCGGGGTGTATTTGTGGACGCAGGCGTTGCCGTAGCCGTCCGAGACGTAGATCTCGCCTTTCGGCGACAGCGCGGTATGGGTGCAGCGATGGAACGGCTCGCCACTCATGAACGGCGCCGGCTTGTTCGGAATGCCGATCGTCAGCAGCACCTTGCCGTCGGTCGAGCATTTGCGCACGGTGTGGTCGCCGTCGTCGGTGCAATAGAGATTGTCGTCGGCGTCGATATGCAGACCGTGCGCGCGGGCGAACACGCCTTCGCCCCAGCTCCGGAGGAAGTTTCCCTCGCGGTCGAGCACCACCATCGGGTGGTCGCCGCGGTTGAACACATAGACACGGTCCTTGCTGTCGATCGCGACCGACGCGACATCGGTCAGGCTCCAGCCGTCCGGCAATTTCGCGAAGTTCTCGACGACGCGATAGCGATGCTCGCCGGTGCCCAGGATGGTCGGCATTGTCTGTCCTCTCTCTTCTCTTCATTCCGGGGTGCGCGCGCGTGGGCCAGGAGTCCATTCATCCGCAGAGCGTGCGGCCCAATGGATTCCGGGTTCGACGCTTACGCGTCGCCCCGGAATGACGGTGGTGGTTGTTACGCAAACTTCGCCACCGGCGCGACGTCGCGCGGCAACAAGCCTTCCTCGATCGCCTTGATCTGCAGCGCCAGATAGCGCGAGTTGATGCGGCATTGCGCGAGGCTGCCGGCGATGAACCAGAGGCCGGGCTGCGGCGTGCGGGTGTACATGTTGCGCAGCTCCTGGCCGTCGCCAAAACCCCAGATCGGACCGACGCGCGTCGCCATCGCCTCGCCGAACAGTTTCTTCACCAGCTCTTCCTGCGGCCGGTAGCCGGTCGCAAGCACGATGAGGTCGGCCTCTATCGTCTCGCCGTTCTTCAGCCGCGCGCCGTCGCTGACGAAGGTCTCGATGTCGGAAAATTGCTTCAGCGCGACCGCGCCGCTCGCGACGAGGTCGGAGCAGCCGACGTTGAAGTAATAGCCGCCGCCACGGGTCAGGTACTTGAATTGCCAGCCGGTGCCGCCGTCGCCGAAATCGAGCTTGAAGCCCTTGCGGGCGAGGCCGTCGAGCAGCGGCTTGTCGAGTTCCTTCGACTGCTCGGTCATCAGCACATGGCTGCGCTTGGCGAGCACCAGCGGCATCGAGGTCGCGATCAAATCGTTGTCCTCGAGCGAGCCTTCATTATAGGCGGCATAGGCCAGCTGCGCCGACGGCTCGATATTGGTGATCAGGGTCGGGGAGCGCTGCACCAGCGTGACCGCGGCGCCGGAGGAATGCAGGTCCTGCGCGATATCGTGGCCGCTGTTGCCGGTGCCGATCACCAGCGCGCGCTTGCCGGTCCAGCTCTCGCCGTCCTCGTAGCGGCTGGAATGCAGCACCTTGCCGGAAAAATTCTTCAAGCCTGACATGTCGGGCAGATTGGGGATGCCGCTGACGCCGGTTGCCATCACGACATGGCGCGGCCGCATGGTCCGCGTCGTGCCGTCGGTGCGGCGCAGCTCGACCGTCCAGCGGCCCGCGGCATCGTCGTAGCTGCCGCCCAGAAATTCCGTGCCGGTCCAGAAGTTCAGCTCCATGGCATCGACATAGGATTCGAACCAGTTGGCGAGCTTGTCCTTCGGAATGTAGGTCGGCCAGTTCGGCGGGAACGGCATGTAGGGCATGTGATTGACCTGCACCTGGTTGTGCAGGGTCAGCGCGTGATAGCGCTTGCGCCAATTGTCGCCGACGCGCGCCTCGCGGTCGACGATCAGCGCGTCGATCTTGAGCTGTTGCAGCCGGGCGGCGATCGCAAGCCCCGCCTGTCCGCCGCCCACCACGAGTACATCCGGATCGCGATCGGCATACTCGGTGGATGCCTTGCGCAGGTCGAGCCAGTTGGGTCCGCGGAAGTCGCGGGAATAGGCCTGTCCGCGCGGCCGCGTATGGCCTTGCTGCTCCTCAAAACCCTTGAGCTCCTCGAGTGCGGTCAGCAAGGTCCAGGCCTTCAGCCGGTCGCCGTCGGCGGCGTCAGGGATCAGCCGTACGATACCGTGGCCGCGGCCGCTGGCGGTCTCGAACTTGAAGATCGCCTCGATCGAACTGGTGCCGGCGCGCGTCACCCGGCGCGGCGCCGCGCGCTCGGCATCGATGCGGAAGTCGTGCGGCGCACTGCGGCGGGCATGTGCCGGCAGTTCCTCGATGATCGCAAAGGCGCGGTTGACGGTCTGGATGTTCCAGCTCAGCGCCAGCACGTCGCGCCAATAGCTGTCAGGGTGGAACAGCGGCTTCAGCAGCACATCGTCGGGGCTCGCCAGCGCATCCTCGAACTGCACAAGCCAATTGTCGGCGGCGACCGAAATATCGTCCGTCTTGTCGAGCATCGGGCGTTTCCCGTCATCGGCCGCCCTTGGTCAGTTGCCCGGCGGCGTTCCCATTGCGGCAAAGCCTATACCCATTGGCGAGGCCGCAGAAAGGGCGCGACGGGATAGCGCCTATTCGGCCAGCGACAGGATCAAGCCCTGATCCGGCGGAACGCGGCCCTGCAGGGTATCGAGATAGGCCTCGCGCACCGCGGCCGGGCCGCGCCGCTCGACGACATCGAGCCAATCGGGCAGATGTGGCACGAGCTCGGTCCATGCGGCGCCAAAGCGCTGGTCGATGCCGCCGGGGCCCCATTCCTTGGCGCGCTTGCGGATCTGGTCGGGTGCGAAGAACCACATCGGTTTGGCGCCGGGCAGCGTCGGCTCGGCCGGCTCGCTCGCGCGATGCGTGAGGCCGACCCGGCCGGAATAGACCATCTGATCGCCGAAGTGCCGGTGCAGGGCCTCGCGCAGCGCGCTGTTGCCGGCCATGTCGACATAGGCGACGGGCTCGGCCGGCGGAATCGCCGCGACCTGGTCATAGGTGACGACGTCGTCATAGCAGCCGAGCGAAGTGACGAAATCGACATTGCCTTTCGAGGTCAGACCGATCACCCGGATACCACGTCGGTGCAGCAGATGGGCGAGGCCGAATGCGGTCTTGCTCGAGGCCGATGACAGGATGACGCGGCGGGCGCCGTAGAATTCATTCTCGGCGAGGAAGTCGTCGACCAGGAACGACAGCATGAACAGCGGCAACATCAGTGCGCGGAAATCGCCCTGCTGGCCGGCATAGGTCGGATCGCCGGAGACGCGGGCGTAGGCGTTGTAGACCGGCGACACCTCTTGCCGGTGCGCGGCGCCATCGCGCAGGCCGCGCTTGCTGACGTCGGCGGCCTCGATCACGAGATGCGTCGCCATCGGGAAATAGCCGAACAGCGTTTCGCCGACGGCGACAGCGGGATGCTTCGAGGCCAGCACCTCGCCAAAGCCCCACACCGGAATGATGCCGTAGCCCTCGGGCGCCGGGAACAGGTGCCAGTACTTCAGCTGCTCGCCGATCACGGCGTAGGTGATGTTGTTGGCGGTGAAGGCGAAGCGCGTCACTTTCACCAGCAGCGCATCGGGCGGCAGCGCCGCGGCATCGGGCAATCGCGTCTCGATCACCTTGCACTGCTGCAGGTCGTTGCGGATGACGATGAAGTCGGCGGAGTTCATGGCGATGATCCCGGCTTCAGATCATGATGCGTTTCCATGGAATCGCATCATGATCTAATCTTTGTTTGAGCATGATCTTCTCGGAAAACCGGTTTCCACTTTTCCGGATCATGCTCTAGATGCGGCTGCATCGTTGCGTCGATTGCCGGCCGTTTGCAACAGCAACTAAGTTTCAAACGCCGTTCGCTTCACCGTCACATCGTTCAGCGAAGCTGCCCTTCGCGGTAGAGGTCGCGCAGCTTGCGCTTGAAGATCTTGCCGGTGGCCTCGCGCGGCAGCGCATCCATGAAGCGGATGTCGCGCGGCACCTTGAAATTGGCGAGCTTGCCGCGCAGGAAATCCTGGATCGCTGCTGCCGACAGCGTGGCGCCGGTCTCCGGCTCGACGCAGGCGAACAGCCGCTCGCCATACTCGTCGTCGGGCACGCCGAACACCGCGCAGTCACGCACGCCGTCCATGCCGATCAGGGTATTCTCGATCTCCGCGGGATAGATGTTGACGCCGCCCGAGATCACCATGTCGCGCTTGCGGTCGCACAGGAACAGATAGCCGTCGGCGTCGAGATAGCCGACATCGCCGACGCTGATCAGGCCGTCGCGGTCGGCCTCGGCGCGCGCCTTGGCGTTGCCGTGGTAGTCGAAATCCGAAGTCGCGGTCTGGCGCATGAAGATCTCGCCGGGCTCGCCGACGTCGCATTCCGTCCCGTCGGGGCGGAAGGTCTTGACGATGCCGCCCTCGATGGCGCGGCCGACGGTGCCGGGCTTGGCCAGCGCCTCGGCCGACGAATGCCAGACCGGGATGCCGGTCTCGGTCGAGCCGAGATATTCGTTGATCACAGGTCCCCACCATTCGATCATCGCGCGCTTGACGTCGACCGGGCAGGGCGCCGCGCCGTGCACGATGAAGCGCAGCGACGACAAATCGTAGCGGCGACGCGTCTCCTCGGGCAGCCGCAGCAGCCGCACGAACATGGTCGGCACCATGTGCATGTGGGTGACGCGGTGGCGCGCGATCAATTGCAGCAGGTCCTCGGGATCGAAGCGCGGCTCGAGCACGATCGCGCAGCCGTTGCGGAACGCGAGCATGCCGTAGGAGTGCGGCGCCGAATGGTACATCGGGCCGTTCATCAGGATCACCTGGCCCTCGTTCGGCTTGACGCCGTAGGTGAGGGCGCCGACGCGGGCGGCCGCCGCCTGTTGCTCGGGCCGCATCGGCTTGCGCTTGACGCCCTTCGGCAGTCCCGTTGTGCCCGAGGTGTAGAACATCGGCGCCGCGCCGATCGGCGCGTCGGTCAGCGGCTGATGCGTGTCGCGCCAGTCGTCCCAGTCGGTCATGCCGTCGGGCACGCGGGTGAGCGCGGGCGTCACGCCATAGGCCGCGGCGATCTCCGGCGGCGTGGTCACGACCAGCAGCTTGATCGAAGGCGGCAACCCGTCGCGGATCTGCGGCAGCAGATCGGCGTGGCAGACCAGCGTATCGGCGCCGCTGTCGGTGAGGATGTAGGCGACCTCGTCGGCCTTCAGATGCCAGTTGATCGGCACCACCGGGCTGCCGAGCGCGGCGGAGGCAGCGACCACCTCGAACAACGCGAAGTCATTGCGCAGCATCATGCCGACCGGCTTGCCGCCCTGCACGCCGAGCGCGCGCAGGCCGGTGGCCGCCCGCGCGATGCGGGCGTGAATGTCGCTATAGCTGATCTGTCGGTCGCCGCTGATGATCATACCGGGTCTCTCCAGGCGATCGTCCAGCGTCAGGCGCTGGCCTTCATGAAGTCGTTGCGCGCCTCATTAAACTCCGCCTTCAGCCGCGTCACCAGTTCGGCGACCGGCGGGGCGTCGACGATCTGGCCGATGCCCTGGCCCGAGCCCCAGATGTCGCGCCAGGCCTTGGCCTTGGTGTTGCCGCCGGAGCCGAAATTCATCTTGGACTTGTCGGCAACCGGCAGGTTGGCCGGGTCGAGCCCGGCTGCGGCGATCGACGGCCCGAGGTAGTTGCCGTGCACGCCCGTGAACAGGTTCGAATAGACGATGTCGTGCGCGGCGTGCTCGGTCAGCGCCTGCTTGTACCTGATGTCGGCGTTGGCTTCCGCGGTCGCGATGAAGCGGGTGCCCATGTAGGCGAGGTCGGCGCCGAGCGCGAGGGCGGACGCGATGCTCCAGCCGTCGGAGATCGCGCCCGACAGCAGGATCGTGCCCTTGAACCACTGCTTGACCTCGCGCACCAGCGCGAACGGCGACAGCGTGCCGGCATGGCCGCCGGCGCCGGCGCACACCAGGATCAATCCGTCGACGCCCTGCTCGGCGGCCTTGCGGGCGTGCTTCACATTGATGACGTCGTGGAACACGACGCCGCCGTAGGAATGCGCGGCCTCGACGATCTCGGACGGCGGACGCAGCGAGGTGATGATCACGGGCACCTTGTGCTTCACGCAGGTTTCCATGTCGCGCATCAGGCGGTCGTTGGAGGCGTGGCAGATCTGGTTGACCGCGTAGGGCGCGACCTTCTTCTCCGGATGCAGCGCCTGGTACTCGCCGAGCTCGTTCTCTATCTGGGTCAGCCATTCGCCGAGCTTCTCGGCTGGGCGGGCGTTCAGCGCCGGGAACGAGCCGACGATGCCGGCCTTGCACTGCGCGATCACGAGCTCGGGCCCCGACACGATGAACAGCGGGGAGCCGACGACCGGCAGTTCGAGCTTGTTGGCGAGCGAAGCGGGCAGCGACATTGTTCGGATCCTCCATGGGGGAACCGCCCGGACGGCAGCCGGAGCGGATCGCGATGTGTTGTGATGGCCGGAGCGACGGCTCTTCTGGCGCCGCAATATAGGGCTGGACGGCCGCATCATGGCGTTCAATATTGAACGGCCGATTGGCCAGAAATGAACAGGGCGCAGGCGGGCGGGCGCATGGACTGGGAGCTGTGCAAGACATTCGTCGCGGTGGCGGAGACGCGGAGCCTTGCCGGCGCGGCGCGGCGGCTGCGCATCAGCCATCCCACCGTCGGCCGCAACGTCGCGGCGCTCGAGAAGCAGCTCGGCACCCGGCTGTTCGCCCGATCCAATGACGGTCTGTCGCTGACCTCGCATGGCCGCAAGTTCCGCGAACATGCCGAGGCGATGGCGGCGGCGGCGCTGCGCGCGGAAGCCTCCGCCTCCGCGACCGGCGAGCAGGCGCGCGGCGTCGTCAAGCTGTCGATCGGCGCGACGCTGGCGGCGCACTGGCTGATGCCGCGGCTCGGGCCGTTCCTGCGCGACCACGCCAATATCCAGCTCGAGATCATCACCCATCCGTTTCCGGCCAGCGTCCGCCGCCGCGAGGCCGACGTGGTGCTGCGGCCGGTCGATGCCGGGGATGAGAACCTGATCGGGCGCAGGATCGGGCGGCTCGGCGCCGGCTTCTATGCCTCGCGCACCTATGCGGCCGGCCGCAAGCTTCCGGAGCGGCCGGACGAATGGAAGGGCCACAGCGTGATCGG
The DNA here is from genome assembly GCF_002289535.1 of Bradyrhizobium sp. UFLA03-84. NCBI lineage: Bacteria > Pseudomonadati > Pseudomonadota > Alphaproteobacteria > Hyphomicrobiales > Nitrobacteraceae > Bradyrhizobium > Bradyrhizobium sp. UFLA03-84. The sequence continues at coordinate 347,676 of NZ_NSJY01000003.1, read as the reverse complement.
GTTTGCCGACCAGGCCTCGAATGCGCGGCTGGCGCGGTGGAGCGATGTCATCACCCGGCAGGGCACGACGGTGATGCGCTGTTCCTCGCAGGGCGACATGCTGGCCGCGGCGCGCGCCGGGCTCGGGATCTGCGCGCTATCCTGCCTGGTCGGGGCCGACTATTCCGATCTGGTTCGGGTCGCGCCGCAAAAGCTCTCGAGCCTCTCCGATCTCTGGCTGCTCGCGCATCCCGATCTGGTGGAGCTTCCGTCGGTGCGGGCGGTGATCGGCTTCGTCACCGATTGCGCGCGCGAGGACCGGATCAGGCTGCGCGGCTAGAACGCATGTTCATGAATCCGAGATGTCTGCTTTGGAGAATGAAGCGGCCACGCGATCTGATGAAAGGGACTCCGCCTTGTGACCGAAGCGGACTCCGCGCCTATCCAAAAGAGCTGGTTTTTCGAGCTAGGAGCGTGCAGACTTCGATCCGGCAACCTATGCTCGTGCGGAGGGCTTGGATGGGAAGCTCGGTGAAAAACAAGAACGACAAGGGTCCAAATCGGCGCGACGTTTTGCTGGCAAGTACAGCGCTTGCTGCTGCGTCTGCGATAGCGGGTTCAAATGAGAGCGTGCTGGCGCAATCTCGTCCTACGCCGGCTGGGCCTCCCAACATCGTCTACTTCCTGGTTGATAATCTTGGATATGGTGAGCTTGGCTGCTACGGCGGCGGCATACTGCGGGGCGCAGCTACCAACCGAATTGATGCATTCGCGACCGAGGGGATGAAGCTCCTCAACTTCGCGCCGGAGGCGCAGTGCACTCCGTCGCGATCCGCTTTCCTGACCGGCCGCTACGCGATCCGCTCCGGGAACCACACCGTCGCGCTGCCCGGCGATGATGGCGGCCTGGTTGCCTGGGAGCGCACGATCGGTGACGTTCTGTCGGCCAAGGGCTACGCCACGGCGTGCGTAGGCAAATGGCATGTCGGCGCCTCGCAAGGCCGTTGGCCGACCGACCATGGTTTCGACGAATGGTACGGGCCGCCACGGACGTGGGACGAATCCTATTGGCCAGAAGATCCCTGGTACAATCCGAAGCGCGACGGCGTCACGAGCATGCTGGAGGCGCGCAGAGGAGAGACGCCGCGGCCGGTCAAGCAACTCGATCTAGCCGTTCGACGTGATGTCGATGTCGAGTTTCTCGATCGCGCCAAGTCGTTCATGAAGCGGAGCGTTGCAGCGAAGAAGCCGTTCTTCCTCTACTTCAACCACTCGATGATGCACATGCCGACGATTCCCCGCGCGGAGTTCAAAGGAAAGTCGGGCCAAGGCGAATGGGCGGACTGCCTGCTCGAGCTCGACTCGGACTTCGGCGCGGTGCTCGACACGTTGAAAGAACTGGGTGTCGACGACAACACGATCGTGGTGTTCTCAGGCGACAATGGGCCTGAGGAGCTGGAGCCATGGCGCGGACATTCCGGCTTCTTTGACGGATCCTATTTCACCGGCATGGAGGGATCGTTACGCACGCCGTGCCTGATCCGATATCCAGGCCGGGTCCCGCCTGGGCGTCAAAGCAACGAAGTCGTTCACATCACCGATATGTTCACGACACTGGCGCGTTGGGCCGGAACCGACGCCCCGAGCGATCGGGTGATCGACGGCGTGGATCAACGGGACTTTCTGGAAGGTAAGCAGGAGGCGTCGGCGCGTGACGGCTTTCCGTACTGGATGGGAGATACGCTCTACGGGGTTAAATGGCGCAACTTCAAGATGGTAATGTATCTGCAGCGCAGCAGCCTCGAACCGTCGCTGAAGTTGGCAAGCCCGCATATCGTGAACCTGACGGTCGATCCGAAGGAGCGTAAAGCGATCGACCTGCCTTACATGCACAGTTGGACTGCGGTGCACTTCGGCGAAATCCTGAAGAACTTCGGCGCAAGTGTGAAGCGTGAAGCATTGATTCCTGCCGGGGCACCGCTGGACCACGTACCTGCTCGAAGGGCATGACGCTTCACATCGTGGGGGAAACGATGAAACAAGCAAATGTGCTGCGGACCACGGCAAGGGTTGGTCTCTGCCTGGTCATGATTGCCATCTCTGCTCCGACGCGCGCCGATGAAGGAGGTCTCAGCTTCTGGCTGCCCGGCACCTTCGGCAGTCTTGCCGCTACCCCGACCACGCCTGGCTGGTCCTGGGCAACCTTCTATATTCACACGGAGGCAGCGGCGGGCGCCGGTGCTCAATTCCCGCGCGGAGGTCGCGTCGACATCGGCGTGAGCGGCAGGGGCGATCTGGTCGGCTTCGGTCCGACTTACACATTTGCAACCGCAGTGCTCGGTGGGCAATTGGCGGTTAGCCTTCTGGGCACGGCGGGCCGGAGCGATGCGTCGGCCGCGTTGTCCCTGACCGGCCCACTAGGCAACACGATCGGAATCAATCGATCGCAGGACCTGACGTCCTACGGCGACGTGCTGCCGCAGGTCTCGCTCAAGTGGAACACGGGCGTGAATAACTGGATGGTTTACGGCGCCGGCGATATTCCGGTTGGTGACTACGACCCCGCAAGGCTGGCGAACCTCGGCATCGGGCATGGAGCCATCGATTTCGGCGGTGGCTATACTTACTTCGATCCGAAATCTGGACACGAATTTTCCTGGGTGGCCGGACTCACCTACAATTTCAAGAACCCCGACACACAGTATCAGAACGGCGTCGATTTCCATCTGGACTGGGGCGCATCGCACTTCTTCGACAGCAAGCTCCAGCTCGGACTGGTTGGATATTATCTGCAGCAGATATCGGACGACCTAGGAACACCGCCGGCTCTTGGCGGCTTCCGCTCGCGTATCGCGGGAATCGGTCCGCAGATCGGCTATCTTTTTCCGGTCGGCGATTTTCAGGGCTACGTGAACGTCAAGGCCTACAAAGAGTTCGCAGCCCAGAACAGGCCGGAAGGATGGAATGCCTGGGTCACCTTCGCCATCTCGCCTGCCGCACCGGATGCAACTGCCGCCAAACCGCTCTCTCGCAAATTTTAGAGATGAAGTCCGGCTTTAGCCCGCGCGGAAGGCGTCCGGCGAGGAGCCGCTTGTGGCCCGTTGCTGACCTTCCGGAGCCACCGCCGAGACGTCCGAGGCCGGGACCAAAGCGGACGCGAAGCCCCGAGGCCGGGATGTCGTTCCTTGACCCAAAGCCGACATTCACGTCAGTGGGACAGTCAGTTTAGCTATAACCTCGGCTGTCGCCGGTCTTACCCCGCGCCACCAAGCGAAAGCCTCGGCGGCTTGCTCGACGAGCATGCCGACGCCGTCGCAAACTCGGGCGACGCCCGATTTGCGGGCAAGGCGCAAGAATGGGGTCAACCCATAGGCGAGTTCGTAGGCGAGCGAGGCATTCCTGAACAGGTTTTCTGAGACCGGGAGAACTTCGCCCCGCAACGCCGCCGACGTGGCGTTGATCACGACATCATAGCGTTTCGCATCCTTTAGTTTGTCATAACCGCTCGCGATGACCGAGCCATACGAGCCGAAGGCTTCAGCGAGCGACCGCGCTTTCTCAAACGTCCGATTCACGATCACAAGCTCTGCCGGTCTGGCTTCTAAAAGGGGCAGCAAGGCGCCGCGCGCTGCGCCACCTGACCCCAATAGCAAAACGCGCTTGCCTTGCAGGGGAATGCCTTGGTTGTATTCGATATCACGCAACAGGCCGACGCCGTCAAAGTTGTCAGCCTCGACGACATCGCCAACGAAGGACATCGCATTGGCGGCACCCGCAAGACGTGCGCGATCGCGCAACTCGGTCGCATAGGAAAAGGCATCGAGCTTGAACGGTGCGGTGATGTTCAAGCCGCGTGCGCCCTTGTGGCGGAAAGAGTCTACAGCTGCCGCGAAGCCCCCTTCGGGGGCCTCGATCGCCGTATATTCGAGCTCTTGGCCGGTCTGCTGTGCGAATGCACGATGGATCATAGGCGACTTGGAGTGGCCGATGTGATTGCCGATGACGGCGTATCGATCAGTCATGGTCCATATGCCTTTCTGCCAAAGTGCTCGGCGACGGCCGGTTCCGCGTACAGCACGTTGGGAACACGTTCATATCATGCGAATCAAGGATGTCGGCTTTTGGCCCATTGCACTTCGTGGCCCTCACGGCGAGCGGTTCGTCCAGCCCCCTCGTGCAATTGAAATTATCTATTAACCCACGGTTGCATCTGACCTTGGCTGTTGCCGGGTGGATGCTAAGTCTTGAGCATTGTGATGCAGGGTCTAGAGAATGAAGAGAGGCTGGGTCTATCTCGTATTCGCGTACCCTAGCCGTCGGATCTGAGAAACTCTCGCGCGCCTATGCTGACGCGCTTGAGAATCTTTGTTTGGAGACTGTTTATGGCTCAAGAAAGTTCGAGGCCGCGCATCGGCGAAGGGCGCATCGGCAGTTCTCTCTGCGCCGCGATCGGCGTGCTCAGCGTCGCTGCGGTGCTATGCCTGCGCTACCCCGCCTTTCTCACGACGCCTGAGCTGCGCGTCCATTACGACGTCGAGCTGCTCCGCCTCACCCTCGCGATCGCCATGGTCGTCGGTGCCTGGCTGGGCGTCATCGGGATCGTGCTTGGCGGCCCGCGGGTGCCCGCTGCGATCGGCCTCAGCGCGCTTTTCCTCGCCACGCTGCTTGGCGGGCCCTACGTGCCGACACCGGATTTTCTCCAGCCGCGCTTCTATCTCGGCCTTGATTGGCTGGTGCTCGATCTATTCTTCACCGGCGCAGCATTCGTACTGCTCGAGTGGGTCTTCCCACGGGTGCGGCCGGAGCAAGGGCCGCTCAGCCCCGGCTGGAGGCTCGATCTCGCCTATTTCGGCGTCAACCACCTGCTGATCGGCATCTTCCTGGTGGTCTCGACACATTTTGCCCATGACTATTTCGCCTGGGCGATCAGCCCGTGGCTGCAGGCGCATGTCGTGGCCCTGCCGGCGATCGTCCGTTTCGTGCTGATGATCCTGGCGGCCGATGCAGTCGAATACATCTCCCACCGCGCCTATCACGAGGTGCCGTGGTTGTGGCGAATCCATGCGGTCCATCATTCGCCCGAACACATGGACTGGCTCTCGGGATCGCGCCTCCATTTCTTCGAGCCATTGGCAACGCGCGCCCTGGTGCTGGTGCCGATCGTCCTGCTCGGCTTCCCGCAGGACACGATCTTCGCCTATCTCATTTTCATCTCTGTGCAATCGGTGCTGATCCATTCAAACATCAAGATGGATATCGGCTGGCTGCGCTACCTAATCGTCACGCCGCAATTCCATCACTGGCACCACGCGTCGGACGCCGAGGCCATCGACAAGAACTACGCGGCACACACGCCGCTGTTCGATATGCTGGGCGGAACTTGGCACCTGCCCAAAGACCGCTGGCCGGTCAAATACGGTACGGTGAAGCCGATCCCCGGCGGCATGCTCGGCCAGTTCGTGCACCCCTTCGTCGGGCCGGTGAAGGAATTCCTCGAACATCGGAATCCATGAAGCGGCGTGTTCCGCTGCTGCCAGGCGGCTGAGGCTGTTGTCCCTTCGCGGACGTTCAATCTGCCATCGTTGATGTCTGCTTGTCAGCGCAATCCGGACCCTGCCATTTCGGCACGCCTGTACCGAATTCATGAGTACGCGCCCTAAAGCTAGAACGCATGCTCAGGCACGCGCCCGCCACAGCGTCGCCGCGAGCACGATGAAGACGGCGCAGGTCCACAGCGCCTGCCAGTTCTCGAGCCCTTCGTTGAGGACCGTATAAATGGCGGCTCCGACAAAGATCCCGGCAAAGATCGATTCCGCCAGCGGGCGGGTTCCTTTGGTGGGCGGATTGAGCAGCGTCATCGCCGCAAACGGCACGGTCGCCATGGTGAGAGGTGCAAAGGGAAAATCGATGAAGCGCGGATCGAACACGAGGCCGAGGGCTGCCGCCGTACCGACCAAGACGGTGACGATCAGCGCCAGTCCGTGCATGGTCACCAGCACCGACTCCGTGTGGTAGCCCTTCGGACCCAGCAATTCCAGGAAGCTCGAGGGAGCGCGACCCGACATCAGGGCGTTGGCGCCGAACACCGGCGACGCCGTTGCCGCCACCAGGAGCGAGCCCCACAACAGCCAGCCTCCGGTGCCGTAGCTTTCATAGACCATGCGTTGCGCGGCGATCCCGAGCAGGATTCCCCCTGTCGTCGCGGATACGCCGACCGCCAGCCATGATCCGAATTCGGGCTGCCTCGGCTTGCGGCGCAGGGTCAGCCATGCGACGCCGAACACCAGGATCGCGAGCGCCATTCCGCTGTACATTTGCAGCTTCCAGGCCGGAAAATTGCTGACCGGCTGGCCTGGCGGATATTTCAGCGCGCGCTGTTCGGAATCGAACAGGCCCCAGGAGCCGCCGATCGTGCCCTCGATCTCGCGCTTCCACCCTTCGTCATAGGCCTCGAACAGGTTGACGCGGAAGTGCTCGCGCCGCGCCAGGTCGAGCACCTCCGCGACCACGCGCGCCTGATTGGTGCGCGACGGCAGCGCGGACTCGCGCATCCGCCCCTCGCTCGGCCAGCCGACTTCTCCGATGAAGATTTCCTTGCCCGGGAACGCCGCCGCCACCTGCTTGCGAATCTCGTCTGCGTGCGCGGCGGCCCGATCCGCCCGGATTGGAATATTCTCCCAATAGGGCAGGATGTGAATGGTGACGAAATCGACGGCCTCGGCGAGCTCGCGGTTGCTCAGCCAGAACTCCCAGACCTCGGCATAGGTGACGGGGACACTGACCTGCGCCTTGATCGAGCGGATCAGGGCGGCGAGGTCGGGTGCCGCCATTTCCTTGCGCAGCAAGACCTCGTTGCCGACCACGAGTGCGATGATCGTGTCCGGATATTCCCTGGCGAGGCGGATCGCCGTTTCGACCTGCGTTGCATTCTTCTTCCGGTCGCGATCAAGGAAGATGCCCTGAATGACCTTCAGCCCTGCCTTGGCCGCAAGCCCGGGAATCTGGTCGAGGCCGAGATCGGTCGCATAGGTGCGGATGCAGTGGGATATCTTGGCAAGCTGGGCGAGATCTTCCGCGATCTGTTCCGGCGTGACCTGCGTCGCCGGCGAAAGCGATGTCTGATTGTCGCGGAACGGGGCGTACGAGATGCACTGAACCTTGTCGTTCGGATCGATCGGTGCGCGCGGCAGATTGACCGGGGTGCCCAGCCACCACCACGCCGTGGCGATAGCGCCCAAGGATATCAGGAGAAGCGTCAGCGGGGTGCGAAGCGATACCAGGTCGGTCCCCCTTGCAGGAAGGAAGTGCAGGGCGTGCGAGATCGGTGACGCCGGCAAATTGAAAAAGTATGTTGATGCTATATCACGCGACCACGCAATTGGCGTGTCTTTCTCGACGGCCTACTTTGCACCGGCGATCACGCCTTCGCGATTCTTGAGTACGCGATAATAGGCCCACCACAGATGGGCGGCGGCGCCGCGCAGCGGCCGCCACGGCTCGGCAAGCGGCGCCATCTGCTTCGGCGTCGGCCGCTCCTTCAGGCCGAGCCCGACCTTGACCGCCTCCTGCACCGCGAGATCGCCCGCCGGCCACGCATCGCCATGGCCGAGGCAGAACAGAAGATAGACGTCGGCGGTCCACGGGCCGATCCCGGGCAGCGCGGTCAGCGTGTTGTGCGCGGCATCGGCCTCCTCGTTGGCGAGCACGTCGAGGTTCAGCCGCTCCTCGGCGAGCTCGCGGGCGATATGCTTCAGCGTCTTGATCTTCGCGGCGGACAATCCGAGCCGGCCGAGCCGGTCGGCGCGCGCCTTGCGGATGGCATCATGGTGGAACGGGTCGAAGGCCTGGCTGACGCGGCCCCAGATCGCGGCAGCACTCGCGGTCGACAACTGCTGGCCGCAGACGATCGCGGCGAGCCCGGCAAAGCCCGGCTCGCGCTGCCGGATCGCCGGCATGCCGGTCGCTTCGAGGATCGGGCGCAGGCGCCGATCCTGGTCGACCAGTTTGTGGACGGCGTCGTCGAGGTCGGCCTGGGTTTCGAGATGAATCAGCATTGCGGGATCGTTTCGACTCGTCATGCGCGGGCTTGACCCGCGCATCCATCTCCTATCGTAACAGAGTCTTCTCCAGATGGATTGCCGGATCGAGCCCGGCAATGACGCCCGGTCAAACGCCATGCCACCCGTTTTCCGTTTCGCACCGAGTCCGAACGGCTACCTGCATCTCGGCCATGCCTATTCGGCCTTGCTCAACCATGACCTCGCACGGCAGAGGGGCGGGCGCTTCCTGCTGCGGATCGAGGACATCGATTCGACGCGCTGCCGACCGGAGTTCGAGGAGGCGATCTACGAAGATCTCGCCTGGCTCGGCATCGCCTGGGAGACCCCGGTGCGGCGGCAGTCCCAGCATTTTGCCGCCTATCGCGCGGCGATTGACCGTCTGTCGGCGCAGGGGCTGGTCTATCCGAGCTTCGAGAGCCGCGCCGAGATCGCGCGGCTGGTCGCCGAACGCGAGGCCGGTGGCGGCTGGCCGCGCGATCCCGACGGTGCGCCGCTTTATCCGGGGGCGGCGAAATCGCTGTCGGCCGGGCACCGCGACCGGCTGATCGGGCACGGCGCGCCGTTCGCGTTGCGGCTCGATATGGCCGCGGCCTGCGCGGGGGCCGGTGGCCTGCACTGGCGGGAAGCGGGCGAGGGGCCGGCCGGCGAGAGCGGCGAGGTCGCGGCCCGGCCCGAGGCCTGGGGCGACGTGATCCTGGCCCGCAAGGAGACCCCGACCAGCTATCATCTCTCGGTCGTGATCGACGATGCCCTGCAGGGCGTCACCGATGTGGTCAGGGGCGTTGACCTGTTCTGGTCGACCAGCGTGCATCGTCTGCTACACGCGCTGCTCGGCCTGCGCGCACCGGCCTACCGGCACCATGCGCTGGTCCTCGACGCGACGGGTCAAAAACTGTCCAAATCCACCCGCGCGACCGGGCTGCGCGAATTGCGGGATGCGGGGGCGAGCCCCGCCGACATCCGCCGTCTGGTCGGTCTGGAGTAGTCCTCCACTGACGTGCTGCGCTCCTCTCCCTCTGGCGGAGGCGATGGGGCTTGCGCGGTTTCGGAATAATAGAAAAATATCCCCGATTTGCCCGACAAGTCAAGTTGCGGCGTCAGGCGCCGGCGCGGCCGCCGCCTCCTTTGCATGGGGTTGTTTTCGACATTTTGGCTGGAGGTGCGCGCTGTTCTTGCAAGGGAGGGCGCCGCAAGTGGATGGACCGCTTACCATCATCCTGATTTGCCTTGGCTCCTCCCAAACAGCGCCGTGACTCTGCCACTGCTGGCATGCCATGTTGCCTCCGGGGCGGGGTCACGAGATCATGGCGGCATCATCGCGCGGACGGCGCAGCAAGCGGCGAGCAAAGGGCGCGCCGTCGACGACCCGCGCCGCCGACACCCGCAAGGTCAAGACTAGCAAGTCCAAGACTCCCAAGTCCAAGACTCCCAAGTCCAAGACCCGCAAGCCCAAGCCGGCGGCCAAGCCGCGCCACACGCGGCCCGCGCCAAAGACATCAGCCAAGTCCGGAGCCAGGTCCGGAGCCAAGTCCGGTCCCGGCATGGTCGAGACCGCGCTCGCCGCCTTTGCCCATGAGGTACGGACCCCGCTGACCGGTATCCTCGCGATCAGCAACCTGCTCGCGACGTCGGAGCTCGGCGAGCGCGAGCGGCGCTGGGTCGACACCATCAGGGCCGGCGCCGAGCATCTGGCGAGCCTTGCGACCCTGTTCGTCGATGCTGCCCGCAGCGAGGGGCCGGGGCTCGAGATCCGGCAGGACTTCTTCGACCTGCACACGCTGGCGCGCCACGCCGGCGATTCGCTGGCCGGCCGGGCGGCAGCCAAGGGACTGCGGGCCACGATCGAGATCTCCGCCGAGCTGCCCGCCTTCGCGGTCGGCGATCCCGTGCGCCTGCGCGCGGCGCTGGAAAACCTGATCGACAACGCCGTCAAGTTCACCGAGCAGGGCAGCATCGAGCTGCGCGTCACGCCGGTGCCTGCGGCCAAGAACGCGGCGAAGCGACGGGCGGACGGCAGGGTCGGCGTTTCCTTTGCCATCGCCGACAGCGGCATCGGCCTGACGCTGTCGGAGGTCAAGCGCCTGTTCCGGCCGTTCTCGCAGGCCAACGTCTCGATCGCTGCGCGGTTCGGCGGCTCCGGGCTCGGCCTGTCCTCGGTCAAGCAGCTAGCGCGCGCCATGGGCGGCGACATCGTCGTGGCCCAGCGCTCAGGCGGCGGCACGGTCTTCACGCTCAGCGTGGTGCTGGTTTCAGCCGAAGGCACGGCCGGCGCGCCCGCGGGCGAAGGCACGGCGGCGCCGTCGTCGCAGGGGCTGCGGCTGCTCAGCGTCGAGGACAATCCGTTCGGCCGCGTCGTGCTCAACACCATCCTGACCGAGCTCGGTCACCATGCCGAATTCATCGGTCAGGGCGAGGGCGCGGCCGACAGGCTCGGACAGGGTGCCTTCGACGCGGTGCTGATGGACATGGTGTTGCCCGGCATCAGCGGCGTCGAAGCCATCAGGCGCATCCGCGCACTGCCGCCGCCGCGCGGCCGGATCGTGATCGTCGGGATCTCCGGCCGTGCCGAGGACGAGGCCGCCGCGCGTGCCGCCGGCGCCGACGCCTTCCTGGTCAAGCCTGTTTCTCCGCGGGCACTCGCAACTGCGCTGCATGAAGCGACACGCCGCGCGGCAGCCGCGACTTGATGATCGCGGCGTTGAGTTCGCCGCCGAACACGAAGATCGCGGCGATGAAATACATGAACACCAGCGCGATCACCACCGAGGCGAGCCCCGCATACATCGTGACGTAGTTGTTGGCGAAGCGCGCCAGGTACATGCCGAAGCCGATGCCCGAGATCAGCGATGCCACCATCGTGAAGATGATGCCGGGCAGGATCTGGGTGAAGCCGCGGCGCCCTGCCGGCAGCCAGGCATGCAGGATGAACAGCGCGACGACCAGCGCCAGGATCGTGATGCCGTAGCGGGCGATGTTGAGCAGGCTCTCGTTGGATTCGACGAAGAACGGGATGTAGCGCCGCGCCGCCTCGATGATCAGCGGCCCCAGCACGATCAGGAACGCCATTGCGAGCGAGGTGAACGCTGCGACCAGCGTGTAGCCGATCGATTCCAACCGCAGCCAGTACCAGCGCCGCGGCTCGATCACGGCATAGGCGCGGTTCAGCGCCACCCGCAGCGCCTCGACGCCGTTGGATGCGAAGTACACCGCGAGCACCGCGCCGATGGTCAGGATGTCGCCGCGGGTGTTGGTCAGCACGTCGTGGATCTGGCCGGACAGCGCCTCGGCGACCTGATCCGGCCAGACCTGGAGCAGCAGCCCGACCGCTTGGTCCGCAAGCTCCTTGGAGCCGAAGAAGCCGGCCAGCGACGTCAGCACGATCAGGAACGGAAACAGCGCCATCAGGGTCGACAGCGCGATGTGGCTTGAGATCGCCCAGCCGTCATCGGCGAGGAACGTGTAAAAGGCATCCATCACGACGTGGGTGACGTAACGAAGCTGCTTCACATTCCACCCGGCATTGTCGAAAACGGCTCGGTCCGAGAACGGACCCAGCATCTGATATTACGCACTGAAAAGCCAGTTGGTTGCATCGGTCGCCTGTGTGGAAGTCCGCGTCCTGCGGTGTTATGTACCGCAGATGACATCTCTTCTCAGTACGATCATTCTTCCCATCGCAGTCGGCGCCGTCGCGCTGGTGCTCCTGCTCGGCCTCGTCAACATGATGAAGGGCGGTTCGCCGAACACATCGCAGAAGCTGATGCGGCTGCGCGTGCTGCTGCAGTTCGTCGCCATCGTCATCGCGATGCTCGCGGTCTGGGCGATGGGGCGATAACAGCGAAGTGCAAATCTTAGGAGATCACGGCCATGGTCGTTCTCAATCGGATCTACACCCGCACCGGCGATGACGGCACCACCGCGCTCGGCTCCGGCGAGCGGCGGCCGAAATACGATCTGCGCGTCGCCGCCTACGGCACGGTCGACGAGACCAACGCCGCGATCGGCGTGGTGCGGCTGCATCTGGCCGATCGTCCCGAGGTCGATGCGATGCTCGGCCGGATCCAGAACGATCTGTTCGATCTCGGCGCCGACCTTGCGGTGCCGGAGCGCGAGGGCAAGGCCGAACGCCTGCGCGTGCTGACGAGCCAGGTCGAGCGCCTCGAGCACGACATCGACAGCCTCAACGATCAGCTCGCGCCGCTCACCTCGTTCGTGTTGCCCGGCGGCACGCCTGCCGCTGCATATCTGCATCTCGCCCGGACGATATGTCGCCGCGCGGAACGGATGATGGTGGAACTCGCCGCCCGGCCCCACGAGCCGGTCAATCAAGCTGGCATCCAGTATATGAACCGCCTGTCGGATTTCCTGTTCGTTGCCAGCCGCTTCCAGAACAATAAGGGGGCGGGGGACGTGTTGTGGGTGCCGGGCCAGAACCGTTAGACTGGCTCAAAACCGGGTGACGGTTTTTTGGCTTTGGCGCGTTGACCGGGGGAAACGGGACCTTTAGGTTCCGCGCCAGCCAACCGAAACCCATAAAATCAAAGCGAAAGAGGATCGATGAAGGTTCTTGTGCCGGTAAAGCGGGTCGTCGACTACAACGTCAAGGTCCGCGTCAAGAGTGACGGGACGGGCGTGGAGCTCGCCAACGTCAAGATGTCGATGAACCCGTTCGACGAAATCGCCGTCGAGGAAGCACTGCGGCTGAAGGAAGCCGGCAAGGCGACCGAAGTGGTGGTGGTGTCGATCGGACCCGCGCAGGCTTCCGAGACCATTCGTACCGCCCTTGCGATGGGCGCCGACCGCGGCATCCTGGTCAAGGCCGAAGGCAATGTCGAACCGCTCGCGGTTGCCAAGATCCTGAAGGCGGTGGTCGAGGCGGAGCAGCCCGGCCTCGTCATTCTCGGCAAGCAGGCGATCGACGACGATTCGAACCAGACCGGCCAGATGCTGGCCGCGCTGCTCGGCTGGTCGCAGGCGACCTTCGCTTCCAAGCTCGAAGTCGAAGGAAGCGACTTCAAGGTCACGCGCGAAGTCGACGGCGGCCTGCAGACCATCAAGCTCAAGGGCCCGGCGATCGTCACAACTGACCTCCGCCTCAACGAGCCGCGCTATGCGTCGCTGCCCAACATCATGAAGGCGAAGAAGAAGCCGATCGACGACAAGAGCGTCGCTGACTACGGCGTCGATGTGACGCCGCGTCTGGAAGTGCTGAAGACCGCGGAACCGGCAGGCCGCAAAGCGGGCGTCAAGGTCAAGGACGTCGCCGAACTCGTGAACAAGCTCAAGACCGAAGCCGGGGTTCTCTGATGACGACGCTGTTGATTGCTGAACACGACCACGAGACCCTGAAGGACTCGACCAACAAGGCGCTGACCGCGGCGAGCCAGCTCGGCGGCGACGTGCATGTGCTCGTTGCCGGTGGCGGCCAGGGCACCAAGGCGGCGGCGGAAGCAGCCGCCAAGCTCGCCGGCGTCAGCAAGGTGCTGGTGGCCGAAGGCCCAGCCTATGAGCACGACCTTGCCGAGCCGCTGGCTGCGCTGATCGTCGCGCTGGCGCCGAACTACGATGCCTTCGTCGCGCCCGCGACCTCGCGCTTCAAGAACGTGATGCCGCGCGTCGCAGCGTTGCTCGACGTCATGCAGGTCTCGGAGATCATCAAGGTCGTCGCGCCCGACACCTATGAGCGGCCGATCTATGCCGGCAACGCGATCCAGACCGTGAAGTCGAAGGACGCCAAGAAGGTGATCACGGTCCGCACCTCGACCTTCGCCGCAGCCGGCGAAGGCGGCAGCGCGGCGATCGAGAACGCCGCATCCGCCGCCGATCCGGGCCTGTCCACGTTCGTCGGCGAGGAGGTCGCCAAGAGCGACCGTCCGGAACTGACCTCGGCCAAGATCATCGTCTCGGGTGGCCGCGCCATGCAGAGCCGCGAGAACTTCGCCAAGTACATCGAGCCGCTCGCCGACAAGCTCGGTGCCGGCGTCGGCGCCTCGCGTGCCGCGGTCGATGCCGGCTATGCGCCGAACGACTGGCAGGTCGGCCAGACCGGCAAGGTGGTGGCCCCGGAACTCTATGTCGCGGTCGGCATCTCCGGCGCGATCCAGCATCTGGCCGGCATGAAGGACTCCAAGGTGATCGTCGCCATCAACAAGGATGAAGACGCGCCGATCTTCCAGGTCGCCGATTATGGCCTGGTCGCCGACCTCTACCAGGCGGTTCCGGAGCTCACCGAAGCGCTCGGCAAGCTCGGAAAGTAAGCGACAAGACATCGGCCGGATGGGTAAGCTCCGGCCGGTGTTGTGATTTTCGAGGCAATGATCTGGAAACGTTTTTCCGGAAGGATCGTGCCCGACAGGGGGAAATGGGATCGGGATGTGATGACCTGTCATCACATCATGGTCCCGGGAAGCGTTTTCCGGCGGATTGGGCAACCCGGAAGGCTGCACTTCGGGTATCGTTGGGATTGGGCAGGCGCGACATGCGCGCCGTTCCGGTGGATGACAAGATGACGGTGGCAATCAAAAAGGTCGGCGTGATCGGTTCGGGCCAGATGGGCAATGGCATTGCTCACGTGGCGGCGCTGGCCGGCTTCGACGTGGTGCTCAACGACGTGTCCGGCGACCGGCTGAAGTCGGCGCTGGCGACCATCAACGGCAATCTGACCCGCCAGGTCGCCAAGAAGGCGATCAGCGAGACCGAGCGCAAGCAGGGGCTCGACCGCATCACCTCCGCCGAGACGATCGATGCGCTGGCCGACTGCGATCTCGTGATCGAGACCGCGATCGAGAAAGAAGAGACCAAGCGCAAGATCTTCCACGACGTCTGCGCGGTGCTGAAGCCGGACGCGATCGTCGCGACCAACTCGTCGTCGATCTCGATCACGCGGCTCGCCGCCTCGACCGACCGCCCGGAGAAATTCATCGGCATTCATTTCATGAATCCGGTGCCGGCAATGGAGCTGGTCGAGCTGATCCGCGGCATCGCCACCGACGACACGACCTTCGACACCGCCAAGGCGTTCGTCGCCAAGCTCGGCAAGCAGGTCGCGGTGTCGGAAGATTTCCCCGCCTTCATCGTCAACCGCATCCTGCTGCCGATGATCAACGAGGCGATCTACACGCTGTATGAAGGCGTCGGCAACGTCGAGGCGATCGACGCCGCGATGAAGCTCGGCGCGCACCATCCGATGGGCCCGCTCGAGCTCGCCGATTTCATCGGCCTCGACACCTGCCTGTCGATCATGCAGGTGCTGCACGAGGGGCTGGCTGACTCCAAGTACCGGCCATGTCCGCTGCTGGTGAAATATGTCGAAGCCGGCTGGCTCGGACGCAAGAGCCAGCGCGGTTTCTACGACTATCGCGGCGACAAACCGATCCCGACCCGGTAGTCAACGCGCCTTCAGATCAGTGCCCGCAGCAGCGCAAGCGTCGCGGGCACGAGACTGACAACCATCGTCACACCCGTTCCAAGCCCGAGCAGATGCGCCGTCAGCGCGATCCGCTGGCTCTGCGCGTGAGGCGTCATTGCAGTGCCTCGCAGGCGCGCTTCAGTCGCCTCGCGGCTTTCTCGATGGTCGATGATGGGTTGGCGAAGCTGACGCGGATATAGGGCGACAGCCCGAGATCCTCGCCGGGAAACACCACGACGTCCGCTTCCTCGAGCAGATAAGTCGAGAAGTCTCGGTCGGTCTCGATCACCTTGCCGTCAGGCGGGCGCTTGCCGATCACGCCGGCGCAGTTGACCAGCAGATAGAACGTGCCTTCCGGCGGCGTGCAGGAGAGCCCGTTGCATCCGTTCACGAGTTCGGCAAAGCGATCGCGCCGCGCGCGAAGGATGGCGGCGCGCTCGAGCAGCACATCCTGCGCGCCATCGAGCGCGGCGACCGCCGCGGCCTGGCTGATCGACG
This sequence comes from Bradyrhizobium sp. UFLA03-84, assembly GCF_002289535.1. Classification (NCBI taxonomy): domain Bacteria; kingdom Pseudomonadati; phylum Pseudomonadota; class Alphaproteobacteria; order Hyphomicrobiales; family Nitrobacteraceae; genus Bradyrhizobium; species Bradyrhizobium sp. UFLA03-84. The sequence continues at coordinate 331,731 of NZ_NSJY01000003.1, read as the reverse complement.
ATGCGCCCGACGTGGTCTGCGACTGGATCGCGATCATCGCGCGGATCAGCGCCACAGGTCCGGCGGCATAGCCGATCCGCCATCCCATCATCGCGTAGGACTTGGCGAGGCCGCTGACGGTCAGCGTCCGCGGCTTCAGGCGCGGCTCGATGTTCGCAAGCGTCGGCGCAGGCGCGCCGTTGAATGCGATGTGCTCGTAGAGCCCGTCGGCCAGCACAAAGATGTCCGGATGCTTCAACAGCACCGCAGCGATCTCGGTGAGATCCTCGCGAGAATACAGCGCGCCGGAGGGATTGACCGGATTATTGATCACGATCCAGCGCGTCCGCGCCGAGATCGCCGCCTGCAGATCCTCGGCGCGCAGCTTAAAGCCGTTGTTCTGCACGCACGGGATGACGACGGGTGTGCCGCCCGAAAGCCGCACCTGGTCGAGATAGGGCGCCCAATAGGGCGCGGGGATGATCACCTCGTCGTCCGGCGCCAGCGTCGCCAGCAGCGCATTGAACAGCGCCTGCGTCGAGCCGTTGGTGATGACGATCTCATTCAGCCCATAGTCGAGACGATGGTCGCGCCGAAGCGCGGCCTGCACCGCGCGCTTCAGCTCCGGTTTGCCGTCGACATCGGTGTAACGGGTCTCGCCGCGCAACGCCGCTTCGTGCGCCGCCGCGATCACATGGTCAGGCGTCGGGAAGTCCAGATTGCCCGACGACAGCTCGATGATGTCGCGCCCGGCGGCGCGCAGCTCGCGGGCGCGGCGGCGTAGCACCGATGCAGGCGACGCCTTGATGCCGCTCATGCGCGGCGAGAGTGTTGGGACGGCTGAAGCAAGGGCCATGGCGGTCTCCTCAGGTCGAATTGTCTCCGGCCGAACCTAGGAGTTTCTTGATCATTGAAAAATCATATGAAATGATATTTCAATGATATCATTTTTAAATGTAGCTCCATGAAGGCGCTCGATGTCGAGGCGGTCCAGGCCTTTGTCCTGGTGGCGGATCTCAGCAGCTTCACGCGCGCGGCGCAGGTCATGGAGACCACGCAGTCGGCGGTCAGCCTGAAGATCAGGCGGCTGGAAGACGGGCTCGGACGGCGGCTGCTGGAGCGAACGCCGCGGCTGGTCCGGCTGTCCGCCGAGGGCGCCGCCTTCCTAGGCGCGGCGCGCAACCTGGTCGCCGCGCATCAATCGGCGATCGGCTCGTTTGCAGTCGAGCATCGGCGCCTGGTCGTCGGCATCAGCCATCACATCGTCGGATCGGAGCTGGCCTCGCTGTTGAAGCGGATGAACGCCACCGATCCGGGGCTGGTGATCCAGCTGCATGTCGATACGTCACGCGCGGTGCTCGGCGCATTCGACGACGGCAAGCTCGATGCGGCGGTCGTGCTGCGTCATGACGCCAAACGTCGCGACGGCGACGTGCTGTTCGAGGAGCCGTTCGGCTGGATGGCTGCACCCGATTTTCATCATCGGCCTGGCGAGCCGCTGCGGCTCGCGACGCAAGCCGAGCCGTGCAGTGTGCGGGCCATGGCGGTCGAGGTCCTCGACGCTGCCGGCATCGCCTGGACCGAGGCGTTCGTCGGTGGCGGGCTATCGACCATCGGGGCCGCGATATCAGCTGGTCTCGCGGTTGCCGCGCTGGCGCGCCGGGTGGCGCCAGCCGATACCATCGACCTCGGGCCGCGGCTCGGCCTGCCGCCATTGCCGTCGCGCGACGTCATGCTGCACTCGAAACTGTCGGACGCGCGGACACGGCAGGCGCTGCGCACCCTCGGCGCAGCCTTTGCGGCGAACGCGGCCTAGACGTCCGTCATTCAGCCAAGCGACACCCGGCGCGCCTGAGCATGTCGCGGATGATCAGCGGCGTGGCCGGCGTCTCGGCTGCGGCGGTGGCGGGAGCAGTTGCGATCGCATCGCGGGCCTGCTGGGCGTCGAGCGTCAGCCGTCGGGTACAGGGCGGCAGGCCGCGCGCGGAATCCAGCAGCCAGCCGGCGGTTTCGCCCGACCCGGCCAGATACGCCGTCAACGTCTGGCGCGCGGTCGGATTGGTGGCGGCCTGATCCAGCATGGCCCTGACCTGCGCCACCGAGATCTGTCCGCGCGATGTCGAAGGCTGCGCCTGCGCGGCTGTCGCCAGTAAGAGAAGAGCGCAGATGGCGTGCGCCGGACAATCGAGCATGAGGTGGACCTTTCGAGGCATGTTGACTTGCAGATATTAATTATCGTAAAACAATAATATCAGGTCAACGGTCCCGAGGTCGAGCATGTCTGTGTCCCTCTCGTCAGAACTTTCCCGGTCGACACGGCCGGCCCGGCTCGCGCGCATCAGCGCGATCAGCCGCCTGCTTGCCTATGCCTGCACCGGCATCTCGTTCGTGCTCGCCGTGGGATTGCTGGCCTATTGGCTGGCGAGCCCGGATGAGGCGATCCTGCGCGATGCGGGGCTGACCGGCATTGCGTTCCATCCGATCGGCTGGCTGGTCCGCCTGATCGCTCTCGTGGTCTCGGCGCTGCCGCTGGCCGGTCTGATCTGGGGACTGTCGCGGGTGCGGCGCTGCTTCAATTCGTTCGCGGCGGGACGCTTCTTCACGGCGGATAATGTCGCGGGGTTGCGCGACCTCGCGATTGCGATGCTGGCCTCGACCGTGATGAAGCCGCTGATCGGCGCGTTGCTCTCGATCCTGCTGAGCTGGCAGACCTACGCGGTGGGGAAGTCCGTCGTCATCGCATTCGGCTCCGACACGCTGCTGGCGCTGTTGTTCGCGGGTCTGGTCGCGGTCACGGCCTGGGTGATGGCTGAAGCCAATGCGATCGCCGACGAGCACGCGCAATTCGTCTGAGGCGGTTGCGATGCCGATCCGGGTCCGGCTCAACGTGATGCTCGCCGAGCGCAACGTGAAATCGAAGGAGCTTGCTGAATATGTCGGGATCACCGAGGCCAATCTGTCCCTGCTCAAGCAGGGCAAGGTGAAGGGCGTCCGGTTCGACACGCTGGAGCGGATCTGCACCTATCTGAAGTGCCAGCCCGGCGACCTCCTGCGCCATGAAGACGACGATGCGTCAGCCTGACACGGCGATCCGTTACCCAAGCATTAACTTTCGCGCGCTACCTAAGGTCGAACTTGGGAGTACCGCGTATGGACACGATGAGCATGGTCAGCAGCATCCTCTCGATGCAGCAGGGCAATCTGCAGGGTGAGATCGCGACCCGCGTGACCAAGCAGAACCTCGACGCGGAAAAGTTCGCGGTTCAGACCCTGCTCGGCAGCCCCTCTACCGCGAATCTGGCGCCCGGCGTCGGCGGCAACCTCAACGCCGTCGCCTGATCAGAAGCCGGCCGCGGCAGGCTGTAGAGCCGCCTTCACCAGCTTGATCGCATCGTCGCTCGCCCATTCGGCGGGGCCGGCGATATTGGCGATTTCGCAGCCCTTGCCGTCGACCAGCACCGAGGTCGGCATGCCCAGCGCCTTGCCTATGTTCTTAAGGTCCTGGAATACCTTGGCTTTCTGGTCGCTGAAATAGCCGAGATTGGTCAGGTTGGCCTCTTTCAGGAAGTTTTTCGGCTTGTCCGGGTCGCGGGTGTCGATGTTGATCGCGACCACCTCGAAATCCTTGCCGCCGAGCTTGGTCTGCAGGCTGTCGAGCGCCGGCATTTCCTTGCGGCAGGGCACGCACCAGGTCGCCCACAGATTGACCAGCACGGTCTTGCCGCGCCAGTCCGACAGCTTCTTGGGCTGGCCGTTGGCGTCCTCGAAGGCGAGATCGGGCAGCCTCAAGGGGGTGGTCGCCATGGTCAGCGCCGCGACCTCGCCATGGGCCAGCGGGGCGATCTTCTTGGCCAGGTCCACCGCGCTGTTGCAGGCGACGTCGCCGCCCGCCGGATGCCTGAGGCCGGAGACCCCGACATAGCCGAGCACGGCTCCGACCAGCACGGCGCCGATCACCAGCGGGATGCGCCATTTGGCCGTCGGCTTGGCGGTCGGTTCGGACGGGGTCGTCTCGGGCATATCGTTTGTCATCCTGGGTCAGATATGGCTATGCAGTGCCGGGAATACGTTAGGAACCGCCATGCTGTTTCGCCGCCACGGCCAATGAAACAGCACGGCCTGAAATACAAATTCGTGAGCGAGATGTCATGAGCAACAAGATGTGGGGCGGCCGGTTCTCGGAGCGTCCTGACGCGATCATGGAGGAAATCAACGTCTCCATCGACGTCGACCGGCACCTCTATGCCCAGGACATTGCCGCGTCCAAGGCCCACGCCGCGATGCTCGCCGCGCAAGGCATCATCACGTCAGCTGATGCGAAAAATATCGGTAAAGGTCTAGACACGATTTTGTCAGAAATCGGCAAGGGCGATTTCGACTTCAAGCGCGCGCTCGAGGACATCCATATGAATGTCGAGTCGCGGCTGTCCGAGCTGATCGGGCCCGCGGCGGGCCGGCTGCATACCGCGCGCTCGCGCAACGACCAGGTCGCGACCGATTTCCGGCTCTATGTCCGCGATACCATCGACGAGACAAACGCGGCGCTGGCTGCGTTCCAGCAGGCGCTGGTCACCCGCGCGCTGGAGCATGCCGGAACGGTGATGCCGGGCTTCACCCATCTGCAGACCGCGCAGCCGGTGACCTTCGGCCATCACCTGCTGGCCTATGTCGAGATGGCCGGCCGCGACCGTGGCCGCTTCACCGATGCGCGCAAGCGGCTGAACGAATCGCCGCTCGGCGCCGCGGCGCTCGCCGGCACCTCCTTTCCGATCGACCGCGCCGCGACGGCGAAGGCACTCGGCTTCGACCGGCCGATGGCCAACTCGCTCGACGCGGTATCGGATCGCGATTTCGTGCTCGAGACGCTCTCCGCAGCCGCGATCTGCGCGGTTCACATGTCGCGCTTCGCCGAGGAGATCGTGATCTGGACCTCGCCCCTGGTCGGTCTCGTCAAGCTCAGCGACAAGTTCACGACCGGCTCGTCGATCATGCCGCAGAAGCGCAACCCGGACGCGGCGGAACTCGTGCGCGCCAAGACCGGCCGCGTGATCGGCGCGCTCACCGCGCTCCTGATCGTGATGAAGGGCCTGCCGCTCGCCTATCAAAAGGACATGCAGGAGGACAAGCAGGGCGCGATGGAGGCCTTCGAGGCGCTGTCGCTCGCGATCCGCGCCATGACCGGCATGGTCGAGGATCTGGTGCCTGATGAGGCGAAGATGAAGGCCGCGGCCGGCGAGGGCTACGCCACCGCCACCGACCTTGCCGACTGGCTGGTGCGCAGCCTGAAAATGCCGTTCCGCGATGCCCACCACGTTACCGGGCGGATCGTCGGCCTGGCCTCCGGCAAGGGCGTGGCACTGCACGAGCTGCCGCTTGCGGCCATGCAGGAGGTCGAACCGAAGATCACCGCCGACGCGCTCAAGGTGCTCAGCGTCGAATCCTCGGTGAAGAGCCGGACCTCGTTTGGCGGCACGGCGCCGAAGAATGTGATGGCGCAGGCCAAGGCCTGGGCCAAGCGGCTGGAAAAAGAGCGAAAATTGGGCTGAACCGCAAAATTTGGTCGTGATTTCTCAGGCCACCGCCTCTCGCCAGAGCACGCCAATGTTTGTATGGTGCCGCCCGAATTGGGGAATTCGTCGTGATTAGCAAGAACCGCCTGACCCCCTCGGGATGGGCCATGATTGTGCTGAGCGTGTCAGCGCTCGCGCTCGGCGGCTGCGGCCGCAAGGGACCGCTTGACCTGCCGCCGACCGCGAACGCCGCGCCGGGCGCAGCCGCGAGCGACACCGAGAGCGAGCGGGCGGCACAGCCCAGCGTGTTCAATCCGACCTATGGCTCGGATGCCGCGCCGGCCGCGACGCGTGGCAATAAACGGCCCTTCGTCCTCGATCCGCTGCTCGGCAATTAATATCTCGAGCATGACGCGGAAAAGTGCGAAGCGGTTTTCCGAAGAGATCATGCTCAAACAATAAAGCGCGTCATGAATCATTTCGACTATCGCAACGGCGTGCTGCATGCCGAGGCGGTCAATCTCATTGAGCTCGCGGACGCCGTCGGCACGCCGTTCTATTGCTATTCGACGGCGACGCTGGAGCGGCACTACCGCGTCTTCACCGAGGCTTTCGCCGGCGAGAAGGCGCTGGTCTGCTACGCCATGAAGGCGAACTCCAATCAGTCGGTGCTGCGCACGCTGGCCAAGCTCGGCGCCGGCGCCGATGTGGTGTCCGGCGGTGAGTTGAAGCGGGCGCTGGCGGCCGGCATTCCGCCGTCGAAGATCGTATTCTCCGGCGTCGGCAAGACCGAAAGCGAGCTGCGCGCCGCACTCGCTACCGACATTCTCTGCATCAACATCGAGTCCGAGCCGGAGCTCGAAATGCTGTCGCGGCTGGCGGTCGAGATGAAGACCACGGCGCGGATCTCGGTGCGGGTCAATCCCGATGTCGATGCCGGCACTCACGCCAAGATTTCCACCGGCAAGTCGGAGAACAAGTTCGGCATTCCGATCGCCCGCGCCCGCGAGGTCTATGCCCGCGCGGCGAAGCTGCCGGGCATCAAGGTCACCGGCACCGACGTGCATATCGGCAGCCAGATCACCGATCTCGGTCCGCTTGAGGCGGCCTTCCGGCTGCTCGCCGAATTCGTGCAGACGCTGCGCGCCGACGGTCACGATATCTCGCATGTCGATTTCGGCGGCGGCCTTGGCATTCCCTATTACATGGACCGCGCCGCGCCGCCGGAACCCAGTGCCTATGCCGCGATGGTCAAGCGCGTCACGCACAATCTCGGTTGCACGCTGATGTTCGAGCCGGGCCGCATGATCGTCGGCAATGCCGGCATCCTGGTTGCCCGCGTGATCCATGTGAAGCCGGGCGATGCCAAGAACTTCGTCATCATCGACGCCGCGATGAACGATCTGATCCGGCCGACGCTGTATGAAGCGTATCACGACATCCTGCCCGTGCGGCAGCCGGCGCCTGATACGCCCACGATGGTCGCAGACGTGGTCGGCCCGGTCTGCGAGACCGGCGACTATCTTGCGCTCGACCGCGCGCTGCCGCAGCCGAAGGCCGGCGATCTCCTCGCGATCATGACCGCGGGCGCCTATGGCGCGGTGCAGTCCGGCACCTACAACACGCGGCCGCTGGTGCCGGAGGTGCTGGTCAAGGACGAGCAGTACGCCGTCGTGCGCCCGCGCATCGACGTCGATGCGCTGATCGCGATGGACAAGCCGGCGCCGTGGCTGTGAGGCGCTGATGGCGCCTCACTAACGGCGTCGTCCCGGTGAAGGCCGGGACCCAAAACCACCGCTCCTGATTGTCATGCCGAGCTGGAGCTCCAGCCCAGCTAAACCACAAACGCCTGTGGTTATGGGTCCCGGGTCGCGCTTTGCTTGCCCGGGACGACGTCTTTTTTTTCACGGCGCTTACTTCGCGGCGTGACTACCGCCCTTGGCCCCGCCGACGATCACGCCCGCAGCTTTCTCGATCGGCTTGATCGCCGCGGTGAAATCCGACTCCGGTCCCTCGTCGCGGATGATGACCTCCCAGAGCCGGCCGACTGCTTCGGCGACTTCCATCGACAGCCCGAGCGCGCGCATCTCCTCGACGGCAAGGCGCACGTCCTTGACCATCAACCCGGTGGCGAAGCCGAAGTCGAAGCTGCGCGGCAAGACCGAGCGCGGAAACTTGTCGCGGCTCGCGGTGTTCAGCCCGGACCCGGCATTGATGACGTCGATCATGACTGCGGGATCGAGCCCGGACTTCACGCCCATCACGACGGCCTCGGATGTTGCGACCATCGCGGTTGCGGACAGGAAGTTGTTGGCGAGCTTCATGGTCTGGCCGGAGCCCGGCTTGGTGCCGATGAAGAACACCTTGCCGATGACGTCGAGCGCGGATTTCACCAGCTCGAAATCGGCGCGCGGGCCCGACACCATCACCGCCAGCGTGCCCTTCTCGGCGCCTGACACGCCACCGGAGACCGGGCTGTCGATCTGCACGATGTTCTTGTTCGCCAGCAGATCGTGGATCTTCACGGCCATCCGCGAGCCGACGGTGGAGAGATCGATGAAGCGCTTGACGCGCGTGCCCTCGATCACGCCGCCTGGGCCGGTCGCAACCTCGAGCGAGGCCTGCAGCGACGGCAGGCTCGCCATCACGGTCTCGACGCGGTCGGCGATGTCCTTCGGCGACGATGCCGCCGCAGCGCCGAGCGCAACCAGCCTGTCGAGCGCGTCCTTGCTGGTGTCGAACACGGTGAGCTTGTGGCCGGCCTCGATCAGCCGGCGCGCCATCGGGAAGCCCATCTTCCCGAGGCCGATGAATCCGATTTCCATGGGTCGTTTCCTTTTCTTTGTTATGCGCGATGTTCCGCGCCCCACATTCAGTGTCGTCCTGGCGAAAGCCAGGACCCATAACCACCGCTTTCGATTGTTGTGCGAGGCTGGCGCTCCAGCATCTCTAACCACGAAGGCCTGTGGTTATGGGTCCCGGCTTTCGCCGGGACGACGATGCGGAGGCAGCAGCGCCTCACGCCTTGTCGAGTTCGGCGAACACCTCGCGCGCGATGCGGAAGCTGTCGACGCCGGCCGGGATGCCGGCATAGATCGAGACCTGCATGAAGATCTCGCGGATCTCGTCGCGGGACACGCCGTTGGTCAGCGCGCCCTTGATGTGCGCCTTCAGTTCGTGCGGCCGGTTCAGGATCGAGATCATGGCGAGGTTGAGCATGCTGCGGGTCTTGCGCGGCAGCTCCTCGCGGCCCCAGACTGCGCCCCAGCAATATTCCGTGACGAGTTCCTGGAACGGCTTGTTGAAGCTGTCCGAGTTCTTCAGCGCATTGTTGACATAGGCCTCGCCGAGCACCGCCTTGCGGATTTCGAGCCCCTTGTCGTGCGTCTTCTGGTCCATATCGTTTCCTCGTGCGTTAAGGCGTTGGTTCGGGCCGGGAAGTTACGGGGTCGAACCGCCGCAGTCACGCCTTCGTGTTATGCGTATTTCCCGGTGTGGGTTACGCCCCGGAACGGGTGCCTCAAAGCCGCCGCCGTGCTAGGCTGACCTGCCGGCTACCCCGGAGATTTTATTGAGCGGAGCCAACATCGACCCGTCTGACAACGCCTCACGCGCGGTCCGCGACAGCGATGCGATCGCGCGGCTGAAATTGATCGAGGCTCTGCAGCGGGCAAGATTCGCGATTGCGTGGGAACGGGCCTGGCCGCATCTGGCGCGGTTCCTGACGGTCGTGGGTTTGTTCCTGGTCGCGTCCTGGGCCGGGCTGTGGCTGCTGCTGCCGTTTGCCGCACGCGTCGCCGGTGCCGGCCTGTTCGGCCTTGCCGCGCTCGCGGCGTTGGCGCCGCTGGCGCGCTTCCGCTGGCCGAGCCGCGAGGAGGGCCTGAGCCGGCTCGACCGCGGCGCCGGCATCCCGCATCGCCCCGCTACCACGCTGTCCGATACGCTCACCAACAAGGATCCGTTTGCGCTGGCGCTGTGGCAGGCGCAGCGCGAGCGCACGCTGGCTTCGATCAAGCGCATCCGCGCCGGCCTGCCGCGGCCGCGCGTCTCGCTGCACGACCCCTGGGCGCTGCGCGCGCTGGTCATCGTCATGCTGGTCGCAAGCTATATCGCGGCCGGCGACGAGCGCGGGCTGCGGGTCGCCTCCGCGTTCGACTGGAACGGCATCATGGCGCCGGCCAATGTCAGGGTCGACGCCTGGGTGACGCCGCCGAACTACACCGGCAAGCCGCCGATCATCCTGTCGAACGCCAACAAGGACGCCAACGCGGCCGACACCACCCCGCTCGCGGTTCCCTCGGGCAGCACGCTGCTGGTGCGCTCCAGTGGCGGCACCATCGACGTCGTGGTCGGTGGCGGCGTTGCCGAGGTGGCGCCGGAAGGGCAGGCGCCGAAGGGCACCAATGAGCGGCATTTCAAGATCACCGGCGACGGCACCGCGCATGTCCGCGCGCCGGCCGGCCAGCCGCAGTGGAAATTCACTGCGACGCCCGACCGCCCGCCGTCGATCGCGCTCGCCAAGGATCCGGAGCGGCAGGCGCGCGGCGCCCTGCAGATGTCCTACCGGCTCGAGGACGATTACGGCGTGACCGAAGCGCACGCGCAGTTCGCGGCGCGGCCCGCCGATGCGCCCAAAGACGCGACCAAGGATTCGACCAAGGATGCCGACGGCAAGGCCGCGCAGCCGCGGCCGCTGTTCGAGCCGCCGCAGTTCGCGCTGGTGCTGCCGAATGCGCGCACCCGCAACGGCGTCGGCCAGACCGTCAAGGACCTCAGCGAAGATCCCTATGCCGGCGCCGACGTGACGCTGACGCTGACCGCCAAGGACGAGGCTGGCAATGAGGGCAAGAGCGAGCCCTTCAACATGCGGCTGCCGGAGCGGCTGTTCACCAAGCCGCTGGCGCGCGCGCTGATCGAGCAGCGCCGCATCCTGGCGCTCGATGCCAACCAGAACGGCCAGGTCTACGCCGCGCTCGATGCGCTGATGATCGCGCCGGAAATGTTCATGCCGGAGACCGGCTATTATCTCGGCCTCCACACCGTGGCCCGCCAGCTCGAGGCGGCGCGCACCGACGATCAGCTGCGCGAGGTCGTCGCCAGCCTGTGGGCGCTCGCCGTCACCATCGAGGACGGCAATATCAGCGACGTCGACAAGGCGCTGCGCGCGGCGCAGGACGCGCTCAAGCAGGCGCTGGAGCGCGGCGCGACCGACGAGGAGATCAAGAAGTTAACCGACAATCTGCGCGCGGCGCTGGACAATTTCCTGCGTCAGATGGTCGAGCAGTTCCGCAACAATCCGCAGCAGCTCGCCCGGCCGCTCGATCCCAATGCCAAGGTGCTGAGCCAGCAGGACCTCAAGAACATGCTCGATCGCATGGAGCGGCTGTCGCGCTCCGGCGACAAGGATGCGGCGCGCCAGCTGCTCGAACAGATGCAGCAGATGCTGGAAAACCTGCAGATGGCGCAGCCCAACCAGGGCGACGACGACATGCAGCAGTCGCTCAACGAGCTCGGCGACATGATCCGCAAGCAGCAGCAGTTGCGCGACAAGACCTTCAAGCAGGGCCAGGACTCCCGCCGCGACCGCATGCGCGGCAAGCAGGGCGACCAGTCGATGGGCGACCTGCAGCAGGATCAGCAGGCGCTGCGCGACCGCCTGAAGAAGCTGCAGGACGAGCTCGCCAAGCGCGGCATGGGGCCGGAGCAGCGCGGCCAGAAGGGCCAGAAAGGTCAGAAGGGCGATCAGGCCCAGCAGGGCGAGCAAGGCGGCGATCAGGGGGATCAGGGCGACGACGGCGATGGGCTCGACCAGGCCGATTCCGCGATGGGCGATGCCTCCGGCCGGCTCGGCGAGGGCAACGCCGACGGCGCGGTGGATTCGCAGGGCCGCGCGCTGGATGCGCTGCGCAAGGGCGCCCAGAGCCTTGCCGATGCGATGCAGCAGGGTGACGGCGATCAGCCCGGCGATGGCCCCGGCAACCGCGCCGGCCGCCAGCAGAGCGGCGGCAACCAGACCGATCCGCTCGGCCGTCCGCTGCATGGCCGCGAATTCGGCGACGACTACACGGTGAAGATCCCCGGCGAGATCGACGTCCAGCGCGTCCGCCGCATCCTCGAAGAGCTGCGCCGCCGCCTCGCCGATCCGTCACGGCCGCAGATCGAGCTCGACTACATCGAGCGGCTGCTGAAGGATTATTGATCCGGCCATCATCTCGGCTGTCATCGCCCGGCTCGACCGGGCGATCCAGTATTCCAGAGACGCTAGTGCTTGAATCGAGAGGTCGCGGCGTACTGGATACCCCGCATGCGCGGGGTATGACACCGAATGTGTGTTGAACTATTGCGCCTTCCGCGCCGCCAGCGCGTCCGCCACAGCGGTGCGGATATCCGCCACCGAGAACGGCTTGGTCACCACGTCGTGCACGATCGCCTCGAGGCCGGAGGCGCGCTCGCGCTGATGGGCGAAGCCGGTCATCAGCAGGATCTTCAACTCCGGAAAGTCGCGCGCCGCGGTCAGCGCCAGCGCGATGCCGTCCATCACGGGCATCTGGATGTCGGTGAGCAAAAGGTCGAACGCGCCTTCGTCGCGCGTCAGAACCTCCAGCGCCTCGGCGCCGTCCTGCGCGGTCACGGTCTCGTGGCCGTCCATCGCGATGGCGCGCGCCACCAGCGAGCGCATCGAATCTTCGTCGTCGGCGATCAGAACACGCGTCATGGTGAGTGTCGGTTCCCGCAAGTGTTGGCGCGCAGCCTCAGGCGCGGCCGCCGGTGAGGTCATGCTTGTTGAAGAAGCGTACGTCGATATTGCGGCCTTCGGGCGGCGGCGAGGCGAGGCGCGACTTGAAGAAGGCGCGCTCGCCCGGATTGAGCACCGGCTGCTCCAGCACCGCATTCCAGGCATAGATCTCGGCGCCCTGCGCGTCGCGCACCGAGAAGCGCAGCCGCGGCAATTCGACCGGCTTCCTGGTCTGGCCGACGATCATGCCCTCGATGACCAGCACCGGCTTGCCGTCCACGGTCTCGTTGGTGATCTTGAGGTCCTTGAAGGCAAGCCCGCGCAGATTCACGTCGAGCCCGACCATCTTGTAGAACAGCGCCGTCTGCGGCAGCAGCCGCACTACGTCGTTGCGCCACACGAACAGCGCGATGATCAGCGCGGCCATCGCAGCGCAGGTGGTCGGCAGCGCGCCGATCACGGGCATGAAGGGAATCCGGGGCAGGGAAGGCAGGCGGAACAGGCGGGGAAACCGCGGCAGGCGGAAGCGGCGCTTTCCGGTGGCTTCCTGGCCGTCGGCATGGGCCGCGGCATCCGCCTCGGCCACCGCCGGCCACGCGGTCGCGGCATCGCCCTCGGGCAAATCGGCCGAAATCGACGGGCTCTCGACCACCGGGGTCTCGTCGGTCTCCTCGCGGCCCATCGCCTCCCATTCGGCGGCAAGATCGGAGCCGGCGGCCTCGTAGGCCAGGGTGGGCGCGGTCGCCCCGATCGCATCCTCCGGCCGGGCCAGCCAGACCTCGCGGCAGCGGGAACAACGGACGGTGCGTCCGGCCTCCCCGAGGGTGGCCGGATTGATGGCATAGGATGTTGTACAATGCGGGCAAACGATATGCATGGAGCCGAATCTCCACCGTGTGGTATGCCCGGATGCTACTGAGCGACCGTTAACGAATCGGAAACCATAACGGTCGCACAAGCTTTCGGTGCGGTTCGCGGCCGCTCGGCGGGGCGTTCGGGCCGCCGTCAGTGTTGGGTATTGGGCCACCAGGCCCTCTCGAACGGAGCTAGCGCATTGGTTCGGTTCGAAAATGTCGGTCTGCGCTACGGGCTCGGCCCGGAGATTTTGCGCGACCTCTCCTTCATGATCCCGGCGCACTCGTTCCAGTTCCTCACCGGGCCGTCCGGCGCGGGCAAGACCTCGCTGCTGCGGCTTTTGTTCCTGTCGCTGCGGCCGACCCGCGGGCTGGTCAATCTGTTCGGCAAGGATGTCTCCCTGCTGAGCAAGGACCAGGTCGCCGACCTGCGCAAGCGGATCGGCATCGTGCTGCAGGATTTCCGCCTGCTCGATCACATGACCACTTATGAGAACGTCGCGCTGCCGTTCCGCGTGATGGGCCGCGAGGAATCGACCTATCGCCGCGAGGTGATCGACCTGTTGAAATGGGTCGGCCTCGGCGAGCGGATGGATGCGCTGCCGCCGATCCTGTCGGGCGGCGAGAAGCAGCGCGCCGCGATCGCGCGCGCGGTGATCTCGCGGCCGCAATTGCTGCTGGCGGACGAGCCGACCGGCAGCGTCGATCCGACGCTCGGACGCCGCCTGCTGCGGCTGTTCATCGAGCTGAACAAGTCCGGCACCGCAGTCATCATCGCGACCCACGACATCACGCTGATGGATCAATACGAGGCGCGGCGGCTGGTGCTGCATCAGGGACGGCTGCACATCTATGAGTAGGAGCGGCGACGAGAAAGTGTCGTTGGTCGATCTCGGGCGCGAGCGTCCGCAAGTCCCGGCCACGGCGCGCAACATGTCGCCGATCGTGCCGCGCGCATCGATCTCCGGCCGCGCGCTGGTCGCCGTGGTCGCAATCATGACCTTCCTCGCCTCGCTGACGACAGGCACCGTGCTGCTGGTCAGCGCGTCCGCCGCCGAATGGCAGTCGGAAGTCTCGAGCGAGATCACCATCCAGGTGCGCCCTTCGCCGGGCCGCGATCTCGATCGCGATGCGCAGGCAGCAAGCGATGCGATGCGGGCGCAGTCCGGCATCCTCGAGGTCCGTCCGTTCAGCAAGGAGGAGAGCGCCAAGCTGCTGGAGCCGTGGCTCGGCAGCGGGCTCTCGATCGACGAGCTGCCGGTGCCGCGCGTCATCGTGGCGCGGGTGCAGCCCGGCACCACGCTCGATCTCGCGGGCTTGCGCGCGCGGGTGACGCAGGCGGCGCCGACTGCAAGTGTCGACGATCACCGGGCCTGGATCGAGCGCATGCGCTCGATGACCGGCGCCACGGTGTTCGCCGGCGTCGGCATCCTGATCCTCGTGATCATCGCCACGATCATTTCGGTGTCGTTCGCCACCCGCGGCGCGATGGCCGCCAACCGCCCGATCGTCGAGGTGCTGCATTTCGTCGGCGCCGGCGACAGCTTCATCGCCAACCGCTTCCTGCGGCACTTCCTCCGGCTCGGCCTCGAGGGCGGGCTGATCGGCGGCGGCGCGGCGATGCTGGCGTTCGGCTTCTCCGAGTCGATCGCCAACTGGTTCTCCGGCACGCCGGTGGGCGACCAGTTCGCGGCCCTGCTCGGCACCTTCTCGTTGCGTCCGTCGGGCTATCTGGTGCTGGCGTTGCAGGCGGTGCTGATCGCGGCGATCACGGCATGGGCGTCGCGGCGCACCCTGTTCGCCACGCTCGACGACATCGACTGACGGCCGGCGGCATCGCAATGATGGCGCCGATTTCGTGGTCGCAATTCGCGGGTTGAGTGTGATCCGGCGTGCATTCGCGCAGGTCCAGCCGCGGCAAAACCGGTTTCCACTTTTCCGGATCATGTTCTAAAATCGCCGGGGGGAAGGGTAGCCGCATCACATGAGTTTGCAGTCCGACGATACGTCGCCGAATGGCTATGCCGCGCGCCCGCGCGGCTGGCTGCGCGCCGCCATCGTCGCGTCGCTGGCGCTGGCGTTCGTCGCCGCCGCGGTCGGTTTCATCGGCTTCCTGTCGCAATTGCGCGGCGTCGAGACCGACCCGCCGCACAATGCCGACGGCATCGTGGTGCTGACCGGCGGCTCGTCGCGGGTCTCGGACGCGATGGAGCTGCTGGCGGCCGGCTACGGCAAGCGTCTCTTGATCTCCGGCGTGCACCCGACCAACGACGCCAGCGACATCTCCCGCTCGGTGCCGGACAGCCAGGGGCTGATGCGCTGCTGCGTCGACCTCGACCGCTCGGCGGTCAACACCCGCAGCAATGCGGCGGAGACGCGGCGCTGGGTCCACGAGCGCGGCTTCAGGTCGCTGATCGTGGTGACGTCGAACTACCACATGCCGCGCGCGATCGTGGAACTGTCGCATGCGATGCCGGATGTCACGCTGATCCCGTTCGCGGTGGTCGGCGACAAATGGCGCGACGAGCCGTGGTGGACGAGTGGCGGAACGTTCCGTCTCTTGCTATCGGAATACGCCAAATATGTCGCCGCGGAGATGCGGGTGCGGCTGGCCGATATCGGCCTCGACCTGACCTCCGATCTCGGCGAGCCGGCAGCCACGCCGCGCCGCCCGGCGACGGCGCAGGCGTCAAACAAGGACTGAAATGATCTTCCTGCGTTCGCTGATCTTCAACGTGCTGTTCTATCTGGTGCTGGTGCTGCTCTGCATCGTCGCGCTGCCGGCGCTGCTGCTGCCGCGGGGCGCGCTGATGGCGCTGGAAGCCCTGTGGGCCAATATCAGCCTGTTCCTGATGCGCGTGATCTGCAACATCCGGATCGAGTTCCGCGGCGTCGAAAAGATCCCGCCGGGACCATTGGTGGTCGCCTCCAAGCACCAGTCGTTCTGGGAGACGTTTGCGCTAGTGCGCTTCTTCGAGCACCCACTGTTCATCCTCAAGCGCGAGCTGATGATGATCCCGGTGTTCGGCTGGTACCTGAAGAAAGTGGGCATGATCTCGGTCGAGCGCGGCGGCGGACCGCGTTCCCTGGTCAAGACGCTGAAGCGCGCCGCAGCCGAGGTGAAGCTCGGCCGCCAGCTCGTGATCTTCCCCGAGGGCACCCGCACTGCGCCCGGCGCCGCGCCGAACTACAAGGCCGGCGTCGCGCAGATCTATGCCGAGAGCGGCGTGCCGTGCCTGCCGATCGCGCTCAATTCCGGGCTGTTCTGGCCGCGCCGCACCTTCATGCGCTACCCCGGCACGCTGGTGGTCGAATTCCTCGATCCGCTGCCGCCCGGGCTGCCGCGCGACGAGTTCATGACCCGCCTGCGCGACGAGATCGAAACCGCCACCACCCGCATCGTCGACGCCGGCCGCGCCGAGCAGGCGAAGCTTTTTGGTGGCGTGCCGGATGCGACGGAGTAGGGCGCGATCTCGTGGACGGCGACGTTCGGCGCCGCTAGCCGCGCTTTTCTTGCCGCCGGATGTCATGGTGCCGTAGCGCATCGACGATCACCTTGAATGCAGCCGAGTTCTGCCGGGACGTCGGGTAGTAGATGAAATAGCCGTCGAACTTCGGCGACCAATCGTCAAGCACGACAACCAACTCTCCCGACCGCACATGCTGCGCGGCCATGTCTTCGGGAAGATAGGCAATGCCGAAGCCTTTCACGGCGGCATCGATCATCGCGTGCGAGTCGTTGAAGGTCATTTGCCCCTCGACGCGTACCCGGAGTTCAGCATCATTCTTGGCGAACTCCCACACATAGTGACCGCCCGCTGCCAGGCGCCGCTTGATGCAGACGTGGTTGACGAGGTCCTGTGGACGCTTGGGTCGGGGATGTTCCTTCAGATAGGCGGGTGAAGCGACCGCGACCAGCCGCCAATCGGGGCCGATGCGCACCGCGATCATGTCCTTTTCCACGCTCTCGCCGAGCCGGACGCCGGCGTCGAAGCCGTCCTTGACGATGTTGCGGAATCCCGTGTCGACGCTGAACTCGACCTGGATATCCGGATATCTCTTCAGGACCGGCGACAGCTTCGGCCAGACGGCGGTCTGCAGCGCGTGGTCCGAAAGCGTGATCCGGATGGTACCCGATGGCGTGTCGCGCAGCGACATCAGCGCCGCGATATCGCGCTCGATCTCTTCGATGCGCGGCGCAAGCGATTGTTGAAGGCGCTCGCCCGCCTCGGTGAGGCCGACGCTGCGCGTCGTGCGCGTGAGAAGCCGCAGCCCCATCTGCATCTCGAGGCGCTTGATCGTGTGGCTGAGCGTCGACTGTACGACGCCCAGCTTGGCAGCGGCCTTGGTGAAGCTGCGCTCGCGGGCGACCGCCACGAAGGCCAGTAAGTCGTTGAAATCCTGGCTTGCCATGGCGCCAGTATTCATGGCCCAGGTCGATTAATGCAAGCGAATTATAGCGGCTAATCGAACGTCGTGCCGCGCTCTATGTGTGACCGCGAACAGCGCCGACGCGGGCGCCTCTCTGAACATGGATGCTCGATGGACGCCACAATCGATCAAAAGACAATGCAACCAATGACCGCGTGGAGCGCCGTCTTCGCGCTTGCACTCTGCGCCTCGACCCTCGTTGCAACCGAGTGGATGCCCGTGAGCTTGCTCACGCCGATTGCAGCAGGCCTTGAGTTGACTGAAGGACAGGCCGGGCAAGCCATTTCCGTGTCCGGCTTCTTCGCCATCCTGACCAGCCTTTTCATTTCGGCCGCAACGCGCGGCGCCGATCGGCGGGCCGTCTTGCTGTGGCTGACCGGCGTCATGCTGATCTCCGGCGTCGTCGTCGCGTTTGCGCCCACCTACACGGTTTTCATGGTCGGGCGTGCGTTGGTCGGCATGGTCGTTGGAGGCTTTTGGTCGATGTCCGCCGCAACGATGATCCGCATCGTGCCAGCCGCCGATGTGCCGCGCGCGCTCGCGATCCTCAATGGTGGCAATGCGCTCGCGACGACGATCGCCGCGCCGCTTGGTAGCTTTCTTGGCCAGTATATCGGTTGGCGCGGCGCGTTCTTTTGCGTCGTGCCGATCGCGGCGCTGACGCTGCTCTGGCAATTCGTCGCCCTCCCCAGGATGCCGAGCCATGAACGGGCGAGCGCGACGGCGGCATTCAAGGTGCTGCGACGGCCCGGAGTGCCGTACGGCATGCTCGCGGCGGGGCTGTTCTTCCTCGGGCAGTTCGCGCTCTTCACTTATTTGCGGCCATTCTTCGAGACGGTCACGCGCGTCGATGTCACGACCATTTCGGCTCTGCTGCTCGTGATGGGCGTTGCCGGTCTTGTCGGTACGACCCTGATCGGCCTTGTTATCCGCGACCGCCTTTATACGTTCCTTGTATTGATGCCGTTCGTAATGGCCGTGATTGCCGTTGCCCTCACGGCATTGGGCGGCTCGCTTGGCGCAACGACGGCGCTGATGTTCCTGTGGGGCTTCATCGGCACTGCGGCGCCCGTTGGCTGGTTTACCTGGTTGAGCAAGGCCTTGCCCGATGACGCTGAAGCAGGCGGCGGGCTGATGGTCGCGGTGATCCAGCTCGCCATCACGGCGGGTGCCGCGGGTGGTGGCGTGCTTTTCGACAGTAGCGGCTATCGCGCCACCTTCCTGTTCAGCGCCGTCATCCTTGCTCTCTCGTCGCTAGTGATTCTGGTCGGAGCGCTTCGCCGCAGGGCAAAAGTCGGCACGCAATGCACGTCTTGTGCGTCGGCAAGTCCGGCTGCGTGACGCAACGTCTTGGCGAATGCGTGCTTCACCTCCCCTCGGCGAGGAGAGGTGAAGCATAGCGCTTGCTCACCGCATCACGAACGGATTGGCCGGCACGTCGGTCGCGGTCGAGATCCAGACGCTCTTGGTCTCCTGATATTCGCGCACCGCGTCGATGCCGCTTTCGCGGCCGACGCCGGAGAACTTCATGCCGCCGAACGGCATCATGTAGCTGATGGCGCGGTAGGTGTTGACCCACACCGTGCCGGCGCGCAGCTGCTTCGGCACGCGGATGGCACGCGCGAGATCCTTGGTCCAGATGCCGGCGGCGAGGCCATAGATGGTGTCGTTGGCGATGCGGATGGCGTCTTCCTCGGTGTCGAAGGAGATGATCGACAGCACCGGCCCGAACACCTCCTCGCGCGCAATCCGCATCGAGTTGTCGACATCGGTGAAGATGGTCGGCTCGACGAACTGGCCGCCCTTGATGCCGTCGCCGGAAGCAGGCTTGCCGCCGAGCAGGCAGCGTGCGCCTTCGGCTCTTGCAATGTCGATGTAGTCGAGCACCTTCTTGTACTGCGCGGGTGTCGTGATCGGCCCGACATTGGTGTCTGATTGCATGGGATCGCCGATCTTGGCGGACTTCGCGAGCTCCAATACGCGCGCGACGAACTTCTCCTTGATCGAGCTCTGCACCAGGAGGCGCGATCCGGCGATGCAGGTCTGCCCCGTGGCGGCGAAGATGCCTGAGATCGCGCCGGCCGCAGCCGCCGTGAGGTCGGCATCCTCGAACACGATGTTCGGCGACTTGCCGCCGAGCTCGAGCGAAACGCGCTTCAGGCTCTTGGCCGCGGTCTCGTAGACCTTTGCGCCTGTCGTGTCCGACCCCGTGAAGGTGATCTTGGCGACGCCGGGATGCGAGATCAGCGCCGAGCCTGCTTCGGGGCCGAAGCCGGTCACCACGTTGAAGATGCCGTCGGGAATCCCGGCTTCTTTCGTCAGCTCGGCGAATTCCAGCGTGCTGGCCGAGGTGAATTCCGAGGGCTTGACGACCACGGCGCAACCGGCCGCGAGCGCGGCGGCACATTTCCAGGCGACGAACAGCAGCGGCGAATTCCACGCGGTCAGCGCCGCGACGACGCCGACCGGCTCATGCGTCGTGTAGGCAAACGTCTCCGCCTTGTCGATCGGCACCAGGCCGCCCTCGAGCTTGTCGACCAGACCGCCGAAATACCACCACCACTCCGGATGGTAGCGCAGCTGGCCCAGCATCTCGGCCATCAGCTTGCCGTTGTCGCGCACCTCGATCTCGGCGAGCCGCTCGGCATTGGCCGCGACGAGGTCGCCGAGCTTGCGCATCGCCTTGCCGCGGGCAGAGGCCGTCATCTTGGCCCACGGTCCATTCCACATCGCCTCGTTGGCGGCCTTCACCGCCTTGTCGGCATCGGCGGCGGTGCCGCGCGGGATTTTGGCCCAGGCCTCGCCGCGATAGGGATCGATCGATTCGAACCACTCGCCATTGGCCGGGTCGACATACTGGCCGTTGATGTAGAGCTGATAGGTCTTCATGAGATCCTCCCGCAAGAGACGCTGGTTCTGGTTGGCCAAACGGTATCATGCCTCGCGCGACGCCGTCATAACGCGGCTGCGTGAACGGGGTTGCTCGGGCCTCAGCCGTGCGGTGCGGCAAGCTCGGCTGCGATGATCGCGCCGAGCGCCATGTCGCTCTGCTGGCCGAAGCCGTGATGCACGATGTTGCCGTCGCGACCGATCAGGATGCTGGTCGGGGTTCCCTGCATGCCGTAGCGCTGCATCGTGACCGGGATCGGCGTGCCGTCGCCGGCCTCATCGACGCCGATAGGGAAGGTCAGCCGGTATTCGTGGATAAAGGCTTCCAGCGACACGGGCGTCATCGCCGCATGGTGCTCGAATACGGTGTGCAGCCCGATCACCTGCAGGTCGGAATGCTTGAACAGCTCGAAGGCGCGCTGGGTCTGCGGGGTGCCGTGCGACACGCAGCCCGGACACAGCATCTGGAACGCGTGCAGCAGCACCGGGCGGCCGCGCAGCGCCGCCAGGGTCAGCGGCTCGCTGTTGAACCAGCGGGATGCTGCGATTTCCGGTGCTGGAGTCACGGCCTGGTTCCTTGCGCCTGCCACTTCGCGTCAGGTTGGCAAGATCGACGCCGATGTGTCAACGACCGGCGGCGCCTGCCGCTGCTGCCCGCCGTGCGCGGCGGGCGGCGCGGCGGCGCTGGGTCCAGAGCCTGGCGCGGTCGAGATAGAGATAGACCACCGGCGTGGTGTAGAGCGTCAGGATCTGGCTCAGGATCAATCCGCCGAAGATCGCGATGCCGAGCGGCTGGCGCAGCTCGCTGCCTTCGCCGAGCCCGATCATCAGCGGCACCGCGCCGAACAGCGCGGCGAGCGTCGTCATCATGATCGGGCGGAAGCGCATCAGACAGGCTTCGTAGATCGCATCGCGCGACGACAGCCCGCGCTGGCGCTCGGCGTCGAGCGCGAAGTCGATCATCATGATCGCGTTCTTCTTGACGATGCCGACCAGCAGGATCACCCCGATCATGCCGATGATGTCGAAATCGGTGTGCGACAGCATCAAGGCCGCGACCGCGCCGACGCCGGCCGAGGGCAGGGTCGAGAGAATGGTCAGCGGGTGGATGTAGCTCTCATAGAGCATGCCGAGCGAGATGTAGATCGTCGCCAGCGCGGCAAGGATCAGGAACAGCTCGTTCGCCAGCGCCTGCTGGAAGATCTTCGCGGAGCCCGCAAACCCGCCAT
Source organism: Bradyrhizobium sp. UFLA03-84 (assembly GCF_002289535.1). NCBI lineage: Bacteria > Pseudomonadati > Pseudomonadota > Alphaproteobacteria > Hyphomicrobiales > Nitrobacteraceae > Bradyrhizobium > Bradyrhizobium sp. UFLA03-84. The sequence goes on along the minus strand of NZ_NSJY01000003.1, from coordinate 310,103 downwards.
TGATGCCCGCCGGCATGTTGATCGCGTGCATCGCATTCTCGATCGTGGTGGTCGCGGTGCTCAAGGAGACGCCCGGCGGCAGGTTGAAGGAGATGGTGCTGGACACCAGGAGGTCCTGGTGGTTGACCGCGAGCGGCGTCTCGCCATGCTCGAAGCGCGCGACGCTCGACAGCGGGATCATGGTCTCGGCGTTGGTCGAGACCGCGGTTCCGGTCGAGGCGACGCCCTTGCCGGTAGCGCCGATCGAGTTGGTCGCCTGATTGCGCACCACATTGGCGGCAATCGAGTTGAGCGAGCTCTTCTGCGAGGACGAGGCCACGGTCCCGGCCACCGCATTGGTGCTCTGGGTGCCGGTCGCCGACCCGCCCGAGGTCGAGATATAAACCTCCTTCAGGGTCTGCGGGTCCTGCGAGAAGCGCGGCGCCACCTCCATGATCACGTGATACTGGTTGCGCGCGACGAAGATGGTCGAGACCTGGCGCTGCCCGAATGCGTCATAGAGCGTGTTGTCGAGCTGGCTGACCGTGATCCCGAGCCGCGAAGCGGCGTCGCGATCGATCACCAGATTGGCTTGCAGCGCCTTGTTCTGCTGGTCGCTGTTGACGTCGGCGAGGGTCGGCTCCTTCTGCAGCGCGGCGACCAGCTTCGGCGTCCACTCGTTCAGCTCCTCGAAGGTCGAGCCCTTCAGCGTGTATTGATACGCCGCGTTGCCCGAGCGCCCACCGGCGCCGAGATCGCCGATCGATTGCAGGAACAGGGTGGCGCCGGCCACGCTCGCCAACGGCTCGCGCAGCCGCTCGATCACCTTGTCGGCGCGCAGGTTGCGTTCGCCCATCGGCTTCAGCGAGGCGAACACGGTGCCGGTGTTGGTGCCGCCCGGGCCGACGCCGCCGCCACCGGTGAAGCCGACCGCGGTATCGACCGCCGGATCCGACTTCACGATGTCGATGAACTGGGTCAGCTTCTGCTTCATCAGCTGGAACGAGGTGCTCTGGTCGGCCTGGATCGAGCCGACCAGCAGCCCGGTATCCTGCTGCGGCACGAAGCCCTTGGGCACGACCCGGTAGAGATGGAAGTTCAGATAGAGCGTCGAGCCCAGGATCAGCATCACCAAGAGCGGATGGCGCAGCGCGAGGCCGAGCGTCGCGCGGTAACCGCCCAGCAGCAGCTCGAACACGCGCTCGCTGATCCGGTAGACCCGGCCATGCGACTGGTCTCCCTCCTTGCGCAGCAGCACCGAGCACATCATCGGCGTCGTGGTCAGCGAGACCACCAGCGAGATCACGATCGCGATCGTGATGGTCATGGCGAATTCGCGGAACAGGCGGCCGACCAGCCCGCCCATCAAGAGGATCGGCACGAATACCGCGATCAGCGACACGCTCATCGACAGCACGGTGAAGCCGACCTCGCGGGTGCCGACCAGCGTCGCCTCCAGCCGCGACAGCCCCGCATCCATGTGGCGGGTGATGTTCTCCAGCACCACGATGGCGTCGTCGACCACGAAGCCCGTCGCCACCGTCAGCGCCATCAACGAGAAGATGTCGAGCGTGTAGCCGAGCAGGTACATCACGGCGAAGGTCGCGATCAGCGACACGCCGACCGCCACCACAGGCACCAGCGTCGCCCGCGCATTGCGCAGGAAGGCGAACACCACCAGGATCACCAGGGCGACCGCGATCAAGAGCGTGATCTCGACATCGTGCAGCGAGGCCCGGATCGTCTTCGAGCGGTCCATCGCGAGCGTGATGTCGACCGCGGGCGAGACCGAGGCCTTGAGCTGCGGCATCAGCCCTTTCACATTGTCGACCATCTTGATGATGTTGGCGCCCGGTTGCCGGTACACGATCATCACGACGGCCGGCTTGCCGTTGGCAAGGCCGAGCGTGCGCACATTCTCCACCGAATCGATCACGTCGCCGACGTCGGTCAGCCGCACCGCCGCGCCGTTGCGGTAGGCGACGACCAGCGGCTTGTAGTCGGCCGCCTTGCGGGCCTGGTCGTTGGCGTAGATCTGGTAGCGCTGGTCGCCGACGTCGATGCCGCCCTTCGGGCTGTGCGCATTGGCGCTCGAGAGCGCGGCGCGGACGTCCTCGAGCCCGATGCCGTATTTGTAGAGCGCCGGCGGGATCAGCTCGACCCGCACCGCGGGCAGCGAGCCGCCGCCGACCGAGACCTCGCCGACGCCCTCGACCTGCGACAGTTTCTGCGCCAGCACGGTCGAGGCGGCGTCATAGAGCTCGGCCGGCGTCAGCGTGTCCGAGGTCAGGGTGTAGATCAGGATCGGCGCCGAGGCCGGGTTGAACTTGCGGTAGGTCGGATTGGCGCGGAGGTTGGTCGGCAGGTCGGCGCGCGCCGCGTTGATCGCCGCCTGCACGTCGCGCGCGGCGCCGTTGATGTCGCGGTCAATGTCGAATTGCAGCGTGATGCGCGCGGAGCCGAGCGAGGACACCGAGGTCATTTCGGTGACGCTTGCGATCTGGCCGAGGTGCCGTTCCAGCGGGCTCGCCACGGTGGAAGCGACATCGGCCGGGCTGGCGCCGGGCAGCGTCGCCTGCACCATGATGGTCGGGATGTCGACGTCGGGCAGCGGCGACACCGGCAGCTTGAAGAACGCAATGATGCCCGCCACCACAAGTCCAAGCGACAGCAGCGTGGTGCCGACCGGCCGTCGGACAAAGGGGGCGGAGAGGTTCATTGCATCAGCGAGCGATGTTTGCGGATGAGCTTCTATCCGTCCGCGCCACGATGCAAAAGCCTAAATGTCACAGGGCGCTGCCATACACCTGCCGCGATTTGCCGGGTTGCGACCAAACCACGATCGGATTTGCGGCGCGATCTATCCGAGCCGTTCAGCTGGCGTCCGGCCCGGAGCCCTGCTTTGCGCGGACGGCGCCACGCTCCAGCAGCCAGGCCACGACCTCGCGATGCTCCGCCTGCTCCGCGATGTCGAGCGCTGTCTGCCCGGTCCAGGGAGCGGGCCAGTTGAGGTCGGCCCCGTGCTCGAGCAGATATTTTGCCGCGGCGAGTTGGCCGCCATGGCAGGCATTCCAGAACGGTCCCGAGAGCTCTCCGGCCGGGAGGGGCGCGGTCCCGAGCCGACGGACGATCTCGGGCATCATGCCGAGCGCCGCCTCGTGCCACAGCTGTGTTCGCGCGCCGCGCTCGGCCAGCCGCCGTGCCGCCGCCCATTGGCCGTAACCGACAGCCGACGACAGCGCTGGACCGCCGTCGATCGATGAGCCCTCGTGCTCGATATCGGCGCCGGCATCGAGCAGTGCATCGATCAGCGCGACATCGTCATTGCTGGCGGCCCAGTGCAGCGGCGTTTCCCGATGCCACATTGCAGCCGCCGGCGCGTCGAGATCGGCGCCGGCTGCGGAGAGGATCTGCACGATCGCAGCCGCATTGGGGTTGTGACCCGGCCAGTCGGCAAACAGGTGCAGCGGGCTTCGCCCGCCGCCCTTCGCATCCTCGACCACGCAGCCCGCAAGTTCGCGATGGGATGCGAGCAGCGTGCGGAGGCGTTCGGCCTCACCGGCCTTGAGCGCTGCCGTCAGCTCGACGGCAAGCGGGTCATCGCTTTGCAATCTCGGCATCTCGGTGCTCATCATCCGCCTCTTGCAAATCCCGCACGCCGCTGGCCGGCATCCGGCCTATTTCGCCGCATTCTGGCTCGCGCCGGTGAAGTAGAAATCCTCGCTTCCCGGCACCGAGGCGTAGCTGAAGGGCTGCTGCCGGCGGTCCGTCGCGGCCATGACGTCGTCGCGCACGAGGTCGAACAGCTTGCGGATCTCGATCCGCGGCGTCTGCATGCGCTTGATCAGGGCGGTCACGAACGGGCTGTGGCCGCCGTCGCCGTCGAGCGCGACCTGGCCGTGCTTGGCGGCGTAGACGACGAGCGTGCCGCTGTCGGGCTCGACCTGGGCCAGCCCCCTGCCGATCGAGCGCGACGCGACGGTGCGCTTGATCTGGTTGGCGAACGGATTGTCGCGGCAGGCATCGAGGATGACGAGATGCAGCTTGCGCGCACCTTCGGTGGCGCCCATCACCTGGGTCAGCGCGACCGCCTCGTACGGCACGTCGCGGTCGGTCGCAAGCTTCGCGTCGACCGGGACGAGATAATTCTCACCCGCCATCTCCATGCCATGTCCGGCATAGTAGATCACCGCCCAGTCGGCGCCGTCGGCCGCGTTGGCGAAGGACTTGAGGGCTTCGACAAGGCTGTCCCGCGTCGCGTCGGTAACGAGGCGCACATCCTGAAAGCCCACAGCCCGCAGCGTCTCGGCGATCGCGGCCGCGTCCTGGCCGGGGTTCGGCAGCACCGGCACCGAGCGGTATTTCGAATTGCCCACGACCAGGGCGACGCGCCGCTCCGTCGTCGTTGTCTTCTGCCCGCCACCGACCGGCGCGATCGGAATGGCCGCGGCGACCGCGGTTGCCGGCTTGGCCGCGCCGTGATCTGCGACGACGCTCTTGTCCGTGCTGGCAATTTTATCCAGCCGTTGCAGGCCGTCCCGGGCGACGCGCTGGCCCTGGGTGCGGTCGAGCTGATCGAGGCCGATGACGTCGAGCGCGTGGCGGAAGTCGGCGCGCGCGGCGTCGATATCGCCCTTCTTCTCGTCGGCGAGGCCCCGCCGCGCGTAATTCAACGCGCCCTGGGCATTGAGCTGCGTGGCGTGGTCGTAGTCGCGCATGGCCTGATCGAGCTCGCCTTTGCCGGCCAGCGTCAGGCCGCGCAGCGAGTAGAACTCAGCCTGCCCGTCCTGGATCGCTATCGCGCGGTCGACATCGCGCGCGGCATTGTCGAGATCGCCGGCGCTGATCTCGATGACGGCGCGGCAATAATAGGGGCCGGCCGCGCGCGGCGCGAGCTTGATCGCCTGCTGGCAATGCAGCGCCGCGAGCCGGTCCTTGCCGCTGAAATCATAGACCAGCGCGCGATTGACATAGGCGTACCACGAGTTGGGATCGAGCTCGATCGACTTGCCGTAATCGGCAAGCGCGCGATCATAATCGCCGGTGGCGACGAACAGCTCGGCGCGGTTGTTGAACCAGCCGGCGCTGAACGGACCGGCGGGCTTGAGCTGGATCGCTCGGTCGAAGTCGCTCAGCGCGCGGTCGTAGTCCTGGTTTTGCAGATAGACCTTGGCGCGCTGGCCATAGGAGGGCGCAAACGACGGATTGATCGTGATCGACTGATCGTAATCGGCCTTGGCCTTCTCCAGATCGCCCTTGTTATGCCAGGCGAGCGCGCGGTTGTAATAGGTGATCGAAAGGTCGCGTCCCCTGGGATTGGCCGCGATCAGGCGGGTGCAGGCGGGGATCGCGAGCTCCGGGTGCGGATCCTTGGCGTCGCACGCCGCAGCGTCCTCTCTCAAACCGGCATAGGATGGTGTGGTGAACAGCAACAGCAGGCCGAGTGCGGCGAGCTTGGGCAGTGAGGGGCGCATTCCGGTCATTCCATTCCAGCGACCGGAAATTGAGACCACAATGTTGTTCGCGCCGTGGCAGGAATTCGCGAGCCGGGTTCCGCGCCCCGGCCCGGTTCGAGCCCATCAGCCGCGTGCGTCGCGATGCAAGGAGCCCGAATCATGCAGCATGACCGCGAGCTGGTGCAGCTGCGCGTCGCGAAGCCCCTGCTTCTCGATCGAGGCCACGGTCGAGAGCACATAGTCGCGGTTGTTGCCGGAACGGCCGTGGCCCTGCTGCACCAGGCGCAGCTGCTCGGACAGCGACAGCCGTCCGGCATATTGCACATGGCCGCGGTCGACCACATAGGCGAGCGCAGAGACGCGATCGCGCGCCGCGTTCTCCAGCCATACCGAGCGCATCACCTCGCGATAGACGTTGGTGGTCTGCTCGCGCGCCCGCAAATAGGCGATGGTGTCGTGGCGCTGGCGGGCGGCGACGCGGAATGCGATGCCGCGGCAGGCGCCGCCGCGGTCGAGCCCGAGCACCAGGCCCGGCTTCTCCGGCGTGCCGCGGTGGTCGAACGAATAGACGCAGAGCGCGCGATGCTCACCGATCAGCCGTGCCGGCACCTGCTCGAGGAACTCGAAGCCCGGCTTCCACATCAGCGAGCCGTAGCCGAACACCCAGAGGTCGCCGTCGGTTTCGGAATGGGGGGGATTTGCTGACATCGCGCAGATGGGCTAGCAGAACGGGCCGTCGAAGCGAAGCAGATTCCGTGATGTTTCCAAGAGTTGCGCAAGAGTTGCGCAAGGGTTGCAGAAGGGTCGCAGAAGGGTTGCGTGAAGGTTGCGTGAGGCTTGCCCGCGGCTTGCTGCCGCTTAGATTTTGACAAATTCGCGCTCCAAAGGACGCCGCATGTCCGATTTGACCTCCGCCCCCCGCCGCCGCTCGCGCTTCGGCCTCTATGCCGTCCCCGTCGCGGTCCTGATCGCCGCGGTGCTGTGGAGCGGCTTCTGGTTCTTCGCCGCCTCGCAGGTCGGCGTGCAGGCCGATGCCTGGCGTGCGCAGGAGGCGAAGGCGGGCCGGGTCTATGATTGCGACAAGCGCTCGGTGGCAGGTTACCCGTTCCGCTTCGAAGTCCGCTGCACCGATCCGAGCGTGATGCTGGTGTCACAGACCGCCTCGCCGCAAATGGCGTTCGTGGCGCGGCTCGCCGAGATCCTGGTCGTCGCGCAGGTCTATGATCCCAAGCTGGTGATCGCGGAGTTCAAGGGCCCGGCGACGATCGCCGAGCGCAATGCGCAGCCGACGTTGTCGGTGAACTGGAGCCTCGGCCGCAGCAGCGTGGTCGGCTTGCCGGCGGTGCCGCAGCGCGCCTCGCTGGTGTTCGACAATCTCGCGATCGACCGCACCGGCGGCCCCGCGCCGACGCCGCTGATGCGGGTCAATCACATCGAACTGCACGGACGGCAGGTCGACGGCTCGGCTCCTGACAGCCCGGCGATCGAGACCGTGCTCCAGATCAATGGCGGCACCTTGCAGGAGGTGCATCCGCTGCTCACCCAGCCGTTCAACGCCGACATCCACGCGCGGCTGAACGGGTTGAAGGATTTCTCGCCGAAGCCGTGGCCGGATCGCTTCCGCGAGATCCAGGCCGCCGGCGGCAGCGTCGAGATCCAGCAGTCGCGGATCGAGCAGGGCGATGTGCTCTCGGTCGCGGCCGGTACGCTGCGCCTCAACGCGCAAGGCCGCATCGAGGGCGAGCTGCAGATGACGGTCGCGGGCCTCGACCGCGTCATCCCCGCGCTCGGCATCGACAAGATGCTGGAGGACGGCGTGCCGCAGGCAACGCTCGATCGCGTTGCGCCGGGCGTGAAGAGCCAGGACCTCAGCAATCTGTTCGGCGCGCTGGACCGCGCCATTCCCGGCCTCGGCAAGGTGATCAAGCAGAACGCCAATGCCGGCATCTCGGCCGGGATCAATTCGCTCGGCACCGAGGCCACGCTCGAAGGCAAGAAGGCGCGCAGCTTCCCGCTCCGCTTCGCCGACGGCGCGGTGTTCTTGGGCCCGCTGAAAGTCGCGCAGATCCCGCCGCTGTTCTGAGCAGCGCGCTCAGTCAGCCGGGATGAAGCGGAGCGTTCCGGCGCGACGCGTTGGCTTGCCGGTGTCGTTGGTGTGGTTGACGCCGTCCATGACCGGCACGTCGGGGAAATCGAACGGGCTGACCCCGTCGAGGCAAGCGACGTTGACGGCATAGAGGTTCTGGTCGGAGCGCCGTTGATGATGGGTGTAGATTCCGCAGCGGGAACAGAAGAAGTGCTGCGCCGTTCCGCTATGGAAGCGGTAGCTCGTCAGCGCGTCCTCGCCCTGCAGGAATCTGATCCCGCCCATCTCGGCCATGGCGACGACGGCGCCGCGCATGCGGCAGTAGGAGCAGGTGCAGCGGCGGATCGAGTTGAAGCCGTCGCTGAGCGCCACCTCGAAACGCACGGTGCCGCAATGGCACTGGCCGGTCCGAATGCTCGTGTCGTCAGCCATGTTGCGTGCCCCTGTTGATCGCCTGATCACGACATGGACGTATCGCCAAAATCCGAACCGGACAACCCGGTAAAAACTCGCGCATAGCGCGAGAAAAACTCACGCGAAGGCGCGACGTCGGTGTTGTCGCTTCGTAGGGCGCATTAGCCGCAACGCGCAATCCGCCGTCCTTCAGCGCCGACAGTGCAGTGGATCACGCTTCGCTGATGCGCCCCACGATTCATTGATCCCTCGCGCGTGATATCGTTCATCACGGCAAACTATTCCCGCGGCAGCGATGAGAAAAACGTGACCGCAATATTGCGGGCCGCCGCGAATATCATTCCCCGAGTACCGCTCTCTCTCGCCTGAGGAAACAACCTCGTGTGGAGGAAGCGATGCGAGTTCTCGGGGGAATTCTGCTCGGCAGCATGCTGTTGTCGGCAGGTTCAGCGTTGGCGGACGACGATGCGTCGGAGCTGAAGGCGTTGAAGACGCGCCTCAAACAGCTCGAGCAGAAGATGGAAGCGCAGGCGCGCAAGGAGGAGGCGCTGGCGGCAAGGCAGAGCGCCATGCAGAACACCCAGATGGCGGCGAAGGCGCCGATACCGTTCGATCCCTGCGCATCGGGCAAGCTCTGCTACAAGGGCGTCACCTTCACCTTCGGCGGCTGGGTCGATCTCACCGGCATCTATCGCAGCCGCAATCTCGCCTCCGACACCGGCTCGGTCTACAACTTCATTCCGTTCCGGCAGAGCAAGAACTTCAACACCGACGAAACGCGTTTCTCCGCGCGCCAGAGCCGGTTCTCGCTGCTCGCGGAAGCCGATGTGTTCGCCGACACGCACGTCGCGGGCTATGGCGAACTCGACCTCGAAGGCGCGGCGCAGACCGCAAATTCCGTCGCGACCAACTCGTTCAACCCGCGGCTGCGCCAGGCCAGCATCGAGATCGCGCGCACCGATCTCGGTCTGCATTTCCTTGCCGGCCAGAGCTGGTCGTTGAATGCGCCGAGCAAGGCCGGCATCGATCCGCGCGGAGTCGATGCCCCCGGTGTGATCGATTTCGAATCGGTGCCGGGCTTCCTCGCGGCGCGCCAGCCCGGCGTTCGCGTCTGGCAGGATTTCGGGCCCGAGTTCAAGCTCGCCTTCTCGGCGGAAAATGCGCAGACCTCGTTCTTCGGTGGCAACGCGCCGCTGGTCGGGACGCCCGCGGTCGGTCCGCAGGGCGTGCTGAACCCGAATGTCCTCGTCAACCTCACCGGTCCGGGCGGCAGCTTCTTCAACAATGCCAACAACGTCAGTCTCAACCACGTGCCTGACTTCACCGTGAAGGGGGCGTGGGATCCGCGGCTCGGGCCCTACAAGCTGCATCTCGAGGGTTGGGCGATGTATCGCGACTTCTACGACCACTTCAACTTCGCCAACCACGACGTCAACACGGTGAGCTTCGGCGGGCATTTCTCGGCGGAGATCGTGCCAAAGCTCCTGGAGTTGCAGGGCTCGGCGTCACACGGCGCGCTCGGCCGCTTCACCGCGACGCCATTCCCGGACGCGACGCTGCGCCAGGACGGCTCGATCCAGCCGCTGCCGATCACGGCGTTCCTGCTCGGCACGGTCTGGCACACGACGCCGTCGCTCGATCTCTACGCCTATGCCGGCCTCGAGAAGACCAAGGCGACGTTCTCCAATGTCGGCTCGGTGCCGTTCGGCTACGGCAATCCGCTCTACAACAATCTCGGCTGCAACATCGAGAACTCGCCGACGGCGACCTGTAACGGCAACACCTCGGAGGTCAGGCAATATACGGTCGGCTTCTACGACACGATCTTCAAGGGCAATTACGGGGCGATCAAGGCCGGCGTCCAGTACTCCTACAACCAGCGCTTTGCCTTCGAAGGTGTCGGCGGTGCGCCGAGGACCGACGACCACATCATCATGTCGCAGATCCGCTATTACCCGTTCTAGGGCGGGAAGACGTGACTTCGGGTCGGGCAGCAGGCTCCGCTGCACCTCGCCCCGCATGCGGGGAGAGACAGAGGCCGCCTTCGGCGGCCGTTCTCAAGAACGCCGAAGCGGAGCTCAGCTACGCTGGATCGGAGATGCAATCCGGGTGAGGGGGAGTCTCCGCAAGCGCAACGCTCACCGCATCTGCGGAAGCGGCCCCTCACCCCAACCCTCTCCCCGTGAGAACGGGGAGAGGGGGCTTCGCAGGAAAGGAGACCGCACATGAGGATCGTGACCAGGCCGAAGCAGCGGGCCGTGATCGCCCGCGAGTTGATGATGGTCAGCCGCGCGGCGCATGTATTGCAGCGAACGGGCCTGGCGATGGCCGGTGCCATGGCCGGCACCTTCGTCGCCGCCCAGCTCGCGAAGGGGCACGTCGTTCTGTTCGGGACACTTGCCTTCATCGTGACGACGATCGTGATCGGTGCCGTCGGCTTCTATCTCGGAATCGATATTCCAAGGCCCGCTTTGCGCGCGACCGGGCGCATCGATGCCGTCGAGCTCATGAGTGCGGGCGGCAGCTTCCTCGCGGCGCTGGCGGCGCTGGTGTCGGTCTACGGCATCATCTTCGACGAGATCCCGCCGCGGGCCTGGGAATTCGTGATCGGCTCATGGTGGTTCGGCGGCGCCGTCATGCTGGCAACCGCAGGCCTCGTCGGCCGCCAGCGGCTGATGCAGAAGGTTGGGCCGATATCGGCGGGACCGATCAGGGATCAACGGTTGCGACGCTGAGCGAGCCCGCTGCGCCAATCTGTCCCGTAGCTGAGATCGGCCGATGCGCTACCCTCGCTGAAAAATCGGGGAGGGACCAAGATGCCAGCGAAGATCAGCCGCCGTCACGTCATCGCCGCCGGAGCAGCCGCCGCCGCAATGCCACTGCTGTCGCGCGGGGCCTCGGCGCAGGCGGCCTGGCCATCGCGGCAAATCCGCATGATCTGCAGCTACCCGGCCGGCGGGCAGACCGACCTGCTGGCGCGCGCGTTCGGCGAATTCATCGCGAGGCAGGTCGGGCAAACCGTCGTCATCGAGAACAAGGCCGGCGCCTCCGGCTCGATCGGCGCCGCGGAAGTGGCGCGATCAGCGCCTGACGGGCACACCATCCTGTGCTCGATCTCGACCACCTATGTCATGAACCGGGCGATGATGAAGAATCCTGGCTACGACATGGACAAGGATCTGACGCTGGTCAGCGTCATTCCTGGCGCCGGCCTCCTGCTGGTCGCGAGCCCGAAACTCGGCGTCAAGACGCTGGCGGAATTCGTCGCCCATGCGCGGAGCAGCGGCAAGATAAACTTCGGCACCTACAGCGCGGGCTCCGCCCCGCACATGACGATCAACGAGCTCAACAAGCAATACGGCCTCAATATCGAGCCGATCCATTATCGCGGTGAAGCGCCGATGTGGACAGGCCTGGCGGAAGGCACGCTCGACGTCGCGATGGGCAGCTACACCGCGGCGCAGAGCGTCCTGCAGAGCAACCGCGGTGTCGTGTTCGGAGTGCACTCCAAGAAGGTCGATGTGATCCCCGAAATTGCGACCCTGCCCGAACAGGGCGCGACCTCGAAATTCTTCACCGTGAGCGGCTTCTCGGGCTGGGCGCTGCCGAAGGCGACACCGCAGCCGATCGTCGACCGGCTCTCCGAACTCTGCGTCGCAGCCAACAACGATACCAAGGTGAAGGAGGTGCTCGCGACCTTCGTGCTGGAACCCGCGATCGGCTCCAAGGAGAGCAATGCGCTGTATCAGCGCGAGCTGCCGGTCTGGATGGAGGCCGCGCAATCGCTCGGCCTGCCGCCGGCGTAGAGATCCTGAACCGTAGAATGGGTAGAGCTAACGGGGCCGCGCAAGGTGCGGACCCGTTGATAAACTCCGCGAACCCATCAACGGCCCTCCGCGACGCCAGTGATGGGTTTCGCGGCGCTGGAAATCGCAGGAGCCAGCGGCTGCTTGTCTGCGTGACCATCGAGCGCGGCGCTTTGCCATGCCTCCATGAGGTCGGCCAGTTCTTCTGCTTCCAAACCGTAAGTATCGGGAAGCCTGTCGTTCGAAAATCCGAGGCTTGCGTTTGCAGCGCTAATGTAGCGCGAACGAGGCCTTATCGCCTCGAATTGGACACCCGACGAGGACTTGAAGCGATATGGCTGGAAGTCGGACACTTCCGCCCAGAGATATTGATTTCGTCCAAAGAGAGTGACTCGAAATCCATTGCTGTCGAGCTGCAGAGCTCCGACCTGCAGAGTGCGGGCGGACATCACAACTCCAAAGCCGAAAAAGGCTACGCCAAGCATAGACATTCCTATGCCAACACCGGCACCCTTGTTGCCGGCCTGAAGACTCAAAAATGCAATGACGCAGACAAAGATAGATGCGGCAGTCATCACGGCGCTCAGCATCATCACTACCCACCACTTGAGCCGCGAAGGGGTCAACGTGACAGGTCCGGGATACTCCGCGAGGAGCTTGCCTATTTTAGTAAGATTTTCAGACCGACTGCGTCTCGGCGCTCTACCTGTTTGAGCGGAGATTTCAGCCCTGGCGCGCTTCTGGGCGCGAGCGTTCAAGGCCATCATCACGACAATTATGCCGACGCAAATGAGCACACCGGCCAATCCAGGCCAGAAACCGTGATCCATCAAATGCCGGAGTTCTCCCTTCATCAAGGCAACGACGAAGCCTACGACGAACAAAGAAAAAACTATTCTTACGATCTTCATGCTATGACCAATGAATAGCGCGAACGGAGTCAAAGGCGCGGCCCGCTGCGTTTGAGTTCTAGCCTATCCGAAGCGGCAATGCACGCCCAGCGTGTATTTCCCATTGGTGATCTGTTACTAGCCGTCCCATCGCTCGGCCGGTGCCGGCTTAGCTACCCTAGAATGGGTAGAGCGCAGCGAAGACTTCAATTACGTTCACGGGTGAGGCGATGGGTTTCGCTTCGCTCTACCCGTCCGAGCTGCAGAATGTGCGGAGTTTCAATCGTCCCGCTGCACCAACTCGAAGGTGATGCCCTCGGGGCCCTCGAACAGCCGGAGCTAATGGGATGGTCCACTCCGTCCTCCCAGTGCAACAATGGCGGTGCAGACAAGGAGGAGTGGTCATGGCAAATCGCGAACCAACGAACGTGGCGGTCTATGGAGTCGATCTTGGCAAGAACGTCTTCCACATCGCAGGAGCCGATGCCGATGGCGCGATTATCGGCAACTGGAAATTCCGACGCGATAAGCTGCTGCAGTTCTTTAGAGAGGCTCAACCAGCGCTGATTGGTATGGAGGCCTGCCCCGGTTCACAATGGCTGGCACGTCACCTGCAGACATTTGGGCATCGTGTTCGCATCATTCCGGCCCAATTTGTGAAGCCCTATGTCAAGTCGAATAAGAACGACGTGATCGACGCGGCTGCGATCGCCGAGGCTGTCACGCGGCCGACCATGCGCTTTGTTGAGATCAAGACGGAGACGCAGGCGGAGCTGCAAGCGCTTCACCGTATCCGCGACCGCATGGTAACCGGGCGAACCCGGCTGATCTGCCAGATGCGAGCGCTGTGTATCGAGTTCGGCGTCGCAATCCATCAGGGTGTGGGTAAATTCAAGGCAGACATGCCGCGAGTACTGGCCAACGAGGAAAACGACCTGACGCCGATGATGCGCCGGCTGCTGGGAGATCTGTTCGGCGATCTGCGCCATCTCGAAGAGCGGATCACCGAAGTCACCCGTGAGATTGAAGCAAATGCTGCACAGGACGAGCGATCTCGACGGCTGATGACCGTACCCGGCATCGGCCCACTCATCGCCACCGCAATCCTGGCTTCGGCTGGAGACGGTCGGCAGTTCCGCACGGCACGAGACATGGCAGCTTGGCTGGGCCTCGTCCCAAGACAGCATTCCACTGGCGGAAAGACGACACTGCTGGGAATCAGCCGCCGAGGGAACCGCTACTTGCGGCGCTTGCTCATCCACGGCGCACGATCCTGTGTCATCCACCTTGATCGCAGCCGAGACCGGCTCGGCGCCTGGATCGACACCTTGCAGAAGCGCATGCACATCAACAAAGTCACGGTTGCATTGGCAGCAAAGATCGCTCGCGTCGCATGGGTGATTCTCAATCGGCCGGGAGCAACCTACGAACGCCGTGATCCCACGGTGGCGTAGAGTTCTAGGTCGACAGACTGCGAGGCTCGAGGAAACGATGACGAGACAGTTGATCGGCGCACTGTAAGCCTTCCTGCCGAAAGCGTGCTCCAGCACGACGAAGCTATCCAGGAACAGCGCGCGCGTATCTCATCTTGGCCTGGCTGCAACCGCAGCTCACTCGCGAGAGGCCGGATACATTTAAGCAGACTGTGCTCGTTACGAGACCGAAAAGCCTTGCACGGACGGAGTGGACCATACATTTCGGCTGATGTAGTCCATCTCCTCGCTCAGCATCTTTACACCGTTGGCCACCAGATGCGCGGTGGCCGCCTCGATGTCGTCGACGCGGAAGGCGAGGTGATTGAAGCCGAGTTTTCGCAGATTGGTCGGGTGCACGCCCGGATCGGTCCCCGGGGGCGGGTCGAACGCGAGCAGCTGGATCTCGAAACCTGCTCCTTCGAGTGCGAGGGTGATGTGCTGCGCTTTCATCGCCGGCATGCCCATGTACCGGGCGGGAACGCCACCGTCGATAGTAGCGACGTGAGTCTTTTTGAAACCAAGCAGCGCGAAGAATGCGATCGCCGGGCCGGCGTCTGCCACCGCGATCGTCACATGATCCGGACTGAGTATCATCTGATGGCTCCCTGTCATCGATGCCGCGTCAGCTTACAGCCCTTCGGGCAACTCGGGAATGACGGCAGGAGCTGCGAAAAAGCAACCCGATGGGCAGCTCAGAACCGCAATTCGGAGTCGTCCTGGCGAAGGCCGGGACCCATAACCACGGATGGTCATTGTTGCGCGACGCTGCAACGCCGAGTCCCGTTTACGACATCTGCTGTGGCATACGGGTCCCGGCTTTCGCCGGGACGACGAATGGAGAGAGCCCGCTTACTTCTTCAAATTCGCGTGCGGGCGGCCGAAGTCGGGCGCGGCGGAGTCCTGGCCGATCTCGACGATGCCGCGGCGGATGGCGCGGGTGCGGGTGAAGTGCTCGAACAGCGCTTCGCCGTCGCCGCGGCGGATCGCGCGGGTGAGCTTCGACAGATCCTCGGTGAAGGTGCCGAGCATCTCGAGCACGGCGTCCTTGTTGGCGAGGAACACGTCGCGCCACATCGTCGGGTCGGAGGCCGCGATACGGGTGAAGTCGCGGAAACCGCCGGCGGAGAACTTGATCACCTCGGACTCCGTCACCTGCGCCAGCTCGTCGGCGGTGCCGACAATGGTGTAGGCGATCAGATGCGGCAGATGGCTGGTGATCGCCAGCACGAGGTCATGATGGTCCGGCGTCATGATCTCGACCTTGGCGCCGAGCGCGGCCCAGAACGCGCGCAACCGGTCGGTCGCGGCGGGGTCGGTGCCTTCGGGCGGCGTCAGGATGCACCAGCGGTTGATGAACAGCTCGGCGAAGCCGGAGTCCGGACCGGAGTTCTCGGTGCCGGCGACGGGATGCGCGGGAACGAAATGCACACCAGCGGGCAGATGCGGCGCCATGTCCTTGACCACGGCGCCCTTCACCGAGCCGACGTCGGAGACGATGGCGCCGGGCTTCAGATGTGCGGCGATCTCGGCCGCGACCGGGCCGCAGGCGCCGACGGGGATGCAGAGGATGACGAGATCGGCATCCCTGACCGCTTCGGCATTGGTCGCGACGACGCGATCGACGATGCCGAGCTCGGCAACGCGCGCCCGGGACTTCTCCGAGCGCGCGGTGGTGACGATCTCGCCGACGAGGCCCTGCGCGCGCGCGCCGCGCGCGATCGAGCCGCCGATCAGGCCGAAGCCGATCAGCGCGATGCGGTTGAAGAGCGGAGCCGTGGTCACGTCGTCACTTTCCGGCCAGGAAGTCGCGCAGCCCCTCGACCACGAGGCGGTTGGCTTCCTCGGTGCCAATGGTCATGCGCAGCGCATGCGGCAGCTTGTAATTGTTGAGCGCGCGCAGCACGAGGCCGCGCCGCGTGAGATAAGCGTCGGCTTCCGCCGCGGTCCTGCCCTTGTCGGTCGGGAAGTGGATCAGCACGAAATTGGCGACGCTCGGCGTCACCTTCAGCCCGAGCTTGCCGATCTCCTCGGTCAGCCAGTTGCGCCACCGTTCGGTGTGGGTTCGCGACATCTGCACATGCGCAGTGTCCTCGATCGCTGCCACCGCCGCCAGCATCGCCGGCGTCGTGACATTGAACGGGCCGCGGATGCGGTTGCAGGCATCGACGATATGCGCCGGGCCGAACATCCAGCCGACCCGCAGCGCGGCAAGGCCGTGGATCTTGGAGAAGGTGTGCGTCACCACCGTGTTGTCGGTGGTCGCGACCAGCTCGATGCCGAGCTCGTAATCGTTGCGCGAGACGTAGTCGGCGTAGGCGGCGTCGAGCACCAGCAGCACATGCGCGGGCAGGGCTGCGCGCAGCCGCTTGACCTCGTCGAACGGGATATAGGTGCCGGTCGGATTGTTCGGGTTGGCGAGCCAGACCAGTTTTGTGCGCGGCGTCACCACCTTGAGGATGGCGTCGACATCGGCGGTGAAGTTGGCTTCGGCCGCGATCACGTTTCTGGCGCCGTTCGCCATGGTAGCGATCGGGTAGACCAGGAAGCCGTGGGTGGTCGAGATCGCCTCGTCGCCGGGCGCGAGGTAGGTGTGCGCCAGGAGATTGAGGATCTCGTCGGAGCCGGCACCGCAGATGATGCGGTCGGGATCGAGCCCGTAGGCCCGGCCGATCGCCTCGCGCAGCACCCGCGAGGTGCCCTCCGGATAGTCCTCGAGATGGTCAGCCGCGGCCCTGTAGGCGGCGATCGCCTTCGGCGACGGCCCGAACGGCGTCTCGTTGGCGGACAGTTTGAACACCTTGCGGCCCGGTTCCGGCACCGGGCTCTTGCCGGGCGTGTAGGGCGCAATATCGAGGATGCCGGGGTTCGGCACAGGGCGGGACATCATCTACTCCGGATATACAGATGGCCAGTTCTGACTTCAGGTCTTGTTTCAGGTCTTGGCCGATCCGTTAGAGGGCACCGTATAGCGCGTTGCGTGGCTGCCGACGAGGGCCGAAGAGCGCACCGAGGCGCCGGCCTTGATCAAAGCGAGCTTGATCTTTTCGAAATCGTGCCCGGTAACCGAGACCAGCAGGGCTGCGCCGTCGAAGGCGGTGTCGGGGACCGCGACGATCTCGGCGAGTGGCGCCAGGGCGCGGGCGACATCGGCGTTCCAGCCGGAGACGCGTACGCTCCAGGTCTGCACCTCCGTCACCATGGCGTCGTCAGCGACCCGCGAGATCAGGAACACCGGCAGCGCGGCGGGATGGTCGGCGCGCTCGAGGAACGGCAGCCGCGCGATGATCTTCGGCGCGCCATCGGCCTCCAGCGCATTCCACCACGGCGTGCGGCTCGCGATTGCGGAGACCAGCGCGAGGTCGCCCCTCGATTTAGCCACCGCCTCGACAGCGGCCTGGGCGCTGAAATGTGACACGTAGGGCACCACGAAGCCGAAGTGAAACCGCGCCGAGTCGCGCATCGCGGACTCGCCGACCGAGACATCGGCATGCACGGCGAATGGCGCCTGCACATAGGTGAAGGTCGAGATGATGACGCGCCAGATGCCCTCGATGGTGTCGAGCGGGAGAATGCCGCGATGGCGCTGCACCAGCTCGCGCATCATGCTGGCCTCGCGCGCCGGGCGGAACGCCGAGCCGACCTCCTGGGTCTTCTTGACCTGGATCAGGCGGTCGATGATGTCGCCGCGCGCCATCAGCAGGCGGTGCACCTGCTCGTCGATCGCATCGATCTCCTTGCGCAGCTCTTGCAGCGAAGGCGGCGACGGGGGTGGGTTGGACATGCTCTCAAACCTTGTCGTCCGGGCGGCCCGATGCCGTGCCGGACAGGGTCCCTGATTAGGAAAGACGGGCAGCGAAAGCAAAGAGAAACGTCGCAGCCGTGCCTTGCGCATTCGGTTAACCATGGGCGCCCGGCAAGGGGACGTTCGCTGGCCGCCTTGACGGCGGGGGGCCTGAGGACTACGTTCCCCTCACTCCGTGGTCATTTGAGCCGGCCGGCTTGCAGCCACGTTAAACAACTCGCTAAACAGGCCGGGGACAGATCAGCTCCCGGCCGAACCTTGTTCAGGCCGGGTTTTTTATGGCCTGATTTTCTGTTCGAGGCCTCCCCCGCGGAGGCAGGGTCGCCTAGATGAGCAACGTGCGTCCGATACCGAGCCCGCAAACCCAGAGCGATGATCGCGCCCATGAGGCCGATCATCCGTCGTCATTGGTGGCGAAGTTCGGCATGGACCAGCCGCTGAAGCTCGATTGCGGCGTCGATCTCGCGCCGTTCCAGATCGCCTATCAGACCTATGGCGTGCTCAATGCGGACAGGTCCAACGCGATCCTGATCTGCCATGCGCTGACCGGCGATCAGCACGTCAACAACACCCATCCCGTCACCGGCAAGCCCGGCTGGTGGGACACCATGGTCGGCGTCGGCAGGCCGATCGATCCCGAGAAATACTTCATCATCTGCTCCAACGTGATCGGCGGCTGCATGGGCTCGACGGGTCCTGCGTCGCTGAACCCCGCGACCGGCAAGGTGTGGGGGCTCGATTTCCCGATCATCACCATCCCCGACATGGTGCGCGCGCAGGCGATGCTGATCGACCGGCTCGGCATCACGACGCTGTTCTGCGTGGTCGGCGGCTCGATGGGCGGCATGCAGGTGCTGCAATGGACCGCGGCCTATCCGGAACGCGTGTTCGCAACGCTCGCGATCGCCTGCTCGACCCGCCACTCGGCGCAGAACATCGCGTTCCACGAACTCGGCCGCCAGGCCGTCATGGCCGATCCGGACTGGCGCGGCGGCCGCTATGTCGACGAGGACACCCACCCGCATCGCGGCCTGGCCGTGGCGCGGATGGCCGCGCACATCACCTATCTCTCGGACGCGGCGCTGCACCGGAAATTCGGCCGGCGGATGCAGGATCGCGAGCTGCCGACCTTCTCGTTCGACGCGGACTTCCAGGTCGAGAGCTATCTGCGCTACCAGGGCTCGTCCTTTGTCGAGCGCTTCGACGCCAACTCCTATCTCTACCTCACGCGCGCGATGGATTATTTCGACATCGCCGCGGATCACAACGGCGTGCTGGCGAAGGCGTTCACCGGCATCAAGACCCGGTTCTGCGTGGTGTCGTTCACCAGCGACTGGCTGTTCCCGACCTCGGAATCGCGCGCGCTGGTGCATGCGCTGAATGCATCGAGCGCGCGGGTGTCGTTCGCCGAGATCGAGACCGATCGTGGGCACGACGCCTTCCTGCTCGACGTGCCCGAATTCCTGGAGATCTCCCGTGCCTTCCTGCTGGCCGCGGGCAAGGCGCGCGGACTGAACGAGGGCGGTACCCAGTCATGAGCATGCAGCAGACATTGCCGTTGCCCGGTGTCGCGCCGGAGCGGACCGGCGGCGGCTATCGCAGGGATCATCTCTTGGTCGCCGAGATGGTGCGGCCGGGCTCGCGCGTGCTCGACGTCGGCTGCGGCGATGGGGAACTGCTGCAGCTCCTGGAGAGCCGCGGCATCGACGGCCGCGGCATCGAATTGTCGCGCGAGGGCGTCAATGGCTGCGTCGCCAAGGGCCTCGCGGTGGTGCAGGGTGATGCCGACACCGACCTCGTCAACTATCCCGATGATGCGTTCGACTACGTGATCCTGTCGCAGACCCTGCAGGCCACGCGGCAGCCGAAGGTGGTGCTGGAAAACCTGCTCCGGATCGGCCAGCGCGCGATCGTCTCGTTCCCGAATTTCGGGTTCTGGAAGATGCGGCTGCAGCTCTTGATCGGCGGTCACATGCCGCGGACCGAGAATCTGCCGGCGAGTTGGTACGACACCTCCAACATCCATTTCTGCACCATCAAGGACTTCGTCGAGCTCTGCGAGCAGATCAACGTCAAGATGGAGCGCGCGGTGGCGCTCGATCTCTATGGCCGCCCGGTGCCGCTCAACCTGCCCTGGTGGGTGTGGAACATGTTCGGCGAGCAAGGCGTGTTCCTGCTCAGCCGCGGCAGCGGGAAGTAGAGGCGCGTAGAAATCGACCCTCGTCTTTCCGGAGCTCGCCAACGGGTCCGCGCAAAGCGTGGCCAGGTTCCGCGAGGGCCCGGAATCCATTGGGCCGCAATCTCCATGGATAAATGGATTCCGGGCTCGATGCTGCGCATCGCCCCGGAATGACGGCCTAGACCACCAGCGACCGCGGATCGCGCACCGGCCAGCCTCGACCAGCGTGATGAAGCGCTCCACCATCTCGTTGAACAGCGCCGGCATTTCTACCTGTGGCTTTACCGATCAAGTGTGTCGTGCGAAAATGGAGCGAGCTGCTCAGAGGCAATGGACATCAATAGCGGGCTGATGGTGTTCGTTGCAGGCTGACGTGGGATGCTTGGTTGCTGGGGAATGCAATGCGAACTGGTTTATCGATTGCGCTGGTGCTCATTGCGGTACTGGCCGCAGTCTTTTGGGCTGTCGATTTTACCACCCCGGATGGACGCCAGCCGCATCACATGGTGCAATCGCATGGCGCCTGCGACACGCAGGCGTCTGAGCATGCCGCGGGTCACATGCCCGATCTTGCGCGCCATCGCGAGCATTCGGCGGCGCTTGACCTGGTGGCCTTGTGTTCGGAGACCCATCTCGCCGTGAGATCGGGCGACTGGAGCGCCCCCGCCACCTGGGCCGAGGGCAAGCCGCCCGCTGCCAACGCAAGGGTCCGCATTCCATCCGGACTGACCGTCAAGGTCGATCGGGAAATCCCGGCCAAGATCGACTGGATTCGTGTCGATGGAGCGCTGGTCTGGAGCACCGATCAGGCAACCTCCGTGAATGTCGGAACCATCGTCGTCACCCCCGAAGGGGCGCTCGAAATGGGGACCGAACAGCAACGCGTCTCAAAATCCGTTGTCGCAAAGCTCACCTTTGCCGCGCGAACCTTCCGGGACCGAAAGCGCGATCCGTTCGACATGGCGGGCGGGTTGATTTCGATGGGCGCCATCCGGATTCATGGTGCCGAAAAGACCGCCTGGAAAATACCGCAGACCCAGCTCCTATCGGGAACGGCAGTATTCAAGTTCGATCAGCCAGCGTCGAACTGGTCGGTCGGCGATGAATTGATCGTGCCGGGAAGCAGCGACGCAAATAACGAGGATGAAACGCCGGTCATCGTCAGCATCGCCGGCGAGCAAGTCACGCTCAATCGGCCGTTCAAATATTCGCATCTGACGCCGGACGGCACGTCCGTTCCCGTTGGCAACCTCACGAGAAATGTCCGCATTGCCTCCGAGGTGGCGGCGCCGCTATCGGCGCGAGGCCATATCATGTTCCTGCATCGGCAGACCGGTGTGGACATCGACGGCGCCGAGTTCCGCGACCTTGGCCGAACCGATGCGAAGCGGGCGCAGACCGTGCCCGATCTCGATGAGAGCGGAAATCTGATCGCGGGATCAGACGATAATACCGTCGGCCGATACGCGCTTCATTTTCACATCGTCTCAGGTGCGCGCATCGATAATCCGCCTCATGTCGTGCGCAACTCTGTCGTCAGGGGGAGTCCGAAGCACGGCATCGTCAACCATGGCGGCCATGTGCTGGCGGAAAACAACGTGACGTTCGCGATCGCCGGGTCGCATTTCTTTGCCGAGAACGGCACGGAGATCGGAGCGTTTCGACACAATCTCGCGGTCCGGTCGACCGGATCCGGCGAAGATCTCGTCAGTCGAATGGGGATATTCGACAACGGCCATCAGGGGCACGGCTTCTGGATGCAAAGCGCCGGCGTTCGCGTAACGGACAATTGGGCCTTTGGCCACGCCGGGGGAGCGTATGTCGTGTTCGGCTATGCCTTCGCGGAAGGAAGCAGCCGTACCTATTTCGACGCGCGCAATGCCGATAATCGCGTCAATGCCGATGCGGAAGGCCGCATCGCGACGTCGGATGTCGATCTGTATTTCGCACGCAACTACGCGGCCGGTTCGACCGATGGCGTGGAGATCTGGAATCACAAACTACTTGCGCCGCATCCTTCGCAGAGCGTGATCGAGGATGTCACGGTCTGGAACGTCAGCCGGCATGCGCTCTTCATCCCCTACGTCCGGGACACGCTCATACGAAATGTCTACGCCTATGGCGGCGAAGGCCACATGGACACCGATTTCGCGATCGGAGGTAATTCCCAGACCGAGAACATCACCCTCCAGAACGTCTCGGCCGAGCGGTTTCCCACCGGATTGCTGTTGCCGAGGCGAGGTATCAACACCGTCGATGGTGCGTTCCTGCGCAATCGTACCAACATCCTGATCGAATCGGCGAATCGCCCGTTCCGCATGGTCACGCTCAAGAATATCCACGTTCCATCCGAGGGAGCGACAACGAATGTCGATCTAAAGGATATGGCTGTGCCGGCGAATGGTGACATCGCCATGCTCTTCGAAAATGACCGGATTCTTTGGACCAATGCCGGCGGCAAGACGCTCCAGTTGTACTTCGGATCCCAGAACGAGAACTTTGTCCCCTTTGCGGACAAGGGACCGGCGGACCTCAAGGGACTGACCAGCGGGGAGATCAAGGCCCGATTTGGCCTCGCGTTCGGCGGCCAGCTGGCGCCGAACGATGCGAAGCCGATGCCGCGCAGCAACGCGACAATGGCATACGTCGATGCGGACGGTCTGGTGCCGACACCGAAGGAATTGGAGTTTGCGCAAAATCCCTCGAACGAACTCTATCCCCTGGCGGGGCAGCACATCGTCAACACGGAAGACCAGGCTGCAAAAAGCCGCTGGACGTTCGCGGACGGAGTTTCCGGCCCGGAGCATCCCAACTTTGTCTTCGTCAAGAAGACCAGCCCCAAGCTGATAGTACATCCGATGCTTCGCAAACTGGAAATTCACCCTGATGATGTGCGCTACGGCTATCGGCTTGAGGGCATCGTTGCCGATATGGTCGGCAACCGGATCACCGAAATGGCGTTCATACAGGACTTCCCGCAATTGCGGCCCGACGGGCAAGGCCAGATCGCACTCGACGTGAAGTTTCCGGATCCGGCTGGAGACATGACATCCCTGCCGCTGTCGCTCACCGTGACGAAACAGGCCGTGAGGCGCGGAAAGAACTACGAATTCTACAAGCAGGCGCAATATTGCGGGAAGTGCAGCTTCGAAGCGGAGATGGAAAGCGACATACGCGCGATGTTTCCTCAGGCGCAATGACGTCGCGGCGCAGGTGCGGACCCCCGTCGATCGCGGTGCGTCCAGGGTAAAGTGCCGGCGCTATTCGAGGGAATAGCGCCAGGAAGTCAGGCGCTGATTGTAGTTGAGTTGTGCCGGATTGTAGGTGTTGCCGGCGTTGAAGAACTGGAGCTTCGGCACCGAATGCATGCCGTTCTTGTCGGGTTGTGCGACCGAAATGCCATATCCAGCCCCGAAGGGCGTCGGCAGGTAGACCGGCTCGGAGAAGGTCTGGAGGTCTTTTGACCAGATGACGCCGATCTTGGAATAACTCGTCGCGGGGTCATCGTCGCGGGCGTTGGCGAAGATGACGAATTCTCCATTGTCGAGACGGGTCATCGTCATGGCATGGATGTGGCACGCGCTTTGCGGCCGGTAGCAAGGATGCTGCGGGTCGGTAAAATATTGTGGGAAGTAGGCCGCTAGGTCGGGTACGATCGGGCTGTCGTCGCGATAGAGCTTGAACGTTCGTGAAAAGCGAGTGTTTGACTCCACCTTGTTGGTGGCATCGACCCCATCGAGGTCAGCGCTGCGCACGATCGAATACACCGCCTGCGACTGCTTGTCCCAGAAATGCGCCAGCGGATAGCGGTCCGCGCCGAACAGGCAGCTGTCGCCGTGGTTCGCAGGATCGGTGACGGTGTCCGCCGTAGCATCGCTCCATCGTGCGGCGAACGATCCACCATAACGTCCCTCAAAGGCGATGACGTTCTTGTAGACGGAATAAGTCACCTGATTCTCTGGGCACGGCGTATAGTTGGCGAGCACGGTCAAAATGCTGATGCTGCCATCGTCGCGGATTGCGACATGCGGATATTCCGGTGCGTAGGCGGGAGAGGGATATTCGGCGATGAGCTGCTTCGGCATCCACGGCCCGGTGTATGGCGGAAGTATCTTGATGATTTCGAGCCGGTGGCTTCGCGCAGGTCCACCGGTCCCATATCCGGCGATCACGATTTCGCCGGTAGGGCCCATCGCCCCTCCGAGGTAGCTAAGAAGCTCATCACCACGGTTCTCAAATGTTGAAAGCAAGGTCCATGGAGCGGGACCCGGAGATTTCGGATCGAGCGAAAGTAACTGGATGATGGAGCGGTGATCCTTCGCGCGGGCCCAATAAGCGACCAGCAGCCTGGTCCCGTCGGTGAACAGCAGCGGAGGATGATAGGCGAGGTCGGCCTGAAAACCCGCCGGCGCGAAGGCATGCCCCATGTCGAGCGATTCGGAGAACGTCGTGCCGTTTCTCAAAATTTCGACACAGTACAAGCCCGGATTGGCAGGGTCGCAAGGAGCGAAAATCGGCGAATACTGATCGCCGTCGATGACTACGATCATGGGGCTCATCACGGCCCAGCCGATCGGGATCGAAGGTTGCGCCTTTCCATCCCGGACATAGGACGAGTCCGCCGCAGCGCCGGCGGCTTGCCATTGCATTTCCTTGACGAGGCCCTGAGCGCGGACGTTGGTGGAGACGATGGCAAGCCCAACCGCAACGATGCCGATCAGTAGACGGTAGCCCGCTCTCATAGTTCGCCCCGCGCTGCGCCGGCGTTGACGGAGTCTTTCGTCGCCAATTCCGGACGCATACTGCTCGCCCTGTCCGCGTGCATCGTGCGGGCACTGGCTGCGTCCGCCGGCCAGCCAAGAAACAGGATAGTCATCCCGCCACCAGCGACCGCGGATCGCGCACCGGCCAGCGGCCGGCCTCGACCAGCGTGATGAAGCGCTCCACCATCTCGTTGAACAGCGCGGGCTCCTCGAGGTTGAGCACATGGCCCGACTTCGGGAAGAAGGAGAGGCCGGCGGCCGGCAGATGCTGCTTCAGGAACATGCTGGGCGCGATGCAATTGTCGTCCTCGTCGCCGCACAGGATCAGCGCCGGCGTCGCCGCGCGCTTGATGGCGTCGGTCATGGTGTAGATCGAGGGCCTGCCGCCCTGAAAGCTGCGCATCGTGTTGGCCGAGCCCTTGGCGTCGTGGCGGGCGAGCGCAGCATAGAAGTCGGCGTGGCCGCGCGGGTCCTTGACCAGGAACGGAATCCGGCTCGGCGCCTCGCGCGTCACCTTGGCCACCTCGATCGAGCCGATCGCCTCGTACTGCTCGGCATTGGCGCGGCACTGCGCGCGAAAGGCATCGAGATTTTCCAGGCTGGAGCCGGAGCCGACGGCGGCTAGCGTCATCGACAGCGCGCGCTCCGGCGCGTTCAGCGCGATTTGCAGCGACGAATAGGAGCCCATCGAGAGGCCGACGAAGTGCGCTTTGGCGATGCCGAGATGATCAAGCACCGCGAGCGCGTCGGTGTAGAAGTGCTGGTAGGTGTAGACGTCGGCATTCGTTGGCACGTCCGATGGCGTGTAGCCGCGCGCCGAATAGGCGATGCAGCGGTGGCCGCGCGCGAAGTAGCGCAGCTGTGGTTCCCAGTTGGTGTGGTCGGCTGCGAACTCGTGCAGGAAGATGATCGGGGTGCCGCTGCCGGCCTCTTCGAAATGCAGCCGGACATGATCTTTCGTGACGGCGTAGGGCATTGAAATTCTCCTCTCGTTGGCCGGCCCCAGAGTTGCAGTTAATTTCCGCGGCGGCAATGCGGCAGTTCCGGTTCCTTTCTCGTCATCGAATCCACGCGGAATGACCCAGAAATCGTTGTCCGGGCGCCGCATCAAATCTTCCTCTCGCCACATCCCGACTTTCAAAACGCCCGCCGCATTCCCTGAGGGAACGCGACGGGGAGTTGGGGGGCGTTACAGAGGATCTCGTGAAGTATGGTTCAGTTGCTTGCGTATCGCCGGTCGCTTCGTGTCTTGGCGCTGGCTCTGTGTTCGCTCACTCTCGTCGTGGTTTCGGTTTCTTCGGCATCCGCTCGTCCGCGTCATTCGCATCACGCGCATTCGGCCCATGGCGGTCATCACGCGCGGCATTCCACTCATCATCACGGCCGGCACATCGCGCGGCTGTCGCGCGCCGAGCGCCGCGCACAGGCGGAGGCGAGCGAAGGTTTCACTGAGGCCAACGCGGCCGTGCTGCCCGGGGGTGCCGAGGCCGTGCCCAACACCGGCGGCGTCAGCATGGCAGGCGGCTTCGGCTCGCCCGGCATCGTTGCCGCGGCGCGCCGCTATCTCGGCGGCGGCAACCCGACCGGCCGCTCCAGCCTGTGGTGCGCCCGCTTCATGAACATGGTGCTGCAGGAGACCGGCCATCGCGGCACCGGTTCCGACATGGCGAGCTCGTTCGCCAGATACGGCACGCGCGTGTCGGGGCCGCAGGTCGGCGCCATCGCGGTGATGGGTCGCCGCGGCGGCGGTCATGTCGGCATCATCACCGGCGTCGACGCCAAGGGCAATCCGATCATGATCTCGGGCAACAGCAGCCATCGCGTCCGCGAGCTGCCGGTCTCGCGCGGCCGGATCTATGCCTATGTGATGCCGGCGAACTGAGGCGGGACGGTCCACCTCTCCCCCAGGAATGCGGGAGAGGTGGTCACACGCGGTGAGCTCAACCGGGGCTGCCGGCCGACCTCACTTCTCGTGTTCCTTCGCCTCGATCGTGCCGACGTTGGTGACCTCGAGGTTGCTCAGGGGGACTTCGACCGCAGCGGGTTGATACCAGGCGAACTGCGAGAAGTAGTTTGCGAGCACCTGATCCTTGAAGAACCGGCCATGCCGCGCGAAAATCTCGTTTCGCGCGATGCGCAGCTCGACCGCCGACATGTCCTTGAGATCGGCTTCACTCAGGAATCGCCGATCGGAATCGGGAAAGAGAAAGCCGTCATGCGCTTTGGCGCGCTGCGTGACGGAGGCCGGCACGGCGGGCGGCGTGGTGCGCCCGACGGTGGTCTGATCATCCGATCCGCCTGACTTCACCACGGTATGTTCGAACGCGGGGCCGACGGTCCAGACAGCGAGCGCCAATGCTGCGGCGGCTACGCCTGCGCCGTACTTCCAGTAGCGCTTGATCGGCGACGTTTCACGTAGCGGCGATCGCCCGGCTTCATTCAGGACCTCGTTGATCGTGTCGATCAGGCGAGTCATGTGCATGCGAAAGTCCTGACCCGAGTCGACCCGGGCCGCGTTGCAGAAGTGCAGGAAGCGAAGCGATTCCGGCAGCTCGGCTTGCTCCGGCATGGTTGCGCCGTTCACCAGTAGCGGCAGCAGCGTCTTGTCGTGTTTCAGCGCCGTCTCGATCTCGAAACGCACGGAATCGTTGGGATCCTCCAGACGCGTGGGTTTCCCATCATCGCTCCTGCCGATCCAATGCGGACCGATCACGGCGATCACGACGTCGCAGGCGATGATGGCCTTGGCGATCCGGTCGACGAAGTTGGCGCCGGTGCGAATGCTGTTGACGTCGAAGAATACGGATTTCTCGCCGTACCTCTCGATCAGATGGTCTGCGATGCGGCCCGCTGTATCCTGATCGACCCGCCGGTACGAAACCATGATCATGCTCATGGCGACCCCGTGCAATCAATTTCGATAAATTTGCTGCAGTTCAAAACGTCGAGTGAAGTGTATTGCACGCAACCGAACATTGCAATGCAAGGCACGTTGATGCCGTGTTCAAGAAATACGGCACTCGCCGTGACCTACTGCGGCTCCGCCGCGATCGTGTCGCCGACCGCCGCGCCGCCATCGCTGATGATCTCGGCATAGATGCCGCATTCATTGTTGCCGAAGCGCTGCATCAGCGTGTTCGGGACCGAGAGGTCGCGCGCGCCGGTATCGGGATCGACATTGACCGCGGCACAACGTGTGATCCGCTTCACAACTTTTGCCCGCGCACTACCGATCGCAATGGTCTGGTCGAGCAGGCTGGCTTCATGCCAGGCCGGCCAGCCCTCGACATAGAGGTTGGCGCGGAAGCGCAGCGGGTGCACCGGCGCCTGCACCATCTCCTCGATCGCCCGCAGGCTCGCCAGGTTGATGATCGAGACCACCTTGCGCGGCACGTCGGAAAAACTGTGCCCGGGGCTGACGAGGACCTTGGGCGGTCCCTTGACCTGGCTCGCATGACGATCGGCAAAGTAGCGCTCGATCGCCGCGCGCCCGGCTTCGGTCTCAAGATCGCCCTGCGCGACCATCGCGCCATCCCGGTGCAGCGTCAGCACGTGGCTGTCGTCGTCGAAATGGGCGCGCAGCGGCGCCAGCCATTCGTCCCGCTGCAGCATCAGGAAATGCGGCTTCGCCAGCCATTTCGGCGCCGAGGGGTCGAAACCGCTCGGACCGTTCTCGATCGCGTAGCGGCGATCGGAGCGCAGCGTCTCGCCGACCTTGAGCTCGGCGCGGGGCAGCGGCTCGGGTGTCAGGCCCTTGACGGGATAGCGATAGATGCCGGTGATCCGGGCGGAGGAGGCGTGTGCGTTGTCCATGTGCCCGCTCTAGCCTGTTTGGCGGGCGAGGAGAACCGCCGCCAATGCGAAGGCTGCTAGTCCGGGCGCGACGCTCCCGGTGCATCCAGCACGCGCTGCATGAAGACGAGTTCGAGCCAGCGGCCGAACTTGCGCCCGACCTCCGGCATCCGAGCGACCTCGACGAAGCCGGCCTGGGTGTGCAGCCGGAGCGAGGCCGGATTGCCGCCGTCGATGCCGGCGATCATGACGTGCTTGCCGAGGGCGGTGGCAGCAGTGATGAGCGCATCGACGATGACGCGGCCAAGGCCGCGGGCACGATGATCGACATGGATATAGACGCTGTGCTCGACGCTGTAGCGGTAACCGGGGAACGCCCGGAAGTCGCCGAACGTGCCGTAGCCGAGCACCACAGGCCCGTCGGCCGCGACCAGCACCGGGTAGCCCAGCGCCAGCCGGGCCTTCATCCAGGCCAGCCGCTCGGCCTCGGTGTCCTGCTTCTCCGTCCAGATCGCGTTCGAGTTGACGACCGCCTCATTGAAGATCGCGGTGATTGCGGGGATGTCCTGCTCGGTGGCGGGGCGGATAATCATCGGTCTTCCTCGACAAGCCTCTTGTATAGCCCTCATCGTCTACTATATAAGACGCCATGTCAATTATAGAAGACAGGGCCGATGAGGTGCTCGGGCGGCGGGTTCGCGCCGAACGGGAGGGCCGCGGCTGGTCGCTGGCGGAACTCGCCGGGCGGGCAGGCGTGTCCAAGGCCATGCTGAGCAAGATCGAGCGGGCCGAGGCAAGCCCGACGGCGGCGACGCTGTCGCGGATTGCCACGGCCTATGGCCTGACCATGGCCGCGCTGTTCGAGGTCGCCGTGAGCAGTTCCCGCTTGCAGCGGGCCAAGGATCAGCCGGTCTGGCGCGATCCGAAGGCGGCCTATCTGCGGCGGCAGGTATTCCTGCATCCGGCCAATCCGCTGGAGCTGGTCGAGGTCGAGCTACCTGCCAACCAGGAAGCCGGCTTCCCGGCCAGCGCCTATCATTTGATCCGTCAGGTGGTCTGGGTGATCAGCGGCCGCCTCGTCTTGATGGAGGGGGCGGAGCGCCATGAGCTCGCTGCGGGTGATCGCGTCGAGCTCGGCCCGCCGTCGGACATCGTCTTCCGTAACGAAACTGCTCAGCCCTGCCGCTACCTTGTCGCCATCGTGCGGCGCTGAGCTCCACCGGGCGAAATCGCAGGCTGTGGCCCTTCCGTTTTGGAACCAAGTGCCCACATCTGCGGCAAGCCTGAAAAATGATGGCGACGACCAGAGGCTGGTTGAGGAACGTCAACGCGGCCCGCGGAAACCCAATGAAGATGCCGTTGTCATGCCTGAATGGGTGACGATGGCAGGCCGAGGGAAAACGAATGAACATCGAGAAGTACACCGAGCGCGCGCGCGGATTCATCCAGTCTGCCCAATCGCTCGCAATGCGCGACGGTCACCAGCAGTTCTCACCGCTGCATCTGCTCAAGGTGCTGCTGGACGACAATGAGGGGCTCGCCGGAGGTCTGATCGACCGTGCGGGCGGTAATTCCAGAGCGATCCTGAAATCGACCGAAGAGGCGCTGAACAAGCTGCCGAAAGTTTCGGGAGGTGGTGCCGGACAGGTGTACCTGTCGCCGGAGCTGGCGCGCGCCTTCGATGCTGCCGAAAAGGCCGCCGACAAGGCCGGCGACAGCTTCGTCACCGTCGAGCGGCTGCTGCTCGGGCTGACGCTCGAGAAGGGCAGCGAGGCTGCGAACATCCTGAGCAAGGGCGGCGTCACGGCGCAGAACCTGAACGCGGCGATCGAAGCGCTGCGCAAGGGCCGCACCGCCGATAGCGCAACGGCTGAAAACGCCTATGACGCGCTGAAGAAATATGCCCGCGACCTGACCCAGGCTGCGCGCGACGGCAAGCTCGACCCGGTGATCGGCCGTGACGAGGAGATCCGCCGGACCATCCAGGTGCTGTCGCGGCGGACCAAGAACAATCCTGTCCTGATCGGTGAGCCCGGCGTCGGCAAGACCGCGATCGTCGAGGGCTTGGCGCTGCGCATCCTCAACGGCGACGTGCCGGAGAGCCTCAAGGACAAGAAGCTGCTGTCGCTCGACATGGGCGCCCTGATCGCCGGCGCGAAATATCGCGGCGAGTTCGAGGAGCGGCTGAAGTCCGTCCTGCAGGAGGTCTCGACCGCCGAAGGCGGCATCATCCTGTTCATCGACGAGATGCACACCCTGATCGGCGCCGGCAAGGCCGACGGCGCGATGGACGCGTCCAACCTGTTGAAGCCTGCGCTCGCGCGCGGTGAGCTGCACTGTATCGGTGCGACCACGCTCGACGAGTACCGCAAGCATGTCGAGAAGGACGCGGCGCTGGCCCGCCGGTTCCAGCCGATCTATGTCAGCGAGCCGACGGTCGAGGACACCATCTCGATCCTGCGCGGCCTGAAGGACAAATACGAGCAGCATCACGGCGTGCGCATCACCGACTCCGCGTTGGTGGCCGCGACCACGCTGTCGAATCGCTACATCACCGACCGCTTCCTGCCCGACAAGGCCATCGACCTGATGGACGAGGCGGCGGCGCGGCTGAAGATGCAGGTCGATTCCAAGCCTGAGGAGCTCGATTCGCTGGATCGCGACATCATCCGGCTGAAGATCGAGCAGGAGGCGCTGAAGAAGGAGAGCGATGTCGGCTCCAAGAGCCGCTTGCAGACGCTGGAGAAGGAGCTCGCCGGGCTCGAGGAAAGATCGGCGGCGCTGACGGCGCGCTGGAGCGCGGAGAAGAACAAGCTCTCCAACGCCCAGAAGCTGAAGAGCGAGCTCGATGCGCTCCGTGTCGAGCTGGCCAATGCGCAGCGTCGCGGCGAATTCCAGAAGGCGGGCGAACTGGCCTATGGCCGGATCCCCGAGCTGGAGAGGAAGCTCGCCGACATCGAGGCAAGCGAAAGCGGCAAGCCGAACGGCGGCGAGATGATGGAGGAGGCGGTCACCGCCAACCACATCGCGCAGGTCGTCTCGCGCTGGACCGGCGTGCCGGTCGACAAGATGCTCGAAGGCGAAAAGGACAAGCTCCTGAAGATGGAGGACAGTCTCGCCAAGCGCGTCGTCGGCCAGGCCGAAGCCGTGCGTGCGGTGGCAACCGCCGTGCGCCGTGCCCGCGCCGGCCTGCAGGACCCGAACCGGCCGACCGGCTCGTTCATGTTCTTAGGCCCCACCGGCGTCGGCAAGACCGAGCTGACCAAGGCGCTCGCCGCTGACCTGTTCAACGACGAGACCGCGATGGTCCGCCTCGACATGTCCGAGTTCATGGAGAAGCACTCGGTCTCGCGGCTGATCGGCGCGCCTCCCGGCTATGTCGGCTACGACGAGGGTGGTGCACTGACCGAAGCCGTGCGGCGCCGGCCCTATCAGGTCGTGCTGTTCGACGAGATCGAGAAGGCGCATCCCGACGTCTTCAACGTGCTGTTGCAGGTGCTCGACGACGGCCGCCTGACCGATGGTCAGGGCCGCACCGTCGATTTCCGCAACACGCTGATCATCATGACCTCGAATCTAGGTTCGGAGTTTTTGGTGAATCAGCCGGAAGGCGAGGACACCGGGGCGGTGCGCGATCAGGTGATGGGCGTGGTGCGGGCGCATTTCAGGCCGGAATTCCTGAACCGCATCGACGAGATCATCCTGTTCCACCGACTGCAGAAGAGCGAGATGGGCCGCATCGTCGAGATCCAGTTCGCGCGGCTGACCAAGCTGCTCGAGGATCGCAAGATCGAGCTCACGCTCGATCCCAAGGCGCGGGACTGGCTCGCGGAGAAGGGCTGGGATCCGGCCTACGGCGCTCGCCCCTTGAAGCGGGTGATCCAGCGCAGCGTGCAAGATCCGCTGGCCGAAATGATCCTCGCCGGCGAGGTCAAGGACGGCGATCGCGTGCTGATTTCGGAGAAGGGCAATGTGCTGACCTTCAACGGTCAGGTGCCGAAAACCGCCGAGATCGTGCAGTTCGATGCCCCGGTCTCGAAGCGCAAGCTGAACTGAGCGCGACAATCGCGACAATAAGGGCCCTCTCCGCACGCCGCGGGGAGGGCCCTGTCCTATGGACTACTCCTGCGGAACGATCGGCGGACTGGGGGCGCCCGCATCGTCGTCGGGTTCGAGCTCCGTGAGGATGTCGACCAGCTCGCGGGCGCGGCCCGTTGCCAGCGGCCTGCCGGCATTGATCAGCGGCTCGTCATTGGCGAGCCAGGCCTGCGCTTCGGCAAGTTCGGCGACGGTTGCCCCGGATGCGATGATTCTCGCGATCGTGACGTCGTCGGCGTTGCTGACGGCCTTCAACACGTCGTCACGGGTGAGGCTGGCCATGCGCGCCTCCTCTGCAAGGGGTTGCCTGGCCGGGACAAGCCGAATCGGACGCGAATCGTTCCGTTTGGAACGCTCGGGGAGATCGGCTATCAGCGGTTGGTGGTGATGGAGCGCGTCTGCGAGGTCGAACTCGTGGCGTCCGAGACGATGCGCGAGCTGCCGCGGCTCGACATCTGGGCTTCGATCCGGTCGCGCTCCTTCTCGAAGTTCGCCAGCATCGGGCCTTCCAGCGAGCGGCCGCGCGGCAGTTTCACGCGCATCGGATCGACGAATCGGCCGTTGACCAGGATTTCGTAGTGGACGTGCGGGCCGGTCGACTGGCCGGTCGAGCCGACGAAGCCGATCACCTGGCCCTGTCGCACCTTCTTGCCGATCTCCATGCCCTTGGCAAAGGCCGACATGTGGCCGTAGGCCGTCTCGTAGCCGTTGGCGTGCTTCATGCGGATATATTTGCCGTAGCCGCCCTCGTATCCGACCTTCTCGAGCACGCCGTTGCCGGAAGCGAAGATCGGCGTGCCGTAGGCGGTGGCCCAGTCGACGCCGGTGTGCATCTTCACATAGCCGAGGATCGGATGGCGGCGGCCGCCGAAGCCCGAACGCATGATCGCGTTGTTGACCGGCTTGCGAACCAGGAACTTCTTCGCGCTCTTGCCGGTCTCGTCATAGTAGTCGACGAGGCCGTCATCCGAGCTCTGGAAGCGGTAGTACTTCTTGGTTTCGCCGCCCACGGTCAGCGCGGCG
This sequence comes from Bradyrhizobium sp. UFLA03-84, assembly GCF_002289535.1. NCBI lineage: Bacteria > Pseudomonadati > Pseudomonadota > Alphaproteobacteria > Hyphomicrobiales > Nitrobacteraceae > Bradyrhizobium > Bradyrhizobium sp. UFLA03-84. The sequence goes on along the minus strand of NZ_NSJY01000003.1, from coordinate 276,340 downwards.
TAGAGCACTTCGGTCTTTTCGGTGCTGGTGACGCCTTCGTCCTCGCCGGCAAAGAACACGTCGAACGAGTCGCCGGGCTGGACCTTGCGCTGGAAATCGACGTCATAGGAGTAGATCTTGACCATGTCCTCGATGACGGTCGGCGGCACCTTGTTGCGCAGCGCGGTCTCGTAAATGCTCTGATAGAGCCGCACGCCGCTGCCATCATCCTCGTCGTCGTCGCTGGAATTGTCGGCGGTATCGGTCGTGGTGTTCATGCTCTGCACGTCGACGGCAACGTATTTGCCGAGATCGGACAGCGCGGCGACGGCCTCAACCACGGAATCATTGGCGACGATGACGCGATAGGGTTGCAGTCGGGCGCCGGGTGCTGCCGGCGCCATCAGGATCCGCACCTTTTGGCCTTCCTTCAGGCCGCCGTCGCGGCCGCGCGGGCCGAGCGTTGCGGCAATCGCCTTCGCCTCGTCGGGCGTTGCGCCCTGGTCGCGCAGGATCGAGGTGATGCTGTCGCCCTTCTTGACGAGGTGAACGCGTTCACCGACCGGATTGCCGCCGGTGACCTGCTCTTTGGTCTTCGGCAACAGGGTGACGTTCTCCGGCACGACGCGGGTCTCGAAGCCCGCATAGGGATCGGAGACATTGCCCTCGGTCGCGTAGGCCATCCGCATATCGGGACCGGCGCCGGTGGCATCGGCCGCCGCATTGGCGAGCGAGGCGTAGCGCACCGAATTGCCGGAGCCACGCCAGTTGGCGGCGTCGCGCACCCGCATCAGGATGTCGTCGAGCCCGACGCCGGCGGCGAGCTTCGCCTTCGGCAGCACGGATCCGAGATCCTTGGTGACGAAAGAGACCTCCGCATCCGGCTCGGCGGCATCGGCCGCATTCGGATCCTCGGCTGCCGCCGGCGTGTCGGAGCCGACATCGGTCAACAAGCGCTGTGCATTGAAGGCAGGTATCTTTGACGACAGATCGCTCGTAGTCATCGAGAGATTGCCGGAAATCCGGATGAAGGGCCGCACCCGCATCACGTCGCGATTGCCGACGCGGGTCACGGTCGACACGCGAACCAGGCTGCGGGAGGCGGAAGATTCGCTCGGCGGCGGGAGGCGGTCGCCCTTGTGCAGGCTGACGACGCGATCGTTGCCGGTGAAGGCGCCGCGGAGCGCGCCCTCGACGCGCTCAGGCACCTTGGCGAAGGTCATCTCGCCGTCGAGCGAGGCAAAAACGGCGCCGCCGATCAGAGCTGCGCCACAGAGACCAGTGAGGATGGTGCCGCTGAACCATTGGACGGAGACACGGCGGCGATCGATCACCGCGGCCTCGGTGCCGTCGACTGAAAGCGGCGGTTCGTGACCGAGATCGATCATCCCGGTCTCGCGCCCAATGCCGCTTCCGCGTGACGCCCGTTGGCTCAACCCTGCATCCCCCCAAATTCCAGCAATTGCGATCGACCTCTGCTCGTCCTTGTCCCCACCTTGATCCCCTCAGAGAGGAATCCCGGCAGTGTGGCGAGCCACACGCATCGAAATCGAGAAGACGATGGCCACTAGCTAGCCGTACTCTCGAACGTCAATGGTGTGCAGATCTCTCGATGTTGCTCGGCCGCGAAGGGAAGAGGCGACGGGTTCTCGGAGAAAATCGCCTGGTCCCTCAGAAAAACCACCCGTGCCCCCACAGGTTACGAGCGGTTCAGTGCATCTCTTATAGCCAGAACGTCGCAGGATTGTGGCTCAAGTGCGGCATTTAGGGTGGAAAAGTTTCCTGAAGCAGGGCGGGTGCCGCCGCCCCGGCTGGAGCGGCCTGGAACCCGTTCCGAGGGGGCTGACGGGCGCTTCGGCGGCAAACTTTTTTTCAAGTTTTTTACCACGTGCGCCGGGTGGCGGATTTTTACCTCCGGACTAAGTCACGGAAAGCACGAGGATTTCTTCGCGCTGCCCAACGGATTTGGGCGTGCGACGATTTGTTGACAATGGCCGTTGACAATCCGGAGGGGTGGGGACTATAAACCAACCACTGAGCGCGGCGCCGCCGGGTCACTGACCAAGGCGAGCGAACGCGCCTCTGATGCTCCTCACTTAGATGAGTGACACAACAGCCGACATAAATCGGTTGAGGTTCACTGTCTGCCGGTGAAGGGTAGAACCACCCTCTAAGGGTGTGGGGTCGTCTGATCCCGGGCTGTTTGACAAGTGAAGATGAAGAAAGAGAAACGTGGACGGCGGAGTCCTTGCGTCTCTCGGAAGACTTGAAAGCTTCGGCTTTTGACTTCTGAGAGTGGACGAAAGACTTCGGCGGTACACGTTTTAAAGGTTACACCATCGCTGCCAACGATGTGAATCGCAGGCGGCTCGTTGACTTCGGTCGACGAAGAATGGTGGGACCTCGTCAAACGTTGTGATCAGCCGGTTCAAGGTTTCAAGTCCAACTTGAGAGTTTGATCCTGGCTCAGAGCGAACGCTGGCGGCAGGCTTAACACATGCAAGTCGAGCGGGCATAGCAATATGTCAGCGGCAGACGGGTGAGTAACGCGTGGGAACGTACCTTTTGGTTCGGAACAACACAGGGAAACTTGTGCTAATACCGGATAAGCCCTTACGGGGAAAGATTTATCGCCGAAAGATCGGCCCGCGTCTGATTAGCTAGTTGGTGAGGTAATGGCTCACCAAGGCGACGATCAGTAGCTGGTCTGAGAGGATGATCAGCCACATTGGGACTGAGACACGGCCCAAACTCCTACGGGAGGCAGCAGTGGGGAATATTGGACAATGGGCGCAAGCCTGATCCAGCCATGCCGCGTGAGTGATGAAGGCCCTAGGGTTGTAAAGCTCTTTTGTGCGGGAAGATAATGACGGTACCGCAAGAATAAGCCCCGGCTAACTTCGTGCCAGCAGCCGCGGTAATACGAAGGGGGCTAGCGTTGCTCGGAATCACTGGGCGTAAAGGGTGCGTAGGCGGGTCTTTAAGTCAGGGGTGAAATCCTGGAGCTCAACTCCAGAACTGCCTTTGATACTGAAGATCTTGAGTTCGGGAGAGGTGAGTGGAACTGCGAGTGTAGAGGTGAAATTCGTAGATATTCGCAAGAACACCAGTGGCGAAGGCGGCTCACTGGCCCGATACTGACGCTGAGGCACGAAAGCGTGGGGAGCAAACAGGATTAGATACCCTGGTAGTCCACGCCGTAAACGATGAATGCCAGCCGTTAGTGGGTTTACTCACTAGTGGCGCAGCTAACGCTTTAAGCATTCCGCCTGGGGAGTACGGTCGCAAGATTAAAACTCAAAGGAATTGACGGGGGCCCGCACAAGCGGTGGAGCATGTGGTTTAATTCGACGCAACGCGCAGAACCTTACCAGCCCTTGACATCCCGGTCGCGGACTCCAGAGACGGAGTTCTTCAGTTCGGCTGGACCGGAGACAGGTGCTGCATGGCTGTCGTCAGCTCGTGTCGTGAGATGTTGGGTTAAGTCCCGCAACGAGCGCAACCCCCGTCCTTAGTTGCTACCATTTAGTTGAGCACTCTAAGGAGACTGCCGGTGATAAGCCGCGAGGAAGGTGGGGATGACGTCAAGTCCTCATGGCCCTTACGGGCTGGGCTACACACGTGCTACAATGGCGGTGACAATGGGATGCTAAGGGGCGACCCTTCGCAAATCTCAAAAAGCCGTCTCAGTTCGGATTGGGCTCTGCAACTCGAGCCCATGAAGTTGGAATCGCTAGTAATCGTGGATCAGCACGCCACGGTGAATACGTTCCCGGGCCTTGTACACACCGCCCGTCACACCATGGGAGTTGGTTTTACCTGAAGACGGTGCGCTAACCGAAAGGGGGCAGCCGGCCACGG
>NZ_NSJY01000003.1:0-267500 GCF_002289535.1 Bradyrhizobium sp. UFLA03-84 | reverse complement strand
CTCACCGACAAGCAGGTCGACGGCGCGATCGCCGCGGCGAAGGAAATGGATCCGATCACCGCCAAGCTGTCCCAGGACGCCAAGCCGGATCCGAAGGTCGTCGCCCAGCTCGAGGCCATCGCCAAGAAGAACGGTTTTGCCAGCTATGACGAGTACAACAGCGTGGTCGACAACATCTCGCTGGTGCTCGGCGGCTTCGATCCGCAGACCAAGAAATATGTCGGTCCCGAGGCGGTGCTGAAGGCGCAGATCGCCCAGGTCCAGGCCGACAAGAAGATGTCGGCCAAGGACAAGAAGGACGCGCTTGCCGACCTCAACGAAGCCCTGAAATCGCCGCCGCCCGCGGTCGAGAACAAGGGCAACATCGATATCGTGACCAAGAGCTACGACAAGCTGATGGAAGAGTTCGGCGGCAGCGACGACAACTGAGCCGCCATCCGAATCGAACCCGAATCAAATTGAGCCCCGGAGAATTTCTCCGGGGCTTTTTTATTGTCCCGACACCGCGCTTGGTTCAGGTCCGGGTGCGCATCCGCATCATGAAGCTGTCGAACGAGAGCTCGGCGACCTGCATCCAGGCCAGCGATTCGTTGCGATAGGCGGACAGGCTCGCATACATCTTGCCGAAATGCGGATTGCTCTTGGCGAGATCGGCGTAGATCTCGTTGGCTGCGTTGTAGCAGGCCTCCAGCACTTCCTGCGGGAACGGCCGCAGCTGCGCGCCGGCCACGATCAGGCGTTTCAGCGCCGGCGGATTGACCGCATCATATTTGCCGGTGACCCAGGTGAAGGTGTCCTCGGACGCGGCCTGGATTGCGGCCTGATAATGCTTCGGCAGCGCGTTCCACTTTTCCTTGTTCATCACATTGTGGCCCTGGCCGGTGCCTTCCCACCAGCCGGGGTAATAGTAGAATTTCGCGACCTTGACGAAGCCGAGCTTCTCGTCGTCATAGGGGCCAACCCATTCGGCGGCGTCGATGGTGCCTTTCTCCAGCGCCGGATAGATATCGCCGCCCGCGATCTGCTGCGGCACGCCGCCGACCTTGGCGATGATGGTGCCGGCGAAGCCGCCGACGCGGAATTTCAGCCCCTGCAAGTCCGCCATCGACTTGATCTCCTTCCGGAACCAGCCGCCCATCTGGGCGCCGGTCGAGCCGGTCGGAATGCCGACGCAGTTGTATTCGCTGAGCAGATTGTTGAGCAGCTCGCTGCCGCCGCCCCATTGCAGCCAGGAAATATGCTGGCGCGTGTTGAGGCCGAATGGCAGCGACGTGCCGAAGGTGAAAGCGGGATTCTTGCCCCAGTAATAATACAGCGCGGTGTTGCCCATCTCGACCGTGCCGTTGGAGACGGCGTCGAGCACCTGCAGGCCGGGCACGATCTCGCCGGCAGCGAACGACTGGATCTGGAATCGGTTGTCGGTGATTTCGGCGACGCGCTTGCAGAAGAATTCGCAGCCGCCATAGAGCGTATCGAGCGCCTTCGGCCAGCTTGCCGCCAGCCGCCATCTGACCTCGGGCATCGATTGCGCGACCGCGGGTGCAGCGACTGCCGTCGCCGCGAGCCCGACGCCTCCTGCTTTCAAGAAATCACGACGCTTCATGCGTAGCCCTCCTGTGTGCCGATGCCTCGACAAGGGAACGATCTTGGTGCCGTCTTTCTTCGCCGATCGATCGACGTTGCTGTGATGATGTGTCCGGTGGCCCTCGACGGGCTCTTGTGTGGAAATCCGTTTCGTCCGGTTCCATCGCTCAGGATGATGGTTTGCCGGCGGAAATCAAGCGCCGGCCTTGGTTGCAGCTGCGAAGGAAAGTCGTCGCTGTGGGTCTCATCCGATACCCGCGCGACGGGCTGCGGGGCCTGTCGCGATCTGCTACGCAGGCAGCGAGTTGATGGGAGTTCAAGGACATGGCCAACAAGAAAGTCGTGGTCGCCGGCGCGACCGGCTTGGTCGGCAGCGCCGCCTTGCGACACTTCGGCGCATCCGACGATTGCGAGCGCATCGCGCTGTCGCGCCGCAAACCACGCGATCTCTACGGCGCGCGGCACGTGCCGATCGATCTCACCAGCGCTGAGGATTGCCGCCGCGCCGCGGCCGAGTTCGGCGGTGCAACCCATCTGATCTATGCCGCGCTCTATGAGGCGCCGAGCCTGGTCGATGGCTGGCGTGACGCCGGGCAGATCGAAACCAACGACCGGATGCTGCGCAATTTGATGGGCGTGCTCGAACCCGCAGCGCCTGATCTCAGGCATGTTGCGCTGCTGCAGGGCACCAAGGCCTATGGTGTGCATGTCCGGCCGCTCACGGTGCCGGCGCGCGAGGGCCGCTCGGAAATGTACGAGCAGCCGAATTTCTATTGGGCGCAGGAGAACTTCCTGCGCGAATTGCAGCGCGGCAAGAGCTGGCACTGGAGCATCCTGCGTCCGGTGCTGATCATCGGCGAAGCCATGGGCGGGGCGATGGACCTGATCCCGCCGCTCGGCGTCTATGCGGCGGTGCTGCGCGCGCAGGGCAGGCCGCTCGATTATCCCGGCGGCGCGCCGCGCGTCGCGCAGGCGGTCGACGTCGATCTCCTGGCGCGCGCGATCGCCTGGTCGGGCGAGGCCGAGACCGCGCGCAACGAAGCCTTCAATGTCACCAATGGCGATGTCTTCACCTGGGAGAATATCTGGCCGGCGGTATCAGATGCGCTCGAAATGGCGCCGGGCACGCACGTACCGCTGTCGCTGGCACAGGAGTATCCGAAATGGATCCCGCTGTGGGACGAACTGCGCAGGAAGCACGATCTGATCGCGCCGGGTCTGGAAGAGTTCGTCGGCCTGTCGTTCCAGTATGCCGATTACAGCATGCGCTATGGGCAGACCGAATCCGGTCCGCCGTCGATCGTGTCGACGGTCAAAATCAACCAGGCCGGCTTCACCGAGATGATGGATACCGAGGTGATGTTCCGGAAGTGGTTCAGGCTGGCGAAGGCCGGCCGGCTATTGCCGTAGTTGCCGGCGCGCTCTCTCGTCTCCCTCGCCCCGCTCTTGCGGGGAGAGGCGGAGAAGCCGCAGCGCTGTGAGCTGAGCGCTAGCGCGAAAACGCCTGCTCCATCGCCTTGCGGGTCTTGATCGTGTCGTTGCGCTCGTCGACCTCGACGTCGCTCCAGCGCACCACGGCGCCGTGGGCAACGTCGTTCTTCAGCTTGACCCGATGCGCGAGTCCGATCGGCAGTGCCCCGGTGGCGAGGCTGGCGGACGCCGGCATCAGTTTGCCCCACACCGTGTAGCCGCCTTCGCCGTCCAGCATCTCGCCGGCGCGCAGATTGCGTTTCGCCACCGAAGCGACGTCGCCGCGGAAGCCGCGCGGCTGCCCGGTCGGCTCGTTGCGCAGCGCCGCCGACAGTACCGAAATATTCAGCTCGAGCCCGATCAGATGATACGGCTTGTACATCGCCGCATAGCGGCCGGATGAATCGGTCTTGAGGCCATACTGCTTGAAGCAATCGGCGGCATAGTCGTTCGGTGCCTCCAGCACCACATAGACGCCCCAGCGCAGATCGCGGAATACCGGACGGCCGTCGCGCTCCAGCGACGACACCACCTCGACGATGCCGGATTTCTCCAACACGCCGCCTTTGTCGCGCGGGCGCATCACATGCGGCAAATCGTCGACGCCGCAGGGTGGAAACAGCAGGCCCTCCGACGGCACGTCGAGCGTGCAGGCATTGGCGATCGCCGCCATCTCGATCGCGGATTTGGTGCCATCGAGGAAGGAGTTGAACATCTGCGGATTCATGCCGGCGGATTGCGCTTCGCCCGCGGTGAGCCCGTAATGCTGCCACACGCCTTCCGGCGTCACGTCGTGATAGGCCGGCAGGTATTTGGTGCCTTTGCCGGCGGCGACGACGCGAAAGCCGGTGGCGCGCGCCCAGTCGACCATCTCCGCGGTCAATGCGGGCTGATCGCCATAGGCGAGCGAATAGACCACGCCGGCCTTGCGCGCCTCTTCGGCGAGCAGCGGGCCGGCCAGCACGTCGGCTTCGACATTGACCATCACGACATGCTTGCCGGCCGCGATGGCTGCGCGGGCATGGCGAATGCCGACCGCGGGATTGCCGGTCGCTTCGACGACGACGTCGAATGCGCCGCCGGCGATCGCCCGCGCGCCGTCGTCGGTGAAGGTGGTTGCATCGATCCGCGCGTCGTCCCAGCCGACCGTCCGGCAGGCCTCGCGGGCGCGCTCGCGGTCGAGATCGACGATCACGGGCACCTCAAGCCCCGGCGTGTGCGGCACCTGCGACAGAAACATCGAGCCGAACTTTCCGGCGCCGATCAGGACGACGCGCACCGGCTTGCCGGCGGCGGCGCGGGTTTTGAGGAGGTGATGCAGGTTCATGTGCTGGTTACCGATGGTGCAGTCGCGCAGGGCGCGCGACAAGGAAGAAGTTGTCATTCCGGGGCGCGACGAAGTCGCGAGCTAGGATGTGCAATTGCACATCTGAGAATCCATCGTACTACGAAACGTGCCAGATGGATTCCGGGCTCGACGCTTGCGCGTCGCCCCGGAATGACGGCGTCTGGGACTTTACTCCGCCGCCTGCCGCGGCGCACGGGCCAGCCGCAGCAGCGCGTCGTCGGCGACCGTCTGGATCGGCGTGAAGTCGCGGTGTGCGATGTAGTCGGGCCGCGTCGGGGTGCGGATGTAGTTCGAGACCGCGTTCAGCGTCAGATAGACGATCTTGCGCGGGTAGGGCGTGATGTTGCCGCTCGATCCGTGCACCAGATTGCCGTGGAACATCAGCATGCCGCCGGGCTTGCCGGTCGGCGCGACGATGCCGCCCTGCTTGACCAGGCGGGTCACCGTCTCCTCGTCCAGCGTCCACAGCGGGTAGGAGGTGGTTTCGAGGTCATGCGAGGCCTTGAGGTCGCCCGCGGTCTGGCTCTGCGGCACCAGCATCAGGGGGCCGTTGATCGGCATCACCTCGTCGAGGAAGATCGCGATGTTCATCGCGCGCGGCTCCGGCATGCCGTCGTCGCGCTTCCAGGTGCCGTAATCCTGGTGCCACTGCCAGACGTCGCCGGTGAAGGCCGCCTTCGCGTTGATCTTGAACTGATGCATGTAGACCTTCTCACCGAACAGCTGCTCGATCGGGTCGATCATGCGCGGGTGCGCGCCGAGGACGCCGAACGCCTCGTTGTAGAGATGCGCGGCGAATGCGGTGCGCGGCGCGCCGCTCTTCTCGCGCCACACCTCGGGGCGGTTGGCGTCATAGATCGAGATCGCCTCGCGGGCGAGGAAATCGACTTCTTCCTGGCTGAACAACTCAGGCAGGAACAGCCAGCCTTCGCGATGGAAAAATTCGACCTGCTCTTGGGTCAGTTTCATGGTGCTTCCTCCCTTGATTATTGGTCTTCGTTCTTGCGGCGCCGTCAGGTTTCCGTTCACGCCGCTACGTCGGTCGCTCTCAATCTCTCTTCGGTCATCCGTCCAGCCGTCTGCGCATGCGCCAGCGCGGCAGCCTCCGCGGCGGCGGCATTGCCGGAGAAGATATGCGCGGCGATGGTCTCGTGTTCGGTCCAGGCGCTGTCGCGGTAATCGAGCTCGGCGAGTACGGTCGCCATCGAGCGGCGCATGTGCGGCCATTGCGGCGTGATCATTTCCTCGATCGCGGAATTGCCGGCGAGCCGGTAGATCGCGCTGTGGAAGTCGACGTCGAGCGCGATCAGCCGCGCCAGCGGCGCGTGGTCGTCGATCGCGCGTCCGGCTTCGAGCGCGGCCTCGAGCTGCGCGCGTGCCGGGGCATCCTCTCTTGCGCGCCTCGCGGCAAGCCGGGCCGCCAGCGCGTCGATCGCGCCGCGGACCTCATAGAGCTCGCGGATGCGCTGCGGATCGAGCTGCGTCACCTCGAAGCCGCGCTTGCCGCTTTCCGCGACGAGACCCTGGCGATGCAGCAGGTGCAGCGCGTGCGAGATCGGCTGGCGCGAGACGCCGAGTTTTTCGGCAAGCTCGTTCTGGGTGATGCGCTGGCCGGGCAGCAGCGAGCGGTCGATGATCGCCTCGAGCAGCCGCCCGTAGACCTGGTCGATGAGGTTCGGAAGCGGATCCAACGGGATCATGCCGACTGTCCAATTTGGAATACGGAATTCCGTATTCGAAGAGAGGCTACTGCCGGTTGTGCGAGCGGTCAAGACTCCAATTTACGGCGGGGCTAAGCGTTTGGTAGATCGAAGTTTTTCTGAAGGGTGAACCGTCCGGCGTTCGCGTCGGTTGCGCTGATCAGCCAGCCTCAATCGCGCAGCAAGCCGTCAAGCAGCCTGGTCGAACGCTGGCTACCGGCTCCTTTGCATGGGGTTGTTTTCGATATTTTTTGGCAACGGGTCTTCCCTGCACGTGACAGTCGGGGCGGGGGCCCGGCTGCCGGCGCGAAAGATTGGCGCTGCTGTATCAACGCGATGCCGTTGCGCTACTTCGCCTTGCCCAGCTCCATCAGCATCCGCGTCATCAGATAGAGCCGCGGCACGATCGAATTGGTGTCGATGTATTCGTCGCGCGCGTGATAGCCCCAGCCGGCGAGCCCGAAGCTTTCGACCACGACCGCCTTGCCGCTGCGCGCGGCGTAGCCGGCGTCGGTGGCACCGCCGGTCATCTCCGCGATGTCAAGCGTGCGGTCGAGCTCGGCATAGATCGCCTGTCCCTGCTTGGCGAGTGCGCGGCCGCGATCATTGGCGACGAAGGGCGGGCGGCCTGCGACCACCTTCACGCTCACCTCGGTATCCGCGATCAGTCTGTTCTTCACCTTCTCGTCCAGCGCGGCCTGCAGCTTTTGCACGCCGTCCGGAATGGTGAGGCGGATGTCGGCGCCGGCAGAGGCATGATCGGGAATCTGGTTGCGCACGGTGCCGGCCTTCGCGGTGGTCCAGTTCAGCTGCGTGCCCGGAATCGATTTCGCGACGTCCTGGGTCTGCAGCAATTGATGCGCGAGCTCGATCAGCGCGTTGCGGCCGAGCTGCGGCGCCGCGCCGGCATGCGAGGCCTTGCCCTTCACATCGAGCGTGCCGGTCGCGGTGCCGCTGGCGCCGAGCAGCAGGCTTTCATTCTTGGCCACCGGCGGCGCGACCGTCGGTTCACACGACAACACCACGTCGTGCTGGTCGGCGAACTCGGCGATGATCTCGCCGGAGCCGATCGAGCCGACCTCCTCGTCCGGATTGAACGACACCGTGAGTCTGGCATAGTCGCGCCAGCCCGCATCGTTCAGGATCTTCAGGGAATGCAGGATGACGGCGATGCCGCCCTTGTCGTCGGCAATGCCGGGTCCGTAGATCCTGTTGCCGTCGACCTTGTAGGGCTGGCTGTCGAGGATGCCGTGCTCGTAGACGGTGTCCATATGCGCGATCAGCATCAGCTTCTTGCTGCCGGTACCTTCGAAGGTGCCGATCACCATGTCGGCGCCGGCGCCCTTGGTGGTCTTGCGCCGTTCGGTCTTGGCGCCGAGCGCCTTGAGCCGCGCTTCGGTGTAGTCGGCCATCTTCTTCAGGCCTTCGACATCACCGGAGCCCGACTCGATCAGCACCATGTCGTGCAGGCTTTCGATCACGGCGGGCTGGGCCTGCTCGGCGGCCGCGCGCAGCTTTTCATCCGCAGCAAGGGCGGAGGACGAGGCGAGGGCGAGCAGGCCGGCCGACGCGAGCAATTTGATCGATAGTTTCATGATTGTCCTCCCTGCACGAGCGCAGGGAGACACTAACATCGCGACCTGGCCGCGTCAGGTACGATCGAGCACCTCGACATCCAATGTTTCGATCTGCGCGGGTTCGGCGGTCGCATCGATCTCCGCGATCCTGTCGCCTGAAATCGTGACCCGCAGCACGACGCGCAGCTTGCCACCGAAGATGACGGCGACGCCGATCTCGCCGTCGACCAGCGCCGGCCGCGCCGCCTGCGCGCGTCCCTTGAAGCTCTGGGCGACAGCCGTGGCGCCGCGGATCACCGGCAGCGAGCCGAGCCGCTGCGCCGCCTGATCGGCGCGCACCACGACGTCGGGCGCGAGCACCGCGAGCAACCCTTCGAAATCGCCGTTGCGGGATGCCGCGAGGAAGGCCTCGACGATGCCGCGTTGCCGGCCGAGATCGGCATCCGGCGCGGGCGGCGCGCCCTGCACGCGACGCCGCGCACGGCTGGCGAGCTGCCGCGCGGCGGCCGGCGTGCGTCCGACGATCGGCGCGATCTCCTCGAACGGCACCGCAAACATGTCGTGCAATACGAACGCCAGCCGCTCGGCCGGCGCCAGCATCTCCAGCACCACCAGCAGCGCCGCGCCGACGGAGTCGGCCATTTCGGTCTCGCGCTCGGACGGATTATCCGCAACCGGTTCGGGCACGTGCGGACCGATCGGCTCCTCGCGGCGCGATTTGCGCGCGCGGAGCATGTCGAGGCAGATCCGCGCGATCACCGTGGTCAGCCATCCCCCGAGATTGTCGACCGCGGCAGCGTCGGTACGGCCAAGCCGCAGCCAGGCTTCCTGCACGGCGTCGTCGACCTCCGCGGTCGAGCCCAGCATGCGGTAGGCCACCGCCCGCAACCGCGGCCGGTTGGCCTCGAACTGCTCCGCCAGAAATTTCTTCTCGTCCATCGGTCACATTCCCTTGGTCCGCTCCGTCATGGCCATGACGAACGAAATTGGGCCGATGTGACAGCAGATCGGCACGGCGGCGTCAAAAGGCAAATCAGGAGAGCGATATGATGAAAGCCCGCATGAACCACCCGGTGATGGTTGTTCCCGAAGCCATGAAGGCGCTGCAGGCGCTCAGCGAGAGCACCAAGCCGGCGCTGCCGGAAAAGCTGCTCGAACTGGTCCATCTGCGCGCCAGCCAGATCAATGGCTGCAGCGTCTGCGTCGACATGCACCCGAAGCTCGCCCGCCGCGCCGGCGAGACCGACGAGCGGCTGTTCGCGGTCGGCGCCTGGCGCGACACGCCCTATTTTACGGACGCTGAGCGCGCGGCGCTGGCGCTGACGGAAGCGGTGACCCGGCTCAGCGACCGCGAGGATCCGGTGACGGACGCGGTGTGGGACGAGGCCGCCAAGCACTTCGACGAGCAGCAGCTGGCATCGCTGGTGCTCGGCATCGCGGCGATCAACGTCTGGAACCGGCTGAATGTCGCCGTGCGCCAGCCCGTTGGTTCGTGGAAGGTGTGATCTTCTCCCTCTCCACGCCAGCGGGGAGAGGTGCACCGCCTCAGCTTGCCAAGAACTCCAGCACGATCTCGCAGTAGCGCTGCGGGGCCTGCTCGAACATCGGATGCGTGGTGCCGGGGATCATCTCGGTGCGCGAACCCTGCACGTTGGCGGCGAGGGCGTGCAGCACCTTCGGCAGCACGCCCTTGGTGTTGGCGCCGCCGATGAACAGCGTCGGTGTCTTGATCGCCTCTGCGTCGGCCTTCGAGAACGGCGGTCGCTGGTCGCGGGTCTGGCCGATCAGCGTCGTCGCATTGTCGCGCAACAGCTGCTTGGAGGTCGCCGGAATCCGTTTCCAGGCGCCGGGGCCTTCGAGCGCGTCCATGAAGATCTGCAATCCGCCGTCGATATCGCCCTTGGCGATTTCGGCCGCACATGCCGCGAAGCGTGCTGCCAGCGGCGAGGGGCCCGGCTTGAAGTCGGGATCAAGGGTTTCATCGAGTTCGCCGCCGGGCTCGGCCAGGATCAGCTTGCGCAGCAGGTCCGGCCGCCGCTGCGCAGCGCGGAAGCAGATGTGCCCGCCGCGGGAATGCCCCATCAGGTCGACTGGTTTGGTATCGAAGGCCTCGATGAAGGCGACGACGTCGTCGACATGCTGCGCGATCGAATAGGTGTCGCCGACACCGTCCCAATGCGCCGGGAAAAAATGCCGCAGGCTGACCGCGATCACGCGATGGTGGCGGGTCAGCGGGCCGAGCACCGCCGACCAGATCCGGAAATCGCACAGCGAACCATGCACGCAGACCAGCGGCGGCCCAGCTCCGATATCGAGATAGGGCATGTCGAAACCGTTGACGCGGAGGCTGTGCATTTTGAGGGCTCGCGGAGGGCAGGAGATGTTGTTGATTTGACCCAAGTTCCCACGGAATTCGGGTGGATAGCAACATTCTCCAAGCCTAGATTTCAGATCAACAGCAGGCTCACGCGTGAGCTGAAGGAATGATATCAGGGAACATCTGGAGCGAGCCATGACCGGCCAGCATTTTGCAATCTTCGACACCATGATCGGCGCCTGCGGCGTCGTCTGGGGCGAGCACGGCGTTACCGGCGTGCAGCTGCCGATGGGCAACGAAGAGAAGACCCGCAAGCGGATTTTCCAGCGCAATGGCGACGTCACCGAGGCGGCCCCGCCGGCCGAGGTGCAGCACGCGATCGACGGCATGATCGAGCTGCTCGCCGGCAAGGCGAACGACCTCGCCGACATCGTGCTCGACCTCGATGGCGTGCCGGAGTTCAACCGCGGCGTCTACGACATCGCGCGCCGGATTCCACCGGGCAAGACCATGACCTATGGCGACATCGCCAAGCAGCTCGGCGGCGTCGAGCTGTCGCGCGACGTCGGCCAGGCGCTCGGCCGCAACCCATGCCCGATCGTGGTGCCCTGCCACCGGGTGCTGGCGGCGGGCAACAAGCCGGGCGGCTTCTCGGCCAATGGCGGCGTGGTCACCAAGCTGAAGATGCTGCAGATCGAAGGCGCGGTGGTGAACCACACGCCGAGCTTGTTTGATTGAGGAAGAATCACCCTCCCCTGGAAGGGGAGGGTGGCAGCGCGCTCGCCGCGAATTCAGCGCGCCTCACGCCGTCTCGCACACGAACCCGTTGCCCTTCCGCCGGATCTTGCCGACCGACGGCGAGGGGAAGTGCGCGGGGCAGCACAGCGTGTCGGTGTCGCAATAGCGCTCCAGGAAACCGCGGCGCGTCTTCGCGGCCTGCGCCGGGTCGACATCGAACTTCGGCGACAGTTCCGGATAAAGCGTCTGGATCGGCGAGTGCATCAAATCGCCAGCGAACACCGCATCATCCTTGCCGCGGCCGAAGGTGAAGGCGAGATGGCCCGGGGTATGGCCGGGTGTCGGCAGGATGCGCATGTGATCGCCGATCGCGAAATCATTGCCGACGAGCTCGGCCCGCTTGGCTTCGACCACCGGCAGCACGCTGTCGACGAACGGCGGGACCTCCGCCTTGGCATTGGTCTCGGTCCAGTAGTCGAACTCGGTCTTGTCGAACACGTAGCGCGCGTTCGGGAAGGTCGGGACCCAGCGGCCGTTCTCGAGCCGCGTATTCCAGCCGACATGGTCGACATGCAGATGCGTGCACATCACATAGTCGATGTCACCGACCGAGAAGCCCGCCGACGCGAGGCCGCGCAGATAGCTGTCGTCGGTTTTCATATTCCAGCTCGGCCGCCCCGGCCGCGGCTTGTGATTGCCGATGCAGCTGTCGATCAGGATGGTGTGGTGCGGCGTCTTCACGATGTAGGACTGGAACGCCAGGATCAGCGTGTCGCTGTCGTCGAGCGCGCCGGCGGCCTTCATCCAGCCGCGGTTCTCGGCGAGCACTTCGGGTGTCAAGCCAGGCAGCATGTCGTGCGCGGGCAGGAACTTGCCTTCCTCCTCCACGATGCGATGAATGGTGAGATCGCCGGCGGCAAATTTCAGGCTCATGGGTGATTTCCTTGAGAGATCAGTGCGCGTCGCGCACGGCGGGAATGATGATGTTGGCGAGGATATCCATCGCCGCAAGCCCCTCCTTGGGCTGGCCGTACTGGGCTGCCGTCGTCATCATCACAAGATCGAGATCGGGCACGACGATGATGCGTTGACCGCCCCAGCCGAAGGCGCCGACCCATTTCACTTCCTTGCCGTTGGACAGCGAGCGACCCATCCACCACTGATAGCCGTAGAACAGCGTGCCGCCGAAATAGCCGACGGCCTGGAAGCGCGGCACGGTCGATTGCGCGATCCAGTCGGCCGGCACGATCTGCTGCTCCTTCCACCGCCCGTGGTCGAGCACGAGCTGGCCGATCTTGGCGGCATCGCGCGGACGAAGCCGGAGGCCGGCAGCGGCGGCAATCTTGCTGTTCTTCGGATAGGCCTTCCACTCGAGATCGGTGATGCCGAGCGGCTGGAACAGCGTCTCCCGCGCGAAGGCTTCGAGCGGCTTGCCGGAGACCTGCTCGATGATGTTGCCGAGCAAATCCGTGCCGCCGCCATTGTAGGTCCACAGCGTGTCCGGCGGTGCTACGATCGGTTTGGCCAGGACATAGCCGATCGGATCGGCATCGAAGGCGAGATGCGGCTCGTCATTGTGCGGATCGGTCCAGGGCAGCGCTTCGTCCCATTGAATGCCCGACGACATCGTCAAGAGATGGCGCAGCGTGATCGCGTCCCATCCCGCTGATTTCACCGATCGGTGCTCGGGAAAGAACTTCACCACGGGTTCGTCGACGCCGGCGATCAGCTTGCGGTCGATGGCGATGCCGACCAGCAGCGACGTCACGCTCTTCGATGCCGAACGCATGTCGTGCCTGGTCGTCGCCGTGAATTCGGTGCGGCCCTCCGGATAGCCCCACGGCTGGTCGATGCCGGCGAAATACTGCTCGAACACCAGCCTGCCGTGACGTGCCACGACGACGGAGTGAATCTCGCTGCTGCGCAAGCCGAGCCGCGCGGCGATGCCGCACAGCCGCTCGCCATCCATGCCGACGCTGTCGGGTGACGCGATCGTCCAGCCATCGTCGAGCGCGGCCGGCGATCCGCAGGGCTGGTCGTTCTGTCCGGTTTTCATGTCGTCGGCCCTCAGCGTGGTGATCGAGGCCGTCAACGCGAGCACGAGGCTCGCGCCGAGAAGCAGGAGGCGGGGGAGGCGATGGGGCATCGTCATCCTCCCGCCTTGCTCCGCTACGCCGCTGGCGGGGCCGAGATCTTCACCGACGGCCGTTCCTGCATGCGCTGGTAGAAGGCGTCGAGCTTCGGATAGGCCTTGCGCCAGCCGCAATCGGCGAACCGGAAATCGGCGTAGCCGAGCACACAGACCAGGCCGATTTGCGCGATGTCGAACGACGAGCCGTCCAGCACGTCCGGCCGGTTCTCGAACCGCGCCATGCCGGCCCAGGCCCTGTTCCAATGATCGTCGTACCAGGCCTGCCACAGCGAGCCCTGCGGCCGCACCATCTTCTCGTAGCGGCAAAGCAGCATGGAATCGAGCATGCCGTTGAGCAGCGAATGATCGGTCTTCAGCTTCCAGCGCCGCGTGCCGTAGCCCGGGATCAGCCGGCCGCCGCCGATCTCGTTGAGATATTCGACGATGACGTAGGAATCCAAAATCACGTCGCCATGGTCGAGGATCAACACCGGCAGCTTCTTCAGCGGCGAGATCCTGGAATATTCGTCGTTGGCCGTGCCCGGTGCGACGGTGGCCGGCACGAACTCGATCTTGTCGATCAGGCCGAGCTCGATCGCCGCGATGCGCACCTTGCGGGCGAACGGGGAGGCGGGAGAGAAGGTGAGTTTCATTGGTGGCTCCTCGGTAGAGCTATCGTATTGGAGCGTCATTGCGAGGAGCGAAGCAATCCATTCATCCAGCATGGTTGGATAGATGGATTGCTTCGCTTCGCTTGCAATGACGTGGTCGCGCCGGTGTCCGGCGCCGGACCTCAAGCCGCGACGATTTCCTGGCGCTGCTCGCCGAGGCCTTCGATGCCGAGCGTCACGACGTCGCCGACATTGAGGAAGGTCGGCGGCTTCATGCCGAGGCCGACGCCGGGCGGGGTGCCTGTGGTGATGATGTCGCCGGGCAGCAGCGTCATGAACTGCGAGACGTAGGAAATGCACTTCGCCATCGTGAAGATCATGGTCTTGGTCGAGCCGGTCTGGCGGCGCTGGCCGTTGACGTCGAGCCACATCGACAGGTTCTGCACGTCGGCGATTTCGTCCTTGGTGGCAAGCCACGGGCCGACCGGACCGAACGTGTCGTGCGACTTGCCCTTGGTCCATTGTCCGAGCCGCTCGGTCTGGAAGTTGCGCTCGGAGACGTCGTTGCAGACGCAATAGCCGGCGACGTAGTTGAGCGCGTCGGCTTCCGAGACGTACTTGGCGCGGGTGCCGATGATCGCGGCGATCTCGACTTCCCAGTCCAGCTTGGTCGAGCCGCGCGGCTTCTCGACTGCATCGTTCGGGCCGGACAGCGAGGTGTTCGCCTTCATGAAGATGATCGGTTCGGTCGGGATCGCCGCCCCGGTTTCCTTGGCGTGGTCGGAATAATTGAGGCCGATCGCGACGAACTTCGAGATGCCGGTGACGGGGGCGCCGAAGCGCGGCTTGCCGGAAACGGCGGGCAGGGAGGCGGGATCGAGGGCAGAAAGCTTCTTCAGCGATTCCGGCGCGTAGGCTTCGCCGGTCAGGTCCTTCACATGGGCCGAGAGGTCGCGGAGCTGGCCGGATTTATCGATCAGACCGGGCTTTTCCGCACCCTTTTCGCCATAACGAACAAGCTTCATGTTGATCACTCCCTACGGTGTCTTGAGGATTGTTACTGGTATACCTCGACATGCTTCATGGAACAGCGCGGGCGGAAATTCAACCGCTTCGCGGTCACGACATTGCAGCCATCACCTTCCGACGTGGCGGTTTTGAGCTGCTCTTTCAAATAGCGGTCATGATCGCGGGCGCGGCACGGCCAGCATCCGCGTGAACATCTCTTCCAGCAGCCGGCACGGCGGCTCGGGATCGCGCATGCCCGCGATGATGGCATCGTCCGCCACCGCATGCATTCCGTCGAACACGATCAGCGCGGCACTGCGGGCGTCCGGGAACGTCCAGACGCCGGCCTTCCGGCCGTCCTCCAGCACGGCGACGATCTGGGCGATCACATCGTCCTTTTCCTGCGATTGGCGCTGATGATGCGGGAAGTCGTGAAACACGACGTCATGCAGTTCGACATTGGCAAGATAGGTTCCGACGGCGCCGCGTAGCCAGGCCGACAGCCGTCCGGCGTGATCGTCCGGAGCGCACGCGCCGATCGCAGCCGCGACACGGGACAGGAAGTCCTGCGTGAAGCGTGCGCGCAAGGCGAGGATCACGTCCGCCTTGGTCGAGAAGTAATGGTAGAAGGTGCCCTTCGCGACGCCGGCCCGGGCGACGATGTCGTCGATCGTGGTGGTCTCGATGCCTCTTGAGATGAAGAGCGCCGCTGCCGCCGACATCAGCTCGTCCACCCTGACCTCGGCGGGTTGAGTCCGCCGCCAGTGCCGCGATGTGTCGCGCCTGGTCGCCTGCCGCTTCCCGATCATGCCGTTAGCATCCATCCGTGCCTGATATCCGATTCTTGGATCGCATATTTAGAATGCCTTTGAAATGGTTTAGTTGAGTTGACCGACCGTCAGTCGATACGTATCTGTGATCCGGCCACGGCAGCTGCCCGATCAGCATGGCGGGGCGCCGTCCGTACCACGAGGAGTCTTCATGAAGTTCTTTCGCGAGGCCGAGCCCGGCATCTTCATCGCGACCGGTCGCCTGCAAACCGAGCAGGACGGTTGCGACTGGACCGCGGAATACAGCGAGCTTCTCGCTGCGGATCGTCCGCTTGCCGTGATCGTCAACGTCAACGATCAGCCGGAGGTCGCCGCCGGCAAGCCGATGGTGTTGTGGATGAAGGCGCGCAAGGCCGAGCTCGGCCGGCTGATCCGGGTCACCGTCTATATCGCCGATGACGATGCGGAACGCGCCGAGCTCGAGCGCACCCTTCCCGGACGGGCCAAGGCGTTGCCCTATCCGGCTGCGATCGCCGCCAGCGAGGCGGACGCGCTGTTCCTCGCGCGCGCCAGCTTGATCTAGCTTACCCCAGCGCGATGAACCTGAACGCGTCGCCGTCGCGCTTGATGTGGCCGGCGTTGAAATGCCCGCCGATCACCAGCGTCGGCGTGTCGGCAAATCGCGAGAACAAGTCGCGCCGGGTGGCCGCCGATTGCTTCTGGTCGGAATCCGCGGTCGACGACCAGTCGAGGTGATACATCTGGCAGGGATGATGCGCGACGTCGCCGGTCAGCAGCCCTTCCTCGCCGGCCGACTTGATGTGGATGCTCATGTGGCCCGGGCTGTGTCCCGGCGTCGGGATCAGCGTAATCTCTTCGGTCAGCCGGTGGTCGCTCGGCACCAGCTCGGCGTTGCCGGCATCCGCGATCGGCTTCACGGAATCGGCGAACACGGCGGCATGCGCTGGATCGTCGCTGTGGTCGCGCCAGTGCTCATACTCGGTCTTGCCGAACACGTAGCGCGCATTGGCAAAAGTCGGCACCCATTTGCCGCCGGCCAGTTTCGTGTTCCAGCCGACATGGTCGACATGCAGATGCGTGCACAGCACGGTGTCGATGCTGTCAGGTGCAAAACCAGCCGCGGTCAGCGTCTCCAGGAACGGATCGCTGCGGTTGTTCCAGGTTGGCACGTTGCGGCCCTGCTTGTCGTTGCCGAGCCCGGTGTCGACGATGATGCGGTGCTCCGGGGTTTCCACCAGCAGCGAATGGATCGACATTTTCAGCCGGCCGTCCTCATTGGCGAAATGCGGGATCAGCCAGGGCAGGCGCTGGATCTCCTCGCGGCCTGCGAGCGGCAGGATGAAGCGTGTGCTGCCGACGGTCTCCAGCTCGACGACCTTGGTGATCCTGACCTTGCCTACGGTCCAGTGCATGCGGCGTATCCTCGTTCTTGTTATCTGGCGCAGTCGACGATCACGGTGCCGATCTTGTCGCCCTTCTCGACGGCAAGGTGGGCATCGGCGGTCTCGGCAAGTGCGAATTGTCCGGCGATGTTGTGCACGCGGGTGCCCGATTCCAGCCATTTCGTGATGTCGGCCTGCGCGGCGGCGAGCAGCGGGGGCGGCAGCGCGAACAGCACCAGCGAGCGCACCGTGATGCACTTCTCCATCAGTTCGCGCACCGGCAGCGTGGGCGTGCGGTTGCCATTGGTGGCGTACACCGCGATGGTCGAGTTCAGCGCCATGAGCTTCAGCGTGGTTGCGAGGTTGCCGCCGAAATCGACGTCGATCACGCGGTCGACGCCGCGGTTCTCGGTGAACGCCATGACCTTGGCGACCACGTCCTCGGTCCGGTAGTTGACGACCATGTCGGCGCCGCCAAGCCGCGCCTCGACGTCCTTGACCTGCGAGCTGACTGTCGCAATCACCCGCGCACCGCCCCACTTCGCCAGTTGCACGGCGTAGTGGCCGACCGCGCCGGCGCCGCCGGTGACCAGCACCGTCTGGCCTGCGACCGGACCGTCGGCAAACAGCGCACACCATGCGGTCATGCAGGGAATGCCGAGCGTGGCTCCGGCCGCGAACGACACGTCCTGCGGCAGCGGCGTCACCAGATAGTCGGCGAGCGTGATGTACTCGGCGGCAGTGCCGAAGGCGCGGCCGTTGCGCTGGCCGTTGAACAGCCAGACGCGATCGCCGACGGCAAAGCGCGTCACGCCTTCACCGACCTGGTCGATGATCCCGGCGCCATCGCTGTTCGGGATCACGCGCGGAAACTCCATCGCGCGATAGTTGCCGCTGCGGCGGCCGACATCGGCCGGATTGACGCCGGAGGCCTCGAGGCGAATCCGGACCTCGCCGGGACCAGCGTCGGGCGTCGGCATCTCGCCGACGGTGAGAACCGTCGGCGCCGCGCCGGTCCGTTCGTACCAGACCGCCTTCACAGCGTGCCCGGGAAGGCGCCGCCATCGAGCAGGATGTTCTGCCCGGTGATGAAGCCGGCCTTGTCGCCGCACAGGAAAGCGCAAGCATAGCCGAATTCGTCGGGACGGCCGAAACGGCCGGCGGGGTTCAACTTGGCGCGCTCGGTCAGGACCTGGTCGGCCGAGATGCCGCGCTTCTCGGCCTCGGGCTTGGCGGTGCCGCGCAGCCGGTCGGTGTCGAACGGGCCCGGCAGCAGGCCATTGATGGTGACGTTGTTGATCACGGTCTTGCGCGACAAGCCGGCGACGAAGCCGGTGAGGCCGGCGCGGGCGCCGTTGGACAGGCCGAGGATCTCGATCGGGGCTTTCACCGCCGCCGAGGTGATGTTGACGATACGACCGAACTTGCGCGCCATCATGCCGTCGACGGTCGCCTTGATCAGCTCGATCGGCGTCAGCATGTTGGCGTCGATCGCCTTGATCCAGTCGTCGCGGGTCCAGTTGCGGAAATCGCCGGGCGGCGGACCGCCGGCATTGTTGATCAGGATGTCCGGCTCGGGGCAGGCTTTCAGCACCGCTTCACGGCCCGCCGCCGTCGTGATGTCGCCGACGATCTCGGTCACGGTGACGCCGGGGTGGCTTTTGCGGATCTCTTCGGCGGTCTGCTTCAGCGCCTCGGCGCCGCGCGCCGTCAACGTGACATGTACCCCTTCATTGGCGAGGGCGATCGCGCAGGCGCGGCCCAGTCCCTTGCTCGATGCGCAGACGATGGCGCGGCGGCCTTTGATTCCAAGATCCACGAGTTTACTCCCTGTGAGGTCGGGTGGTTTTTAAAGGTTTGATGGCGGCATTCTAGCCAAGCCCGGCGGCGTCGGTAAGAGAGGTGCAATGCATAAGTGCATGCCGGACAGGAACAACGGGTCGTCTCGATCAACTAGATGCGCTGCTCGCGGCGCAGCCGCTCGATCGCCATGGTGGCTTCCGGTGGCAGCGAGCGGAATCCGGCCTGCCCGGCCGCGGAGAACAGCGGCCGCAATTGCGATCCGTTGAGGAACTGCGGCTGCCTCGCCAGCGGCACCAGCTGATCGAACACCAGCACCAGCGTGGTCACGACGAGGCCGACCCTGACCGCGCCGAGCAGCGCGCCGCCGAGGCGGTCTCCGATCCCGACCTCAGCGCCGATCGTGTCGTCGAGCATCGTCCGCGCCATCTTTCCGAGAATGACGCCGATCACGAGGAACAGGCCGAACAGGAGCACCCCGTTGGGCGGAAACGGCGACGACGGCAGCGTCGCGATGTGGGGCCCGATCATCGCCAGCGCCGCGACCGCGAGCGGCATCGCGACGAGATAGGCCAGGATGGTGACCGCGCTGCGCAGCAGGCCGGTCGTGAAGCCGGTCACGACCGCGAACAGCAAGCCGAGGATCACGGCGGCATCGAAGAGGTTCATGAGTGAGAATTTCCTGCCCGATCTCCTACGGTCCCCAGGTTGGTGAAACCGGCTTGCATCCAGGACAATTGTAGCGATCAAGCGCCTACTTCCGGCAACCTGTCGATGTCCGGCCTATTCGATGCCGGTAAAGAAATCATCCTCTTCACCGACGCTCGCCGTCATTCCGGGGCGCGACGAAGTCGCGAGCCCGGAATCCATCGAGCTGCGGGTTCAACGGAAATGGATTCCGGGCTCGCGCTCACGCGCGCCCTCAGGTGCGCAATTGCGCACCGGGGAATGACAAAGAAGTTCACCCCGCGCGCATCTCCGCCCGGATCATGTCGGCGGCCTTCTCGCCGATCATGATGGTCGGCGCATTGGTGTTGCCGCCGATCAGCGTCGGCATGATCGAGGCGTCGACCACGCGCAGGCCGTCGAGCCCGTGCACGCGCAGCGTCGGATCGACCACCGCGAGCGGATCATTGGTACCCATCTTGCAGGTGCCGACCGGGTGATAGACGGTGTCGGAGCGCGCCCGCAGGATGCTGCGGATGTCGTCGTCGGTGCGGACATCTGCGGTGAACATGTCCTTCTGCTGCAGCGCGCGCAGCGCCGGCGTGTCGAGCAGCCGCTTCGTCATCTTGAAGCCGGCGACCATGGTCTCGACGTCGCTGTCCTCGCCAAAGAAATTCGGATCGATCGCGGGAGCTGCCATGGGATCGGCGCTGTTCAGCCACACGCTGCCGCGGCTCGCCGGCCGCAGCAGGCAGACATGGCAGGAGAAGCCGGTGCCCCAGCGCGGCTTGCGGCCGTGGTCTTCCACCATGGCCATGCAGAAATGCAGCTGAATGTCGGGGACGTCGAGGTCGGGCCGCGTCTTCAGGAAGCCGCCGCATTCGGCGACGTTCGAGGTCATCGGGCCGCGCCGCTCGCGCCGGTATTGCCCGATGCCCTTGATGATCCGCCCGATCCCGCTCCACGACAGTCCCGAGAAATAAGGTGCGTCGGAGGCGAAGCCGAACACGAAGTCCGGATGATCCTGCAGGTTCTGTCCGACACCCGGCAGCTGATGCACGCTGGCGATCCCGTGCTTGCCGAGCGCTGCGGCGTCGCCGACGCCCGACAGCATCATCAATTGCGGCGACTGGAACGCGCCGGCAGCGAGGATGACCTCGCGCCGCGCGCGCAGCACCTTCTTCTCCTTGCCCTGCATGTACTCGACGCCGACGGCACGCTTGCCCTCGAAGAGGATGCAGGTCGCGTGCGCCTGCGTCTCGATGCGCAGATTGGGCCGGCGGCCCATGTGGGGATGGATGTAGCCGCGCGCCGCGCTCCAGCGCTCTCCGTTCCGCTGCGTCACCTGGTAGATGCCGAGGCCTTCCTGCTCGGCGCCGTTGAAATCGTCGCGGATCCGGAACTGACCCTCGCGCGCGCCTTGCAGGAACATCTCCTTGACCGGATTGTCCGACTGCAGGCCCGTGACGTTGAGCGGCCCGCCCTTGCCGTGATATTCGCCGTCGAGCTCGGTGTTGTTCTCCGAACGCTTGAAGTAGGGCAGCACGTCGGCATAGCTCCAGCCGGTATTGCCGAGCGAAGCCCAGTGGTCGTAGTCGGCGCGATGGCCGCGGATATAGACCATGGCATTGATGGCCGAGGAGCCGCCGAGGCCCTTGCCGCGCGGCTGATAGCCGATGCGGCCGTTCAAACCCTTCTGCGGCACCGTGTCGAACGCCCAGTTGTTGATCTTGCCCGAGAGCATCAGAATGATGGCGCCGGGCGTGGTCACCACCCAATTGTCGTTCTTGCCGCCGGCATCGAGCACCGCCACCGAGGTCGCCGGATCCTCCGACAACCGCCCCGCCACCGCGCAGCCGCCGGAGCCGGCACCCACCACCACGAAATCGAATGTGTCAGTCATTTTTGTTTCCCCCATGCAAGTTATTTGTTGTCATTCCCCGGTGCGCAATTGCGCACCTGAGGGCGCGCGCAGCGCGAAGCCGGAATCCATTGCGCCGCATCGATGCGGATAAATGGATTCCGGGCTCGATGCTTCGCATCGCCCCGGAATGACGCCGCTAAGACAACATCCGCATCAGCTTCTCCAGCCGCGCGATCTTCGCGCCATAGGGCGGATAGAGGTCGGCGAGCCTGTTGAACCGCGAGCGGTAGAATACCGGCTTCAGCTTCGTGAGCGTCCTGAATCCCCATTCGCCGTGATAGGCGCCGGTGCCGGACGCGCCGACGCCGCCCATCGGCTGATAGGCCTGCGCGAAATGGAACAGGCAGTCATTGACGGTGACGCCGCCGGACACCGTGCGCGCCAGCACCGCGTCGCGGGCGGCGTGATCGGTGCCGAACCAGTACAGCGCCAGCGGGCGGTCGCGCTTGTTGATGAAGGCGATCGCCTCCGTTGAGTCACGGGTGCCGATGACCGGCAGCAGCGGCCCGAAGATTTCCTCCTGCATCACGGTCATCTCAGGCGTCGCATCGACGATGACGGTCGGCGGGAATTTGCGCCGCTGCTTCCACTCCGGATCGTTCGACGCTGCCGGTTGCATGATGGTCGCGCCCTTCGCGGCGGCGTCGGCGACGAGGGCCTCGAGCCGGGCGTAGTGCCGGTCCGAGACGATCGAGGTGTAGTCGGGATTTCTGGGATCGGTGCCGAACATGTGCTGCATGTGGCCCTGCAACCGGATCGCGAACGGCTGCACCGAGGCTTGCGGCGCCAGCACGTAGTCGGGCGCGATGCAGGTCTGGCCGGCATTGAGCAGCTTGCCATAGGCGATGCGTTGCGCGGCCTCGTCGATGTCGGCGGAACCGTCGACGATCGCGGGCGATTTGCCGCCGAGCTCGAGCGTCACCGGCGTGAGGTTGCGGCCGGCCGCCTCGGCGACCAGCCGGCCGATTCGGGTCGAGCCGGTGAAGATCAGATGATCGAACGGCAGCGCCGCAAAGGCCTTCGCGATGTCGTCGTCGATATCGGTGACCGCGAGCTCGGCGGTGTCGAATTTCTTGGCGATCGTCTCCATCAGCAATTCGGAGAACCGCGGCACCAGCTCGCTCGGCTTGATGATGGCGCGGTTGCCGGCCGCGATCGCCGCGACCGCGGGCGCCAGCGTCAGCTGCAGCGGATAATTCCACGGTGCAATGATCCCGACCACGCCGAGCGGTTGCGGGATCAGCCGGTTCTTGGCCGGCGCGAACTGTACCGTGGTCGGGATCCTCTCGGGCGCCATCCAGCCCTTGAGGTGCTTGGCGGCATGCCTGATCTCGCCGAGCACCAGCATGGTCTCGGCGATCGCGGTCTCGACGGTGGAGCGGTGGCCGAAATCGGCCGAGATCGCGGCCTCGAATCGCGCCTCGTTCTCGGTCAGCGCGGCGCGCAGGCGCCGCAGTCGGTCCAGCCGCGCCTGCAAGGTCGGCGCCGGCTCGCTGCGCGACAGCTCGAATTGGCGGTGAAAGACCTCCTCAAGCGCGTACAGCCCCGGGCTCTTCAATGGCCGGTCCATTGGCGTTTCCCCTCGGATGACGATTCCTTGACGGATTTTGTTGGCGCCAAGCTCCGCTTTTGCGTGCGATCTGGCAAGGCCCGGTTCCCGGCGGTAATTCTGTCAGGAAAAACCGGTGATTTGGACGTCACAAAATCCTCAAAAACCCGCATCCGGGGCTTTCCAAACCGACCTCACGTTGATACATACGCCCCGCACCCGACGGCTTCGGCCCGGGTCGCCTTCTCAGGAAGCTCTCCGGACGGATCGATCGGCGCCGTTACAAGCGTTGGCCGGCAGGTTCGGGCACCCTTCCTGAAAGGCACGCAACGGTTTAACGCGGGGTGGAGCAGCCCGGTAGCTCGTCAGGCTCATAACCTGAAGGTCATAGGTTCAAATCCTATCCCCGCAACCAAGTTCGGACCTACCGGTTCCGATGAAATGGCCCGCATCTCGCGGGCCATTTTTGTTTTGGGAGAAGGTTCGCCTCGATCGTCGGTGCCGGAGGACCGATCACTGCCTCCCGGCAAACCGGTCCGCGCGCTAGACGATGAAGTGAAATTCCTGCCAGGCGCTCCACATCAAGCCGTCATTGGCGCGAACCCAGAGGTCGTCGGCGACGGTTCCGCCCTGGAAGGTGGTGCTGGCAAGCTGGGCCGCGCTGACATTGATGGCGGTGTTGGTGGGCTGCGCGTTGCCGCCCATGCTCCAGTGACCGCTGTTGGCTGACGTGGTCGAATCCCAGAATTGATATTGGGTGATGCTGTCGCCGTCGGGATCGGTCACCGAAAACAGGTTCGATGCGGCCACGCTCTGGTTGGCCGTGGCGTGGAAGTCGGACGCGGAGACGATCGGAGCCTGGTCGATCGGTGCGGTGACGTGAAATTCCTTCCACGGCCCCCAGGCAATGCCGTCGTAAGCCCGCGCCCACAGATCGTCCGAACCGGAGCCGCTCTGAAAGCTCGTGCTCGAGAGCTGGGCGGCAGTGACATCGATCGCGACGTTGGTGCCCTGAGCCACTCCGCCGACCACCCAGTGCCCGCTGCTCGGATCCGACGTCGAATCCCACACCTGATAGTTCGCGATGGTGTCTCCATCCGCGTCGGTGGCGGAGAACAGCGCGGAGGCCGCGATATCCTGGCCGTGGCTCGCCGCAGCGTCGGCGGCCGTCACGATCGGAAGATTGTCGAGCGGCGCGTTGACGTGGAATTCCTTCCAGTTGCTCCAGACCATGCCATCGAAGGCTCGCACCCAGAGATCGTCGGAGCCTGAACCGCTCTGGAATGATGTATTGGCCAGCTGTGCCGCGCTGACATCGATGGCCTGGCCCGCCGGCTGTGCGGCGCCGGCCACGACAAAATGCCCGCTGGCGGGATCGGTCGTCGAGTCCCAGAACTGATAATTGGTGATCGTATCGCTGTCGGGATCGCTGACCGTGAACAGGTTGGACGCGGCGATGTCCTGACCATGCGTTGCGGTCATGTCCGACGCGCTGACCACCGGTGCGTGGTCGATCGGCGCGTTGACGTGAAACTCTTTCCAGGCACCCCATGTGATGCCGTCATTGGCTCGCACCCACAGGTCATCCGAGCCGGAGCCCGACTGGAACGAGGTGTTCGTCAATTGAGCGGGTGAAACATCGATCGCGATGTTGGCAGCCTGCGCCACTCCGCCGACCACCCAATGACCGCTGGAGGGATCGCTCGTTGAATCCCAAACCTGATAGGCGGTGATCGTGTCGTTGTCGGCGTCGGTTGCGCTGAAGAGATTGGATGCGGCGATATCCTCGCCATGGGTCGCCGCAAAATCGGTCGCGCTGGCCACCGGCGCATGATCGGGACCAGGCGTGACCGTGAACGGGACCCATGCGCCCCACAGCGTTCCATCGTAAGCCCTCACCCAAAGCTGGTCCGGAGCCGAGCCGAACTGGTAGCTGGTCTGGGCAAGCTGTGCGGCGGTGATGTCGATTTCCGCATTGGTGGCCTGAACGGCACCGTTCACCACCCATGCGCCGTTGCCGTTGCTGTCCCAGAGTGCGTACTGGGTGATCGGATCGCTATCCGGGTCGGAGGCGCTGAACAGGCTCGAAGCCGCGATCGACGTTTGCCCGTGTGCCGCCGTGAAGCCGGAAGCCGAAGCAACGGGAGGATGGTCGACGCCTGGCGTCGCCGTGAACGGGACCCATGCTCCCCAGAGATATCCATCATAGGCGCGGACCCAAAGCGTGTCGGGGGCCGAACCGAACAAATAGCTCACTTGCGAGAGGTTGGCGGCCGCGACGTCAATCTCGGCGTTGGTGGCTTGCGCAACACTGCCGATAGTCCAATGGCCGTTGCCCTGCGTGTCCCAGAATGCATATTCGGTGATCGTGTCGCTGTCCGGGTCGCTAGCGGAGAACAGGGACGAGGCAGCCGCCGCGAGCTCCATATGCGCGGCGGTCACGTTTGCTGCCGTGACCACGGGTGCATGATCGGCCGGCGAGATCACGAAGGATTTCCAGTCGCTCCACAAATAGCCGTCGAACGCTCTCACCCACAATGTGTCCGAGCCGGGTCCGGCTTGATAATTGACCTGAGCCAGCTGCGACGCGTTGATGTCGATCTCGGTGTTGGTGCCCTGGGCGACGCCTCCCACCGTCCAGTAACCGTGGCCGTTAGTGTCCCAGAAGGAATATTCGGTGATGGAATCGCCGGTGGCCATGTTCACCGAGAACAGCGACGAGGCCGCGTAGATCTGATTTCTTCCTGCGGACTGGTCGCTGGCGGTGACGACCGGCGTCGTCCGGATGCTGTACCCCAGATCCTTCAGAACGCCGATGTCCAAATTGGAGATCGCGTACTGGTAATCGGGGTAGAAGACGATCCCGTTCATCAAATCCAGCGTGAGCGGATCCTTGACGGTCGACGGGGTGGCGTAGAAGTCGGATTGCTGGTTGCCGAAATGATAGTAGTTCTGGGTGGTGCTGTTTGTGGTCAGGGGCACCGGGCCGCCATAGGCGGCCTCGGCATTGGCGCCGATAAAGTATGCGCCCATCGCGGTCTTCTGAATCAGATTGTCGAACGTCGATTCGTATTGGCCGGCAAGCTGGCCGCTCTGGTCGTACCAGCCCGTCATGCCGAAGCCGTGCATCAGCTCATGCAGAAAGACGTCGATCGGATTGATCACGTTTCCAGGCACCTGACTGGCGTAGGTCAGGCCATAAGCCATGTCGATGTACTGGAAATAGCCGGGATCGATGTTGATGGTGATGTCGCTTGTCGCGCCCGAGACATGCTGCCCGGTGGTCAGCTCGTATTGGCTTGACGGCTCGTACAACGGGAGCGTGCCATTTGTTCCGACATAGTAGCTCGTGGTCGGCCCGCCATCGGCACGGCCAACGCTGGTGGGCAGGATGTTGAGCTGCACCACCAGGGTGCCAATGCCCAGGATATAGCGCTGCCAGACATTGAGGGCCTGCTCGAGATCGTAAACAAGCGAGGCTTCGGCGGACGCGCCTGCGTTCGAAGAATCGTTCAATGTTACTGAATAATTCCAAGGCATCTTGGTCGGGCTTTCAATCTATGGTAGCGTACCAATAATAAGTACTATTCATGCTGATCAGTCACGGGTAGTCAACAGACGTCGAGCGCGGGCTGCGGTGGTGCGTGAGGCTGTTCATGTACAGCGCCTCGGGTGCGATCGGCCTGAACTTGGGCATGGAACAGAGTCCGCGCCATTTCTGCAGGCTGAATATCAGCTCGGCACGACACTCTTATACGTCACGCGGCCGATGCGATCATCGCGGCGACGCCGATGACGGCCCATCTCAAGCGCCGCGGCCCGTAAGACTACGGAGCGTGGTTCAGCTGCGGGCGGTTCCGACGAGGGACCGGGATCGGCATGATGTTGCTCGTGAATTCGGTCGTTCGTTCACAACGCCAATTGCATCCCGCCAAAGAGACATAGTACTCTGGGCGTCATATTCATCTGCTGCTCTGTCGGTTCGTTGCGAATAGTCGGTTTGCGCTGGCGACGAGGTCGAAGGAGCAGGGACGGGGCGCTCCCGACGGTGTCGGTTCGCGTTCGACGGCAGTTATTTTCAGCTACTGAGCAGATTAAATCGCGAGATGATTGAAACGCGGAGCGGTACGGCAGCAGACAGCGGGATCGTTGCACTCGCGATGCTGCTGCGTTTTCACGGCATCCCCGCCGATGTCGACCAGATTCGTCACCAGTTCGGCAACGGACCGGTCGGAACGCCGGAGATGCTGCGCTACGCGCGCTCGACCGGCGTCAAGGCCCGGGAGGTGACGACCAACTGGCTAAGGCTCGAGAAGGCTCCGCTTCCTGCCATCGCGTTGTTGCGCGACGGTGGCCATTTGATCCTTGCCAAGGTCGGCGCCGACAAGATCCTCGTGCAATCGCCGCTGTCGGAGCGCCCGGAGTTGATCACGCGTGCCGATCTGGAAGCGGTGTGGTCAGGCCGGATGATCCTGGTCAGCCGCCGCGCCGGACTGGTCAATCTTGCACGCCGCTTCGACCTGTCATGGTTTCTGGGCGCGATCCACAAGTATCGATACCATTTCGTGGAGGTGTTGATCGCCTCCTTCTTCCTGCAGCTGTTCGCGCTGGTGTCACCGCTGTTCTTTCAGGTGGTGATCGACAAGGTCCTGGTCAATCACACTCTCAGCACGCTCGATGTGCTCGTCGTGGGATTGATCGGCATCGCGGTGTTCGAGACGGCGCTTGCGATATTGCGGACCTATCTGTTCTCCCACGTGACGAACCGGATCGATGTCGAATTGGGAGCCCGCTTGTTTCGGCACCTCATCGGGCTGCCCATTGCCTACTTCCAGGCTCGCCGGGTCGGCGATTCGGTTGCGCGGGTCCGCGAGCTCGAGAACATCCGCAACTTCCTGACCGGCTCCGCCCTGACGGTCGTGATTGACCTGTTCTTCACCGTCGTCTTCATCGCGGTGATGTTCGTCTACTCGCCGATCCTGACCTGGATCGTGCTCGGATCCTTCCCGCTCTATGTCGGCATCTCGGCCGGCGCGACGCCGCTGTTCCGTCAGCGGCTCGACACCAAGTTCGAGCGCGGGGCCGAGAACCAGGCCTTCCTCGTCGAGAGCGTGACCGGGGTCGAGACCATCAAGGCGATGGCGCTCGAACCGCAGATGCAGCGGCGCTGGGAGGAGCAGCTTGCCGGATACGTCGCGGCCAGCTTCCGTGTGCTCAGCCTCGCCAACGTCGCGAGCCAATCGGTCCAGTTCGTCAGCAAGCTCGTCACCGCGGTGATCCTTTACGCCGGGGCCAAGCTGGTGATCGACGGCAGCCTCACGGTCGGCGAGCTGATCGCCTTCAACATGTTCTCGTCGCGCGTCAGCGCGCCAGTCCTGAGGCTGGCGCAGCTCTGGCAGGACTTCCACCAGGCGAGGCTCTCGGTTGCGCGGCTCGGCGACATCCTGAATACGCCGGCCGAGCAGACCTTCAGCCCCGGCCGCGCAGTCCCGCCGCCGATCAAGGGGCAGGTCACGCTTGAGCACGTGTCGTTCCGATACCGGGTCGATGGACCCGAAGTGCTGCACGAGATCAACATCAACATTCCCGCCGGCCAGGTCGTCGGCATCGTCGGCCCGTCGGGGTCGGGCAAGAGCACCTTCACGAAGCTGGTTCAGCGCCTTTACGTTCCGGAGAAGGGCAGGGTCCTGGTCGACGGCATCGACCTTGCGATGGTCGATCCGGCGTGGCTGCGCCGCCAGGTCGGCGTCGTGCTGCAGGAAAACGTGCTGTTCAATCGCAGCGTCCGGGAAAACATCGCGCTCGCCGACCCGGCCGCTCCGATGGAGAAGGTGGTCGCCGCGGCCCAGCTTGCGGGGGCTCACGAATTCATTCTGGAACTGCCGGAAGGCTACGACACCGTCGTGGGCGAGCGCGGCTCCAGTCTGTCGGGAGGACAGCGCCAGCGCATCGCGATCGCGCGCGCCCTGATCACCGATCCGCGCATCCTGATCTTCGATGAAGCGACCAGTTCGCTGGACTACGAAAGCGAACGGGTCATCCAGGACAATATGAACCGGATCGTGAAGGGGCGAACGGTCTTTGTCATCGCGCACCGGCTGTCCGCCGTCCGGCGCACCGATCGAATCATCACCATCGATCGCGGCCGGCTGGTTGAGCAGGGCTCCCACGAGGAGTTGCTGAGCTCGGGCGGAAGATACGCGTCGCTATACCGGTTGCAGGCGGGGATCCATGAAGTCGGCTCGTGAAGCGCCTGCGGTCGGGCGTAAAACGCGGGACGAGCTGGCGTTCCTGCCGGCGGCCCTCGAAATCGTCGAGACGCCACCATCTCCGACCGCCAGGCTGACGGCCATCTTGCTTGCCGCCCTGTTCTGTTGCGCCGTGGCATGGGCCGGCCTCGGCAAGATCGATATCGTTGCCTCTGCTCCCGGAAAGATCGTGCCGGGCGACCGCGTGAAGCTGGTCCAGCCGCTTGAGATCGGGGTGGTGCGGGCCATTCACGTCCGCGACGGTCAAACCGTCAAGGCCGGCGAGATTCTGATCGAGCTGGATCCGACCAGCAATCAGGCCGAGCTTCTGCACCTGAAAAACGATCTTCTCGCGTCATTGCTGGACATTGCCCGCACACGCTCTGCGCTCGACGGCAACACGAGCGCGCTCGACGGCGCGCCGGAGGACACGCCGCCTGCCTTGATTCAGATGCATCTGGAGTATCTGCGCAGTCAGGATTCCGAGCAGCGCGCCAAATTGTCCGAGCTGGATCGGCAGCGGGTGCAGAAGGTGGCGGAGACCAAGACGATCGACGCCGGCATCGCCAAGATTGAAGCCTTGCTGCCGGTGCTGCAGGAGCGCGTCAACGTCCGCAAGTACCTCGCGGACCGGGAATACGGTTCAAAGCTGCAATATCTGCAGGAGCTTCAGGAGCTCGTCGGGATGCAGCAGGACATCCTGGTGCAGAAAAGCAAGCTCCAGGAGGGCAATGCTGCCGTGGCCGCGCTCGACGAGACGCGCGCCAAGCTTGTCTCGGAATACCGGCATCGCCTGTATGACGACCTGGCCAAGGCGACGCAGAAGGCCGGCAGTCTCAAGGACGAGGTGTCCAAGGCCGAACACAAGACCAATCTTCAGAAGCTTGCGGCACCGATCGACGGCGTGGTGCAGCAATTGGCCGTGCACACGGTCGGCGGTGTCGTCACGCCCGCCCAGACGCTTGCGGTGGTCGTGCCCAGCGACAATCTGATTGAAATCGAGGCGATGGTTTCCAATCGCGATATCGGCTTCGTGCATCCCGGGCAGGACGCCGAAATCAAGGTCGATACCTTCAACTTCACGCGCTACGGCCTGCTGCACGGCAAGATCGTCAGCGTCTCGCCCGATTCCGTCTCCCGCGACAAGGCGCGAGATTCCGCCCGCGAGCCCAATGCTGCTGGGACGGAGGAGAGCAGCGAGCCGAAGGGGCAGGGGCCGGTGTATATCGCGCACGTCTCGATCGACCGGACCAAGATGGTCGTCGACGACAAGGAGATCAGTCTTTCGCCGGGAATGACCGTCACCGTCGAAATCAGGACGGGTGCCCGCAGCATCATGAGCTATCTGTTGTCGCCGATCATGCGCTACCGGCAGGATGCCCTCCGCGAGCGGTGACGACGCCCGGCGGTCAGGCCGTCACGACGTGGTCCGGGATTCCACGTGGCTCAGGCTTGGATCGGATTCGTGGATCGCAAGGCAGTTTTGCCCCGCGTCGTAGGTCCGGTATCCATGATCGTTCAGCGTACGAACCAGGGCGGCCTTGTCGGTCTTGATGAATTCCGCATGGATGATCGGGTGATGCTGCCGGATCGTGGCGCTGGCGCCCTCCAGCACCTTCAACTCCATCCCCTCGACGTCGATCTTGATCAGGTCGCAGCGGCCCAGGTTCAGCGAGTCCAGCGTGATCATTGCCGTCTCAATCCCGCTGGCCTCCGAATAATCGATTTGCTGCCCGATCTGCTCGGTGGCGGAGCGTTGCGTCACCTCCAGGCTGCCGAAACTGGCGGGCTCCTGATGACTGAGGGCCGGCACCCGGGTTTTTCCGGTTTCCGACGAAATGACCGCGTGCATCGCCCTCGCGTTGAAGCAGTTGTTGATGGCGATGTTACCGGCAAGGGCGTAGTAGACCCGCTCCTGCGCCTCGATGGCAACGACCGAGCCCCAGCCGTCCATGTGCCTGGACCATTCGATGGTGTGAACGCCGATGTTCGCTCCGCAGTCGATCGCGACCACGCCATCGCCCCGGTAGGTTCTTCGCAGTGCAAGAAGACCCTTCGTCAGCTCGATTTCAGTGGCGTCGAACGTGCCATGCTCGAGAATCTGAATCCCGACTCCAAAAGTGTGGTCGCCCGCGGTGTGATAGTCCAGCCGGTTGACGATCAGCGGGCCATGCGTCGACGCTGCGATCACAAACGGGATCTTGCTGGGATTGCGGCTCATCGTTGTGTGTTTCTTTGTGTCTGCCGCGTGGGAACGGCTGCGAGGGGTACCCGCTAAGGTTTTCGTCCGTTGACGCGGTTGTCAATCTCGCTTACCTTCCCTGCACTTTTTAAGAGGCTGTTTATTATTTCAGGGCAGGGGATATTTCGTGAATGCCATTGCCGTTGCGCCGGCGATCGGGCTGAAGCGTTCGATTGACGATGTCACCGACCAACCCAAAATAATCGTTGATCGTTCGACGAGCGCTGTATCGGGCAAGCCGGACGCTGTCGCGTCGGGTGCCGACGCGCCGAAACCTGCCTATCCTCCTGCAGCCGAACAGCCGACCCAAGTGGGTCCGAAGGGGCTGCGCTTCGACTTCAACGACGGCGCCCGGGTGTTTTGTCCCCCGGGAGAAAGCCCATGGCGCGTGCGGCTCTGGGACGCCGAGACCGGCAACCTTCTGTTCGAGACGCAGTTCGCGGGCGGTCGCGTCAACAGCTCAAAGCGCTACTACATTCGCTTCCGCATCGAAGTCTTGCAGGGCGATGATGTCATCTTCTCGCACGAGTACAACGCGACGGATCGTCACGTTCTGATCCAGCTTCCGATCGGGACGCTGGGAGACACGGTCGGCTGGTTTCCCTATGTGGCGAAGTTCAGGGAAGCTCACAATTGCAGGCTGACCTGTGCAATGGCGGAGAAGTTGATTCCGCTGTTTCGGGATGCGTACCCCGACATCAACTTCGTCACGCACGAGGAGATTCAAACCGATCGCTACTACGCCACGTACAGCGTCGGATTGTTTTTCGACGACAAGAACTTCGTCTATCAACCATGCGACTTCCGCTTTGTCGGACTGCATCGGACCGCCGGATACATCCTCGGCGTCGATCCGACCGAAGTCGCGCCACGCATCTCGCTGGCTGATGACCAAAGGCCGATCCCCGAGCCTTACGTCTGCATCGCGGTGCAGAGCACCACGCAATGCAAGTACTGGAATAACCCCAACGGCTGGCGGGAGCTGACCGGTTTTCTCACGCAGGCCGGCTACCGCGTGATCTGCATCGATCAGAAACCGACGCACGGCCACGAGCTGGTCTGGAATCACATTCCGAACGGCGCGGAAGACTGGACCGGTGACCGTCCCATTCAGGAACGGGCCAATCTGCTCCAGCACGCGGACTTCTTCGTCGGTCTCTCCAGTGGGCTTGCGTGGCTGGCCTGGGCGGTCGGCACCCCGGTCGTCATGATCTCGGGCTTCACGCATCCGACAAATGAATTTGCTACGCCATATCGCGTCATCAATTACCACGCGTGCAACAGCTGCTGGAACGATCCGGCAGTTCGATTCGACCACAAGGATTTTTTCTGGTGCCCCCGTCACAAGGGGACGCCGCGTCAGTTCGAGTGCACAAGGCTGATCACCTTGGATCACGTCAAATCGGTGATCAGGACTATTCCCGGATTCAAGCTCTAGCCGATTTTTTCAAGCACTGACGATTTTCATGGGGGAGCGCTGCCATGACCACCACTTTTGTAAGCTCGGGTTTTACCAGCTCAGGTTTGATCGAAGCGGGCGGCGATACGCTTGAGGTCCTCAACGGAGGCTCCGCGGTCTCGACGACGCTGAGTAGTGGTGGCCAGCTCCTGGTCGATTCCGGCGGCTACGTAGACTCGACCACGATTTCAAGCGGCGGCAGCGTGACCATCAGCGCCGGCGGCGTGATGAGCGGTACCGGTAGCGGCAGCACGGGCGTTTTCAACAGCGACAACGGCACCGTCAACGTGCTGTCCGGCGGCGTGGTGGATCATATCCGTGTCAGCAGCGGCGGCGTGCTGAACATATCGTCAGGCGGCTTCACCAGCGGCGGTATCGGTTCGGGCACCGGCGTTTTCTCAGGTGGCGTGGAGAACATCCTGGCCGGTGGTTCCGCGTCTTTTATCGCGGTCTATACCGGCGGTGTCATGAACGTCGCCGGCGAAACGCTGAGCACCGTCGGTATTTCGGGAGGCGTCGAGAACGTCCTTTCGGGCGGCTTCATCAGTGGCGCCTCGCATTCGGGCACGGGGGTTTCTGCGGGAGGCGTCCTCAACATCTCTGCCGGAGGTTCGGGCGCCTTTGTGGGCGTGTACACCGGCGGCACGGCCAACGTGGCCGGCGTCATTCTCGGCAATAGTGTGATCTCGAGCGGCGGCGTCGAGAACGTGTTGTCGGGCGGCTTGATCTCAGGGTCGGGCGGCACGTTCACGGGCGATTACGGTACGCTCAATATCGAGGCGGGCGGCTCGGCAACTCGTTTCGACGTGTTTTCTGGTGGCATCGCCAACATTGCCGGATCGGCGGGCAGCGTCGGTGTCTGGGGCGGTACGGCCAGGCTCCAGGTTGGTGGCTCCGCCGGCGAGTTTGACTTCTCCGGGCCTGGCGTCTCCGGTGGGACCGGGTTCTCGGGGAATGGCGGCAAGCTGGAGATTGATGGCCTCTCGATGCCCGGAGCCACCATCTTCGGCTTCGTTGTTGGCGATACGATCAACCTTACCGGCGAGGGCGCTTCGCACGTCACGAGCGTGGGCCTCGGCGCGAATAACGTTCTGCAGATAGCGACCAACGATCACGGCACGCTGACCCTTCAGCTGGACCCGAGCCAGATCTTTACAAATCCGTTCGGCCGCACAGGCGATGCCTCCGGCACCGACATCTTCCTCTTCACCAGCGCCGGTGGTAGCGGCAACATAACCGTGAGCAGTGGCCAGACTGACTTGGGGCTGGTTATCAGCAGCGGTCAGACGCTCAACGTTCTGTCCGGCGGAACGGCCATCGGCACCGTGCTCAGCGGTGGCACCGAGAATGTTTTCGGAGCCGAGCAAAACGCCACTGTGAGCAACGGGGGCGTGCTCAACGTCTCCGCCGGCGGAATCGTGCACGGCGTCGCGGTGTCGAACGGCGGCACCTTGAACGTGGCGGGCACGATCACCAGCAACACGGCGGTCTTCGGCGGCGGTGTCGAGAACATCCTGTCCGGCGGCTTCATCTCCGGCCAGATCGGATCCGGAACGGGAATTTCGGGCGGCACCCTCAACGTGCTGGCCGGCGGCTCGGCCTCCTATGTCGGCGTGTCGGCGGGCGGTACCTTCAACGTCTTCGGTACGGTGCTGAGCATGGTCGGCATCACCAGCGGCGGTGTCGAGAACGTGCAGTCGGGTGGCCTGATCTCCGGCGCAACGAGCTCCGGGACCGGCGTTTCCGCCGGCGGCGTGCTGAACGTTCTGGCCGGTGGTTCGGCCGTCCACGTCGGCGTGTCGAGTGGCGGCACGTTCAACGTCTTCGGCAACGTGCTGAGCAACACCGCGGTCTACAGCGGCGGCATCGAGAACGTCGAGTCGGGCGGGTCGATCTCCGGTGCGAGCGGGTCCGGAACGGGAGTTTCGGGCGGTACGCTCAACGTACTGGCAGGCGGCTCAGCCGCCTTCGTCGGCGTGTCCGCTGGCGGCATCCTCAACGTGGCGGGCGTGACGCTGAGCAATGTCAGCATCACCAGCGGCGGCATCGAGAACGTGCAATCGGGCGGCCTGATCACCGGGGCGATCAGCTCGGGGACCGGCGTTTCCGCGGGCGGCGTGCTGAATGTTCTGGCCGGTGGTTCGGCCGACCACGTCACCGTGTCGAGCGGCGGCACCATGAATGTGTCGGGCACCGTGCTCAGCAATGTGGCCGTCTTGTCCGGCGGCGTTGAGAATGTTGCCTCGGGTGGCGTTGTCACCGGTGTGACGGGTTCCGGGACGGGCGTATCCGGAGGTACGGTCAACGTATTCGGCGGCGGCGCGCTGGATCACCTGACGGTTTCGAGCGGCACGCTGAATGTCTCCGCTGGCGCCACAGTGCACAACATCACGGTGTCGAGCGGCGGCACCATGAATGTTGCCGGCACGATGACCAGCAACACGCTGATCTCGGCCGGCGGTATCGAGAACGTGCTGTCCGGCGGATTGATCTCCGGCGTGACGAGTTCGGGGACCGGCGTTCTCGGCACATTGAACCTTCTGGCCGGCGGTTCGGCGGTTCACGTCGGCGTCTCGAGCGGCGGCACGTTCAATGTTGCGGGCGTCGTGCTCAGCAATGGCGCCGTCTATGACGGCGGTGTCGAAAACGTTCTTTCCGGCGGTCTCGTTACCGGCGTGACGGGTTCCGGCACCGGCATCTCCGGCGGCACGGTCAATGTCCTTGCGGGTGGTGCGCTGGATCACCTGACGGTTTCGAGCGGCACTTTGAATGTCTCGGCTGGTGGCACGGCACACGACCTTACGGTGTCGAGCGGTACCCTGAATGTTGCGGGTACGATCATCAGCAACACGCTGGTCTCGAGCGGCGGTGTCGAGAACGTGCTGTCCGGCGGGTTCATCTCCGGCGCATCGAGTGCGGCGACCATCATTTTCGCTGGCGGTACCGTGAACGTCCTGGCCGGTGGTTCGGCCACGCACGTCGGCGTGTCGAGCGGCGGCATCTTCAATGTCGCAGGCAAGGTGCTGAGCAATACAGGTATCTACGACGGCGGCGTCGAGAACGTCCTGTCCGGCGGATCAATCTCGGGAGCGAGCGGATCCGGGACGGGAATTTCGGGCGGTACGTTGAACCTGTCGGCCGGCGCCACGGCCGCCTTTGTAGGCGTGTCGAGCGGCGGCACGTTCAATGTCGCGGGTACAGTGCTGAGCAATGCCACCGTCAACAACGGCGGCGTGGAGAACGTGCTGTCCGGTGGATTGATCACCGGCGCCATCAGTTCGGGCACCGGAGTCAGTGCAGGCGGCGTATTGAACGTTCTGGCTGGCGGCTCGGCGGCTTTCGTCGGCGTGTCGAGCGGCGGCACCTTCAACGTGTCGGGCACCGTGCTCAGCCGCGTGGGCGTTTATGCCGGCGGCGTTGAGAATGTCTTCTCGGGTGGTGTCGTCACCGGCGCCGTGGGCTCCGGGACGGCGATCTCCGGCGGCACAGTCAATGTCTTGTCGGGCGGCGCACTGGATCACCTGACCGTTTCCAGCGGTGGCGTGCTCAATGTCGCTTCCGGAGGCACGGCGCACGACATCGCGGTGTCGAGCGGCGGCGCGTTCAATCTTGCCGGCACGACGACGAGCAACGTCTTCGTGTTCGCCGGAGGTACTGAACTTGTCTCCTCGGGCGGCTCGACTGGTCCGGTGACGATCTCCGGCGGCCTGGTCGAGTTGCAGGCCGGCAGCACCGCAAGCGGCGGCATCACCTTCAGCGGGTCCGGCGGGCAGCTGAAGGTCGACGGCACGTCCTTGTCCGGCACGACCATCAGCGGACTGGTTGGGGGCGACAGCATCGATCTGGCGGGCCTCAATTTCGTATCGGGCGGCTCGGCGACCTTGCTCGCGGGCAACATCCTGCATGTTACCGAAGGAGCTTCCTCCTTCGACCTGCAGCTCGATGCGACGCCTGGCGTGCGGTTCAGTGTCGGCACGGATTCCGGCACCGGCACGTTGATCACGACGCGCGCCGATGCCGCGCCGGTCACCTCGGCGGCCAATGTCACGGCAGTCTTCGGTGAGAGCGCTGCGCTGGCTTCCAGCCTCTTCAGCGTCACGGACCCCGATGGCGATCCCATCGTCACGTACGCGTTCTGGGATACCCAAGGTAACGGCCACTGGGTCGTCAACGGCGCCGTCCAGCCCACCAACGCCGAGATCGATGTCACGGCGGCGAACCTCTCGCAGGTGAGCTACGTGTTCGGTCCGAGCGGTTCGACCGACACGCTTTTCGTGCGGGCCAATGACGGTACGCTCTGGGGCAGCTGGACTCAATTCACGGCGAAGGCGTTCGCGGACACCCCGCCGACCGTGATAGCCGCCAACGTCACTGCGACGCACGGCCAAACGTCGGTTGCCGCGTCAAGCCTGTTCACGGTGAGCGATCCGGATCCCGATACGATGACCCAGTACGCGCTCTGGGACACCGGCGGCAGCGGCCACTGGGTTGTGAATGGTGTTGCCCAGGCCGCCAATACCGAGATCGACATCACCGCAGCGCAGCTGTCGCAGGTGAGCTACGTCTTCGGTCCGGTCGGGTCGACGCCTGATACCTTGTACATCAGGGCGAACGACGGAACGCTGTGGGGCGGCTGGACCGCGTTCACGGCGAGTCCTGGAAGCGACCACGCTCCGGTCGTGACGGCACCGAACGTGACTGCCATCCACGGGGTAACCTCGGCTATCGCCTCGAGCCTGTTCTCGGTCTCCGATGCCGACAACGATACGATCACCCAGTACGCGTTCTGGGACACCGGAGGCAACGGTCACTGGGTGGTCAATGGTGTCACCCAGGCCGCCAACACCGAGATCGACGTTTCGGCGGCGAACCTGTCGCAGGTGAGCTACGTGTTCGGTCCGGCTGGCTCGATGCCCGATACGCTCTACGTGCGGGCCAATGACGGAATGCTGTGGGGCGGCTGGACCGCGTTCACGGCGACCCCAGGGGGCGACCACGCTCCGATCGTGACGGCACCGAACGTGACCGCGACGCATGGGGAGGTGTCGGCCCTTGCCTCCAGCCTGTTCTCGGTGACGGATACCGACAACGATACGATGACCCAGTATGCGTTCTGGGACACCGGCGGCAACGGCCACTGGGTGGTCAATGGTGTCGCCCAGGCCGCCAACACCGAGATCGACGTCGCGGCGGCGAACCTGTCACAGGTCAGCTACGTGTTCGGTCCCGGCGGCTCGATGCCCGATACGCTCTACGTGCGGGCGAACGACGGGCAGTTGTGGAGCAGCTGGACTGCGTTCACCGCAGGGCCGGGGGTCGATACGGCCCCGGTGGTGACGGCACCGAACGTGACCGCCAGTCACGGCCAGCTCTCGGTGCTCGCCTCGAGCCTGTTCTCGGTCAGCGATGCCGAGAGCGATGCGATCACCCAGTATGCGTTCTGGGACACCGGCGGCAACGGCCACTGGGTGGTCAACGGTGTCGCCCAGGCCGCCAACACCGAGATCGACGTCGCGGCGGCGAACCTGTCACAGGTCAGCTACGTGTTCGGTCCCGGCGGCTCGACACCGGATACGCTCTATGTGCGGGCCAATGACGGCAGCCTGTGGAGCAGCTGGACCGCGTTCACCGCAGGGCCGGGGGTCGATACGGCCCCGGTGGTGACGGCACCGAACGTGACCGCCAGTCACGGCCAGCTCTCGGTGCTCGCCTCGAGCCTGTTCTCGGTCAGCGATGCCGAGAACGATGCGATCACCCAATACGCGTTCTGGGACACCGGCGGCAACGGCCATTGGGTGGTCAATGGCGTCGCCCAGGCCGCCAATGTCGAGATCGATGTCTCGGCGGCGAACCTGTCGCAGGTCAGCTACGTGTTCGGTCCCGGAGGCTCGCCGTCGGACACGCTCTACGTGCGCGCCAACGACGGATCGAAGTGGAGCAGCTGGGCTGCGTTCACGGCAACACCGGGGCCCGACCATGCTCCGGTCGTGACGGCGGCGAATGTCAGCGGAATTCACGACCATTCGGTCGCAGCGACCGGCCTGTTCTCGGTCACCGACGCCGACAGCGATACGATGACCCAGTACGCGTTCTGGGACACCGGCGGCAACGGCCACTTCGTGGTCAACGGCGTCGCCCAGGCCGCCAGCACCGAGATCGATGTCGCGGCGGCGAACCTGTCACAGGTCAGCTACGTGTTCGGTCCCGGCGGCTCGCCGTCGGATACGCTCTACGTGCGGGCCAACGATGGCAGCGAGTGGAGCAGCTGGACGGCCTTCACGGCCACCGCGACGAACCAGGCGCCGACGGTCGCGGTCGCCAACGTCGTGACGGTCTCGGGGCAGACCTTTGCTGCCGCGAACCTCGTCACGGCGACGGACGCCGACGGCGATCCCATCACGAAGTATGCGCTGTGGGATTCCAACACGAACGGACGTTGGAACGTCGGCGGCATCAACGAGCCGGCGAATACCGAGATCGACGTCACCGCGGCGCAGCTTTCCCAGGCGACCTATCAGGCCGGCTCGGGCACCGACCAGCTCTGGATCCGGGCCTATGACGGCACTGCGTGGGGGGCCTGGCAGTCCTTCAACGTAACGGGGGAGAGCCCGAGCAGCGCCAGCATCGCAACGGGCGCTACCCTGGAATTGCCGGGGGCTTCGAACGCCGCCGTGTCGTTCCTGGGTTCGACGGGAACGCTGAAGCTCGATAATTCGGCGAGCTTCAACGGCACCGTCGCCGGGATGACGGGTTCGGACGCGATCGATTTCGCGAATATCAGTTTCGCGAACGTTCAAACGCCGAGCTTCAGCGGAACCAGCACGAACGGAACGCTCACGGTGACGGACGGCACCGTCACGGCGAGCATTGCGCTGCTGGGCAACTATATGGCCTCGACCTTCACGACCTCGAGCGACGGCCATGGCGGTACCCTGGTTGTCGATCCGCCGGCGACGCAGGTCAGCCAGCTGGCCCAACCGCAGCACGCGTGAGGCCTGTAGATGAGGCGTGCGGAGCCGCCGAGACAAGGTGGCTTCGTCCATCCAGAGAAACGAAACGGCCCGCCTCTCGGCGGGCCTTTTTGTAACTGCGACATCTCCGGATCCTGCACCGTGTCCGGCGCTTCGCCGCTCACCCTCCGATCACGGAGCCGAGCTGTTGCAGGCTGCTTCCGCCGGTACCTCGTCGACATTCGGGTCGGCCGCGGCCGTGGCCCAGGCGAGCTCGACGAGTGTCACGATCCGCCGTCCGGCACCATCGAGCTGGCAGACGATCAGGCCCTGCTCCTCGATGTAGGTCAGAAGATGCCGCGCGCGGCGCAGCGAATGCGTGCCATAGGCGCGGGCGATCGCGGCATCGCTCGGGCAGGGCCAGCCTTCCTTCGCGGCACGGGCGATCATCATGAAGACGCCCTGCATGTCCTCGGGCAGGATCGCGGCGCGCAGCTGCACATCCCGCCAGGCGTC
The DNA here is from genome assembly GCF_002289535.1 of Bradyrhizobium sp. UFLA03-84. Classification (NCBI taxonomy): domain Bacteria; kingdom Pseudomonadati; phylum Pseudomonadota; class Alphaproteobacteria; order Hyphomicrobiales; family Nitrobacteraceae; genus Bradyrhizobium; species Bradyrhizobium sp. UFLA03-84. The sequence continues at coordinate 227,489 of NZ_NSJY01000003.1, read as the reverse complement.
GTCTTCCGCGATCTCGGTGCCGAGCCCGGCGCGGGCGCGCGTCAGCATGCGGCGGAAGTCGGTCAGCTCCGGCACCACGGCGCCGAGCCCCTCGATCCGGCAGCGCACCACGAACTCCTGATAGAGCACGCCGATGGCGCGGAAGCCGGCGTCGGGCTCGGCGAGAATGGCGCGCAGGATGCGATCCAGCCGCTCACGCCGCTCGGCCAGTTGCTCGGCGCTCGGCGGCGGCTCCGCAGTCTCGGGATCGATCTCCGGTGTGGTCGACTTGGCAGCCATCAATTGGCTGAGCAGGTCGGGCGCCGGCGCCCGGCGCGGCGGCCTGGCCGCCGTCTCGGGCGGTGGGGCCGCGAGGATGATGGCGCGCGCGTCTTCGAGTACCGCTTCCGGCAGCGGCATCAGTCGCGGCGCCGCGTTGCGCGGCTGCGTGTCGGTTGGACCGATGCGCAGGCCAAGCGGACGGCGCGAAAGCGCCGGGCCAAGCGCCATGAATTGTCCGCGCTCGAGGTCGCGGAAGGCCTCCGCCTGCCGCCGCTCCATGCCGAGCAGGTCGGCGGCGCGCGCCATGTCGATATCGAGGAAGGTGCGACCCATCAGGAAGTTCGACGCCTCGGCCGCGACATTCTTGGCGAGCTTCGCCAGCCGCTGGGTCGCGATGATCCCCGCAAGGCCGCGCTTGCGGCCGCGGCACATCAAATTGGTCATCGCGCCGAGCGACAGCTTGCGCGCCTCGTCGGAGACTTCGCCTGCGACTGCCGGCGCGAACAGTTGCGCCTCGTCGACCACCACCAGCATCGGGTACCAGTGATCGCGGGGAACCTCGAACATTCCGCCCAGGAAGGCGGCAGCGCGCCGCATCTGGTTCTCGGCGTCGAGCCCTTCGAGATTGAGCACGGTGGAGACGCGATGAATGCGCACGCGTTCGCCGGCGACCTGCAAACTGCGCTCGGTGTGGTCTTCGGCGTCGATGACGAGGTGACCGAACCGCTCGGCCAGGGTGACGAAGTCGCCCTCGGGATCGATGATGGTCTGCTGCACCCACGGCGCGCTCTGTTCCAGCAGCCGGCGCAGCAGATGGGATTTGCCGGAACCCGAATTGCCCTGCACCAGGAGACGCGTCGCCAACAGCTCCTCGAGGTCGATGGCCGCCGATGCGCCGGCCGTCGTTTGTCCCATCTCGATCGCTACGGTCATGTCCCCGACTCAAATCGTCCTTGCGGAGACGCGGCTTAACAAGCCGATCGCGCCCCGTCGAGCGAGCCGCACAACATCATCCCCAGGCACGGCCGGCACGTGGATGGCTTGAGGATTGCCCGGTGCAAGACTTGCCGGAGCCGTTCAGACCGCGACTTTGATCCTGCGGTTCTGGCGGCCCTTGTTGTCGATCTTGACGATACGCGCTGGGCGCGATTGCCCGGTCGAGGCCAGATGGGTGCCGCCGCAGGCCTGCCGGTCGAGACCGAGGATCTCGACGATCCGGACCAGCCCGTCCGCCCCGACCGGCGGCGCGACAGCCTTGCTGCGGAACAATCCGGGGATGGCTTGCGCCTCGGTATGCGCCATGAAGACGGCGCCGACGGTGAGGTCCTGCCGGATGATGTCGTTCAGCGGCGCCTCGAGCGTCCGCAGCGCCTCGTTGTCGGCGCCGGGCAGATCGAAATCGACGCGGAAGGTGCCGTCGGCATTGAGCTGCGCCCCGGTCAGAAGCGCGCCGCCGAACCGCGTATAGACCAGCGCGTTGACGACATGGGCGAGCGTGTGCAGCTCGCACATCAATGCGCGAAACGCCGGCTCGACTTCGAGCATGACCTTGCCGGAGATCACGCTGTCGCCGGGGATCGTGTGCCAGAGGCCGCGCTCGTCGCGCGCGAGCCCGGTCACCGGCAGCTCGCCGCCGGCCCATCGCAGAAGCCCGCGGTCGGCGAGCTGTCCGCCGCCGCCGGGAAAGAACGGCGAGCGTTCGAGCAGAACTGCTCCGGGCCGCGCGTCGAGCACGTCGGCTTCGAGTTGCAGGATGTCGGGATGGTCATGGGTGAAGGCATGGGACATGCCTTCAATCTAGCGCATGCCCATCGCCGCTGACCACCCGCGTCGGCCTCGACGGTCCGCCTGCTACTCCGCCGGCTCCGCAGCCGGCGCCTGCGCAGCCACCGGCTTCTTCGCGGGCGCCTTGTCGACCTTCTTCGACCAGGAGCGGTAATAGGCGAGCACGGTCATCAGCACGATGCCGACAAAACTCACCACGATCTGCATCCAGAGGCTGCCGGAGACCTCGACCAGCACCACATGCGCGACCACGGCGAGGAAGACGCCCGTGCAGAACACCTCGAGCGACTGCTGACCGCATTTGATGATCGGCTCGAAGATCGGCCATTCGTAGCCAGGCCATTCGCGCGGCAGGAAGCGCGTCACGAAGAAGGCGAGCACCACGAAATGCAGCACGCGATACGGCGCGAGGTTGGTCTTGTCGTTCGGATTGAACGCGTCATAGAGCCAGGCCGGCATCGCCTGTCCGAGCTCGGGGAAGCGACCCGCAAGCGTCATGACCAGCGCGAACAACAGATAGGCGCCGCCGAGCCACAGGAAGGCGCGTGAGCGGATGAAATTGATCGATTCGCTGGCGCCGCCGAGCGCGAACCAGCCGCCGAACACGAACAGGAACTGCCAGCAGAACGGATTGAAGTACCACGAGCCAGACGGATAAGCCGGCAGGTTCCAGCCGAAATGGCGCGCGGCGAGATAGAGCAGGAACGAGGCCGCCAGCGTCAGATTGAGTTTTCGCAGCATCGCCCACAGCACCACCGGATACACTAACATCAGCGCGATGTAGAGCGGCAGCACGTCCATGTTGACCGGCTTGAATGCCAGGATCAGGCCCTGATAGAGCGTTTCGGCCGGGTTCTGCATGAAGCCCGCGACGTTGAATTCGTTCTGCAGGTTGGGATCGTGGTAGCGCTGCGCGAGATAGCCGATCTCGGCGATATAGATCACGAACAGCAGGACGTGCGCGACATAGATCTGCCAGGCCCGCTTGATCAGCCGGGTGGCGCCGATCACGGTGCCACGCTCCAGCATCATGCGCGCATAGACGAAGGATGCGGTGTAGCCGGAGATGAAGACGAACAGATCGGCGGCGTCGCTGAAGCCGAAATTCTTCTGCGTGATCCAGTTCACCGCGTTGTTCGGGATGTGATCGAGATAGATCGCCCAGTTGGCGAAGCCGCGCAGCAGATCGAGCCGATAGTCGCGGCCACGCGGCGGCAGAACAGCCTTGACGTCCATCGGTTCGCTCCCATCCCAACTGCCCGCGCGTCCGGTCGCGGGTCGCCCACCGCGTGATACTAGAACATGATTTCGACGGCTGTGTATTGGTTTTCCGGAACGGAATGCTTCGACAGCCGGCCAACGCGATGCATTTGGATCAAATCGTTCCGTCCGTCGAAATTAAAGCCGGCTATCACGATTCAAGATTCGTGGATGGGTAGAGCGCAGCGAAATCCATCAAGCTGCGGACGTGCGGAGAAAGGATGAGTTCCGCTGCACTCTACCCATCCTACGAGGGCTCTCCGGTTAGCGCTGAACGAACCCGTTGTGCAGCGTCGTGAACAGCGTCCTGCCCTTCTTCACCAGATCGTATTTGCGGCCGTAGAGCAGCCAGACCGCGGTGAGGTGGCACATCCCGCCCATCATCAGCGACATCGCGGTGTAGGGATCGAGATTGCGGCGATAGGTGCCGGCGCGGATCGCCTGCTTGATCAGCTGCACGTAGCGCAGCGCGTATTTGTCGACCGCCTTCTTGACCCGCGGTTCGGCGGCAAGCACGCTCGGCCATATCTCCAGGAAGAACACGCGGCCCCAGCTCGGGTTGTCCTTGATGTACTGGAAGTTGGTCAGGAAGATGATGCGAAGCTGCTCGACAGGGTCGCCGCCCTTCACCAGCAGCGGTTCGGTCTTCTGATAGAGCGCCTCGAAATTGCCCTCGGGCACGTCGAGCACCAGCGCGCGCTTGTCCTCGAAATAGTCGTAGATGCTGGACAGCGGTACTTTTGCCACCGCGGCGACGTCGGTGAGCGAGGTGCCGTCGATGCCCCGCTGGCCGAACAGCTTGGTCGCTGCCGAGAGGATCTGCTCGCGCCGATCGCGGCTGCGTTGTTGCTTGAGCTTGAGCGTCGTCCCCGAAGCCACGGTTGTCTCCTCGCGTCCCGCAAAAACAGTAAGGCAGCGCGATCGGAACACAAGCGCCATTGCGACGGGATACAGCGTAAGATTGCGGATCAGATCGGCGTGTTCCGCCGTTCATGGTTACGGAACGCGTTGCGTGCGATGATCTGGCGCATGATCTCCGATGTGCCATCCAGAATCCGGACTACCCGGGTTTCCCGCCAGATACGCTCGATTGGCAGGTCCCTGGAATACCCGGCACCACCGAACAGCTGCATGGTCATGTCGGCCACGCGCTGCACCATGTCGGCGCCGGTATATTTGGACAGCGCGGCCGCGGCGGTGCGGGCGGCGGGATCACCCTGGTCGTAACGCCAGGCCGCCTCATAGGCGACAAGGCGCGCGGCATGCAGCGCGCTCGCCATGTCGGCGATCTGCCATTCGATACCTTGATGGTCGCGCAGCCTGCGTCCGAACGTCTCGCGCGTCGAGACGTGATCGAGCGCGTAATCCAGCAGCTGGCTCGCGGCACCGACGCAATAGGCGCCCCAATGCGTGCGTCCGGCATCAAGGCAGCGCATCGCGATCGCGAAGCCTTCGCCTTCCTCGCCGAGCAGGTTCTCGCAGGGAATGCGGCAGTCATCGAAGAATACTTCGGCATGCGCTGAACCGCGGCCGGCGGCCATCTCGACCACGCGGCCGACGGTGAGGCCCGGCGTCTTCGCGTCGACGACAAACGCCGCGATGCCCTTGGCGCCCTTGGATGGGTCGAGCGTGGCGAACACGGTGAAGACGCCGGCGACCGGCGCATTGGTGATGTAGGTCTTGCGGCCGTCGAGCACGTAGTGATCGCCGTCCCGCCGCGCCCGGGTCTGGATGCGGGCAGCATCCGATCCCGCGTCCGGCTCGGTCAGCGCGAAGGCGCCGATCACTCGCCCGCTGGCGAGCTCCGGCAGCCATCGGTCGCGTACCGCCGGCTGCGCGAAGAACTCGATCGCCTTCGATCCGATATGAACGTTCACCCCGCAGAGATAATAGAAGGCGGTGTGAGCTTTTGCGAGCTCCTCGATCGCGATGCAGCTGCCGAGCATCGAGAGGCCGAGCCCGCCGAACTGTGTCGGCGTGTTGGTGCCGAATAATCCCATCCTGCGCAGGCCGGCCATCGCGCTCTCCGGAACGATGCCGCCCGCCTCGATCGCGGCATCGTGCGGCTTGAGTTCGCCGCGCACGAATTCGCGCATCCGGCTTTGGAGAACATGGAGATCGGCGGGAAGCTCGAAGTGCATGGGGTGCACCAAAATTCGAATAATCTTCGAAAAATGTGCGACGTCGTTGCGGAAATGTCAAAGGTTCAAAACCGGCAAATCGATGCGATCGTGCAGGCGACGGGCCGGGAAGAGCCGGGCGATCAGCCGTCATCGCCGCGTCACATCTTCAACTTGGCGTGTTGCGGTGCAAATCCATCGGCTGCACGACGGATGACATATCGTCGCGGCGGTAACGGCGTGCTGCGGAACTCGCCGCTTAGTATGCCGGCGTCGGTCCTTGCTTCCAAATGAAATCAAAATGAAATAGTCGCGCCCTAGTCGCGATCTGAATAATATGCAATCAATGAGATAGGGGCTGCGAGAAGCGCCCGAGCCGTGTCATCAACGGATCGGGGCGTTCGAGACATGTGCAAGGCATTCGGTTGATGTCGCTGTATCGCGTTCCAACAAGCCCCGTCCGCCGCTGCTCCCGTGACGTTTGTGCCGGCCGGCCACCTCACCGATCTCTCGAAACTGCACGCGATGCCTTATCGGCATCGCCGTCGTGCGTTCGATCCCGTCGCACGCGACGGGGCTGATGGTCGCGGCGAGCGATCCCCTCCGCAAACATGACCGACACCTTTGATCATGTCCGAACTTGAGTACCCCGGGAGGCGACGATGGAGTGGATACAAGAGAACCTGAAGCAGGCGCCGGAGATCCTGCTGTTCCTGTCGCTGGCGATCGGCTACTGGATCGGGCAAATCTACTACGGCAAGTTCCAGCTCGGCGGCGTCGCGGGATCGCTGCTGGCGGCGGTCGCGCTCAGCCTGTTCGGCGTCTCTGTCGACAATGGCGAGAAGGCGCTGCTGTTCGCGCTGTTCATCTATGCGGTCGGTTTTGAAAGCGGTCCGCAGTTCTTCAAATCGCTGGGCCGGCAATCGCTGCGCGAGATTTTCCTTGCGGTGTTCACGGCCGTCGCCGGGCTGCTCACCGTGATCGTGATGGCAAAGCTGTTCTCGCTCGACAAGGGTACGGCGGCGGGGCTTGCCGCCGGCGGTCTCACCCAGTCGGCGATCATCGGCACCGCGGGCGATGCACTGTCCCGCCTCGGACTCGATGCGGCGGAGGTGCAGAAACTGCAAGCCAATGTCGCGATCGGCTACGCGGTGTCCTACATCTTCGGCTCGCTCGGCGCGATCATCATCTGCGTCAACCTGTTGCCGCGCTTCATGGGCCGCGACATCCGCGACGATGCGCTGAAGGCCGAGGCCGAGCGGCTGAAGGGCGCCGTTGTGTTCGGGCCTGGTCAAGCGGCCGCGCTGCCGGAAGTCGTCGGGCGGCTGTACGAGCTCGGCAGCGGCGCCGGCAAGACGGTGGCCGCCATTGAAAGTGCGGCCGGCGATGCGACCATCACGGTCGAGCGCATCAAGCGCAATGATCAACTGATCCCGGTCACACCCGATGTCGCCTTGAAAGCGGGCGATATCGTGCTGGTGGTCGGCCGGAGGGCCGGCGTCGTTGCGGTCTCCGGCGGGCTCGGCGCCGAGCTCGAAAGCGTGCCGGGCATGGAGCTGGTGATGGATACGCAGGACGTGATCCTGCGCAATCCGGCCTATGACGGCAAATCGCTGGCCGAGATCAAGCGCTCCGCGACCGCGGCGCTCCGCCATGGCGTCTATCTGATCGGCATCGCCCGCGCCGGCGAGCCGCTTGCACTGAGTGACTCGACCGTTGTGAAGACAGGGGATGTGATCACCGCCTACGGCACCGACCAGGATCTCAAGCGCATGGTCGCCGAGGCCGGATCCCAGCTCTCGGTCGACATCAAGACCGACTTCGTGTTCCACGGCGCCGGCCTGGTGTTCGGCCTCCTGATCGGCTTGATCGTGATCCGCGCCGGATCGATTCCGCTGACGCTCGGCGCCGGCGGCGGCGCGCTGCTGTCCGGCCTGCTGTTCGGCTGGCTGCGCAGCCGGCACCAGACCATGGGCAACATGCCGGCGCCGGCCTCGCAGATCCTCAAGGATCTCGGCCTTGCCGGATTTGTCGCCGCGGTCGGCCTGCAATCCGGCCTCCAGGCGATCCACACCATCGCCAGCAGCGGTCTCACGCTGTTCCTGATCGGGGCCGTGGTGACGCTGGTGCCGCTGATCCTGGCCATGCTGTTTGGCCGCTACGTGCTGCGTTACGACAACGCCGCGGTGTTTGCCGGCGCATTGTCAGGGTCGCGCAGCGCCAATCCGGCGTTCGGCGGCGTGCTCGACAAAGCCGGCAATTCGATTCCGACAGCACCCTTCGCCATCACCTATGCGCTGGCGAATGTGTTCCTGACCTTGCTCGGCCCGTTGATCGTCGCGTTCGCGTGACGGCGCGCGCCGCGTTGCATCTGGAGAGGAGAACCGAAGATGGCCAAGATGGACTATTCGCAATACTCCAAGCTGAGCCCGTTCGAGCTCAAGGACAATCTGATCGCACTCGCATCGAGCCATGCCGATCGTCTGATGCTCAATGCCGGCCGCGGCAATCCCAACTTCCTGGCGACGGTGCCGCGCCGGGCCTTCTTCCAGCTCGGCCTGTTCGCGGTGTCGGAGGCGGAATTGTCCTTCTCCTACACGTCGGAAGGCATCGGCGGTCTGGCGCGGGCGGAAGGACTGGGCGCGCGCTTCCACACCTTCGTCGCCGCCAACACCGACAGACCGGGCGTGGTGTTTCTCGGCAAGGCGCTGTCCTATGTCCGCGACCAGCTCGGCCTGAACCCGGACGAGTTCCTGTTCGAAATGGTGGCCGGGGTGCTGGGCGCCAATTATCCGGAACCCGACCGGATGCTGAGGGTGAGCGAACGCATCGTCCGCGAATATGTCATTCGCGAGATGGGCGCCCGCAGCATGACCAATGATGAGGTCGATCTGTTCGCCGTCGAGGGCGGCACCGCGGCGATGGCCTACATCTTCAACTCAATGCGCGAGAACCGGCTGATCGCGCCGGGCGACAAGATCGCGATCGGGTCGCCGATCTTCACGCCCTATCTCGAAATCCCGGAGCTCAACGACTACCAGCTCAAGCAGGTGCTGATCGAGGCCGACCCGAAGGCCGGCTGGCAATATCCCGCCGCCGAACTCAGGAAGCTCGAGGATCCGGCGATCAAGGCGTTCTTCCTGGTCAATCCGAGCAACCCGCCGTCGGTCAAGCTCGACGATTCCGGCCTGAAAACGATCGCCGACATCGTCAGGAAGCGCCCTGACCTGATCATCCTGACCGACGACGTCTACGGCACCTTCGCCGACGATTTCAAATCGCTGTTTGCGATCTGCCCCCAGAACACCATCCTAGTCTACTCGTTCTCGAAATATTTCGGTGCAACCGGCTGGCGGCTCGGCGTCATCGCCATGACCCGCGACAATGTCATCGACCGGACCATCGCAGCCCTGCCGGAGGCGGCCAAGAAGGAGCTCGACACGCGCTATGCGTCGCTGACGACGGAGCCGCGCAAGGTCAAGTTCATCGACCGCCTGGTCGCCGACAGCCGCGCCGTCGCGCTCAATCACACCGCTGGGCTCTCGACCCCGCAGCAGGTGCAGATGGTGCTGTTCTCGCTGTTCAATCTGATGGATGCGCGCCAGGACTACAAGCAGGCGGTCAAGGCCCTGATCCGCCGCCGCGATGCCGCGCTGTACGACAAGCTCGGCGTTGCACAGAAGGACGACGCCGACAGCGTCGACTACTACACGCTGGTCAGCCTCGAGGACGTCGCGCGGGATCTGCATGGCGAGGAGTTCGCCGCCTGGGTGCTGAAGACCCAGAATCCGACCGAGATCCTGTTCCGCGTTGCCGACGAGACCGGCATCGTGCTGCTCCCGGGCAGCGGTTTCGGTGTCCAGCATCCGTCCGGCCGCGCCTCGCTCGCCAATCTGAACGAATATCAATACGCCGCGATCGGAACCGCGCTGCGCAAGCTTGCCGCCGAATATTACGACGACTACAAAAAGGCAGGCAAAGCGTAAGACGGCCGGCGGCACAGCTCACGTGACATCGTGACCGCCGGCGTTTCGCTTCGCGTCGGTGGTTTCGCTTCGACCTCAATGGAAGGACAAGAGATGATGCCGCGTTTGCTTCAATCAGGCCATTCCGTGCGCACGATCGTCGGCCTCGCCGCAGCCCTCGTGATCGGGCTGCTTGCGTCGCCGACATCAGCACAACAGGCGTCCAGCACCACGCTGGCCCGGGTGCTGGTGCTCGGCACCGGCGGCACGATCGCAGGGCAGGCCAATGCACGCGCCGGCAATGCCTATGATTCGGGCAAGGTCAGTGCCGCGAATCTAATCGCGGCCATTCCGGGCATCGACAAGCTCGCCCAGATCTCGGCCGAGCAGATCTCCTCGATCGGCTCGCAGGACATGAACGACAAGGTCTGGTTCGACCTCGTCAAGCGCATCCGCACGGCTATCGACAACAAGGAGGTCGACGGCGTCGTCATCACCCACGGCACCGACACGATGGAGGAGACCGCGTTCTTCCTGCAAAATGTGCTCGACACCGACACGCCGGTGGTGCTCGTCGGTTCGATGCGGCCCTCGACCGCGATCGGCGCCGATGGACCGGCCAATCTTTATGACGCGATGCGGGTCGCGTCGGCGCCGGAATCCCGTGGCCGCGGTGTGCTGGTGGTGCTCAACGACACCATCCACGGTGCGCGCTGGGTGCAGAAGACCAATACCACCAGCGTCCAGACCTTCCGTTCGCCCGATGCCGGACCGGTCGGCTATGTCGACACCGGTTCGCTTCGCTTCCTGCAACCGGCCGTTGCAACGAAGACTACGAAGCTGAAGCTGCCGGACGCGCCGCCGCTGCCGCGGGTCGACATCATCTATTCGCACGCCAACATGGATGCTGCGGAGGTCGAGGATGCGGTCAAGCGCGGCGCCAAGGGCATCGTGCTGGCCGGCGTCGGCGACGGCAACTCATCGAAGGGCGCGATCGATGCGCTGGCGGCCGCGGCCAAGCAGGACGTCGTGGTGGTGCGCTCGACCCGTGTCGGCTCGGGTTATGTCAACCGCAATGTCGAGGTCGAAGACGACAAGCTCGGCTTCGCGGTCTCGCTCGACCTCAACCCGCAGAAAGCGCGCGTCCTGCTCGAGCTCCTGATCGCCAACGGCATCACCGACCCCGGCGCGGTGCAGCAGGCGTTTGCGCGGCCTTGATCGAGCGGCGTCCGGTGAGCACACTCGTCGGACTCCCTCCTGGACACGAGGCACCATGTATCTCGGGATCGATCTCGGCACCTCGGCGGTCAAGACCGTTCTCGTCGACGAAGCGCAGCGCGTGGTGGCGAGCCGCAGCCGGTCGCTGACGGTGGTCGCGCCACGTCCGGGCCACAGCGAGCAGGATCCGGCGCAGTGGATCGATGCGACCTTCGCGACGCTGGACGCGCTGAAGGCAGATCATCCGGCCGAATTGGCTGCTGTCGAGGGCATTGGCCTGTCCGGCCAGATGCACGGCGCGACGCTGCTCGATGCCGACAGGAAGCCGTTGCGGCCGTGCATTCTCTGGAACGACGGACGCTCGGCTGCGGAATGCGGCGAGCTGGAGCAGCGCTGGCCGGCCTTGCGCGCGACGACCGGCAACAAGGCGATGCCCGGCTTCACGGCGCCGAAGCTGTTGTGGGTCGCCAGGCACGAGCCGGAGATCTTCGCGGCCACCAAACTGGTGTTGCTGCCGAAAGCCTATCTGCGCCTTGTGCTGACCGGCGAAGCGATCGAGGACATCTCGGACGCCTCGGGAACGCTGTGGCTTGATGCTGCGCGACGGGACTGGTCCGACGCGGCGCTCGACGCGACCGGCCTGTCGCGCCGCCAGATGCCGCGTTTAGTCGAGGGCTGCGCGCCGGCCGCGCGGCTCTCGCGAGAACTGACGCAGCGCTGGGGCATGCGCAAGCCGCCAATGATCGCGGGCGGCGCCGGCGACAATCCGGCGGGCGCCATCGGCATCGGCGCCATCGGCCACGGCTCGGCCTTCGTCTCGCTCGGAACCTCCGGTGCACTGCTGGCGCCGACCGGTACGATCGCCGCCAACCCCGAACGCGCCGTGCACACCTTCTGTCATGCGATTCCCGGGATGTGGATCCAGGCCGGCGCGATCCTCTCGGCGGCGTCTTGCCTCGCCTGGATTGCGCGGCTGCTGCGGACTCCCGAGGCCGAATTGCTGGCGCTGCTCGGAGAACGTCCGAAGGCGCCGTCGCCTGTCAGCTTCCTGCCCTATCTGTCCGGCGAGCGGACGCCGCATGACGATCCCGATGTGCGCGGCATGCTCGACGGCATCAGTCACGGCACCGATCGCGACGCCATCGTGCAGGCGGTGCTCGAAGGCGTCGCCTTCGCGCTGGCGGATTGCCGCGACGTACTCGCCGATAGCGGCATCGCGATCTCCGCGGTGGATGCCATCGGCGGCGGCTCGCGGTCGCGGTTCTGGCTTGCGGTGCTGGCGAGCGTCCTCGACATCCCGGTGCATCGCTTTGCCGATGGCGAAACCGGGGCCGCGTTCGGTGCCGCGCGGCTCGGGCGCCTCGCGGTCAGCGGCGAGGCGATCGAGGCTGTCTGCACGGCGCCTCACCGCGTCGAGACGTTCGAACCCGACCGCGCGCTGGTAGAGGCCTATGCTGAACGGCTGCCGAAATGGCGCAGCCTGTACCGGCCACGGCGCTGACGAAAGTCAGAGCGTCGTTGAAATTCAACGCCCGGAGGTTATGCCGGAACAGGTCCTTCGATCCTGTGAACTTCACGCACGGCGTCACGATTGGCGATCCGGGCGTGATGCGCAGCCAGGTTCGGGTAGGCGCCGATGTCGAAGCCGACGCGAGGCGTCCAGCCCGTCATCGCATAGAGGCCGACGTCGGCAATCGAGTAGCTCTCGCCCAACAGATAGGCACGCGTAGAGAGGTGCTGGTCAAGGAAGGCGAAGCGCGCCCTCAGCCGCTGGCGGAAAACGTCTTTCGCCCGTTCGTCCAGCGCGGTGTAGAACAACGGGCCGAGACCTCCCTTGTGCAACTCACTGGAGAGGAAGTTCAGCCAGGCCTGCAACCTGGCCCGCTCGACGGTTCCGTGCGATGGCGCGAGCTGTCCGGTCGGGCCGCGGTCCGCGATGTATTGGACGATCGCGGCTGCCTCGAGCAGGACGCTGCCATCATCGAGCACCAAAGCCGGTATGTATCCCAGCGGGTTTATGGTTCGATAGTCTCCGCCATCCGCCATCGTCTTGCTTGCTTCATCAACTCTGACGCCGACAAAGGAAAGACCGCTCTCGAGCAGGGCGACATGGGGCATCAGCGATATCGTCCCCGGCGCGTAGTACAGCTTCATGCCACCATCTTTCCTGCCTCCGGCGCCGCCGCATCAGGGGTACGGCGCGCCGTGCAAGGAGAATGGTCGAACGTTCGGCCGCGACGCAATCGCAAAAGATTCGCTTTGCCTTGCCGATCCGGTTCCCGGCTCGTGCCTCGGCCTGAACCTATTGCCCTGCGCCGCGGCCTTTTGTTTAATGCGCGCACGGGCGCGAGAAACCGAAAGCAACTTGCGGGTGCGACGCAACGCCGTCGGCGCGGTGGGGAGGCAAGATGATCGACCCGATCCTCGAGATGCGCCGGGTCTCGAAGTCCTTCTTCAGCATCAAGGCATTGCGCGGCGTCGACCTCACGGTCTATCCCGGCGAAATCCATGCGCTGATGGGCGAGAACGGCGCCGGCAAATCGACGCTGATGAAGATCCTGTCGGGTGCCTACCGGCCGGATCCAGGCGGCGAAATCCGCATCGAGGGCAAGCCCGTGCATTTCAACGGCCCGCATGCCGGCCGCGCGGCGGGCATCTCGATCATCTATCAGGAATTGTCGCTCGCGCCCAATCTCAGCGTCTCGCAGAACATCTATCTCGGTCGCGAGGTTTCGCGCTTCGGGATGCTGGCGCGCGAAGCGATGGAGGCAGGCGTCGGTCCGATCCTCGAACGGCTCGGCGCGGATTTCGCGCCGTCGACGCTGGTCGCAAGCCTGTCGATGGGCCAGCGCCAACTGGTCGAGATCGCCCGTGCGCTGCACGCCCGCTCCAAGATCCTGATCATGGACGAACCGACCACCGCGTTGTCGGCCGGTGAAAGCGAGCGGTTGTTCGGCTTGATCCGCCGGCTCCGCGCCGAGGGCCTTGCCATCATTTACATCTCGCATCGCATGGATGAGGTCTACGCGCTCGGCGACCGCGTCACGTTGCTGCGCGATGGCACGCTGGTCGGCTCGCTCGACAAGCCCGAGATCCGCGCCGATACTATCGTCCGCCTGATGGTGGGGCGCGATGTCTCGTCCTTCTACAAGAAGGAGCACGATCCCAACGCGGTGCCTGGTGCTCCGGTGCTCGCGGCCGTCGACCTCGCCGACGGACGGCGCGTCAAGGGTTGCTCGCTGGCCGTGCATGCCGGCGAGGTCGTTGGCCTCGCCGGGCTGGTCGGCGCCGGCCGTACCGAGCTGGCGCATCTGATCATCGGCGCCGCGGCAAAGATCGCCGGCCATGTCGAGATCGAAGGACGCACCGTCGATATCCGCAACCCCGGCGAAGCACTCGATGCGGGCATTGCTTACCTCACCGAGGACAGGAGGGCGCTCGGCCTGTTCCTCGACATGTCCTGCCTCGACAACATCAATCTCGCAGTGCTGGGCCGCGACGCGCGGCTTGGCGGAATCCTCGACCGCGACAAGGGGCGCGACCGGGCACGGAAGGCATTTGCAGCATTGGGCATCCGTGCCGCAGACGTCCGCGTTGCGGCAGGTAGCCTTTCCGGCGGCAACCAGCAGAAGGTGCTGCTGTCGCGCCTGCTTGCGACCACGCCGAAGGTGCTGATCCTCGACGAGCCGACGCGCGGCGTCGATGTCGGCGCCAAGTCCGAGATCTATTCGATCATCGACAACCTCGCGAAGTCCGGCACGGCGGTGCTGGTGATCTCGTCCGACCTGCCCGAGATCATCGGCATCTGCGACCGCGTCCTCGTGATGCGCGCCGGATCGATCGCCGGCGAGATCAGGCGGACGGCGACGGCGCCGCTCGACCAGGAGCAGATCATGGCGCTCGCAACCGGGATGGAGCAGCTCGATGCCTGACGACGGGGCTTCCGCCAAGGCCGCCGCCGCGCCCGGCCTCGTCGCCGCACACGAGACGAGGCGCCAGCGCACCCGGCTGTTGATCCGCTCGGCCGGCATGCTGCCGGTGCTGGTGTTGTTGTGCGTCGGCTTTCATCTGCTTTCGGACGGCCGATTCTTCACCGCGCAGAATCTCGGCATCGTGGTGCAGCAGGCCGCGGTCAACACCGTGCTGGCAGCCGGCATGACCTTCGTGATCCTGACCGGCGGCATCGATCTCTCGGTCGGCTCCATATTGGCGGCTTCGGCCATGGCCGGGCTGATCATCTCCAAACTTCCCGATCTCGGCGCGTTGTGGCTGCCGGCCGCGGTGCTCACCGGCGCGGCCTTCGGCATCCTCAATGGCGGCTTCATTGCGCTGCTGCGCCTGCCGCCCTTCATCGTGACACTGGGCTCGCTCACCGCGGTTCGCGGCGTCGCGCGCCTGCTGGGCGCCGACACCACGGTGTTCAATTCGGAGATTCCCTACGCCTTCATCGGCAACGGATCGCTGACGCTCATTCCCGGCGTGCTGTCGATCCCCTGGCTCTGGGTGATCGCGCTGCTGGTGATCTTTGCTGCGTGGCTGGTGCTGCGGCGGACCGTGCTGGGCGTGCATATCTACGCGGTCGGCGGCAATGAAAGCGCCGCGCGGCTCGCCGGCATCAAGGTCTGGGCCGTGCTGTTGTTCGTCTATGGCGTGTCGGGCCTGCTCGCGGGCCTCGGCGGCGCCATGCAGGCGGCGCGGCTTTATGCTGCCAACGGCCTGCAACTCGGCCAGTCCTACGAGCTCGACGCGATCACGGCCGTGATCCTCGGTGGCACCTCCTTTGTCGGCGGCATCGGCTCGATCTGGGGCACGTTGGTCGGCGCGCTGATCATCGCCGTGCTGTCGAACGGCCTCATCCTCACAGGCGTATCCGACGTCTGGCAGTACGTGATCAAGGGCCTCGTGATCATCGGCGCGGTGGCGCTCGACCGCTACCGGCTACAGGGCTCGGCGCGCACCTAAGCCACAGCAACAGTCCGTCGCGATCACTGGTCGACGTGGCGGAGCTTCAGATAGACCAGGGAGGAAGCCAATGTTGAAGTCGATCTCGCTTGCCGGTGCCGCTATCGCGCTCGTTCTGAGTTCCGCCCCGTCCTCGGCCAAGGAGTTAAAGTCGATCGGCATCTCGCTGGGCTCGCTCGGCAACCCGTTTTTCGTCGCCCTGTCGAAGGGCGCCGAGTTCGAGGCGAAGAAAACCAACCCCAATGTCAAGATCACGACGGTCGGCTTCGAATATGATCTCGGCAAGCAGGTGACCCAGATCGATAATTTCATCGCCGCCGGCGTCGATCTGATCCTGCTCAATCCCGGCGATCCCAAGGCGGTCGGGCCGGCGATCAAGAAGGCGCAGGCCGCCGGCATCATCGTGGTCGCGGTCGACACCGCGGCCGAAGGCGCCGATGCCACGGTCACCACCAACAACGTCCAGGCCGGTGAGATCTCCTGCCAGTACATCGTCGACAAATTGGGCGGCAAGGGCGATGTGATCATCGAGAACGGGCCGCAGGTTTCCGCAGTGATCGACCGCGTGGTCGGCTGCAAGAACGTGCTCGGCAAGAGCCCCGGCATCAAGGTGCTGTCCAGCGACCAGGACGGCAAGGGCTCGCGCGAAGGCGGCCTCACGGTGGCGCAAGGCTATCTGAACCCGCTTCGCCAAGATCGACGCGATCTTCGCCATCAACGACCCGCAGGCGATCGGCACCGATCTCGCTGCGCGCCAGCAGAACCGCAGCGGCATCGTCATCACCGCGGTCGACGGCGCGCCCGACATCGAGGCCGCGCTGAAGGATCCAGGCTCGCCGCAGATCCAGGCCTCCTCCTCGCAGGATCCGTTCTTCATGGCGCGCCGCGCGGTGCAGATCGGTGTCGGCCTGCTCAACGGCCAGAAGCCTGCCTCGACCGTCGAACTGTTGCCGTCAAAGCTGGTGACGCGCGACAACATCGCCGAGTACAAGGGCTGGACCTCGAACCGTTCGCAATAGCCGGCGGTTCAATGGGTGTTGGCGCGGGTGACCGTCGGTCTTGACGCGCCGCCAGTGGGTGGAACCTGGGACGCTTGTGCTGCTCGCCGCGCCGCGAGCAGCAGGCGGCGGGCCTCCGCGATCCGTGTCATCACCGTGGTGACGGGAACGCCGGTGACCTCGGCGATCTCCTTGTAGGAGAGATCGATCACTTCGCGCAGTACGATGACCTCGCCGAGCGGCGCGGGCAGGTCATCGACGAGTTGCCGGATTGTCGGGATGGCGCGTCGGCCGGACTGTTCCGTGCAGCCGACATCGTCCGTCGGGCGGCCGAGCGCTTCGCCAACCCTTTCCTGGCAGACAGTTTTGAGGATCGCGAGCAGCCACGGCCTGACGGCAGGACCGCGAAGGCCGTCGAACAGGCGCAGTGCGCGCTGGTAGCACTCCTGCACGGCCTGTTCGGCATCCGCCTCGGTCCGCATCAGGACCTGGGCGAACGCATAGGCATCGTCGAGCCAGGGCAGGGCCGCGTCACGAAACTGCTGCGCCGTTTTATTCCCGGCTTTCGCGCTTCGCATCATAGGGTTGCATCTCGTGAATAGCTTTACCGTCAAGCGGCGGAGTGGTATCAGGCTCCCCGCCGGAGTCGTGGACCGTCGCGCCAAGCGTAGGGACAGGAACGACATGCCAACGCCGGGCAGCAAGCGATCGATCGCGTCTGCGTCGTGATCGATCGGGCGTTCGGAGCACGGATCATGTCCGGGACACAGGTGCCCAACCGCTTCTCGATCTTCCATCACGGGCTGGCGAAAGGGCCGGCCTATGAGGCATGGCGCGAGGGCATTTGCCGCGGCTTCTGCCGGCTCGACGTCGGTCCGACCGACGACAACCGCATCGATTGCCACAACGAGTTCACGCTGCTGCACACGGTCGCCATTGCGACGCCGCGCGGCGGCTCGGCCCGCTTTGCGCGGACCCGCGCGCTTCTGGACGACGGTTGTGACGATCTGGTGCTGATCTTCGCAACCCGCGGCACGGTGCAGGTCACACAAGCAAGCAAGTCGATCGAGATTGCGCGCGGTCAGATGTGCCTCACCGAGATGAACATCGTCGGCACCGCCGATCTCACCCAATCCGGCAGCTTTACGACGACGCGGTTTCCGCGGCGGCTGCTGCTCCAGGTCGCGCCGTTGGCCGAGACGCAGCTGGCGCGCGCGCTCGGGCGCGATCCTGCCATGAGCGCGATGATCGAGCGTTATTCCGCGCTCTGCACCGAGCTCGCCGGCGATCTCGACGTGCCGGCCCAACAGGCGGCGGCGCAGCATCTGGCCGATCTGGTCGGTCTCGTGCTCGGCAGCGGTGCCGAGACGAAGGAATTGGCCGCAGGCGATGGCGTCGCGAAGGCGCGGCTCGATCTGATGAAGGCCGACGTCCTGAAGAATCTCGACAATGGCAAGCTCACGATCGAGACCGTGGCAAAGGCAAACGCACTGAGCACGCGGCAGGCGCAACGCCTGTTCGCGTCGGAAGGGACCACGTTCTCGGAATTCGTGCTCGAGCAGCGCCTGCTGCTGGCGCGCCGGCTTTTGCTGCACGGGCAGGGCGCCGGCCGCAAGGTCAGCGACATCGCCTATACGGTTGGCTTCAACGACCTGTCCTATTTCCACCGTTCGTTCCGCAGAAAGTTCGGTATCGCGCCCGCGGAGATGCAGGTGGAACTGGGGCGCCGGCATTGAACGGCTCCCGCTGCCGACGTAGAGCAGGAGTCCGGCTTCACTCCAACGCGTGTGCTCTCGATGCCCCTCTGGTCCTGCGAACAATGCGGCGCCCAATTTCCCGACACCGCGGCGCCGCCGCCGTCCTGCCCGATCTGCGAGGATGAACGGCAATATGTGAACTGGAACGGGCAGGCGTGGCTGACCCGCGAGCAACTCGCAGGGCGGCATAAGCTCGTCTGGCGCGACGATTTCGGCCTCGTCGGATTGGCGCTCGAGCCGTCGTTCGCGATCGGGCAGCGTGCGCTGCTGGTGCCGGATCGCGGCGGCTGCGTGATGTGGGACTGCGTGCCGCTGGCGACCGCGGAGGCGATTGCGCATGTCAGATCGCTTGGCGGGCTGAAGGCGATCGCGATCTCGCATCCGCATTACTATGGGGCGGTCGCCGACTGGAGCGCCGCGTTCGGCAACGCGCCGGTCTATCTGCATGGCGACGACGCGCAATGGGTGACGCGGCCCTGGCCTGCGATCGTGCCGTGGCAGGGCGACAGCCACCGCATCTCCGACGACATCCTGTTGCTGCGGGGCGGGGGGCATTTTGCCGGCGCCACCATGCTGCATTGGCGCAGGGGCGCGGACGGGCATGGTGCGCTGCTCACCGGCGACATCGCGATGGTCGCGATGGACCGCCGCTCGGTCAGCTTCATGTACTCGTATCCGAACTACATCCCGCTCAATGCATCAGCGGTTCGCCGCATCGCGCAAGTGGTCGCGCCGCTGGCGTTTGAGCGCATTTATGGCGCCTGGTGGGGCAAGAACATTGCCTCGGACGCCAAGGCGGCGTTCGACCGTTCGGTCGAGCGCTATATCGCGGCGATCTCGGGCTGACGGTTCCCCGGTTCGGCTTGCCAGCCGGCGCGATCGCGCTATATCAGGGCTTTCCCGCCACCTCAGGTTTGTCCGAGTTTCCGCATGACCACAACTGCCGCCGCCGAATCCCAGCCGTTCCAGGCCGAGGTTGCCGAATTGCTGCACCTGATGGTGCATTCGGTCTATTCCGAGACCGATATTTTCCTGCGCGAATTGATCTCGAACGCGTCGGATGCCTGCGACAAGCTGCGCTACGAGGCGATTGCCAATCCCGGCCTGATCACCGACGGCACGCCGCCGGAGATCAGGATCATCCCGAACAAGGCGGCCAACACGCTTGCCGTGGTCGATACCGGCATCGGCATGGAACGGGCCGAACTGATCGATAATCTCGGCACCATCGCGCGCTCCGGCACCAAATCGTTCCTGTCGAAGCTGACCGAGGCCAAGGACGGCGCCAATTTGATCGGCCAGTTCGGCGTCGGCTTCTACGCCGCCTTCATGGTCGCCGAAAAGATCGTCGTCACCAGCCGCCGCGCCGGCTCCGACGAGGTGTGGGTGTGGACGTCGGAAGGCGGCAGCGGCTTCGAGATCGCCCCCGCAAGCGAGGAGGCCGCTAGCCGCGTTGCGCGCGGCACCGAGATCGTGCTGCATCTGAAGAAGGACGCCGCCAAATATCTCGAGGCTTACGAGATCGAGCGCATCGTCCGCGAATATTCCGACAACATCCAGTTCCCGATCCTGCTGGTGCCGGAGGAGGGCGAGCCGCGCCAGATCAATTCGGCGAGCGCGCTGTGGCAGCGCTCGAAATCCGAGCTGAAACCGGGAGACTATGCGCAGGCCTACAAGCAGATCGCGGGCGCCTTCGACGGGCCGGCGATGACGCTGCACTACCGCGCCGAGGGCCGACAATCCTACGCCGTGCTGCTGTTCGCGCCGTCGCAAAAGCCGTTCGACCTGTTCCAGGTCGAGCGCAAGGGCAAGGTCAAGCTCTATGTCCGCCGCGTTTTCATCGCGGACGATGCCGAGCTGTTGCCCGCCTACCTGCGCTTCATCCGCGGCGTGATCGACAGCGAGGACCTGCCGCTCAACATCTCGCGCGAGATGCTGCAGAACAATCCGCAGCTCGCGCAGATCCGCAAGGCCGTCACCAGCCGCGTCGTCGGCGAGCTGGAGACGCTCGGCGAGAAGGAGCCCGAGACCTTCGCCAAGATCTGGGATGCGTTCGGCCCTGTCATCAAGGAAGGCCTGTGGGAGGATTTCGAGCGCCGCGAGAAACTCCTGGCGCTTTCGCGCTTCACCACGACGTCGGGCGAGAGCCGCTCGCTGAAGCAGATTGTCGACGACTTCAAGCCGAACCAGACAGAGATCTATTATCTGGTCGGCGACAGCGTCGAGCGGTTGAAGTCGAACCCGAAGCTGGAGTCGGCGCGCGCCCGCGGCATCGAGGTGCTGCTGCTCACCGATCCCGTTGATGCATTCTGGACCTCGGCGCCGATCGATTTCGGCGGCAAGCCGCTGAAGTCGCTGAGCCAGGGCGATGTCGATTTCGGCCTGATCCCGCTGGTCGGCGACAAGGCCGACGACAAGAAGGACGAGCCTGCGGCCGACGCCGCGACCACGATCGCCCTGATCAAGGATGCACTCGGCGAGCGCGTCTCCGACGTGCGCGCCTCGCAGCGGCTGACCTCGAGCGCATCGTGTCTGGTCGCCGGCGGCGATGCCCGCGACCGCGCGCTGGAGCGGCTGCTCGCGCAACAGAACCGCGGCGAGATCACCAAGCCGATCCTCGAGATCAATCTGCGCCATCCGCTGGTCGCGGCGCTCGCGACCGACGGGGCGCAGGCGAAAGATCTCTCGCTGCTGCTGTTCGAACAGGCGCAGATCCTCGACGGCGAGATGCCCGCTGATCCCGCCGCCTTCGCAAGCCGCATGAACCAGCTCGTGCTGCGCGGGTTGGGGAAGTAGCCGCACCGATAGCGCGGATGGAGCCAACGGGTCGCGCGAACGCGGGCCCGGCAGCTCAGCCGATCGTGGTCGCGTCCGGCTGCGCATTGCCGAGATCGTCGGTCGGCACCAGCTGCTGGGTGAAGGCCGAGACATAGGCTGCCCATTCCGGCTCGCCGAGATCGACCATGACCGCGCCGTCCTGCCAGATGTCGTTGTGGTCGTTGGAATCATCGCCCGGGCGATGGATGAAGCCTTTGCTCGAGCCCTGGTTGAGATGGACGTCGTGCAGGCCGTCGCCCTGCGCATAGAAGCGGCCGAAGATGTAGACGTCGCGGTTCTCCTGATGCGCGCGCGACAACAGCCGCTTCAGCGTCGCCGCCGGCTCGGTGTCGTCGGAGCCGTCCATCACGTCGCTGTCACGCCATCTGCCGGTATTGTCGAGCAGATTGCTGCGCAGAAAATCGAGGGCCGGCAATTTCCTTTGTCCGGTCAGATCCTGCGAACCACCCGCCGCGGCGGCAAGCGTCTGGATGATCGGATGGCGGAAGTCGAACACCAGCTTGTATTTCAGCAAATCATCCGCGTCATTGGTGCCGACATTGATGGCCACGTCCCATTGCTCGCCGTCGACGTCGAGGTTGCAGTGCAGGTGATATTGCGTCTCGTGCCCGTGGTGCGACGGCTTCAGCTTGGGCTCGGAGGTCACCTTGGTCTTGACGAATCCGTAGGCGAGGGTCACGGCGCGTTCCTTTCCGGTTCAGGCGGGCATTATCCGAAACCTACAACCTGAGATGAGACGCGCGCGTGAAGCGGCCCACATTGTGTGGCGCCTTTTCGTAACCGCGCCGGCGCGCGTGTGGAGGCCACCATCCCGGCTCAAGTCAGCCTCCATCTTGACAAGGCATCCGGTTGTTGATGTTATGTTATAACATTACATATAGGCGAATGCTGATGTCCCGCCGCCGCCCGTCCCTCCAGCAACTGTTTGATCTCGATGCAAAAACTCCCCGTCACCATCTTGTCCGGCTTCCTCGGGGCTGGAAAGACCACTTTGCTGAACCACGTCCTGAACAACCGCCACGGCCTGAAGGTTGCGGTGATTGTGAACGACATGAGCGAGGTGAACATCGACGCCGACCTCGTTCGCGATGGCGGTGCGAACCTGTCCAGGACTGACGAAAAACTGGTCGAGATGAGCAATGGCTGCATCTGCTGCACTCTGCGCGACGATCTCCTGAAGGAGGTGCGCGCGCTCGCCGAGAGCGGCCGGTTCGATTATCTGCTGATCGAGTCCACCGGGATTTCCGAGCCGCTGCCGGTCGCCGCGACCTTCGAGTTTCGCGACGAGGAAGGGCAAAGCCTGTCCGACGTCGCACGGCTCGACACCATGGTCACCGTGGTCGACGCCGCCAATCTGTTGAAGGATTACGCTTCGACGGATTTCCTCAGTGCGCGTGGCGAGGCGCTCGACGGCGATGAGCGTACGCTGGTCGATCTCTTGGTCGAGCAGATCGAGTTTGCCGACGTCATCGTGCTGAACAAGATCGATGCGGCGACGCCGGCGCAGCGCGAGGCCGCGGCCACCATCGTGCGCGCGCTCAACCCGGATGCCGACATCGTCGAGGCGAGTTTCGCGAACATTCCGTTCGACCGCGTGCTCGACACCGGCCGCTTCGACCATGAGCGCGCGCAGCAGCATCCGCTCTGGCACAAGGAGCTCTACGGCTTTGCCGAACACGTACCGGAGACCGAGGAGTATGGCGTCACGAGTTTCGTCTACCGCGCGCGGTGTCCGTTCGACCCGGTGCGCTTCCACGGCTTCCTGCGCGAGAGCTGGCAGGGCGTGATCCGCGCCAAGGGCCATTTCTGGATCGCGACGCGCCCCGATTGGTGCGGCGAGATGAGCCAGGCCGGTGCGATCGTGCGCACCGAAGGACTCGGCTCCTGGTGGGCGGCGATCCCGCGCGAGCGCTGGCCGGACCATCCGGACTGGCGCTTGATGATGCAGCGGAGCTGGAACGACCTCTACGGCGATCGCCGCCAAGAACTGGTCTTCATCGGCTCCGGGATGAGCGAAGACGACATTCGCCGCCGCCTTGATGCCTGCCTCGTCACCGGCAAGCCCGGCATGGACCCGCAGGCCTGGCAGAAGCTGCGCGATCCGTTTCCGCCGTGGCGGCGGGCGGGCGAGGCGGCGTGAGGCGGCGGCCGTAGCCTTCCATCTCCGTCATCCTGCCAGGATGACGGGACTTCGTCCGGCCTACGCTTCTAAAACCCGTCCCAATCGGCCGCGTATCTGCTAGAGAATCCTGCAGCAGGGGCGGAAACGGCGGCGTTGCGATGGCTGGCGGCAGCGAGATCTTCTACAGCGGCATTCCGGTGTTTCGCAGCTTCGCGCGCTTGATGGATCCGGCGCTGTATGCGCCGCTGCCCGATGACTGGACGGTCGGGGTCGCCGACATCGTCGAGTCGACCAAGGCGATCGCAGCGCAGCGCTACAAGGCGGTCAACATGGCTGGTGCCGCGGTGGTCGCTTCCGTCACCAATGCGCTGGATGGCCGCGAGTTTCCGTTCGTGTTCGGTGGCGACGGCGCAAGCTTCGCGGTCTCCCCCGCCGATCTTGATAAAGCGCGCGAGGCGCTCGCTGCGACCGCGCGTTGGGTGCGTGACGACCTCGATCTGGTGCTGCGGGTGGCGCTGGTGCCGATCACAGCGATCCGCGCCGCGGGCTTCGATGTGCGCGTCGCGCGTTTCGGGCCGTCGGCTAATCTCTCCTACGCGATGTTCGCCGGCGGCGGTCTGGCTTACGCCGATGCCGCGATGAAGCGCGGCGAGTTCGCGGTCGATCCGGCGCCGCCCGGTACGCAGCCCGATCTGTCGGGCCTGTCCTGCCGTTTCGAGGTGATGCCCTCAGCGCGCGGCGTAATCCTCTCGGTGCTGGTGCTGCCGGCGAAGGATGCCGATCCGGCTTCCTTCCGCAGGGTGATCGAGGACATCGTCGGACGCGTCGAGAAGAGTCCCGATGCCGGGCGGCCGGTGCCCGCCAATGGCCCGCCGCTGCGCTGGCCGCCGCAGGGGCTGGAATACGAAGCGCGCGCGCGGCGCGGCGGCTCGCTCGCGCTGCGACGAGCGGTCGTGCTCACTTTTACGCTGTGGGCCTACACGTTGATGCGGTTCAATATCCCGATCGGCAAATTCGTGCCGAAGGCCTATGTGCGGCAGCTGGTCGAGAATTCCGACTTCCGCAAGTTTGACGACGGCCTGCGCATGATCCTGGACTGCACGGCGGAGCTTGCTGCGGACATCGAGCAGCGCCTCGTCGCCGCAGCTGCGCAGGGCGTCGTGCGCTACGGCCTGCACGAACAGGATGCGGCGATGATGACCTGCTTTACCCCGTCGGTGATGCGCGCCGACCATGTTCACTTCATCGACGGCGCCCGCGGCGGTTACGCCTCGGCCGCTACCGTGCTGAAGGCACGCGCGGTTTAGCGTTGGTCTTGACCTCGCCCCGCAAGAACGGGGCGAGGAAGCGCAGTTCCTTGCGGCTACTTACTTCCCCACCCGCGTCCAGGTCTCGCCGCCGCACAGGGCGCCGACGCAGCCTTCGACGCGCAGTGTGCTCTCGCTGGTCACCGAGACGCTGCTCGCATAGGTGCCGCCGTCGTCGGCATTGTAGATCTGGCCGGACCATTTGCCTGCGGCAACCGGCTGCATGGCGGAGAACAGCGGCAGCCCGATGATCGGCCGGTTGGCCAGCGAGGGATTGGGATTCTTGTTGTCGACCTGCGGCTTGCCGGTCATCGGATCGATCGGATCGCGCAGGCTCACCACCACGCCGCAGATGCCGCCGCCGCATTTGCTGATCTTGACGCGAGCATCGCCCGCCTGGGTCTGCCAGACGCCGAAAGGCTCAGGCGCGCTCTGCGCATGCGCAGCCGGCGCGGCGAGTGCCGTCGCGATGATTGCGATCACGAGTCCGAGTTTGCAGGTCATTGGCAGTTCCCCAAAAGGTCGGCCTGCATAACAAGTCGAAAAATTTCTGCAACGTCATATTCGCGCGATCAGGCGCGTATGATTCAAAAAATCCTGTAGATTATTTCCAGGGTCGCCATGCTCACGCAAGGCGACGCTATCCCCAGCGGGTCAGCCGGATCGAGATGACGGTGGCGAGGCCGAAGGCCACCATCGCAGCTCCGACCAACGCAAACAGCGTCCATGCGGGGGCGCTCGCGGTCGCGAGCCACCAGCCGCCGATGCCGACCATGAGCAGACGGATGGTGCCGGCCAGCACGGGCCCGCCGACCTTGGCCGCGCCTTGCGAGGAGAAATAAAGACAAACGCCGACGCCGAAGAAGCCGAAACCCGGTCCGGCGAGCGCGAAATAGGAGGATGCGGCCGCGGTGACGCCGGGATCGCGGGTGAACAGCGCGATCCACAGCGTCGGCTTGATCGCGACCACCAGTCCGACCAATCCGACAACAAGTCCGGCGACCGTGCCGGCGGTCCACGCCACCTTGCGGGCCCGCGTGACAAGTCCCGCGCCGATCGCCATGCCGACCATCGGCACCGAGGCGACGCCGACCGCGAATGCGATCGGGATCAGCAGGAATTCGAGCCGCGAGCCCATGCCGTATCCGGCCAGCGTCTCGGTGCCGAAGCCGGCCAGGATCTTGGTGAAGATCAGGATGGTCAGCACGCTCTGCAGCGGCGACAGGCAGGAGATCGCGCCGACCTTGAGGATGTCGAGGAACATCGCGCGCTGGAAGCTGAAGGCCTTGAAGTCGAGCTCCAGGCGGCTACGGCCGGAGGCGAGATACCAGGCGAGGAAGATCGCGCCGCACGTGAAGGCCGTGAGCTGGCCTGCGGCGACGCCGCGCATGCCAAGGCTCGGTACCCCGAACAGGCCAAGACCCAGCACGCCGCCGACCGCGATCTGGACCATCGATACCGTGATCAGCGTCATCGAGGGGATCCGCATGTCGCCGGTGCCGCGCACGACGGAGGCGAGCGTGTTGACCAGCCAGATCGAGATCGCACCGGAAAACAGCACCTGCGAGTAATGCAAGGACTGATCGAGCACGCCGCCATGGCCGCCGAGCAGTGCATAGAAGCTGCGGCCGAAGCCCAGCATCATGGCGGTGAAGAACAGGCCGAGGCCGACCCCGATGATCGCCGCATGCAGCGCCAGGTCGGCCGCACGGTCACGGTCGCCGGCGCCGAGCGCGCGGCTGATCGCCGAGGAGACGCCGCCGCCCATCGCGCCCGCCGACATCATCTGGTTCAGCATCGCGAACGGAAACACCAGTGCGATGCCCGCCAGCGGCTCGGTGCCGAGCCGGCCGATATAGGAGGTCTCGGCGACCGCCACCAGCGTCGAGCCGAACATCGCGATGGTGTTGGGGACCGCGAGCTTGAGCAGCGTCGGCAGGATCGGTGCGGTGAGCAGATGATCGACCGGTACCGCGGGCGCGGCCGCAGCGGAGCGCGCGTCGTCGATCGAGGCTTCAATGGTCATGCGCTTGCTTCGCCTCTCCCGCTCGCGGGGGAGGCCGACGCGCGCGCAGCGCGTGGCGGGTGGGGGCTCTTTCCACGGAATGACTCGTGGATAGAGCCCCCCCCCCCAACCCTCCCCCGCAAGCGGGAGAGGGAGCCTGCTGCCGATGTGGCCACGACGGGACATCAACTGATCATCTCGGAATCAATAAATGATGACCGACATGCTAAAGCGCGCGGCCTGTT
Organism: Bradyrhizobium sp. UFLA03-84; assembly: GCF_002289535.1. Classification (NCBI taxonomy): domain Bacteria; kingdom Pseudomonadati; phylum Pseudomonadota; class Alphaproteobacteria; order Hyphomicrobiales; family Nitrobacteraceae; genus Bradyrhizobium; species Bradyrhizobium sp. UFLA03-84. The sequence goes on along the minus strand of NZ_NSJY01000003.1, from coordinate 200,646 downwards.
CAGGCCACCCGCGCCCGTGCAGGGGTCACCATGGCAGGCCGCATAGGTCGATCTTGCCCTGGCGCGGGGCGCGGACGATGTCGTTGACGAACGGCGCCATCGCCTCGAAGCGGATCTTCCCGGAGGACTGTTCGCACATGACTTCGCCGGTGAAGGGATGCCAGCCGCGCGCCTGGTAGAACGCGAAATTGTGCGGCTCGCAGAATAAGATTGCAAATTTCACCGCATCGTTGGCACGCATGGTGTGCACGGCGGCGTCGAGCGCGAGTGACGCATAGCCGCGCCCCCGGCAGTCCTCGCGGGTCGAGACCCCGCCGATGCCGCCGACATGCACCTTGTGGCCGTTCCAGGCGATGGTCCGGAAATAGATACCGACATGGCAGGCCAGCCCGCTGTCGTCGGGCGCGTCGAGCAGCACGCGCAGATCCGCGTGAGCCCATTTGATATCGGCCCAGCTCTTGTTCTGCATGACTTCAGGGCTCCAGACCGCGCGAAGCAGCGGCTCGGCGCGCTGCCATGACGCATCTCCGTTGAGAATGTCGATTTCGATGCTCATCGTCGCCGTCCTGGGTCTGCTTTGGGCTGTGCCGATCTGTCATACACGATCTGAAAATGCGGTGTTTCTCCGCCGTGGAACCTTCTATAAGGGGGACCCGTTAAGTGTAGTCTCCCACCCTCTGTTGGACATTACCCCATGACCTTCACGCTACCCGATCTGCCCTACGCCCACGACGCCCTTGCGCCCTACATGTCCAAGGAAACGCTGGAGTTTCACCACGACAAGCATCACCAGGCCTACGTCACCAACGGCAACAACGCGATCAAGGGGACCGAATTCGAAGGCAAGTCCCTCGAGGAGATCGTGAAGGGCTCGTTCGGCAAGAACGCGGCCGTCTTCAACAATGCCGGCCAGCATTACAACCACATCCATTTCTGGAAGTGGATGAAGCCGAATGGCGGCGGCAGCAAGCTGCCCGGCCGGCTCGAGAAGAAGATCAACGAAGACCTCGGGGGCTTCGAGAAGTTCAAGACCGACTTCGCCGCGGCTGGCGTCGGCCAGTTCGGCTCCGGCTGGGCCTGGCTGCAGGTCAAGGGCGGCAAGCTCGAGATCGCCAAGACCCCGAACGGCGAGAACCCGCTGGTCCACGGCGCGGTGCCGATCCTCGGCGTCGACGTCTGGGAGCACTCCTACTACATCGACTACCGCAACCGTCGTCCGGACTATCTGAAGGCGTTCGTCGACAGCCTCGTCAACTGGGACTACGTCGACGAGCTGTTCGGCAAGGCCGGCTAAGCCCGCACAATATCATTCCGGGCTCGGTCCTGCGGACCGCCCTCAGGTGCGCAATTGCGCACCGGGGAATGACGACGAGAGTGCTTTGGAAGAGGGCGGCAGGATCAACTGCTGCCCTTTTTGTTTCCTTGCAGCGGTTGCGGCCATGCGGCACAAAGCGCGCATGGGGCAACTGGCAAGCTATCTCCTCGTCTTCTTCGGCGGCGGTCTTGGCGCCACGCTGCGGCATCTGATCAACATCACCTGTGCGCGCTGCATCGGCACCGCGTTTCCCTGGGGCACTTTCATCATCAACATCACGGGATCGACCGTGATGGGGCTGATCGCAGGCTATCTCGCCTTCAAGGGCGAGGCCTCGCAGCCCTGGCGGCTGTTCCTGATGACCGGCGTCCTCGGTGGCTACACCACCTTCTCCGCCTTCTCGCTCGACGCCGCGCTGCTCTATGAGCGTGGCGAGCTCGGGCTGGCTGCGCTGTACGTCGCGGGATCGGTGGCGCTCTCGATCGCGGGATTGTTTGCCGGGCTCGCGCTCATCAGGCATTTGACGTGAGGCGACGTTAGCGAGGCGATCACTCTCCATCGTCATTGCAGGGCTCGCGAAGCGAGAGCCCGGGTCAAGCACCGCTGCCTCTGGAATACTGGGCGCGGGTGATGACGCCGGCGGTGTGTCAGTGGGATCGCGAACCATCCATCGCCGTCGTCCTGGCGAAAGCCAGGACCCATTACCCCTAAGTTCATTTGTTGCGCGACGCTGGGGCCACGATCCCGTTCGTCACCGGATTCGGTGGTTATGGGTCCCGGCTTTCGCCAGGACGACGCGGGGAGGGGGACCCGCGCTCTCTCCACCCGGCCGCAAACCGTTCATCCCGGGAACCCGCCAACCGGCTCGTCCGGCGGCATTTCCCGCCTCCAAATTTCCCTTTGGTAACCTCGCCTTAACCATGATTAGCGTTTGGTTAGGGTCGGAATGACGCGTGAAAAGCCCTCGTTTTGACATGTTGGCAGGGGAAGCAGGGCCCGGCTTTGGACGGGCCCCCCATGCGACAGATGTAAGAGGCTCTCGCGCAGTTTTGCCGCGCCGGGCGCGCGGCCGTGGAAGGGGTGCCGATTGGCGGCCCGCCGAATTGGGACACTTGCGTTGAGAGGATATTGCCGATGAATCCCGCCGATGTGGCTCAGTCGACGCTGCCACTGGCATCGAGCGATGTATCGCTGATCGCATTGTTTTGGCAGGCCCATTGGGTCGTCAAATGCGTGATGCTGGGACTTCTGTCCTGCTCGGTGTGGGTCTGGGCGATCGCAATCGACAAAATCCTGCTCTACGCCCGCACCAAGCGGGCAATGGACAAGTTCGAGCAGGCGTTCTGGTCCGGCCAGTCGATCGAGGAACTCTACCGGGCACTCTCGGCCAAGCCGACCCAGTCGATGGCGGCCTGTTTCGTGGCCGCAATGCGGGAGTGGAAGCGCTCCTTCGAGAGCCAGTCGCGGTCCTTTGCCGGGCTGCAGGCCCGGATCGAAAAGGTCATGAACGTCTCGATCGCCCGGGAAGTGGAGCGGCTGGAACGGCGCCTCCTGGTGCTCGCCACGGTGGGCTCGGCCGGCCCGTTTGTCGGCCTGTTCGGCACCGTCTGGGGCATCATGTCGAGCTTCCAGTCGATCGCGGCCTCGAAAAACACCTCATTGGCGGTGGTGGCCCCCGGTATCGCGGAAGCGCTGTTTGCGACCGCAATCGGCCTGATTGCCGCAATTCCGGCGACTATTTTCTACAATAAGTTCACCTCGGAGGTGAACCGGCAGGCCGCGCGCCTCGAGGGGTTCGCCGACGAGTTCTCGGCCATCCTGTCGCGTCAGATCGACGAGCGGGGCTGAGACTGATGATGGTCACGATGGTCACTCTTGTGAGCGCACGATCATGGCGATGAGCATGGCAGGGTCCGGCGGGGGCAGACGCCGCCGCGGCGGGCGCAAGCCGGTCATGGCCGAGATCAACGTCACGCCGATGGTCGACGTGATGCTGGTGCTCTTGATCATCTTCATGGTCGCGGCGCCGCTGATGACGTCGAACATCGATATCGATCTGCCGGTCGCGAGCGGCGGCAAGTCGATCTCGTCGAACCAGCCGCCGCTGACATTGTCGGTCAAGCGTACCGGCGGCGGCTGCAACTCGAATGTCGAACTCTATCTCGGCGACGCGCCGGTCACGGCCGCGGATTTTCCAGCCAAGATCAAGGCGATCGGCGATGCCCGGTCGGATGCCGAAAAAGTGGTCTATCTGCGTGGCGACAAGGACGTCTGTTACACGGATATGATGAAATTGCTCGGGGAAGTCCGGGCCGCGGGATTCAAGGCGAATATCGTCATCATCCCGGAAGGCGGATAACCACCATGCCAAGGCACGGGGAAGCCTGATTTGAAGGTCAAGGTCGACAAGACTCTGGCGGCATCGATTGTCCTGCACGTCCTCGTGATCGGGTGGGGCCTCGTGTCGTTTTCGACCAGGGCATACGTGATGCCTGAAGAGGAATCCGTTGCCGTCGACGTGATCTCCGCCGACCAGCTTTCGCACGTGATGACCGGCCAGAAAGACGGCAAGAAGGAAAATCCCAAGCCGCTGGTCGACAAGGTCGCCGAAGCCAAGCCGGTAGACGACACCGTCGGCAAGGTCGAAGAGAAGAAGCCGCCGGTCGTGACCGACACTGCGCCGGCGCCGACACCGAAGGTGGAGAAGCCGGAGGACAAGAAGCCGGATCCGCCGAAGAAGGTCGAGAACAAGCCGAAGGAAGAGCCGAAGCCGGTCGAGAAGAAGCCTGATCCGGTGAAGCCCGATCCGATCGCGGAAGCGATCAAGAAGGAAGAGAAGAAGCCACCGCCGAAGCCGGTTCAGCAGGCCGCCAAGCCGCCGCCGGAGCAGAAGCCAAAGGATCGCGTGTTCGACCAGAGCAAGATCGCAGCGCTGCTCGACAAGCGCGACCCGACCCGCGCGGCGGCGACCGGCGATGCGCTCAACGCCAACGCGGCGCTCGGTACCGCAAAGGGCAAGGCTGCCGACAACTCCGCGACCTGGGGCGCCATGTTCAGGCAGCAGGTGGAGCGCTGCTGGACGAACAAGCCTTACGGTGGCCTGGATGATCAGAGGCCGGAGGTCGCCTTCAATATTCGCCTGAAGCGCGACGGTGGACTGGAAGGCATGCCGGTGCCGGACGGCACGCCGCCAACCCCCTATGCCCGCGCCTATGCGGATAGCGCGTTGCGCGCGATCATTCAGTGCCAGCCGTATCGTCTGCCGGCGGCGTTCTTCGATGAATGGAAGTCCTTCACGCCGGTCTTCCAGGAAAAGCAACTTTGAACCCTATGCGCCATTATCAAAGCCAACGTGACCGATGACCAATCCAGATAAATTGCGCGATGTGCTGTTTCGCCCCAATCGCCGACAGATCATTTCCGGAATGGCTGCACTCACCGCTGCCACGACTATCGGCGCGCGCGGCACGTTTGCACAGTCAAAACGCATCGTCATTTCGGAAGGCGAGTTTGCCCCGGTCCCGATCGCAATCCCGAACTTCGCCGCCGGCACGCCCGGCGATGCCGAAGTCGGCGTCGGCGTCACGCAGGTGATCACCAACAATCTGAAGCGCAGCGGGTTGTTCGCGCCGATCGATCAGGCCGCCTACCTCGAGAAGCAGATCAACATCGACGCGGCGCCGAACTTCAACAACTGGAAGAGCATCAACGCGCAGGCGCTGGTGACCGGCCGGATGACGCGCCAGGGCAACGGCCGCGTGAAGGCGGAATTCCGGCTCTGGGACGTCAACACCGGCCAGCAGCTCGCCGGCCAGCAGTATGACACCTCGGCGGAATACTGGCGCCGTATCGCCCACATCATCTCCGACCAGATCTACGAGCGGATGACCGGCGAGAAGGGCTATTTCGATACCCGCGTCGTGTTCGTCGACGAGAGCGGCTCGGCTGATCGCCGCGTCAAGCGTCTTGCGCTGATGGACCAGGACGGCGCCAATGTGCGCTATCTGACCCGCGGCTCGGACCTCGTGCTGACGCCGCGCTTCTCGCCGTCGACCCAGGAAATCACCTACATGGAGTTCGGGCAGGGCGACCCGCGCGTCTATCTGCTCAACATCGAGACCGGTCAGCGCGAGATCGTCGGCAACTTCCCGGGCATGTCGTTCTCGCCGCGCTTCTCGCCTGACGGCCAGCGCGTCATCATGAGCCTGCAGCAGGGCGGCAACTCAAACCTGTTCGTGATGGATCTGCGCTCGAAGTCGATGACGCGGCTGACCGACACGCCGGCGATCGACACCTCGCCATCCTACGCGCCCGACGGCACGCGGCTGTGCTTCGAGTCCGATCGCGGCGGCAAGCCGCAGATCTATGTGATGCCGGCAACCGGCGGGCAGGCGCAGCGCATCTCGTTCGGTGACGGCACCTATTCGACGCCAGTGTGGTCGCCGCGCGGCGACTACATCGCCTTCACCAAGCAGGGCGGCGGGCAGTTCGCGATCGGCATCATGAAGCCGGACGGCTCCGGCGAGCGCATCCTGACCTCGGGCTTCCACAATGAAGGTCCGACCTTTGCGCCGAACGGACGCGTCGTGATGTTCTTCCGCGATCCCGGCGGCAACAGCGGCCCGTCGCTGTTCACGATCGACGTGTCCGGCCGCAACGAGCTGCGGGTTCCGACCCCCGGTTTTGCGTCCGATCCCGCCTGGTCGCCGCTGTTGTCCTGAGCTCGCGCGGGGCTGCTCCGGGGAACCCCGGAGCAGGTCGGCACTTCTTACCTAGCGCACTGAATTTGATGCCGAATTTCGGCCATCAATCATCCGTGGCAAGGACTCGCTAAGGATGTTCGCTCAGAAAGGCTTCACCTGCGGCCGCTAAAACTACGCTGCCGGAAAAGGACGCGTACGTCTGCAGATGCAGTTGGTGGATCAGAAACGACGAGGCAGCCAGGACGAGCTGGAGCCAGTGCTCTACGCTGCACTTGTGGATTCGATGCGCCAGAACTTCTGGGCGATGTTCCTCGGCAGCGTCGCCACCGCCTCCGCCGCGGTGATGACCGCGCTCAAGACCGGTAATGTGCTGCTGTGGCCGTTCGCCTTCCTGATCATCGCCATCGGCACCGCGCGCGCGGTCTGGATGCGCAAATACGACGAGGGGCAGGGCGGCGGGCTGACCTATGAGGAAGCCAAGGTCTGGGCGCCGCGCTACTCGATCGGTGCGATCGTCTACGCCATGGTGCTGGGCGCCTGGTGCTTCGTCACCATCCTCGGCAGCGATGATGCGATCGCCCACATGCTCTGCGTCGCGGTAACGGTCGGCTATACCGCAGGCGGCGCGGCCCGCAACTACGGGCGGCCGCGGCTGCTTCAGCTCCATGTGCTGGTCGCCTGCGGCCCGATGTCGCTCGCCTTGGCGCTGCATGGCGACTTCTACTATGTCGGCCTCGCGACCCTGCTGGTGCTGTTCTTCCTCGGCCTCAAGGGCATCAACCTCAGCCTGCATGCGATCTTCGTCAAGGCGCTGACCGCGAGCTTCCGCGAGGCGGCGCTGGCGCATCAGTTCGATACTGCGCTCAACAACATGCCGCATGGCCTGTGCATGTTCCGCGCCGACGGGCGCCTCGCGGTGATGAACCACCGCTTCATCGAGATGATGCAGCTGTCGGACGATTTCGTGCAGCGCGGCGCCAGCGCGGCCGATATCTGCAACGCCTGCGTCCTGTCCGGCGCGATCTCGGTCGCGGCCGCGCAGCAGATCCTGTTCGAGATCGAGAGCTCGCAGCGCGGCGACATCGTCACCAGCGACCCCGATCCGGCGCAGAACCGTTCGCTGGACTGGACGTTCCAGCCGATGGCCGGCGGCGGCACGGTCTTGCTGGTCGAGGACATCACCGAACGCAAGGACGCCGAGGCAAGGATCAGCCACCTCGCGCGCTACGACGAGCTGACCGCGCTGCCCAACCGGGTCAATTTCCGCGACGAGATCGGCCGCCTGCTCGCCATGCAGCACGGTGACCACCGTTCCGCATTGCTGTTCGTCGACCTCGACCAGTTCAAGCAGGTCAACGATACGCTCGGCCATCCCTGCGGCGATCAGCTGCTTTGTGCGGTCGCCGAGCGGCTGCGCGAGATGCTGCGTCCGGAAGATTTCGTCGCGCGGTTCGGTGGCGACGAATTCGTCGTGTTCCAGCAGAATATTAACTCGCATGAAGATGCCGCCGCACTGGCGCGGCGCATCGTCGACCGCCTCAGCGAGCGCTACAAGATCGACAACCATCTGGTCGAGATCGGCGCCAGTGTCGGCATCGCGATGACCGCGCCCGGCGTCGGCGCCGACACGCTGCTGAAGAACGCCGACATGGCGCTCTACCGCGCCAAGGCCGATGGCCGCGGCACCTTCTGCTTCTTCCGCGACGAGATGGCGCAAACTGTCGAGGCCCGACGCATCCTCGAGCTCGATCTGCGCAAGGCGCTGGCCAACGAGGAGTTCGAGCTGTTCTACCAGCCGCTGATCAATCTGAAGTCCGGCAAGGTTTCGACCTGCGAGGCGCTGCTGCGCTGGAACCACCCCGCGCGCGGCACGGTGTCTCCGGTCGACATCATTCCGGTCGCCGAGGACATGGGCCTGATCGTCGATCTCGGCCGCTGGATCCTGCGCAAGGCCTGCATGGAGTGCATGAAGTGGCCCGAAGCGGTCAGCGTCGCGGTCAACTTCTCGCCGCAGCAGTTCCATCAGCGCGACGTGTTGAGCGAGGTCCGCTACGCGCTCGAGGTCTCCGGTCTGCCCGCGCACCGGCTCGAGATCGAGATCACCGAATCCTCGCTGCTGCACAACACCGAGCTGACCCACGACGTGCTGTCGCAGCTGCGCTCGCTCGGCGTGCGGATCTCGCTGGATGATTTCGGCACCGGCTACTCGTCGCTCAGCTACCTGCACAATTTCCCGCTGCAGAAGGTCAAGATCGATCGTTCCTTCCTCGAGGGCATCGACAGCGATCGTCCGTTGACCCTGCTGCGCGGCGTGGCGCGGCTGTCGGCGGATCTCGGCATGTCGGTCGTGGTCGAGGGCATCGAGACCAATGAGCAGCTCGAACTGATCAGCGCCGATGGCGCGGTGACCGAAGCACAGGGATACCTGTTCAGCCGGCCAGTTCCCGCGGTGCGCATCCGCCAGTTGCTCAATGCTTCGCACGGCCGGCGGGCCGACGAGCAATTGCATGTGGTTCCCTCGCGCTCGATCGCGTGAGCCCGCCGAACGCCTTCAATCGATAGTTGTGATGATCCCCGGGTGCACCACCGGGAATGCACCCTTGCGGTCACAAGTTAACTGTATTGTCTCGATTGCTTTGACGAAAATTAAGAAGCTGTTAAGATTTTAGGCAGCTCGCAAAAGTTGTCGTGACAGTCCGGAGTAGTTCATGAGGTCCCCCGTCGTTGCGCCCCGCGCTTTTTCGCGAGGCCCGGAGCTGCTCGACCAAGTTGATTACCGCCTCGCCCAAACGCCCGCCGAAAAAGAAGAGATCTACAATCTGCGTTATCGCGCCTATCTGCGCGAAGGCGCGGTGAAGGAATCCGCTGAGCAGCGGGTCACGGATCAATACGATGATCTGGAGAACTCCTGGACCTTCGGCGTCTATCTCGACGGCCAGCTCAGCAGCTCGGTTCGCATCAGCGTGCTGACGAACGAGTGGCGCGAGTCGTGCTCTGCGGAGGCCTTCGGCGAAATCCTGCATCCGAGGCTCGATCGCCATCAAGTCATCATCGATCCCGCGCGGTTCGTTGCGGATCCCGATCGGGCCCGGCGCACGCCCGAGCTGCCCTATGTCACCGTTCGTCTCGCCTATATGGCCTGCGAATATTTCAGCGCCGATCTGGGACTGGCCATCGTCCGTCCGGAGCACCAGGCATTCTACCGCCGCGTCTTCTTCCACGAGACCATTGCCGAGCCTCGCCTGTTCCCGGGCCTGCTCAAGCCGGTCGGGCTGATGGCGGCGGATTTCCCCACCATGCGGGACAAGGTGTTCACGCGCTACCCGATGATGCGTTCGTCGGCGTTCGAGCGCCGCATGCTGTTCGAGCGTGAACACCATGTGCTCCAGCAGCCGACGATCGAGCGATTCGAGCGTCCGTCGATCGTGCCGCATTCCTGAGCGCGAACTACCCGGCTGCCGTTTCGTCGCTGCCGCCGTTCCAGCGTTCCAAATCTGCAACTTTCTGTCGCCGGTTGGCCACGGACGGCGCCAAAATTGCCGTCGAGCGATTTGGTTCCCGCGAAGCTTGCCTTCCCTTCACCATCGCGCCACATTTGCCACCCATTAACCATCGGGGGCGCTTTCCGGCATTGTCTGGCATTTGATGGGGTCCAGCAAGGTCTCGTCAAGGTTGACGGAACGTTCGCTTAACCATCGCCCTGTAGACCGATTGGGTAGTACGAAGAGCGTGAGCGTGGAGGCTCCGGGAATGAATTATCTCCAGGGTATGAAGCTGGTTGCGGTTCTGGCGGTGGCGCTGTCGATGGGCGCCTGCGCCAACAAGAACCCGTTGGACGCCAATGGCGCGATTGGGGGCGCCGCGACCCCGGGTAGCCAGCAGGACTTCGTGGTCAATGTCGGCGACCGCGTGTTCTTTGAGAGCGATCAGACCGATCTCAGCCCGCAGGCGACTGCGACCCTCGACAAGCAGGCGCAGTGGCTGCAGACCTACAACCGCTATTCCTTCACCATCGAAGGTCATGCGGACGAGCGCGGCACGCGCGAATACAACATCGCGCTTGGTGCCCGCCGTGCCCAGTCGGTGCGCGCCTACCTGGCCTCGCGCGGCATCGATCCGAGCCGCATGCGCACCATCTCCTACGGCAAGGAGCGCCCGGTCGCGGTCTGTAACGACATCTCCTGCTGGTCGCAGAACCGGCGCGCCGTCACCGTGCTGAACGCCAGCTCCTGACGCGATCCTGAATACGTTTCCAAGCCGGCGCCCTTCGGGCGCCGGTTTTGTTTTGACCGCATGGCGGGGCCGGGCGCCCTTCATCAAGATGAACGAAGCTGCGTGCAATTGGCCGCTTGCTTGTTCCAGCGCCCGTACTAAACCGGTATCCGTGGCGCTGTCCCGGATTTGAAGTGCCAGTCACAATTCCGGCGTACTCCGTCCCTCAATGTCGCTCGCTTTTCACGTCGATCTCGTCGTCAGGGCAAAATGTCATCCAGGCTTCATTTTCTTTCCTCCGCCGCGGCGATCGCGGCGCTATTCGCCGTTTCCGCACCAGTGTTTGCCCAGTCCGACGATTCCGATGCCGAGATGCGGATCGAGCGGCTCGAAAACCAGCTGCGGCAGCTAACCGGTCAGAACGAGGAGCTGCAGTACCGCAACCGCCAGCTCGAGGAGCGTCTGCGCCAGCTTGGCGGCCAGCCGCCCGGCGCGCCTGGACAGGCTCCGGCGGGCCAATCCAATGTCGCTGCGGTGCCGCCCGCCCAGCAGCCGCAGGCTTACCCGCAGGCCCAGCCGGGGTATGGCCAGCCGCAGCAGGGATACGGCCAGCCCCAGCAAGGCTATGGCCGGCAGCCGCAGGGCGGCTATGACCAGCAGCAGGTCGCAGCGCCCGCACCGATCGTGCAGGAGCCGGCGGCGCCTGCCACACCGGGCCGTCGCGGCCGCGGCGATGCCTTCGATCCGAACCAGAATCCGAATGCTCCGGGCGCGCCGCGTGCGCTCGGTGGCGGCCAGATGCCGATGCCCGGCGAGGCAGCAGTCGGTGCGCCCGGCGGCCGCGGGGCGGGCGAGCCGCTCGAGCTCGGCAACACCAGCCCGCAACGCGCGCCCGGCGCGAGCGCGGCCCTGACCACCTTGCCGCCGTCGGCCACGCCGAAGGACGAGTTCGACCTCGGCATCGGCTACATGCAGCGCAAGGACTATGCGCTCGCCGAAGAGACGATGAAGAACTTCGCCACGAAATATCCAACCGATCCGTTGGTGGCGGATTCGCAATACTGGCTCGGCGAAAGCTATTTCCAGCGCCAGCAATATCGCGACGCCGCGGAGACCTTCCTCGGCGTGACCACCAAGTTCGACAAATCAGCGAAGGCACCCGACGCGCTGCTGCGGCTCGGCCAGTCGCTGGCGGCGCTGAAGGAAAAGGAAGCCGCCTGCGCCGCGTTCGGCGAGATCGCACGGAAGTACCCGCGCGCCTCCGGCGGGGTTAAGGCTGCGGTTGACCGCGAGCAGAAGCGCGTGAAGTGCTAAACCGGCAAGGGGAGGCCGCTTCCGGCCTTTCCACGGCCTGCTGGTTCTGCGATGCCCGACGACCAATCCGCCATCCCGGCAAGGGACGCCAAGCGCCTGTTCGTAGATCTGGCGCGCGCGCCGGCGATCGTGCTTGCGGTGTCCGGTGGTCCGGATTCAGTCGCGCTGATGTGGCTGGCCGCACGCTGGCGCCGCGCGCTCGCGCAAGGGCCGCGGCTGGTGGCGGTCACCGTCGATCACGGTCTGCGTCCTGAGGCGGCTCGCGAGGCGCGCGACGTCAAGCGGCTGGCGCGAAGCCTCGACCTGCCGCATCAAATGCTGCGATGGAATGGGCCGAAACCCGGGACCGGCGTGCCGGCCGCCGCGCGCGAGGCGCGCTACCGTCTGCTCACGCAAGCCGCGCGCAAGCACGGCGCCACGCATATCCTGACCGCGCATACCCGTGACGACCAGGCCGAGACGCTGCTGATGCGGATGCTGCGCGGCAGTGGCGTTGCCGGCCTTTCGGCGATGGCGCGCGAGACCGAGCGCGACGGCGTTCTGCTGATGCGGCCGCTGCTCGATGTGTCGAAGGCGCAGCTGATCGCAACGCTGCGGAAGGCGCGCATCGGCTTTGCCGACGATCCGACCAACCGCGACCTGTCCTTCACGCGGCCACGGCTGCGCGCGCTGATGCCGCTATTGGCGGAGGAGGGCGGTGATGCGCGGATCCTGGCGCGGCTTGCCGCGCGGATCGCGCGGGCCAATTCCGCGCTGGAACTGCTGGTCGATGGTGCCGAGCGCTATCTTGCGTTGAAAAGCGAGGATAAGCTCGGCGCGGGCTTCGACGCCGCGCTGTTCGCGGTGATGCCGGACGAGATCCGCCTCCGCCTGCTGAAGCGCGCCATCGACCGTACCGGACATGAGGGGCCGGCCGAGCTCGGCAAGGTCGAAACCCTTCTCGCGGCGGTCGACCAGGCCCTGGATGGGGCCGCCGGTCAACGCGAATCCAAGCTGAAACAGACCCTCGCCGGAGCGGTCATCAGCGTCGCCTCCGGCCGTATCAGGATCAGCCCGGCACCGCCCCGCCGGGCACGTTCCGGCTAGGCCGGGTTCGATTGGTTCAATCGCTGCCATAATCCGGCAAGGTGGCTTAACCACCCCGGAAAAACACCGGATTCTGCGTCATTTTTTGACCGGGAATCGGGCTAGGATGCGGTAAATAGTCGTGCGCAGTTCCCTTGGCATCGACCCCTGCGGCACCTAGATTGTATGCCATCACGGGATGGATTCCCTGGGGATTCCCACAGAGCCTGCCCAAGGATAGAGAGAGGCCGCGATCCGCGCGACCACCGAAGGAAGACCATGAACGCCAATCTGCGGAATTTCGCCCTCTGGGTCATCATTGTCCTGCTGTTGCTGGCGTTGTTCACGCTTTTCCAGAATCCTGGCCAGCGCTCGTCGTCCTCGGACATCTCGTTCTCGCAGCTTCTCACCGAAGTCGATCAGGGTCATGTCCGCGATGTCGTGATCCAGGGGCCCGAGATTCACGGCACCTTCAACAACGGCACGAGCTTCCAGACCTACGCGCCGAGCGATCCGACGCTCGTGAAGCGGCTCTATGACGCCAAGGTGCAGATCACCGCGAAGGCGCCCGGCGACAACGTGCCGTGGTTCGTCTCGCTGCTCGTCTCATGGTTGCCGTTCATCGCGCTGATCGGCGTCTGGATCTTCCTGTCGCGGCAGATGCAGGGCGGCGCCGGCAAGGCGATGGGCTTCGGCAAGTCGCGCGCCAAGATGCTGACCGAGGCGCATGGCCGCGTCACCTTCGAGGACGTCGCGGGTGTCGACGAGGCCAAGCAGGATCTGCAGGAGATCGTCGAATTCCTCCGCGACCCCGGCAAATTCCAGCGGCTCGGCGGACGCATTCCGCGCGGCGTGCTGCTGGTCGGCCCTCCCGGCACCGGCAAGACGCTGATCGCGCGCGCGGTCGCCGGCGAAGCCAACGTGCCGTTCTTCACCATCTCCGGTTCTGACTTCGTCGAGATGTTCGTCGGCGTCGGCGCGAGCCGTGTCCGCGACATGTTCGAGCAGGCCAAGAAGAACGCGCCCTGCATCATCTTCATCGACGAAATCGACGCGGTCGGCCGTCATCGCGGCGCCGGCCTCGGCGGCGGCAATGACGAGCGCGAGCAGACGCTGAACCAGTTGCTGGTCGAGATGGACGGCTTCGAGGCCAATGAAGGCGTGATCCTGATCGCGGCGACCAACCGTCCCGACGTGCTCGATCCCGCGCTGCTGCGTCCGGGCCGCTTCGACCGTCAGGTCGTGGTGCCGAACCCGGACGTCGTCGGCCGCGAGCAGATCCTCAAGGTCCATGTCCGCAAGGTGCCGCTGGCGCCGGATATCAACCTCAAGACCATCGCGCGCGGCACCCCGGGCTTCTCCGGCGCCGACCTGATGAACCTCGTCAACGAGGCTGCGCTGACCGCCGCCCGCCGCAACAAGCGGATGGTGACGCAGGCCGAGTTCGAAGAGGCCAAGGACAAGGTGATGATGGGCGCCGAGCGCAAGTCGCTCGTCATGACCGAGGAAGAGAAATTGCTGACCGCCTATCACGAGGGCGGCCACGCCATCGTCGGCCTCAACGTCGTCGCGACCGATCCGATCCACAAGGCGACCATCATCCCGCGCGGCCGTGCGCTGGGCATGGTGATGCAGCTGCCGGAGCGCGACAAGCTGTCGATGTCGCTGGAGCAGATGACCTCGCGTCTCGCCATCATGATGGGTGGCCGTGTCGCGGAAGAGCTGATCTTCGGCCGCGAGAAGGTGACCTCGGGCGCCGCCTCCGACATCGAGCAGGCGACCCGCCTGGCCCGCATGATGGTGACGCGCTGGGGTCTCTCGGAAGAGCTCGGCACCGTCTCCTATGGCGAGAACCAGGACGAGGTGTTCCTCGGCATGTCGGTCTCGCGCACGCAGAACGCGTCCGAGGCGACAGTCCAGAAGATCGACTCCGAGATCAAGCGCCTGGTCGAGGAAGGCTACAAGGAAGCGACCCGCATCCTGACCGAGAAGCACGACGATCTCGAAACCCTCGCCAAGGGCCTGCTCGAGTTCGAGACGTTGACCGGCGACGAGATCACCGACCTGCTGAAGGGCAAGAAGCCCAACCGCGAGTCGGTGCTGGAGCCGTCGACGCCGCGCGCCTCCGCCGTGCCGCCGGCCGGCAAGCCGCGCCCGCGTCCCGATCCGGACACCGGCTTGGAGCCGCAGCCGCAGGCGTAAGCCATGGCCGGCCATACCGGCAAAGCGATTGTGCAAAAGCTCGGCCTAAAGCCGGGCTTTTGTATTTTTGTCGACGGGTTATCCGTTCCCTATGGAGACATCGTCGGAGAGTTGCCCGCCGGTGTGCAGCTCGCGAAGACCGCGCGGGCGCCGCTCAATGCCGTGCATCTGTTCACCGCCGAGGCCAAGGGCCTCTCGGTCAAGCTGCGCCGCTACCGGGGTGTGATCGCGCCTGACGGCATGATCTGGGTGTCGTGGCCGAAGAAGAGCTCGGGCGTCGCGACCGATCTCACGGATGTCGTGGTTCGCAACACCGGGCTCGTGTCGGGCCTGGTCGACGTCAAGGTGTGCGCCGTCGATGCGATATGGTCGGGGCTGAAATTCGTGATCCCGGTCAAGCAGCGCGGCACGCGCTGAGACCGCTGCGGCGAATAGGCTTGGCCTCCATCGGGCCGCCGTGGCATCCTCGCGCCAAGCCGCTGGACGGCACGGCCGCGCCGACTGAGAGCGCGGCAAGAAAAATGGGGAGGGGAGGCCGATGCGCAAGGCATTCGGCGCGCTTGGCGCCATTTCATTCCTGCTGCTGCCCGCCGTTTCATTTGCAGCCGAGATGCGCGGCGTCACATCAACTGAAATCAGGATCGGTCAGACCATGCCCTATAGCGGGCCGGTGTCGGCGTTCGGCGCGCTCGGCAAGGGCGAGGCCGGCTATTTCAGGATGCTGAACGAGCGCGGCGGCATCAACGGCCGCAAGATCAACTTCATCTCGCTGGACGATTCCTATGCACCGCCGAAGACGGTGGAGCAGACGCGCCGTCTCGTCGAAAGCGACGAGGTTGCGCTGATTTTCTCCTCGATCGGCACCGCGCACAACACGGCGATCGCAAAGTACCTGCAGGGCAAGAACATCCCGCAGCTGTTCCTCGCCTCCGGCGCCTCGAAGTTCGGCGACGTCACGCAATTCCCGCAGGCCACGATGGGCGTGCAGGCGCCGTTCCGCTACGAGAGCGCGGCTCTACGCGCGTTACGCACTGGCGAAGATTCCGAATGCGCGGTTCGCCGTGATCTCGCAGAACGACGATTACGGCCGCGACTATCTCGCCGGCCTCAAGGACGTGCTCGGCGAGAAATACGATTCGCTCGTCACCGTTGCGACCTACGAGATATCGGACCCCACGATCGACTCGCAGATCGTCAAGCTGAAGGCCACCA
Organism: Bradyrhizobium sp. UFLA03-84; assembly: GCF_002289535.1. Classification (NCBI taxonomy): domain Bacteria; kingdom Pseudomonadati; phylum Pseudomonadota; class Alphaproteobacteria; order Hyphomicrobiales; family Nitrobacteraceae; genus Bradyrhizobium; species Bradyrhizobium sp. UFLA03-84. Next base: position 184,623 of record NZ_NSJY01000003.1, on the reverse strand, counting down.
ATGCCGACGTCTTCGTGATCGCGGCGACGCCGAAATTCGCGGCGCAGTCGATCCGCAAGGCCTTCGAGATCGGCTGGCGGCCGATGACGTTCCTCTCCAACACCGCGGTGTGGATTTCGACCGTGATGCAGCCGGCCGGCGTCGAGGCCGGCACCGGCATCATCTCCACGGCCTATGTGAAGGATCCGGACGATCCGGCCTGGAAGGACGATCCGGGCATGAAGGGTTGGCGCGACTTCATGACCAGATTCGTGCCCGAAGGCGATCAGCACGACACCAACTACGTCAACGCCTACAACAGCGCGATGGCGATGGAGGCTGTGCTGAAGGCCTGCGGCGACGATCTCTCGACCGAGAACATCCTGCGGCAGGCGTTCGCGATCAAGGACCTGGAATTGCCGATGCTGCTGCCGGGCATCAGGGTCAACACGTCGCCGGTCGACCATGTGCCGGTCGACCAGATGCAGCTGATGCGCTTCAACGGCAAGAGCTGGGATCGCTTCGGCGAGTTGCAGACGGGGAACTAAAGGCGGCCGGTGGCGTCTCGCCGTCATTGGAGGAGCGAAGCGACGAAGCAATCCATCGCTCCGCGCACGCGGCCCAATGGATTGCTTCGCTTCGCTCGCAATGACGGAAGAAGTCTGAGCCGTTTAGCCTTTGACGCTTAGTTCGAACTCGCGCCGGCCTTCGTCTCGTTCGACCGTACATGGATGACGGCGACGTCGTCCTTGTACAGCCGCTTCCAGCCCTTGAGGTGGTCCAGCACATTTCCTGCAGGAGAGTCCGAGCTCAGCAGCGTGGCGTCGATCCGGTATTTGTCGAGCAGGTCCAGCAGCTGTCCGGCATCGCGGGCGTCGAGCGCGGCGTAATAGTCGAGCACGAACTGCTCGCCATACAGCTCGGCGCGGCCGTCGATGAACACCTTGATGTCGCGGCTCACCAGATAGCCGCCGAACGGCGCGGTGTTGAACACGCGCTGCACCTTGTGCTGCTGGAGGACGTCGACCGCGGCGGCGGGCCAGAACACCGGCAGGAACTTGAACTGGTGCTGCGCGATGAAGGTCGTCGTGGTCACCCACGCGCCGATCACCATCGCGATCGAAGCCAGGATCGTGACGACGGGGAACGAGCGGCGTTCCTCGAAGCGGGCGGCGGCGACGGCCGCCATCCCCCATTGTTCCGATATCGGCTTGGCGAGCACCAGCGGTGCGATGAACGCGAACACCTCGATGTTGCGGATATGGCTCAGCGCCATCCAGACCAACCCGAGCAGCAGCAGGATCCGCGGCACCGACAGCGTCAGCCCACGATAGCAGATGAGGCCGATCAGGCCGAGCAGCGTGGCTTCGAAGAAGCTGGGCTTGCTGAAATCCGCGGGCATCCATTCGCCGATCAGCGTCAGCAGCTTGCCGAGGCTGAGGATCTTGGTCGCGCCGAGCAGGCTGTTCCAGCCGTAGGGCGTCACGCAGCTCGCGGCCAGCGCCGCGATACCGAACAGTCCCCATCGCACGACGAGTTGACGGCGGCGGTTGGGCTCTGCGCTCCAGACCGCCTCCAGTCCGATCGGCCCGATCAGCGCGAGGCCGAGCACGAAGCCGCCATGCAGATTGGCCCATAGCGCCATCAGCGGCAGCAGCCACCAAGATGGATACGTGCGGCGATCGGCGGCCGCCATCAGGCCGCCGATGAACGCCAGCAGGACCGGCAGCGCCAGCACATGTGGCCGCGCAAAGAAGTGGATCGTCGACAACAGCAGCGCCAGCGCGGCGATCAGGATCGCACGCGCCGGATCGAAATACGGGCTGAGCAGATGCAGGAAGATCCCAACCGTCGCGCCGATCGCGACCGACGTCAGGATTACCGGCCCGGCCCAATCGCCGCCATAGACGAGGGCGTACGCCACCTGCGACAGCCACGAGCTCGAGATCCATGGTTCGCCGAAACGGGTGAAGGAGAACACGTCCGATGTCGGCATCGCGCCGTGTTCGAGGATCCACTGTCCGACCTTGATCTGCCATTCGGTGTCGGAATCCCGCAGCAGGATCTCACCGGCGGAGAGATAAAACAGATAGGCGCCCACGGCGGCGCATAGCGGCACCAGCCCTCGCACAGAGCTGCGGCTGCTCACGCTGCTGGTGATGGAGAGTGACATGCGCTTTCTTGGTTCGGCGGATGGCATCGAGGCAACGCCACGCGTGACGTTGGGCGCACTCGACCACGGTCTCAGATAAATTCGGGTAAATGCGGCCGCGATGCGCGCGGGTCAGTGCGAGACCAGATGCCTCTATTTCGGGCGATGATCTTAGCTCGCGGTTTACCATCGAAGGCCCGATCCGACCCTGAGTGGTGCTCGCAGCCGCCGATCCGTCGCTGGATCGGGGCGGCCCAAGGGCATTCGCGGGCCGGAGCGGCCGTCAGCTCAATCGGAGGTGGCGTGTGGCCGTCGCAAAATCCTTACAATTCCAGCTTGTCATCCCCTCTGAATAGTTGTTCACTTCTTCGGGCGGTTGCGGGATCAATCGCGCAAAACATTGAAGACGCGTGTGTTCTGCCGGTGGGCGCCGGCCAGGTCATACGGTGGGGGGACGGAACGCCATGGTCTATCGGCGAACACATCAGGTCGTGAAGCGGCTGGCTGCCCGGCGCAGCGCCATCCTGTCGGCTGCGCGCGATGCTGCGGCCGCGGGCGGCATGGCGGCGGTCCAGATCGCACCCGTCGCGGTGCGGGCCAATGTCGCCGCCGGCACCGTCTACCGCTACTTCCCGTCCAAAGCCGAGCTGATTTCGGAATTGATCACTGAAGTCTCGCGCGACGAGCTGTCCGCGATCAGGCGCGCCGCGGACGCCGCGCCTGGCCCGTCATCGGCGCTGGCCGCCGCGGTGACGACGATCGCGGTCCATGTGCTGTCGCAGCGCAAGCTGGCCTGGGGCATCCTGGCCGAGCCGGTCGACGTCGACGTCACCGCCTCGCGCCTAGCCAGCCGCCGCGATATCTCCGGCGAGCTCGCCATGCGAATCGATGCCGCCGTGCGTGCCGGCCATCTGCCGGCGCAGGACACGGCGCTCGCCGCCACCGCCTTGCTCGGCGCGTTGCACGAGGCGCTGGTCGGCCCGCTGGCACCAAGCAATCTCGACGATCCGATCAAGCTGCGCGATGCGGTGCAGACCGTGACGCTGCTCGCGCTGCGCGCGGTCGGCGTGATGGATGCACGCGCCCGCGGTCTTGTGGTGCAGGCGACGACGCCGGCGAAGGCGCTGGTCGGCGCTTAGAGGTTTGTATTTTGACGCGTTTTCTTCACGCGAACCGGCGTCCACTTCGCTTGAAAACGCTTTGACGCCGAGAGCGCGGCGAACACTTCCGTCGCATTGGCGTTGTAAGCTTGTGGCTGGGTTCAACCAAGCTCAGGGAGCAACGCATGACGACGACTCATGGTTCGGCCAAATGGCAGGGCGGCATCAAGGACGGCAAGGGCGCGATTTCGACCAAGAGCGGCGCGCTCGCCGATTACCCCTACGGCTTCGCCAGCCGCTTCGAGGGCAAGCCCGGTTCTAACCCTGAAGAGCTGATCGGCGCGGCGCATGCCGCCTGCTTCACGATGGCATTGTCGCTGATCCTCGGCGAAGCCAAGCTCACCGCCGAGCACATGGAGACCAAGGCCGATGTGACGCTTGAGAAGGTCGCCGACGGCTTTGCCATCACCGCCGTGCACCTGACGCTGTCGGCGAAGATCCCGGGCACCGATAACGCGACGTTCCAGGAATTGGCGGGCAAAGCCAAGGCCGGGTGCCCGGTGTCGAAGCTGCTCAACACCAAGATCACGCTCGAGGCGTCGCTGCAGGGTTGATGGTCCGGAGTGCAGTATCGGGCCACGCTGATGCGTGGCCCGGCACGGTCCGTTACAGCTGCGCGTCGCCGTTCGGCCCGACCGAGGCGATGCGCAGCATGTTGGTGGTGCCCGGCGCGCGCAGCGGCACGCCGGCGACGATGATGACGCGCTGGCCAGCCCTGGCAAAACCGTCGCGGAATGCGATCGAGCCGGCGCGGTCGACCATGTCGTCGAGATCGTGTGCGTCTTCGGCGACCACGCAATGCACGCCCCACACCACCGACAGCTTGCGGCCGGTGGCGAGATTCGGCGTGATCGCGACCACCGGCACCTTGGGCCGCTCGCGCGCCACGCGGATGCCGGTCGAGCCTGATGACGTCCAGCAGATGATCGCCGACAGATCGAGCGTCTCGGCGATCTGCCGCGCGGCGTCGGCAATGGCGTCGCCCACCGTCGCCTCGGGATCGACGCGCTGCGCGTTGATCACGCTGCGATAGGTCGGGTCGCGCTCCACCTCCTCGCCGATCCGGTTCATGGTCGAGACCGCCTCGACCGGGAATTTGCCGGCGGCTGACTCCGCCGACAGCATGATGGCGTCGGCGCCTTCGTAGACCGCGGTGGCGACGTCGGAGACTTCGGCGCGGGTCGGCACCGGTGCCTGGATCATCGATTCCAGCATCTGGGTCGCGACCACCACCGGCCTGCCGGCGCGGCGCGCCATCCGGATCATCTGCTTCTGCAGGCTCGGCACCCGTTCCAATGGCAGCTCGACGCCGAGGTCGCCGCGCGCCACCATCAGCGCGTCCGCCGCATCGATGATGTCGGCAAGGCGGTCGATCGCCTGCGGCTTCTCGATCTTGGCCATCACGGCGGCGCGGCCGCGGATCATCTTCTTGGCCTCGATCACGTCCTCAGCCCGCTGCACGAAGGACAGCGCGACCCAGTCGATGCCTTCCGGCAGTGCGGCTTCCAGGTCGGCGCGATCCTTCGGCGTCATCGCGGAGACGGGCAGATCGGTGTCGGGCAGGCTGACGCCCTTGCGGTCCGACATCTTGCCGCCGATCACGACGCGCGTGACCGCACGCTCGGGCGAGGTTTCCTCGGCGATCAGCCGCACCTTGCCGTCGTCGAGCAGCAGTGCGTGGCCGGGTCGGAGCGCGGCGAGGATTTCCGGATGCGGCAGCTGGACGCGGCTGTTGTCGCCCGGCGTCTTGTCGGAATCCAGGATGAAGCTCTGGCCGTTCTTGAGCTGGGTCGATCCTTCGGCGAACGAGCCGAGCCGCAGCTTCGGCCCTTGCAGGTCGACCAGGATGCCGATCGGCCGGCCGTAGCTCGATTCGACATTGCGGATGGTCTTGACCAGCTCCCGCATCTTGTCATGCGGGGTATGGCTCATGTTGATGCGGAAGACGTCGGCGCCCGCCTCGAACAGCTTGCGGATCATCGCGCTGTCTGAGGAGGCCGGGCCGAGCGTTGCAAGGATCTTGATTCGACGCAGTCGTCTCATTGTTTGTTTCCGGGCGGCGTTGCGGCTGGCGGCAGACCCGGCGCGCCCGGCGGCGTTGCGCCCGGCGGCGGATTTGGCAGGCCCGGCATCGCCCCGGGGCTTCCCGGGGCCACGCCGCCCGGCATTCCCGGTACTTTCTGCGGCTGTTGTTCGTTGGCTTCGGTCAGCTGGACGGTCCATGCACGCTGCTCGCCGGTGTCGACCTCGAAGAAGCCGGTGCGGTCGAAGCCCCGCGCCAGGCAATTCTCGGTGCCCTTGATGGTGAATTCCTTGTCGCGCGAGCACATGAAGGCCTGGCCGGACCATTCGCCGCCGCGATCGTAGTCGAGAGCGTAGATGTAGTAGTAGCGCGCCACAAGATTGCCGCGGAGCAGGGTCTCGCAGGTCCGCGACGACACATTCCACCAGCCTTCGGTGGTCCAGCCCTCGGCGTCCTTGTAGCCGAGCGCGATCCCGACGCGGCTCGAGGTGTTGTTGCAGAGCCGGAAATCCGCCGCCGCCGGGCTCGTCCATAGGCAGGCCGCGACAACCGCCAGCACCGACAGGAGGCCGGCCAGGATCAGGCGAATGGTGCGGGGAGGAGCTGAGGCGAGAGAATCTGTTGGGCTCATGCGGCGAAGCTATATCAAATCATTGACGATTTCGCGTGCCCGGCCGGCACTGTCAACGGGCGGGCGCCCGTTTCCCGCGCTGTGGGACCGTGGCAAGTGTGGCCGGACAGCTCCGTATTGCGCGTCGATATGGCAAAATCTGTGACAATTCCCACCTGATATCAATATGGTGAGCGCCTCACACCGGGATCACGATCATGAGCATTGACGACAAAACCAGAACGGAACTTGAAGCCGCGGTGTTTCGGCGCCTCGTCAGCCATCTCCGAAGCCGGACCGATGTGCAGAACATCGACCTGATGAACCTTGCCGGCTTCTGCCGCAACTGCCTGTCCAACTGGATGAAGGAAGAGGCCGACGCCAAGGGCCTTGCGGTGAGCAAGGACGAGAGCCGTGAGGCGGTCTACGGCATGCCCTATGAGGAGTGGAAGGCGAAGTACCAGGGCAGCGCCACGCCGGAGCAGCTCGCGGCGATGAAGAAGGCCCAAAGCGGCCACTAATTCCCGATCTGTGTGACGTCAGTTCCGCGGCCCTCAGCATCTCCTGTGGGCGCGCTGTGGATGAGCGCGATGTTTCCTTGACGGAACGTGCTCCAAAATCGAGGGTCGCCCGCAACAAGCGGTGCGCGTGGCGCGTATTCGCGCGACATTTCATTGCCATTTCAGGAGTACGCGATGGCCACCACGTCTGCCGCCGTTCAGGACGAGCCCGCAACGCGATTTGCCAAGGACCAGCTCAGGTCCATCATCGAGCGCATCGAGCGGCTGGAAGAAGAAAAGAAGACGATCTCGGACGACATCCGAGACGTCTACGCCGAGGCCAAGGGCAACGGCTTCGACGTCAAGGCGTTGCGCACCATCGTGCGCCTGCGCAAGCAAGATGCCAACGAGCGCCAGGAGCAGGAGACCATCCTGGAGACCTATATGCAGGCGCTCGGGATGCTCTGATAAATTGTGTTCTTGCGGGCGGCAGGGTGCTGAACGCACAGCCCGCGGACCGAAGCTGCATGGCGCGTGCTCCCCTCGCGCCATCGGTTATCATGGTACAAAATAAGAACAAAGCGGCTTGTCGGTCTTGTCCGTTCGGACGACGGTTGCCGTCGGGCTTCGCAGGCCCTCGCGGATCGCGTTCAATTGATGGACCTGTCGAGGGCGGGAAACCCAACCGCGTCGCAACGCGCTTAGTCGGCAGCGCAAGTCGGTATCGCTGATGACCCCTAGCAAGGGTTAGTCATCCTGACTTCGCCAGGTTCGTGAAGAGAGCCAGCCGCACCCTGATTGCTCGCCGATCGCTGCATGCTTCGAGGGGATAGACGGGGGTACCGGCCACTCGCGGATCGCGTAAAAGACGCCCCGAGCTAACAGGCCGGCGAACCGAACCCGGTGTCCGCTCACCACCACACACCATCGTCGATCGAGAGCGAACGCAGGCTAAAGGCACGTGCGAGCCGCCTCGGTCGCTACGTTGGCGGAGCGCCAACCTGCGATTTTCCGCGATGTCATGCGCTGTATGGCAGCGCTTGTGCGTTGACTGAAACCCTCTCCGGCAATTAGCCTCTATGCCGTCCGGGCACCAAGGCAATTGGCCGCATCTCCACGGGTGACAAGCTCGTGCCGAAAGGACTGTCGAGGCGTGACGGGCCGAAACATCCGAGATCGTGCTGCATGAAGCGCACTACGCAATGCTTAGGTCGATCTCTGCTCTGCCGAGGCGTCAGCCAGCCGGCTGCGCCGCAAGGTGATGATTGATGTACCTCAAACCGAAGCAGATTCATCACCGCTTAGACTGATTCATCTGGAAGCCCGGGGGCGCGATATGATGAGCCATTGCATTAAGCCGCTAATGATTGCCGGTCTGACCGCTGTTTTCGCCGCGGTCGCCCACGCTGAAGACGCCGATGTCGGGAAGGCGGAGTTTCTGGCTTCGTGCGCGAGCTGCCATGGTGCGGATGGAAAGGGCAAAGGGCCGGTCAGCGTGCAGCTGAAGGTACCGCCTTCCGATTTGACGAGCCTGGCGAAGAACAACAACGGGGTCTTTCCCATCAACGACGTTTACGAATCCATAGATGGACGGAGAGCAATTTCCGCACACGGGACCCACGAAATGCCGATTTGGGGAGACCGGTTCAACCCCGTCAAGAGCCTGCCTCACATTGTTGATCCGACCTACGACGCGCTCGATCCTTCGCGGGACTTGCGGGAAGTCGTCGTGCGAACGCGCATTCTCGCCATTGTCGATTATCTGAACCGCATTCAGCAGAAGTAAGCGGCCACGAAGGCGTTCGGGATCGCGCTGCCGCCGACGCGGTGACGCGATCTGCCGCGTGGAAGAGCGGCCGCCTTATGCGCTTCAGAGCCGCCGCCGCATCATTGATCCTCATCAAGGCCCGCCGCGAGTAAAGTCGCTAGTGGTCACATGGAAAGTGAGGATCAACGATGACCAGCATACTGCTTGATGCCCAGCAAATCCAGAATGCCCCGGCTCCGGTCCGTCTGTGGCTTGAGCAGCAAGTATCGGTGGTTCTTGGCCCGAGGTCGGCACCCGGAGCATCGTTACCTCGCCTGGTTGCGTGCACGGAAGCTCAGGCTGCGAACCTGCTCAATCGAATCAGACAGGCGCCGTCTGCGGTCGAAGTGTTCTTCGGGCTCGCTCATCCCGAGATCTCGTTCGGCGAGCCACCCGTCGTGACGTTCCGGCTTCTCGATCTTCAGCGTCGCGCCGGCTTGGAGAACATCACGAAGCTCCTGGAATGTCTCGACCTCATCAACCGGGCGTTTGCGGAAATATGCGGCGATCCGGCAGCGCGGTTCTGTGATTTCGATGCCGCGGGGCATTGCTCGATCTTGCCGGCAACCCAGGGCAGTATCGCGGCAATGTGGAAGGCAATCATCGCGGCGGAGCGGCCCGGAGTAGTGCCAATCGCCGCAGCCGAATAGCGCGGGAGCGGGGCGAGATGAACGCGAAAAGACCCTGCAGCAGGTTGGCGCTGAAGTGGTCCGCCCCCTTGTCTTTACCCGTCATCGCGATCACGTGGATGCTCCTGCTCTGGCCCGGACAGGTTCAAGCAGGGGAAATCCGGGAGGTGCAAACACTTGCGCCATTGGTCGGAAAGGTCATCCAAAGTGTGGTCGGCATAACCGCCCGCACGGAGACTGCGGCAGTCACCGGTCCCGAGCCTTCGAATGGTCCGCCTCCCGCGACGAAGGATGTGTATGGCGCGGGCGTCATCATCAAGGCAGAAGCCGGATTGATCGTGACGAGCAGGCATGTGGTCAGCGGAGCCAAGGCACTCTCGGTCCGATTGTCGGATGGGCGCCAGCTTGACGCCAAGTTCGTGGTGGCCGACGAGCGGTATGACCTGGCGATGCTGAGGATCTCGGCCCCCGGCCTGACCGCAGCCCGCATCGGTCGATCAATCGACGCCGAGCCTGGGGATTTCGTCCTTGCGATCGGCGGCTCCTCGGGATCCGGTCCGAGCGTTAGCTTCGGCATTGTCAGCGCTCTGCATCGTTCGTGGCCCGGCATCTCCTGCCAGGATCTCATTCAGACCGACGCCTTGCTGGATCGCGGCAGTTCGGGCGGAGCGCTGTTCAATCTGCGGGGTGAAGTGATCGGCATTGTTGCCGCCGGCGCCGATGCGACTGAAGCCGGGCGCGCCTTTGGCCTCGCCATTCCCTCGGATGCGATTGATCGTCTCTACATCAGAATGAACTAGGGCGTTCCGGGATCGCGAAACATTTTGAGGTGCGACGTATCTGGTTTCGCCGGCTGATGGTGGCCGCCCAATGATCGTGCACCGAGATATCAGTAGACCATGACTGGCGTTTCCAGAAGATGATCGTTCACTGCAACGACACCGGGGATGCTCTCCGCGGCAACCCGGATTGCGGTGCGTTCGGCGGCGGATGGCGCATATCCCCACAGGTCGACGACGCCGTTCTGTACGGTCGCGGTCAGATTGAATGTGTGTGCCCACGGTTGCTCGCGAAGCTCGCCGAGCAATTTCTTCCTGATAACGGAATCGGCGGGTGATATCTCCAGCTTCGGGCGGGCGCTCGCGACAGCCTGGAGCAGGTTGGCCCGGCTGACAATGCCGACGAGGTGGCCGGTTGCATTCACGATGGGTATACGCTTGATGTCGTGCTTCTCGAGCAGCATCGCTATTTCGTACAGCGGCGTCTCCGGCGTCGCGGTCACGACCTTGCGGGTCATGATGTCTGCGATCTTGACAGCATGGGACTTCACGTAGTCGGACGCCATTTGCGCGTCTCCGACCAGAAGCCGCAGCCACCACGAATACGGGCGCTCGGTGCCCGATTCACTCCGATGCATCAAATCGCCTTCCGTGACGATCCCGACGAGTTCGCCGTCCTTGCCCACAACGGGGACGGCGCTGATGCGGTGCTCGAGCAGCAGGGAAGCAACCCGCCGGACCGTTGCGTTGGAGTCTACCGTGATGACGGGTGACACCATGACGTCGCGTGCTTGCATGATCGTGCTCTCTGTAGGTGGAAAGATGTTTCATTCTGCGGCATCACGCGCATGCCTGATTTGACCCCGATCAATCGATCTGGCGCTTCCGGGAGCCAGAGAAGGCGACGTGCGGCCAACGCTCCTGCCCGTGTTTGACGCGCTCTAGGCGCTGCGGCGCAGTTGATCCAGCGCAAGGCAATGTCAGTCCGCCGGCGTTTGATTAATCCTGATCAAACAATGGAGGTTGCCATGACTGCACTGCAGTTGCGTCAGGATGTGCTGGACGAGCTGGAGTTCGAGCCCAGTGTGGACGCTGCCCATATTGGCGTAATGGCGGAAAGCGGTGTCGTCACGCTGAGTGGCTACGTCAAGACCTATCTACAGAAGCTCTCGGCGATTTCGGCGGCACGGCGGGTCAGGGGCGTCAAGGCGATTGCGGACGAGATCGATGTTCGCGCGCCAGGCGACAAGAAGACCGCAGACGATGAAATTGCAAAGCGGGCGCTGGATATCCTTGCCTGGGACACGGTCGTACCGGCGAGCATCGCGGTCCTGGTTCGCGAGGGCTGGGTCACGCTGTCGGGAAACGTCGACTGGTATTTCCAGAAGCGAGCGGCGGAGCATGACGTGGGAATGCTGTCCGGCATTCGCGGTATCAGCAACAACATCCAGGTCGCGCCGCGCATCAAGGCCGAGAACGTCAAGGCCAAGATCGAGGGCGCATTGAAGCGGCGCGCCGAGACGCAGGCGAAGGCGGTCCGGGTCTCCATTCGCGACAACGACTGCGTTCTCCTCGAGGGCATGGTTGACAACTGGCAGGAACGTCGGGCGATCGAGAACGCCGCCTGGTCTGCACCTGGCGTTCAATCGGTTGAGGACAAGCTGACGGTCGGCTGAATCCCGCGGTGGCGGGTTGGCCGGAGACCGGCCTCCTGCGGCCGCAATCTCGCAAGGAGCGACACATGAGAGACAAGACATTGCGCCAGGACGTTATCGATGAGTTCGAGTTCGATCCGAGCTTCGATGGTGCGCACATAGGAATTGCGGCCGAGGACGGGGTCGTTACCCTGACTGGCCACGTGGGCAGCTACGGGCAGAAGCTCGCGGCTGTTGCCGCCACTCAGCGTGTCAAAGGTGTGCATGGCATCGCGGATGAGATCGAAGTTCGCTATCCCAACAACCCGAAGAAGGCCGACGACCAGATCGCAAGGCGTGCGCTGGATCTCCTGCACTGGGATTCCACAGTGTCGCAATACGAGATCAACGCGCTCGTGAGCGCCGGCTGGGTTACCCTCAGCGGCACCGTCAACTGGCAGTTCGAAAGGCGAGCGGCAGAATTGTGCGTTCGCAAGTTGGCCGGCGTGATCGGCGTTCTCAATCATATCAAGTTGAAGCAACGCGCGACGAGCGGCGACATCAAGGCAAAGATTGAGGCCGCGCTGATGCGGCACGCGACGGTCGAGGCAGGCGCCATTCGCGTCTCGGTGACGGGAGGGGATCACGTCGTGCTCGAGGGAGAGGTGGACAACTGGCGCGACCGGAGCGCAGCCGAACACGCAGCTTGGTCTGCTCCGGGCGTAATGTCGGTCGACGATCTGATTGTCGTTCGCTGACTGCCAGGGGGACCAAGAGCGTCGCGTCAATAATGAGCGATCTCCTCCTGCCGTGCGGGGAGCGTTACGGACCGCTTGATCCGTGCCAGCCCGGCTCGTGCGTCACGGCCGATTGATCCGGAGGGTTGCGGTGGGTCAAGGCGCGTGGCCGTTCCGTCGAGCCATCATGGCATGGTCGTCAGAAAGGAGAAGGGAGCCTTGGGCGTTCGTCGTCATCCAGGACAAGACGCGCTTGCGACAATATTCGAGCCGCGCCAAGGCGATGTTGCTTGGCCAGCAAGAGGCCACATCGCATTTCCAGAAATCAGAGCCTCGCGCGCTGGCGATGCTGTCCGATCCGGAGTTCAACATCTTCTATGATGCGGGCACGCTTGTCGTCGTCTGCTGCAAGGCGAAAGGTCCGTTCGTCGAAGCCGATTGCTGGCTCGCGGCTGAGAACCTCATGCTTGCGGCCACGGCACAAGGTCTCGGCACCTGCTGCATTGGCTTCGCTATTGGCATCCTGAACACCCCTGAGGTCAAGGCAGAGCTGGGGATTCCGGACGGCGGCGCGGCCGTTGCCCCGATCATCCTCGGCGTGCCGAGAGAGGCGCCATCTGCTGGAACGCGCAAGCCGCCCACGATATTGAAGTGGGTGCCGTAGCCAATGCCGGGAGATCGTTAAGCAAGAGTGCCGCTGCTGGTCGCAGAAGCGCTGCCGGCAAAAAAGTACCCCGGATGCAGGAGCTAGCCGGGGCAGTCGGGGAGTTCTGGAAGATCTGCGGCGATCTATTTCTCTGGGCCACCTGCGCCGTCGTCACCTCAGTTCGGCGACGGCAACCGGCCGCAGATCATCGTGTTCGACAGGGAGATGGATTCTGGCTCCAGAGCGTGAACCGTCGATTCCGGAGGCGCGATGAGTGTGTAACCCGATAATTGTCACCGCGATGCCGGCAATTAGAGCGAGCGCGACAATCCTGTGATGGGTCGCGCGGTTCGCTACGTAAAAGGTGTGGCTCATGGTCCGCTCCTGCACATAAAGCGTGCCTCAGAACCGCGTGATTGGAAATTCGGGATTGTTCCCTACGGGCATTTGCGGAGCTGACAGTTTGCCGGATGGCCGCGGAGCGCAGGACGAAGGCAAGGAGATGTATGGCGCAATTGATCCAGGTCAGCCCGGCCTCATCGCCCTTAGCGCATACTTGCTCACAATCGGGTACGTGAAGCTTCACGGAGTATGCCATGCTGGCTTTGGAAGTCATGCGCACGTCGTTCGCGACGATCAAGCCGGGCGCGCCATTGCTCGACGCCGTTCGATTATTGCTGGAAACTGGCCAGCGCGGCTTGCCTGTGCTCGATGGCTCAGGAACGCTGATCGGTGTTATCTCCGAGGGCGACTTCCTTCACCGTCGCGAACTCGGCGTACATTGGCCGGAGGGATTCTGGCTCGAATGGCTGCTGAGCAGGGAGGAGGGAAGGCTGGTCCGCGAGCGGACCCGGGCCCTGAGCGTCGACGCCGTGATGAGTCGCAAACCCGTTTGCGTCGGCGAACGCGCGACTGTGGACGAGATCGTTGCCGAAATGGACAAGCATCAGATCTCACAGGTCATCGTGCTCCGGGATACGCGGGTCGTTGGCATCGTTGGCCGCCTGCAGTTGATCACGGCACTTGAGCGAATACTCGCGCGATCCGAAGGCGACTGATGCGGAAGCTGCGGCGGGTAATCGTGCAGCGTGCGAGCGATCAGAGTGGGCTTCCGGCCGAGGGCAGCACCGACGAGAAGCAGTTGCGGCTCGATGCCCGCGCCGCAATCGCGTTGATGGAACCTCTCACGGAACTGGTGATCCGCGCGGGTGCGCGTATCCTGGCGGTGGATCGGGCGGCGGCACATGTGCAGGTCAAGCAGGATCGATCACCGGTCACCGAGGCGGATTTTGCCGCGAACAGCATTCTGGTCGACGGCCTGTCCCGGCTCGTTCCCAATGCGCTGGTGATCTCCGAGGAGTGCCCGCAAACGGTTGATCCCAGCCGTCATCAGAGTTTCTATCTTGTCGATCCGCTTGATGGAACCAAGGAGTTCATTGCAGGACGCAAGGAGTATACGGTGAACGTCGCGCTGGTGACCGGGGGCGTCCCTCTGCTCGGCGTCATCGGCGCACCGGCGCTAGGCATGCTCTGGCGTGGAATTGTCGGGCGAGGCGCCGAACGATTGACGCTGCGCGACGGCCTCAGGCAAGCCCCGCAAGCAATCCGGAGCCGGCGTCATCCGCCCGGCAAGCCCAGCTTGGTGGCAGTAAGCCGATCGCACAGCGACGAGAGAACGGCCGCGATGATCCGAGCGCGAGGCGATATAGTCCGGCGTCGGGTCGGATCGGCACTCAAGTTTGCCTGGGTCGCCGAGGGCAGGATAGATGCCTATCCAAGGCTGTCGCCGACCAGGGAATGGGATGTCGCCGCCGGCCATGCCATCGTGACCGCGGCAGGGGGTGCGGTCACGGACTCGAGCGGCGAGCCAATCAAGTTCGGGCAGATGCAAGCAGGGTTTGTCATTCCCGAATTCGTCGCTTGGGGTGATCCGGCCCCCATCCGCCGGAATCGTTCCTGAGCCGCACCCGACCCGAAGGATGCGCCAAGCCCGCGAAACATCCCAGGCCGGATTTGATTGAGATCAACGAAACGTTCCCCGTGAATCGATCTAATGCATCTGCGCAGGCGCTACTGCGCACCCCACCCGACGATGAAGCTGCCAGCTTCCCCCAAGCTGGCAGCTTTTTCGGGAATGGAGCGCAAGGGGCCGGCTGGGGCATGATCCGGAAGAGCGTGAAACGGCTTTCCGCAAAAGTCATGCTCCAGAGCCAATGCGTGACGATAATTCAATACAATCGCATCGCAATCTAGCAGCGCCGCGGCGTCGGCGACCGCGTCGACGGATGCGATGCAGCCTCTGACCCCGCGCGGAGCCATCGCCTGCCGAGGATCAATTGGGCGGTCACGGCCATGATGCCATTGGCCAATAGCGCATAGCGCACGCCGACCAGATCGGCAGAAAGTCCGGTCAAGAGGCCGCCAAACGAAAGGCCCCCGCGCATGGCCAGCATGTACAGGCTTATCGTCCTGCCACGCAGGCGGGCCGGCGCTGCGGCGTTGAGGAGGGCGTTGGCCGCCGTATTGCTGATCGACATGCAAAAGCCGGCCACGACCAGCAGAAGCGGAAGCACCGAAGTCCATGGGTTCACTGCCGCGATCGCGGTCATCGCGCCGTAAGCGGCGGCGAAAGCGGTGCTCAACTGGCGTTTGTCGCGGCCAGGTTCGACCCCGAGCATCACGACTGCTCCGAGCAGTCCTCCGATTCCGAATGCGCCAATGGCGAGGCTGAACTGGGTGGAATCGCCGTGCAAGATCTCCTTCACCAGGACCGGGCAGAAGACGATCAGTGGCCCGCACAAGGTGCTCGTGACCAGAACGGTGGTCAATGCGCCACGCATGTAGTCCGAGGCAACGATTCTGCGCAAGCCGAGAAGGAGCTGGTGACGGTCGAGTGAGCGGTCAGGGTCGGGGTTGGCCGAACCGGGCGGCAGAATCCAGATCGCGACTGCGATGAAGGGCAAATATGACGCGGCATTTGCAACGAAACAGCTGATCGCGCCGACGCTTGCGATCAACAACCCGCCGAGCGCCGGGCCCAGGATCCGCGAAAGGTTGAACTGTGTCGCGTTCAAGGCAATGGCGCTTCCAATCTGGTCCTGGCGGACGAGTGACGGCGCGATGGTCTGAAAGGAGGGCATCGACAAGGCGTCGGTGATGCCGACGATGAGTGAAAGGACGATCACCATCCATGGCTCGATGAGATGTGTCAGCATCAGGACCACCAGGGCGACTGGACATAGCATCTGGATGGCCTGAAACTTCGCGACGACCCAGCGACGATCTGCGTTGTCTGCGAGCATGCCGCCCGCCAGGATCAGCAGGAAGGCTGGCGCCGACTGCACGAAGCTGTCCAATCCGATCACGAATGAGGAAGCGCCCAGGCTGAGCAGCAACCATGGCTCAGCAACCTGCTGCGACCACATCCCGATATTGGACAGCAACGTGGCGGCAAAGTAGGTGCCGAATCGAGGCGCCCGCAGAAGCCGAAGCGATTGCCTGAACGTTTCGACATGTTTGGGCACGGCGAGCTGAAGTGACATGCTCTTCCACGCAAGAGATAGCCATGTTGGCTTCGGTGACCGATTGACGTAGTCCGATGCCCGGCCTGTGCCTCTCCGGAATCAAGGAAACGAGTAGACCCGTCGCTGGGCATGAACGTTGATCTGGCTCAATGCCGTGTCTGGTCGTCAAGGAGAACCATCGCCCGTCACACGGCTGAATTGACTTTGCTCAAGGCGTGCGCGCAAGCGGTCGCGGATGCTAGCTAACACCTATCGAATGTTGGCGAGGCCCTGCCATGATTGACCAAGTAAAGCCGCCTGCCGTCGAACAGCCCGCGAAGTACGGCACGGGTGTCGGTTGCGAAAAGCCGGGCGACCGCCACCGGCTTCTCGATCTGCTGGAGGACGACGAAGTTCGTGAGGCCCACAAGCACGACCCGGCGCTTGCTGTCTCCAAAACAGAGGGAAGGCCGGCGCCATGACTGACGAAGGGGGTCTGCGATCGGCCCGCCCGAGTTCGGTGCCGAAGCCGCTCCGTGCTGACAGGGGCGCGGCACTCCCGGGAGAGCAGCCCCAGGACGCCGAAGCGGACATTCGTGCGCCCGGCGCTCTGCGAAGCATCCTGCAATCGTCAAGCTATCAAGAGGCGGATCGGGACGAAAATTTTCTGCAGAGCGAAGCCACACGCGGCATTCGCCTCCAACTCGATTTTCTCAAGGCGGAGACCCTGCTCCGGGAACATCAGATCGCTCATACGATCGTCGTCTTCGGCAGCACGCGCATCTGCGAAGCGCAGGCGGCGCGCCGGGCCGTCGCCTCGATAGCTGATACGTTGGCATTGAATCCCGACGATGACGGCTTACAGCGCCGTCTCAAGTCGGCACGGCATATTGCGGCGAACAGCAAGTATTACAGAATCGCGCGCGAGTTCGGACGGATCGTCGGTGCCGCGAGCGAAAAGGCCATCGGCGGCCGCCTGATGATCATGACCGGTGGCGGCCCGGGCATCATGGAAGCAGCCAACCGGGGTGCGCACGACGTCGGGGCCCAGTCAATCGGACTGAACATTACGCTTCCGAAGGAGCAGGACCCGAACCCGTACGTCACGCCCGATCTCTGCTTCACGTTTCACTACTTCGCGATGCGAAAGCTGCATCTCCTGATGCGCGCGCGGGCGCTGGTGGCATTCCCTGGCGGGTTTGGCACGATGGACGAACTGTTCGAAGTGCTGTCATTGGCGCAGACCCGAAAGATTGCGCCGGTGCCGGTCGTGCTGGTCGGCGAGTCGTATTGGCGTCGCGCATTTGATCCGGACTTCCTCGTCGAGGAAGGTGTCATCGATCCGGAAGACAGGGACCTGTTTTGGTTTGCGGAGTCCGCCGAGGAAGCTTGGCAAGGCATTCTGCGGTGGTACGAGGCGTCCGGCCGGCCGCTTCTTCCGGTCGGAGAGGTCGCCTCACGAGGCAAGACGATCAGTCAAGAGGTCGGATCGTGAAATTATCCTTTCATGGCGCCGATCGAGCCGTGACCGGGTCCTGTCACCTGGTGGAATGCCTGAATCGACGCGTTCTGATCGACTGCGGTCTTTTTCAGGGAAGCCGCGACCTGGTGGAAGAGAACAGCGCCGCCTTCGGGTTCGATCCCGCGACCATCGACTATGTTCTGCTGACCCATGCCCACCTGGATCACTGCGGCAGGATTCCATTGCTTGCCAAGCGAGGGTTCAGGGGTGAGGTGATCACGACTGCGGCCAGTCGCGAGCTGGCTCGCCTCGTCCTGGTCGATGCCGCGCATCTCCAGGAAGAAGATGCACAGCGGAGATCCCGCCAATGGCGCAGGCGAGGGGAAGAGGAAGCGTTGCAGCCGCTCTTTAGCGTCGTCGATGCGCTCGATTGCTTCGATCGGTTTGGAAGGACGGCTGAATACGGGAAACCATTGCAGCTCGCAGAAGGACTTCGCGCGACCTACTTCGATGCGGGCCATATCTTGGGCTCAGCGAGCATCCTGATCGAGGCCGCCGAGCACGGCCGCACGCGTTCGGTGCTGTTCTCGGGGGATATCGGCAACGCGGGTCGCCCGCTGCTGCGGCTGCCGAGCCCTCCGGCTCGCGCCGACATTATCGTCATGGAATCGACGTATGGTGACAGGCGCCATCGGTCGCTGCAAGACTCCGTCGAAGAGCTCTACGGCGCGATCGGCAGCACACTGGCGCGCGGCGGCAACGTCATCATCCCGACCTTCGCGCTCGAGCGCGCCCAGGAGCTTCTCTATGCCTTGCGCGAGGGGGTGGAGTGCAGCCGGCTGCCGCCGGCCATGCAGATCTTCCTGGACTCGCCGATGGCGATCTCGGCGACCGAGATATTCAAGCGGCATCCCGAATGTCTCAGCTCCGAGGCCGCTTCCATGTTTCGTGAAGGCCGGGATCCGCTGCAGCCGGCAAATTTGCGTCTCGTCCGCGAGAGTGCCGATTCGGTCGCCGTCAACAGGATAACGGGCGGTGCCGTCATCATGGCCGGGTCCGGGATGTGCACGGGTGGGAGAATTCGCCATCATCTCCGGCACAATATCTGGCGCAAGGAATCGGCGGTCGTATTCGTCGGATACGCCGCCTCGGGAACGATTGCGCGGCAGATCATCGATGGGGCCAGGTCCGTGCGGATGTTCGGCGAGGACATTGCGGTTCGCAGCACGATCTACACGATCAACGGATTTTCAGCCCATGCCGATCAGCCGGAGCTGCTCGCATGGCGACGCGCGATCGGGGGATGCGAGGCAACATTCCTGGTCCATGGCGAAGAGCCCGCGATGCACGCACTCGCCGCGCGTTTGGAGGGACAGCGGGTCGAACTGCCGCGTCTGGGGGACGTATTTGATCTATAGGCGGTTCGCTATCGCGAGCCGCACCATTCCGGCCAGGCAATCATCGTGAGCTGTTGCCGTTTCAGCTCGCAGCCTTCATGTCCTCGGGAGACTCGACGTAGAAGCCGGTATAAGTATCCACGAAGCAGAGGTGATCATGCACCTTCCTGACGCCGGCGGTGTTCTCCGCGGCCACGATGGTTGCTTCGCGCGCATGGTCGCTGGTGACGATGCCGTGCAGATGGACAACGCCGTTGCGGACGGTCACCTCGAACCCGATCGGGCGCCAGCTCACGGCGTCGATCTGCCGGAGGATGCGATCACGGATATGATCGTCGTCTGCGGTCGGATCCGGAACCTCGTGCGCCAGGCTGGCCACGGCCTGGAGCAGATTTGACCGGGTCACGATGCCGACAAGGTCCTTGCCGCGCATCACGGGTAGTCGCTTGATGGCCTTTTTCTCCATCAGGTGCACCAACTCCTCGAGCGGCGTTTGTTCTTCGACCGTGACCGGATCCGGCGTCATCACATCCTCGATCCTGCGACCGCGCTCGTGGACGAAGTCCTCGGCTGCGCGGCCGGGTCCGAACAGGAACTGGAGAATCGCGGAACGCTTGCGTCCGGTTCCGAGCTCGCCGCGGCGCAAGAAGTCGCTTTCCGACACGATTCCTACCAATTTGCCGCCGTCGACGACCGGCAGGCCGCTGATGTGGTTTCGCAGCATGACGTTGGCGGCGTCTTCGATCGAGGTCCGGGACGTAACGGTGACGACATTCCTCGTCATGATCTGGTGCGCGCGCATCGATGCCTCCAATGAGCCTATTTTTGTCAGAATAGGAGCTGCCACGCTCCCTGCCTTGACCTGGCTCAACCGGCTCCGTTCGCCACGCCTTGACCCTCGTCAAGCCGCTGATGATGCCTGGATAGGGTGTGTGGACAGGGGAAAACGGCGCGCCCGTGACGTCGGCTATCGGAGGGAAAGCCGATGCCACAGCAGCCGCGCGCTTCGACAATTCGAGATTACAAGGCCGGTCAAATTGCTCCGCGAGAGGCGGCGCCTGGGATCACCAAACGGTCGATGCGTTTGCATCGAGCGCCGTCCTATCGATGTCGAGCGCGGCGTCGTGCCCGCAGTGCCGCTACCCTCAGCCGCTTCGTCGCACTGCTCTCTGAAACGTGGAGAGCAATTGCAATTGATCCGAAGAGGATAATCATCAAAAGGGCCTTGACCGTTTCACTCGTCATCGCAGAGCCTCCGGATGCACCGTTGTTTGAAGTTGAGCGCAATAGCAGCGGCGTGTTGTTGCTCTGGATCAACAAGCTGACGATCGATGCGTTGAAGGCCCGCGAGCCTTGCAGCGCTGAGGCCGGACGTCTTCTTGATATCGATCAATCCCGGACAAGTGAGGCGGTGGCAAAAAGGGAACCGATGAAACCGCTTGGAAGAACGCGATGTTCCTGCACTTGCCGATTGTAATGCTGGCTACGTTGCCGCCGACGGCTGCAGCGAACGCCATGCCCAAATTCGATATCGTGCGTGAGTGCAAGTCGGAAAGCGGGCCGGACGTATCCTTGGAGCGATGCACGCAGGACGAAGAGCAGGCACGCTCGCAGCTGCAGCCCCTGTGGACGCAATTTGCCGCCGCCGACAGGCTGACCTGCACGCGCGCGACAACCGCCGATGGTAGCGGCAGCTATGTCGAGCTGCTGATATGCTTGGAGATGGCACGTGACGCCAAGGCCCGCCGCTAGTGCGCCGTTCGGCCGTGCTGATGATCCAGCTCGCACCGTATCTGGCGGCGATTGAATCGAGATTGGATGTGCAATGCGGCAGTGGTTGTGTCGGGCCTTGGTCGTGATCGGCGCGTGCTGCGGTGGATCCCTGCACGCACAGTCCGACCTGGTGTCCCGCGGCCGCGATTTCGCGGATCTCGTATGCAGCGCATGTCACGTCGTGTCCGAACGCAAGCAAACCCCGATCCTGCGCGAGCCGGGGCCGGCCTTCGTGCAGATCGCCAGGCGCGCATCCACGACCGACGGCGGTCTGCGTGCCTATCTCGATACGAAGCACCCGGATATGGGGCCGTCCGGGCGCATGCCGAATCCACGGCTGGCGGATTATCAGATCGATGAGGTCGTCGCCTACATGCTGAGCTTGCGCGATCATCCCTGATCATGGCGCAGTGATCGGAGGGCCATAGGAGATGAGCGAAAAGTCACCGACGCGGAGGCAGGTCTCGTGGCTTGCGATACTGGCATTCGGCTGGTTCGGCATGTTCCTGATGCAGTGGTACCTGACCACGGGCAGCACGGTCGAAACCATTCCTTACAGCAGGTTCGAGGAGCTCGTCGCACAGGGCGCTGTTACCGACGTCGTGGTCGGGAAAGAGACGATCGAGGGGAAGCTCAAGGACAAGCTTGCCAATGGAAAGTCGGCCTTCGTTACGGCGCGGGTGGATTTGCCGCTGGCGGAGAAACTCGCTTCCAAGGGGATTTCCGTCACGGGAGCACCGTCAGATGGCTGGCTGGGAAATGTCGTTTCGTGGATCGTCCCGCTCATCGTGCTCTATGGATTCTGGTTCTTCATGGCCGGCCGTTTCGGTGACCGGCAGGGCGTGAGCGGCGTCATGGGAATCGGAAAGTCTCGTGCCAAAGTCTATGTCGAGAAGGACATCAAGGTGACGTTCGCGGACGTTGCAGGTGTCGACGAGGCGAAGTTCGAACTGCAGGAGGTGGTCTCGTTTCTCAGAGCGCCCGAGAGCTATGGTCGGCTGGGCGCGCATGTTCCCAAGGGAATATTGCTGGTAGGCCCGCCGGGAACGGGCAAGACGTTGCTTGCGCGTGCCGTTGCCGGCGAGGCGGGCGTGCCCTTCTTCTCGATCTCTGGATCGGAGTTCGTCGAGCTGTTCGTCGGCGTTGGTGCAGCCCGGGTGCGGGATTTGTTCGAACAGGCAAGGAAGGCGGCCCCCTGCATCATTTTCATCGACGAGCTTGACGCCCTTGGTCGTAGCCGGATGCCCAGTGCGCTCGGCGGCTATGACGAGAAGGAGCAGACGCTCAATCAGCTGCTGGCCGAGCTCGATGGATTTGATCCAAGCGCCGGCGTCATTCTCCTGGCGGCGACCAATCGACCGGAGATTCTCGACCCTGCGCTGCTGCGGGCGGGCCGCTTCGATCGTCAGGTACTGGTGGATCGTCCGGACAGGTCTGGACGTGTTGCCATCCTCAAGGTCCATATCAAGAAGATCAAGATCGGTCCTGATGTCGATATCGACCTGATCGCAGGAATGACGGCCGGCTTTACCGGCGCCGATCTTGCCAATCTGATCAACGAAGCTGCCATCGCAGCGACGCGACGGAACGCCGGCGAGGTCGCTTCCGTCGACTTCACGGCAGCGATCGAGCGGATCGTCGCCGGCATCGAGAAGAAGAGCAGGACGCTCAGCTCGAGCGAGCGCAGGCGGACCGCCTATCACGAGATGGGCCACGCCCTGGTCGCCGCCAGCCTTCCGGGCGTGGACCCCGTGCAAAAGGTGTCGATCATTCCGCGGGGTGTCGGCGCACTCGGGTACACGATGCAGCGTCCTACGGAGGACAGGTTTCTTCTCACAATCAGCGAGCTAAAGAACCGGATTGCGGTTTTGATGGGTGGTCGAGCGGCCGAACGTCTGATCTTCGATGGTGACGTATCGACCGGAGCTGCCGACGACCTCCAGCGCGCCACCGAGATTGCGATTGAAATGGTCACGAAGCATGGAATGGATGCGGGCGTCGGTCAACGAACCTACGCTCCCAAGCCGCAGGCGTTCATGCCTGCCATGCAGGACGTCGTCGTCAGTGCCGCTCAGGAAACGAGCCGCGAGATCGATCTTGCCGTTCGACAGCTGGTCGAGGCCGGTGAAGCCTGTGCGCAGGATATCCTGCGCAGTCGGCGAGGTGACCTGGAAGCCGGGGTAGAGCTCCTGATCAAGCAAGAAACGTTGACGGCGGAGCAATTTGCCCCGCTGTCCTCGGAGAGGTCGAAGGACATACGGGTTGTCGCATAGATTGCCGGTCGATCTCATCGGCAACGTTGCGCCCGGAAGGGAATAGGGCCTGAAGCCTACCTGTCGCGCCGGTGGCGAGCCACTTTCAGTGAGCCTGCTTCTCCAGCAGTTCCTGGTCTTCGGAAGATTTGAGGTAGAAGCCCGAGAAGCTATCACCCCAGCAGAGGTGATCATGCACCTCGACGACGCCGGGAACGTTCTCGGCCGCGACGATCGCGGCCTTGCGAAACCTGCTCTCGGTAATCACGCCGCTCAGATGGACGACGCCGTCTCGGACGATGACGCTGAGTCCCAACGGGCACCAGGCTTTCGGTTCGATCTCGTCCAGAATGCGCCGCCGGATCTGGTCGTCGTTCTCGGTCGGAGCGGGCAGCTCGCGTCCAAGGCTCGCCACCGTTCGCAGCAAGCTGCTGCGGGTGATGATACCGACAAGCTTGCCGCCGCGCACCACCGGCAACCGTTTGACGTTGTTCTTCTCCATCTGCTCGACGACCGTCGACAGCGGTGCATCTTCGGTCACGGTGACCGGCGTGCATGTCATGATCTCCGAGACCTTGCGTCCATGCTCGAATACGTAGTCGTCGGCCCATTGTCCCGGTCCGAGGATGAAGGTCGCCAGCCAATTGCGCTTTCTTTCGGTGCCGATCTCGCTGCGGTGAAGGAAATCGCCTTCGGTGATGATGCCGACGAGCGTGCCGTCGAGATCGACCACTGGAAGCCCGCTGACGCGGTGCCGAAGCATGATGTTTGCCGCGTCGAGGATGGTGCTGTCCGGTGTCGTCGAAAGCACCTTACGGGTCATGATCTGGTGCGCGTACATCCGAACTTCTCCCATCATACTGGAACGTAGATTCAGCCTAGTTCCTGATGCATCGGGCACATTGATCTGACGCAAGCGGTAAACTGCGTGCGGTTTGATCTGGCGCAATGTCGCGCAGGCTCCCCGCGGTATGAAATGCGGGTCCTTGCAGGCCCAACACGCACGTCCTTCACAGAGGCCAGATCGTGTTTCGGGCTGCGTTGGATGAAGGGCGGTGCTCGCCGTTGCATCCCCAGCGGCGGAGCCGCCCTTCCCCTGGATAGCTCCGGCGTCGCCGCAGGCGACACGCGATCACTTCATGAAGGTCGCGGCCGATATGGGGCGCTCGCCCGCTCGGCCCGCAGCGTCAAGCGGGACTCGGATCAGGCAGGCGCCGGACGAAGAGCTCAGGGGATCGAGGCGCGCTTGACTTGGCTCAATGTCGGCAGAGCCGCCATGCACGACAATGAACGATATTTCAGCGCGGTGGAGCAGGCACATGAATTTGGCCAATGTCATGGTTTACGTCGATCCTCAGCAACAAGACGAGGGACAGATTCGCATCGCCGAGGGCATTGCGGACAAGTTTCATGCGTCGATGATCGGCGTTTCAGCGTCCGCCATCGATCCGCCCATTGTCGCCGAAGGGGTGATCATCGAGCAGACCACTGAAGACGACATCAAGCGGATGCGGACCGATCTCGCGGCCAAGGGCGAGTGGTTCAGGAAGATCGTCGGACGGGACCGCCATCAGGTGGAATGGCGATGGGCACTGGAATCCCCGACTGCGTTCCTGGCGGAACAGGCCAGGGCGGCAGATCTGGTTGTCTTCAAGCGCCGGAAAGCCCAGTCCGATAATTTCCATTACCTCGACTCGGCCGAGGCCATCCTGCCGATGGGGCGTCCCACCCTATCGGTGCCGGAAGGCGTGACCGGCCTGTCGGCCGACCGCATCGTAGTCGGCTGGAAGGACACCCGCGAGGCACGTCTGGCGATCCGGGACGCCTTGCCCTTCCTGATCAGGGCTTCGAGGGTCACCGTCGCCGAAATCTGCTCGTCGGACGAGCAGGACGCGGCGACCCGCCGCTTGCGTGACGTTGCGAGCTATCTCGAAAGGCACAGCGTCAATTGCCAGTTCGATGTACGCGTCCACACCGCCGAGCCAGATGCAGGGTACCTCATCAGACTGGCAAGGAACGAAGACGCCGACCTCATCGTCACCGGAGGCTATGGGCACAGCCGGCTCGGAGAATGGATGTTCGGCGGCATGACGCGCAGCTTGCTGCAGCAAGCTCCGATCTGCCTGCTGATGTCGCACTAGATCGGACGTCGCCCGAGGGAGCAGTGACGGTGGCCTCCGCGGACGTCGGTCTTGCGATCGTCACGGCCGTGAGCGCCGCCCGGCGCGCGGTCGGAGCGTCCTTGGTCATCTGAGGTCTGACAAATCGACAATGGAGTGAAGTGCCGCTGGCTGATGACCCGCGTCGCATGAATTGATCACGATCAAGGGCTGTGGACTGGAGAGCGTTCAATATGGATTTGGATCGAAGGAGGTTCATTGCCATGACGCGCAACGTCGGACTTATTGATCAGTACGCCCGGATCATCATCGGTCTGGCTCTGATTGCATATACGTTGAAAGACGGCTCGCTTGGAGCAGGCTGGTTGGTCGCCGGTACTCTCGGAATCATCCTGATCGCGACTGCATTCTTCTCGTACTGCCCGCTCTACACGTTGCTGGGAATCAACACCCGGCGCAGGTCCAGCTCGGTCTAGAGATCTGGCAACAAAAATGCATAGAAACCTGATTCTTGCCGAGTTGCGATCGCGACTCGATCGTCTCGGCGGCGGCGCTGTCTTGGCAATCTCCGATCATGATTACGAGCGGTTGTTTGGGATCAACGAGGTTGCTGCGGCCAAGGCCGCGCAGTTTGCCAGCAAGCATCATTGCGTGAGCATTCCGGGAGAGGATGCGGTGTACTTTCGGAAATTGAACTCCGACGCGTATGGCTCGGTCGGGTTGGTTCAAGACGCGGCCGCAATGTCTCGCTGAACCGCAATCTGCGAAGCTTCAGTCGAGCGTGATGACGGTCAGAAGCAGCCGGAATATCTCCCAGCCGGCCGCCACCAGCAATGTTCCGACAATCAGCAGGCGGCCGTACCATGAAACGGTCGGACCGCTGCGAATACGCCGGCGTCGGACCGGTTGGCCGGCTATTGGCGTCGGCGCTGAAGTCGCGATGGCACGAGCATCGCTGTCGCGCACGTCGTCAAGTTTCTGCTGGTTTCGTGATCGATCCATTTGTCGTCAAGCCGCATATTGTTTCGGCGCAGGATCGCATTCGGAGGAAAAGCAGCCTTGATGCGGATCAACGCTGGTCCCGCTAATGGCTAGCGTTCGTGAATCATCCGTTCAGCGCGGCGTCGCTGGCGGGATAGCGTCGCTCCAACGCGGCGCGATTTGGCACATGTGCAGCGGCCGGGAGCGCAAGACGCTTTCCGGCCTCGGCCACGGCGAGGTAGCTGATCGTTATCAAAGTTATCGCACCCAGCAGCACCGGCGGCAGGGCCGCGAAACCGAACAGCGAATGGGCTGGTCCCAGTGCCAGGAAGATCCCCGAAGCAAGCGCGCCCAGCGAGCCGAATGCCAGGATGCGGTGCGGTCGGCTGGCGCGCCATGGCGGACGCCGCGAGCGGATCAGGAAGATCACGAGGATCTGGGTCGCGATCGATTCCAGGAACCAGCCGGTTTGGAATGCGGCCGCCTCAGCATGGAAGACCTTCAGGAGAATGACGAAAGTCGCAACGTCGAACAGCGACGAAATCGAGCCCATGACGAAGGTGAACCGCAGGATATCCGCCATGTTCCATGATTGGGGGCTCTCGGCATCTTCCTCGTCGATCTCGTCGAATGGAATGCCGGTCTCGGAGAGATCGTAGAGCAGATTGTTCAGGAGGATCTGCAGCGGCAACAGCGGCAGGAACGGCAGGGCAAGTGATGCCAGCGCCATCGATAGCATGTTGCCGAAATTCGAGCTGGTGCCCATGCGGACATATTTCAGGATGTTTGCGAATGTGCGCCGTCCCTCGATCACGCCCGCGCCCAGCACCGAGAGGTCCGGAGCCAGCAGGATCATGTCCGCCGCGGCTCGCGCCACTTCGGTCGCGCCGGCGACGGAGATGCCGACATGGGCGGCATGAATCGCCGGAGCGTCGTTGACGCCGTCACCCATGAAGCCGACGACGTGACCGCGCCGGCGCAAGGCGCGAATGATCCGTCTCTTCTGCTCCGGATCGATCCGAGCGAACAGGTCGACGTGCTCGATCTGGGTGGCGAGCGCCTGATCGGTCAAGCCGGCAATCTCGCCTCCGGTCAGGATGCGTCCCGAAGGCAGGCCGACAGCGTCGGCGACATGCGCGACGACCGCTGCGTGATCTCCGGAAAGCACCTTGATGCCGACGCCGCGTGACGTCAGATCCCGAACCGAGTCGGCCGCATCGCGCTTCGGAGGGTCCGCGAAGGCGCAGAATCCGACCACCGTAAGGACGGCCTCGTCCTCGGTCGTGACGTCGACTCGGTCCGGCGCCATGGTTCGGATCGCGACGCCGAGCAGTCGAAAGCCTTGCCGCGCTTGGTCGTCCTGCAGGCGAACGAGCTGGGCACGGTGGCTATCATCCAGCGGTCGGGCCAAGCCGTCGACCTCGACAGCGACCGCACGGGCCATGATCGCTTCCGGCGCGCCCTTGACGATCAGGAAGCGGTCATTGTCTCGCGCCGCAAGGACCGACAGGCAGCGCCGCTCAAAGTCAAACGGGATCTCGGCGAGCCGGGTCCAGGTGCTGCTTCCAGCCGGGCTTTCCGTGGCGAGCAGCGCCTCATCCAGCGGGCTGTGGATGCCGGTCTGGAAAGCGCTGTTCAATCGAGCCAGCTCGAGCACCCGATCACTGGAGTGCCCCGCGGGATCAAGATGTGCCGCGAGCGTGATCTTGGCTTCGGTCAGCGTGCCTGTCTTGTCGACGCATAGCGTGTCCATCGCGCCGAGATCGTGGATGGCAGACAGCCTTTTGACGATCACCTGCCGCTCCGCCATCCGCTGCGCTCCCCGCGCCAATGTCACCGTCATCACCATCGGCAGGAGCTCGGGGGTCAGGCCGACGGCGAGCGCGACGGCGAACAGGAATGATTCCATGGCCGGCCGATGTGCCACGAGATGGGCGAGCAGCACGAACAGCGTCAAAAACAGCGTCAGTTTGAGAATGAGCAGACCAAGCTTCTGGACGCCTTGCTCGAGCGCGCTTGGAGGATCGTTCGCCAACAGCTCGGCGCTGATCATGCCGAAGCGCGTACGACGCCCGGTCTCGACGACAAGCATTACCCCGCTGCCGCCGACGACGCTGGTGCCGGCGAACAGGGCATTGCTCGCTTCCGCAGGCAGGCTGGTGGCGCATGGCTCCGTGGTCTTGGCGGCGGGAAACGGTTCACCGGTCATGAGGGCTTCGTTCAGCTGGAAATCGCGTGCCACAAGCGCGACCCCATCGGCCGGCACGAGGTCGCCGGTCCGCAGCTCCACGACGTCTCCGGGGACGAGCTCGCTGACCGGCAGCGCGACGATCGCGCCATCGCGAATGACGTCAGCTTGGATGGCAACCGAGCGCCGCAACGCATCGGCGGCAACCTCCGCGCGGTGCTCCTGCACGATATCCAGCGTCAGCGACAGACCCACCACGAGCGTGATGATTGCAAAGCTCGCGAGGTCGCCGCTGAACCCCGACACGGCCGCCGCCGCGATCAGGATGGCAATCAGCGGATTGAGCAGTCGATGTACGGCCTTCTGCAGGATCGATCGCGTCGGCGACGGCTCGGCGAGGTTCGGGCCGACCTGGGCGAGCCGCTTCCTGGCCTCCTGTTGGCGCAGGCCGCGCCGTTGTGTGTTGAGACTCTGCAAGAGTGAATCGGTTGGCTCCCGCCAGAATGCTTCAACGGCTGGTCCATACGCGGACGGCTTGAGCGGCATGGGAATCCCGTGATGCTGGAAGGGCTCACAGAAATTGTAGTTCGGCCGTGCGGATTCGAGGTTGATGTGGCTCAAGCTGCCCGCGCCAGGGCAAGAGCCCTTGGCGGTAACCAATTGATTGGGAGTTCGAATCGCAATTCCGAACTGGCCCCGCGCGTAGCTCCGGCTGGCGCAGCCGGACGGCTCGTTTTCATGCAATGAGGGGATCAGGCCGCGGTCGCGTGACTTGTTGTCGCCGACCCGTTTCCAACCGCAGCGAATTGGCCGCCCGCCCAGGGTACTCCCGATGGCTCCTGCCGGGCCTCTGTCGAGGCTTGGGTGACATCCCGGGATTTGCTACACTTGGAGCGAGGTAACCGGGCAGATCGTTCAGATGGACGTGCCAGGACCAGAGCGCCGGCTCGCTGCGGTCCTCGCCGCCGACATGGTCGGCTTTAGCCGCCTGATGGAGGCTGACGAGACGGGCACCCTTGCGCGCCTCAAGACCCATCGGATCGAGCTGATCGATCCGGCGATAGCCAAGAATCGCGGCCGCATCATCAAGACCACCGGCGACGGCATGCTGGTCGAGTTTCACAGCGTCGTCGATGCGGTGCTGTGCGCGGCCGAGGTCCAGAGCCGGATGGCCAAGCGCAACACCGACGTTGCGCCGGCGCGGTGGATGCAGTTTCGCATCGGCATCAATCTCGGCGATGTGATCGTCGACGGCGCCGACATCTTCGGCGACGGCGTCAATATCGCGTCCCGCCTGGAGACGCTGGCCGAACCCGGCGGCATCTGCATTTCCGGCGCGGTCCGCGACCAGGTCGGTGATCGCCTGGAAGACCTGAGCTTCGAGGATCTCGGCGACCAGACCGTCAAGAACATCGCGCGTCCGATCCGGGTTTTCCGCGTCCATTTCGAATCGGGCGCCAAATCCGTGGCCGAGCAGTCGAGTGCCGTGGCCCGTCCTGTCGTTGCCAAGAAGCCCTCCATCGCCGTGCTGCCGCTCGTCAACATGAGCGGCGATCCCGAACAGGAATTCTTCGCCGACGGACTCACCGAGGACATCATCACCGAGCTATCGCGCTTCCACGATCTGCTGGTGATCTCACGCAATTCGACCTTCGTGTACAAGGGCAAGGCCGTGAAGGTGCAGGACGTCGCGAAGGAGTTCGCGGTCGACTATGTGCTGGAGGGCAGCGTGCGCAAGGCGGGCGGCCGGATCCGCGTCACGGTACAGCTGATCGACGCCGAGGCCGACCGGCACGTCTGGGCCGAACGCTACGATCGCGAGCTCGCCGACATCTTCGCCATCCAGGACGAGATGACGCGCGCG
The DNA here is from genome assembly GCF_002289535.1 of Bradyrhizobium sp. UFLA03-84. Taxonomy (NCBI): domain Bacteria; kingdom Pseudomonadati; phylum Pseudomonadota; class Alphaproteobacteria; order Hyphomicrobiales; family Nitrobacteraceae; genus Bradyrhizobium; species Bradyrhizobium sp. UFLA03-84. The sequence goes on along the minus strand of NZ_NSJY01000003.1, from coordinate 154,427 downwards.
ATCGTATCGACCCTGCCGGGACGCGTCGAGGCGGCGGCGCACGACCGCGTCAAGCGCAAGCCGACCGACAACATGGCGGCCTACGAGTGCGTGCTGGCCGCCAAGGTGCTGCATCATCGCTCGGCACGGGATGACAATGCGGAAGCGCAGCGCCTGCTCGAGCGGGCGATCGTGCTCGATCCCAACTACGCCCATGCGCACGCCTGGCGCGCCTGCGTGCTCGGCCAGACCTGGGTCTACAGCTGGTGCGACGACCGCGACGCGACCTTTGCGCAGGTGGCCGCCGAACTCGAGATCGCGCTGAAGCTCGACGACAACGACAGCGACGTGCATCGGATCCTCGCCGCGCTGAACCTCAACCGCGACGACCACGACAAGGCGGCCTTCCACCAGGAGCGCGCGCTGACGCTCAACCCGAACTACGACCTCGTCGTCGTACAGCAGGGCGAGCTGCTGACCTGGCTCGGACGGCCGGAGGAGGGCATCGACTGGATCAAGCGCGCGATGCGCCTCAATCCGTTCCATCCGGAGCGCTTCTGGAGCCACCTCGGCCGGGCCTGCTACTGCGCCGAGAAATACGCCGACGCGGCGGAGGCGTTCTCGCGCATCACGCGGCCCGACCATACCCATCACGCCTTCCTCGCCGCGACCCTGGCGCAGATGGGCAATGCGGTGGCGGCCACGGCCCATGCCGCCGAGGTACTGAAGCGCGAGCCGGGCTTCTCGGTTTCGGCCCATCTGGCAACCCAGCACTACAAGCGCGAGCCCGACCGCGCGCGCTACGAGGCCGGCCTGCTCAAGGCGGGACTGCCGGCTTGATCAAACGGCTTTGGGGATGAGCTAGCGCAGCGAGGCGGTGCGCAGCACGAAGGACTGGGTGGTCAGGGGAGCGGTCGCCGAGCCCGAGAAGTGATCGCAGGTCATGCCCATCATCGGATCTTCCGAGAAGGTCATGGCGACGGCGGCCTGCGGCTTTACGAAGTGAGCCCGCATCATGCTCATGTCGGTGTCGCCAAGCACCGTGGTCAGCATGGCATTGCTCGCGCTCGGCGCCAGCATCACGACGCGCATCCAGACGTCGTTGCCCTTGGCGGCCGAAATCCGCGCCGACGTGGTGATCACGCCCTGGCTAGGCGCGCCCTTCGCGACGATGGTGTTGATTTCGGTAGCCGGCGCTGCCGCACTGCGCGCCGGGCGCACATTGCGCGGGATCGGTGCGGTCGCTGCGACGATGTTGGCGCGATCGACCGGCGATGACGTCGCGGGCGCATAAGCGAGCGCCTTGTTGAAGTTCTCGGTCGCGCTGGCGGTGGTCTGCGGATCGGCGCCGCCGACCGCCTCACGGGCCTTCAGCGCGGCGATCTGCGCGGCCGATGCCTGCTTCGGTGCGGCCGACTCGTCGCCCCAGAAGCCGCGGGCATTGATGATGTCGGCGGGCGATTGCGGCGCGGTGTTCTCGGCGGTCTGCACCACCTGCATCGCCGGCTTGGCCTTTGGCGTCGGAACGAGCTGGGCGTCGGCGGCGGCGAGCTGGATCGCGGCGGCGAATTGCGGCTTGGCGCGCGGCAGCGGAACCGGATCGGCGGATTTGGTATCCGCAGGCTTGGCGGGAGCTGCGGCCGCAACCACCGTGTTCGCGGCGGGCTTGTCGTTCACGCTGGCCGCGCCTTCGTCTTCATCGTCGCTCGACTTGCCGCCACCGAACAGTTTCGCGAACAGGGTCGGCTTGCTGATGATGGCGGCATCGTCGCCATTGCCACGGCGTTCGATGTCGGCCTTGGCGAGCTCATAGCCCTTCAGCGGCGTACCATCGCTCGGGACATGGACGGTGCGGCCGTCGGGGAACACCCGGACCAGCTGCTCGCGGGTCATCCGCGGCCAGTGGCGGATGCCGCCGGTGTCGAGATGCACGAACGGCGAGCCGGAGGTCGGATAGAAGCCGACGCCGCCGCGCTGCAGGCGCAGGCCGGCGAAGCGGATCTGCTCCAGCGGCACGCCCGGAATGAAGAAGTCCATCGCATGCCCCAGCATGTGCTGGCTGTGGCGCGCGACGCCCGAGGAGCGGCGGCGCAGCATGGCGTTGGTGGCGGGGGCGCGATAGGCGGAGATGATCTGGATCGGCTGCTTGCCGCCGACGTCGCTGTAGACTTCCCAGAGGATGTCGAACAGATGACGGTCCATCACCGTCTCATCCTGGGAGCGCCAGTCGCGCAGGAAGTGATTGAGTTGCTTCAGCGCGGCTTCGTCGTAGCGGCCATCGCGCTTGAAGGTGATGGTGAGGTCTTCGCCGGAATGGGTGTGGTGGAACGAGAGCGTGCGGGTCTGGTTCAGCGCCGTCGCGTCGTGCACCGATCCCGCGCCGGCCAAAAGCAACAGCGCAGTCAGGCCGACTTGGTACCCGGCCTTAGGCAACGACAGCGGATTGTAGCGGCGTGCGAAGACAGCCAGCACTCTGAGCCCACCCAGTCGACGAGCGTTCGGTCGGCATCTTTCGCAGACCCCCTGCGGAAGACGGTGAACGCTTTCTTAAAGCGGGAGGGTTAACCGAGGTTTACCGACCCGCCCCCAAGTTAGGCTTAACTAACTGGGGGAGTGTGGCAAAAGATAGCCCAGTTCCCCGGCCGACAACGGAAATGGTTAACGTAAACGATCTCGCTTTCTGAGCGAGATCGTTGATTTTGCTTCAAAATTTATCGCAATCGGGCCGCGAAACAGACTAGCGGGTAATCACCCGGCGCTGCTGCTGGGCCTGGCCACGGCGGACCGGCTGCGGCTCCGGCTGGCCGAATCCTCCGAACAGACGCTCGAAGAAGTTCGGTCCGGAGGACCCGAAGCCGCTGTTGTCGCCGGCAACGTTGACGCCCGGAGGCAAGCTGCTGCTCGGCGGACGTGAATAGCTCGGCTGGGCGTGCGCCACCACCGTTTCGAGATCCTTGCCGCGGCTGTTCTTGAGCAGCGACAGCATGGTGGCGTCGCGGCCGTAGACGTCCCTGCGGATCTGCAGCTTGCCGGCGTCATCCACGAACGCGGTCTGATAGGTGATGTTGACCGGGATCGGCGTCGGGAATTTCAGATCGACTTCGCTCGAGCCGTACATGCTGCGGATACGCTCCGGCGTGTAGTGCTGGTTCGGCTCGGTGATGTTGAGCAGCACGGATGCGTACTGATCCGGGTTCTGCACCCGCATGCAGCCATGGCTGAAGGCGCGCTCATCCTTGGCGAACAGGTACTTGTCCGGCGTGTCGTGCTGATAGACCAGGAACTTGTTCGGGAAGTTGAAGCGGATGCGGCCGAGCGCGTTGGCTTCACCGGGTGGCTGCGAGATGTGGATCGAGCCGTCGCGGTTGCGCTCGAGCTTCAGGCCCATGCGCTGCAACACCGTCGGATCCTGCTGCAAGGCCGGCAGATACTCGTTGTAGATGATCGACGGCGGCACGTTCCAGGTCGGGTTGACCGTGATGTACTTCATCGTCTCGGTCAGGAGCGGCGTGGCGTGCTGGCCGGGCTTGCCGGTGACGACGCGCGTGGTCCAGACCTGCGCGCCGTTCTGCATCACCTTCAGCGTGTAGTCAGGAATGTTGAGGATCACATAGGCGTTGCCGACATTGGCGGCGCCGAGCTGGCGCGGCAGCCAGCGCCAGCGCTCCATGTTGACGATCACGGTGTCGATCTGGCGGTCGCGCTTCGGACTGTTCAGCGCCTTCACCGTGCGCTCGTCGAGCACGCCCGTCGGCTTGAGGTCGACGCTGCTCTGGAATCTCTCCACTGCCCGCGCGACGGTCGCATCATATTTCGTGCTGTCGGCATTCTCGCTGATGCCGAGCTTGCCCCGCAGCTCCGGTACGCGGGGGTCGTCCATCTCGACCGCGGCCTGCTTCTTGCGCGCCGGCACATATTTCAGCGCCGGGCCGTCCGCGATCGTGATGACAGGGCCGTCGCCCTGGCCACGCAGCTCGGCGAGCTTCTTCTTCAGCTCCTTGTAGAGCTTCTGCGGCGGGTTGTAGCCGTCGAGCGCGGCCGAGGCGTCCTTGGCAGAGGTCACATTGGTGAACACTTCCGCCGGATCGATCGGGTGCTCCGGATAGAGGATGTCAGCCGACACCTGCGACCAGTGCATGCGGCCGCTCTGGGCCTGGCGCGCGTAGTCCAGCATGCTGGCGGCGAGCTTCAGCTCGGCGTCGGCCAGCGCGTCGGGCGAGGTCGCCGCGGCGAAATCCGGCACCGGATAGTCTGCTGCATCGAGGCCGTCGGCGGCGGCGTCCTTCAGTCGTGCGATGACGCCCTTGCCGGCGTCGGTCAGCTTGCCGGCCTTGGTGAAGACAGGCGCGTATTCGCGGGCCGAATAGAATTTCTCGGCAGCCGCGCGCTCGTTCTTGCGATCGAAGGTGCGCAGCGACTTGCTGGCAAGCAGTTCGCGCAGCTTGTCGGCGACCGGCTGATCTTCGGCGGCAACATTGCTCGCGGCCTTCGCGGGTTCAGTCGCAGGGGCTGCGGCGGTCGCGGGAGCCGGAGCTGCGGCGGGCGCCGTTGCGGTGGCAGGCGCGGGTGCTGCCGCAGGCGGCGCAACCGCGGTATCGGTCTTCGGTGCATCGGCCTTCGGCGCATCAGCGGGCTTCGTCGCCGGCGCGGTGGCAACATCGGCGGGCTTCGGCTCGACGGCTTTTGCCGTTGCGCTCGGCTCTGCCGGCTTTGCATCGGCAGGCTTTGCGTCAGTGGGCTTGGCCTCGGTGGCCTGCACGTCGGCGGGCTTCACGTCGGCCGGCTTGGCTGCGTCGGGCAGCGCGGCGGTGGTGTCGGCCTTGAAATCGCTCGCGGTGGGCGGCGGCACGTTGGCCGGTTCGGGGCGCGGGATCGCAGCGTCGATCGCAAGTTCCGAGGCGCTGGAGCGAGGCGTGTCCTGCGCGAAGGCCGAGCTCGCGGACACCGTGAGGAAGGTCGCCGCGACGGCCATCAAGACGCGGTCAAATCCTCGACGGTTGTTCGAACAGTCACGCATTTTCTCACCCCCTGGGTGGAACTGCCCCCTTAGATTTTGGAACAGTTCAAATCGGTATTCGGTTTCATAGCTTGCGCGAAAGCGCCGGCTTCTCGATCGACTCGCACGCCTGCACGCAATTAACGCAGACGATACATTTGCCCCTCTTATGCAGCCAGCACCATGCGGGGCAACTCACGACAAACTGACCTCGAAGCGGCTGATTTCGCTCGGGCTGTGCGGTTTTGCCACGCGGCACAGCCTTTGTCTGTCACCGGCACGACACGGTTCAAAAGGTTCCCTGGTATGGCCTCGGCGGCCTCAGGGCTTAACCGGCGTCGCTGGTGCGCGCGCCGGCCGCAGCCTCGTCGAGCTTGCGATAGAGCGTCGAGCGGCCGATCTTGAGACGGCGCGCGACCTCCGACATCTGTCCGCGATAATGCGAAATCGCAAAGCGGATGATCTCGTTCTCGAGATCTTCCAGCGGGCGCATCTCGCCCGCGGCATTGAGCATCGAGAGGCCGCCGGCGGTCGGGAGGGCGGTTGCGACCGGTATTTCATTACCAGGGATCATGGCAGGTGCCGTGGACGGCGACACCACGAGCGGCTCGCCCTGCAGGGATTTGCCCTCCGGCACCGGATGCGCCGAGCCTTGCGGGAAGTCCGCGAGCCCAAGCTGGTCGCCGTCGCTCATGACCACGGCGCGATACACCGTATTCTCGAGCTGACGGATGTTGCCCGGCCAATCGAGCTGCGCCAGGTGCGCCATCGCATCGCCGCTGATGCCGGTGATGTTGCGGTTCTCCTCGGCGCAGAACCGCGCCAGGAAGTGCCGCAGCAGGTGCGGAATGTCCTCGCGCCGCTGCCGCAGCGCCGGGATCGTCAGCGGCAGCACATGCAGGCGATAGAACAGGTCCTCGCGGAACTGGCCGGCCTTCACGAGATCGAGCAGCTTGCGGTTGGTCGCCGAGATGATGCGGACATCGACCTTGACCGGCTTGCGTCCGCCGACCGCCTCGACGGTGCCTTCCTGCAGCGCGCGCAGCAGCTTCACCTGCGTCGCCAGCGGCAATTCGCCGACCTCGTCGAGGAACAGGGTGCCGCCATGGGCTTCGACGAACTTGCCCTGGTGGCGCTCGGTGGCGCCGGTGAAGGCGCCCTTCTCGTGGCCGAACAGGATCGATTCGACGAGATTGTCGGGGATCGCGCCGCAGTTCACCGCGACGAACGGCTTGGCCTTGCGCTCGCTGCTGCCGTGGATGGCGCGCGCGAATAGTTCCTTGCCGACGCCGGATTCGCCCTCGATCAGCACGGGAATCGTCGAGGATGCCGCTTTCTGCGCGGTGCGCAGCACCCCGGCCATCGCCTCGCTGCGGGTGATGATGTCGGAGAAGGTCAGCCGGCCCTCGCGGCTGTGGCGGATGCGCTGCAATTCGCCCTTCAGCGCCGAGGCGTTGAGGGCGTTGCGCAGGGAGACCTGCAACCGCTCGAAGCCGACCGGCTTGACGACGAAGTCCTGGGCACCGGCCCGCATCGCCGACACCACATTGTCGATCCCGCCATGCGCGGTCTGCACGATAACCGGGACGGTCAAACCAGCTTCACGAATCTTTGCGAGGACTCCGAGACCGTCGAGGCCCGGCATCACGAGGTCGAGCACGACGGCATCGATCGCCTGCGTCTCGGATGCGGTCAGGGCCGCTATCGCCGCGTCGCCACTGTCCACGACGAGGGGCTCATAGCCGCACTTCTGCACCATGTTTTCAACCAAACGACGCTGTACTGCGTCGTCATCGGCGATCAAAATGGTGGCAGCCATGGTTTTCCCCGCACGCTACGATTATTTGTCTCGAATCGGGGCACTGTCGCCGATGCCGATTAACGCACTCTTAAACGTTGCAAACCCGCCCTTATTCCGCCTCCGCCGACATCTTTCCGACTGAACTAAGGTTACGAACAAGATGACCTCGCGCTCAAAAACTGCTCCGAACAAGTCTGCTCTCAGCAAGGCCGCTCTCCGCAAGGAAGCCGCGTTGCGCAAGACGGGTGCCCAACGCAAATCTGCCACGGGCGGCCCGGCAGCAAAAACGGCAGCCAGCAAGGCCGGCAAGCTTCCGGAATGGAATCTGGCAGATCTCTACTCCGGTATCGACGCGCCGGAAGTGGCGCGCGACCTGCAGAAAATGGATGCAGATTGCGTCGCGTTTGAGACCGACTACAAGGGCAAGCTTGCTGAAAATACCGCCCGCGAAGGCGGCGGAAAGTGGCTCGCCGAGGCTATCAGCCGCTACGAGGCGATCGACGACCTGGCCGGTCGTCTCGGCTCCTATGCCGGCCTGGTCCATGCCGGCGACAGCGTCGACCCGGCGATCTCCAAATTCTACGGCGACGTCTCCGAGCGGTTGACGGCGGCGTCGGTGCACCTCTTGTTCTTCTCGCTCGAGCTCAATCGCGTTGACGATGATGTGATCGAGCGCGCGATGGCCGAGCCGGCGCTCGGCCACTACCGGCCGTGGATCGCGGATCTGCGCAAGGACAAGCCGTACCAGCTCGAGGATCGCGTCGAGCAGCTCTTCCACGAAAAGGCGCAGAGCGGCTACGCGGCCTGGAACCGGCTGTTCGACCAGACCATCTCCGGCCTGCGCTTCAAGGTCTCGGGCAAGGAGCTCGCGATCGAGCCGACGCTGAACCTGTTGCAGGACAAGGCGGGCGACAAGCGCAAGGCGGCGGCGCAGGCGCTGGCCAAGACCTTCAAGGACAATGAGCGCACCTTCGCGCTGATCACCAACACGCTCGCCAAGGACAAGGAAATCTCCGACCGCTGGCGCGGCTTCCAGGACGTCGCCGATTCCCGCCATCTCAACAACCGCGTCGAGCGAGAGGTGGTCGATGCGCTGGTCGCCTCGGTGCGCGCGGCCTATCCGAAGCTGTCGCATCGCTACTACGCGCTGAAGGCCGGCTGGTTCAAAAAGAAGAAGCTGCCGCACTGGGACCGCAACGCACCGCTGCCGTTCGCGGCGACCGGCACCATCGCCTGGCCCGAGGCGCGCAACATGGTGCTGTCGGCCTATAACGGTTTCTCGCCGAGGATGGCCGAGATCGCGGAGCGCTTCTTCGACGACCGCTGGATCGATGCGCCGGTCCGTCCCGGCAAGGCGCCCGGTGCGTTCTCGCATCCGACCACGCCGTCGGCGCATCCCTACGTGCTGATGAATTATCAGGGCAAGCCGCGCGACGTGATGACGCTGGCGCATGAGCTCGGCCACGGCGTGCACCAGGTGCTGGCGGCGAAGAACGGTGCGCTGATGGCGCCGACGCCGCTGACGCTGGCGGAAACCGCAAGCGTGTTCGGCGAGATGCTGACCTTCAAGCGGCTGCTGTCGCAGACCAAGAACGCCAAGCAGCGCCAGGCGCTGCTCGCGGGCAAGGTCGAGGACATGATCAACACCGTGGTGCGGCAGATCGCGTTCTATTCATTCGAGCGCGCGGTTCATACCGAGCGCAAGAATGGCGAGCTCACCGCCGAGCGGATCGCCCAGCTCTGGCTCAGTGTGCAGGGCGAGAGCCTCGGGCCGGCGATCGAGATCAAGCCGGGCTACGAGACGTTCTGGATGTACATCCCGCATTTCATCCACTCGCCGTTCTATGTCTACGCCTACGCGTTCGGCGATTGCCTGGTGAACTCGCTCTATGCGGTCTACGAGCATGCGTCCGAGGGGTTCGCCGAGCGCTATCTCGACATGCTCGCCGCCGGCGGCACCAAGCATTACTCCGAACTGCTGCGGCCGTTCGGCCTCGACGCCAAGGACCCGAAATTCTGGGACGGCGGCCTGTCCGTGATCGCCGGCATGATCGACGAACTGGAGGCGATGGGCTGAGGCCCATCGGCCTTCCGGCCCGCTCGGGCGAGATTCATTCGGCGCTTTTTGCGCCTCGCGGCATGATCATCCCATGATGTCTGCGTTTGGGAGATCAATCCTGCCCGAGCGGCGGCCGCAGGGCCGTCGCTCAAGGGGTGAATCGGGGACGATTTGCGCTCCAAATCACCCGATAGGGACCGCGCCGTTGCCCTGCCAATCCGTTTGCGGTAATGGCTCGCAGAACGCGAATTTCTGACTGGGGACAGCGATGGCAGACCATAGCGAAGTGGCCTATACGACCGCCGACGGCAATGATTACGTGGCGCATGAGCAGACCTATGAAGGGTTTCTCATGCTGGTCAAATGGGGCACGATCAGCGTCGCCATCCTCCTCATCCTGATGGCCTATTTCCTGGTCTGATCCTTCGATCGGCTAGCGGCGCCGCCGTCCCGCGGCGGTGCCGGAATTCCTGTTGAACCCGGCTGTAAAAACCGGGGTATCCAATCTGGCGAAAATAACGCTAGTTTGAAGACGCGTGCGCCGCTCGCGCCGCCGGAGGGCCCATGAAGATCGCCGTTGCCAAGGAAATCGATCCGTCCGAGCCGCGGGTTGCGGTTTCGCCGGACACCATCAAGAAGTTCAAGGCGCTCGGCGCCGAGGTCGCGGTCGAGCCCGGCGCGGGCATCAAGTCGGGCCTGCCTGATTCGGAGCTCACGGCTGCGGGCGCCACGGTGAGCGCCGATGCGCTCAAGGACGCCGACATCATCATCAAGGTGAAGCGGCCCGAGGCCTCCGAACTCTCCAAATACAAGCGCGGTGCGCTGGTCATCGCGATCATGGATCCCTACGGCAACGAGGCCGCGCTGAAGACGATGGCCGATGCCGGCGTTGCCGCCTTCGCGATGGAGTTGATGCCGCGCATCACCCGCGCGCAGGTGATGGACGTCTTGTCCTCGCAGGCCAATCTGGCCGGCTACCGCGCGGTGATCGAGGGTGCCGAAGCCTTCGGCCGCGCCTTCCCGATGATGATGACCGCCGCCGGCACCGTTCCGGCCGCCAAGGTGTTCGTGATGGGTGTCGGCGTCGCCGGCCTGCAGGCGATCGCGACCGCTCGGCGGCTCGGGGCCGTGGTCACCGCGACCGACGTGCGGCCCGCCACCAAGGAGCAGGTGGAATCGCTCGGCGCAAAATTCCTCGCCGTCGAGGACGAGGAGTTCAAGAACGCGCAGACTGCCGGCGGCTACGCCAAGGAAATGTCCAAGGAGTACCAGGCCAAGCAGGCCGCGCTGACCGCCGAGCACATCAAAAAGCAGGACATCGTCATCACCACCGCGCTGATCCCGGGCCGTCCGGCGCCGAAGCTGGTGTCGGGCGAGATGGTGAAGTCGATGAAGCCCGGTTCGGTGCTGGTCGATCTTGCGGTCGAGCGGGGCGGCAATGTCGAGGGCGCCAAGCCGGGCGAGGTGGTCGAGACCGACGGTATCAAGATCGTCGGCTACACCAATGTCGCCGGCCGCGTCGCCGCATCGGCCTCGAGCCTGTATGCGCGCAATTTGTTCTCGTTCATCGAGACGATGGTCGACAAGGCCAAGAAAGAGCTCGCGGTCAATTGGGACGACGAGCTGGTGAAGGCCACCGCGCTGACCAAGGACGGCGCCGTCATCCATCCCAACTTCCAGCCGAAGTAAGGAGAGAAGCCATGGAGCATCTCGCGCAGGCCGTTGATCCCTTCGTGTTCCGGCTGTCGATTTTCGTTCTCGCCGTGTTCGTCGGCTATTTCGTGGTGTGGTCGGTGACCCCGGCGCTGCACACGCCGCTGATGAGCGTGACCAACGCGATCTCCTCGGTGATCGTGGTCGGTGCGCTGCTCGCGGTCGGTGTCGGCATGGTGTCGAGCGGCTCGGGCTGGGCCCGCGGCTTCGGCTTCGTCGCGCTGATCTTCGCCTGCGTGAACATCTTCGGCGGCTTCCTCGTCACCCAGCGCATGCTGGCGATGTACAAGAAGAAAGCCAAGTAACGGCAACCACCTCGGGGTGATGTAAGAATTTGGGGGGACCTGAGATGAGCGCCAATCTCTCTGCACTATTGTATCTCGTGGCGGGGGTGCTGTTCATCCTGTCGCTGCGCGGCCTGTCGAGCCCGGCGTCGTCGCGCCAGGGCAACACGTTCGGCATGATCGGCATGGCGATTGCGGTCGCCACCACGCTGGCGAGCCATCCGCCGGCCGACGGCGTGGCCTGGCTGCTGGTCATCCTCGCGGTCGCGATCGGCGGCGGCATCGGCGCCGTGATCGCGCGCCGCGTGCCGATGACCTCGATGCCGGAACTGGTCGCCGCGTTCCACTCGCTGGTCGGCATGGCCGCGGTGCTGGTCGCCGCCGGTGCGTTCTATGCGCCCGAGGCGTTCGACATCGGCACGCCGGGGAACATCCATCCGCAGAGCCTGGTCGAGATGTCGCTCGGCGTTGCGATCGGCGCCCTGACCTTTACCGGCTCGGTGATCGCGTTCCTGAAGCTCTCGGCGCGGATGAGCGGCGCGCCGATCATCCTGCCGTTCCGCCACGTCATCAACATCGTGCTGGCGCTGGCGCTGGTGTTTTTCATCGTCGGCCTCGTGCTGTCCGGCAGCGCGTTCGACTTCTGGATGATCACGATCCTGGCGCTGGCGCTCGGCGTGCTGATGATCATCCCGATCGGCGGCGCCGACATGCCGGTCGTGATCTCGATGCTGAACTCCTACTCCGGCTGGGCCGCGGCCGGCATCGGCTTCACGCTCGGCAACTCGGCGCTGATCATCACCGGCGCGCTGGTCGGCTCGTCGGGCGCGATCCTGTCCTACATCATGTGCCACGCGATGAACCGCTCGTTCATCTCGGTGATCCTCGGCGGCTTCGGCGGCGAGACCGCGGCGGCCGGCGGCGGCAGTGGCGAGCAGAAGCCCGCCAAGCTCGGCTCCGCGGATGATGCGGCCTTCATCATGAAGAACGCTTCCAAGGTCATCATCGTGCCCGGCTACGGCATGGCGGTGGCGCAGGCCCAGCACGCGCTGCGCGAGATGGCCGACCTGCTGAAGAAGGAAGGCGTCGAGGTGAAGTACGCCATTCACCCGGTGGCGGGCCGCATGCCCGGCCACATGAACGTGCTGCTGGCGGAAGCCAACGTGCCCTATGACGAGGTGTTCGAGCTCGAGGACATCAACTCGGAGTTCGCCCAGGCCGACATCGCCTTCGTGATCGGCGCCAACGACGTCACCAACCCGGCGGCGGAAGAGGACAAGACCTCGCCGATCTACGGCATGCCGGTGCTGCAGGTCTGGAAGGCCGGTACCGTGATGTTCATCAAGCGCTCGCTGGCCTCGGGTTATGCCGGCATCGACAATCCGCTGTTCTACCGCGACAACACCATGATGTTGCTCGGCGACGCCAAGAAGGTCACCGAGAACATCGTCAAGGCGATGTAGGGCAAGCGGCGAATGGCGCTGAACCGGGAGTGGCATCGAGAACATCGCATGCCGCTCCCCGCCACGCACGAGCAGCGCATCAGGTGGCATGTGGCGCATGCGAATGTTTGCGCTCGCCGGCCTGTTCCCGACAGCATCAGGCTCGAGGTCGAAAAGCTGCTCAATTCCAGGCGCAGGCCTATCCCGGCGGCCGCTGAAGACCAAGGCCGGGACCAAAAACTGCAAAACAACCCCATGCAAAGTAGCGATGGGGTCTCACATCACCCTACACACCAAACCTAGAGCTGCAGGCGAGATTTGCGCGTGGTTCTGACGATCCTGAAATGGCTGCTGATCGTCGCGGTGGTCGTGTATCTCGGTGGCCTTGCGGTGCTCTACGTCAAGCAGCGCGAGCTGCTGTTTCCGGCTCCGCCAGTCGGGCGCACGGCGCCGGCAGCCGCCGGCCTTCCCGAAGCGGAGGAGCATGTCCTGACCTCCGCTGACGGCGAGAAGGTTATCGTCTGGCACGTGCCGGCCAAGCCGGGCCGGCCGGTCGTGCTGTTCTTTCCGGGCAATGGCGATTTCCTCGCCGGCCGCGTGGCGCGCTTCAAGGGCATCATCGCCGACGGGACCGGACTGGTGGCGCTGTCCTACCGCGGCTACGCCGGCTCGAGCGGATCTCCGAGCGAGCAGGGGCTGCTGCAGGACGCCGCAGCGGCCTACGCGTTTACCACCGCGCGGTACCGCGCCGAGCAGATCGTGGTCTGGGGCTTCTCGCTCGGAACCGGTGTTGCGGTCGCGCTCGCCGCCGAGCATCCGGTCGGCAGGCTGATCCTGGAAGCGCCCTATACCTCGACGGCCGACGTCGGCGGCGCACACTTCTGGTTTGTGCCGGTCAGCCTGCTGATGCGCGATCAATTCCACTCCGACCGGCGAATCACAGGCGTGACGGTGCCGCTCCTGATCATGCATGGCTCCGACGATCCGGTGATCCCGATCGCCTTCGGCGAGCGCCTGTTTGGCCTCGCCCATGAGCCGAAGCAGTTCGTGCGTCTGCCCGGCGGCGGGCACGACAATCTCGACGATTTCGGTGCGATGGAGACCGCGAGGCGGTTCATCAACGCCGCAAGAGGCTGACGGCGCCGATTGTCTATCGCATAATCGGGTCCAGCGAAGTGAGGGGACCCCACGATGAGCGCACACGGACCGATGCCGCGGTCGGCCTGGCTGTATCCTGTTCTGGCGGTGCTGTTGTTTGCCGCGGTCTCGGCCTCCGGCTACGGCTTCGCGCCATCGGCCGGGGGGTGGGGGTTCGCGGCCGTGCTGCTGGTGATTCTGTTCGGCACCGTGTTTGCGGCGGTCCACCATGCCGAGATGATTGCCGAGCGGATCGGCGAGCCGTTCGGCACGCTGCTGCTGACGCTGGCCGTGACCATCATCGAGGTGGCGCTGATCTCGACCATCATGCTGGGCGATACGCCGGCGCCGACGCTGGCGCGCGACACCGTGTTTGCGGTGGTGATGATCGTCTGCAACGGGCTGGTTGGGCTCTGCATCTTCATCGGCGGCATCCGCTACCGCGAGCAGGATTTCCAGATCACCGGCGCCAACCTTTACCTCAGCGTGCTGTTCGTGCTCGCGACCATCACGCTGGACATGCCGAATTTCACGCTGACCGCGCCCGGCCCGATCTATTCCACGGCCCAGCTCGCCGTGATCAGCGTCGTGACCCTGCTGCTCTATGCGGTGTTCCTCTACACCCAGACCATCCGCCACCGCGATTACTTCGTCAGCGGCGCCAATGAGGCGGCGGCGCATGGCGAGGTGATGTCGGACCGCGAGACCGCGATCAGCGTCGTCCTGCTGCTGGTGTCGCTGCTCGCGGTGGTGCTGCTGGCCAAGAAATTCTCGCTGGTGGTCGATGTCGTCACTGTCAAGATCGGTGCGCCGCCGGCCTTTGCCGGCCTGGTGGTGGCGGCCCTGATCCTGCTGCCGGAGAGCGTTGCGGCCGTGGCGGCGGCGCGCAAGAACGACCTGCAGAAGAGCATCAACCTCGCCCTCGGCTCCTCGATCGCGACCATCGGGCTCACGGTTCCCGCGGTCGCCATTGCCGCCTCGGTGCTCGACAAGCAGCTGGTGCTCGGGCTCAGCAACCAGCATATGTTGATCCTGCTGCTGACCTTCATGGTCAGCATGCTGACCTTCGGAACCGGCCGTACCAACATCCTGTTCGGGCTCGTTCACATGGTGGTGTTCGCGGTGTTCGTGTTCATGGTTTTCGTGCCGTAGGGCATGATCCGCTCAAGCAAGAAACTCGGAGAAAAGACGATGCTCAGCGCAAAATCGGATGTGCAGGTGGATACGGCGGAGGTTCGCGTCACCGAATGGCGGCTCGCGCCGGGCAGCGCCACCGGCCACCACACCCATGAGATGGATTACGTCATCGTCCCGATCACGACCGGGGAGATGACCATCGTGGCGCCGAACGGCGAGCGCTCGAAGGCGCAACTTGGGGCCGGCAAGTCCTATTTCCGCAAGGCCGGAGTCCAGCACGACGTGCTCAACGAGACCGCCAGCGAAATCGTGTTCCTGGAGGTCGAACTCAAGCCCTGACGCCGTGCTTAACCCTGCGCGCGTCGAATGGCAGGTGCGAGCCGTCGCGGCTGTGGAAATTCATAACCCGTTAACGGCTGCACGATGAATTAAGAGGTGGATGCGGCCTACGCAGGGGGCGCCTCCGGCTGAAACCAAAGTGACACCAAAGGTGACGTGGGAACGGGGGTTTGCCACCGATCCGTCGCAGTTGATCCCTGAATGTGCCTCAAAGTTCCAGCATGAAATAACGGGGCGGGGAGTGGCAGGTCATGCTGAGTTACCTGAAGAAATTTGTGATGGACATCTTACCCTCGGTGGCAGCGACCATCATCGGGGCGTACATCGTCAATCACTACATCGTGGCCAAGCCGGAAGCGCCGGCCACCGCAGCCTTGACCGCCGCCGTTGACCCCAAAGCCGACCCCAAAGCCGACCCGAAAGCCGCCGCCAAGCCCGCCACCGTGGTCAGCAGCCTCCCGGAAGCCGGCGTGAAGGCCAAGGGCATGTCCGAGCGTACGCTGATCGAGCGGTCGGCGTCGGAGAAGGCCACCGTCACCGAGAAGCCCGCCGAGAAATCCGCCGACCAGAAGTCTGACGCCCCGGCCGACACCGCCAGCATCCCCGCCGACGCCCGTCATCATCCGGCAGCGCCGAAGGCGGTCGCGAAGGTGACGCCGGCCCCGCCGCAGCCGGCCGCGCCCGCCACGTCAGCCGCACCGGCCGAGGCTGCCGCCACGCCGGAGGAGAACCGCGACGCCAACGATCTGGCGCGCGCTGCCATCGAGCGGCTGCGCAAGGAGCGCCCGCAGGAAGCGGCGCGTTCCCAGGATGCTGCGCGCTCCCAGGATGCGCAGCGCACCGATCTTGCCCGCCTGCCCGACGCGCAGCGCCCCACTGCTTCGTCGTCGATCCGGCCGTTGCCGCCGCCGATCATGGTGTCGAACCCGTCCAGCGACAATGCCGATCAATCCTCGCAGCCGCGTCCGCCCTACGCTGCCAACGCGCAGGATTCGAACCGGCTGACGCCGCCGGCCGACATTCCGGTCCCGGTGATCCAGGCGCCGCTCGACCTGCGCGCCGAGGCGGTCATGCCGGCGCCGAAGAATGAGCGCAGCTCGGTGACCGACGACATGTTCTCCGGCATGAAGTCGATGTTCCACGCCGTCCTGCCGAAGTAAGCGTCCTGCCGAAGCCAGCCTGAGCGACTATCCGCCGGTGCGCGCCAGCCCGCTGCGCGCATTGCCGTCATTCGGCCGCAGCGCCAGCACGCGATTGTAGGACGCCGCCGCCTTGGCCTTGTCGCCGAGCCGCTCGTAGGCCTGGCCCCGGGCGCTCCACGCCGCAACATTGTTGGGATCGGCCTGCACCGCCTCATCGAGGTCGGTGGCAGCCTGCTTGGCCTTGTCGAGCGCGAGGTAGCTGGTGGCGCGGCCGACCAGCGGCTCGGCCTTCTGCGGCGACAGCCCGCTCGCCGCCGTGAAATCGTCGATCGCCTGCTGATGTTGCCCGCGGCCCTGATAGATCAGGCCACGGCCGTACAGCGCCTGGATGTTGTAGGGGTCGGAGGTCAGCGCCTGCTCGAACTCCGCCTGCGCCTCGTCGACCTTGCCGGAATGCGCCAGCACCTGGCCGCGCGTGGCGTGATCCCTGGCGCTGTTGATGTCCTGTGGGGTGATGGTGTCGGCAGCCGGCTTGTCGGCGGTGGCGGCCGGTTTCGGCTTGTCGTCCGAACCCCATGACCCGAGGTCGAAGGAGCAGCCCGCAAGCGGCAGGCCGAGAATCACTGCGATGATGAGTTGCGCCGCGGGGCGGCGTCGCGTTGGTGCCGGAAGGAGGAGGCGGGGTGCCGGAGCATCCGTCATGCAAAATGCTCTTGCCGGTAATCTTGCATGGGTGCCCCGGAACGCGGCCTGCTTCAAAACGACAACGCGGGCCCGTGGCCCGCGCTGTTAGACTTCCAGATCGGCAAAACGGTTCAGCGGGGGCCGCGACCAGCGCCAGCACCACCGGGACGGCCGCCGCGGTCGCCACCGGGACCAGCGCCGAACACCGGCTTCGGCTTCATCGGCAGCAGGCCTTCACGCTGCAGCTTCTTGCGCGCCAGCTTGCGAGCGCGGCGCACGGCTTCAGCCTTTTCGCGAGCCTTCTTCTCAGAGGGCTTTTCGTAGTGACCGCGGAGCTTCATCTCGCGGAAAATGCCCTCGCGCTGCATCTTCTTCTTCAGCGCCTTCAGGGCTTGGTCGACATTGTTATCGCGGACGAGAACCTGCACGCGGCATCCTCTTTTGAATTGATCGGTTCGGAATTCTGGCGAGGTAAAGGGGCGGCAAAAGGCCTGCCTCTTAACCCTAGGCGCGCGCATGTATCAGACAAACGCGCAGATGTCCACCGGTCGAGTGACTTTCGGGCCTAGTAAAGCCACGAAATGGGGCGAAAATGCCATCGTGCGGCCCTGATTTGGGTGATTTGGCGCCCGGTTGAGGGCCGCTCCCGGCGTTTTGGATAACCCGGGCATTGGAAATAGGGGAGATGGCACATGGATATGAAGAAGTATGCAGCCGAGCTGATCGGTACGTTCTGGCTCACATTCGCGGGTTGCGGCAGCGCGGTCATCGCGGCCGGCTTTCCGCAGGTCGGAATCGGCCTGGTCGGCGTATCATTGGCGTTCGGGCTCAGCGTGGTGACCATGGCCTACGCGATCGGCCATATCTCGGGCTGCCACCTCAACCCAGCGGTGACGGTCGGGCTCGCTGCGGGCGGGCGTTTCCCTGGCGGCCAGGTGCTGCCCTACATCATTGCGCAGGTCGTGGGCGCGATCGTCGCGGCCTGGCTGCTCTATGTGATCGCGAGCGGCGCGCCCGGCTTCGATGTCAGCAAGGGCTTCGCCTCCAACGGCTATGACGCGCATTCACCGGGCCAGTACAGCATGGTGGTGTGCTTCATCATGGAGGTCGTGATGACCATGATGTTCCTGTTCGTCATCATGGGATCGACCCACGGCAAGGCGCCGGCCGGCTTCGCGCCGCTCGCCATCGGCCTCGCGCTGGTGATGATCCATCTCGTCAGCATTCCCGTCACCAACACTTCGGTGAACCCGGCGCGCAGCACCGGGCCGGCGCTGTTCGTCGGCGGCTGGGCGCTGGCGCAGCTCTGGATGTTCTGGGTCGCGCCCTTGATCGGCGGTGCGCTCGGCGGCGTGATCTATCGCTGGCTCAGCGACGAGCCGACCGGCGTCGTCGCCGGCGTCAAGACTGCGTGATCTGCGAGCGGGATCGTGGCTGCCACGATCCCGACGACGCTAGAGCGCAGTGAAGATCTCATCGCGCTCTAGCAGAGTTCACGGCTTGCGCGGCGGCGTCACTTCGGTGACGTGCCCCATCTTGCGGCCGGGACGCGGCGTGCCCTTGCCGTACAGATGGACGGTGGCGCCGGGGACGGTGAGCCACTGCTCGTAGCTCAGGATGTCGTCGCCGATCAGGTTGGTCATGGTGACCTCGCCATGGCGCACCGGCTTGCCCAGCGGCCAGCCGGCGATCGCGCGGATGTGCTGCTCGAACTGCGAGATCGAGGCGCCGTCGAGCGTCCAGTGACCGGAATTGTGCACGCGCGGTGCGATCTCGTTGACCAGCACCGTCGCCGCCTTGCCGTTGCCGGGCACCACGAACAATTCCACCGCGAGCACGCCGACATAGTCGAGCGCCGACGCGATCCTTTCCGCGATCGCGCGCGCCTGCGCGGCAAGCTCCGCGGGAATCGCGGCCGGCGCGCGGGATATCTTCAAAATGTGGTCGCGATGCTCGTTCTCGGTGACGTCGAAGCACTCGACCTCGCCGGACGCGGAGCGGGCTGCGATCACCGAGATCTCGCGCTCGAACGGCACGAAGGCCTCGAGGATCGCCGACTTGGTGCCGAGATCGTCCCAGACCTGCTCGAGGTCATCGCCGGCGCGGATGATGGCCTGACCCTTGCCGTCATAGCCGAAGCGGCGGGTCTTGATCACGGCAGGCAGCCCGATCCGCTCGATCGCGCTGCGCAGCGTGGCGACCGAGGAGACGTCGGCATAATCGGCCGTGCCGATGCCGAGCTTGCTGATGAAATCCTTCTCGATCAGCCGGTCCTGCGTGGTCTCGAGGATCTTGTACGCCGGCAGCACCGGGCGGCGCGCGGCGAGCACCATCGCGGTCGCGGCCGGGACGTTCTCGAATTCATAGGTGACGACGTCGACGTCGTTGGCGAACAGTTCGAGCGCCTCGACGTCGGCATATTCCGCGCAGGTCGCGTGCTGCACCACGTCGAACGCCGGCGAATCCGGATCCGGCGAGAACACCTGGCAGCGCAGCCCGAGGCGCGCTGCGGACATCGCCAGCATTCGGCCCAATTGTCCGCCGCCGAGGATTCCAATGGTGTCGCCCGGCTTCAGCTTCACGAGGTTTGAAGCCGTCACGCCGAGCCCTCCGGATTTTCGTTGACCGCATCGGTCTGCTGCTTGCGCCAGGCCGCAAGGCGAGCCGACAAAGCAGGATCGTTGAGCGCGAGCACGCTCGCCGCGAGCAGCGCGGCATTGATCGCGCCGGCCTTGCCGATGGCCAGCGTCCCGACCGGGATGCCGGCCGGCATCTGCACGATCGAGTACAGCGAATCGACGCCGGACAGCGCCTTCGACTCGACGGGAACTCCGAACACCGGAAGCTCCGTCAACGCGGCCGTCATGCCCGGCAGATGCGCGGCGCCGCCGGCGCCGGCAATGATCACCTTGTGCCCCGCAGCCTTGGCGCCCTTGGCAAAGGCATAGAGGCGATCCGGGGTGCGGTGCGCCGAAACGATGCGCGTTTCGCAGGCAACACCCAGTGCGGCCAGGGTCTCGGCGGCATGGCGCATGGTTTCCCAGTCGGACTGGCTTCCCATGATGATGGCGATCGGAGCGGTCATCTCTTCAATTCTGTGCAGGAATCCAAAAGCATAGGCCGATTATAGGGACGGCCCGGTTCTCATCCAAGGCGTGGCAAGGGAGTCAGAATGGACTATCCTGTCTTGGTGAATCCCGGCAAGCCTTCATAAGCAGGCCTCAACAAGGATGCGCATGAAGAAAAAGACGACGGCGGCCGCCTCAGGGGCCGCAAAACGACGGAAAGGCGCGCCCGCCGCGCGCAAACCGGGGCCGGGCAGAACTGGAACCAAGGGGACTGGCGAAAAAGCGGTTGGAACCGAAGCGCCCACGCGGGGCGCGGTCGCATCCGGCGACAAATCCACCATCCGCAGATTGCGGGCGCAACTGGCGCGGGCCCAGGCCCGGATCGAGGAGCTGCAGGCCTCGGCCGAGACCGACTTCCTGCTCGACATCTTCAATCGCCGCGGCTTCGAGCGCGAGCTCGCCCGATCGCTCTCCTTCATCAAGCGCTATCAGGCCTCCGGCGCGCTGATCGTGCTCGACGTCGACCGCCTCAAGCCGATCAACGATGCCTTCGGGCACGCGGCCGGCGACGAGGTGCTGAAGAGGATCGTTGCCGCGATATCCGACCAGGTGCGCGCCTCCGACGTGGTCGGTCGTCTCGGTGGCGACGAGTTCGCGGTGCTGCTGTGGAATCTCAGCGAAACCGATGCCCACGCCAAGGCAGCTGCGCTGGAAGATGCGATCGACCGCCTGACCTTCGTGTTCCGCGACAGCCAGGTCTCCGCAGGCGCCTCCGCAGGCGTTGCGATCCTCACCGCACATTCGGATCTCGATCGTGTTCTCGATGAGGCCGACCGCGCGATGTATGTGCGCAAGGCGCAGCGGCGCCACGAATCCTAGCGGGTAATCCTAGCGGTAATCCCAGGGGTTTTCCGTTCCGATCAATCGCCACGGCCTGGATTTCCTGACGCGTTTTCTTCACGCGAACCGGCCGCCGCTTCGCGCGAAAACGCCCTGGGATCTACAGCGCGCTGAGATCCTCGGGCACATTGCCGTAGGCCCGCAGCAGCTTGGCATCGCCGAATTCGCCGATCGCCGGATCGCCGGATCGGCTGAACGCGACGGCGCCGATGCTGCCGGGCATCCGCGACATCGTCTCCGCGCGGCGCAGCGCGATCGCCGAGCTCTGGCACTCCTCGGCGTTGCCGGCGACCGGCGTGCCGTCGTCGTCCTGCATGAAGGGCAGCGCCACGTAGTAGGTCACGTCAGCCATTGCTGTGCTCCTCGATGGTCAGGCGGCATTGCTCGCCACGTCGCTCGCCGACTGGGTCCGCGCCGGCACGCAGCCGGCGGTGATCGCGGCCTGCAATTCCTCGAGCTCGGCTTCCAGATATTCGTTGGCCATGATCAGCGCCTTGATGGTGCTGCGCAGGTTGCCGTCGCACATCGCGATCGCCTGATCGCAGGCCTTCTCGTAGTGGGTGTGCTCGGGCAGGGACGGCGGTGCGGACATGGCGAAACTCCCTCTGATGGCTTGCGGCTGGGCCGGCATGTTCTTATTTTGTTCTTTTGGAGTCAAGCGCCGAAAGCCTTGTGCGGGTTCGTTGCCGCGAACGTGAAGCCAGCGAGGCGCTGTGGATGACGGGGAAAACCTGCTGCCGGGCCTGAACCAGCCGGCCGCCGAAGCGAAGGGGCGCACTCAGGCGATGATGTCGGGCGTGATCTGATCTTCTATGAAGGCGATGCGGTCGCGCAGTTGCAGCTTCCGCTTCTTCAAGCGCTGCAACATCAGGAGATCCGGCGCTGGCGACTGATGCAACGCGTCGATCGCGGCATCGAGGTCGCGGTGCTCTTGTTGCAGACGCGCAAGCTCGGCGAGGAGTTCGCGCTCATCCTGATCGTTCATGGTTGTGTATTAACTGGTAAGCACGACGAGGTTGTCGCGGCCGAAGCAGCCGCTTACCGGAATATCCTCCCTGCGCGCGCGCCGCGCAAGCTGAACCGGTTCCATAGTCACGATTGGTTACAGATAAACCGAAATGCGTGTCTGCGGCATTTCGCGTCCCCTATCGACAGTGCCGCCCACTTGTGTACACTTGGGAGTCCGGATCGAACCTGAGGTTTAACGCACCGAGGAGAGTTCGCAATGGCAATCCAGGCCCATCTCGTTGAGCTGGAGCGTAAACACAAAATACTCGAGAACGAACTGCACGAAGCGCTCGTTCACCCCTCTGTAGACGACCTGCACATTTGCGAGCTGAAGCGCCGCAAGCTGATGGTCAAGGATCAAATCGAGCGGTTGCGACTTTCCGCCGACGACACGGTCCACTAAGCCAAGTCCCCGCAAATCAGCGAATAATCTGGCCTTTCACCGAGGGATCAACGCCCGACCGCGTTTCCCTCGGGAGGCTTCGCTGCGTTTGCTCAGAGTTCCGCGAGCGCGCCGACATGGTCGGCCAGCGCGAGCGATGACGTCAACCCGGGCGATTCAATCCCAAACAGGTTGATCAGACCGGCGACGCCGTGTTCGGCTGGCCCCTGGATCAGGAAATCCTGCGTCGCCACCGCCGGCGGCACGATCTTGGGCCGGATTCCCGAATAGCTCGGCATCAGCGCGCCATCCGGCAGGGTCGGCCAGTACTTCCGGATCGCCGGATAGAACCGTTGCGCCCGATCAGGATCGACGGCGTAATCGATGCGATCGATCCACTCGACGTCGGGGCCGAACCTCGCCTGTCCAGCCATGTCGAGCGTCAGGTGCACGCCGAGCCCGCCGGGCTCCGGCACCGGATAGATCAGGTGTGAGAACGGCGCCTTGGCGCTGCAGCTGAAGTAGTTGCCCTTGGCCAAATAGGCGGTTGGAATCAACGCGATGGGCATGCCCTCGACGCTGCGCGCGACCGCCGTCGCACCGAGGCCGGCAGCATTGACCAGAAGATCGCAGGCCAGCGTCATGGGCGCCGCGCCGCCGGCTTCGATCTCGAACCCGTTGGCCGTCGCCCTGGCGTGGAGCAGCGGCGTATGGAAAGCGAACGCCGCCCCGGCCGCCTCGGCGTCGCCGAGCAACGCCAGCATGTAAGCATGGCTGTCGATAATCCCGGTCGAGGGCGACAGCAGCGCCGCATCGCAGTTCAGCGCCGGTTCCAGCGCCCGCGCCGCCTCGCCGGACAACAGCTGCATGTCGTCGACGCCGTTGGCCGCGGCATGGGCCCGGATCGACTGCAGTTTCTCGGTCTCCGCCGGTGTGGTGGCGACGATCAGCTTGCCGCAATTCTTGTGCGGGATGCCGTGCTCGGCGCAGTAGCGGTACAGCGCCCGCTTGCCGCTGACGCACATCCGCGCCATCAGGCTGCCGGCCTTGTAGTAGATGCCGGCGTGGATCACCTCGCTGTTTCGCGACGAGGTCACCGTGCCGATCCCTTCGGCCTCCTCGATCACAATCACCTCGCGGCCGGCCTGTGCCAGCCGGCGCGCCACGGCGAGGCCGATCACCCCCGCGCCGACGATCACGCAATCAACCCTGTCCATCTTGTCCTTCAGGTCCGAACATTTCCGCGCAGCCACGCCTTCCGTTGCCGCCAACATCGTTCTGCCGATCCGATCGCATTCGGCAAGTGCTTATTAGACAAGTGCTTGGGCCATCTCAATTAGTTGGGGAGCCATGCCCTGTTAGTGGAGCATTAATCATGTCAGGGCAATTGCCGTATATTAAGTGGCATATTCCAGTTGCATCCGTACGCGTTTACCCGATCCAAACCGCCGGAGCCGGACACTCGCCCCGGAAATCCGCGGGTGATTAATGGCTGGCAGGAAGTGGCAGGCGGGCGGGAAGAATTCGATTCCGGCAAGGGCCCTCCTTTGCCTGATCGCCGCCGTCGTGCCGTTCAGCGTAGCCCGGGCCGCCACCGCCGCCTTCGCGCCGTCGACCTATCTGGGTGACCTCGATCCGGGTGTGGTCTGGGAGCTCCTGATCGGCAGCGTGGTGGTCGCATCCTTCCTCGGTGCGATCGGGCTCTGGGTGCTCTCGGCCCTGCGCAAGGCCAAGCGCGCGCAACTGCGACGCAACGCCTTCGTGTCGTCGGCGCTCAACCATCTGAACCAGGGCGTGGTGATGACCGATGCGCAGGAGCGCATCGTGTTCTGCAACGACCGCTATCTCGACATCTACGGCCTGTCGCGCGCCGACATCCGGCGCCACATGACCGGCACCGAGCTGCTGGAGCTGCGCCGCGACCGCGGCGTGCTCGACGTCAGCGCCGCGGATTTCTTCGCCAGGGCCGCAGCGCCCGAAGGGCTGGTCACCGAACTGCCCGGCGGCAGGTCGGTGCTGGTGAGATATTTTCCGCTGCCGAACGGCGGCTCGGTGGCGACCCATCTCGATTGTACCGACCAGCGCCAGCTGTCGCGCAAGCTGGCCTCGACCACGCAGTTCCTCGAATCCGTGCTCGACAACGTCCCGGTCTGCGTCGCGGCCAAGAACATCGAGGACGGCCGCTACATCTTCGCCAACCGCGCGTTCGAGCGCTTCTCGCGGTTCTCGCGCGATCACATCGTCGGCAAGCGCGCCGACGAGATCTTCCGCCCCGAGACCGCGCTCAGCATCGATGCTGCCGACCGCGCGGCGCTGGATGCGCCGGAGGGCTATCACCGCAGCGAGTTCTTCGTCGAACGCGGTGCGGAGAAGCGCATCCTGGCGTCGAACCGGGTGATCGCCCGCAATGAGGCCGGCGAGCCGGAATTCCTGATCGCGCTGTTCGAGGACGTCACCGACCGCCGCTCGCTGTCGCGCGAGCTCGAGAACAACAAGAAATTCCTCGAGCTCGTGGTCGACAACATCCCGGTCTCGCTGATCGTGCAGCGGGTCAGCGACGGCCGCTATCTGCTGGCCAACCGCAGCGCCGAGACGATCCTCAACCGCCGCCGCGAGGATGCCGCCGGCCTCACCGCGTCCGACATCTTCAACGCGCGCGAAGCCAAGCTGATCGTCGCCCGCGACGAGGCCGCGATCAGGAAGCGCAGCATGATCGCCGAGGAGCATCCGATCTCGACCAAGGACGGCCTGCGGCTGTTCCTGACCCGCCGCATGACCGTGCTCGACGATGCCGGCGAGCCGCAATATCTGATCAAGACCCATGAGGACGTCACCGACCGGCGCCAGACCGAGTCACGGATGGCGCACATGGCCTATCACGACGGCCTGACCGATCTGCCGAACCGCGCCGCCTTCCTGCAGGCGCTGACCCAGATGATCGAGGCCTGCGACGGCACCGACGAGGAATTCGCCGTGCTCTGCGTCGACCTCGACGGGCTGAAGGAGATCAACGACGTCTACGGCCATGCGATGGGCGACAAGGTGCTGATCGAGGTCGCGCAGCGCTTGCAGAACGTGGCGCGCGGCGGCGTGGTCGCGCGGCTGTCCGGCGACGAATTCGGCCTCATCATCGACGGCCAGCAGCCCGTCGCGGGCATCGCGCTGGCGGAGCAGGCCGCCGAGGCGCTCGGGCAGGATTTCCTGATCGACGGCAAGTCGGTGCGAACCGGGCTCACCGCTGGGATCGCCGTGTTCCCGCACAATGGGTCCGACGCGGCTTCGCTGCTGGCCAATTCGGGCGCGGCGCTGTTTCGCGCCAAGGCGAAGTCGCGCGGCACGATCTCGATCTTCGAGCCCGAGATGGACCAGCAGATCCGCGATCGCCGCGTGCTGCATCAGGAACTGTCGGTCGCGATCAAGAACGGCGAATTGTCGCTCTACTACCAGCCGCAGGCGGCTGCGGGCCCGAGCGTCGCGGGCAGCCAGATCATCGGCTTCGAGGCGCTGGCGCGCTGGCACCATCCGGTGCGCGGCTTCGTGCCGCCCAGCGACTTCATCCCGCTCGCGGAAGAAAGCGGCCTGATCGTCGAGATGGGCGAATGGATCCTGCGCGAAGCCTGCCGCGAGGCGGCCTCCTGGGCGGTGCCGATGCAGGTCGCCGTCAACCTATCGCCGGCGCAGTTCACCCATGGCGACCTCGTCGGCCTCGTCCATTCGATCCTGCTCGAGACCGGGCTGACGCCCGACCGCCTCGAGCTCGAAATCACCGAGGGCGTGCTGATCGAGGATTTCGACCGCGGCCTGTCGCTGCTGCGGCGGCTGAAGGCGCTCGGCGTGCGCATCTCGATGGACGATTTCGGCAGCGGCTATTCCTCGCTGAGCTACCTGCAGGCGTTTCCGTTCGACAAGATCAAGATCGACCGCGCCTTCGTCATCAATCTCGGCCGCAATCCGCAATCGGCCGCGATCGTGCGCGCGGTGATCGATCTCGGCCACGGCCTTGAAATGTCGATCGTCGCCGAAGGCGTCGAGACCGAGGCGCAGCTCGGCTTCCTTTCGGAAGAGGGCTGCGACGCGGTGCAGGGCTATTTGATCGGTCGGCCGGCCCCGATCGGTCAATTTGCCGCGCTGGTCGGCGGCGACCGGTTGGCCGAAACCGTGCGCAAAGCCGGGTAAACCGGCCTGAACCGTCAGGTCGGTCCCGCCGGCTGCGCTTGCCATCGGTTGCGCGTCCGGCTAAATCTCGGCGCACCACAACTTTTTGGCCGAGAAAGGAGGGCTGCGTCGTGGCGAGATCTAGCGATCCCCACCTCAAGCGTGGCCCCGTCAACGCCCTGCAAATGCGTTTGCAGGGCTGACCGGAAACTCGTCTAAAATCTCTTCCTGGTCTGCCCTTCGTGGCCGTGCGGCATCGAACGTTTGAGCGTTCGCGCCCGCACTCGAATCCCTCGCCGCGCTTCGACACGCACATCCGATGGCTGGATGCCCGGATGTCGTGATCGCCGGCAAGACCAGAGAATTGACCGTGTCCCTCATCAATGTACGCAATCTCGGCGTGACGCTGAACGCGCCGCTGTTTTCCGAACTGAATTTCGTCGTCAATGCCGGCGACCGGATCGGCCTCATAGCCGCCAACGGCCGCGGTAAATCCACGCTGCTGCGCTGTATCGCCGGCGCGATGGAGGCCAATGAGGGCGACATCACCCGCGCGCGCGGCCTGACCGTCGGCCATGTCGAGCAGGATGCGCCGCCAAGTCTGCTCGACACGGCGTTTCATGCCGCCGTCCTCGACGCGCTGCCCGCCGAGCAACGCGCCAGCGAGGGCTGGCGGGTCGACGTCGCCCTGCAATCGCTCGAGGTGCCCGAGGAGCTGTGGGTGCGGCCGCTCAAGCAATTGAGCGGCGGCTGGCTGCGGCTTGCGCTGCTCGCCCGCGTGCTGGTCACCGAGCCCGACGTGCTGCTGCTCGACGAGCCGACCAACCATCTCGATCTTGCCAAGATCGGCCGGCTCGAGGCCTGGCTGAATGCGTTGCCGCGCGAGATGCCGGTGGTGATCGCAAGCCACGATCGCGCCTTCCTCGATGCCGTCACCAACCGGACGCTGTTCCTGCGCCCGGAGCGCTCGCAGCTGTTCGCATTGCCCTACACCGCGGCGCGCGCGGCGGTCGACGAGTTCGATGCCTCCGACGAGCGGCGCTATCAGCGCGACATGAAGGCGGTCCGGCAGCTTCGGCAGCAGGCCGCGAAGCTCAACAATCTCGGCATCAATTCCGGCAGCGACCTCTTGCTGTCGAAGACCACGCAGTTGAAGCAGCGCGCCGAGAGGCTGGAGGAGACGGCGAAGCCTGCGCATATGGAGCGATCCGCCGGAACGATCCGGCTCGCCAATCGCGACACCCATGCCAAGGTCCTGGTCAGGCTGAACAATGCCGTGATCGCCACCCCGGACGGCCGGCCGCTGTTCAGGACCGGCCAGCAGTTCATCTGCAAGGGCGACCGGATTGCACTGCTCGGGCCGAACGGCGTGGGCAAGACCCGGTTCGTCGCCGCGCTGCGGCTGGCAATCGAGACCCCCGAGGCGGCGGCCGCCGAGATCCGGGCCACCGAGTCCCTGGTGCTCGGCTATTGCGACCAGGCGCTGGCCGATCTCAGGGATGGCGACACGCCGATGCGCATGCTGACGCGGCGCTTCGAGGTCGGCGATCAGCGCGCCCGCGGCCTGCTCGCCGGCGCCGGTCTTTCGATCGAGATGCAGGGCCGTCCGATCGGACGGCTGTCGGGCGGGCAGAAGGCCCGTCTCGGCATGCTGGTGCTGCGGCTGACCCAGCCGAATTTCTACCTGCTCGACGAGCCGACCAACCACCTCGACATCGAGGGCCAGGAAACCCTGGAGGAGGAACTGATGGAGCAGCAGGCCAGCTGCCTGTTGGTGTCGCACGACCGTCAGTTCGTGCGGACGGTGGCCAACCGGTTCTGGGTGATCGAAGGCAAGAAGCTGATCGAGGTCGATGGACCTGAACACTTCTTCGCCTCCGCTGGAGCGGGCTAAAGCGTTTTCGAGCGAAGTGGGTACCGGTTCGCGTGAAGAAAACGCGCCGAACTGGAATCCAGCGTCGCGTTCCGATTTCATCGGAACGCGCGCTCGACACGCCTGACGCATTTTTTCTGCGAGCACGTATTTCGTTCGCATTGAAATGCGATAGGCGTCGTGCATGGCGGACTATGACGTCGCGATCATCGGCGGTGGCCTGAACGGCACGAGCGTGGCTCGTGATGCGGCCGGCCGCGGCCTGCGCGTGATCCTGCTGGAGCAGGGCGATCTCGGCTCCGGCGCGTCGCAGGCCTCGCCGCGGCTGGTGCACGGCGACCTGGCCGGCCTGGAACGGCGCGAGTTCTTCCGCGTTCGCAGGGCGCTCAGGGAACGTGACGTCTGGCTGCGCATTGCGCCGCATCTGGTGCGGCCGGCGCGCTTCGTGATCCCGGCGCATGCCGACGAGCGGCCGCCGTGGCAGCTGCGGTCGTTGCTGCTGCTCTACGAGCGGCTGGCCTCGCGCAGCGGCCTGCCGCGCTCTGCGACGCTCGACGTCACCCATCATCCGGTCGGCAATGCACTGAAGCGGCCGTTCGGCACCGCGTTCGAATATTCCGACTGCGTCGTCGACGATTCCCGGCTGGTCGTGCTCACCGCGGTCGACGCCGCCGCACGCGGCGCCGAGATCCGCACCGGCGCGCGGGTGACCCGGGCCGAGCGCGGCGAGACCTGGCGGCTGGTCGCGATCGACCGCGGTTACCGGCGGGTGATCACGGCGCGATCGCTGGTCAACGCGACCGGCGCGTGGACCGCCTCCGTCGGCGATACCGTGTTGCGCGTGCCGGCGCCGCCGCTTGTGACCGTCCAGATCAGCCAGATCGTGGTGCGCCGCCTGTTCGATTGCGACAACGTCTATGTGTTCCAGAACGCCGACGGGCAGCTGATTTTCGCCAGTCCCTATGAGCGCGACTTCACCCTGATTGGCAGCGTCAGCCATGGCTTCAAGGGTGATGCGGCCATCGTCGCGATGGGCGTGCGGGAAGTGGCCTATCTCTGCGACGCAGCCAATCGCTATTTTCGCGAGCAGATCACCCCGGCCGATGTGCTGCGGACGATCTCCGGCGCCAATTCCGTCATCGCACCCGTGCGCCGGCACAGAAGCGATGGCGCTGCGTCGCTCGATTTCGGGCGCGGCAAGGCGCCGCTGCTCACGATCTTCGGTGGCGACGTGACTACCGCGCGGTGGCGTGCCGAGCGGGCAGTGTCGGAGTTCACGCGGTTCTATCCGATGACGCCGCGCTGGACCGCAACCGCGCCATTGCCGGGCGGCGAATTCGCCTGGCAGCGCTTCGAGACCGAGGTCGATATCGCGCGCGACCGCTGGCGCTTCCTCAGCGAGGCGCAGGCGCGGCGGCTGGTGGCCGCCTATGGGCGGAACGTCAAGGACATTCTGGGAGAGGCCCGGGAGAAGGTCGATCTTGGTCCCGCTTTTGGTGCTGAACTGACCGGCGCCGAGGTGCGTTACCTCATGCGCAAGGAATGGGCGCGCTTTCCCGACGATGTGCTGTGGCGCCGCTCGAAGCTCGGGTTGGCCATGCCGCAAGCCGACCGCGATGCGCTCGCGGCGTTCATGGCGAAGCCGGATTGAGGGTCGGCTATTGCCGCGCCGCCTCCTGCGACCAGGCGAGGTCGCGCTTGGATGGGCGGCGATGCAGTCGGTCTGCGATCAGGTTCGTTGCCTGCCGGCCCTGGCCGGCGCGCAGGCATGCGACGATGAAGGTGTCCTCCCACAATTCGCGTTGGGCATGGCTGCCGCCGATCCGCACCAGCTCGGGCATCAGCGGCGCCAGGATGCGCACGGCGTCGTCATGGTCACCCGCCGCGAAGGCGGCAATGCCGCGGCCGAGCCCGATCGCAGCAGGGCCGGGCGCCAGTTTGCCGTCGGCATCGCGTGCCGCCATCTCGGCGAGCCGCGCCTTGAGCGCATCGTTGTTGGTCGTGGCTGCGACCAAGGCGTGATGCACATCGGCGAAATGCGCGCCGGCTTTCGGGAAATAGCCGTCGCCATAGGCGGCGACGTCCTTCCAGTGCGCTTCGAGGTCGGTCTTGCCGGCGACCATGAGCCGCCACAGCAGCGAAGCCGTGTCGGTGTAGATATTGAGCGGCGGGTAGGGCCGGCCCGCCGGCTTGATGTGCTGCTCGTAGATGGCGAGCGCGCCGTCGGCGTCGCCTTCCTCGATCGCGATCAGGGCGAGGTGCCAGGCGAGATGTCCCTGCAGGAAGCTGGTGCGATCGTTCGCCGGCAGCCAGGCGGAGAGAAAGCTACGGCCTTCCGCCGCGTCGCCCTGCTCGAACAGCGCATGCGCCAGCGCGTGCGCGGCGCCGGCGTTTTCCGGCTTCAGCGCATAGCCCCGCTCGGTAATGGCGCGACCCGAGACGAGGTCGCCGGCCTCGGTCTTCGACCAGCCGAGATAGGTCAGGAACCACCAGTCGTCGCCATAGTCGCTGGCGTAGCGTTCGGAGATCGCGAGCCGTGCTGCGTCATGGTCGGACCGGCCGGAGAAGGCGTAGAGGCCGAAGGCCCCGAGCAACAGCGAGAGTATCTGCGCATCGCGCGGATATTCGGAAAGATGCTGTTCGGCCGCGGTCATCGCCTTCTTGCCCTGGCCCTCGATCACCGATGCGATGATCTCGATGTGCTGACGCTCGCGCGGGGTCGCGGCCGCCGCGAGCTGCCGCGCATCGCCGGCCTTGGCGCGGGCCGCGGCGCCTTCCATGTTGAGCTGATGGACGCGGGCGCGGCCGAGGTGGGCCAGCGCGAAATCCGGGTCCTCGGCGATCGCCGCCTCGAACGCCGCATCGGCGCCGTGCAATGCCGCCAGCATCCGATCGACGCCGTCGACATAATAGGCGGCGGCACGGTCCGAATCGGTGGTCAGCGGCAGGCCGTAGCGGTCGCAAATCATCGGTTGTCCTCCCGAGTTCGACTGCGAAGTCTAGGGCATGTACTCATAAAGGCAACGAGCCCCTTCTACGTCTGCTTAGTCCGTAACAGCATCGCAAGAGCAGACGTCGCCGGAGGTCCGAGTTGGGCCAAGAGCTGACTCAGATGCCAACCGATTCTCCGCTACGAGCAGCAGTCGTGTTCCAATTGCCAACAGATAGAGTCGCGGGAATATTACCCCTCGGCTACGAATACGTACCTGCTGCCATCCCTGGCCAGCGTGCCGACGTTCGGCATCAACCAGTGAGTCCCCGAAATGGTGAGCTTGTCGGCGACTGCGCGATCGAAGATCTTCCTTCGCGTTTCGACAGCCATTTGCGGATCCTGGTCGATAGCGAGCTGCCACTCGGGATTTGTTGAAATGTGTGGCGCAAGATTGACCACGTCAGCGCTGATCAGGAACTGCTCGCCGCCGGAGGTGACCAGATGCGCGACCATTCCCGGGCTATGGCCGGGTGCCTGAACGGCGTGCACACCGGGCAGGAGTTCTGGTTCTCCCTCAAAGGTCCTGACGTTTTTCCAGGTCGCCACCGTGGTCCGAATTCGTTGGGCTAGGCCTTTGCGCGTCGGTCCGAGATCGATCGATTCGACCCCCG
Organism: Bradyrhizobium sp. UFLA03-84; assembly: GCF_002289535.1. Classification (NCBI taxonomy): domain Bacteria; kingdom Pseudomonadati; phylum Pseudomonadota; class Alphaproteobacteria; order Hyphomicrobiales; family Nitrobacteraceae; genus Bradyrhizobium; species Bradyrhizobium sp. UFLA03-84. The sequence goes on along the minus strand of NZ_NSJY01000003.1, from coordinate 122,725 downwards.
GGCGCGTCCACCATTTCAATTCCGCGGCGGGCACCACGATGTCGGCATCCGGAAAGACCTGCGCATCGCTCTCATTGTTCATGAGGCCATAAATGTGGTCGCCGTGGAGATGGGAGATGAGAATCGTCTTGACTGCCTTGGGGTCAAGGCCCGCGGCCGCCATGCTCTCGAATAACCGGCCGTTCCCCTCACCATAAATCGGATGACCGCCCGTACCCGAGTCGATGAGGACCACTTGATCGCGCAGCTTGAGCGCCATGACGATAAACCGCAGAGGCGCCTGATTGTCGGGAAAACCGGCAGCACGCAACACGGTCTTGACCTGTTCGACACTGACATTCCTGACCATGCCCTCCCGCAGCGGAACGTCACGCATGCCATCGATCAGAGAGAAGATTTCAATGTCGCCGACCTTGTATTTGCGGAAAGGTTGAGTGACGGGCAGTTGAGCGTGAGCCGCGCCGACGAACGTGATCGGCTTGTCGAGTCCAAACGCGGCATAAGCACCGGCTGCGCCAAGTGTCACGTCCCGACGCGAGATATTGGACATCGTTCGGCACTCCCCGCTGACATTACCGCTGTGGACTTCGAAGAGTCGGTTCCTTCAAGTCGAGTCCGTCTTAGCTACCTGGGAATGCCACCAGATCCGAAAATGGCGGCACAAATCGTCCGGTCCGAGTTCGACGACCGCGATGCCTTCGAGCCTCAAGCGCGGTAGCGGGTCACCTGGCCGGCGGTTGATCATACCAGTTCCAGCGGACTTGGCCCACATCTCGAACATCTTTTCCGAGGTAACTTTGTATGTGACGCTCCATGTGGCAACGCCGCCATTGGCTGTCTCGGCGACGATTTTATAGTCGAGGCGAATGTCGTCCTGGAGCTTCACGCGGTCCCAGTACCTCGCAATCTCCAGGCGCCCAATCTGGGCATCAAACGGCGTGTTGTGATAGACGCCATCTGGGGCGAACAGTGCGCAGAGCAAGCTATCATCCCGCCCTTCCCAGGCTCGCTTGTATCCTTCCATAAATTTTCCGATCCGCGTATTCATTGAGCCCTCCACTGTAGCTGTTTTCGTCCTCGTTGGTCGGGGGAGAAGGTCAAACGGACATCTCGGAGTATGTCAGCGCGAGCATATCGGCGGAAGAGTCCAAGTTCGTTCTGCGGCGCGTTCGATGGGATGCCGCCCGAGCTGCAAGTGCTCAGGACCGCTCCGGGTCAAAAGCGGCAAGCTTCAGACTGAACAAATGTCTCCCGGTTTGTACCTCAAAGCCGATGCAAGGCGTTGAAGAGTACACGCCCTGGCAGGGGCGCGGACGCCGACAATATCGCGGGAGATGTCCGTGAGGCGGTTGAGCCGGTGGCGATCCGCCGCTAGCTTGCGGCCAGGATTGGACCTTGCGGGGAATCGGGGCTTCTTGACGTGACATCGGGCGAAGCGAGTGCGGAGGCGGCAAGGCCGTTGCCTGAACCGGCCGTCCCGGACATGCCGCTGCTGCGGATCGAGGGCGTCGCCAAGTCGTTCGGGAATTTCCGCGCGGTCGACAAGCTCTCGCTCGATATCCGCGCCGGTGAGTTCTTTGCGTTGCTCGGCCCGAGTGGTTGCGGCAAGACCACGCTGCTCCGGATGCTCGCCGGCTTCGAGACGCCGGACGAGGGCCGCATCCTGCTCGGCGGCAGCGACATCGCCCAGGTGCTGCCGCACGAGCGGCCCGTCAACATGATGTTCCAGAACTACGCGCTGTTTCCGCACCTGTCGGTGCGCGACAACATCGCATTCGGACTGAAGCGCGCCGGCATGGCGCGCAGGGATATCGCGACCCGCGTCGCGGAGATGGTGGCGCTGGTCAAGCTCGAGGGGCTCGAGAAGCGCAAGCCGGACCAGCTTTCCGGCGGACAGCGGCAGCGCGTGGCGCTGGCGCGCTCGCTGGCGCGCCGGCCGCAGGTGCTGCTGCTCGACGAGCCGCTCGCCGCACTCGACAAGAAGCTGCGCGAGAGCACGCAGGGCGAACTGATGGAGCTGCAGCGTCGGCTCGGCATGACCTTCATCATCGTCACCCACGACCAGGAGGAGGCGATGACGATGGCCGGGCGGATCGGCGTGATGGATGCCGGCCGCCTGGTCCAGGTCGCAACCCCGCGCAATCTCTACGAGGCGCCGGCCTCGCGCTGGATCGCCGAGTTCGTCGGCGACATCAATCTGTTCCACGGCCAGGTCGCCGCCCGCGCGAACGGCCGCCTGACGGTCGCGACCACGGAGGCCGGCACGCTCGCGGTGAGCGAACTGTGGCCGCCGGTGACCAAGGACGTCGTCAGCGTCGCGATCCGCCCCGAGAAGGTGAAGCTGTCGCGCCGCGCGCCTGCCACGGACGAGGGCGGCACGCATGCGATCAACCGGCTGGAGGGCGTCGTCACCGACGTCAACTATCTTGGCGGCGTGACGAGCTACCGGGTGAAGCTGGAGACCGGCGCGGTGCTGCGCGCGTCGATGGCCAATACCGCGCGGCTCGACGTCGATGCCTATCTCGCCGGCCAGCGGGTGGTGGCGTGGTTCACCGCCGACGACTGCCTGGTGCTGGAGCAATGAGCGCGCGCCGCATCTTCGCCCGGCCGGCGCGGCTTGCCGCGATCGCACCTTACCTTTGGATGGTGCTGTTCTTCCTGGTGCCGTTCGGCTTCGTGCTGAAAATCAGCCTGTCGCAGACCGCGATCGCTCAGCCGCCCTATACGCCGGTGTTCGATTTCGCCGCCGGCCGCGCGGCGCTGGCGGCTGCGTTCGCGCAGTTGTCGTTCGACAATTTCCGCCTGCTGCTTCAGGACAATCTCTACATCCTGTCCTATCTGCGCAGCCTCGTCGTCGCGGTGACCTCGACCTTGATCCTGCTTCTGATCGGCTACCCCATCGCCTATGGCATGGCGCGGCTGCCGCAACGCTGGCAGGGCGTGGCGATGATGCTGGTGATCGTGCCGTTCTGGACCTCGTTCCTGATCCGCATCTATGCCTGGATCAACATCCTGCAGCATGACGGCCTGCTCAACCAGATCCTGCTGGCGCTGCACATCGTGTCGGCGCCGGTGGTCTGGCTGTCGACCGACAGCGCGATGTATCTCGGCATCGTCTATTCCTATCTGCCGTTCATGATCCTGCCGCTCTACGCGACGCTGTCGAAGATGGATGCGTCGCTGCTGGAAGCCGCCGGCGATCTCGGCGCCTCGCCGCTGCAGGCGTTCTGGCTGGTGACGTTTCCGCTGTCGCTGCCCGGCGTCGGCGCCGGTGCGCTGCTTTGCTTCATCCCCATCGTCGGCGAGTTCGTGATCCCCGATCTGCTGGCCGGCTCCAACGCGCTGATGATCGGGCAGACGCTGTGGCTTGAGTTCTTCACCAACAAGGACTGGCCGGTGGCGTCCGCAGCCGCGGTTGCGCTGCTGCTCCTGCTGGTGCCGCCGCTCGTGCTCTACGACCGCCTGCAACGGCGTCAGCTTGAGGCAAACCGTTGATGGCGCGCACCGTCACCAGACTGACGCGCTTCAACATGACCTCGCTGGCGGCGGGGCTGGCTTTCCTCTATTTGCCGATCGTGATCCTGGTGATCTATTCCTTCAACGCCTCGCGGCTGGTGACGGTGTGGGGCGGTTGGTCGCTGCGCTGGTACCACGAGTTCTTCAACGACCGCGCCATGCTGGAGGCGGCGTGGATGAGCCTGTCGGTCGCTGCGGTGTCGGCGACGCTGGCGACCCTGCTGGGCGCGCTGGCGGCAGTCGGACTGGCGCGGGGCGAGCGGTTCCGCGGGCGGGCGCTGTTCTCCGGCATGCTGTATTCGCCGCTGGTCATGCCCGAGGTGATCTCCGGCCTGTCGCTGCTCCTGCTGTTCGTGGCGCTGAACGCCGAGCGCGGCTTCTGGACGGTGACGATCGCCCACACCACGCTGACGATGTGCTTCGTCACCGTCGTGGTGCAGTCGCGCCTGTCCGCGCTCGATCGCAGCCTGGAGGAGGCCGCGATGGATCTCGGCTGCGATCCGGTGCGCGCGTTCCTTTTGGTGACGCTGCCGCTGATCGTGCCGGCGATCGTGGCGGGGTGGATGCTCGCCTTCACGCTGTCGCTCGACGACGTCGTGATCGCGAGCTTCACCACCGGTCCCGGCTCGGCGACGCTGCCGATCCGGATCTATTCGGAAGTGCGGCTCGGCGTGAAGCCCGAGATCAACGCGATCTGCACGCTGGCGATCGCGCTGATCGCCGTCATCATCGTGGTGGCGTCTTTCGCCTCGAAGCTGTCGAACGCGCGCGGCGAGAGCGCCGCGCCGCTCTAGATTCTTGTTTGATGCGTTTTCTTCACGCGAACCGGTGTCCACTTCGCTCGAAAACGCTTTGGAGCCATCACGACTTGACGGCGCCGGCGGTCAGCCCGCCGACCATGTAGCGCTTGAAGGCGTAATAGACTGCGGCCGGCGGCAGCGCGTAGATGAAGCCGGTGGTCATCAACAGCTCCCACGGCGAATCGTCGGCGGCGAGGAAGTTGCCGAGCGCGACCGGCAGCGTGATGTCGGTGTCCTTTGACAGCAGCAGGAAGGCGTAGAGATATTCGTTCCAGGCGAGCAGGATCGCATAGGTGCCGACCGCGACCAGCGAGGGCATCATCAACGGCACGTAGACCAGGCGGAACAGCTGCAGCGTGGTGGCGCCGTCCATCGTCGCGGCCTCGTCGAGCTCGACCGGAAGCTTGTCGGAGGCCTGCTTCAGCACCCAGATCGCGTAGGGGGCGGCGATCGTCACCATCGCGAGAATCAGCGACCAGTGATTGTTCAAGAGGCCATAGGTGCCCATGGTGCGGTACATCGGCACGGCGAGGAACGCCGCCGGGATGAAGTAGGTGAACAGCGCCATGTTCATCACAGCGCGACCGCCCGGCACCCGCAGTCGCGAGATCGAGAACGCGGCGGCGGTGGCAACGAACAGCGTCAGCGCGCCGACGGCGAGCGCGATCACGGTCGAATTCCAGAACTGGATCCAGAAGTCGCGCAGGAAGTAATGCTGCTGGTGGAACACGATCGAGAAATTGTGGAACGTCGGATGCGTCGGCCACAGCTTGCCCGAGAACGCGTCCTCCTTCGGCGAGATCGCGAACACGAACATGTGGTAGATCGGAATCATGGTCCAGATGAAGACCGGGATGCCGATCAACAGCAGCTTGGCTTCGGTGCCGACTTCGCGGAGGGTGGGCAGCTTCATCGCGACAACCGTTTCATCATGAAATAGACCAGCGGCAGCACGAACGGCATCGCGCAGACGATCGAAGCCATCGCCAGCGACAGCTGGTCGAGCCTGAGATAGCGGATGCCCAGCGTCGAGAGCACGTGGGTGAGGTCGGCGGGTCCGCCGCCGGTGAGCAGATAGACGCTGTTGAAGTCGCCGAGCGTCCAGATCATCGAGAGCAGCGTGCAGGTGATGTAGAGCGTCTGCATCGACGGCCAGGTGATGTAGCGGAATTTCTGCCACCAATTGGCGCCGTCGACGTCGGAGGCCTCGTACAGGTCGTGCGAAATCGCGAGCCGCCCGGTCAGCAGGATCAGCGTCCAGAACGGCAGCGACTTCCAGATGTGGACGCCGATCGCCATCGCGAGCGCCACCGCCGGATCGTTCAGCCAGTTCGGGCCGTCGTCGCCGGTGAACTTGAAGATCAGCTGGTTGACCACGCCCCATTCGGGATTGAGCATGAAGCGCACCGACAGGATGGTCGGAATCGACGGCACCGCCCAGGGCAGGATGAAGATCACGGACAGCCACCTGATCCAGGGCCGCTGCTGGGCGAAGAAGCCGGACAGGAACAGCGCGATCAGCATCTTGATGTTGATGCCGATGACCAGGAAGATCAGCGTGTTGACCGCGGCGCGCGCGAAGATCGGGTCATTGTAGAGCGCGACATAGCTCGCTGGCTGGCGCGCCAGCCACAGGCCGTAGCCGACCGGATAGACCACGAAGGCGAGAAAGACGAGCAGGTAGGGCGCGAGCAGCACGATGCCCCAGACCTGCGGCGGCGACAGCCGCGCCGACAGTGGCGGCGAGGGGGCATCGGATGCGGAGAGTGTGATCGCCATTCGGTTACTCTTGGAAAGACATGCCGGTCGCTGCTACGTCGTCGTCCCGGCGAAAGCCGGGACCCATAACCACGGGTCCCGGATATTGCGCGAAAGCCGTCGACCAGCCTACTCCAAAACCGCTGCCGCGGCGTATGGGTCCCGGCTTTCGCCGGGACGACGCGGAGCAAGTATCAGCAGCGCTGGTCATCGCTTACATCACCCCGCGACCTGCTTGATGCGGGCGATCAGTTCGTCGACGGCCTTGTCCACCGGCACCTTCTCGCTGACCACGCGGTTCATGGCCTTGGCCCAGACGTTCTCGTTGTTCAGGATGGTGAACTTCCAGTTCTTGGTGAAGTCGAACGGCGTGGTGCCGCCGGTGAACTGATTCCAGACCGCCTTGCGATGCCGGTCGGCCTGCCAGAACGGGCTGGCCTGGCTGGCCTTGGTCACCGGGAACCAGCGGCCGAGCGCACCTTCGATATAGGGCCGGACGTTGTCTTCCTGCATCAGGAACGCGATGAACTGCTTGCCCTCGGCCTTGTTCTTGGCGTTGGCGAAGATCAGCCCGGTCTTGACGTCGGAGCGGTAGCGGATCGTCGAGCCGTCCGGCGCCTTCGGGAAGGACGCCGTGATGATGTCGTGCTCATAGGCCTGCTTGCCGGCGGCGCGCTGCGCGTCGGTCAGCGCCGGATTGGTGGAATCCTCGAACCACTTCGCCGCGATCGAGATCGTGAAATTGTGGGTCATCACGATCGTCTTGTTGTGGAAGGCGACGTTGTTGTCCGGATCCTTCCAGGTGGTGGAAGAGGGCGGCGTGCAGCCCTTGATGTAGGTGTCGGTGTAGTCCTTGAGCGCGTGGATCAGGCCGTCGCGCACCTTGGGATCGTCGACCAGGAGCTTGCCGTCGTCGTCGACCAGCTTGACGTGGTAGGCGTCCATGAAGGTGTAGAACGACTGGAAGGAGTCGGTGGATTCCACGCCCATCGGCTGGCCGACGCCATAGATGCGCTGGCCGGTCGCCTTGCGGATCGCCGGCTGCACCTTGTCGCACCAGAACGTCCAGTAGTCCTCCCACTTGGTCGGGATGTCGGCGGCCTTGAAGCCGGCCTTCTCCAGCATGTCGCCCCAGATCTGGACGTGCATGCTCTGCTGCTTCAGCGGGAAGCCGTAATAGGACTTCTTCTTGGTGACGTCGTTATAGAGCAGCGCCGCTTCCAGCGTGTTTGGCGCGAAGGCATCCTTCATCGGCAGCATGATGTCGGACAGATCCTCGAGCTTGCCCTCGAATGCCCACTTGCCCTGGGCCTGCACATCATAGGTGTCGGAATAGGCGACGTCGGGCACGGTGCCGGAATCGAGCGCGGCGACCGTCTTCGGAATCATGTCCTGGATCGCGTATTGCGACAGTTCGACCTTGATGCCGGTCTTGGCCTCGAATTTCTTGATGGTCTCGAGCAGCGCGTCGTCTTCGGATTTGTAAAACCCCTTGCCCCACCAGACGGTGATCGTCTTGCCCTGGGCCAGAGCGGGTGCAGTTGCGGCAAGCAGGCCGACCGCGGCGACCGCAATTGATAGTGCACCGATAACCTTGGATCTCACGTTGTTCTCCCTCTTGAGGCCGGCTTTTTAACCGGTTGGAGAAAACACTAGCGCATGCCCGTGACCCGATAAAGATGCCGGATCGACGACTTCTGTAGGGGTGTGCGGCGAGAGCGTGGATCAGTCCCGGTGCATCCATGCGGAAAGTGAATGGATCGATCAGTTCGACTTCGGTCAGGTCGACTTCTTCAATTCGACGTCGTCAGTTGGATTTGGCGTTCTCGGCCGCTGTCGCCGGTGCATTGCCGGGCGCGCCGGCGGCAGCATCGGGTGCGACCGCGGGGCGTGCCGCACCGCCAGTGAAGCGCTCGATCACCGAACGCACCGCATCGCGCGTCTTGCGATCCTTCACCGCATCGAGCAGCGGCGCGGATGCCGGCGAACGGCGGATCAGGCTTTCCGGATCGGGGAAGACCAGCGGATCGTCCCACGGGCCCTGGATCACGAAAGGCAGGTCGAACGCGTTGCCGCCGGCCGCCGCCGAGGTCAGGCTGGCGACGCCCTTGAGATCGTATTCGCGCGACGGCACCGAGGCGGTCCCGGTCAGCGTGATCTTCGCCGTGGGGCTCTCGACACGGATGTCGTCGGCGGTCGCGACACCGTCGGCGAATTTCACCGAGACGTTGAGATTGTCATAGGGCGTCGAGCCGGAGCGGAAATTGCCGCCGCCGGACAGCGGCCGCTTCTCCAGCCGCCTCAACAGCTGCTCGACATTGAAGCCCGCGATCGCGCCGTCATGCCCGTTCAGCGTGGCGGTGCCGTCCAGCGACGATGCCAGTCCGAACGGGCTCGAGCCGGAGGCGGTCAGCGAGACGTTGAGGTTGCCGCGGCCGGAGAGCTTGTTGATGCCGAACAGCTCGCTGGCGCAGGCCTGCAGATCGACATCGGTGAACTGGAATTGCGCCCGGACGTCGGCGACCGCATCCGAGCGCGCGATCGCAAACGACCCCTTGGCGATGCCGCCATACATCTGCGCCTCGCCGACGCTGAGCGCCAGCGCGCCGCCGCGCAGGTTGGCGCCGAACGCGGTGCGCCCGAGCTTGGACGGGCCGACCGTCACCTTGGCCGCCGACAGACGCATGTCGAGATCAGTCGACGACAGCGAGGAGAGGTCGAACAGCTGCCGGTTCCAGTCGCGCTGGCCGCTGGCCAGGAGCCGGAAGGTCGAGATGTAGGGCGTGAAATCGAGATTGCCGGCGGCAAGCGTCGCCTGCAGCGACTGCCGGCCGTTATTGGCGTAGGTCATCACGCCTTCGGCGACATTGCCGTCGAGCTCGACATTGACGTTGGTGAGCGCGACCGAGCCGCCGACCACATTGGCGCGGGCCTTCAGCGCGAAGCGGCCGAAGCCGCCACCGCCGCCGGGCGGCGCCTGGCCCATCCAGCGCAGCGCGTTGCGCAGCGACGGGGAGTCCATGGTGGCGGTGCCTTCCATCATCAGGCTGGTGCGGTTGGCGACGGTTCCGTCGAACGCAACCTTCAGCGGCGCGCTGGCCAGCCGTGCCTTGAGGCCGGAGCGGTCGCCCGACAGCAGCGCGACGAAATCGCTGGCGCTGATCGAGCCGTCGACGCGCTCGCCGCGCCAGTCGAACTGGCCGGTTGCGGCAAAGGAACGCGAGATCGACGGCCAGGCCAGCGACAGGTCGATATCGCCGAGCTTTTCGGAGATGCGGTTGATGCCGTCCTCGTAATTCAGCTCGCCGTCCTGGATCCGGATTTCGGAGAACGACACCTGGTTCTCGGCGCCCGGCGTCATCGCCTTGGCGATGGTCTCGACGAACGGGGTCCAGTTGCTCTCGCCGGCGCCGTCGCGGACCACATGGATATGCGGACGGAGCATCATGACGTCGGCAATCTCGAACCGCCGCAGCAGCAGCGGCAGCAGGCGCAGATTGGCGGTCAGCACGTCGACCTGCAGGGCCGGGTCGGTGGTATCGGCGCCCTTCAGCCCGACATTATGAAAGGAGACGTAGCTGCCCGGAAACACCGAAACATCGATCGGCCCGTTGACGACGAGCTCGAGCCCGGTCACGGCGCGAATCTGCGCTTCCACCGCGCGCTGCAGCGCGTCCCGGTTGAGGAACCACGACGTTCCGACCAGCCCGGCGAGCGCCAGGCCGAAAAGCGCCGCGATCGGCATCCCCAGGCGCTTAATTCCTTGGGCCATCGTCAATGACATATCCGGGTCGGGTTGAGTTTTGTCGGGTCGTCGTCGAACACAGCGGGCTCTCGCCGGAGGCCCCTGCCAACCCACGCAACTTGAAGGGTTTTCTTGACGCTTTCAAGGCCATGTTGCCGCCGCAGGCCGCCGCCCGTCGCCGCACGGGGCCGTGATTGACGCATTGCGAAGATTTCGCCTAATAATCCGCTTTGCCACAGCCGTTCCGCGCCCTCCATCAGGTATTTGCTGCATGAACAAAGTTTATCCCGACGCCAAATCGGCACTCGATGGTCTCCTCAAGGACGGCATCATGATCATGTCCGGCGGCTTCGGCCTCTGCGGCATCGCCGAGACCCTGTCGGACGCGATCCGCGATTCCGGCGTCAAGGGCCTGACGGTCGTGTCCAACAACGCCGGTGTTGACGGCATCGGCCTGAGCCGGCTCCTGGAGACGCGCCAGATCAAGAAGATGATCTCGTCCTATGTCGGCGAGAACAAGCTGTTCGCCCAGCAATATCTCGCCGGCGAGCTCGAGCTCGAGTTCAACCCGCAGGGCACGCTGGCCGAGCGTATCCGCGCCGGCGGCGCCGGCATCCCGGCCTTCTACACCAAGACCGGTGTCGGCACGCTGATCGCCGAAGGCAAGGAAGTGAAGGAATTCGACGGCGAGAAGTACATCATGGAGCGTGGTCTGTTCGCCGACGTCGCCATCGTGCACGCCTGGAAGGGCGACACCGCCGGCAACCTGGTCTACCGCAAGACCGCGCGCAACTTTAACCCGATGATGGCGACCGCCGCGAAGGTCACCGTCGCCGAGGTCGAGCATCTGGTGCCGGCCGGCGAGATCGACCCGGACCACATCCACACCCCCGGCATCTTCGTCAAGCGCATCATCGAGGTCGGCACGGCCAAGAAGCGGATCGAGTTCCGCAACACCCGTCCGCGGCCCGCCGCTTAACGCGCAACCCATAAGTAATTCCTCAGGAGAGCCTCATGGCCTGGACCCGTGAACAGATGGCCGCCCGCGCCGCCAAGGAGCTGCGCGACGGCTATTACGTCAATCTCGGCATCGGCATTCCGACGCTGGTCTCGAACTACATCCCCGACGGCGTGGACGTGAATCTGCAGAGCGAAAACGGCATGCTCGGCATGGGCCCGTTCCCCTATGAGGACGAGGTCGACGCCGACCTCATCAACGCCGGCAAGCAGACCGTGAGCGAGCTGCCCTCGACCAGCTATTTCTCCTCGGCCGAGTCCTTCGGCATGGTGCGCGGCGGCCATATCGACCTGTCGATCCTCGGTGCCATGCAGGTGGCGCAGAACGGCGACCTCGCCAACTGGATGATCCCCGGCAAGATGGTCAAGGGCATGGGCGGCGCCATGGACCTCGTCGCCGGTGTCAAGCGCGTCGTCGTCGTGATGGAGCATTCCGCCAAGGACGGCCCCAAGCTGCTCAAGCAGTGCAACCTGCCGCTGACCGGCGAGCGCGTGGTCGACATGGTGGTGACGGATCTGGCGGTGTTCACCATCGACAAGCACGGCAAGGACGGCATGGCGCTGATCGAGCTCGCCGACGGCGTCACGCTCGACGAGGTCAAGGCCAAGACCGAGGCGGAATTCCGCGTCGCGCTGAAGAACACCTGAGATGGACGGCGCGGGACGATCTTCGATCCGTCCCGCACGATCCGACGACGCCAGCTTCATCGCCCGTATCGTGCTGGCCGCGCAACGCGGCCCACTGCCGCGCGGCTGGTGCGACATTGCGCTCGACCGGCCGGAGGGCGAGTGCCTGGCGTTCATGACGCGGCTCGCCGTGGCGCGGGTGCGGTCATGGTACCACGTCGCCCATTTCCTGATCGCCGAGGTCGATAGTGTCCCGGCGGCCGCACTGTGCGCGATGCCGGCATCCGGAACGGTCGTTGCGGCCCGCGCGGCGATTGAGGAGGTGGCGGCACAGCTCGGCATGGATGCCGATACCATCGTGGCGCGCGGCGGCTACGCCCGCAATTGCTGGGTGCAAGGCGGTGAGGGCGACTGGCTGATCGAGCATGTCGCCCGGCAAGCATCGCAGCACGGCCGCGGCCTGGTGCAGGCCCTGATCGGCCGCGCGCTCGCCGACGGCAAGGCCGCAGGTTTTGCGCGGGCATCGATCTCGTTCCTGATCGGCAACGACGCCGCCGAACGCTGCTACACCAGGGCCGGCTTCGCCTTCGTCGAAGAGAAGCGCGATCCGGCATTCGAGGCCCTGACCGGCGCACCGGGCTTTCGCAGATTTGCGCGCGCGATTTGAGGGGGGCACAGCGCCCACAAACACCGCTGTCGTCCCTGCGAAAGTAGGGACCCATACTCCGCGGCTTGTGTAGTGGGAGGAACGCGTCGTCCCGGCATCGCGCAACAATGACCATCGGTGGTTATGGGTCCCTGCTTTCGCAGGGATGACGATGGGGATGATTCTCGATTCAAGACGTCAAATCCTCGGTGTCATCACCCGCGAAAGCGGGTGATCCAGTATTCCAGAGACGTTTGAGTTCAATCGGAGAAGCCGCGGCATACCGGAGCGACAGTTTTGATGTGGCTTGCCCGCCCACGCAAGCGATGACAGGATTGCCCCATCCTGGGCAAGATCGGACACGGCCATGCCACTCATCCGGATTTGGGTCTATGACGGCATCCTGGCTTCGGGCGTTGCCGGCATCGTCGACGTGTTCACCGCCGCCAATTCGGTCGTGGCGAGCCGGCCGAGGCGCGGCGACGGCAAGCCGTCGCAGCTGCGCTGGCGCGTCGAGTCGCTGAGTGGCCGGCCGATCCAGACCGCCTCTGGTCAAATCATCAGCGTCGACGGCCAGATCAGCGCGCGATCTTCGGCGGATGCGGTGGTGGTTCCCGGGCCGTTCGTCGGCGACATCGAGCGCTTCTTCGAGCGGCTCGATACGGTCGAGCCATTGCTGACGGCACTACGCCGCCAGCATGAGCGCGGCGCCCTGCTCGCATCCTATTGCACCGGCAGCTTCATCCTCGCCGAAGCCGGTCTGCTCGACGGCCGCGTCGCGACCACCCATTGGGCGAAGGGCCGGACTTTTGCGATGCGCTATCCGGACGTCGATCTGCGCGTCGCCGAGATCCTCACCGAGCAGAGCCGGATCATCTGCTCGGGCGCGGTGACCACGTCGCTCAATCTTGCGCTGCGGCTGGTCGAGACGTTCGCCGGCATCGACGTGGCGACCGAAACTGGCAAGCTGATGCTGATCGACGGCAATCGCGTTTCACAAGCGTCCTATGCCAGCCGCACGCGCGACGTGCAGCATTCCGATGCGCTGGTGGCGCGGGCGCAAAGCTTGATGGAAAAGTCGCTGCAACGGGGCTTCAGCCTCGCGAGGCTGGCCCGCGACCTTTCGGTCAGCGAGCGCACCCTGAACCGACGCTTCAAGCTGGCGGTCGGCGAGGCGCCGCTGCAATATCTGCAGGCGCTGCGCGTTGACGTGGCCAAGCGCCTGATCGAATCCAGGCGGCTGAAGCTCGACGCGGTCAGCGCGCGCGTCGGCTACACCGATCTGTCGACCTTTCGCCGCCTGTTCAAGCGCGAGACGGGGCTTTCGCCACGCGAGTACCAGCGCCGCTTTGCGCGTGTTGCCGCACGGGTTACGCCGGCTACCTGACCCTGTGTCCGAATCTGCCCTGAAAATGGCGATACTGCCACTGCTGCGGGAGATGCCCGGCGCATAGACCCCGTGTTGACAACAACAGGAGGTCTCTCAATGCCGATGATCGACGTCACAATTCCCGAAGGAGCCCTGAAGCCGGACGCGGAAGCGCGGCTGATCAAGGAGCTCGGCGATATCCTGATCGGTCACGAGGGCTTCGACCCGGCCAACAAGGTTGCGCAAAGCGTCACCGTCGTGTTCCTGCATCGGCCGGCCGCAGTTTATGTAGCAGGAGCGCCGTCGCCGTCGCCGCGGTATCGCATCGTCCCGACGGTGCCCGAGGGGCAGTACACCGAAGCGTCGCGCGCGGCTCTCGTGAAGGACGTGACGGCCGCAGTGGTGCGCGCCGCCGGCGGCTCGTTCGAGGATGTGGCGCCGCAGGTCTGGGTGTTTCCAACCGAGATACCCGACGGCCAATGGGGCAGCCGCGGTGTCATTCGTCCGCTGCCGGACATCCAGGCCTTCATCGCCGGCGAGCACGAGCGCGAGGTCGGCGTGCAGCGTCTTGCGCGGCGGCGGCGTGTCAAGGCGCTGGAGCTGCTTGCGGGCGCGCTGGATGCGGCCCGCAAGGGCGTCGAGTGACGCGGCGGCCGGCGATGACAATCGATACGCATTTCAGGCTCGCGGCGATCCAGGCCGCTGCGGTGCCGTTCGATCGCGAGGCTTCGGTGGAGAAGGCCTGTCGCCTGATCCGCGAGGCCGGCGCCATGGGGGCAACGATCGCCGCGTTCGGCGAGACCTGGTTGCCGGGCTATCCGTTCTTTTGTCACGCACCGACCGGGCCGCTGACCTTTCGCGCCATGGCGGAATATCTCGACAGTGCCGTCGAGATTCCGTCGCCTGCGACTGATCGGCTCTGCGATGCCGCAGAGAGCGCAGGTATCGATGTCGTGATCGGCGTTGCAGAACGCGACGCCGTCACCAAGGGTACGGTCTATTGCACGCTGCTGTTCATCGGCCGCGAGGGGCGGATTCTCGGCCGCCATCGCAAGCTCAAGCCGACCTTCAACGAGCGCTCGGTGTGGGCCGACGGCGACGCGGTCGGCCTGCGCGTGCATCAGCGGCCGTACGGCAGGATCAGCGGGCTCAATTGCTGGGAGCACAACACCATGTTGCCCGGCTATGCGCTTGCCGCGCAGGGAACGCAAATCCACGTCGCCGCGTGGCCGGGACGAGAGCCAGCGGTGGCGCCACCGTCGCCGACGCCGCTTTGGCCCCGCCAGCTCCTGCTGTCACGCGCGTTCGCCTCCCAGGCAGGCTGCTACGTCATCGCCGTCGGCGGCATGCGGTCGCACGAGGCGACGCCCGAACGCTATCGCGAACTGTCGACGATCGAGTACACCGGCGACAGCGTGATCATCGATCCGCGCGGCGAGATCATCGCCGGGCCGGCACAGGGCGAGACCATCCTGATCGCCGACGGATCGCGGGAAATTGTACTCGCCGCCAAGGCTCTGTGCGATATCGGCGGCCACTACTCGCGGCCGGACCTGCTGCGGCTGCTCGTCGACCGCGATCCGCAGGATCGTGTCATCGATTGCGGCCTTGCCGGGCGTGTTCGTCCGGATATGTGGGAGTGAGGCTCCTCGATCGATCCACTCGACGCTCGGTCCCGGAATGACATCGGAAAGATCAGCGCGCGTGGCCAAAATCCACCGCGGCGGTGTTGCCGCCGCTGATCACGACGGCGATGCGTTCGCCGGCCTCAGGCTTGTAGGCACCCGACAGCAGCGCTGAGAAGGCTGCGGCGCCGCCCGGCTCGGCGACGATGCGCAGCGTGCGCCACAGCGTCTCCTGTGCCGAGGCAATCGCGTCGTCGGACACCAGCACCGTGCTGCGCACATATTTTTCCGCAATCGGATAGACGTGGTCGCCGACCCGGCGCGGCGCCAGCGAATCCGCCGCAATGCCGCCGGCCTCGGAATCGACCGGATGGCCGGCCGCAAGCGCGCGGGTTAGCGTCGGTGCCGCCGCCGGCTCGACGCCGACTACCTTGATGCGGCCGGCGAACCAGGCGGCGATGCCGGCGATCAGGCCGCCGCCGCCGACCGCAACCAGCACGGTGTCGATGTCGGGCGTTTGTTGTTCGAGCTCGAGGCCGAGCGTCGCTTGGCCCATGATGGTTTCGCGCTGGTCGAAGGCCGGCACCGGCATTGCGCCGCTTTGCCGCGCCCAGATCTCGCTGGCGGCGAGCGCGTCGGCATAACGGTCGCCCTCGATGACGAGGTCGGCGCCGTAATCGCGGATGCGCTGCACCTTGGCCGGCGACGATACGCTCGGCACGTAGATGCGCGCCGGCTTGCCGAGCTTCATCGCGGCGTAGGCGGTGGCCGCGCCATGATTGCCGCCCGATGCCGCAACGACGCCGGCCGCCGGCACCTCGCGGGTCAGCAGATTGGCGAAGGCGCCGCGGGTCTTGAATGCGCCGGCATGCTGCAACAGCTCGAGCTTGAGCGTCAGCGCATTGGCGGTGAGGCCGAATTCGGTGCCATCGATCGCGACCACCGGTGTCCGCCTGATGTGCGGCCGGATCAACGCCGCGCATCGTTCGATGTCTTGCGATGTGATCCCGGTCACGGTGTCCTCCTCGGTACAGCGGATTGACATTACTTAGCCATTTAGCTAATTAGCAATATGCCTACTTCACCTGATGATGTCGAGTCCACCCTGCGTGCGCTGGCGAGCGATCGCAGGCTGTTGATCCTGGAGTGGCTGAAACGTCCGAAAGCGCATTTCCGGCCGCAGGTCGATGGGGATCTCGTCAAGGACGGCGTCTGTGCAGTGCTGATCGCCGAGAAGCTCGGGGTCAGCCAGCCGACGGTGAGCGAGCATCTGAAGATCCTGGCGCAGGCCGGCCTCGTGACCACCAAGCGCGTCAAGCAGTGGACATTCTACAAGCGTGACGAGGCGCAAATTGCGCGGGTGAAGACCGCGATTATCGAGAAAGTCTAGGCCGGTACGGGCGCGAGAGCGTTTCGGTTGTCGCGCCGTGGGCGCTGACCAATGCACGGCAGCGTGCAAAGGAGCGTCATCCGTGATGGCGCTCACATCTGCGGTCATGGCCGCATCTCGCAAAACAATCTAATTGTCATCCGCGTGTCGCGTCAGTCCAAACGCTTGTCGCGATAGTCCAAGTGTCAGGACGCCGGCCGTCGTAGTCGTCTCCGCCCTCCGATTGTCTCCATTATCGAGGATCGATCCGTGATTAAGGTTTTTCGCCGCTCGTTCGTTGCCGGTCTGCTGTCGCTTGGCCTGGCGTTGCTGTCACCTCACGGCGCCAGGGCGCAGGCGCAGGGGACCGACACCATTCTCGTGCTCGATGCCTCCGGCTCGATGTGGGGCCTGGTCGACGGGCAGAGCAAGATCTCGGCTGCGCGCCAGGCGGTCGATGCGATCCTGTCGAAATGGAATCCGGCCGATCGTCTCGGCGTCATGGTCTATGGTCATCGTTCGAAGGGCGACTGCAAGGACATCGAGCTGATGGTGCCGGTCAGCAAGTTCGATCCGGCGAGGATCAAGGCCGCGATCGACGGCATCAACCCCAAAGGCAAGACGCCGATCTCGGATTCACTGCGTGCCGCGGCCGAGGCGCTGCACTCGACCGAGAACAAGGCCAATGTGATCCTGGTTTCCGACGGCATCGAGACCTGCGCGCCGGATCCGTGCGCGGCGGCGGCCGAACTGAAGAAGGCCGGCATCGGCTTCACCGCCCATGTGATCGGCCTCGATGTCGCCGATCCCGCGGCGAAGAGCCAGCTGCAATGCATCGCGCGGGCGACCGGCGGCGTCTATCTCGATGCCGGCAACGCCGCGAGCCTGACCGGCGCGCTGACCAAGGCGGTGGCGGCGACGCAAGGCGCCAAGGTCGCGAGCGAAGCGCCGCCGAAGCCGGCGGCCGCCGATCCCTATCTCGGCAAGAACCTCCGCGGCGTGGCGCGGCTCGCCGAAGGGCTCGATCCGATCAGCGACGAGGACGTCAACTGGGGCATCTACAAGCGTGCCGGCGACGAGAAGGGCGAGCACGTCAACACCTTCTACGGTGCGCCGTTCGCCGACAACATCGCGCCCGGCGACTACATCGTGGAGGTGAGCTACCGGCAGCTCAAGCGTGAGTTTCCGCTCAAGGTCGAAAAGGGCAAGCCGGCTGTGCTCGACGTCATCCTCGATGCCGGCTACGTCACCAGCGAAGGCGCCGTTGCCGGCGGTGCGGGCAAGGTCGACGACGTGGTCTGGCAGGTCGCCGACAAGGGCGGCAAGGTGGTTGCGCAGGAATACGACGCGGTGCCGCGCTTCGTGCTCGCCGCGGGCAGCTATACGCTGACGCTGACCAAGGGGCAGTCGAAGACCAGCAAGCCGTTCACGGTCGCCGCCGGCGATTCCAGCAACGTGCAGCTGACGATCGACGTCGGCAAGCTGATCGTCACCACCACCTATGCGGAGGGCGGGCCCAAGGTCGAGAAGGACCTCGTGGTCGCGGTCCACCAGCCTGCGAAACCCGATGGCGACGATGGCGACAAGGTCGCGCAGGAATACGATCCCGAATCGAAGTTCGATCTGCCCGGCGGCAGCTACGAGGTGAAGGTGACGGTCGGCGAGGCCAGGGGCACCGCGAGCACGGAAGTGAAGTCCGGCGCGCCGACCCGCGTTACGGTCAATCTCAATGCCGGAGTGGTCGGGATCAAGACCGACGGCGCCCAGCAGGTCGACATCTACAGCGCCGAGCGCGATCTCAACGACGAGCGCAAGCACGTCGCGGTCAACTACGATGCGACCTACAACGTCGCGCTCAACGCCGGCGACTACGTCGCGGTCGCCACCTATGCCGACGGCCAGAAGGCCGAGAAGCCGTTCTCGATCGCAGCCGGCAAGCGCCAGACGGTGGAGATCAAGCAGTAGGGGCGGATTACGTGGCGTCGTCGCCCAAGTCTCGGTCGCGCATTCCGGCGCGCGCTGGAATGCGTGACGAGCAGCCGGTGGGACTGTGGCGGCTCACGACGCTTCTTGCGGGACCGCGGACGGCGCCTCCTCGCCCTTGAGCTCCTCGAGGCTGCGGTGCCGTGGCTCGATGCCGAGCGCCCAGACCGTGATGATCTGCACGATGAGCAGCCCGATCATCAGGGCCATCACGCCGGCGACACCGCGCGCTTCGAACAGCATCACGACCAGGAACGGCGTCACGATGGTGGCGCCGCGGCCGAGCGTGTTGACGATGCCGGACGCCCGCAGCCGCACCTCGGTCGGGAACAGTTCGGGGATGTAGATGCCGAACAAGAGCGCGACCAGGACATAGATCGGTACCGTCAGCGCGAAGCCTGTGGCCGGCAGCAACAACGGATCCGAGATCATCGGGTAGATGGCGCCGAGGATGATCGAGATCAGCGATGCGCCGATGATCGTGGGCTTGCGGCCCCAGCGGTCGGCGGTCAGGGCGCCGATCGCCGATCCGATCGGCGCGCCGAGCGCCATCAGCAACGAGTAGCCGAACGAGGTCGCGATCGAGAGGCCCTGCTTGATGAAGAACACCGGCAGCCAGGTCACGAAGCCGTAGAGCAGCGTATTGATGGTGATCAGGCAGACAGCGCCGACGATCATGCGTGACAGCAGCGGCGCGGTGAACAGCGTCGCAAGATCGGGTGATACCGGCACCGGCGTTGCCGCCGCGGGAGCAGGCAATGGTCGGCCCTGAGCCGCTTCCTTTTCGATCGCCTGCATCAGCGCCTCGGCCTCGGCGGTGCGTCCCACCGCCTCCAGCCAGCGCGGCGATTCCGGCAGCGATTTGCGCAGGTACCAGACGATCAGGGCGCCGACGCCGCCGAGCACGAACATCGCGCGCCAGCCGAACTGTGGGACGACGACGGAGGCGACCAAAAGCGCGATGGGCAGCCCGGTCACGACGCAGACGGCGGTGAAGCCGAGCCACTTGCCGCGGCTTCGGGCCGGCACGAACTCGGTCATGGTGGAGTAGCCGACGACGTTCTCGGCGCCGAGACCGACCCCCATCACGAAGCGGCAGGCGATCAGGAAAGCCATGTTCGGCGCAAACGCCGCCGCCAGGGAAGCGATGCCGAAAAGCAGCAGATTGAACTGATAGGTGAAGCGCCGGCCGTAGCGGTCGCCGAGAAACCCGGTGCCGAAGGAGCCGAGCATCATGCCGACGAAGGTTGCCGAGATGAACGCCGCGTTCTGGGCAAGCGTCGAGAACCCGGTCTTCAGCGTCACGCCGAGCACGGTGCCGGCGATATAGATGTCGAAACCGTCGAAGAACATCCCGATCCCGATCAGGATCATGATGCGGCGGTGGAATGGTCCGATCGGCAGCCGATCGAGACGGCTCCCCGCATTGACCGATGTCGACATATACGCTCTCCCCTTGACTGTTTCCTCGCGCTGCGGCCCGCCATCTCCGGGCGGTTTGCCGCTCCTGACTGTAGTTAGTTCAACCGGCGCTGGCTGGCCGTGTCGCGGTACCAGTCGAACGGCTGTTCGTGGGTCGCCACCATCACGCTCTTGGTGTTGAAATGGTCGTCGAAGCTTTCGGTACCGCACTCGCGGCCGATGCCGGAATCGTCGACGCCGCCCCAGGGCGAGGCCGGATCGAGCCGGTGGTGGTCGTTGATCCAGACGATGCCCGCCTTGACCGCGGCGGCGACGCGATGGGCGCGCGCGACGTCGCGGGTGCGAATGGCGGCGGCGAGGCCGAAGGGCGAGTCGTTGGCGAGCCGCAGCGCGTCGGCCTCGTCCTTGAACGGCGTGACCGAGGTGAAGGGACCGAATACCTCCTCCTGGAAAATCCGCATGTCGGACCTGACGTCGGCGAACACCGTCGGCTCGACGAAATAGCCGTTGTCGTGACCCGCTACCCTCGCGGCCACGCCGCCAGTGAGGAGCCGCGCACCGTCTTCATGGCCATAGCGCGCGTAGGTCAGCACGCGGTCGCGCTGACGCGCCGAGATCACGGGCCCAAGCTGGGTGTTCGGATCGAAGGGATCGCCGATCCGGATGCTGCGGGTCTTGGCTTGCAGCTTTTCGACGAACTCGTCGTAGATCGAGGCCTGCACAATGTGGCGCGACGCGCAGACGCAGGTCTGTCCAGCGCCGATGAAGGCGCCGAAGGCGGCATAGTTGACGGCGCGGTCGACGTCGAAATCGTCGAAGATCATCACCGGCGTCTTGCCTCCGAGCTCCATGGTCTGGTGCGCGAACACCTTTGCCGCGGCGCTGCCCGCGATGCGGCCCGCCTCGGTGCCGCCGGTCAGCACGAGCTTGTTGATGTCGCTGTGCTCGGCCAGCATCCTGCCCGCGCTCTGGCCGAGCCCGAGCACGATGTTGAACACGCCGGGGGGAAGGCCAGCCTCGCTGAATATCTGGGCGAGCTTCAGCGTCGTCAGCGGCGTGTATTCCGACGGCTTGACCACGGTGACGCAGCCGGTTGCCAGTACCACGGCAAGCGACTTGCACAGGATCATCAGCGGGTGATTGAACGGCGTGCAGTTGGCGACGATTCCGATCGGCGTGCGCAGCGTGTAGTTCAGATAGGCGCCTTCGACCGGGATCACGGAATCGCGGCGAGATAGCGCAAGCCCGGCGAAATAGCGGAAGAAATCCGGCAGCCGCGACAACTGCGCGCGGGTCTCGTTGACGGGGCGGCCATTGTTCAACGTCTCCAGCCGGTACAGGGTGTCAAGATTGGCCTCGAACGCGTCAGCGAGCCTGTTGACGAGCCTCGCGCGCGACCTGGTATCCATCCCGCCCCACGCCTTGCCTTCGAACGCCGCGCGCGCGCTCTTCATCGCGCGGTCGATATCCGCTGCGGTCGAATTCGGGATCCGGGCGATGACGTCGCCGGTCGCGGGATTGCGAACGTCAAGCATCTCGCCATTGCCGGCCTCGACCTCGCGTCCGTCGATGAAGTTGCCGTGAATCTCGACGTCGATCGTCGCGGGCTTCGACGAAATGTTCATGATGACCTCTCTTCGACGATGACGGCATTGCGCTTGAGTGCCGGCAGCACGCGCTTTTCGGTCGCCGCGATGTGAGCCTTGATGATGCGGGCTGCGGTGCGCCCCTCGCGCTGCTGCATGGCGTCGATCAGGGCGACGTGTTCGGCCACGAGCTTCGCCGGATCGTGGCCTTTCAGGTTGGAGACGCTGACCCGCACCAGCCGGTCAGCCTGGCCGATCAGGTCGCAGAGGGTCGCCGCCATGCGGCGGTTGCCCGATGCGTGCGCGAGCGCGGAATGGAAGCCGCGATTGTAGGCGATGAAGTCCTCATGGCTGCCGGAGAAGCGGCGGAATTGATCGAGCGATTTCAGGATGCTGTCGGGCGCGCTCTCGATCGCTTCGGCGACGCAGGCCGGCTCGAGCGCAAGGCGAAAGCGCAGCAGGTCGCGTGCGTCGGACAGCGAGATCGGGTTGACCCGGTAGCCCTGGCGCGGCTGCACCGTGACGAGATGCTCGCGTTCGAGCCGCAGCAGAGCATCCCGCACCGGTTGGCGGCTGACCGCGTAGCGCTCCGCCAGATCCTGCTCCCGTATTTCATCTCCCGGTGCAAGCTCACAAGATAAAATATCAGAACGCAGGTTTTCGTAGATATTTTCGCGTAGAAGGATCATATGGCTCGGTACTCCTGCTATTAAACTGCATGCCGTGAAATATCACGTCAAGGCCAAAATCCTTGAAATCCGTGTGATTTGATTTATCAATCGTCGCGCAGGGGCGCTTCCGAGCCCCGGCGCGATCTGAAAGAGACCGGCAATGGACAGGCTTTTCGCCAACCGCACAGTCAACGCAGCCCAAATCGGCGAGGGGCCGCCGCTGCTGCTGTTTCACTCGCTGCTGTCGGATCGCGCCAGCTTCGATGCGATCGTGCCGGAGCTTGCCAGGTCGTTTCGGACCATCGTGCCGGAACTGCCGGGGTTCGGCCGGTCGATCGCGGTCGAGGGCGGCCTTGCCGCCGTTGCCGACCGGATGGCGGAAGTGGTGCGTGATGCGACTGAGGGCGTCCCGGCCATTGTGCTCGGCAATGGTTATGGCGGATTCGTCGCGCTGCAGATGGCGATCCGTCACCCGACGATCGCGAGCAAGCTGATCCTTGCCGACACCGGCGCGGCGTTCTCCGAGCCGGGCCGCGAGGCGTTTCGCAACATGGCGAGGATCTCGCGCGAGAAGGGGCTTGCCGCGATCACCGACGTCGCGATGCGCCGGCTGTTCGCACCGGATTTCCAGGCGCAGCACCCGGCGCTGATGCGGGATCGCCGCGACGCCTTCCTGCGCACCGATCTCGACGTGTTCTGCGCGGCCTGCGACGCGCTGGCGGGCCTCGATCTTCGTGCCGGACTGCGCGGCATGACCGTCCCCACGCGTGTCGTGGTTGGCGAATATGACGAGGCGACGCCGCCGGAGATGTCGTACGAACTGGCGGCCGGGCTGCCGCGGGTCGAGCTCAGGATCATCCCCGGCTGTGCGCACGTCCCGCAACTGCAATCGCCACGACTGTTTCTCGATACGATCGGCGATTTCCTCGCGCTCAAGTACAATGTGCCCGCCTGAGCGGCGCGCAAACGGCTGGATCGCGTCGCGGCCGGTCCCTCGTCTGCCGACAATTTGGGCAGTCCGCCCAGCTAATCCGGTTCATCTCGACGGCATCTCTGCCTAGTCTGGCTGACACGGAGGCGCACAGCATGCGAGCGATCCTTGATCACTGCACGGGCGGGGCCAGGCGCAGCCTGCCGGCCGGCACGGATTTCGTCGAGGAGGGCGGCAAGACCGGTCATCTGTTCGTGCTGCTCGAGGGCAAGGTCGAGGTCATGAAGGGCGACAGCCTGGTCGCAGTGATCGACGAGCCCGGTGCCGTGTTCGGCGAGATGAGCGTGCTGCTCGACCGGCCGCACAGCGCGAAGGTGCGCACGGCGTCCGACTGCGTGCTGTATGAATTCGACGATGCGGCGTCGTTCCTGCGTGAGCAGCCGGCGGTGGCGCTGTTGATCGCGCAACTCCTGGCGCAGCGGCTGCACGTCGCGACGACCTATCTGGCCGACCTGATGCACCAATATGCCGACCACGGCACCCATCTGGCGATGGTCGGCGAGGTGCTGCAGAGCATGATCAACCTGCCGCCGATGCAGGTCGCGCCAGGCTCGGATCGGCAATCCGATCCAAGGATATGAGCCAGTCCGGCGCTTCGCGCACCGGCGCCGCCGGCCGCGACAACGGCGCCCTGAGATCGACGATCTGCGCATCGCCGGCGGCGAGCCAGAAGGCTTTCTCCTGTGCGAGATCGAGCACGATGTAGACCGGCGGCCGGCCGGGCTGCAGGCCGGTGTTGAACACCCAGGTGGTGCCGATCCGGTCGAACCACGAACCGCTTTGAATGAACGGTGATTGATGGACGTGGCCCGAGATCACCATCGCCGGATGGTGGCGCTCGATCCAGTGCTTGAGCTCGACGTCGCCGAAGAAGCGCTTGCCGCCCCAGCTGATCGGGGAATCCGCCGGCGGGGCGTGATGGACCCAGACCCAGCGTCCGTGCGGCATCGCCGCCGCCGCGCGCAGCTGATCGTCGATCCGCGCCTTGACCATCGGGCCGTCCCACCACGGGCACACCGTGAACAGCGTGTCGCCGACGGTCAGATTGTCGCCGTCACAGGCAATGCCGAACTCCCTGATGCCGGCGACCCAGCGCGCGATCTTTTCACCCTCGGCGCTGCGCTCGTCTAGATCATGATTGCCCGAGCAGAAGATCACGCGCGTAAGGCTGGCGAGCCGCGCGAGATATTTGGTCACCACCACGATCTGGGCCCGGAAATCCACCGCCGAGCCGAGGTTGAGCGCATCGCCGGCGAAGATCACGAGATCGAATTGCGGCGCGGCCGCCAGCAGCCAGTCGAACTGCGGCAATGAGTAGTGCAAATCGGCGACGACCAGACAGCGCATCCGCCAGATCCAAATGCCCGCAAAGCGGGCGCTCTACACGGCAATGAATTATTCAAACAATCTGAATCGCAGCAAGATCCATGCCGCGCTGCGCGGAACAGGCGCGACAGATTTTCGCAGTCGCGCTCCCGCGGGAGAGGGGCGGATCGTTGCTCACGCCCTTGCGGCGGCGTGGGCGAAGGTCACCTCGATCAACGTGCCGGTGCGGCCGCCGGTCTTGATCTGGAATTTGGCGCGGTTGGCTTCGACCAGTGCCTTGGTCAGCGACAGGCTGACGCCGCCGGAGCCGGCCTGGTCGGACGGGGTCGGCGCACGGAACGGCTCCAGCGCGGCGGCGACCTCGTTGTCGTTGAGGCTCTGGCCGGTGTCGCGCACCCGCAGCATCACCTCGCCGAAATCCGACAGCGCGGTCGAGACGATCACCTGGCCGCCGGCATTGGCGAGGTGGATCGAGTTGCCGATTAGGTTCAGCGTGATCTGGCGCAGCGCGCGGGCGTCGGCGACCACAGGCGGCAGCGTGTGCGCGAGCGAGGTGCGGATGATGATGCGTTCGCGGTTGGCCTGCGGCTGCATCACCGCGACGCAGCTCTCGACCATCTCGTTGAGGTTCTGGCTGGTGAAGGCGAGGTCGAGCTTGCCGGTCTCGATCCGCGACAGGTCGAGCAGGTCGTTGACGATGGCGATCACCCGCTCGCCGGAGGCGCGGATGTCCTTCATGTATTCGACATAGCGCTCGTTGCCGAGCGTGCCGAAGCGCTCGCCGATCATCACCTCGGCGAAGCCGATGATGGCGTTGAGCGGCGTGCGCAGCTCGTGGCTGATCCGTGCCAGCATGTCGGACTTGGCATTGGCCGCGCGTTCCGCGAGCCGCCGGGCCTCGCGCAATTCGCCCTCGCTCTTTTTGGTTTGCGAGAGATCGCGGAATACGGCGAAGAAGTTCGGTCCGTCGGCGCGGGTACGGCCCATCGTCACCGAGAGCGGGATGATACCGCCCTGGCGGACGCGGCCGAGCGTCTCGCGGCCATGGTCGAGCAGGCTGGCGACGCCGGCCGATTTCACGCCGGTGAGATAGTCGAAGATGCCGTGCTGGCTCTCCGGTGCGAACAGATCGGCGAGATTGCGCGTGACGAACTCGTCGCCGTCATAGCCGAACAGCGCCTCGGCGCTGCGGTTGCAGGAATGGATGTTGCCCTCGGCATCGAACATGATGATGCCTTCGGCCGCAGTGTCGAGGATGGCGCCGAGCTCTTCGGCGTCGGCGTGGCCGGCCTGCGGCAGCGGTGGCGCGAGCATGGGCTCTGCGGCTGCTGCCGCCGGCTCCGGATCGGACAGCGCAGCCGCGACCGCGGCGTCCTCGTCGAGCGTGCGCGAGAAGATCAGCGCCAGCGCGGAATCGTCGTCCCAGCTGATGGTGTGCAGCCGCGCCTCCGCGGACAGCTGCTCTGCCCGGCCGTTCTGGTTGGCGGAGATCGTCACCGGCGTGCCGGTGCCGGAGCTGCTGCTCGCCTGAGAGACGCCGGGCTCGACATAGAGCGCATCCAGTCCACCGGCGGCTTCCAGCGCGTGCAGGCTGTCATAGCCCATCCGCGCGAGGAAGGCGTGGTTGGCATAGAGCAGGCGGTCGAGCCGGTAGATCAGGATGCCGACCGGCAGCAGATCGAGCAGCGCGCGGTCGCGCCGTGAATCTGCGCGCGGCGCAGGCTCGGCGGCGGCGAGCCAGCCGGCCTTCGGTACGGCGGCGGGCGTCTCCAGTTGCGCGGCCGGCGCGTGCTGCGATGGGGTCTCCGCAGGTTGCGGCGGCTCGCTTGCGGGCGGCACTTCGGCAACCGGCTCGGCGGTGGCGCCCGCGTTCGTCGTCGCAGTGAGGCCGGCCTCGCTCTCGAGCCGGGCCGACAATTGGCGCGCCAGCTCGTTGAAGGCGTTGTTCTCGACCGGCGTCAGCGACGGCGGCCTGGTGTCGCCGGCGGGGCGGAACGGCACCACATTCGGTGGCGGGTCGTGACGCACTTCGTGCGTTTCCTCGTGCGTTTCCACGGCGTGATCCGGATCGGCTTGGTGTGAAGTCTCTGCTGCTACGGGTTCGGTCAATTCCTCGGGTGGTGCACTCGCGGTCGGGTCGGGCGGCGGCTCCGCGTGCGGCGGAGGATTTTCATGCGGCGCCGCCGCAGGGGCGGGCGGCGCATCGATACGCGGCAGAGGCGGAACGCCGGCCGACAGCGATCGCGGCGCGATCGAGCCGCTGAAGAACTCATAGCGGCGCAATGCGGCGAGTCGCGCAAGGCCGTCGAGGTCGCGACACACACCAAAGCCGCGATAGCCGGCGAAATTCCGGTTCCTGTCGAACACCGGCAGGCCGGACAATTCGACCGGCAGCCGGCCGCCGCCGTCGACCGGCCAGTTCAGCGTGATGCCGCTCCAGGTGTCGTGGCTGGCGAACGCCCGCATGACACGGCCCTCGGGATCGAGGCCGAAACTCTCGGCGATGTCGCTCCACAGCCGGCCGAAGCCGGCGGCGGTGTGCAGGCCGATCAGGCGGGTGAATTCATCGGAGCCGAGCGAGAAGCGCGTCTCATGGTCCATCTGCCACATGAAGCGCAGCGGATGCCGCCGCACCGGCAGCGGCTCGTCGAGCCAGGATGGCGGCGGCACCGGCGCCAATGTCGCGGGCTCCGGCTCGGCGGGAGGCCTGTCCGCAATCGCATAGGGCGAGGGCGCGGGATCGGCCGGCGGCGCCGGTGATTCCGAAGCGGGCGCGTGTGCGGTCGCTTCGATACCGGGCGCGGGCTCAGGTACGTGCGCTTCGACTTCTGCCTCGGCGGGTGCCTCGATCACCGCTTCCGACAGCGGCTCCTCGACCGCGGCGGTTTCGTCGGGCGTGGTGTCGAGAGGCGTGGTCTCGACCGGTGCTGGCGCGTCGTGCGCGCGTTCCGTCAACGCGAGAGGCGGAGCAGGGTGCGCAGGCGCTTCGACCTCTGCCTCGGCAGGAACGTCGATCAGCGCTTCCGATATGGGCTCCTCGACCGCGGCAGTTTCGTCGGGCGTGGTGTCGAGAGGCGTGGTCTCGACCGGTGCCGGCGCGTCGTGCGCGCGTTCCGTCAACGCGAGAGGCGGAGCAGGGTGCGCAGGCGCTTCGACCTCAGTCGCAGCAGGAGCGTCGATCAGCGCTTCCGATATGGGCTCCTCGACCGCGGCAGTCTCGTCAGGCGTGGTGTCGAATGCGGCGGTCTCGATGGGCGCTGCGTGCGTCTCTTCCGACGCTGGAGATGGAGCAACGTCTGCAGGCTCTGATCCAGTCGTGCCGACGACCGACTCGATCGCGGCCGGCTCTTCCGGCTGCGGATCCAGCGCATCGAACAGCGTGAAGGTGGCCGGCACTTCGCTGACCGGCGCGGGAGCTGCTTCATGCGCTGTTGGTTGCTCGACGGGGGCAGGCGCCGGCGGCGGCGCCACGGCTGCAGCCTCTTGTGGCTTCGCTGCTGCAGATTCCGGTGCTTCGGGCGCCGCAGGCGCAATCGGTTCAGGCACGATCGGCGCCGCTGGCTTGGCGGCGAGATGCGGCGCCGGCTTGATCAGTGCAATCAGCGCGCGATCGGCGCCGCGGCCGATCCGTTGCAGCACGATGCGGCCGACTGCAACGCTCGCGGCCGCGCGGCCCTGCGCCAGCGCCTCGCCGCGCGCGGCATCGAGGCCGGCTTCGGTGAGATCGTGCAGACCGGGCAGCGAACGCGCCGCCTCATTGGCTGCGATCAACAGCCCATCGCCGTTGAAGGCCGCGGCGGGACGCGGCAAGCCCTGCACCAACCGCTGCAGGCGCTCGGCGAGCGGCATGCTGCGGCCACTGGCATTGAGCGCCGTCATCAGGATGCCGTGGCTGCCGTCCGGGAGGTCGATGCGCGTGCAGCCGCAGGTCGCGAGCATGCCGGGCGCGGCGCCGAAGCCGCGCAGCCGCTCGAGCCGCACTGCGCCGCTCACGGCGAGGTTGTAGCCGAGCCGCGCAACCTGGCGGCGATGCGGATCGGCCGGGCCGAAAGCGCGCTTCGCCAGTTCGGCGCCGTTGGCGGCACCGAATACCTGCGCTCCGGCCGGATTGGCCCACAGAATCCGTGCGCCGTCGGCCGCCCACAGCCATGCCGGCAGCGCGCCGGTCGCATGGTCCGCCAGCCTCACATCGCCCAGTGCCTGGATCTGGAATTCCGCGTCACTCATCACGCAAGATTTGACCGCATAGGTTTGGCTTTTTCCTCGCATCGCCGAAGCGCCGGCAGCCGCAGGACGACAGCCTTAACAGAAGGTTAGTATCGCAAGCGGGGGGCGGCAGGTCCATGTCCGCCGCGAACCTGCCCCCGCCAAAGCCGGGATAACGTTAACCTGGCTGAACGATCCACAGCTGATTGGCGTTGTCAGTCAGAGGCGGCTGCGACAGCGTGTTGCGGAACCAGGGCGGCCGCGCGTCACATCTGTGAGTGCAGTGCCGCGATATTCTACCTGGTAGTCTACCCTGTATTCCACCTTGGGCCCGCAGGGCCAACCGGCGGGCCGATCACCAAGCGAGGGAGAGCGACCATGAGCGACAACGGGCGTGACCAGTTCGAGATTCCCAAGTTCGAGATTCCCAAGGACATGCGGTCGATGGCGGAGGCGAGCTTCGACCAGGCGCGCAAGGCTTTCGAGCAGTTCGTGACCAATGCGCGCGACACCGCCGGCAAGATCGAGGAGCGCAACGCCACGATGCGCGCCGGTGCCAAGGACCTGTCAGCCAAGGCTTTGTCCTATGCCGAAAAGAACGTGCAGTCCTCGCTCGAGTATGCCCAGTCGCTGCTCAAGGCCAAGGACCTCACCGAGGTGATGCGGCTGCACAGCGAATATGTGCAGGGCCAGATGCGTGCGCTCGCGGAGCAGGCCAGCGAAATGGGCCAGGCCGTCAGCCGCGCAGCGATGGATGCGGTCAGGCCGAAGAGCTGACAGGACCTCCGATCCGGGCCGGCTGGGCCGGCCCGGCGCGGTAACGCCATATTCCGTCTTACAAAAAATATGGCGTTGCACGCGATCTTACGTTGCGTTGCACAAAATTGACATGATATGGGTGTTTATTAGGCGCGCCCGACGAAGGGCACTCCCGTGAATCAAGGCAGCGTGATCCATTTCAGCGCTCCCGGCCTGCTGGCTCCGGGACGTCCGCAATGGTCACATCTACTCACCCGTTGCGAAGGATTACACGTATGACCAACCCGTCCGATCCGTTCTCCGCCTCGATCATCCCGTTCGAAGTTCCCGAGCAGGTCCGCGCGTTCGCCGAGAAGGGCGTGCTGCAGGCCCGCGACAGCTACGCCAAGTTCAAGGACGCTGCCGAGACCCACAACTCGACCGTCGAGGCCGTCTTCACCTCGATGAACAAGGGCGCCACCGCCTATTCGGCCAAGCTGATCGAGTTCTTCAAGGCCAACACCACCTCGTCGCTCGACTTCGCCCAGGAGCTGTTCAGCGTGAAGTCGCCGACCGAAGCGCTCGAGCTGTGGACGTCGCACGCCCGCAAGCAGTTCGAGACCTACACCGCGCAGGCCAAGGAATTGGCCGAGCTCGGCCAGAAGGTCGCCAGCGAGACCGCCGAGCCGATCAAGGCCAGCGCCGCGAAGTTCACCCAGCAGCCGGCCGCCTGATCGCGATCTGCCTGAGATAGCGAAAGGCCCGGGCCTTGTCGGTCCGGGCCTTTTTGCTGCCGCGGACCGTTAAGCGGCCCGAGATAAGACCGGAAATCGGCGCGTTAAGCGCTTGCCAAAGGCGGGCGTTGCACCTAGTTTCCGCCCGAAATCGCCGCCCCCTTTTGCGGGGCCGTGCGTCAGGATGCAGTTGTAGCTCAGTTGGTTAGAGCGCCTGTCTGTGGAACAGGAGGTCGGTGGTTCGAGCCCACCCAACTGTACCAGCAAAATCAACAACTTATTGTAGTCTACGCGCGAAGCCAACGACC
Source organism: Bradyrhizobium sp. UFLA03-84 (assembly GCF_002289535.1). NCBI lineage: Bacteria > Pseudomonadati > Pseudomonadota > Alphaproteobacteria > Hyphomicrobiales > Nitrobacteraceae > Bradyrhizobium > Bradyrhizobium sp. UFLA03-84. The sequence continues at coordinate 92,288 of NZ_NSJY01000003.1, read as the reverse complement.
GGTAGCTACCATGTAGCTACCACGGCGACGGATACGCAGTCAGGTTCTAAAAAGCAGTCATTCGTAGTTACGGGCCACAGGTTCGAGTCCTGTTTGCGACATCACTCAACCTGATGAAATTGCCCCCGAGTCCTTGCGCGATTCGCGGTGTGATAACGTGGGAACGCAAGTCAGTCCCGGCGACCGACGGCATTCCAATTCCCTACGCCGTCGTACCGACTGATCGCGGCGGCCCCTCAAGGTCAGCGTTCACCCAGTTCGCAAGGTGCAATCGGTAGCGAGCCAAAGACGGTTCATGCAAAAGCAAGCCAGCCGGAAAAGATCGTGAGTTTCTTCGAGCGGTTAAAGGCAGAAGCATCCGCTGAGTGGCGGGCCTACACCGAGCATCCCTTCACGAGCGGATTGGCAGACGGCTCGCTCCCCGAAGCGGCGTTTCGTCATTACCTCGTTCAGGACTACCTGTTCCTCATCGAGTTTGCTCGCGCCTACGCGCTCGCGATCTACAAGTCGCCCAAACTTGCCGACATGCGTGAAGCAGCGGCCGGCCTTTCGGCCATCCTTGATGTCGAGATGAACTTGCATGTGAAGCTCTGTGCGGGTTGGGGCCTGTCCCTGAGCGATCTTGAACAAACCCGTCCGGCGGTCGAGATGCTGGCCTATACACGCTACGTGCTCGACGCAGGAATGCGCGGCGATCTGCTGGCACTCAAGGTCGCGCTTGCCCCCTGCGTGATCGGGTACGCGGAGATCGCAACGCGGCTCGCCTCGCGACCCGATGCGGATGCTGCGACGAACTCTTATCGCGTTTGGATCGCCGAGTACGCCAGTGTACCGTACCAGGAGGTCGCGGCAAAAGCGCGGGCGCACATGGAACATCTCGCCGATCTCTACGCCACGCCGGCCCGCGAGGCGGAGCTGATTGCGATATTCAAGGAAGCCACCCGACTCGAGGCAGACTTCTGGGAGATGGGCTGGCGCGCGGGCCAGCGTGTTGAATAAGTTCGCGCCAGTAAGTCATTCGGAAGACGTTAAGCGGGGCTTACTTCAATCGACTTGTGGGCGTCCGGCAGCGTTTTGAGCCATACTCTCAAATCGTCCGGCGGGACGATCGTACGCCTCCCGCGCTTCTTGGCCTTGAGATCACCGCTGCTGATCGCCTCGCGAATGGAGGTCAGCCCGATCCCGGTGAGGGCGCTTGCCTCCTCTGGTGAGGCCGACAGCCGTTCCGAGAGCGGTACCTTTCACGGATCGGACGAGCATATTGAGTCAACTCATAGAGAGTTGCGCCTCAATGCGGCTGTGCTAGTACGCCCACTCTCGAATCGAGGAGCTAAAAGTGGCGAAGAAAGCAAAGAAGAAGGCTACAAAAAAGAAACCTGTGCGTCGAGAGTACACAAAGGCTGACGTGAAAGAGCTGCGCGCTCACTCGAAAGCGAAGACTCCGGTTGCAAAAATTGCAAAGCTCACAAAGCGCTCCGAAGGCTCACTCCGCCAAAAGGCGCTCAAGCTTGGAATCCGGCTCGGTCACCAGCGCTAGAAGGCGGCATTAAACGCTCTTCAATAGAGTGTTCTCGACCAGAACGTTGTTGCAAATCGTCTGCATTCTCGTTGCTGTTGTCGCAATGATGTTCTTGCGCACTCATTATGACTCCAGCCGAGCAGCCGCAGTTGGCGGTTGAGAAGAACACCTTGAAAGGCTGAGCAGAAAAGAAATGGCGGCTATCACGTGGCGTTCAGGCGTACGAAGTAATGGCGCCTTGAGAGCCGCAGGGTGAAGGAGATTACTCAAAAATCTAGCGCGGGCGATTTCCTCATATGTGCGGCAGGATTCGAATCGGCAACCAGGGCCGTTATGAGAGGCGGGATTGGGATCGGCTTCGTTGATGTTGCTGTTTCTGGTGCGAAACCGATGCGGTCACCCCTGCTCGTTCAGACGTGTCGGGATTGATATCTATAGAAATCTATCGCCGAATTCTTTTCAGGATGATCATCGAGTGGATCGACTTGGTTCTCTCAAGGCTGAAACAGAGCCTCGATTCCTCTGTTTAGGGGAGTGCCATGCTGCACGGTCAGGCTATTGCCTGAAACAGCAATTTAAGATGGTTGCATCTCCGGCGACAACCGCCTGATCCGAAGCGACGTTCGGCTGGCAGACTGTGGCAATCGGCTCACGAATCGCTGTCGAGGAGCACCTTCAAAGGCAGGGCGTGTTTCACGATCGGCGACTTGAGAACGATGTAGGAGAAATACTTTTCAATTCCGACGTTGCGTTCGAGGAGATTTTCCATGCGCTCTTGATAGTGAGAGATGCTTCGGCAGACGAATCTTAGAAGATAGTCATAGCCACCGCTGACGAGATGACATTCCAAAAGCTCGTCGACGTTGCGCATATTGGCTTCGAATTTCACGAAATCCTCTTTGCGATGATCGACAAGCGTGATTTCGGTGAAGACCGTGATGCTTTCGGTCAGCTTCGATAGGTTGATCTGGGCGCCGTAACCCGTGATGTATCCCGCGGATTCGAGCCGCTTAACGCGCTGCAAGCATGGGCTGGCGGAAAGACCCACGGCTTCCGCTAGATTGGCATTGGTCATCCGGCCGTCCTTTTGCAATTGGACCAGGATGTTCAGATCGATACGATCGAGTTTCGGAGCACCGTTCAATGGATCGCCTCCAGACCACCGGCCGATTTTCGTATGGCTCGGATACCCTGTCGGCATTTCCCGGACGACGTCCGAAGTCCCCATGCCGAACGCTTCGTTCCGTTCAAGATGCCGGAGCAGGAACAAATATCGCGGAAGGTCGTAGGTCGAGAGAGGGTTCAAACACTTAAGTGTTCGATGATGGGGAAGTCCGACCGCGGTGGCGATAGAAGCTCATTGAGTCTCCGTCATTGAGTCTCCGTCATCGTCTTGGCGGTCATCTTTGAATTAGCTATCCGACGCCCGGATAAAGCGTAAGGTACTGATGATGTCTCAGCGAGCGCTTGAGCTCTTCTCGGAAGCCGCAGATCACGTGCGGTCCGATTTCGGCCCGGAAAAGGCATACGGGCTGGTCGAGAGCGCCCTGAGCGATCTCGTCAGCTTCAAGCTTTTGACGATTCTGCGTGTAGACGGCACTTTGGTGCGTCGAATGCACTCTAGCGATCCGGCAGGTTACTCCGTCGGTGGTACGAAGGACGTAGCGGCGGATGCATGGCTACGGGCCATGCTCGACGCCGGTCGTCCCGTCGTCAGCGGGACACCCGAACTGGTGCGGGAACGGTTTCCCGACCACGACGCGATATTTTCGCTCGGCTGCGGCGCGGTGCTGAATGTTCCCGTGGTGGGGGCGGGAGCAACGCTCGGCAGTCTCAACCTTCTTCACGAAGCGGGTCACTTCAGTCGGGAACACGCTTTGGTCGCTCGTCCGTTTGCGATGCTTCTGGCGCTGGCGTGGATCGCCGAGTAGCGGAAGGCGAACGACTTTCCGAGCCCGGCTCAGTATAGCGAGAAGCCGGACGCCTGCGAATCCGGCCCTCACGAGCTGACGACCTAAGCGACGGCCTTCATGCTCTCGGCCGAGAGCGCGGCATCGATGATCTCGACAGCCTTGTCCACATCGTCCTCCGACACGACCAGCGGAGCCAGAAATCTGATGACGTTGCGGTGAATGCCGCACTTGATTACCAGTAGCCCGCGCTGGCGTGCCGAATCGATCACGCGCTGCGTCCGATCCGGATCGGGCGTCTTGCTCTTTTGATCGGTGACCAGTTCGATCGCCTGCATTAAGCCCAACCCGCGCACGTTGCCGACGATCGAGTGCTTCTTCGCCAGATCGCGCAGTCCTGCGTGGAGCCGCTGGCCGAGCTTTTCAGCGCGATCGAGCAGACCCTCATGCTCGAAGGCTTCGAGTACCGCGAGCGCTGCGGCGCAACTGACCGCGTTGCCGCCGTAGGTGCCGCCGAGACCACCGGGCAGGGGAGCGTCCATCATCTCCGCCCGGCCGACGACGCCGGAAAGCGGAAAGCCGCCGGCCAGACTCTTGGCGACCGTCACCAAGTCAGGCTGGATTCCGGAGTGTTCGAAACCGAATAGCTTGCCAGTCCGTCCGAAGCCGGTCTGGATCTCGTCGGCGATGAGGACGATTCCGTGACGTTTCGTGATTTCGCGCAGCGCCATGAGGAAGGGTGCGGGTGCCGGCAGAAAGCCGCCGTCGCCCTGCACGGGCTCGATGATGATTGCGGCGACGCGATCGGGAGCGATCTGGGTCGCAAAGACCTCGTCAAGGGCTTCGAGCGCACGCTCGGTCGTCATGTCGCGATAGGCGTCCGGGAACGGGGTGTGGAAGATCTCCGAGGCGAACGGGCCGAAGTTCTGCTTGTAGGGCTGGCTCATCCCGGTGAGGCTGACGCCCAGCATGGTACGTCCGTGGAAGCCGCCCCTGAACGCGATGACGGCGGAGCGGTTGGTGTAGGCGCGAGCGATCTTGACGGCGTTCTCGACTGCCTCGGCTCCCGACGTCAGGAAGATGCTCTTGTAGGGCTCACTCTTTCCGACCAGCCGATTGAGCTTTGCGGCGAGCTCAAGGTACGGCCGGTACGCCGTGACCTGAAAGGCCATGTGCGTGACGTCCTTTAGCTGCTTCTCCACCGCGGCGACGACGCGCGGATGATTGTGCCCGACGTTGAGGACGCCGATGCCGGCGACGAAATCGAGATACTGATTGCCGTCCACGTCCCAGACGTGCGCGCCTTGAGCACGGGCAACGGTGATCGGGTGCGCGGTGAGCACACCGCGCGGCACATTGGCATGGCGCAACGCGGCGAGTTCCGCTGCGGTGGATTGAACGGCTGACATGGCGTGATCCCTTCCTGGTGTATCGGCCCGGCCACCGGAGCCGGCCTTGACGGGATCCTATGCACCTCGCATCGATCAATTTGCCGAAGTTGGCGTCCAGACAGCATGCTCTGTCGTCCTTGGATCGCCAAACCGCAGGCCGTGCTGCGGCGTGCCCTAGAAGGTCGGCTCGCCGACCGCGACACCGCTGCGTGGGCTCAGCACGATCACCTTGCCATCGACATCCTTCGCGCCGAGGATGAGAAGCTCGGACGTGAAACCGGCGATGTTCTTCGGGCCCAGATTGCAGACGCAAACAACTAGGGAGCCGACCAACGCTTCTGGGGTGTAGTTCGTGATCTGGGCGCTCGACCACATGATCCGATCCGCCCCGACGTCCACCCCCACTTTGTAAGATGGATTTCTCGCTCTGGGGAACGGCTGGACTTCGACGACCTTGCCGATCCGGATATCGAGACGCGCGAAGTCGTCGTAGGTGGCCAAGGCCTTGAGGTCGGTCATTCGTGTCACTCCGTGGATCGCGGGCGATTGGCGCGGAAGCTCATTAGACCACATCGCGGCAGCAGGACATTCCGTAAGAGACCCTCAGACGGCATTATCCGCGCGTCGGACCAGATTCATCGGCAGAGCCTGCCGGGACTACGGTGCCATGCTGAGAGCCTCAACACTGGAGGTCTCCATGTCGCTGCGCGAGCGTTTGAAGGATTCAAGTCTATTCCGTGAGCAGGCCTTCGTGGGTGGCGCCTGGGTCCACGCCGCTGCGGGCACCAAGATCTCGGTCATCGATCCCGCCACAGGCGCCGAGATCGGCACGGTGCCGGCCTTGGGTGCGGAGGAGACCAGACGAGCGATCCTGGCGGCCGAGGAGGCTTGGCCGGCCTGGCGCGCGCTGCCGAGCAGCGAGCGAGGACGGCTGCTGGAACAGTGGCGTCGGCTGATGCTCGACAACATCGACGATCTATCCATGATCATGACCGTCGAGCAGGGCAAACCCTTGACGGAATCGGCCGGCGAGATCCGGTACGGTGCCGGCTTCATCAAATGGTTCGCGGAAGAGGCGCGGCGGCTCTACGGCGACACCATACCTGCCCCGACGTCGGATCGTCGGATCATCGTCCTTCGCGAGCCGGTGGGCGTTTCCGCCGCGATCACGCCTTGGAATTTTCCAAACGCGATGATCACACGCAAGGCTGGGCCGGCCCTTGCCGCCGGTTGTCCAATAGTCGCCAAGCCGTCGGAACTGACGCCATACTCCGCGTTGGCCTTGGCGGTCCTCGCCGAGCGCGCCGACATTCCGAGGGGCGTGTTTTCGGTGTTGACCGGGATGCCTCAGGAGATCGGAGGCGAACTCACTTCGAATCCTTCGGTGCGTAAGCTTTCCTTCACCGGATCGACGCGCGTAGGTCAGCTCCTGATGCAGCAGTCGGCTTCGACGGTCAAACGCGTCAGCTTTGAACTCGGCGGCAACGCACCCTTCATCGTCTTCGACGACGCGGACGTCGATCTCGCCGTCTCCGGATTGATGGCGAGCAAGTTCCGGAACGGCGGCCAGACCTGCGTCTGCGCGAACCGTGTCCTGGTTCAGGACAAGATCTACGACAAGTTCGCCGACCGTCTGCTGGCCGCGACGTCGAAGCTAGTCGTCGGCAGCGGGTTGCGCGAAGGGGTGACGATCGGGCCGCTGATCAACCGCGCCGCAGTCGACAAGGTCCGCCGCCATATCGACGACGCGCTCTCGAACGGCGCCTCCCTGATGCTCGGAGGAAAGACGGGGGCTAAGGACCAGTTCGTCGAACCTACGGTCCTTTCGAACGCGAACGTCAATATGCAGTTGGCGAACGAGGAGACCTTCGGGCCCGTCGCTCCGCTGTTCCGCTTCAAGCACGAAGACGAGGCGATTCAGATCGCGAACGCGACCCCCTACGGATTGGCTTCCTACTTCTACACCTCGGAAATCAATCGTTCCTGGCGCGTCGCGGAGCGGCTCGAGTTCGGCATGGTGGGTTTGAACACCGGCTCGGTTTCGTTCGAAGTGGCGCCGTTCGGCGGCATCAAGCAGTCCGGCATCGGCCGTGAAGGCTCGAAGTTCGGCATCGACGAGTATCTCGAGATCAAGGCGTTCCACATCGGCGGGCTGACCGCCTCGTGAGCCGGGAGGCCGCGATACGATTAGCCGGTCAGAAGCCTTTGAACCAGGTCCGGCGTATTCGTCACGCTGTACTTGCGAAGCAGGCGGGTCTTGTAGATGTCCACCGTCCTCGGACTGATCCCGAGGGAAAGCGCCGCTTCCTTGCCGGTCTTTCCCTCGATCAGAAGGGCCGCGATATCGCGCTCGCGCGGCGTGAGGGAGCCGCCGATCGTAACCTTCTTCGGTTGACGGCTGGAAAGCTCGGTAAAGACCCACAGCGTATTCCGATGAGGATCCTTGGGCGTGTAGGTGAACCCGCGCACGTGGACCCAGAACAGTTCGCCGTCGAGGCGCCGCATGACGCGATCATCCGAGAACACCTTTTCTTTCGCGAGCAGCGGCCCGACCCGCTCGCCGGCGCTCGCGAAGTGGGTGTGGCTCGGATAGAGCCGCTCGAAGGTCGTGCCGGTGAATTCAGACGGTCTTCCGCCGAAGATCTCCGCGAAAGCCTTGTTGCAGGCGGTGATGACGCGATTGTTCGCGATGGCCTGGCCGACGGGCGCGTCCTGAAACGCGCGTCGATAGTCGATGTCGACGGACGCAGCTTTCATGTTTCTTCCCCGGCCTTCGTTCCGGCCGAACACTTAAGTGTCCGACACCTATAGCATTAAGTGTATAGGTCTGGATACCCTAACCGAATAGGTGATGGGTGGGAACATCTAATTAGAAGCGCCGGAAAAACCGGCGGTTCGGCGCAAAGGCGCGCCGAAACCCAGTCTCGCCGGGTGGAACGTCATGAGGTGTACCGATGACGACGTCAGCGTCGTTGCTTGAGGTGAGCGATATCAGGGCGAGTTTCGGCGGCGTTCGCGCGCTCGACGGCGCGAGCTTCTCCGTGGAGGCCGGCACCATCACCGGTCTGATCGGTCCCAACGGCGCCGGCAAGACCACCATCTTCAATTGCATCTCCGGTCTCGTCGCCGGCTTCTCGGGCGCCGTACGCTTCGACGGTGTCGACATCTCGCGTGCTCGCCCCGAAGTCGTTTCCCGATCCGGTCTTGTGCGCTCGTTCCAGCTCGCGCGCGGGTGCCCGCTCATGACCGTCTTCGAGCATCTCATGCTGTACGGGCCGCGGCAGGCGGGCGAGGGCGTGTTCCGCGCTCTGACGAATCCCGGCGCGGTCCGCAGACAGGAAGAGGAGTTGCGCGAGCGCTCCTACGCGGTCGCGAAGCGCCTGCGGCTGGATCACGTGCTCGACAATCTCGTCACTGACCTGTCCGGAGGGCAGAAGAAATTGCTGGAGATCGGACGGGTGCTTCTCGCGGAGCCCAAGATGGTCCTACTCGACGAGCCGATGGCCGGCGTCAATCCGACCCTCGTTGGCGAAATCGCCGAGCAGCTCGCTGCGATCGGAAAATCGGGAGTCACCATCCTGCTGATCGAGCACGAAATGGAGCTCATCGAGCGGCTCTGCGACGACGTCATCGTCATGGCCGACGGAAAGTTCCTGACGAGGGGCGGCTTCGACGAAGTGACGGCCGATCGCCGCGTGCAGGAAAGCTATCTCGGAGTGCAACTGCAATGACGACGCTGAACGCGAGCGCGGTCTGCGGCGGCTACGCGACCGCCGATTTCATCGTGAAGGGCGTAGATATCAAGGTCGCGCCCACGGATCTCGCCGTCATCATCGGTCCCAACGGCGCCGGAAAATCGACCTTCCTGAAACTGCTTGCCGGCCTCCTGCCGAAGCGGACCGGCGACGTCTCGATCGACGGGACCGCGCTTCCTGCGGGAGACGCCCATGCCGCCTGTGAACGCGGTGTCAGCTTCGTGCCGCAGGAGCGGAACGTTTTCGGCAGCCTTTCGGTCCAGGAGAACCTGGAGATGGGCGGCTACCTGCTGCGATCCGGGTTGAAGACTCGGATCGAAGAGCAGTTGAACCGATTTCCGATGCTGCGCGGACGGCTTCGCGACAAGGCGGGAAATCTGTCCGGCGGCCAGCGGCAAGTGCTGGCGATGGCGGTTGCTCTCATGACCAACCCGAGCGTCCTGCTGTTGGACGAACCTACGGCTGGGCTCTCGCCGGCGGCGGCGAAAGAGATCTTCGTGCTGGTCCGCGATCTTGCGGCGAGCGGACTGGCGATCCTCATGGTCGAGCAGAATGCGCTCCTGGCGCTCGAGTACGGCACTCGCGGCGTCGTCCTGGTCGCCGGCAAGAAGGTCCGCGATGCCGCGGCAGCCACGGTGATCGAGGACGACGAGATCAGGCATCTGTTTTTAGGGCGGGCCGCTCCGGCGGCCGCGCACCGACATTGAATCGTTGCAACCCGTAAACGGTGAGGAGTTGGACATGTCGAATTTGAATAGACGTACTTTCCTGCAGGCCGGCCTGGGCGTCGGCGGGCTCATGCTCTCGTCGGGCCTCACCCGCGCTTGGGCGCAGCAGGGCGATCCGATCAAGATCGGTCTAATCATCCCGCTCACAGGGGCGACCAGCCAGTTCGGCGCCACCATGGGCCAGGCGGCCAAGATCGCGGAGACCGAAATCAACGGAGCTGGCGGTGTGCGCGGTCGCCCGGTCCAGATCGTCATCGAGGACGACCAGAGCAACCCGGAAGCCGCCGTCCGCGCGGCGCACAAGCTGATCGATGTCGACAAGGTGGTGTCCATCGGAGGTTCGTATGCTTCGGCGGTGACGTCGGCCATCGCGCCGCTGTGCTGGGAAGGAAAGACGGCGCTGCTGACATCGTCGGGGGCCGACAGCATCACCAAGCTGCCGCACCAGGGCTACATCTTCCGAACGTCGCCCACCGTCACGCTGCAAGGCACCAGCGTCGGCAAGTACGCGGTAGAGCTCGGCGGCAAGAAGATGTTCTTCCTCGGCCCGCAGACCCCCTTCGCACAGTCGTACATCGACATCATCTCCGCGATCTTCGAGGCCGCCGGCGGATCCGGCAGCGGGCTGATCTACGAAGACAAGAAGTCGAGCTACCGGTCGGAGGTCGACCAGGCGCTCAAGGAGTCGCCGGACGTCATCGTGCTCGGCGGCTACGTTCCGGACACCTCGGTCGTCCTGAAGGACCTCTATCGCGCCGGCTATGCCGGCAAGAAGCTCGGCTTCTCGTTCGGCATCAACGATGCATTGACGAAGGCCGTTCCTGCCGAGGTCTCCGAGGGAGCGTATTCCTTGATTCCCTCTGCCGCGGAGAATTCGGAAGCCTACAAGCGGCTCATCGGCAAGATGGGCAGGGCTTCCCTCGATAGCTACTCCTGTCAGGTCTACGATCACGTCGTCCTGACGTCGTTGGCGCTCGCGCGCACCAATTCCGGCGCGGTGAACGGCACCGCGGTCCGCGACAATCTGCGCGCGATCTCGGCGGGAGAAGGCAAACGAACCGACGACGCCGTCGATGCGCTGAAGACCGTCGTCGCCGGAGGGCAGGTGAACTACGACGGTCCGAGCGGTCCGCTCGAGTTCGCCGACAACGGCGACGTGAAGGGCGTGTTCTTCCGCTACGAACAGGTGCAGGACGGCAAGCTCTCGCTTCGCAAAGTCGGCTGACGCAACGAAGAGACCGGACGCCATGTTGACCGACCTGTTGCAGTACTTGGTGAACGGACTGATCGTCGGCGCGCTCATCGCGTTGCCGGCGCTCGGTCTGACGTTGATCTTCAGCGTGCTGGGTTTCGTCAACTTCAGCGTCGCTGCGCAACTCACGGCCGGCGCGTATGCGGGCTGGCTTGCGAATACGACCCTCCATCTGCCTCTGGTGCCCGTTCTGGTCATCGCCTTCCTGGTCGCAGGGGCGCTCGGCGTCGTGACCGACCGCATCGCGCTCGCACCGATCCGACGCAAGCCTGGCGCTCAGACTCCGTTGATGGTGGCTGTCGTCTCGATTGCACTCAACATGGCGCTGGAGAGCGCCTATCGCTTCTCCTTCGGGAGCGGGTTGAATAGCTTCGACATGCCGATCGCCCGCGACATGAAGATCGGAGGCATCCGGATCGGCCTGCAGCAGCTGCACAATCTCGAGATCGCGATCGGGCTCGCCGTCCTTCTGGCATTGTTCTTCTCGCTGACCAAGCTCGGCAAGGCCATGCGCGCCGTCGCCGACAACGCCGATCTGGCCCGTCTCAAGGGCATCGAGCCGGTACGTCTCGCCAATCTCGCCACGTTCATCGGTATGGGGCTTGCGGGTGTCGGCGGGGCGCTGCTTGCGATCGATACCAGCGTCGACCCGTCGACCGGTTCCAGGCTGATCCTCCTGATCTTTGCCGGCAGTGTCGTGGGGGGTCTGACGAGCCTTCCCGGTGCGGTCGCCGGCGCGCTCCTGATGGGGGTCATCGGCGAACTGGGTCTTCTGGTCCTCCCGCCGGTCTATCAGTCGCTGACGGCCTTCGTCGCGATCCTGATCACCCTGCTCGCGCGTCCGGGTGGCATCTTCTCCGGCGCATCGGGAGTCCGGAAATGATCTCCTATCTGATATTCGCCGGCACGATCGCCGGATTCTACTCTCTGCTTTCGCTCGGCCTGGTCACGGCATGGGGGCAGGGCGGACTGGTGAATCTCGGCCTGGTCGGGTTCGTGGGCCTCGGTGCGTATACGTCGGCGCTGCTGTCGGGCGCGGGCTATCCGATCTGGATCGATTGGATGGCGGCCGCCGCGGTTTCAGCAGCGGTTGGCGTTGCGCTTTGCTTCGTGGTCCGAAACCTGCGCGGCGACTATCTCGCGATCGTGACCCTCGGGTTCGCGGAAATCCTGCGCCTGGCTGAAACGAACGAAAAATGGCTGACGAAGGGCAGCGACGGGATCTCGGGAATCGTTGCGCCGTTCAAGACCCAACTGGGAGACAACTTCGCCGTCTTCTATCTCATTCTGACCTGGGTTCTCGTCGGCGTCGTCGTGTTCGTACTGAATGGGCTACTTCGAAGCCCCTTCGGGCGGGCGTTGCGCGCGGTACGCGACGACGAGCAGGTCGCGGCCGTGGCCGGAAAGTCTGTGCTCCGGCTCAAGCTTCAGGCGTTCGGAATTGGTGCGGCTCTATCGGGCCTCGGTGGCGCGCTCTATGCGCATTTCACCAGCTATATCGCGCCCGACGTCTTCATCACCCAACTGACCATCTACATCTTTCTCGCGGTCACCGTCGGCGGTTACACCCGCCTCGCCGGTGCCGTGATCGGCTCGGTGGCCCTGGTCGCACTGCTCGAGGCGACCCGCTTCGTCGCCGCGTTAGTCCCGGGCCTGGACGCGGTGCAGATCGCCTCGCTCCGCGAGTTCACGATTGCCGTGACCCTGATCGTCGTCATGCAATTGCGGCCCGACGGCGCGTTCCGCATGACCAATGAACGGTCGGGCTTCGGTGCTTCTCGCCCGGGTTCGGACGCTTGCCACGGAAAGAAAGCGGTACTCGATGACGCAACCTGATCTCGATGGTGCCGGCGAAGAGTTCGCCAAGATGTTCGCCGCGGGCGGCCTGCCTCAGGTCGAGGCCGCGACATCGCGGACCCGCGGGCAGGGGCCGTTCAAGCGGCTGGTACTGCGTGGCGCCTCCATCATCGACGGTACCGGTGCTCCTCCCTGGGGGCCCGCCGACGTCGTCGTCGAGGACGGACGGATCACGGTGCTGAAGAAGGTCGGCACGCCGAAGCTTCCGATCAATCCGGAGCGCCGTCCCGCTGCGGGCGATTTCGAGATCGACTGCACCGGCAAGTTCCTGACACCCGGCCTGGTCGATGCCCATGCCCACATCGGGGCGCCGTTCCATGCCGAGAATGGTCCCATGCCGAGCGCCGACTACGTCTACAAGCTTTGGCTGGCGCACGGAGTCACGACCATCCGCGAGACTGGCTGTTTCAACGGCCTGCAGTGGACGCTCCAGCAGAAGCAGGCGTCGGCCGAGCATCGCATCGACGCACCGCGCATTCTGGCCTACGCGCCCTTCCCGGGCACGAATGACTACGTCAAGACGATCCACACGCCCGATGACGCGCGCAATTGGCTTCAGGCGGTAAAGAAGCGGGGAGCGGACGGCATCAAGTTCTTCGGGGCTCCGCCGGCGATGATGAAGGCCGCGCTTGAGCAATGCGAAAGTCTTGGCTTGCGTAGTTGCTGTCATCACGCGCAACTGGCCGTCGGCAGGATGAACTCGCTGCGAACCGCGCAATGGGGGTTGACCAGTACGGAGCATTCCTACGGGATCCCCGAGGCGCTCCTGGACGGTCAGACGCTGCAATCCTTTCCGCCCGAGTACGACTACAACGACGAATACCTGCGCTTCTCGACTGCCGGACAGACGTTTCTGCAGGCTGCGAAGCCGGGGTCGCAGAGGTGGAGCGACGTCCTCCACGCATTCCTCGAGGCCGGTCACACCTTCGTTCCTACCTTCAACGTCTACGACGGCAACCGGGACCTGATGCGGACTCGCCGTGCGGACTGGCACGATCGCTTCACCGATCCGACCCTCTGGGCTTACTTCCAACCACAGCGCGGCGGACACGGCGCGTATTGGTACCGTTGGTCGACGACCAATGAGGTCGAGTGGCGCGAGACGTTCCGACTGTGGATGAGGTTCGTCAACGACTACAAGAACCTCGGCGGGCGCGTCTGCGTCGGCTCGGACTCCGGCTTTATGTTCCAGACGTACGGCTTCGGCCTCGTCCGGGAACTCGAACTGCTTCAGGAGGCCGGCTTCACGTCGCTCGAGGTGTTGCGGGCAGCGACCACGTGGGGCGCGGAGCTTCTCGGCATCCAGGACGACGTCGGAACGCTGGAAGTCGGTAAGCTCGCCGACATCCTCGTTCACGACGAGAATCCGCTCAACGATTTCAAGCTGCTCTACGGGACCGGCGCGATGCGACTCGATGACCCAACGGCGTCGGTCATGTGGAAGCGCAGCATCTCCAGCGTCATCAAGGAGGGTTCCATCTTCGATCCGGCCGAGCTGCTCGCCGACGTCGAGGAAATGGTCGAAGCGCGCAGGAGGGCGGCGTGAGAACCAGCTCGCCCACGACGCCGGAGTTCGTCCTGCTGACCGGAAGCCTCGGCAGCGGAAAGACGACACTGCTTTGCGACTATCTTTCGCTACCCGATTCCGCTGACGCCGGCGTGATCGTGAACGAGGCCGGCGAGATCAATGTCGACGGAGCTGTCGTGTCCTCCGGACGGCGCGATCTGCCGATGACCTTGCTCGGGAATGGTTGCGTGTGCTGTTCGTTCGGCGAAGATCTCCATTCGGCGATCGACGAGTTGCTCGCCGCTCGGCGGCAATCTGGTGCGGGCGAGTTCCGCCGAATTATCCTGGAGACCAGCGGCCTGGCTATGCCGGGCCCCATTCTGCGGTCGTTGATGCGCTATGACAGGGCCGAATATCGACTGCGTATCGTCTCGACGCTCGATGCCGTCGCCCCTCGCGCGGATGAGGTGACGTTCCCGATCCGGTCGGCACAATTGACCGCCGCTCAATCCATCGTCCTGACGAAGCTCGACCGGGTCTCTCATGGCGCGATCGCCGCAGCCGAGCGCATCGCCAGAGAGTTCAATCCGGCCGCCGTTCTGGTGACGACCGAGGACAGGTCGGCTCGCGCTCGCGCAGCATTTGCGCCAAGCGAGCTCGAAGCAAAGACGGTGGCGAGCCAATTTCAGGCGATCGCCACCACCGACCACGCACGGCTCGGCGTCTTCTTCGCGCAATGGCCGTGCACCGTTCCGTGGGCGGATTTGGGCGACTGGCTTGAAGATCTCGCCGGGCTTTGCGGCGATCGACTGCTGCGCGTCAAAGGACTGGTGTCGGTGGGGGGCGAGCCCCGACCGATCCTGATCGACGGTGTCGGTACGACGTTCGCGGAGCCTCGCTGGACGGACGCCGAACTCGCGGTGGGACGGGGCATCGTCATTATCGCCCGCGACGTCGGCCTTGATGAACTGACTGACATGTCGGGCGCCTATTCGTCGGATGTCAGGCCGTCTCTGAGAGCTACGTCGAGGCGCGCCGTCTGAACGCCACGGAAGGACGGTCGATGTCTCGCGGGCCAGAAACTCCGAACGTCTCAGCGGATGTTGTCGCGTTCGAGCGGATCGACGACCGCGCCGGCGTTCAGCAGGTTCGATGGGTCGAAGGCGGTCTTGATCCGGCGCATCGCGGCGACGCGTCCGGCATCGCCGTACTTCTCCAAGAGATGTCTCTTGAATCGGCCGACGCCATGTTCCGCGCCGAAGGTGCCGTCGAGGGAGGCCGCGATGTCGTAAAGCTGCAGCGACAGGCTGCTCTCGATCTCGCGGCTGAATTCGATCCGGTCGACGCCCGCGGGGACAAGAACGTTGTAATGGAGATTGCCGTCGCCGACGTGGCCGTAGACGGACAGTTCGAGGTCGGCGGCATAAGTCCGCACCTGCAAGCCCGCGAGCTCCAGAAAACGCTGAATGGCGGAGAGCGGAACCGAGATGTCGTGCTTCACCGACCCGTTACGGCGCTTCTCGCCCTCGGGAATTGTCTCGCGGACCTCCCACATCGCCGCGCGCTGGGATCCGCTTTGGGCCAGGTAAGCATCGTCGATCCACCCGGATTCCATCGCCTCGCCGAGAACGGCTTCCATCAACCCGTCGAGATCGAGATGGTCGGAGGAAGAGGCAAGCTCGATGAGGACGGCTCCGCCCGGGCCGGCCCCCACGGAGGGAGGATTGATCATTGCGTCGGTCGCGAGCGCGATCGACGTGGCCGTCATGAATTCGAACGCAGTGAGAAGGTCGGCCGACTGGCGTCGGACCAACGCGAGGAGTTCGGCGAGCGGAGCGCCTGCGGCGAGCTTCAGCCAGGCGGTCGCGCGGCGCACCGGGAGTGGCGCGAGCCGCAGCACGGCGCCCGTGACGATGCCGAGGGTGCCTTCGCTTCCGACGAAGCATTGCTTGACGTCGTAACCGGTATTGTTCTTCCGCAGCTTGCGCATATCCGAGACCACGGTCCCGTCCGACAGGACCGCTTCGACGCCGAGGATCAAGTCGCGGGTCATTCCGTATTTGACGACGGACAGGCCGCCGGCGTTCGTGCCGATGTTGCCGCCTATCCGGCAGCTTCCCTCCGCGCCGAGGCTGAGCGGCAACAGGAGACCTGCGGCCGCCGCAGCATCCTGCACATTCTTCAGGATGGCGCCGGCGTCGACCGAAGCGGTCATCGAGACCGGATCGATTTCGCGGATCCTGTCCATCCCCTCGAGACTGACGACGATCTGGCTTCCCGTAGCGTCCGGCGTCGCGCCCCCGCAGTAGCTGGTGTTGCCACCCTGCGGAACGAGCCCGACGCCGAGCCGCGCCGCCAACTTCACGATGTCCGCGACCTGTTCCGTAGTCGCCGGCTTCAGCACGGCGAAGGTCGTGCCGGTGAAGAGCCGGCGCTGATCCGTGGTGTAGGTGGCGATGCGCTCCGGATCGTCGACGACACCCGTCCGGCCGATAAGATCGCGAAACGCTTGGATGTGTACCGAGTAGGACATGCCGCTGCTCCCGATTGGCGTCGGGTGATCTTCGCGCGTTCGCGCGGCAGCGCTTGCCGTTCGACCTCAATTTCGAAGAAGGCTCTGCCGAATTCGCGTGATGTTCGGCAATTCCGACTTCCTGGGCATTGTATTGATCGCGTGCCGCGCTATCGATCGGTGTGCAGCGTGTTCGCGACGCCAAGGGAGCCAGGGGCTTGTTTCCCTAGAGCGTCACCCACTTGTCGACGCCGACGGCAGATTGTGCTGCGCCGGGGACGAATTCCGATCGGTTCTGCGTCTAGGCCCCTTCGGACGCGGGCATTCTGCCATTCACCTGACCTACACTGACAACATCAACGAGGAGACATGACCATGTTGCTCACGGATTTCGACGCTCTTACCTTCGACTGCTACGGCACCTTGATCGATTGGGAGAGCGGAATGGTCGAGGCCCTGAAAGGCCTCACGGATCGTGTGAAGCGTCCGCTCACGCGCGACCAGATTCTGGAGGCGCACGCGCGTCACGAATCGAGCCAGCAGAAATACACGCCGGCGAAGCGCTACCGCGACCTGCTGCCCATTGTCTTCAAGCGCCTCGGCGAAGAATGGGGCGTGCACGTCTCCCACGAGGATTGCGCCGAGTACGGCCGGTCCGTCGGAAATTGGCCGGCGTTCGAGGACTCCCCGGGAGCGCTTCAGTATCTGAAGAAGTACTTCAAGCTCGTCATCGTCTCCAACGTGGACAACGAGTCCTTCCAGGTAAGCAACCGCAGGCTCCAGGTGGAGTTCGACGCGATCTACACCGCCGAGGACATCGGCTCTTACAAGCCGTCGCACCGCAACTTCGACTACATGATCGAAAAGCTGGGCGAGATCGGCGTGAAGAAGGAGAAGATCCTGCACACCGCCGAAAGCATGTTCCACGACCACAAGCCTGCGAACGAGCACGGTCTGAAATCCTGCTGGATCTATCGCCGTCACGCCCAGGAGGGATTCGGCGCCACGATGAATCCGGGCCAGATGCCGCACTTCGACTTCCGATTCAACAGCATGCACGATCTCGTCAAAGCCCATCAGGAGCAATTGCGAGTGAAGTGATGCGTTCTCTCCCGTGGCGGTCGCCCCATGGCCGGGAATTTCGCAAGCGGAGCACTGAATTGGGTGCGCTGCTAGAGATGACGGCGCATTTAGTGGGCGCCGCATAGTGCGAGACGCAGGGCCCGGGCGGTGAGGTGGCGACTTGGACCAAATGTCGGTATCGGTGGTTGCGCTTCCCCGCAACCACCGAATCTTGCGATATCGGTGTAGGCGACCCGGCTTTAGGTGACTCACGCCTGCGCGCCTCCCTTGATCGGCGTCACCTTCTTGGGATCGAGCAAGTGGTCGATCCGATCAGCCCAATGCTGCATCAGCTTTGTGCGCGAGCCGATCAGCGCGAGCGGTCCGTGCTTCTTGTAGAGACCTTCCACAGTAGAGTTATCGAGATGCGCAAGCTGCAGCTCGACGACATCGCCATCCCATGCTTTGGCGTCCTTGATCTCTTCGTGGTGAGACAGGGTCGAGAAGGTGGTCCGGAATCCGTGGGCACAGTGATCTGTCTTGGTGTCTATCCCAAGCAGCCGTAATCGCTTGTTGAGCGTGTTGTTTGATAGCGGCGCGTCCTTCGAGCAGGAAAACGCGTATCGGCGACGGCCCGTTATCTTCTGAACGCTCCGCAGGATTGCGAGTGCCTGCCGTGACAAAGGCACAACATGGTCCCACCCGGTCTTCATCTTCAAGGCTGGAACAGTCCAGCGTTCGGCAACCCAATCGACCTCGGTCCACTCCATTTCATTGACCATGCCGGGGCGGGGAATGGTCAGCGCATTGAAGCGCAAGGCAAGGCCAACAACGTCACCAAACCTCGCTCTCGTCCACGGTGCGCTGATGAGCTTGAAAACGCGTGTCACGTCACGTGGTTCAGTGACGCCGGGACGCGGCGTCGAGATGTTGGCCATCATCTGCCCATTCAAGTTGCGGAATGGATTATAGCCGTCGCCTTCGACATCGGCATAGTCGCAGATTTGCTCACCGATACTGCGTACACGGTCGCGGGTTTCCAGCTTTCCCTCGGCTTCGTATGAACGCATGAAAGCGAGCACGTCCGGACGCTTGATCGCCTGCCTACTAAGCTTGCCGAACCGGCCCTTGACGTAACCGACGCGCAGCTCAAGGACCTCAATGGTCTTGGGATCGCGCACCGCGACAATCCTACCGCGTTTGACTTTCTCCACTTTCTTCTTCGCGAGCCATTCGTCGGCCCATTGCCCGAAAGACCGGGCGGCCGCCTGCCTGTGCTTGTCGAGCTGCTTCTCCGTGCTTGGGTCTTTGCCTTCCTTGAGCAGGTCTTTGGCCTTGTCGCGCTCCCGCCGCGCGTCAGCGAGCGAGAAGGTGCCATCCTTGCCGTTGCCGTAAGGGCCGATGGAGTATGTTTTCCGACGGGTGTGGAAGCGGTAGTCCATCCGCCAGAGCTTGGAGGCAGCGTTGCCGGGCCTGCTCTGGTCCGGGGTGACGAAGAGATAGAGGCCGCCGCCCGTCACGTCGGATATCTTGGCGGGGCTGCACATGCCATTGTCGAATTTCGGTCGGGCGGCGCGGCAGTCGACGTCTGTTTTGATCTGCTTGGGGTTGGCGCACGCGCCATCATTCTTGCCGGCCATCTGCTCAAAATCCCTCGTTCGGAATAGCGAAAGTCGCCGCGAACGTTTGTTCTCCAGATACCGTCAAAAATACCGACAGATCGGGCGGCTGGGATCGGATGAGAACAAACGGTGACGAACACCGATGTACGCGGACGAGCCTATTTTTCAAGGGTTTCCGCGCACTACGCGGACGGTTGCGGACGCTTGAGAACGGGCTTGAACAGTCTGGTTGGTGCCCCTGGCCGGAATCGAACCAGCACTCCTTGCGGAACTCGATTTTGAGTCGAGCGCGTCTACCAGTTCCGCCACAGGGGCATTCGCGATGATCCCGGCCCGGTAGGGCCGGGGGTCACGAAGCGCGGCGGACTATAGCGGGCGGCCCGTCACGGTCAACCCGCGCGGATGTGATTGTCCCGCGCCTCGACAGCGGTATTTCCACGCGATACGACCCGGTGCGGGCATGTGCGGGTCATGACCCTGCCGAATGATGCCCGCAGGAGGACCGCCGTGACGACCGCCACCGCCCATCCGTCGGATGCTTCCGCCACCGGCAATCCGGCGCTGACCTCGGCCCTGGCGATTGCCGTGATCGCTGCCGTGACCTTGGCCGGCGCCTGGTTCTTCCAGCTCGTACTGGAGATCCTGCCCTGTCCGCTCTGTCTCGAGCAGCGCTATGCCTATTACCTCGCGGTCCCGCTCGGCGCCCTGGTGGCGATCGCGGCCGCCCGCGGCGCGGCGCGTCCGGTGCTGCTGGCGGGTCTTGCGATCCTCGGCCTCGCCGCGCTCGCCAATGCCGGGCTTGGCGCCTATCACGCCGGCGTCGAATGGGGGTTCTGGCAGGGGCCGACCGATTGCACCGGCCCGATGGTGGATTTCGGCAAGGCCAGCTCGCTGCTGAATCAGCTCGACAAGGTCAAGGTGGTCCGCTGCGACGAGGTGCAGTGGCGCTTCCTCGGCATCTCGCTGGCCGGCTACAACGTGCTGATCTCGCTCTTGATGGCCGCGATCGCCGGCTGGGGTCTGGCGAGGGGCGCGAAGGCCTGAGGCACGGCTTCCCGTGATCCGTCATGCTGAGGAGGCCGCGAAGCGGCCGTCTCGAAGCATGCACGGCTACCAGCCGGGCCGTTCATCCTTCGAGACGCGCTTCGCGCTCCTCAGGATGACGGACTAGACAAGCCAAAGCTAATCGTCGACGTCGTCCTGCGGCCGTCCGAACAGATGGATGATGCCCGGCGTCGAGATGGTGACGAACAGAAACCGCGACAGGTGATGCGCGCCGACGAAGATCGGGTCGATGTGCAGCGTCAGGGCCAGAGCCAGCATTGCGTCCATCGCGCCGGGCGCGAAGGCGACCACGACGTCGGCAAGCCGTACGTGGGTGGTGAAGGCGATCACCGCGACGAACACGGCCGAGATCAGGATGGCGATCGCAAACGAGCCGAGCCCGGCATTGACGTGGCTGAGCAGGGTCGAGGTCTTCATCCGCGCGAAACGGGTGCCGATCAGCGCGCCGATGCCGACCAGCGCGATGTTGCGGAGCCAGGGCGGCAGGCCGCCATCGACCAGGCCCGAGCCGTGCAGCAGGCTGGAGGCGAGCATCGCACCGAACATCCAGCTGGCGGGGAATTTGATCCAGCGCAGCAGCAGCGAGACGCCGATCGATCCGGCGACGAGGGCCGTGAGGCCGAGCGGCGAGGCGACCGTGGTCGGCAATGGCGGCGGCGCCGCATGCGTCACCCCGGTCAGCGCCAGCACCAGCGGCAGCGCCGCGGTCAGGATGATGACGCGCATGGTCTGCACCACGGCGATCGCCGCGACGTCGGCGCCCTTCTCCGCGGCCAGGATCGTGATCTGCGACAGCGCGCCCGGGCTGCCGGCGAGGAAGGCCGAGGTCTGGTCCCAGCCATGGATGCGCTGAAGGTACAGGCTCGAGCCGAAGGTCGAGCAGAACGTCGCCAGCGCCAACAGAGCGATGGTGAGCGGATAGGAGCTCATGTGCTGCAGCAATTGCTGCGACATCAGCGAGCCCAGCGAAATACCGAGCAGCAGCAGCACCGATTGCGTCAGCACCGGCGGCACCGCGAGCGGCCGGCCGGCCAGTGCGGCGATCGCGACGGCGCACATCGCCCCCGAGATCAGGCCGCCCGGGAATCCCGCCCATAAGAACAGCAGCCCGCCGCCGGTGCCGATGACGAGAGTCTCGAGCCCGTTCAGAACTTTGCTGCGGTCGGGAATGGCCGTTGCCATCGAAGCGCGGATCAGGGTCACGCCGCCTTATGGCAAATTCGCAATCACGGGACAAATGCATCTCGCGATTGCAGCATTGCGCCCCGAATTCTCGGGGAATCCACCCTCCCCCTTCAGGGGAGGGTGGCAAGATCGTGCGATCTTACTTCGTTGCCGCCGGCGCGGCTGCGCCGCCGCCCGCCGCGTTCTTCTTGCACTCGGAGCGGAATTTCTTGCGCTCCTTGCCGTGCAGGCCCTTGGCGTCGGCCTCCTTCGAGCATTCCAGCGACTCGGCGGTACGCGGCTTGGCTTCCTTGGCCATCTTGGCGTCGGCCTTCGGAGCGGCGTCCTTGGCGGCGGGCGCGGCAGTCTGCGCGAAGGCGCCGCCGATCAGCAGCGCGGAGGCAAGGGCGGTCACGGTCGCAAGGGAGGAGATCTTCATCATGGGGCACCTCTGAGGAAAGGAGGCCGAAACGTTGCGCGGCGATGCTGAACCGTGGATGAACATGCGGTGGTCCCGCCGCCACAATATTTTAATGCTCGGGCGCGCCCGCACGTTGTCGCAAGTCGGGGTTGCGCTAGGATAATGGTCTTACGCCACTGCCCCCCAAGGGAAACCAGCGGGAAACCAGGGATGACGGGAGACCAGGGATGACCATTCAGACCAGATTGTTGTGTGTGATTGCGGTGTCGGGCTTTGCAGCCTTTGCGGCGAGCGCGCCGGCGCAAGCCCTGACCGCGCAGGAATGCAGCGCCAAGTACCAGGCGGCCAAGTCGGCCGGCACCCTCAACGGCCAGAAGTGGAATGATTTCCGCAAGGCGCAATGCGGTGCCGACGCAACCCCGGCTGCGGCGCCCGCCGCGCCGCCGCCCGCTGCTGCCGCGCCCGCACCGGCCGCGCCGAAGGTAGCCAAGCGGGAAGCCGCTCCGGCCGCGGCACCGGCAATGCCGGCTGGACCCGCCGTGTTTCCGAACGCGGTCGATCCCAAATATGCCAAGGAGACCGAAGGCAAGCAGCGCATGCACAGCTGCCTCGACCAGTACAACGCCAACAAGACCACGGGCGGTAATGGTGGCCTGAAGTGGATCCAGAAGGGCGGCGGCTATTACAGCGAATGCAACAAGCGCCTGAAGGGCGCCTGAGCCCTTCGCGATGCGTCTTCGACCAAGCGGCCGGCGTCAGCCGGCCGCTTTTCTTTTGGCTGTTGCTCTACTGGCCTTCCGTAAGCAGCTTGTCCGCCGATTGCGCCAGCAGTTGCGCGCGCTTGCGCGGGCCGCGCTCGAGAAACAGCAGGCTCTGGCCGAAGATGAAGCAGTAGAACAGGAAGGCCTGGGCATCGGCCTCCTCGGTCGGCAGCCCGGTGGCGCGATAGAGCTGGCCGACCTGCTTCAGGCGCGCCGCATCGACACTCGCGGCGGCGGCGGCGGCGGCCTCGTCGGTGCGCGCCCATTGCCGGATCGCGAGCTCGACCGCCATCGCCTCGGTGTTCATGCGCTCCGAATAGAGCGTGATGATCGACTTCAGCCGTTCGCGCGCGCTCGCACCGTCGAGGGCGGTCTGCTTCTCGATCGCGGCGATGCGGCCGTCGCGCCAGCGCGTCAGCATGGCCTCGAGCAGCGCGGCGCGATCCTTGAATCGGCGGTAGAAGCCGCCCTTGGTGACGCCGAGATTCTTCGCCAGCACCTCGACCCGCACGCCGTCGACGCCGCTATGGGCGAGTTCGGCAAAGCCGGCCGCAACCCAGGCATCGCCCTTGCTCTCAGTCATGTGATCTCCGCGGAGCCCAATGCGCGATCGGGTCATCGCGCATTAGTCGCTTGTTTGAGCACGATCTTTTCGGAAAACCGCTGCCACTTTTCCGGATCGTGCTTGATACGGTACCGTATTGCTAGCCCGCCTTGCGCTTGATACGCTACCGTATCACAATCGGGGAGGAGCAGGATGGAAGGCGAGGCGACCTATCGCGGCACGGTCTATCCCTGGCACTGCGACCACATCGGCCACATGAATGTCATGTGGTATGTCGGCAAGTTCGACGAGGCGAGCTGGAATATGTTCGCGCGGCTCGGCCTGACCCCCACCTATCTGCGCGAGTCCGGCCGCGGCATGGCCGCCGTGCAGCAGAACATCGCCTACAAGCGCGAGCTGCTCGCCGGCGACCTCGTCGAGGTCAAGAGCCGGCTGGTCGAGTTCCGCGACAAGTCGATCCGCATCCTGCACGAGATGCGCAACGCCGAGACCGGCGAGGTCGCCGCGACCTGCGAGATCGCAGCCGTGCATATCGACCGCGCCGCGCGCAAGGCGGCGCCGTTTGCGCCGGCGATCCGCTACGCGGCGATGCCGCATCTCGTCCCGTCAGAGCCCGCGATCGCATGACCGCGATGCCCCGCTTCGAGCCGAAGAATCCCAACTATCGCGCGGTTGCTGCCGAGACGTTCGCGCGGCAGCGCGCGATGCAGACGCTCGGGATCTCGATCGCACGCATCGAGCCGGGCGAGGTCGATCTCGCGATGGCCTATGCACCCGAGTACAGCCAGCAGAACGGCTTCGTGCATGCCGGTGTCATCACCGCGGGTCTCGACAATGCCTGCGGGATCGCGGCCTTCACGCTGATGCCCGAGGGCTCCGACATCCTCACCGTGGAGTTCAAGACCAATCTGCTGGCGCCGGCGCGTGGCGAGCGGTTCGTGTTCCGCGGCGTTGTGGTCAAGCCCGGCCGTACGCTGACCGTCTGCGACGGCCGCGCCTACGCGGTGCAGGACGGCATCGAGACGCTGGTCGCGACCATGAGCGGCACGCTGATGGCGCTGCAGCGGCGATAGGGGTAGGGGGAACGCACCGTTCCATCCACGTCATTGCGAGCGAAGCGAAGCAATCCATCGTTCCGCAAGGGGAGGAATGGATTGCTTCGTCGCTATCGCTCCTCGCAAATGACGGCCGTGATAGCCTGATAGCCTCTCGGCATTTTGGAGCGGAAAACCGACGTGCCCAGCATTTGCGCACCCATCTAAGATCGGCGCATTGACAAGCCTCCGTCGCGCCGACCTGATAGGCGGATGTTTCGCGTGAGTGCCTTGTCATGATTGCCAGCCTCAGCCTGATCCTGCTTTGTCAGCTCGTCGGTGAGGTTGCCGTGCGCGCGCTCGCCGTGCCGGTGCCGGGTCCGGTGGTTGGCCTCGTGCTCCTGCTGTTGCTGCTTTTGGCGCGCGACCGCTATCCGGTGCTGGCGCGCGGGCCACTCGGCAATGACGGCGTCGAGAGCGCGAGCCGCGGCATGCTCGCCAATCTCTCGCTGCTGTTCATCCCGGCCGGCGTCGGCGTGGTGCAGAAGCTCGATCTGCTCGCCGAGCACGGCATTGCGATCCTGGTGATCCTCGCGGTTTCGGTCATCGTCACGCTGTTGGCGACGGTCGCGACCTTCGTCGCGGCGAGCAGTGTCTTCTCGGGCGAGGACGAGACGCCGTGAGCGACAATCCGTTCTCGCTCTGGGTCTATCTCTCGCAGTCGCCGCTGCTCTGGCTGACGGTGACGCTCGTGACCTATGCCGTGACCGATGCGGTGTCGCTGAAGACGAGGCGGCATCCGCTCGCCAATCCGGTGCTGCATTCGCTGTGGATCATCGGCCTGTTCCTGCTGCTGACCGGGACCTCCTACACCACCTACTTTGCCGGCGCGCAGTTCGTGCACTTCCTGCTCGGGCCGGCGACGGTGGCGCTCGCGGTGCCGCTCTACGAGAACCGCAGGCGGGTCGCAGCGGCGGTGCTGCCGATGCTGGTTGCGCTCGCGGTCGGCTCGCTCACGGCGATCGTCTCGGTGGTGCTGCTGGCGCGGGCCTTCGGCCTGCCGCGCGACATCATCCTGTCGCTGGCGCCGAAATCGGTGACGGCCGGCGTCGCGATGGGCATCAGCGAATCCCTGCATGCCGATCCCTCGCTGACCGCGGTGTCGGTGATCCTCACCGGCATCATGGGGGCGATCATCGTCACGCCGCTCATGAATTTCACCGGGATTGCCGACTTCCGCGGCCGCGGCTTTGCCGCCGGGATCGCCGCCCATGGCATCGGCACTGCGCGCGCTTTCCAGGTCGACGAGGTGGCCGGCGTCTTTGCCGGCATCGCGATGAGCCTGAACGCGCTGGTCACCTCGCTGCTGGTGCCGTTGGCCGTGACCTATCTGTTGCGCTGAGCATGATCCGGAAAAGTGGGGACCGGTTTCCCCTCGCGACAAACCCGGAACGCGGTTGCGCGGAGATCATGCTCAAATACAGAAAAGCCAATTTCAGGACAATTTTGTGCTATAGGTATGGCGCCGGGCAGCAAATCCTTCTAGGATTTCCGCTGCAAACGCGAGTCTGTTCCCCTTGGTCTTCTCCGCAACCCAGAGCGTGCTTGGGCTGGCATCGGGCATGCTGGTCGGTTTTTCGCTGGGCCTGGTCGGTGGCGGCGGGTCGATCCTTGCCGTGCCGCTGATGGTCTATGTGGTCGGGGTGCCCCAGCCGCATGTTGCGATCGGTACCTCGGCGATCGCGGTCGCCGCCAACGCCGCGATCAACCTGTCCAACCACGCCCGCGGCGGCACCGTGATCTGGTCCTGCGCGCTGCTGTTCGCGCTGTCAGGCATGTTCGGCGCTTTCGGCGGCTCGATCCTCGGCAAGATGCTGGACGGGCAGAAGCTGCTGGCGCTGTTCTCGATCGTGATGCTTGTCATCGCGGGCCTGATGCTGAAGACCCGCGCGCGGGTCGGGCTGACCGACGTCAAGATCTCGATGTCAAACATGCCCGCGATCATCGGTCTCGGGCTTGCCACCGGAACCATGTCCGGCTTTTTCGGCATCGGCGGCGGCTTTCTGATCGTGCCGGCCCTGATGCTGGCAACCGGGATGCCGATCATGAACGCGGTCAGTTCCTCGCTGGTGGCCGTCACCGCCTTCGGCGTGACCACGGCCCTGAGCTATGCGTGGTCCGGGCTGGTATCATGGGGCCTGGCGGGGTTATTCATCGCCGGCGGCATCGCGGGCGGCCTGCTGGGCACAAGGAGCGCCCGGCACCTGTCGGAACGCCGCGGTGCCCTCAATATCGTATTTGCGACTGTGATTATCGTGGTGGCGATCTATATGCTGCTGCGTAACATCAATGTGTCCTGAACGTAGGAGGGCGAGGAGCCCTTCCGGAAGCCAGCCATGAAGCATCTGACGAAATCACCCCTCGACAACGCCGGCGCCACCCGCCGCGGCGCGCTCGGCCTCATCGGCGCCGGCATCGCGCTGCTGGCCGCGGGCGGCGCGCGCGCCGAGGACGAGAAGGTCCTGACCGAGGAGCAGGTGCTGCGCGATCCCGAGATTCCGGTGATCGGCAACCCCAAGGGCGACATCACGATCGTCGAATGGTTCGACTACAACTGTCCGTACTGCCGCAAGCTCGCGCCGGAACTCCGCCAGGTGGTGCAGGACGACGGCAAGGTCCGCCTGGTGCTGAAGGACTGGCCGATCCTCGGGCCGGTCTCCAAGGTCGCGGCGCGGATGGCGCTGGCGGCGAAGTACCAGGGCAAGTTCGAGGCCGCGCATGAGGCGATGATCTCGGTCAATTCGCGCATCACCGAGCCGCGCATCGCCGAGTTGCTCGCGGGCGCCGGCCTCGACATGGACCGGCTGAAGAAGGATCTCGACGCCAACGCCAAGGCGATCGACGCGATCCTCGCGCGCAACGACGAGCAGGCGCAGGCGTTCGGCTTCAACGGCACGCCGTCATTCATCGTCGGCAAGTATCGCGTGCCGGGCGTGCTCAGCATGGACCAGTTCGAGCAGGTGATCGCCGACGCCCGCAAGGCCAATATGGGCCGCAAGACCGAGCAGAATTAGCGCGAACCTCTCCGCTTGGCATAGGCGCGCCGGGCGCGCTCGCGATTGCCGCAGACTTCGCTCGAGCACCATCTGCGGGTCCGGTTCGGGCTCTCGTCGACGAAGAACCAGCCGCAGCCGTCAGCCTCGCAGCACCCGATCCGCCTGGCGTCGTCGGACGCCAGCAGCGCGGTCAGCGACCACAGCACGGGCCATAACGGCTCTGTCACGTCGCGCCCCGCGAAGGCGTGGCGATAGGCTCGATCCTGCCGCACGAGGTCGGGTTGCCGGGGCGCCGTCGAAAGCAACTGATTGACGAGGTGAAGATCCGCGCCGCGGCCGCCGCGCAGTGCGTCCGAGATGGTCCAGATGTCGCGGCGCAGATCATAGGCCTGCTGCATCGCAGCCGCGGCCTCGCTGCTTGCCGAACGCGCCTTCAGCTTCCTGGTCGCGGCAAGCGGCAAGGTCCCGCGGCGTTCGCTCCAGGACAACAGCGCCGCATAATCCGGGATCAGCTCCTGCGGATCGTCCGAGGTGCGCCAGTCCAGCGTATTCGCGAAGTCAAGGCAGACGCGTCCACCGAAGAACTGCGTCGCTGCCCGCGCGGGATCTCTTGACATCACGGCCTCTCACAAAGTCTAATCTAATGGTCATGACCATTACAAGTGTCTCGCCACGAGCCTCAACGATGACCGCCGCCGGGTTTAGGCGCGGCCTGGTCGCGGCGCTGCCGTTCCTGCTCAGCAATGGCGCCGCCGGCCTCGTGATGGGACTGACCTACAAGGGGCTCGGGCTGGGGGCAGAGCACGCCATTCTGTTCAGCCTGCTGGTCTACTCCGCCACGGCGCAAGCGATCACGCTGAGCATGTGGGCTCATCCGCTGCCGGTCGTCGCCATGGTCGTCGCCTGCATCGCCACGAATTCGCGATACTTACTGATGGGCGCCCATCTGCGCCAGCTGTTTGGCGGCCTGGCCCCGCGCAAGATGCTGCCGACGCTGTTTCTGCTGGCGGATGCATCCTGGCTGATGACGAGTTCAGACGCCGATCGCGACGGACCCGATGCGGGCTACCTGCTCGGATCGAGCATCCCGATGGCGATCGGCTGGGTCGGCGGCACCGCGCTTGCCTATGCCGCCCCGCTCGCGGCCAACGAACCGCTCAGGCTCGCCGCTGCACTGCTGCCGACGATGTTCATCGCGACCCTGCTGCCCAGCCAGTGGAAGAATGTGAGATCGCTGTGGCCGTGGCTGACCTCGGCCGTCGCAGCGCTGCTCGTGGCCCGGTTCGTGGATCCCAGCTGGTCCATGTTGATCGGAGGCGGGTGCGGCACGCTCGTGAGCATGATGGAGCGAAGCGATGGATGATTTGCGCGTGCTTGGCGTGATCTGCATCCTCGGCATCACATGCTATGCCATGCGTGCCGGCGGCTACGTCCTCGCCGCGTCGATGCGCGACGATGGCATCGCCGCCCGGTTTCTCCGCCTTGCGCCCGGCAATCTATTCATCGCATTCATTGTCGGTGGCTGCCTGTCGGGCGGGCTGGCAGGCCTTGTCGGCACCATGGTCGCGCTCGTGACCATGGCGATCACTGCGCGAGAATGGGCCGCGTTGGGCGCCGGGTTCGGCGCGGCCTTGGCCGCGTCCGCGATCGGATTGTGAACGTCGATCGTTACTTGGACGCGATCTTGTCCCATTGCTCGCGGGTGCGGGTCTTCAGCAGGTTCCAGTCATGCGCGGCAACGTCCCAATTGACGATGGTGCGCGTGTCCTGCGCGACCTCGCCATTGGCCACGCTCGACGTTCGCATCGAATCGGCGACATAGACGCCGCATACCAGCAGCAGCGCGCCCAGAATCATTCCGAAAAACGTCCGCATCACTTTATCCCTCCGGTGTCTGCGAGATAACGTTGGAGGGTTCGCTGTGGTTCCGGCGTTCGATCAACTGCGCACGAACACCCGCATCACATAGTCGATGAACACGCGCACGCGCGGCGAGAGCTGGCGGTTGCGCGGATAGAGCAGGTTGACCGGCACCATTGGCGGCAGCCATCGCTGCAGCACCGCCACCAGCGTGCCGCTGGCGAGATCGGCTTCGGCGTGGAAGCGCGGCACCTGCACGAGGCCGAGGCCGAGCTTGGCGCTCGCCAGATAACTCTCGGGGCCGGTCACCGCCATCGGCGCGGGCAGCGGAAATTGCTTCAGCTCGCCGTCGATCACGAACTCCATCGGCCGCAAGCGTCCCGTCGTCAGCGAGCGGATGCCGATCATGCGATGGCCGTCGAGCGCGAACGGATCGGTCGGCACACCGAAGCGCGCGAAATAGTCCGGCGTGGCGCAGGTCAGCCGCTCCAGCATCGTGACTTGCCGCGCGATCATGTCGCTGTCGGGCAGCTTGCCGAAGCGCAGCACGCAGTCGACGCCTTCGCGGATCAGATCGATGAAGCGGTCGCTCTCGCTCATGTTGATCTCGATATCGGGATATTCCGCAAAGAAGCCCGGCAGGTTCGGCAGCAGGAAGTGTCGCGCCAGCGTGCCCTGCACCTCGAGGCGAAGCAGCCCCTTCGGCCGCGCGCCGCCGAACGCACCCTCGGCGTCCTCGAGATCGGCGATCAGCGAAAGGCAGCGGCGGTAATGCGCCTCGCCGTCGAGCGTCGGGCGCACCGTGCGCGTGGTGCGCTCCAGCAGCCGCACGCCGAGCCGCGCTTCCAGCCCTTTTACCGCGTCCGTCACCGTCGAGCGCGGCAGCCCGAGATCGTCGGCAGCCAGCGAAAAGCTGCGCCGCTCGACCACCCGGGTGAACACACGCATCGCATCGAAGCGATCCATCTATTGTCCGATAATACCGAATAGTGATGCCAAAAGATGCACGATTATCCGGCTAATGCCAAGGCGTAGTGTTCTCCCATCGAGCGCGGCCCCAGCCGCGCAACTGATGGGAGACTGAAAATGACCAACCAAACCAACAAGGTAGCTCTGGTGACGGGCGCCTCGCGCGGGATCGGCGCGGCGGTTGCCGAGCGCCTCGCCAGGGACGGCTTCACCGTCGTCATCAACTATTCCGGCGATGCCAGGCCGGCCCAGGCGGTGGTCGACCGGATCGAGGCCGCCGGCGGCCGGGCGCTGACCGCGAAGGCCGATGTCAGCGACCCCAACGCGGTGCGCGGCATGTTCGACGCGGCGGAAGCGGCGTTCGGCGGCGTCGACGTGCTGGTCAACAATGCCGGCATCATGAAGCTCGGCAGGATCGCCGACAGCGACGATGCGACCTTCGACCAGCAGGTCGCGGTCAATCTGAAGGGCAGCTTCAACACCATGCGCGAGGCGGCGCGCCGGCTGCGCAACGGCGGACGCATCGTCAACTTCTCGACCAGCGTGGTCGGCACCAGGCTCGAGAGCTACGGCATCTATGTCGCGACCAAGTCCGCGATCGAATCCTTGACCGCGATCCTGTCGAAGGAGTTGCGCGGCCGCGGCATCACCGTGAATGCGGTCGCGCCGGGCCCGACCGCGACCGATCTGTTCCTCAACGGCAAGTCGGACGAACTGATCGAGCGCTTCGCCAAGATGGTCCCGCTGGAGCGGCTCGGCACGCCCGACGACATCGCCTCCGCCGTGTCGTTCCTCGCCGGTCCCGACGGCTCCTGGATCAACGGCCAGACCCTGCGCGCCAATGGCGGCCTGGTCTGACGCTTTCAACCCAACACTCGTTCAACTCGTCATCGCAAGGACACGTGTCATGAAACAGGTCATCGTCATCACCGGCGCCTCGAGCGGCTTCGGCCGCCTCACCGCCGACGCGCTCGCCAGGGCCGGCCACACCGTCTATGCCTCGATGCGCCACACCACCGGCCGCAACGCCGCGGCCGTTGCGGATATCGAAGAGTTCGCGAGGGATAACAACGTCGACCTGCGCTCGCTCGAGCTCGATGTCGGCTCGCAGGCTTCGGTCGACAAGGCCATCGCGCAGATTGTTGCAGAAGAAGGTCGCCTCGACGTCGTCATGCACAATGCCGGACACATGGTGTTCGGCCCGGCCGAAGCCTTCACGCCGGAGCAGCTCGCCGAGCTCTATGATGTCAACGTGCTCTCGACCCAGCGCGTCAACCGCGCGGCGCTGCCGCAGCTGCGCAAGCAGGGCAGGGGACTTGTGGTCTGGGTGTCGAGCAGCTCTTCGGCCGGCGGCACGCCGCCCTATCTCGCGCCGTACTTCGCGGCGAAGGCCGGCATGGATGCGATGGCGGTGATCTATGCCCGCGAGCTCGCGCGCTGGGGCATCGAGACCTCGATCATCGTGCCCGGCGCCTTCACCGGCGGCACCAACCACTTCGCGCATTCCGGCCGTCCTGCCGACGAGGCGCGGGTTGCCGAATACGAAGCCGGTCCCTATGCCGGCTTTGGCGAGGAGATCATGAAGGCGTTCGCGGCGATCGTGCCCGAGGATGCCGATGCGTCGCTGGTCGCGGACGCGATCGTCGAGGTCGTCGACACGCCGTTCGGCAAGCGGCCGTTCCGCGTCCACGTCGATCCGACCCAGGACGGTGCCGAGGTCGCCTTCGGCGTGATCGACCGCGTCCGCAACGAGATGCTGCACCGGGTCGGCTTTTCAGACCTGCTCAAGCCGCGGATGAACGAGTAAGGCAAAGCGGCCGGCGGCGCATCATACGCCGTCGGCACGCTCGCCGTTCAGCCACCGCAAGATCTCCGAGTTGATTTCGCGCGGATAGGTGTGGCTGAGATCGTCGATCTCGCGATAGGTCACCCTGGCGCCTGCGGCCGACAGCAGGCCCTGGGTCTGCCGCGCGGTCTGCACCGGGAACATCCAGTCGAGCCGGCCATGGGTGATGAAGATCGGCAAGCCGCGCAGCCGATCCGCATCGGCCATTTCCGCCATCAGCGGATGGAAGGTCGCCGCGACCGGCGCCAGATGCGTGAAGCGCGACGCGCCGTCGAGCCCGGTGACATAGCTGAAGGTGCCGCCGTCGCTCATGCCGGTCAGCAGCATCCGTGTCGCGTCGATATTCCAGCGCGCGTGCACCTGGTCGAGAATGCGATTGAGGTTCGGCGTGTCGGTGTCCTCGCCCATCAGCGCCCAGGTCTGGCCGGTCGCGGTCGGCGCCACCAGGATGGCGCCGCGGCTGCGCGCGTCACGCAGCCAGCTCCACAGGAAGCCGCGGCCGTTGCCGCTGCCGCCATGCAGCGCCATCACCAGCGGCCAGGCGCGATCCGGCGTGTAGTATTCCGGCACGTACATCGAGAAGCCGCCGCGGCTGCCCGGTTCGTTGTGCTCATGAAAGATGCCGGTGTCGTCGTTCGGCGTTGCCGCGAGCTTTGCCTGCAGCCCAGGGTCCTCGCGCAGGTCGGGCGCGATGAAGAAGCCGCTGACCGGCGGCAGCTCGGTCAGGGGATAGAGCGCCTCCTGTGCGCGCGGCAGATAGCGCAGCGCGCGGAATACGCCGACGAGGTCGCCTTCGCCGTTCTGCACCGCGCGCAGTCCCGCATAGCCGGCCAGCGCCGCGTCGATCGCCGCCTCCAGCGCGGTCTTGATGTGCGCGAATTTCTCCGGCCAACCGGCCAGCCGCGGCCGCACCGCCTGCAACGCTTTCTCGGGCTCGCCCGCGATCTGCATCACGCGATCGAAGTCCGGCGGGTTGAGGTTGCGCGCGACAAAGGACAGCGATTCCAGCGTCTGCAACAGCGGCGGCAGCACGGCCACGATATCGTCAACCACGGCCTCGCTCATCGCCGCTGCCTCTCGTTCTGTATCAATGCAGTTGCGGCGCCTTCAACAGCTTCATGCGGTCGATCGAGGTCAGTGTCACATCGAAGGTGACGCCCTCGTGATAGACGGTCAGCGGCACGTCGACGCCGGCGGTACCGAGTGACCAGAGCTTGCGGTAGAAGCCGGTCTGGCTCGTCACCTTGTCGCCGGCGACCGCCAGGATCACGTCGCCGGTCTTCAGCTCGGCGCGCGCCGCCGGCCCCTTGCTGGCGACGCCGACCACCACGAGGCGGTTGTCGATCTCGGTCGTGTACATGCCGAGCCACGGCCGCGCCGGCCTGTCGACGCGGCCGAACTTGCGCAGGTCGTTCAGCACCGGCTTGAGCAGATCGATCGGCACGATCATGTTGACATGCTCGGCGCGGCCCGAGCGTTCGCGCTCGAGCTGCAGCGAGCCGATGCCGATCAGCTCGCCGGCATTGTTGATCAGTCCGGTGCCGCCCCAGTTTGGATGCGCCGGATAGGTGAAGATCGCCTCGTCGAGCAGATATTCCCAATAGCCGGCGAATTCCTGCTTCGCCGCGATCTGGCTTGCGACCGAGCGCGTGCGGCCGCCGGCGCCACCGAGCACGACATTGTCGCCGACCTGCGTTGCCGCCGACGAGCCGATCCGCAGCGGATCGATGTCGAGCCTGCCCAGCGCCTGCACCAGGCCAAAGCCGGATTCGAAATCGAAGCCGAGCGCGTGCCCCTCGACCGCGCGGCCGTCGCCGAGATGCAGCCACACCGTGGCGGCTTCGGTGATCAGATAGCCGATCGTCAGCACCAGCCCGTCGTCGATCAGCACGCCGTTGCCGGTGCGTTCGGTGCCGAGCGTCTCGGCGCTGAACGCATCGGGCGGAATGATCGAATGCAGCCCGACCACGCTCATCAGTGCACGATCGAGGTCATAGCGGTAATCTTCGGGGCGAGGCTGAAAGGCCGCTGGCACTTTCGGTTCGGTCGTGGAAGGCATCCGGGATCTCCTGGCGTGCAGGGCGCTGGAACCCCAAGCTAATCCGAGGTTCTGCCGGCAGGGAAGATGAAATGATATACCCTGCGCGGCGGCCTGCACAGCTCATCTGGCGTGCAGACCTGCCCCTCGCAAGATAGATGAATCTATTCGCTTCTGGAGCGCGCCGAGATCTGTCGTCGCGCCTTAGCTTCTTGTTTGGGCATGATCTCCGCGCAAATCCGTTCCGGGTTTGTCGCGAGGGAGAACCGCCTTGCGCTATTCCGGATCATGCCTTCGCGCGCGCCGGCATGATGCGGAAGGCGCGGTTGTCCTTGATCCACCCGGCGCGCTCGTCGCGCAGCATGGTGCGGCGGACCTTTCCGGAATCATCACGCGGCGCGGTGCCGACGCGCTCAAAGCTTTCCGGATGCTTGTAGCGGCTGAGCCGGTCCTTGAGGAAATCACCCATGCCGTCGGCGATCTCCTGCGCGTCGGTGTCGTCGGCGAGCTCGAGGATCGCATGCACGCGTTGGCCGAATTCCGGATCGGGCAATCCGACCACGACGCAGGAGCGCACCTTGGGATGTTCGCTGACCGCGGCCTCGACCTCGGCCGGATAGATGTTGGCGCCGCCGCGCAGCACCATATCGGCGAGCCGGTCGCCGAGATAGAGATAGCCCTCTTCATCCAGACGTCCGATATCGCCGAGCGATTCCCAGCCGTCCGGCCGCCGTTTCGGCGTGGCGCCGAGATAGTGATAAGTCGAGCCCGCGCCGTCATTGGGCAGGAAGTAGATCTCGCCGGTTTGGCCGGGCGCGACGTCGTTGCCGTCCTCGCCGATGATGCGTAAGCGCGCGGTCTCGCCAATCTTGCCGACCGAGCCCTTGTGGGCCATCCATTCGACGCCCGAGATCACGCAGGCGCCCTGCCGTTCGGTGCCGCCATAGAGCTCCCAGACCCGCTCCGGCCCGAGCCATTCGATCCACTTCTCCTTCAGCCAGGGCGGCATTGGCGCCGCCATGTGAAACACGATCTGCAGGCTCGAGACATCGTAGCGGTTGCGCACCTCCTCGGGCAGCGCCCAGATCCGGTGCATCATCGTCGGCACGAAGTTGACCCATTGCACCCGTTCGCGCTCGATCAGCCGCAGCGTCTCCTCGGCGTCGAACTTTACCATGCCGGTCAGCTTGCCGCCGCCGAACAGCGCGGAGTGCGACAGGATGAACGGCGCGTTGTGATAGAGCGGGCCCGGGTTGAGTAGCGAGGCCTGATGCGGAATCCCCAGCATCAGCGGCGTCGTGGTCTCGATCACCGCGGGGTTGTGATCGAGGATCACCTTCGGCCGTCCGGTCGAGCCGCCGCTGGTCATCGCCTTCCAGTAGCGCGCAATCGGCGCATCGAGCGGCTCCTCGGAAAATCCCTCCGGCACGAAATTCACCGGCAGCGAATTCGGTGCGTTCCAGTCGGCCTCGCCGCCGACCACCAGCGACGGCTTCAGGATCTCGAGCACCGCGGCGGCCTCGCCGCGCGGCAGCCGCCATGACAGCGAGGTCGGCGTCGCGCCGCATTTCCACACCGCGAACGTGGTCTCGAAGAATGCGTTGCTGTTGGGCAGCCCGATCGCGACGAAGTCGCCGGGCTTGACGCCCTTGGCGGCGAAGGCCCGCGCCCGCGCATTGGCGCGGCGCTCGAGCTCTAGCCAGGTCAGCGCATCCGCACCGTGGCTGACGGCGATCGCATCCGTGGGCTTGCGTTCGGCATACCAGCGCGGCACGTCGGCTAAGGGAATCAGCATGGGTCGTTTCCGTCGGAGAGGGGCGGTTGAAGCGCTCTTGTTGCAGGGATGTGGCCGAAGCCACCGCCGTCACTTCACCAACAGTGCGGTCGCGGTGTCAAGGTCCGAAGCGCCAATATGGGCGGTATCCCGCTGAGGGAATTGCAGAATCCCCGTTTGCTAAAAGCCCCGTCAAGATTCCGGTAAAGTTCAAGCGATCGCGCTAAGCCGGACTTTACGGGGGAACGGCATTGTGGCCCGTGCGGTTATGTGCCGGGCGCGTCGATCGACCTGCGCGGTCTTGCAAGTTTTCAATGACCAATGTCTTCAAGGACGACGACGATGGCGAGCAATGGAGCACGGATCAAGGTCAGTCGCGAGCCGCGGCGCCAGCTCAACAACCGTGCGGCCTGGATCACGGTCGACGATGGTGTGACCGAGAACGCCTGCGCCGTGGTCGACATCTCGCCCGGCGGCGCCAAGATCACCACCGAGGTCGAGTTCGACGTCAAGGATCGCCTCGCGCTGACGCTGCTCGCCGACCATGCCAAGCGCTACCCCTGCGAAGTAGTCTGGCGCCGTGGCAAGACCTACGGGCTCAAATTCGTGACCGTGGAGGCGGAGCCGGACGCACCGGCCGCGGAGCCGGTCGGCGCGGTCTAGAACATGGTCCTCTGAACCGAACGGCGGACAGGCGGCTATCGCAAGCGCACTTCGTCTTGGCCGCGTTGCCGTTCGCGATCAGCCGCGATAACGCAGCGCATCGACCAGCAGTGCGAAGGCCGGAGCGGATTGCCGCCGGCTCGGATAATAAAGGTGATAGCCGGGAAACGGCGCGCACCAGTCGTCGAGCACCTGGATCAGCTGCCCCTTGGCGAGTTGCGTGCGCACCTGGTCCTCGGCGACGTAGGCAAGCAGCGCCGCCTTGATCCGCAATGTGGTGCTGTTGAACACCAATTGTCCGTCGACGCGGACCTTGAGCGGGCGGCCACGCCGCTCGAATTCCCAGGCATAGATGCCGCCATGGGTCGGCAGGCGGATATTGATGCAGGCATGCTGGGTCAGGTCCTGCGGCCGTTTCGGGCGCTCCCGCCGCTTGAAGTAGGAGGGAGCACCGACCACGACCATGCGGAAATCGGGACCGATCCGCACCGCGATCATGTCCTTTGCAAGCTGCTCGCCGAGCCGGACCCCGGCATCGAAGCGCTCCGCGACAATGTTCGCTAGGCCGTTGTCGACGGTGATCTCCACCTTGATGTCGGGATAGCGCGGCAGGAACTCGGCCAGCGCCGGCCACAGGATCGTCTCGGCGGCGTGCTCGCCGGCGTTGATGCGGATGGTGCCGGCGGGCTTCTCGCGCAGCGCGCTGAGTGCGGTGAGCTCGGCCTCGATCTCCTCGAAGCGCGGGCCGATGCCCTGCAGCAGCCGTTCGCCGGCTTCGGTCGGCGCGACGCTGCGGGTGGTGCGGGTCAAGAGCCGCACGCCGAGCCGCTCCTCCAGCGCGCGCATGGTGTGGCTGAGCGCCGATTGCGAGACGCCGAGCTGCGCCGCGGCGCGGGTGAAGCTGCGCTCGCGCGCGACGGCGAGGAAGGCGATCAGGTCGTTGACGTCAGGCCGCGGCATTCATGAACCCTGCTCATAAGTTCATCCCGATTTCTACGTCTAATGGCCTGCCGACGCACGTCCTAAATCCCGCTGCGACGAATCCAGTCATCGATGCGGAGAGACATCATGCAGACGCGCAAACTCGGCAACAGTAACCTCGAAGTCTCGGCGATCGGCCTTGGCTGCATGGGGTTGAGCTTCGCCTACGGTCCGGCGGTGGAGAAGCCCGCAGGCATCGCCATGCTCCGCGCCGCCGTCGAGCGCGGCGTCACTTTCTTCGACACCGCCGAGGTCTACGGCCCCTTCGTCAACGAGGAACTGGTCGGCGAGGCGCTGGCGCCGGTCCGGAGCGAGGTCGTGATCGCGACCAAATTCGGCTTCGACATCGGAACCATGGCCGAGCGGCACCGCTCGCTGAACAGCCGGCCCGAGCACATCAAGGCGGTCGCG
Organism: Bradyrhizobium sp. UFLA03-84; assembly: GCF_002289535.1. NCBI lineage: Bacteria > Pseudomonadati > Pseudomonadota > Alphaproteobacteria > Hyphomicrobiales > Nitrobacteraceae > Bradyrhizobium > Bradyrhizobium sp. UFLA03-84. Next base: position 54,565 of record NZ_NSJY01000003.1, on the reverse strand, counting down.
GACGCCTCGCTGAAGCGCCTCAACATCGAGGTGATCGACCTGTTCTATCAGCACCGTGTCGATCCCGACGTGCCGATCGAGGACGTGGCCGGCGCCGTGAAGGACCTGATTGCCGCCGGCAAGGTCCGGCATTTCGGCTTGTCGGAGGCCGGCGTGCAGACCATCCGGCGCGCCCATGCCGTGCAGAAGGTGACAGCCTTGCAGAGCGAATATTCGCTGTGGGAGCGCGGGGTGGAAGCGGAGATCCTGCCGCTGCTGGAAGAACTCGGCATCGGCTTCGTGCCGTACAGCCCGCTCGGCCGCGGCTTCCTCACCGGTGCGATCAGCGCCAGCACGACATTCGCGAACGACGATTTCCGCAACCTCGTGCCGCGCTTCACGCCGGAGGCCCGACGCGCCAATCAGGCGCTGGTCGATCAGCTCGGCCGGATCGCCGCCGGCAAGGGGGCGACGGCGGCCCAGATCGCGTTGGCCTGGCTGCTCGCGCAAAAGCCCTGGATCGTGCCGATCCCGGGCACCACCAAGCTCAATCGGCTCGAGGAGAACATCGGCGCGGCGCGCGTCGAGCTGAGCTCCGCCGATCTTGCCGAGATCGGCAAGGCGGTCGCCGCGGTCGAGGTGCAGGGCGCGCGCTATCCGGAACAGTTGCTGGGGTTGGTCGGGCGCTGAGGAAGTCGAGCCGCACACTCGGTGTCGTCCCGGGCTTGACCCGGGACCCATAACCACTGATGGCAATTGTCGCGCGATGCTGGGGCCGCGATCCCGTTCATCACCGAATGCGGTGGTCATGGGTCCTGGCTGTCGCCAGGACGACGGATGGTTAGAGCCGGAGCGGCTGACCGCTTCTGCCCTACCTCTCCGTCAGCTTCAGCTCGATGCGGCGGTTGCGCTTGTAGGCGTCTTCGGTCTGCGCGGTGTCGAGCGGCTGGAATTCGGCGAAGCCGGCGGCGACCAGGCGCTGCGCCGGCACACCGAGCGAGATCAGGTATTGCACCACCGAGATCGCGCGTGCGGAGGACAATTCCCAATTCGACTTGAACAGCGGGCTGTTGGTGATCGGCCGCACGTCGGTGTGGCCGTCGACGCGCAGCACCCAGGCGATCTCGGCCGGGATCTGCTTGTCGAGGTCGATCAGCGCATTCGCCACCGTATCGAGCTCAGTCTTGCCTTCCGGCAGCAGCGTCGCCTGGCCGGTGTCGAAGAACACTTCGGACTGGAATACGAAGCGGTCGCCGACGATGCGGATATCAGGGCGGTTGCCGAGGATTGCGCGCAGCCGGCCGAAGAATTCCGAGCGGTATTTCGACAGCTCCTGCACCCGCTGCGCCAGCGCGACGTTGAGGCGCTGGCCGAGATCGGCGATCCGGTTCTGCGATTCCTTGTCGCGCTTCTCGGAGGCGTCGAGCGCCTCCTCGAGCGCGGCGAGCTGGCGGCGCAGCGCACTGATCTGCTGGTTCAGCACCTCGATCTGCGCCAGCGCGCGCGACGACACGCTCTTCTCGGACTCCAGCGCCTTGTTGAGCTCGTTGGCGCGGCCCTGCGCGTCGTTGCCGGAATTGGCGAGCCCCTCATAGAGTCCCTTCATCCGGTCGCGCTCGCCCTCGGCGGAGGCGAGGCCGGCGCGCAGCTGCGCGACCTGGTCGTCGAGCGTCAGCTTGGAGAGCTTCTCCAGCGACAACAGGTCGTTGAGCTGGGCGATCTTGGCGGTGAGCTGCTCCAGCGCCTTGTCCTTGCCGGTCACTTCCTGCGACAGGAAGAACTGCACGACGAGGAACACCGACAGCAGGAACACGATCGACAGCACCAGCGTCGACAGCGCGTCGACAAAGCCGGGCCAGTAGTTGAAGCCGGATTCGCTACGGCGCGAGCGGGCGAGGGCCATCAAACAATCTCCTCTCTCGTGTCCCGGGCGCGGCGCGGCATGCAACGCCGCTCAGCAGAGCCGAGACCCAAATTCTCTGCCCCTCTCAGCTCTTCTCGGGCTGACGGGCGAGGCGTTCGAGCAGCCGCTTGATCTCGCGGTTCTGCTCGCCCTGGCCGTCGGCCCATTCGCGGATCATCTGCTGCTCGGTGCGCATATGCGCAACCAGCCCCTGGATCGCCTCGGCCAGATTGGCCATCGCCGCGGTGGTGTTGCGGCCGCCCGTGCCGCCGCCACCTTCCTCGAGCGTGGCACGCAGCCGGTCGATCGCGCCCTGCATGTCGGCGCCGCCGACGCCGTCGCCGGAAATGCCGCGCACGGTGGTGGCGAGCCAGTCCTCGAGGTCGGTGTAGAAGCGGTTCTGGGCCTGGCTCGATTGCAGGTCGAGGAAGCCGAGGATCAGCGAGCCGGCGAGGCCGAACAGCGAGGACGAGAACGAGATGCCCATGCCGCCGAGCGGGGCGGCAAGGCCCTCCTTCAGCGTATCGAACAGCGCGCCGGCATCGCCGCCGACCTTGAGCCCGTCGATCACCTTGCCGACCGAGCCTACCGTCTCGATCAGGCCCCAGAAGGTGCCGAGCAGGCCGAGGAACACCAAAAGGCCGGTCATGTAACGCGAGATGTCGCGGGCCTCATCCAGGCGGGTTGCGATCGAATCGAGCAGATGCCGCATGGTCTGCTGCGTGATCGACATCCGTCCGGTGCGCTCGCCGCCGAGAATGGCAGCCATCGGAGCAAGCAGCGTCGGCCGGCGCTCGATCGCAAGGCCGGGATCGGCGATGCGGAAATTGTTGACCCAGGCCACTTCAGGATAAAGCCGGATCACCTGGCGGAACGCCAGGATGACGCCGATCAAGAGCACCGCGCCGATCAGGGCGTTGAGCCCGGGATTGGCGAAGAAGGCGGTGACGATCTGCTTGTACAGCACCACCCCGACCAGGCCGCAGAGCACCAGGAACACCAGCATCCGCACCAGGAAGATCCTGGGCGAGGACAGCTTGCTCAGTTCGATCTCCATTTCGGAGCGGGAAGGGGGCATTGCCGGATCATCCGTTCGCGAAGGCCGCATCTGTGAGCAATATGGCACAGCGGCGGAGTGAGGAAAGCCGAATCCAGGGGCTGGCGGTAGAACCTGGGGTTGATACGGAGTGGACTGTTGCCGCTTTGTGCAGCTTTCCGGGGCGCCGGCGCATGAGGGGTGTGCAGAAAGCGCCAGTCCCACGCGCGGATCGCGAGACGCACGCCGGTTGCGTCGCTTGGTGGTGGGCGCGGCGGTCGGCGATTCGCGCGCCGCGCATTACGAGTTTGCAACCTGCGGCATTGTGCGCAGGCAAACGGCCACTTTCCCGCTCGCGCAGTCCTTAACGCATTCCCACAGCCTGCGATGGAACCCGCTCACAATCCGGTGAGTCGTCAAAACATGCCGCGAAATCAGAGCGATAGGATTGTGTGACATTGAGCCGCCCGAGAAACGCATTGCGTCGCAGCAAGCAGGATTTATTTTCAGCGGGCAGAGCGGTGCCGCTGTGGCGCCGCCATTTGTTTATCCTAACCAACCCACAGGGGCGATCATCTCAATGTCTGGACTTCGCGCGCAATCGGCATGCATTGCTCTGATGCTGGCCGTGACGGCGCCACTGCTTGCTGGCTGCGACGAGCCGAATTCTGCAACCGCCGCCGTGCAAGCACCCGAGCCGGACGTCAGCGTGGTCACCGTGAAGCCGCAGGCGCGCGCGATGGTGCGCGAGCTGCCGGGCCGCATCGCCCCGACCCGCGTTTCCGAGGTGCGCCCGCGCGTCTCGGGCATCGTCGTCAACCGCATGTTCCATCAGGGCAGCGAGGTGAAGGTCGGCGATCCCCTGTACCAGATCGATCCGCGCCCGTTCGAGGTCGAATTGCAGTCGACCGAGGCGGCGCTGGCGCGCGCCAAGGCCGTGCTCGAGCAGACCTCGCTGCAGGCCCGCCGCATCGCGACCCTCACCAACCAGCGCGCGACCTCGGAGGCCGAGAACGAGAAGGCGATTGCCAACCTGAAGCAGGCCGAAGCCGACGTGCAGGGCCGCGAGGCCGACGTCGCGCGTGCCAAGCTCAACCTGGACTACGCGACGATCCGTGCGCCGATCGACGGCACCATCGGTGCTGCCGTCATCAGCGAAGGCGCGCTCGTCGTGCAGAACGACGCCGCGAGCCTTGCGACCATCCAGCAGCTCGATCCGATCTACGCCGACTTCCAGCAGTCGGTGACCGAGATGAACCAGCTCCGCCGCGCCTTCGAGAGCGGCGATCTGGACCGCATCGCGCCTGACGCGATGAAGGTACGCCTCGTGCTCGACGACGGCTCGATCTATCCGCTGCCGGGCAAGCTGCTGTTTTCCGACGCCAAGGTCGACGCCTATACCGGGCAGGTGACCCTGCGCGGCGAATTCCCCAACCCGCATCGCATCCTGCTGCCGGGCATGTATGTCCGCGTGCTGATCGAGCAGGGCATCGACTCGGACGCGATCGCCGTGCCGCAGCAGGCGATCCAGCGCAATGGCGGCGGCGGCAGCGAGGTGTTCGTCGTCAAGGACGATAATCACGTCGCGGTGCAGCCGGTGCGCACCGGCTCGCTGCAGGGCGGCCACTGGTTCGTGAGCGAAGGCCTCAAGGCCGGCGACAAGGTCGTGGTCGAGGGCTTCCAGAAATTCGCCGCCGGCGACAAGGTCCGGCCGCTGGCCTGGCGCGAGGTCGATGCTGCTGCAGCACAATCGGATTCGCAGCAGACCGCCCACGCGAAGCAGTGATCCGACATGCCTAGCTTCTTCATCGACAGGCCGATCTTCGCCTGGGTCGTCGCGCTGTTCATCTGTCTGGTCGGCGCGATCTCGATTCCGCTGCTCGCGGTCGCGCAGTACCCGATCATCGCGCCGCCTTCGATCTCGATCTCGACGAGCTATCCCGGCGCGTCGCCCGAGAACCTGTACAACAGCGTGACGCGGCTGATCGAGGAGGAGCTCAACGGCGCCGCGAACATCCTGAACTTCGAATCGACCTCCGATTCGCTCGGCCAGGTCGAGATCATCGCGAACTTCAAGCCGGGCACCGACACCAGCCAGGCTTCGGTCGAGGTGCAGAACCGCCTCAAGCGCGTCGAGGCGCGGCTGCCGCGCGCCGTGATCCAGCAGGGCATCCTGGTCGAGGAAGCCTCCTCGGCCGTGCTGCAGATCATCACGCTGAACTCGACTGACGGCTCGCTGGACGAAGTGGGCCTCGGCGACTTCATGATCCGCAACGTGCTGGGCGAGGTGCGCCGCATCCCCGGCGTCGGCCGCGCCACGCTCTATTCGACCGAGCGTTCGCTCCGCATCTGGATCGATCCAGCGAAGCTGGTCGGCTACGGCCTGTCTGCCGACGACGTCAACAAGGCGATCACGGCGCAGAATGCCCAGGTCGCCTCCGGCAGCATCGGCGCCGAGCCGAGCACCGATACGCAGAAGATTTCCGCGCAGGTGCTGGTCAAGGGCCAGCTCTCCTCGCCCGACGAGTTCGGCGCGATCATCCTGCGTGCCAATGCCGACGGATCAACGGTGCGGCTGCGCGACGTCGCGCGGATCGAGGTCGGCGGCCTCAGCTACCAGTTCAACACCCGCCTGAACGGCAAGCCGACCGCCGGCCTCTCGGTGCTGCTGTCGCCGAAGGGCAACGCGCTGGCGACCGCGAGCGCGGTCGAGGCCAAGATGAAGGAGCTGTCGCGCTTCTTCCCGGCCAACATCTCCTATGAGATTCCCTACAACATCACGCCGGTGGTGAAGGCTTCGATCGAGAAGGTCCTGATGACCCTGGTCGAGGCGGTGGTGCTGGTGTTCATCGTGATGTTCCTGTTCCTGCAGAACATCCGCTACACCATCATTCCGACCATCGTGGTGCCGGTGGCGCTGCTCGGCACCTGCGCCACGCTGATGGCCGTGGGCTACTCGATCAACATGCTGACCATGTTCGGCATGGTGCTGGCGGTCGGCATCCTGGTCGACGACGCCATCGTCGTGGTCGAGAACGTCGAGCGCATCATGGCCGAAGAGGGCCTGCCGCCGAAGGAAGCCACCCGAAAAGCAATGTCGCAGATCACCGGCGCCATCATCGGCATCACGCTGGTGCTGATGGCGGTGTTCGTGCCGATGGCATTCTTCCCCGGCTCGGTCGGCATCATCTACCGCCAGTTCTCGGTCACGATGGTGGCGGCGATCGCGTTCTCGGCGCTGCTCGCGCTGTCGCTGACGCCGGCGCTGTGCGCGACCTTGCTCAAGCCGGTCGAGAAGGGCCACGGCCATGCCCGCAAGGGCGTGTTCGGCTGGTTCAACCGCGTGCTCGACAACAGTCGCGCCGGCTACACGCGCACGGTGCAGGGCTCGCTGAAGCGCACCGGCCGGCTGATGCTGATCTATCTCGTGCTGTTCGCAGGCGTCGCCTACGGCTTCGTGCGGCTGCCCGGCGGCTTCCTCCCGGTCGACGACCAGGGCTTCATCACGACCGACGTGCAGACGCCGTCGGAATCGTCCTATGCGCGCACGGAAGGTGCGGTCGAGCAGGTCGAGAAGTACCTGAAGGATCGCGCCGGCATCGAGAACGTCACCTTCCTCACCGGCTTCAGCTTCCTGGGCCAGGGCATGAACACGGCGCAGGCCTTCATCACGCTGAAGGACTGGTCGGAGCGCGGCCCGAAGGATTCGGCCGCCGCGATCGTTGCCGACATCAACCGCGACCTGTCGTCGATCCGCGACGCCAGGATCTCGGCGCTGCAGCCGCCGCCGATCGACAATCTCGGCAACTCGTCGGGCTTCTCGTTCCGCCTGCAGGACCGCGGCCAGAAGGGCTATGCGGCGCTGATCGCCGCAAGCGACCGCCTGGTCGCGGAGGCCAACGCCAGCCCGATCCTGCAGAAGGTCTATGTCGAAGGCCTGCCGCCGGCGCCGCAGGTCAACCTGATGATCGACCGCGAGAAGGCCGGTGCGTTCGGCCTCACCTTCGAGGACATCAACAACACGATCTCGACCAACCTCGGCTCGAACTACATCAACGACTTTCCGAACCGCGGGCGCATGCAGCGCGTCATCGTGCAGGCCGACAAGACCAGCCGCATGAATGCGGACGACATCCTCAACTACAACGTCAAGAACAGTCGCGGCCAGCTGGTGCCGTTCTCGGCCTTCGCCACCATCGAATGGACGAAGGGGCCGACGCAGATCGCGGGCTTCAACTACTATCCGGCAGTGCGCATCTCCGGCGAGGCGAAGCCGGGCTTCACCTCGGGCGACGCGATCGCGGAGATGGAGCGGCTTGCCAACAAGCTGCCGCGCGGCTTCGGTTATGAATGGACCGGCCAGTCGCTGCAGGAGAAGCTGTCGGGCTCGCAGGCGCCGTTCCTGCTCGCGCTGTCGGTGCTGGTGGTGTTCCTGCTGCTCGCCGCGCTCTATGAGAGCTGGACCATTCCGCTCGCGGTGCTGCTCACCATTCCGCTCGGCATTTTCGGCGCCGTGGTGGCTGCGACGCTGCGCGGGCTGTCCAACGACGTCTATTTCACCGTCGGCCTGATCACCATCATCGGTCTTGCGGCGAAGGATGCGATCCTGATCATCGAGTTCGCCAAGGACCTGCGCGCGCAGGGCAAGCCGCTGGTCGAGGCGACCATCGAGGCGTGCAGTCTCAGATTCCGCCCGATCCTGATGACCGGCCTTGCCTTCGTCTGCGGCGTGCTGCCGATGGCGATCGCGACCGGCGCCGGCGGCGCCAGCCAGCAAGCGCTCGGCACCAGCGTGATGGGCGGCATGATCGCCGTCGTCATCCTCGCGCTGCTCTTGGTGCCGGTGTTCTTCGTCAGCGTGCAGCGCGTGCTGGCCGGTGACCGGGAGAAGGTCGAGAAGCCGGAAGTCTACGGTCCGCCCGCGCCGGCAACGGGCGGCCACTGACATCGAGGCCGGTCCTGATTGAATCAGGGCCGGCTTGCTTTCGGGGCATCGCCAATCCAGACTGCATCTCTGGATTGAACGGATTGTCCTTGGCACGGTGACGGAATGCGCAGGCATCGGCCGATCGAGAGCAGGTGATGCGCCCGACCGACATCGAGATCGCGAATTATCGTTCCATTCGCCGGCTCTTCATGCCCATCCACCCGCTGTCGGTGTTCGTCGGCGAGAACGGCGTCGGCAAATCCAATCTCTACAAGTCGATGTCACTGTTGCGCGACGCGGCGGCGGGCCGGATCACCCACACCATCGCCGACGAGGGCGGATTGAATTCGGTCTCCTGGTCCGGCAGGCGCAAGCGGGGCGACGATCCCCGGCTGCGGCTGGCTGCACGATTCGACGACATCAAATATTCGATCGAGCTCGGATATCCCGGCCCGGCTGAGGCGGCGTTTGCCGGCGAGCCGATGATCAGGTCCGAGCGGATCGAGATGATCCGCGGCAAGCGCAAAGTCCTGATGGTGGAGAGGACGAACGCGCTGGTCAGCATCCGCAACGAGAGCGGCGTCTGGGAAAGCCACAAGGAGGCGCTGTTGCCGTCCGAAACCGTGCTGGCCGGCTTCTTTGACGGCAAGAACTCCCCCGAGATCGACCAGATCAGAAACGCGATGCTGGGCTGGCGGTTCTATCACGACTTCCGGACCGATCAGGCGTCGCCGATCCGAAAGCCCTGCCTCGCGGTCACGACGCCGTCGCTGAGTGCCGACGGCAGCGATCTGGCCGCGACGCTCGCGACGCTCTACTCCATCCGGCAGGATGCCGCCGAGCTGCAGGCCGCGATCGAGGATGCATTCCCGGGCGCGGAGCTCCGCGCATGGGTCCAAAACGGCCAGTGCGAGTTCGATCTGCAGCTTGCGGATATGCCGCGCCCGTTCAAGGCCCACGAATTATCCGACGGCACGCTGAAATATATCTGCCTGCTCGCCGTGTTCATGGGCTACCGGCTGCCGCCGTTCATCGTGCTCAACGAGCCGGAGGCGAGCCTGCATCCATCGCTGCTGGCGCCGTTGGCGCGGCTGATCGCCAAGGCCTCGCGCCGCGCCGATATCTGGATCGTCACCCACTCGGACCATTTGATGGAGGCGTTGCGTAGCGAGAGTTCGGTCCCGCTGCGCCGGGTGGTCAAGGTGAAGGGCGCCACCGCCATCGAAGGCCTGAGCATCGGCGGCGAATTTCGCGACGGCGATGACGATGATGACGACGACGAATAGCTCGCGCCGCTGCGTTACTGCCCGAGCGGCTTCAGGATCTTGATCAGCTCGCCGTGCACGAACTCGTTGCCGCCGACGACGTGGCCGGTCTGCAGCGGGTCGTCGTTGCCCTGGATGCCGGAGACGGTGCCGCCGGCTTCCCGGATCATCAGCAGGCCGGCCGCGAGGTCCCAGGGCTGCAGGTTGCGTTCCCAATAGCCGTCGAGGCGGCCGGCGGCGACGAAGGCAAGGTCGAGCGAGGCGGCGCCGAAGCGACGGAAGCCCGCGACCTTGCTCTGCAGCGCGGCCAGCTCCTGCAGCGCCAGCTGATGGTTGCCGCGGCCGATATGCGGCAGGCCGCAGGCGACCACGCATTCGTTGAGCTGGCGGCGGCCGGCGACGCGGAGCCGCTGGTCGTTGAGGAACGCGCCCTTGCCGCGCTCGGCGATGTAGAGCTCGTCATTGGCGGGATTGTAGATCACGCCCGCGATCACGGTGTCCTCGCGCAGCAGCCCGATCGAGATCGCGAATTGCGGGATGCCGTGCAGGAAGTTGGTGGTGCCGTCGAGCGGATCGACGATCCAGGTGTGGCTCTTGTCCGAGCCTTCGCGCTTGCCGCCTTCCTCGCCGAGGAACCCGTAGCCGGGCCGGGCCTTTTCGAGATCGGTGTGGAGCATCTCCTCGGCGCGCTTGTCGGCCAGCGAGACGAAGTTCGCCGGGCCTTTCAGCGACACCTGGAGATGTTCGATCTCGCCGAGGTCGCGCTTGAGGCTGCGGCCGGCGCGGCGCGCGGCCTTGACCATGACATTGATGAGGGCGGAGTAGAGCATGATGAGAACTTGTGACCGAGATTGTGAATGTCGATAGAGCGGCGGGCGCAAATCTCAGCCCGTCATCCTGAGGAGCGCGAAGCGCGTCTCGAAGGATCGACGGCCCGGTCCGGGGCCGTGCATCCTTCGAGGCTCGCTCCGCTCGCACCTCAGGATGACGGGCGAAAAAAGAACGGAACGCGGCCACCTGGGCTTCGGACTGGGTGCCCTCTGGAAGTGGCGCCGTCAAGGCGTCATTTGACGTTGTTTCCGATCCATTTTCGGGCAGCTGCCTCGCCCTTGGCGCGGTCTTCCGGGGTCATATCGGCGAGGATGTCGTCGAGATCGGGGTCGCCCTTGCCGGCGGTCTTGGCGACGGTGTGCCATTTCAGCGCCTCGACCTTGTCGATCGGGGCGCCGGCGCCGGTCGCCAGCACGTGGGCGAGGCGGTTTTGCGCGATCGGGCTGTTCTGCCGGGCCGCCTTGCGCAGCAGCGCGATTGCCGCCGGCACGTTCCGCGGCGTGCCGGAGCCGTTGTAGAGCGCGATGGCGTATTCGACCTCGGCATCGACATTGTCGGCCAGCGAGGCGGCCTGCAGCAGCCGCGCCGCCTTTTCGAGGTCCTTCGGCACGCCGGTGCCTTCCTTGTAGAAGGTTGCAAGCGCGTATTGCGCCTCCGGGCTGCCGGCGTCCGCCGCCATGCGCAACAGCTCAGCGGAGCGCTTGAGGTCCTGCGGCAGGGTCTGGCCGTCGAGATAGAGCAGCGCGAGATTATAGGCCGCCTTGGGTTCGCCCAGCTTGGCCGCCGACGCCAGCAGCTTGACCGCGGAATCCTTGTCCACCGCACCGCCGCGGCCCGCGATCCGCATCATGGCGAGTGCGAACATCGCCTCGCGGTCGCCGGCATCGGACGCGCGCTTGTACCAGTCGTCGGCCTTGACGTAGTCGCGCTTGACGCCGAGCCCGTTGGCATAGAGCTCGCCCAGCATCGTCATGGCCTTGGCATCGTTGTTGTTCTGCGCGCGCGCTGTCGCCAGGTCGAACGCCGTCTTGTACATGCCGCGCTGATAGGCACCGTAGACGAGGTCGACGTTGGGATCGTCCGGGGTCGGCGACGGCGTCGGGGTCGGTGTCGCTGATGCGCCGGGCTTCGGCGTCGCTGTTGCGGCAGGCTTCGGCGCGGGCTTCTTCGCGACCGGCGAATGTACCTTCGGCTTCGGCGCCTCCTTCTTCGCAGGGGGTGGCGTCTGTGCCGGCGGCGTGATCGAGAGCTGCGCCATCGCGCCGCCCGTCAGCATCATGCAGCCGAGCGCAACAGCTATCGGACGCAGGCATTTCATTCCGGCGTCATCCCTCGGCCTTGGCCGTTCCGAACGTGGCGGCATGCGCCTGCGCAATAGCCTCGCCGATCTCGACCAGGGCGGCCTTGGCGCCGCGCGGATCCGACCAGATGAAGTCTCCGACCAGCACGAAGTCAGCGCCCGCCGCCGCGAACGCCTCGGCCTCCTCGCGCGAGGTCGCAAAGCCGACGCAGGGCGGCTCGAACAATTCGTCCCACCATTCCAGCCGCTCGGCGATCGCCTCCGCCGAGGGCCGCTGCCCCTTGGCGTCGGGCTCGCCGAACAGCACGTAGTCGGCGCCGGCTTCGCCCGCTGCCATCGAATCGTGGCGTGTCGCGAGCCCGCCGACACCGACGATGCGGTCGGGCCGCAGCGAAGGCATCGCCTCTTCCATCGCGGCGACGCCGGTCAGATGCGCGCCATCGGCGCCGGCGCGGGCCACGATGTCGGGATGGCCGTCGATCAAGAGTGCCGCACCGGCGCGCTGGATCGCCGGCGCCAGCGCCTTGACGGTGGAGATCATGCTGCGCGGGTCGCTCTCGCGCAGCCGAACCAGAACCGCCGCGACGTCGGCCGCGGCAAGCACGTCGGCAAGCTCGGCCGCAAGCCGTGCGGGCTCGTCGACCGGCGGGGTTGCCAGATAGAGGCGCGGCGCCGGCCGCGGCGGAACGGGCTTGGTGGCCAACTATGCCGCCTGCTTTTCGAGGCCGGCTTCCCAATTGCCGGTGCTCGCGAGCCCGTTCATCCGGGCGCGATGCGAGAAGGCGCGCTGTCCGGCGGGGACGTTGTCGGGCTTGCCGGACCACGCCTTCTGCGGCGCCGCCTGCAAGGCGCGGCCATAGGAGAAGGTCAGCCGCCACGGCAGATGGCCGATCTTGTTCATGGCGTCGAGATGCGCGGTCGCTTCCTCGTCGCTCTGCCCGCCGGACAGGAAGGCGATGCCGGGCACCGCGGCCGGCACGCAGCTCTTGAGCAGGCGGATGGTCTTCTCGGCGACTTCCTGCACCGACGCCTGCTTCGGGCACTTCTTGCCGGATATGGCCATGTTCGGCTTCAGGATCATGCCTTCGAGCGCGACACGCTGCACCCGCAATTCCTGGAAGGTGCGGTTCAGCACGCGCTGCGTCACCTCATAGCAGCGGTCGATGTCGTGATCGCCGTCCATCAGCACCTCGGGCTCGACGATCGGGACGATCTGCGCGGCCTGGCACAGCGCGGCGTAGCGCGCCAGCGCGTGGGCGTTGACGCGGATCGCGGTCATGGTCGGGATGCCGCGGCTGCCGGCGCCGGAGCCGATATCGATCACCGCGCGCCATTTGGCGAAGCGCGCACCGCGCTCGTAATATTTCTTCAGCCGCTCGGCGAGCTTGTCGAGGCCGACGGTGACGAGTTCGCCGGGGCAGTTCGGCAGCGGCTGGGTGCCTTCGTCGACCTTGATGCCGGGGATCGCGCCTGCCTGCTCGATCAGCTTGACCAGCGGCGTGCCGTCCTTGGCGTTCTGCCAGATCGTCTCGTCGTAGAGGATGACGCCGGAGATGTACTTGCTCATCGCCTCCTGCGAGCGGAACAGCATCTCGCGATAGTCGCGCCGATTGTCTTCGGTCGAATCGACCTTGATGGCGTCGAAGCGCTTCTTGATGGTGCCGGAGGATTCGTCGGCAGCGAGCAGGCCCTTGCCCGGGGTGACCATGGCAAGCGCAATTTTGTTGAGGTCAGCGAGGTTCATCGGGAACATCCTCCAGAGCATTGCCTTTGCAAACCAAAATAGGCGGTTCTCGGGCAAATGCCTAGAAAACGTTCGTCGCGGCCGGCGTTTGCCGCAGCCGGCGATCAAGCCTTCGGGACACCGTTTCCGACTGCGTCAGAGCCGGTGTCCCGCCTTAATGATTCAGGCAAGAAGTTGTCAGGTCGCCTCGTCAGGCGACCTTGGGATCGAGCTCGCCCTTGGCGTAGCGCTTGGCCATGTCAGCCGTGGTCAGCACCTTCTTGATCTTGCTGGCCTGGCCCGCGGTGTTGAACTCCTGCAGGCGCTGCTTGCACAGCTTGGTCATCGCTTCCATCGCGGGCTTCAGATACTTGCGCGGATCGAACTCTTCCGGATTGTCCTTCAGCACCTTGCGGATCTGGCCGGTCATCGCCATCCGGTTGTCGGTGTCGATGTTGATCTTGCGCACGCCGTTCTTGATGCCGCGCTGGATCTCGGCGACCGGCACGCCCCAGGTCGGCTTCATCTTGCCGCCATTGGCGTTGATGATCTCCTGCAGCTCCTGCGGCACCGACGAGGAGCCGTGCATGACGAGATGCGTGTTCGGCAGCTTGCGATGGATTTCCTCGATCACGTTCATGGCGAGGATGTCGCCGTCGGGCTTGCGGGTGAACTTGTAGGCGCCGTGCGAGGTGCCCATCGCGATCGCCAGCGCGTCGACCTTGGTTTCCCTGACGAACTTCACGGCCTCGTCGGGGTTGGTCAGCAGCTGGTCATGCGACAGCTTGCCCTCGGCGCCGTGGCCGTCTTCCTTGTCGCCCATGCCGGTCTCGAGCGAGCCGAGCACGCCGAGCTCGCCCTCGACCGAGATGCCGCCGAGATGCGCCATGCCGGTCACCGTCCGGGTGACGCCGACATTGTAGTCCCAGTCGCCGGGGGTCTTGCCGTCGGCCTTCAGCGAGCCGTCCATCATGACCGAGGTGAAGCCGGCCTGGATCGCGGTCATGCAGGTGGCGGGCTCGTTGCCGTGGTCGAGATGCACGCAGACCGGGATCTGCGGGTAGATCTCGGTGACGGCGTCCATCATGTGCTTGAGCATGACGTCGTTGGCGTAGGAGCGCGCGCCGCGCGAGGCCTGGATGATGACCGGCGCGTCGACTTCGGAGGCCGCCGCCATGATCGACAGCGCCTGCTCCATGTTGTTGATGTTGAAGGCAGGTACGCCGTAATCATGCTCTGCCGCGTGGTCGAGCAGTTGCCGCAACGTTATGCGAGCCATTCCATTTCTCCCTGTAGTGCGTGTTCGGATTCGAACTAAATCAACGGTTTTTCAAAACTTCGACGCCCGGCAGTGGCTTGCCTTCCATCCATTCAAGAAACGCGCCGCCCGCGGTCGAGACATAGGAAAAATCGCCGGCCACGCCCGCCTGGTTCAGCGCCGCGACGGTATCGCCGCCGCCGGCGACCGAGATCAGCTTCTTGGCCCTGGTGCGCTCGGCGGCATGCTTGGCCGAAACCACGGTGCCGCGGTCGAACGGCGTCAGCTCGAAGGCGCCGAGCGGCCCGTTCCAGACCAGCGTCGCGGCGTCGTCGATCGCGGCATGGATGCGCGCGATCGATTGCGGGCCGACGTCGAGGATCATGCCGTCGGCCGGGATCGCATCGAGGCCGTAGGCGTGCGACGGCGCGTTGGCGGCGAACTGGTTGGCGACGACGGCGTCGACGGGAAGGATGATCGCGCAGTTCGCGGCGTTGGCTTTCTCCATGATCCGCAGCGCGGTCGCGGCGAGGTCCTTCTCGGCGAGCGACTTGCCGACCGCGACGCCCTGGGCGTGCAGGAAGGTGTTGGCCATGCCGCCGCCGATCACCAGCGCGTCGACCTTGTTCACGAGGTTTTCCAGCAGGTCGATCTTGGTCGAGACCTTGGCGCCGCCGATGATCGCGATGACGGGCTTGGTCGGGGCTTCCAGCGCCTTGCCGAGCGCGTCGAGCTCGGCCTGCATGGTGCGGCCGGCATAGGCCGGCAGTTTGTGGCCGAGGCCTTCGGTCGAGGCGTGGGCGCGATGCGCGGCGGAGAAGGCGTCGTTGACCCAGATGTCGCCGAGCTTTGCCAGTTCAGCGACGAAGCCGGCGTCGTTCTTTTCCTCTTCCTTGTGAAAACGCGTGTTTTCCAGGCAGAGGATGTCGCCGTCCTTGAGGGCTGCAACCGCCGTGGCAGCAGCTTCGCCGATGCAGTCCTCGGCGAAGGCGACCGGACGCTTGATCACCTTCGACAGCGCTTCGGCAACCGGCTTCAGCGACTCCTTGGGATCGCGTCCCTTGGGCCGGCCGAAATGGGCGAGCAGGATCACCTTGCCGCCCTTGTCGGAAATTTCGGTGATGGTGGGGGCAACGCGCTCGAGCCGGGTGGCGTCGGTGACGCGGCCGCCTTCCATGGGAACGTTGAGGTCGACGCGCAGCAGCACGCGCTTGCCCTTCACATTGACGTCGTCGAGGGTACGGAACGATTTTGTCATGAGCGTTTCCTGTGCGGCCGGACACAGCCGTCCGATGGACGGCGTCGCGTTCGCTTGCCGATGTCGCGGCCGTCGGGGCCGCGGATGCGGAGGGCCAAAGACGCAGATGCCCGGCTTTGGGCCGGGCATCGCGAACAGCCGAACTTAGATCAGCTTGCCGATCGCGACGGCGGTGTCCGCCATGCGGTTCGAGAAGCCCCACTCGTTGTCGTACCAGGCCATCACGCGCACCAGCGTGCCGTTCTGCACCTTGGTCTGGTCCATGTGGAAGGTGGCCGAGTGCGGATCGTGGTTGAAGTCGATCGAGACGTTCGGCGCGTTGGTGTAGCCGAGGATGCCCTTGAGCTGCTGCTCGGCGGCGCGCTTCATCGCCTCGTTGATCTCCTTGGCGTCGGTGGCGCGCTTGGCGACGATCTTGAGGTCGATCACGGAGACGTTCGGGGTCGGCACGCGGACCGAGACGCCGTCGAGCTTGCCCTTCAGCTCCGGCAGCACCAGGCCGATCGCCTTGGCGGCGCCGGTCGAGGTCGGGATCATCGACATCGCTGCCGCGCGGCCGCGATAGAGGTCCTTGTGCAGGGTGTCGAGCGTCGGCTGGTCGCCGGTGTAGGCGTGGATCGTGGTCATGAAGCCGGTCTCGATGCCGACGGTGTCGTTCAGGACCTTGGCGACCGGCGCGAGGCAGTTGGTGGTGCAGGAGCCGTTGGAGACGACCAGCTGATCCTTGTTCAACGTGTCGTGGTTGACGCCGTAGACGATGGTGGCGTCAGCGCCATCGGCAGGCGCCGAGACCAGCACGCGCTTGGCGCCCGCGGTCAGATGCGCCGAGGCCTTGTCCTTCGCGGTGAAGATGCCGGTGCATTCCAGCGCGACGTCGACGCCCAGCGCCTTCCACGGCAGCTTCGCGGGATCGCGCTCGGCTGAAACCTTGATCTTGTTGTCGCCGAGGCTGATCGAGTCGCCTTCGACGGTCACGGTACCCGGGAAGCGGCCATGCACGGAATCGAAGCGCAGCAGATGTGCGTTGGTCTCGACCGGGCCGAGGTCGTTGATGCCGACCACCTCGATGTCCTTGCGGCCGGACTCGGCGATAGCGCGCAGAACGTTGCGGCCGATGCGCCCAAACCCGTTGATCGCGACGCGGATTGCCATGCTCGTCTCCTCTAAAGCTGTTGTCAGCCCCGCGGGAGGGCTCCCACGAGGTTTTTACGGCGGAACGCCCGGTTCGGCCGGGCGCGTACGGAAAAGATGGAGCTTTGGTAATCCTTTTTTACGACAAGCTCAACCGTGGGCCGCGGGTGCCAGCCCAGCGTCAGACGCGCTTGGTGGCAGCGTTAACGACAGCCTCAGCGGTAATGCCGAAATGCGGGAAAAGGTCCTTCGCGGGGGCGCTGGCGCCGAATCCGTGCATGCCGATGAATTCGCCGTCGTGGCCGATCACGGCGTCCCAGCCCCAGCGCACTGCGGCCTCGATCGCGATCTTGACCGGAGCCTTGCCGATAATGGCATTTTGCCGCTCGGCGGGCTGCGCCAGCAGCAATTCCAGCGACGGGACCGAGACGACCCGCGTCGCGATGCCGCGCCCGGCCAGCTGCTTCTGCGCCTCGACCGCGATCTGGACCTCGGAACCGGAGGCGAACAATGACACTTTTGCGTCACCCTGCGCCGCGACCAGCTCGTACGCGCCGTGGCTGCACGGGTTGTCGTTCGGCGCCGTGGTGCGGAGCTGCGGCAGGTTCTGGCGGGTCAGCGCCAGCACCGTCGGTCCGTCGACGCGGTTGAGCGCCAGTTCCCAGCACTCGGCGGTCTCGACCGCGTCGCAGGGACGGAACACGCGCATGTTGGGCATCGCGCGCAGTGCCGAGAGATGCTCGACCGGCTGGTGGGTCGGGCCGTCCTCGCCGAGGCCGATCGAGTCATGGGTCATGACATAGACGACGCCGGTGCCCATCAGCGCCGACAGGCGCATCGCGCCGCGCGCATAATCGGTGAACACCAGGAAGGTGGCGCCGTTCGGCGCGAAGCCGCCATGCAGGAAGATGCCGTTGAGGCACGCCGCCATGCCGTGCTCGCGGATGCCGTAATGGATGAAGCGGCCCTTCGGCGTCTTGGCGCCGAACGCGGTCGCCGACTTCGCCTTGTTGTTGTTGGAGCCGGTGAGGTCGGCGGAGCCGGCGACGAACTCCATCGGCATCGCAGCCGCGATCACTTCGATCGCAGCTTCCGACGACTTGCGGGTCGCGACGTTGAGCGGATTTTCCAGGAGACCCTTCTTGAAGGCGCGCAAACCCTTGGCGAGCGCTTGCGGCCGCTCGTGACGGATGCGGCGCTCGAACTCGGCGCGCTTGCGGTTGCCGAGCTGCGCGAACTGCTCGTCCCACGTCTTGTGCTCGGCGGCGCCGCGGCTGCCCGCCTCGCGCCAGGCCTTCAGCACGTCGTCCGGCACCGAGAACGGCTCGAGCGAGATGCCGAGCCTCTCCTTGGCGCCCTTCAGCTCAGCGGCGCCGAGCGCCTCGCCATGCGCCTTGGCGGTGCCGGCCCTGGTCGGTGCGCCGAAGCCGATCGTGGTCTTGCAGGCGATCAGCGAAGGCTTGCTGGATTTCTGCGCGCGGGTGATCGCAGCGGTGATCGCCTCCGGATCATGGCCGTCGATCAATTCGGCGGCCCAGCCGGCGGACTTGAAGCGCTTCACCTGGTCGACGGAATCGGCGATCGAGGTCGGGCCGTCGATCGAGATGCCGTTGTCGTCGTACAGCACGATCATCTTGTTGAGGCGCCAGACACCGGCGAGCGCGATCGCTTCCTGCGAGATGCCTTCCATCAGGTCGCCGTCGGAGGCGAGCACATAGGTGTGGTGATTGACGATCTTCTTGCCGAACTCGGCGGCGAGCATCTTCTCGGCGAGCGCCATGCCGACCGCGGTCGCAATGCCCTGGCCGAGCGGACCGGTGGTGGTCTCGATGCCCTTGGTGTGGAAGTTCTCCGGGTGTCCCGGCGTCAGCGATCCGAGCTGGCGGAAATGCTTGATCTGGTCGAGCGTCATATCCTTGTTGCCGGTGAGGTACAGCAACGCATAGAGCAGCATCGAGCCGTGGCCGGCGGAGAGCACGAAGCGGTCGCGGTCGGGCCATGCCGTGTCGGCGGCATCGAACTTCAGGAATTTCGTGAACAGCACGGTCGCGATGTCGGCGGCGCCCATCGGCAGGCCGGGATGGCCGGAATTCGCCTTCTCGACGGCGTCCATGGCAAGGCCACGGATCGCATTGGCCATACGGGTGTGATCGACCTGCGTCATGATGAAAAGTCCGCCTGGAATGAGGAGCTGATTGCTGGACGTATCGGGGCGGGCAGCCGCGATACGCGCGTGGATGGCCTTACGGGTTGGAGGGTGGATTAGCACCTCAAATCCGCAAGTCCAAGGCGATGAAACGCCCCAAAACGGGGAAAAGTTGCTCGAAATGGCCCTATTTCATTGAACGGTGCATAGTTCTGCGCCGCCGTTGCGCTTCGCTCGCTCGCCACGTAAATTTCGTCCCGTAAACGCTTGCCGAACCGCCAGTTTTGCCGTGCGGCAGCCATCTCCAGCAGGCCTAATTGAGGGGTCCACGCCGCGTGTCATGAGTGATCGTCTCGCCAACGGGTCTGGCAATACCGAGGCACCGCTTGCCGATATCGATGCTGCGACCAAGCGGCTGATGGCAGCACTTGATGCGCTGGAAAGCTCGGTGGAGCGGCGCCGCGAGGCCGACCGCGACGAGAACGAATTGGCGAGCAGGATCCAGGCGCTCGGCGCCGATCGCTCGCGGCTTGCCGACGAACTCGACGGATCGCTGGTGAAGACGCGCAGGCTCGAGCGCGTCAATCGCGACATCGCAGAAAAGCTCGACGCGGCGATCGGCACCATTCGCGCCGTGCTCGAGGGCGGAGAGGGTAGATGAGCCACATCAACGTCACCATCAATGGCCGGCAATACCGGATGGCCTGCGAGGAGGGCCAGGAGGTGCGGCTGCTGAAGCTCGCGGAGAATCTGCAGCAGCGCGTCGAATCACTGCGCGGCAAGTTCGGCGAGATCGGCGATGCGAGGCTCACCGTGATGGCGGCGCTGACCGCCTGCGACGAGTTGGTCGATGCGAGCGCGCGCATTCGCAGCCTCGAGGAAGAGATCGAGCAGCTGCGCAATGCCCGCACCGCCGCCACCGATCGCGCCCGCGCGACCCAGGCCGCGGTCTCCAACGCGCTCAACGCCGCTGCCGAGCGGATCGAGCGCACCACGCAGGTGCTCAACCGCACCATCGGCGGCGGCATCGCGATCGGGTGATCTTGCTCCCCCCTCCCTCGGAGGGCAGGACTATCGCATATGGCTGCCGGCTATGACGACGTGGAAACGTCGGTTGCAGAAGCATGCAAATGCCATGCGCGCCCCTTGGGGGGAGTGCCGCCTGCCGGATTTCGGAATACCGGAAGAGTATCGGTGAGTTGCCCGACGCGTCAAGTCGTTTGGTCGAACGTCGGCCCCCGCCGCCGCTTTGCATGGGGTTGTTTTCGATATTTTGGCGGCGCGCCCCCGCAGATGCTCTCAGGTGGACAATGAAGAGGAGCAGGAGCTCTGCGTCGTCCTTACCGCTGGCGGATTTGGCCAACGATAGCTAGATTAGCCCCCGCGAAGCTGCGTCGTGCGTCAGGAGCCATATATCCCCGGGGCCTTATCGATCCTTTAGGGAACTGTCCCTGGCCGGGTCCGTGGACCCGGACATATGGTGCCCACCTACTTTCGTAGGGAACTCCGGGATCGAGCGCTCCAACGGCCTCTGCGGCTTCGCACTATTTTTGCTGTTGCCTGGTCGTCGCGCGGCGGCGGTTCGATTGTGGTGCAGCGCTGTCCCCTGCGAAGCAGGGCGTCCAGTGCGCCGCGGCCTGGCCCTTTGAATGCGAGCGTCTCTGAATGATGGATCGTCCGTTGTCGCGGACGACGACAGCGGAAGATGGATCATGCACGCATCTCCATCGAAGGCCGAGCTTCGGGCGCTCGCCCTCGCCAAGCGCGACGCGCTGAGCGACGAGCAGCGCGCGACGGCTGCGGAAGCGCTCGCCAAGCGCGGCGCGCCGTTCGAGATCACGCAGGGCATGATCATCTCCGGTTATGCGCCGATCCGCAGCGAGCTCGATCCGGCGCCGCTGATGAAGAAGCTTGCCGACAAGGGCGCGCGGCTCGCGCTGCCCTGCATCAATGCCCGCGGTCAGTCGCTGACCTTCCGCAGCTGGTCGCCGCAGGACCGGCTGATGCTCGGGCCGCTCGGCATTCCCGAGCCGTCGCCGGCGGCGGCCGAGGTGCATCCGGACGTGATGCTGGTGCCGCTCGCCGCATTCGATAAGCTCGGCCACCGCATCGGTTACGGTGCCGGCTATTACGACTATACCTTTGCGCATCTGCGCAAGGCCAAGCATGTGATCGGCGTGGGAATTGCCTTTGCTGCACAGGAAACCAAGGCTATCCCGGCGCTGTCGCACGACGTCCCGCTCGATTATGTGCTAACGGAGCGCAAGACGTTCGATTTCCGGAGTAGCTAGCCTTGCGTATCCTCTTCGTTGGTGACGTCGTCGGCAGGACCGGCCGCACCGCCATCTCAGACCATCTTCCCGGCATGATCAGGGACTGGTCGCTCGACCTCGTCGTCGTCAATGGCGAGAATTCCGCAGGTGGCTTCGGCATCACCGAGGCGATCTATCAGGAGCTCGTCGATGCCGGCGCCGACGCGATCACGCTCGGCAACCACGCCTGGAATCAGAAGGAGGCGCTGGTCTTCATCGAGCGCGCGCCGCGACTGATCCGCCCGCTGAATTTCCCGCGCCACTCGCCCGGCCGCGGCGCCACGCTGGTCGACACCAAGAACGGCCAGCGCGCGCTCGTGCTCAATGCGATCGGCCGCGTGTTCATGGAGCCGTCGTCCAACGATCCGTTCAGCGCGATCGATCGCGAGCTCGAGGCCTGCCCGTTGCGCGAAGGCGCAGATGCCATCGTGCTCGATTTCCATGCCGAGGCGACCAGCGAGAAGCAGGGCGTCGGCTTCTTCTGCGACGGCCGCGTCAGCCTCGTGGTCGGGACCCATACCCATGTGCCGACCGCCGATCACCAGGTGCTGCCCGGCGGCACCGCCTATATGAGCGATGCCGGCATGACCGGCGACTATGATTCGGTGATCGGCATGCAGAAGGAGGAGCCGCTGCAGCGCTTCATCACCGGCATTCCCTCCGGCCGTTTCGAACCGGCAGGCGGCGTTGCGACGCTCAGCGGCATCGCGGTCGAGACCGACGATGCGACCGGGCTTGCGGTCAAGGTCGCGCCGGTGCGCGCCGGCGGCCGGCTCGAGCCCGCGGTGCCGGGGTTCTGGACCTGAGTCATCATCAGGCCGCGGACTTCACGACTGGCCGGGACGAGGAGCGTCCATTATTTCGGAATAATGGAAAAATGCTCCTGAGTTGCCCGACGTGTCAAGCGCAGTGTCGGGCGCCGACAGCCGCCGGCTTGCTTTGCATGGGGTTGTTTTGCATTTTTTTGGCAGTGCGCCCCATCCCGGCCGGTGGCTGGCCTAGCCCTGGCGGAAGCCCATCCGGAACGCGCCCCAGTGGCGGCCGCCGACGAAGATCGGCGATGACAGGTCCTTCATCAGCACGAAATTGCCGCCGCCCATGTCGCGGCGGTAGGTCTGCAGCAGGAACGGCTTGGTGTTGGCCGCAACCTTGCTCACCGCGCGGTCGTTGAACAGCCGGCGGTTGCGGCAATTGGCGTTGTTCCAGACCGGGTCCGGTCCCTGCGGCTGCCGGTAGTTCGGATTGTGGGTCGGTAGGTAGCCGCCGCGCGCCCAGGCGACGCAGAACACGATGCGCGGATCGGCCTTCTGGATGGGGTCCTGGATCGCCGGCAGCACGCGGTCGGTGAAGCTGACGTAATCCGTCAGGTACTGCTTCGGATTGGTGCCGGCGATCTCGCGATACTTCTCGTCCATCAATTGCGCCAGCGTGATCTCGCCGCGTGCGACGGCATTCTCGAACAGGTCGGAGATCTGCTTCGCAGTCTCGATCACGACGCGGATCAGTGGCGCATCGCTGGTTTCCACGCCGCTGTCGGCGATCGTCACGATCAGACTCTCGGAGAGCTCGAGCAGCTTCGCCACGCGGCCGTCGGCGTGCTTGAGGTCGCGCGAGGACAGGTCGACGCCCTTGGCAAGCTCGTTCAGCTCCGCGATCACGGTGTCGCAATGACCGAGATTGGAGGTCGCGGCGCGCGCCACGTTGCCGATCTCGGCGCCGACGGATGAGAAGCCCTCCTGCACGCGCGCGATGATGCCCGAGATCTGCTGGGCGCCTTCACCGGCGCTCTTGGCGCGCAGCGAGGCATCGCCGCTCTCGCCGATCAGGCTGCCGATCTGGCCGTCGAGATCGCGCACGGTGTCGGAAATCTGGTGCGTCGCCTGGCGGGTCGCCTCGGCGAGGTTCTTCACCTCGCTTGCGACCACCGCAAAGCCGCGGCCGGCATCGCCGGCGCGCGCGGCCTCGATCGTGGCGTTCAGCGCCAAAAGGTTGGTCTGCTTGGCGATCGCCTCGATCGAGCCGGACACCTTGGCGACCTGGCTCAACGCCGAGCCGACCGCGGCGAGCCGCGCCTCGATCCGTCCGACCGCTGCGACGAGCTCGGCGATGTGGCTGACCGCCGTCTCGACCACGTTGCGCGATTCCGCGATCTGGCCGGCCGCGGCGGATGCGGTCGACTGCACCGCCTGCGACGCATTAGCGATGTCATGATTGGCCGAGACCATGATCTCGGCGGTCTCCTGCAAATGATGGAACCGCTCCGACTGGTTGGTGACGCGGTTGGCGACCTCCTGGACGTTGCCGGCAATGTCGGCAAGTTCCACGCCGAGGCCGCCGATGCGGTCGGCGAGCTGGTCGACCAGCCGTTCGGCCAGCGTCCGGTTCGATGACGTATCCAGCACTGCAAGCTGCGCAGCCGACATATCAGCACTTCCTCCAGTCACGGCGGCCCGTCGAGCCGCCGGAGCATTCCCCATTCCGATCTAGAGCGTGATTCGCGAAGGCCGTCTTGCCTGAGCGTGCACTGCGTACCCGGATGACGCTTCGCCGCATCCGGGCTACGGGAACTCCGATCAAAGCTTGTAGGCGGTGCGGAAAGCGCCCCAGTGCCGGCCGCGCACGCGGATCGGCACGTCGATCTCGCGCATCATCACGGTGGTGCCGTTGCCCATGTCGCGCGCGTAGCTTTGCACCAGGTAGGCGCGCTCATTGTGCGCGGCGGCGAGGCCCGCGGGATCGTTGAAGATGCGGCGATTACGGCAATTGGCGGTGTTGTAGGCGACGTCGCCCGGCCGCTGCGGATGCGAGTAGATCTTGTTGTGGACCGGCAGGTAGCCGTTGCGATCGACCGTTGCGCAGAACGCCAGGCGCTTGTCCCTGGCGAGGAACGCCTCGAGCAGGGCGGGCAGCGCGCGATCCGCCCAATCCAGCATCCTGGTGCGATACTGCACCGGATTGGTGTCGGGGATCTCGACATAGTCGGTGTCGAGCATGTCCGCGATCGTGATGGCGCCGTTCGCCAGTCCGTTCTCGAAGATCTTGTTCAGCTCGGCGCCTGCTTCCATCGCGCGGGTGATGAGTTCGGCGTTCTCCTCGTGGATCGCCCACATCCGGTCTTCGATCTTTTCGCGCAATTCAGCGGTCGACGCCTCGAACCGTGCCTGGCAGCCGGCCTTGGAGCGATCGCCGGTCCTGATCCGGCACGCGCCAATATCCTGCAAGGTCGCGCTCAGGGTCTCTTGCGCCGGCAGCTTTTCGGCATCGGGCCCGCCGATCAGGATGCCGTCCATCGCCAGCTCGTAGACGGGTGCGTTAATGACGCCGCGCGCGGTCGTGATCTCGATCCTGAGGCTGCAAGGCAGCCGCTCGTTCTTGCGCGGATCGCCGCGCTCGTCCTGGCGCAGCAGCACCGCACAGCGCGCCTTCAGCTTCTGGGCAAACGCAGTGACCGCCTTGCCGGCCTTCGCGACATCGGCGCCATGCGCGGCGGCTTCGCGCGTCGCACTGTCGATCTCGCCGGCGCTGGTGCCAACCGAGACGATGAAGTGCGAGGCGGAGGCTGCGTTCTGGCCCATCTCGCCGGTGATCTGGTTCTGCTCGGCCACCGCGCCGTTGACGTTCTCGAACACCGGGCGGATCTTTTCGATCGCCTCCGAGATCCGGTGGACGGCGTCGGCCGATCCGGTGGCGTCCTTCTGCAACGCCTCGATCTTCCTGGTGATCTCCTCGGTCGCGCCCTGGGTCTGCACCGCCAGCGCCTTGACCTCGGTCGCGACTACCGCAAAGCCCTTGCCGGCGGCGCCGGCGCGTGCCGCCTCGATCGTGGAATTGAGCGCCAGCAGCGTGGTCTGCCGCGCGATCTGCGCGATCAGGTTGACGACATTGCCGATCGCGGCCGAGGATTCGCGCAAGCGATCGACATTGGCGGTGGCCTCGCGCGCTGCGGCCGCGGCGTCGTCGGCGAGCTGGCTGGCGCTGCGCACCTGCGCGCCGATGCCTTCGGCTGAATGGGTGAAGCGGTCGGCGGCTTCGGAGAATGTCGTCGCGGTGCTCTGCGCGTCGCTGCTGCGGCCGGCCAGAGCATCGGTTCGGGCGCGGATGGTCGCGAGCCTTGTTGCCGTCGCCTCGGCGCCGTCGGCGACCGAGCTTGCGGCGCGCTCAAGCTGGCGGATCATTGCACCGAGCTCAAGTTCCAGCAGCTCCAGAATCTCCTTGGCCGAATCAGCCTCGGTGGAGATCTCAAGCTCGGCAACCGCGGCTGGAACCTGCGGCGCGACGGCCGGCGCAGCCGGCTCCGGCACTTGCTTTCGAAACAAACCGAACGCCATGGGAGTTCCGGGGGCTCTGGGAAAGTTACGGCGGGACGGCGGCGATCCTCGCATCGGGGCATGAAGTCATGGTTAACAAGTGCCTCATATTCCGGCTTGCGGTAGTATTCCCAAGCCGGAGGGCCCCGCCGATCCTTTGATTTTGACCGCAAGGGGCCTATAAGGCCGCGTTTTCCATCCCTGTTCAGACCCTAAGCTCCAAAGAGACGTCGCATGGCCGGCCATTCCCAATTCAAGAACATCATGCACCGCAAGGGCCGGCAGGATGCTCAGAAGTCGAAGCTTTTCGGCAAGCTGGCCCGCGAAATCACCGTGGCGGCCAAGCTCGGCACCCCGGACCCGGCGATGAACCCGCGGCTGCGTGCCGCCGTGGTCGCCGCCCGCGCCGAGAACATGCCCAAGGACAATATCGACCGCGCCATCAAGAAGGCCGCGGGCAATGAGGGCGAGAACTATGACGAGATCCGCTACGAGGGTTATGGCCCCGGCGGCGTCGCCGTCATCGTCGAGGCGCTGACCGACAACCGCAACCGCGCCGCCTCCGACATCCGCTCGTTCTTCACCAAGTCCGGCGGCAATCTCGGCGAAACCGGCTCGGTCGCCTTCATGTTCGATCGCACCGGCATCATCGAATACGACGCCAAGGTCGCCTCCGACGACGCGATGCTGGACGCCGCGATCGAGGCCGGCGCCGACGACGTCGTCTCCAGCGAAAGCGGCCACGAGGTCTACGCCTCGCAGGATACCTTCCGCGAAGTGGCAAAGGCGCTGGAGGCGAAGTTCGGCGAGCCGCGCAAGGCGGCGCTGACCTGGAAGCCGCAGAACACCGTCTCGGTCGACGACGAGACCGGCGAGAAGCTTTTGAAGCTGATGGACCTGCTCAACGAGCACGATGACGTTCAGAACGTGTTCGCCAATTTCGAGGTCTCTGACGCGCTGATCGCCAAGATGGGCGGGTAAGAGCCTCTGTCATCGGCTCAAGCTCTGGTGTCATCGCCCGGCTCGACCGGGCGATTCAGTATTCCAGAGGCCGGTGTTTGATCCGAGAAGCCGCGGCGTACTGGATCCCCCGCTTTCGCGGGGGATGACGAGTAGGGCTGGATGACCAGCACGGTGCGATGACAAGCGGAGCAGGGGATGAGCCTCCGTTTGTGTTTCGTTCTCGCCGGGCAGGCGGTATCACTACCCCATGACAGCCCAGCCGATTCGCTCTCCCGTCCGCATCATCGGTATCGATCCGGGTCTCCGCCGCACCGGCTGGGGCGTGATCGAGACCGAAGGCAACCGCCTGGTCTATATCGGCTGCGGCTCGGTCGAGCCGCCGGATGATCTGCCGCTGGCAAGCCGGCTGCTCGCGATCCATGAAGGGCTTGCCGCCGTGCTCGGCGACTTCAGGCCGGCAGAGGCCGCGGTCGAGCAGACCTTCGTCAACAAGGACGGCGTTGCCACGCTGAAGCTCGGCCAGGCCCGCGGCGTCGCCATGCTGGCGCCCGCAATGTTCGGTATCTCGGTCGCCGAATACGCGCCGAACCAGGTCAAGAAGACCGTGGTCGGCGCCGGGCATGCCGAGAAGAACCAGATCCAGGTGATGCTGAAGATCCTGCTGCCGAAAGCCGAGCCGCCGTCCGCGGATGCCGCGGATGCACTCGCGATCGCGATCACCCACGCGCATCACCGCCAGAGCGCGGCGCTGCGGCTCAGGGTGGCGAACCTATGATCGGCAAGCTGAAGGGGCTGATCGATTCCTACGGCGAGGATTACGTGATCCTCGACGTCGGCGGCGTCGGCTATCAGGTGCATTGCGCGGGTCGCACGCTACAGGCCTTGCCGTCGCCGGGCGGAGCGGCCGTGCTCTCGATCGAGACCTATGTCCGTGAGGACGCGATCAAGCTGTTCGGCTTCCGCAGTGATCACGAGCGCGAGTGGTTTCGCCTGCTGCAGACCGTGCAGGGCGTCGGCGCCAAGGTCGCGCTCGCGGTGCTCGGCACGCTGCCGCCGACCGATCTCGCCAATGCCATCGCGCTGCGCGACAAGGCGGCGGTGGCGCGCACGCCGGGGGTTGGGCCAAAGGTCGCCGAGCGCATCGTCAGCGAATTGAAGGACAAGGCGCCGGGCTTTGCCGATGTCGATCCCGCGGTGGTGCAGCTCTCGGGCGCGATCGACAACAACCGCGCGCCGCGCCCGGTGACGGATGCGATCTCCGCGCTGGTCAATCTCGGCTACGGCCAGCCGCAGGCCGCCGCCGCCATCGCCGCCGCGTCGCGCAGCGCCGGTGAGAGCGCCGAGACCGCGCAGCTGATCCGGCTGGGGCTTAAGGAATTGTCGAAGTGAACACGCCCTCGCGCATCGTGACGCCCGAACGCCGCTCCGACGATGTCGGTGACACCGCGCTGCGTCCGCAGTCGCTGACGGAGTTTGTCGGCCAGGCCCAGGCGCGCAAGAATCTCTCGATCTTCATCGAGGCCGCCAAGAAGCGCGGCGAGGCGCTCGATCACGTGCTGTTCGTCGGTCCCCCCGGCCTCGGCAAGACCACACTGGCGCAGATCGTCGCGCGCGAGCTCGGCGTCGGCTTCCGCGCCACCTCCGGTCCGGTGATTGCGAAGGCCGGCGACCTCGCGGCGCTGCTGACCAATCTGGAAGAGCGCGACGTGCTGTTCATCGACGAGATCCATCGCCTGAGCCCGGCGGTGGAAGAGGTGCTCTATCCCGCGATGGAGGATTTCCAGCTCGATTTGATCATCGGCGAAGGCCCCGCGGCACGCTCGGTGAAGATCGAGCTGTCGAAGTTCACGCTGGTCGGGGCGACCACGCGCGCCGGCCTGCTCACCAATCCGCTGCGCGACCGCTTCGGCATTCCGGTCCGGCTCAACTTCTACACCGTGGAAGAGCTGGAGAAGATCGTCACCCGCGGCGCCCGCGTGCTCAACATCGGCATGAGCCCGGACGGCGCCAACGAGATCGCGCGCCGCGCCCGCGGCACGCCGCGCATCGCCGGCCGCCTGCTGCGCCGGGTGCGCGACTTTGCCTCCGCGGCGGACGCCGATTCCGTCGATCGCGGCATTGCCGACCGGGCGCTGAGTGCGCTCGAGGTCGATAGCGCCGGGCTCGATGCGATGGACCGGCGTTATCTCACCACCATCGCCCTGAACTATGGCGGCGGGCCGGTCGGCGTCGAGACCATGGCGGCGGCATTGTCGGAGCCGCGGGATGCAATCGAGGACATCATCGAGCCCTATCTGATCCAGTGCGGCTATCTGCAGCGCACGCCGCGCGGCCGGCTCCTGACCTCGCATGCCTTCCGCCATCTCGGCCTCGCCGAGCCGAACCGTGATCCCTCGCAGTTCGGCTTGTTCGGCGGTAACGGCGACGACGACTAGGCCAGCGCTCTCGAAGACGTGAATAGACGTGTTGATGCAGCGCATCGCGCGGGCCGGTAACCTTGCGTGCTAACCATTGCGTAGCGTCTGCAGGCCGTTTGCACAAACGCGGCCCAATTTCGCTCCAATCAACGGGCCTATGGTCGTTCAGGCATCACCGATCACACGTCCATGATCTCACGTCGTCATTTTCTTCGCGGCTTCGGCGGATTGACCGCCGCCTCCGCTTCGACCGCAGCCTACGGCGTCAGCGAGCCGGTCGTCCGGCTCGCGCTGACGCGCTACGATCTGTCACCGCGGCAATGGCCTTCGGACTTTCCGCTCAGGATCGCCGCGCTCGCCGACATCCACGCCTGCGATCCCTGGATGTCGCTCGACCGCATCTCGGAGATCGTCGAGCGGACCAACGCGCTCAATGCCGACATCATCGTGCTGCTCGGCGACTATGTCGCGGGGCTGCGCCACGTCACGCGCTTCATTCCGGCGTCCGAATGGGCCGCGGTGCTCAAGGGCCTGAAGGCGCCGCTCGGCGTGCACGCGGTGCTCGGCAATCACGATTACTGGGAAGACAAGACGGTGCAGCGGCAGGGGCAGGGTACACCGGTCGCGCGTCGCGCCCTGGAGCGCGCAGGAATCCCGGTCTACGAGAACGACGCGGTGCGGCTCGTCAAGGACGGCCGTCCGTTCTGGCTCGCCGGTCTCGGCGACCAACTCGCCTTCATGGCGGCGCGGCGCTATCGCGAGATCAGGCGCATCGGCGTCGACGATCTCAACGGGACGCTCGCGAAAGTCACCGACGATGCGCCGGTGATCCTGCTGGCGCACGAGCCCGATGTTGCGCTGCGCGTGCCCTCGCGCGTCGCACTGCAACTGTCCGGCCACACCCATGGCGGTCAGATCCGGCTGCTCGGCTGGTCGCCGGCGGTGCCCGTCAAGCACGGCATGCGGCTCGCCTATGGCCATATCAAGCTGAAATGCGACGTCGTCGTCTCCGGCGGCCTCGGCTGCAGCGTCATGCCGTTCCGCCTCGGCGTGCCGCCCGAGATCGTGCAGGTGACGCTGGGTGCAAAGGGACCTGTGGTGTCCTGATCGCGCTTGCGTGATCGAGGAATTTGCGCAACACGATTGTTGTTCCAGAGCCTGATCCGGAAAAGCTTCCGAAGAGATCATGCTCAAACGACCTCAATCGAGGGGCCGCAATTGACCTTACCCCATATCGACGGCGCGATCCGCGACGGCCGGCACCATATGCAGGTCCGGGTCTATTATGAAGACACCGACTTTTCCGGCATCGTCTACCACGCCAATTACCTGCGGTTCATGGAACGCGGGCGCACCAATCATCTCCGATTGATGGGCGCCGAACAGAATGCGCTGTTCGAGGAGGCGCAGGAGGAGACCGGCGGCTTCGCCTTCGTGGTGCGCTCGATGACGCTGGACTTCCTCAAGCCCGCGCGGATGGACGACATGCTCGATGTTGTGACCTGGCCGATCGCGGTGAAGGGCGCCTCCATCATGCTGGCGCAGGAGGTCCGGCGCGGTGATGACGTGCTTGTGAAGGCGCAGGTCCGCGTTGCCTTCGTCAGCGGCGGCCGTGCGCAGCCGATCCCGAAATCCATTCGAGCGTTGATGAAGGCTGATTTGGCCTAACTATCGGGCGATAGCGAACGCCCCATCGACTCTCTGTCGCGTCGCGATAGATTTGCGCTGCCAACAAGGAGGGATCGCCGATGTCACGCCCGCCACTGCCGCCCTTTACCCGTGAGACCGCCGCGCAGAAGGCGCGCATGGCGGAAGATGCCTGGAATTCGCGCGACCCGGTTCGGGTTGCCGGCGCCTACACCGAGGACAGCCGCTGGCGCAATCGCTCAGAGGTGTTTCAGGGGCGCGATGCGATCGTGGCCTTCCTGACCCGCAAATGGGAAAAGGAGCAGGAGTACCGCCTGATCAAGGATCTCTGGGCGTTCGACGGCAACCGCATCGCGGTGCGCTTCCAGTACGAATGGCACGATGCCAGCGGCAACTGGTTTCGCTCCTACGGCAATGAGCAGTGGGAGTTCGACGAGCACGGCCTGATGCGTCGCCGCGAGGCCTCGATCAACGACATCGCGATCTCGGAGAAGGACCGCCGCTTCCACTGGCCCGCGCCCGGCCCGCGGCCGGCCGATGTGCCGGGGTTGGGGGATAGTCCGTTTTAGTTGTCGTCCCGACGCCCTGGTGAGCGATCGCACCGCTCCCGGATTGCGCTGCGCTTCATCCGGGCTACGGGATATTGCCCGGCCGATCGAAAGCGTTTGCAAGTCTCGATCACGATCGGTTTATTCGGCGATTGCAACCTCAACGCGTCTGCCGGACTCATTCCATGTCAATTGAACGTTCTACAGCCCTTGTGTTCACGGGCTTCCTCCTCGCGAGCGCTTTCTTAGCCATTCCAATTCAGCCAAGCGCGGCGAAAAGTGAGATGCGCGGGCCCGACACCTGGGGACCGATGTTCAGGCATCAGGTCGAGAGGTGTTGGAGGAAGCCTGTACGCGTCGGTGACGAGGCCGCGAGCATGAAGGTTGAGTTCGTGGTCAAGCTGACGCGAGAGGGTAAACTGGATGGGCAACCCGAGGTGTTGCCGGGGAGTAAGCCGGCTGCGTCAGATTATGCGCGAGCCTATCAAGCGAGTGCGCTGCGAGCGATCACTGACTGCCAGCCGTTCACTTTGCCGGCCGAATATTACGATCAATGGAAGCACTTCCAGCCGGTCTTTATGGAACGGCCCGCAGGGCAGGGGCAACCTGCCGCTGGAGAGCTCGATACGCGCAAGCTTTCGATTTGCCGGGGATGCTGACCGCGGCGCGCAGCCTACGGCGATACTTCACCTCGCCCCGCCTGCGGGGAGAGGTCGGATCGCATCGTCAGATGCGATCCGGGTGACGGGGAGTCTCCGCGAGTTCGTCTCTTAGCGACCTCGCGGAAACTCCCCCTCATCCAACCTTCTCTCCGCAAGCGGGGAGAAGGAGAAGCTTACGCCGCCGCCTTGTGGCGGGCGATCTCGGCCTTGTAGAGCTCGAATTCTTCCGCCACCGCCTTCGCGACCGAGGGCCGCGACCGCAGGCGTTCGTAGTAGGCCTTCAGCGCCGGCCATTTCGCGAGCTCGATCGGCGGTGTCGCCATGGTCCAGTTGATGACCGTGACGAGATAGGCGTCGGCGACGCTGAAGTGGTCGAGCAGATAGTCGCGACCCTTCAGATGATCCTCGACATGGTCGAGCCGCGAGACGTATTTTTCCAGCGCGTAGGTCTTGGCCTCCGGCGGCGCCTTCTTGTCGAGCAGCGGCAGGAACAGGCCCTTGTGCAGTTCGGTGCCGATGAAGCACAGCCATTGATGCAGCTTCGAGCGCTCGGCGTTCGACGCTGTGCCGAGGCCGGCCCGCGGAAACTGGTCGGCGACATATTGCAGGATCGCGGCGTTCTCGGTCAGCACCACGCCGTCGTCGGTGCGCAGCGTCGGCACCAGGCCAAGCGGGTTGACCTTGTTGAAGTCGGAGCCGTCGTTGCGCACCTGCTTGGTCTTCGGATCGACTTCGAGGTAGTTGGCCGGCTGGCCCGCTTCATAGAGCGCGACGCGGGTCGCCATCGAGCAGGCGAGCGGCGAGAAATAAAGGTCCATGGGGTGCCTCCTTGGCGGTGTCCGGCGCGGGTGTCCCGGCCGTTGTTGATTTTTGTACTGTCCTGGATAATATTTGTCCGGTCAAGGAATTTAATGCGAAATGGTACAAAAAAGTAAGAAGCCGCCATCTGCTGCCAAAATTGCAGCGCCCGTCGCGCCGAAGCGGCGCGGGCGGCCGCGCGCCTATGAGCCCGAGGTCGCGCTCGGCAAGGCACTCGACCTGTTCAGGCGCGACGGTTTTGCCGCGACCTCGCTCGATGATCTGAGTGCAGCGACTGGCATGAACCGGCCGAGCCTCTATGGCGCGTTCGGCGACAAGCGCGAACTCTACATCAAGAGCTACCGGCGCTATCGCGACGACGCGCGCGCCGCGATGGTCGACATCTTCCGCGCCGATGCACCGCTGCGCGAGCGGCTGGAACGCATCTATCGCATCGCGCTCGACATCTATCTCTCCGGCGAGTCCGGCCCGCGCGGTTGCTTCACGGTGATGACGGCTGCGTCGGAGGCGGTGTCGGATCCAGATATCCGCGCCATGGTGCTGGAGGGTCTGACCGAACTCGACAAGGCGTTCGGCATCTGCTTCCGCCATGCCAAGGAGCGCGGCGAGCTGCCTGATGGCGCCGACCCGGCGGCGCTGGCGCACCTTG
The DNA here is from genome assembly GCF_002289535.1 of Bradyrhizobium sp. UFLA03-84. Lineage (NCBI taxonomy): Bacteria > Pseudomonadati > Pseudomonadota > Alphaproteobacteria > Hyphomicrobiales > Nitrobacteraceae > Bradyrhizobium > Bradyrhizobium sp. UFLA03-84. The sequence goes on along the minus strand of NZ_NSJY01000003.1, from coordinate 21,484 downwards.
CATCCGCCACCATCCACACCATCGCGATCCGCGCCCGCGCCCGCGTGCCGCGCCGGGAACTCGAGGCGATCGTGAAGGGGGCCATCGACCTGATGTGCCGGGCCAATTAGAGGCGACAAAAATCTTCAGCAGCAAATGTCGGGTGCTGGTTTTCCGACCCGTCTTCCGTAAGGTCTCCCCACTCACGGAAACGGAACATCATGGGAAAAGTCAGGACTTCAGCATTCTCGGTCTCGATCGACGGATTTGGCGCAGCACCGCGTCAGAGTCTCGAAAATCCATTCGGCGAAGGCGGCATGGTGTTGCCCGGCTGGTTCCTCCAGACCCGGACGTTCCGCCAGACATTCGGCCAGGACGGCGGCAGCACCGGCCTCGATGACGAGATCGCGCGCAAGGCGATGGAGAATATCGGCGCCTGGATCCTCGGGCGGAATATGTTCGGTCCGATCCGCGGGCCGTGGCCGGATCATGCCTGGAAAGGCTGGTGGGGCGACAACCCGCCGTATCACACGCCGACCTACGTGCTGACCCATCACGCGCGGCCCGACATCGAGATGGAAGGCGGCACCACGTTTCACTTCGTGACGTCAGGCATTCACGCCGCGCTCGAGCGCGCGCGTGCCGTTGCCGGGGACAAGGACATCCGGGTCGGCGGCGGCGTGTCGCTGGTGCGCCAATTCCTAGAGGCACGCTTGCTCGACGAAGTGCAGCTGGCGCTGTCGCCGGTGCTGCTCGGCGCCGGCGAGAATCTGTTCGCAGGGCTCGATCTGCCCGCGCTCGGCTATGCCGTCGTCTCACACGTCGCGAGCCCGAACGCCACCCACATCACCTTCGCGCGCAAATCGTAGTCGGCTCGCGCCCGCGTCGGCGGCCAAAATTGGCCGTTGACGCGGAGCGCGTTTGGGCGTACTTAACCTATAGGTTATTTAACCAATGAGCTAAGTATATGCCGCTGGACCCCCTCAGTTCGACCTTCGCGGCGCTGGCCGATCCGACCCGGCGCGCGATCCTGGCGCGGCTCGCACTCGGCGAGACCTCGGTGATGGAGTTGGCAGAGCCGTTCGACATGAGCCTGCCGGCGATCTCCAAGCATCTGAAGGTGCTGGAGCATGCCGGCCTGATCTCGCGCGGGCGCGAGGCGCAGTGGCGGCCGTGCCGCATCGCGCCCGACTCGTTCAAGCAGGTCGATGGCTGGCTCGGGAATTTCCGCCGTTTCTGGGACGAGAGCTTCAACCGCCTCGACGGACTGCTCGAGGAGATGAAGGCGGAGGAGGCCGCGAAGGTCCCGCCGCGCAAGCGTAAAGGCAAAGCGTTTTCAAGCGAAGTGGGCACCGGTTCGCGTGAAGAAAACGCGTCAAAGCAAGAGTCCGGAGCTTCGTCCCGATCTGATCGGAACGGAGGTTCTGGTGTGACAAAGGAGAAGCAACGTGGACGCACGCGTGGATAAGACGCTGAAGATCACCACCCCGTCGGATTTCGAATTCGCGATGACGCGCCAGTTCGACGCGCCGCGGCGCTTCGTGTTCGATGCGATGACCAAGCCGGAGTTTCTGGTCCGCTGGCTGGGCTGCGAGACGCTCGCCATGCCGGTGTGCGAGGTCGACCTGCGGGTCGGCGGCGCCTATCGCTTCGTGTTCCGCTCGTCCGAGGGCATCGAGCATGAACTCACCGGCACCTATCGCGAAGTGGTTCGTCCGGAGCGGCTCGCGTTCGGCGAAACCTTCTCGATGCCGGGCTTCACCAGCGACGAATATCTGGTGATCTCGACCTTCGTCGAGGAAGCCGGCACCACCACGTTGACCACCACCATCCGCCATCCGACCAAGGAGGCGCGTGACGGCCATCTCAACTCTGGCATCGATAAGGGCGTCGCGCCCGCCTACGACCGCCTCGCGGAGGTGGTTGCCGAGATGGGCTGAGGCGGTGGACTCTCGACTTGTCGTCCCGGCCGAGTGCGCGCTTGCGCACGGAGCCGGGACCCATAACCACGTCTTGTCGTTGTCGCGGCAAGCTGGGGCCCCAGCTTTCTTGATCACGAACGTAGGTGGTTATGGGTCCCGGGTCGCGCTTCGCTTGCCCGGGACGACACTGCCTTTATGGCCCCGCCGGTCTTAGTATCCCCGCTTGCGATCGACCAGGTTCTCGAGCTCCCCGCCTTGCTCGAAGCGTGCGATCTGCGCCGCGACGTATTTCGAGATCTCGTCGGCGTCGGTGTCGGCGGCGTTGTGCGGCGTCAGCACCACCTTCGGATGGCTCCAGAACGGGCTCGCCTCGGGCAGCGGCTCGGTCTCGAACACGTCGAGCGAGGCGGCGCCCAGCGTGCCGTCGTCGAGCGCGCGCAGGATATCGGCTTCGTTCTGCAAGCCGCCACGGCCGGCATTGATGATCACGGGCGCGCCGAGCGGGCTGCTGCGGTTGAGTTTGGCGAATGCATCGCGGTTCAGTACATGGCGCGTGTCGGGCGTCAGCGGCAGCAGGCAGACCAGGATGTTGGTCGCGCGCAGGAATGCGTCGAGCCCGTCGGTGCCGTGGTAGCAATTGATGCCGTCGATCCGCTTCTCGCTGCGGCTCCAGCCGACCACGCGGAAGCCGAGCGCGCGCAGCGCCTGCGCGGCGGCCGCGCCGAGCGTGCCGAGCCCCATCACGCCGACGGTGATGGCGTTCGCCGCCCATTGATAGTCCGGCGCCCAGCGCTTCAATCGCTGCGACTCGCGCAAGTACAGCTCCTGGCGGTGATGCATCAGCACATGCAGCACGACATATTCGGTCATGCGGTCGGTGAGGTCGCCAACCGAGACCCGTACCAGCGGCACGTCGGGCAGCGAGCGGTCGGCCATCAGCGCGTCGACGCCGGCGCCGAGGTTGAAAATGACGCGCAGGTTCTTGAATGAAGCGAGCTCGCCGGGCTTCGGCTTCCACACCGCGGCATAATGCACCTCGGCGGGATCCAGCGCCGGGTCCGGCAGCAGCACGACGGGGCGGTCCGGGCAGATCGCGTCGAACCGCGCCTTCCAGCGCGCCGACGACCAGTTTTCCGAGCCGCCGTTGATCAGCAGCGCCAATGCGCCCTTACCCATCCAGATACCTCCAAGTTCAATGTGATTGATATCACAGAGCAGATCCGACCCGCTCCCTAGTCTCCTGCCATCAACCGGGGAGAACTTCCATGCGCAAACTGATCCTGGCCGCGGCCGTCATCATCGCCTCCGCCGCCACCGCTGACGCCGGCCAGAGCCGCGGTCTGGTGCTCGCGAACGCCGATACGCCCGCCCAGGCGCAACTGGCCGTTGCTCCTGACCAAGCCGAGGCCCAGCCCGCGCCGTCGCAGGCCCAGCCGACTGAGGCTCCGAGGGCGCACGTGTCGCGTCCGGTGAAGCGGAGCCAGGCGAGCCGTCGGGAGAGCGACGAAGCCAAGGCGCGCCGGATCGCCGCCCGCTACGGCGTCTACTGGTGATCGCAGCATCCTCGTTGCGGTGATGGCCTGGCGCGCCACCGCCATGGCTTTGCGACGAGCCTCGGCCAAAATCATCGGCGGCATCAGGAACCGAAATTTCTTTCGCGCCGCCTGTCGGCAGCGGGCATAATCGTTCGTTCTTGCAATGAACGGAGATGCCTTTTCGATGCTGTACGCCATCCTCTGCTATCATGACGAAGACATGGTCGGCTCCTGGAGCAAGGAGCATGACGCCTCGGTCATGCAGAAATTGTCCGTCGTGCAGGACAAGCTCGCCAAGCAGGGCAAGCTCGGCCCAGTGGCGCGGCTGTTGCCGACCACGGCCGCGACCACGCTGCGCAAGGAAAACCCGCCGCTGGTGCTGGACGGCCCGTTCGCCGAAACCAAGGAGCAGTTGCTCGGCTTCTATCTGGTCGAGGGCAAGAACCTCGACGAGGTGCTCGATATTGCGCGCGACCTCGGCGAGGCCAATCCCGGCGGTACCTATGAGATCCGTCCGGTCGGCTACTTCACTCCGGGGGGAGCCAAGGAGGGAATGAAGCCGTGAGCGTGACCGACACCGCCTGGATCGATGCCGCGCTGACGTCGGCGCGTCCCCAGGCGGTGGGCGCATTGCTGCGCTACTTCCGCAATCTCGATACCGCCGAGGAAGCCTTTCAGAACGCCTGCCTGCGGGCGCTCAAGAGCTGGCCGCAGAACGGGCCGCCGCGCGATCCGGCGTCGTGGCTGATCATGGTCGGCCGCAATGTCGCGATCGACGACATCAGGCGCAGCAAGAAGCAGGAGGCGCTGCCCGACGACGACCGGGCGATCTCCGACCTCGACGATGCCGAGGACGAGATCGCCGAGCGGCTCGACGGCTCGCATTACCGCGACGACATCCTGCGGCTGCTGTTCATCTGTTGCCACAAGGACCTGCCGCCGACCCAGCAGATTGCGCTGGCGCTGCGCATTGTCTCCGGCCTCACGGTGAAGCAGATCGCGCGCGCTTTCCTGGTCTCGGAAGCCGCGATGGAACAGCGCATCACCCGCGCCAAGGCGCGCGTCGCCGATGCCAACGTGCCGTTCGAGACGCCGGGCGCGGTCGAGCGCAGCGAGCGCCTCGCCTCGGTCGCAGCGATGATCTATCTGATCTTCAACGAGGGCTATTCGGCGAGCGGCGACACCGCCGAAATCCGCTCGCCGCTGTGCGAGGAGGCGATCCGCCTCGCTCGCCTGCTGCTGCGGCTGTTCCAGAGCGAGCCGGAAATCATGGGGCTGACCGCGCTGCTGTTGTTGCAGCACGCCCGCGCCGCCGCGCGCTTCGACGCCGACGGCCAGGTGATCCTGCTCGACGACCAGGACCGCAGCCTGTGGAACCAGAAGCAGATCGCCGAGGGGATCGCGCTGATCGACAAGGCGATGCGCCACCGCCGCAGCGGGCCCTATCAGGTGCAGGCCGCGATCGCCGCGCTGCACGCCCGCGCGGAAAAGCCCGAGGATACCGACTGGACCCAGATCGACCTGCTCTACGGTGCGCTCGAGGTGATGCAGCCGTCGCCGGTGATCACGCTGAACCGTGCCGTTGCGGTCTCCAAGGTGAGGGGGCCGGAAGCCGCGCTCGAGATGATCGAGCCGCTGGCGCCGCGGCTCGCCAACTACTTCCATTATTTCGGCGTGCGTGGCGCCTTCCTGATGCAGCTCGGCCGCAACGAGGAAGCCCGCATCGCTTTCGACCGCGCCATTGCGCTCGCCAACACCACGGCCGAAGCCGCCCACATCCGCATGCACATCGACCGCCTGATGCGCGACAGCCAGCCGCGCAACGTGAAGGCGAAGTAGCAGCGCGCGTCTTGTTGCGCGTTGTTCGTGTCCAGTCTGAGAGACTTCCCGTGCAGTACCCCTCTCCCTAACCCTCCCCCGCAAGGGGGGAGGGAACCCTTCCGCCGGTGTGTCCCTCACATGAGATCAACAACATCGTCAGCCGATCGTGTGAGGTGAGCACGAACGTCTGGCTTCCTCCCCCCTTGCGGGGGAGGGGTGGGGAGAGGGGTAAGCCCCAAGCGAGATGATCAAGGTACGCGTCGCTCTCGCAACTCTGGTGACGCCCTCCAAAAAAATCTTCCCGCGCAGTGTCGGCCTCTCATCTCACCGTTCGTCTTGATGACAGAGCATCACAAAGCGTTACGGAGCCCGTCATGCCGACGATCGTCGACACCGAAGTCTCAAAGCCCGCCCGCATCACCGGCCGTGTCATGAGCGGCGTGGTCATCCTCTTCCTGCTGTTCGATGGCGCCATCAAGCTCGTGCCGTTGCCGGTCGTCACCGAGACCATGGACAAGATGGGCTGGGGCGCGAGCGATACGCTGGCGCGCAGCCTCGGCATCATCACCATCGTCTGCACGCTGTTGTACTCGGTACCGCCGACCTCGATTCTCGGCGCGATCCTGCTCACCGGCTATCTCGGCGGCGCGATCGCATCGCATCTGCGGATCGACAGCCCGCTGTTCACGCATACGCTGTTCGGGCTCTATCTCGGCCTGATGGTGTGGGGCGGGCTCTATCTGCGCGACGGCAATCTGCGCGCGCTGTTGCCGTTCCGCCGTTAAGCTATTCCTCAAAGCATCCTTCCGGAGACAATCATGTTCGAGACCATTGCCATCGTTGCCGTCGTCCTCGCCGTCGCGATCGCCGTCATTCTCATCCTCGCGGCGACCAAGCCGAGCACGTTCCGCGTCACGCGTGCGACCAGCATCAATGCGCCGGCCGAGCGGATCTTTCCGTTGATCGACGATTTCCGGCAGTGGACGGTGTGGTCGCCCTACGAGAACCGGGACCCGGACATGAAGCGCAGCTACGACGGCGCCGGGCGCGGGCAGGGCGCGGTCTATGCCTGGGACGGCAACAAGAATGTCGGCACCGGCCGCATGGAGATACTGCAGTCGTCGGCGCCGTCGAAGGTCGTCATCAAGCTCGACTTCCTCAAGCCGTTCGAGGGCCACAACACCGCCGAGTTCACAATGCTGCCGCAGGGAGATGCGACCAGCGTCACATGGACCATGTATGGTCCGGCCGTCTTCATGTCGAAGGTGATGCAGGTGTTCATGAACCTAGACCACATGATCGGCAAGGATTTCGAGGTCGGTCTCGCCAATCTGAAGAAGCTGACGGAAAAATAGCGTTTTCGAGCGAAGTGGTTTACCGGTTCGCGTGAAGAAGACGCGCCAGAACCAGAACCTACCCCAGGGAGCATGCGATGCAGGTCAACCCCTATCTCTCCTACGATGGCAATTGCGGCGCCGCGCTGAACTTCTACCAGAAGGTGCTCGGTGCGCGGATCGAGGAAACCTATCCCTACGGCGAGGGCAATCCACAGATGCAGACGCCGCCGGGATGGAAGGACAAGATCATGCATGCCCGCCTCACGATCGACGGCGAGATCATTATGGCCTCTGACGCGCCGCCCGGCCATTTCCAGAAGCCGCAGGGCTTCCACGTCTCGCTGCAGGTCGAGGATCCCGCCGAGGCGGAACGCCGCTTCAAGGCGCTGTCCGAAGGCGGCACGGTCACCATGCCGTTCGGCAAGACCTTCTTCTCCAACGGCTTCGGCATGTGCGTCGATCAGTTCGGCATTCCCTGGATGGTGAACTGCCCGCAGGGGATGTAGGCCAACACTAAGTCCGTCCTGGCGCCGTGTATCTCATTCTATCGCCGTCGTCCTGAGGTGGCCGCTTCTTCAGCTGTCCTCGATGGATCGACGGCCACCAGCCGGCCGCACATCCCTCGAGGCTCGCTCCGCTCGCATCTCCAGCGACAAAGGCGAAGCCTTTGCGCGGGGATGACGGAATCGGTAGCGGCGGTTGTCAGGTCGGTCAGATAGCCCTTACCGGCACCGCGGATAGATCGCGGCCAGCTCGCGGCCGCGCAGCAGCAGCAGGCGCGAGGTCAGGCCGCCGCGGCGCACGATCCAGCCGCGCACCGGCGCCGGATAGGCCTGCAGCACCGCCTCGGACGCTTCCGGCTCCGCGTAGGTGCGGCCGCGCTGGTCGATCGAGCGTGCGGCGTGGAAGCCGAGCACGGCGCGCCGTGTCACGCAGATGCGGTCGCCCGGCACCATCGAGAGCACCAGCGTGCAGGCCGACAGGCACGGCCCGTCGATCACGACGCGCTCGCCGGACTCGCGAACCTTGTCGAACAGATCGATGAACGGACCGACCTGTCCGCCGGGGCTGGCGAGAATGCGAACGTCTGCTTCAGCGCTTGAGACATCGGCAAGCAGCGCCGCCATCCCCAAGATCATGATCGTCCAGATCGCCCCGATGCGCATGCGGCGGTTCCTTCCGTTGACGTCGCTCCGGCTCGTGCCAGGCGCCAGTTAGGCTAGCCCATGCGGCGACAGTTTGTCAGTCCGCGCCGGAGACGCCGGCCTCGGCAAAGGTCGCCATGCCGCCGTGGCAGGCGAGCGCCGCGCGCAGCAGCAGGATCGCAATCCCCGCGCCGGAGGCTTCGCCGAGCCGCATCTCGAGATCGAGCAGGGGCGCAAGCTGAAGTTCGCGCAGCAATTCGCGATGGCCGAGTTCGGCCGAGACGTGGCCGGCGCGGCAATGCGCGAGTCCATTGGGCGCCAGCCGCGCCAGCGGCAGCACCGCCGAGGTTGCGACGAAGCCGTCGAGCAGCACCGGAATCGATCTCGCACGCGCCGCCAGCACGGCGCCGAAGATGGCCGCAAGCTCGCGCCCGCCAAGCGCGACTGCGACGGCGAGCGGATCGTCGAGCAGGTTGCGATGCATTTTCAGCGCGGTGTCGATCGTGGTGCGCTTGCGCAGCAGGCCGGCATCGTCGACGCCGGTGCCGCGGCCGGCCCAGCGCGCGCCCCGCCCGCCCATCAATGCCGCGCACAGCGTCGCCGCCACCGTGGTGTTGGCAATTCCCATCTCGCCGACCACGAGCAGATCGCATTGTTCGGGCACCGTGCGCCAGCCGGTGTCGAGCGCAACCAGGAAATCGGCGCCGTCCATTGCCGTCGCCATGGTGAAATCGCGGGTCGGCCGCGCGAGCTCGAGCGCCTCGACGCGGAGCTCGGCCCCGGCCAGTTTTGCGATCTGGTTGATCGCGGCACCGCCCGCGGCAAAATTCGCCACCATCTGCGCGGTGACCTCGGACGGGTAGGCGGAGACGCCGCGCTCGGCGATGCCGTGATTGCCCGCGAACACCGCGATCGTGACCTGGTCGAGCCGGGGCAGTTCGCGTTGCTGCCAGCGCGCCAGCCAGATCGCAGCGTCCTCCAGCCGGCCGAGGCTGCCCGGCGGTTTGGTCAGGTTCTGCTGGCGAACCGTAGCGGCCGCGGCGCTGGCCTCGTCGCCTTGGGGCAGGTCGCGACAAAAGCTGCGGATGTCGTCTAGAGTACTGAACTGCATGCGATTCCCTCGTCGAGCGGGCCGCAAGCTAAAGCATGATCCGGAAAGGCGTGAAGCGGTTTTCCCTCCTGACAAACGCCTGGCGTTTGTGCGGAGATCATGCCCTAACAAGAAGCTCAAGCGCGATGAGATTGAGCCCGATCCCATCGCGCTTTAGCCCAATTTCCAGGCCTTCACCATGAATCAATGGCTCGACGATCTCAGGATCGCCACCGCCTTCCTGACCCGGCTGCCGATGCCGCATCCGGACGGCGCGCGGCCGGAGAGCTTTGCGCGGGCGCAGCGGCTGTTTCCGCTGGTCGGGGCCGGCATCGGGGCTGCGATCGGCCTGTTCTGCCTGCTGCTGCGGTCGATCGGCGTGCCGGACCTTGCCGCGGCGGCATTGGCGCTCGGTGGAGCTGCGCTGTTGACCGGCGCGCTGCATGAGGACGGGCTTGCCGACGTCGCCGACGGGTTCGGCGGCGGCCGCGATGTCGCGGCCAAGCTCGAGATCATGCGTGACAGCCGGCTCGGCACCTATGGCGCGCTGGCGCTGTTGGTGAGCTTTGCCACCAAGCTTGCGGCGCTGGCTGCGCTTTCCGACGGCATCGTGGTGCAGGGCCTGATCGCGGCGCATGCGCTCGGCCGCGGCGTGCTGCCGTGGATCGCGATCAGCCTGCCTTACGCCCGGAAAGATGGTCTCGCCGCCAATGCCGGCCGGCCCGATGGTGCGATCGCGGCGGTCGCGGCCGGCATCGCACTTTTGATCGCAATCCTTGCTCTGCCCCTGGGCAGCGCGCTGCTGGCGGCGATCGCGGCCGGCGCCAGCGCACTGATCATAATGCAATTGGCAAGGCGGCAGATCGGCGGCCAGACCGGCGACGTGCTTGGCGCTGCCGAGCAGGTCGCGGAGACTGCGATCCTGGTGTTGCTCGCAGCGCGGTTGGGGTGAGCAGCAATGGATCACGAAACGCATCTCTGGCTGATCCGCCACGCGCCGGTCGACGGTCCGCGCGGTGTGATCCATGCACCGGATGCGCCGGCGGACCTCGGCGATGCCGCGGCCTTCGCCGCGTTGCAGGCGCGGCTTCCGATTGAAGCGGTCGCGGTCTGCAGCCCGGCGCGTCGCACCACCGAGACCGCAGCCCGGCTCGGTCTCACGGCAACGAAAGACGACGCTTTTCGCGAGCAGGATTTCGGCGAGTGGACTGGCCGTCGCCACAGCGAGATCGAGCAGGAGCTCGGCGCCGAGGCCTATCGCGCGTTCTGGAATTCGCCGGGGACCAACCGGCCGCCTGGCGGCGAAAGCTTTGCCGACCAGATCGCGCGTGCGCGGACAGGGCTAACTCGCCTGCCGGCAGGCGACGTCGTACTGGTCGTGCATTCCGGCACCATCCGCGCGATCCTCGCGATCGCACTCGATCTCGCGCCGGAGCTTGCGCTGCGCTTCGTGATCGACCCGCTGTCGCTCACGCGGATCGACCGGTTGTCGGATGCGTGGCGTGTCGTTGCCGTGAACGGGCGTTAGCCATTTCGCCGCTCGCCGCGCAGGGTCGGCAGGCCGATGCCGGCAGCGTCGAAGCCGCCGTCGACGGCGAGGATCTGTCCGGTGATGTAGCTTGAGCGATCCGAGCACAGGAAAAAGATTGCCTCTGCCAGCTCCTCTTCCAGCCCATAGCGGTTGAGCGGGATGGCGTCGTGATAGTCGGCGCGGATCTCCGGCGTGTGCACGGCCTTGGCCATCGCGGTCTCGACCGGTCCAGGCGCCACGCCGTTGACACGGATGCCGAGCGAGGCGAGCTCGACCGCGAGCTGCTTGGTGAGGTGCGCGAGGCCGGCCTTGCTGGTGCCGTAGGCCGAGCGCAGCGTCGAGGCGCGCACCGCCGAGATCGAGGTGATGTTGACGATCGCGCCGCCATGCTCGCGCATCGCCGGCGCAGCCGCCTTGGTGCACAGGAACGGGCCGGTGAGGTTGACCGCCATGATCCGGTTCCAGTCGGCGTCGGAGGTCTCCAGCACCGGCGCGAACACCGCCGTGCCGGCGTTGTTGACCAGCGCGTCGAGCCGGCCGAAGCGGGCCGTGATCGCGGCAATCGCCTTGGTCACTCCATCGGCGTCGGATACGTCGCAGGTCAGCGCCAGGGTGGCGTCGGGCTGCTTGAGCGCCGCAACGGCGCTTTCCAGCAATGCGCCCTCGATGTCGAGCAGCGCGACGCGCCAGCCGTCAGCAAGAAAGCGCTTCGCCGCGGCAAGCCCGATGCCGCGCGCGGCGCCGGTCACGAGCGCGACTTTGTGTGCTGAGGGGGTCATCGGGCGGTCCATCGGTTCGGGCAGGAAGCTCCGACCGTCTGCGACCTTTACCGTAGCGTGTCAACCCAGGGGAGGTGCTTCGTCCCGAGAAGACGGAAAGGCGCGTCTCGAAGGATGCGCGACCCCCAGCCCGGGCCGTTCATCCTTCGAGGATCGCACCGCTGCCTACGCCGCGAGCTCGGCGGAGGCGCGCTGCATGTTGGTGGACATGTCCTGCGTCACGATGCTCTGCTCCTCGACCGCCGCGGCGGTGGAGGTGATGTATTCGTTGACGCCGGCAATCGCAGCCTTGATCTCGGAGAGCGAGCTCGCCACCGCGGCGGCGATCGAGTTCAGCGCATCGATTTCCGAGGAGATCGTGTCGGTCGCCTGCTTGGCCTGGTTGGCGAGGCTCTTCACCTCGGAGGCGACCACCGCAAAGCCGCGGCCGGCTTCGCCCGCGCGCGCCGATTCGATCGTGGCGTTGAGCGCCAGCAGGTTGATCTGCCCGGTGATGCTCGAGATCATCTCGACGATGCCGCTCATCGCTTGAGCGGCGGCATTGAGCTTCTGCGCCTGGCCGTCGGCAGCCTCGACGCGGCCGGTGGCGACCGCGGCGTTCTGCTTCGACTTGGTCATGGTCTCCGAGATCTCGCGGATCGAGGCGCTCATCTCCTCGCTGCCGGCGGCAACCGCCTCGATCAGGCCGCGCGCGCTGTCGGCCTTCTTGCGGCCGATCGCCTGCGCGGTGATGTCGGTGGCGTATTTCACCACCTTGTAGGGCTTGCCGTTGGGATCGAGGATCGGATTGTAGGAGGCCTGGATCCAGATCTCGCGGCCGCCCTTGGCGATGCGCTTGTACTCGGCGGCCTGGAACTCGCCGCGGTTCAGTGCGCCCCAGAATTCGCGATAGGCCTGCGAACTCGCCTCGACCGGCTCCACGAACATGCTGTGATGCCGGCCCTGGATCTCGGCCAGCGAATAGCCCATCGCGGCGAGGAAGTTCGGGTTCGCGGAGCGGATCGTGCCGTCCATGTTGAACTCGATCACCGCCTGCGACTTGCCGATCGCATCGATCTGGCCGTCATTGTCGGCTGCCTTCAACTTCTGCTGCGTCACGTCGGTTGCGAATTTGACGACCTTGAACGGCTTGCCGCGGTCGTCGAGGATCGGATTGTAGCTGGCGAGGATCCAGATCTCCTTGCCGCCCTTGGCGATGCGCTTGAACTCGCCGGACTCGAGCTCGCCGCGGTTGAGCCGCGCCCAGAAATCGCGGTAGGCCGCGCTGTCGCGGTCGGCCGTCGGCATGAACATGCTGTGATGCTTGCCCTGGATCTCAGCGAGCGAATAGCCCATCGCGCCGAGGAAGTTCTCGTTGGCGTTGACGATGGTGCCGTCCATGTTGAACTCGATCACCGCCTGGGCACGGCCGATTGCGGCGATCTTGCCGGCATCTTCCATGCTGTGGATCTTCTGCGAGGTGATGTCGGTGGCGAATTTGATGACGCCGACCGGCTTGCCACCCTTGTCCATGATCGGGTTGTAGGAGGCCTGGATCCAGATCTCGCGACCGCCCTTGGCGATGCGCTTGTACTGGGCGGCCTGGAATTCGCCGCGGTTCAGCCGCGCCCAGAATTCGCGATAGTCGTGGCTGTCGCGGGTGGCGGGTTCGACGAACATGCTGTGGTGCTTGCCCCTGATCTCGTCGAGCGAGTAGCCCATCGCGTTCAGGAAGTTCTCGTTGGCGGTGACGATGGTGCCGTCGAGCTTGAACTCGATGACGGCCTGCGACTTGCCGATCGCTGCGGCCTGCGCCAGCGCACTGTCGATGTTTGCCTTGTTGCTGAAACTGAACATCAGGGCTCCGTGAATGTTCAAATGAAACGGGATGGAAAAGCGGATCGCGGCAACTCAAGGAAAGGTTGCAGCGAGCCGTTTAGCATCGGTAAAGCCTCGCGCCTGGCACGAACTGCACAACGCGCAATGGCTCGTGCGCATCTATTTCAATTTGCGAAGTAATTCTTTCATGTGCACGTTATCATCCATAGTCGGCATGCGATGTTTACCGTAATCTTACGGACGAAAATCGACGACAATTTTGATCTGATGTGAATCATCGGAACGGCCGGCCTTCAGCACCGCTGATAGACCCATCACGAAGTTTAATATGGCTGACTGCGTCACGGCTTGATTCAACACTTCGATTCGCGCTCTCGACCAATGCGCGTTCGCGGCGATGCGTACGCTTCGCGCCCGGCGACAACAAAATGAATCGCGGCACGAGATGTCGGCGGGGTGGTCCGTGGATCGTCCTCGGGGCACTGGTTCCATGATGGAGTTCTGATGTCACTCACCCTGCATTACCACCCGCTGTCCTCGTTCTGCTGGAAGGCGCTGGTCGCGCTCTACGAGAACGGCGCCCCGTTCACCCCGCACATGGTCAATCTCGGCGATCCCGCCGAGCGCGCGGCGCTGCTCGCCTTATGGCCGATCGGTCGCTTCCCCGTGCTGCGCGACGAGGCGCGCGGCGAGACGGTGCCTGAATCCAGCATCGTGATCGAATATCTCGACCGGCATTATCCCGGCACCGTCAGGTTGATCCCTGAGAGCCCGGAGCTCGCGCTACAGACCCGGCTGCGCGACCGCTTCCTCGATCTCTATGTCCATCTGCCGATGCAGAAGGTCGTCGGCGACCGGCTGCGCCCCGCGGACAAGAAGGACCCGCATGGCGTCGCCGAGGCGCGGGCGCAGCTCCGCACCTCCTATGCGATCCTGGACCAGTACCTCGCGCATGGCGGCTGGATGATGGGTGAGCGCTTCTCGCTGGCCGATTGCGCAGCCGCCCCGGCACTGTTCTACGGCAACAAGGTCGAGCCGATCGGGGAGGGCCACCGCCATCTGGCGGCCTATCTCGAGCGGCTGAAGGCGCGGCCGTCTTTCGCGCGCGTCCTCAACGAGGCCGAGCCCTATTTCGGCATGTTCCCCCAAGAATCCTGACCAAGTCCTGACCGGGAACCCTGGTCCGGTCCCGTCCCGAAAATAAATGACGGCGCGATGTCGCTTTCGCGCCGTTCCATTCGTCTTGTACCTGAGGCCCGGGTTCTGGAGCGCTTGGCGCTCCGGAGGCCCGGGCGATCTGTGTGGAGACGACATGGCTGCAACTGGCAACAGGGCGGAGATCATCCGCTCCCTCTTCGCCGCCTATCTCGCCAATGACCGTGCGAGCGTCGAGGCGGCGTTCGCGGAGGATTTCCGCTTCTCGACGCCCTATGGCGAGAACATCGACAAGCCGCGCTATTTCGCCGAGTGCTGGCGCGACTCGGGCTGGATCGGCCGCCACGAGATCGAGCGCATCATGGTCGACGGCGTGGAGGCCTTCGTCACCTATCGCTGCGTGGCGAAGGACGGCAAGAGCTTCCGCAACACCGAGTTCTTCGTGTTCGACGGCGACAAGGTGTCGCGGATCGACGTCTATTTCGGTCCGTCGCATCAGGACGGCGAACTCGTCAGGCAGGAGCGATAGACGGCTCCTGTGACATCGCCTGCTCGATCATGGTCATCGGGCGGGTGCGGCTTTTGTGAAGGAAACCCAAAATGACCATTGCGAGTGAAAACGGTGGCCTGTCGCAGGCCCGGCTCGGGCGCATGCGCGAGGTGCTGGCGCGCCACATCGATGATGGCGACGTCCCGGGCCTCGTGGCGCTGGTCAGCCGTCGGGGCGAGATCCATGCCGATGTGCTCGGACGCATGGCGGTGGGCGGGCCGCCGATGCAGCGCGACACCATCTTCCGCATCGCCTCGATGACCAAGCCGGTGACGGCGGCCGCAGCGATGATTTTGGTCGAGGAATGCCGGCTCAGGCTCGACGATCCCCTCGATCGCTGGCTGCCCGAGCTCGCCGACCGCAAGGTGTTGCGCACCATCGAATCCGGGATCAATGACACGGTGCCGGCCAAGCGCGCGATCACGCTGCGCGACCTTTTGACCTTTCGTTTTGGGCTCGGCATGATCCCGGTGTTTCCGGCGCGCTATCCGATCCAGATGGCGATCGCGGACGCCGGCTTCGCGCCCGGGCCGGTGTTTCCGTCGTTTCCGCCGGACGAATTGCTGCGCCGCTACGGCACGCTGCCGCTGGCCTATCAGCCCGGCGATCGCTGGCTCTACGATACGGGGAGTCAGATCCTCGGCGTCTTGATCGCGCGCGTTGCCGGAATCTCGTTCGCGGGCTTCCTGCAGGAGCGGATCTTCGGGCCGCTCGGCATGAACGATACGGCTTTCCATGTGCCGCAACACAAGCTGTCGCGGTTTGCGACCTGCTATGCCCGCGACCATGCGACCGGCGCGCTGAAGGTGTTCGACGAGCCGGCAACCGGCAAATACGCAGCACCGCCGGTGTTCGAGAACGGCAGTGCCGGGCTGGTGTCGACCGCGGACGATTTCAACGCCTTTGCCCAGATGATGCTCAATGGCGGACGGCTCGGCACCGAGCGCATCCTGTCGCGTCCCTCGGTGGAGCTGATGACCTCGAACCAGATCACGCCGGAACAACAGCTTGGCGCCGAGCTGTTACTTGGTGCGTCGCGCGGGTGGGGTTTCGGGCTGTCGGTCGTCACCGCGCGCGACGATCTCTGCCATGTGCCGGGCAGTTATGGCTGGGTCGGCGGCTATGGCACCTCCTGGTATTCCGACCCGTGCGAAGCGATGACAGGAATCCTGCTGACCCAGCGCGTGATGGATGCTCCGCAGCCGCCCGCGGTGTTTTCCGATTTCTGGACGCTCGCCTACCAGGCGATCGATGACTAGCGCAGAGCCTGCGTCAATGACGTCGAAGATAATTTCAATGGTCGTGTCGGGAGCGCAAACCGTCCGTCGTCTTTCAACCGAGCGCCGGTGCTGAGATCGGCAGAGAGACAACGGAGCACGACGATGAAGTTCATGGTGATCGTGAAGGCGAACAGGGATACCGAGGCCGGCGTGATGCCGAGCACCGAGATGCTTGCCGCAATGAGCAAGTTCAACGAGGAGATGGTCAAGGCCGGCGTGATGCAGGCAGGCGAGGGGCTGCATCCGACCAACAAGGGCGCGCGGGTCAGATATGCCGGCGGGCAGGGCACCGTGTCGCGCGGACCGTTCGGGCTGAGCAGCGATCTGGTTTGCGGCTTCTGGCTGATCGAGACCAAGTCGCTCGATGAGGCGATCGACTGGATGAAGCGCGCGCCGTTCGACAGCGGCTCCGAGATCGAGATCCGACAGGTATTTGCCGCCGAGGATTTCGGCGAGGCACTGACACCGGAGTTGCGCGAGCAGGAAGAGCGCTTGCGCGCGCAGGCAGGCAAGAAGTGACACCCGACGTCATTCCGCGATATCGCGCAGGCGGTGCGACCCGACTACATGACCTCCGTCGCAAGTCCTGGATTCCGGGTCTGTGTCTGGTGGCACATCGGGGAATGACAAGGGTGAAAATTGCGAGTGCTTCAACAGATAAGGAAATCCGACCAATGCGTTTCATGATGCTGATGATCCCGCTCGGCTACGAGTCCGCCCCCGCCAAGCTCGAGCTCGACCCCGAACGGGTCGCCGCGATGATGCGGTACAATCAGGCGCTGAAGGATGCCGGCGTGCTGATCACGCTGGAGGGTCTGCATCCGCCTGCCGCCGGCGCGCGCGTCAAGTTCGATGCCGGTGAGCCCGTCGTGATCGACGGTCCGTTCACTGAGGCCAAGGAAGTGATCGGCGGCTTCTGGATGATCGAGGTCGCCTCGCGCGCCGAAGCGATCGAATGGGCGAAGCAGTGCCCGGCCACCGCGAACGAGATGATCGAGATCCGCCAGGTGCAGGAGATGGCCGACTTCTCCGAGGAGGTGCAGCAGGCGGCCGCCACCTTCGAGCATCCGCAGGGCGGCTGGGGCAAGGCGCTGCGCTAGCGCATGATCCGGAAAAGTGCGCAGCGGTTTTCCGGAAAGATCATGCGCAGAGCAGAAGAGCCGAACAAGATGCGATGCCGCCGCACAGCGTCATCGCGCCAGCAATCGATCGTTGCACCATCAACCACCACAACGGAGAACCACGATGAGCACCAACACTTTCCTCGCCGTCTATCTCGGCGGCGGCAAAACCGGCGCGCGGATGGCAGCCTGGAACGCGCTGCCCGAGGCCGAGCGCCGCACCAGGGAGCAGCAGGGCATGGCCGCGTGGGGCGCCTGGGTCGAGAAGCACCACGACGTGATCGTCGAGATGGGCGGACCGCTCGGCAAGACCAAGAAGGTGGGGTCCGACGGCACCACCGACATCGCCAATCTGATGACCGGCTTCACGGTGGTGCGCGCGCCCTCGCATGAGGCGGCGGCCAAACTGTTCGAGAACCATCCGCACTTCTCGATCTTCCCGGGTGAAGCCGTGGAGATCATGCCGGTGCTGCCGATCCCCGGGCGATAGTACCGGGGCGACAGAGCCGCAAACTCGAAGCACCTCTCCCGCCTGCGGCGGGAGGGGTCTTTTCTTCCGAACTTGGGTTGGTTGGATGGGGGTCTTGCGCGATGGCGAAGCTCGTCTTTGGATTGAACCAGTCGCTCGACGGCTATGTCGATCACGACCAGCCGATGCCGCCGGCACCTGGGCTGTTTCGTCATTTCATCGAGCAGGTGCGCGGCACGACCGGCATGTTGTACGGCCGCCGCATGTACGAGGTGATGCGCTACTGGGACGACGACCTCCCCGATTGGAACGCGGAGGAGCGCGAGTACGCGGCCGCGTGGCGGAGCCGGCCAAAATGGGTGGTGTCGCGTTCGCTGACGTCGGTCGGGCCCAACGCGACCCTGGTCGCGGGCGATCTCGGGGCGGCGGTGCGCGAATTGAAGGCCCGGCTCGACGGTGAGATCGAAGTTGCGGGACCGGAGCTCGCGGGACGTTTGACCGAGCTCGGCCTGATCGATGAGTATCAGATCTACCTCCGGCCAGTCGTGCTCGGGCGCGGCAAGCCCTTCTTCGCCGGCCCCCGTGCCCCGCTGCGCCTCGTGGCAAGCGATCGGCTGGGCGAGAGCACGATCAGGTTGACCTACGTCTCCGCCTAGTCGCGCATTCGGCCCGCCGGTCCGTTAATCTTGATGATCGCATGATCCCGCCGCTAGTGACCTTTACCGCCGGCTCATGTAAAAGCCGTTCACATGAGCTGGCGCAAGGACCAAGGCCGCGCCGAGCGCGGCTATCATCACGGCAATCTCAAAGAGGCGTTGCTGCAGGCCGCCCTCGACCTGATCTCGAAGAAGGGGCCTGCCGGCTTCACCTTCGCCGATGCCGCGCGCATGGCCGGCGTCAGTCCCGCCGCGCCCTATCGTCACTTCCGCGACCGCGACGAACTGATCGCCAGCATCGCGCAGCGCGGCTTCGAGCAATTCGAGTCTTTGCTGACCCAGGCTTGGGATGACGGCCGCCCGGATACCGTCACGGCGTTCGAGCGGGTCGGCAAGGCCTATCTCGCCTTCGCGCGCGAGGAGCCCGCGTTCTATTCCGCGATGTTCGAATCCGGCCTGCCGCCTGATGCGAATCCAACGCTGATGGCCGCAAGCGAGCGGGCGTTCGCGATCATTCGCGCCGCCGCAGAGCGGCTTGCGGCGCTGGCGCCGCCGGGCATGCCGCGTCCGCCGGCGATGATGATGGCGCTGCACATCTGGTCGATGTCGCACGGCGTCGCCTCGCTGTTCGGCCGCGGCGATGCCGCGCGGCGCAAGCTGCCGATGTCGCCGGAGGAATTGCTCGAGGCCGAAGTGCTGATCTATCTGCGCGGCCTCGGCTTCCGGACCGACCAGAGGCCTGGAACCGCGGCCGCCGACGACAAGCCGGCAGGCGAGAAGGCTGGTCCGTGGGGCAAGCCGAAATAAGGTTCAACGGCTAAGCCAAAAATAATCCGAGGGGTGCGTCATCCGCGCTGCTTGACTTTCCCGGGGGATGGGCTACCTATGTAAATGTTATTTACATTCACAACGGCGTGATGCCGTGATGGAGAAGGAAATGGCCTACACCGCTGATGTCAATCGCTGGCGCGGCCCCGTCGAAGAGCCCTACCGTCCCTACTTCTACGCGACGCCGTGGCATCCCCTGAAGATCGCCGGGATCATCCTCGGCTTCATGATCTGGTGGCCGATCGGCCTCGCCCTTCTCTTTTTCACACTCGGGAGCAGAAAAATGGCCTGTTGGAGTCACAACGACATGGATCGCTGGCAGAACAAGATGGAGCGCATGCAGGACAAGATGGAGCGGATGAAGAGCCGCATGGAGCGCCGCGGCTTCCCGTTCGGCGGCTTCGGCCCGCCCTCCAGCGGCAACCGCGCCTTCGATGAATACCGCCAGGACACGCTGCGCCGTCTCGAGGAAGAGCAGGTCGAGTTCAAGAACTTCCTCGATCGCCTGCGTCACGCCAAGGACAAGGAAGAGTTCGACGCCTTCATGGCGCAGCACAAGACCCGTCCGACCCCGCCGAACGACCAGCCGCCGCAGAGCTGATCACGCGAGGCAAGTGCTAGCCTTCAGGCGATGTGCCCCCATAGAACCTGATGGCCCTGAGCCGCCCGTTTGCGATGAGCAAGCGGGCGGTTTGCATTTTGGTGCGGCCATGCCCACTGTATCGTTCGGGATCGGACGATGAGGCGAAGGTGATGGCATCCGCGACGATGAGTTCTGACGATCTCTGGCTTGCGATCCGGCGCGAGGCGGAAGCTGCTGTTGTCGCCGATCCCTTTCTCGAAGCGTCGGCCGCCTTCATCCTCGACCAGGGCGATTTCGGCGGCGCGCTCGCATTCCTGATCGGCCGGGCGATCTGCCGCGCTGATGTCGATCGCGCGCAGTTCGTGCGGACCGCCCGCGAGGCGTTCGCGGCCGAGCCAACGCTGGTCGATGCCGCGGCGACCGATCTCGTGGCGATCGTGCGCCGCGATCCCGCGATCACGGGTCTGCTGCCGCCGCTCCTCAACTTCAAGGGCTACGTCGCGCTGCAGGCCTGGCGTGTCTCGAACTGGCTGTGGCGCTTCGATCGCCCCGACCTTGCGCTGTTGATGCAGAGCGCGACTGCGGATCAGCTGCAAATCAGCATTCATCCTTCGGCCCAAATCGGAACGGCGGTGTTCCTCGATCACGGCACCGGCATCATCATCGGCGCGCTGGCCTCGGTCGGCGACGAGGTCACGATCCTGCAGAACGTCACCATCGCGCGGCATCAGGACGATCCGCGCCACGCTCCGACGATCGGCCGCGGCGTGCTGCTTAGCGCCGGCGCCACTGTCATCGGCAACCTCAGCATCGGCGATTTCGCCAAGATCGGCGCCGGTGCGCTGGTGACGTCGGATGTCCCCGCCGGCTGCACCGCCGTCGGCGTGCCGGCGCGGCTGACCAATTGCGCGGAGGCGGGCGCGCCGGTGTAAGCCGGGCACACTGACTCACCCGCGCATCGTCACGCCGGCCCGAGCGCGTCGGCGAGCTGCGTAAAGCTGTCGACATGCAGGTCGAACCAGGGCTCCGGCGCGACGTCCACCTTCGCCGCCGGTCCGAACTCCAGCGGACGAGCGACGAACGCTGTGCGCATGCCGAAGGCGCGGGCCGCCTTCAGATCATATTTGTGGCAGGCGACCATCAGGATCTTGTCGGCAGGATAGCCGAGATAGTCGACGGCGAGCTGATACACCGCCGGTGACGGCTTGTAGCTGCGCGCAAGCTCGGCGGTCAGCACGGCATCGAACGGCAGCCCGGCGTGCTTGACCACCGCCACCACAGCGGCCATGCCGGCGTTCGACAATGTCGAGGTCACGAACCGGCGGCGCAGCCGCGCCAGCCCGTCGACGCTGTCGGGCCACGCATCGAGCTTGCTCCACACCGTGTTCAGTTCGTCGCGCTCGTCCCTGGAGAAAGCTTTCGAGAGCTCGTGGCGATCGAGCAGCACATCCAGCGCCTCGCGATAGATGCGGTCCACCCTGATCCACGGCCGCTTGCCGGCGATCACGTCGTCGAGCGCGGCACGATAGAGATCGCGCCACTCGCTTGAGAGTTTTGCCCAGTCGAGCGCGAGCCCCTTCGCGGCGTTGACGGCTTGCCCGGCACGCAGGATCGGCTGGTAGAAGTCGACGCACGTCCCCTGGACGTCGAACGCGATCGCGCGGATCTCATCGCGCCACGTCGCGGCCCTTGCCGGCTGCATCCCCGTCATCGCGGCCATGATCGATAGTCCCCCTGCGGTCACAAAGCTTCGTCTGGTCAGATCGGGTAGCACGGTTCTGTCCCCGGTTGCGGTATCGGAGGGCGGCGCGCGTCAGGTGGGCAAGCCAGTCAGGCTCCCTCTCCCGCTTGCGGGGGAGGGTGGGGTGGGGGCTCTCTCCGCGAG